>JBFMHC010000044.1:0-129608 GCA_040751755.1 Pseudomonadota bacterium
GGGCCCACGAAGGGGCTTGCTGGAGCCCAAGAACCGTTCAGCATCTGTTTCGATCCCATCCTACGAAACGATATTGACCCTGAACTCGTCGCCACGAACGAGTGGGCGGGGTAGTGCAGAGGTTCCCAAGCAGTTCTTACGGGACCATTTGGCTCCAACATTGGCAAAGCCGATTTCCAAGACACGGGCGTGCCTGTACTTACGATTGGGTGTCTACAAGAAGCAGGTTTGGATATTTCCAAAGCGGTCTTCGTCTCTGAAGAAAAATCCGAAGAGCTGGCGCGTTACAAACTCGCCCAAGGCGATATGTTGTTTTCCAGAATGGCGTCAGTCGGCCGTGCAGGGTTTGTCACACAGCAATTTGAGGGGGCGCTCTTCAACTATCACATCATGCGGCTTCGTTTAGAAAGATCGGCAATCGATAGCATGCTGTTCATCTATTACGTCAGGGGCGCAAAGGCCGTACAAGACTATGTGCGTGAGGTGAACCATGGGGCGACTCGGGATGGCATCAACACAGAACAGTTATTGAACATGCCTGTTGCAGTACCCCCAGTCGGCGAACAACACCGCATCGTCGCCGAGGTCGACCGCCGCCTCTCCCTGCTGCGCGAAACCGAGGCCCAGGTGGATGCCAACCTTAAACGCGCCGAACGCCTGCGTCAGTCGGTGCTGAGTCGGGCCTTTTCCGGCTCTCTCTTACGGATAAAAGAAATGACCTCATCACCTATTGAGTGTCTTGGTATCGCTTCGAGCCAGCACTGTACTTCCCACGGAGACGCATGATGAACGCGGTGTTTTCCATCCATTTCGATGGACCGATAGTGACCGAGCACAAGGTCTCGCTTCGTGTAATGGCCAAGACGTATGAACATATGCAGCGCGCCATTGATCGAGCCTACCTTGATACAAAGTATGGAAGTGTGTGGAAGCATGCTCGGTTGAAGCAGGAGGACTACGAACAAACGGAGTTCTTGGCAGAGTATCCACGCGAGGGTGGAATCATTCTTGACGGCATCAGAGCTGGGGCTGGAGCGATTATCGACAGAATAAATGGCGCCATCTCTGCGCCATTTGAAAGAGCGGTTCAACAAGGGGTTGAAGAGCATGCGTCAATCGTAGATCAGCTACCGCAACGTCGTCAGTTCGCTCACACTCACAAAGATCAGCTTGCGACCTATCAAGATATGGTCGATCACCCAGACGCCAGGGTTGTGCGCGCTTATTCGGATCGCTCGATTGTTAAGGAGGTTGACCAGATCGCCGCAATGGTGAAACCAGATGAACTAAATGGAAGCTATGTGGAGTTGAAGCTTTACGGTTCTCACGCTCATCCCGTTTACACATTTGATGCAGCGACTGCCAAACGATTTCATGAGATCGTTTCACGTCGAGAATTGGGCGAGCCTGTCTTGATTCGCGGAAAAATACGATCCCTTGATCAAGGGAACAAATACTCTCCCATGAAGGCAAAGATACTGAACCTCGACAGCAACCGCGAGGTTACTCTGCATTTAGGATCTGAAGAGGACTTCTTTAAGCTGCATCCGCATCACACGGCAGAGCAGGTGTTCCTATTCGCGAGCCCTGTCATTGAATTCGGGGCTTATGACCCTAACGGGGGCGACATGTATTTTGTCGATGTGGCCGAGTGAGCAAAGATCATAGCGAACTTGAAGCGCTACGCGAGGAATACCTCTCGCAGATACGAGGGCTATTCCCTTTGTATCGAGCCACGTTGCTATTTATCGCCTTGGTTGTCGTTGTCGCCGTTCAGAATTCCAAATACAAAAGCGTGACCGAAGGGTTGCTGCATTTACCACTGCGCTCTTTTGGAGATTTTGATAAAGGATTCTTTGCTGCAGTCACGGTGCAGGATGCCCTGATAGCGGTGGGGCTACTTCTGCTTGGCACAATGATGCATCGGCTGATCCGGTGGCTGTTCTTCATGTGGTTACGTAAGAATCTAAAGCTTGATGAAGTAGCCAAGGCAATGAATGACAAATCTGCAGCCTCCAGCGATGGAACGATTGCGAGCTATTTTGCGCTCAAGAAATCTGAGGGCGAGGCAACCAATTGGGGCAAGAAAGTTTCCGGATTATCACTAACGAGTGAGTCAGCAACAACGCTTTGCCTTGTATTCCTATGCGCTGGGTATTTCGGCAATCTGATTGATTTCAGCGTCGCGTTTGTCTTTCTTGCGTGCGCTCTATTAGCGCAGGCAAGAAGTTTCATTGTGTTCTTGAAGCATTACTTGCCCCATACGATGCACATCAAAGGTCTCTTGGGCCAAGGTAGCGAGGTTAAATTGCCCTGATGAATCCCATCGTCCAAAAACTCTGGAACTACTGCAACGTCCTGCGCGATGACGGCATGTCGTATGGCGACTATGTCGAACAGCTCACCTATCTGCTGTTCCTCAAGATGGCCGACGAGCGCACCAAGGCGCCGTACAACCAGCAAAGCCCGGTGCCGGAGCAATACAGTTGGCCGAGCCTGATCAAGAAGGACGGCGACGAGCTGTTCGATCACTACCGCCACACGCTGGATGAATTGGGCAAGCAGAAGGGCTTGCTCGGGCTGATATTCAACAAGTCGCAGAACAAGTTCCAGGACCCGGCCAAGCTGCGGCGGCTGGTGGTGGATCTCATCGACAAGGAACAATGGGTATCGATGAGCGCCGACGTGAAGGGCGATGCCTACGAAGGCCTGCTGGAGAAGAACGCCCAGGACACCAAGTCCGGCGCCGGCCAGTACTTCACCCCGCGCCCGCTGATCCAGGCCATCGTGGATGTCATGGCCCCGAAGCCCGGCGAGACCGTGAGCGACCCGGCCTGCGGCACCGGCGGCTTTCTGCTCGCGGCGCACGACTATGTGGTGAAGCACAACCCCAACCTGACCAAGCCGCAAAAGACCAAGCTCAAGGAGGAAACCTTCAAGGGCTGGGAGCTGGTGCAGGCCACGGCGCGGCTGTGCGCCATGAACATGCTGCTGCATGGCATCGGCAGCCAGGACTTCGAGCCCATCGCGGTCTCCGATTCGCTCGCCGCCGACCCCGGCGACCGCTTCGACGTGATCCTCACCAATCCGCCCTTCGGCAAGAAGAGCAGCACCACCATCGTCGGCGAGGAGGGCAAGGTCAGCAAGGAGCGCGACATCGTCGAGCGCGGCGACTTCTGGACCACCACCTCGAACAAGCAGCTCAACTTCGTCCAGCACGTCAAAACCCTGCTCAAGCAAAACGGGCGCGCCGCCTTGGTGCTGCCGGACAACGTGCTGTTCGAAGGCGGCGCCGGCGAAACCATCCGCCGTAAGCTTCTGCAGGAGTGCGACGTCCACACCCTGCTGCGCCTGCCCACCGGCCTGTTCTACGCCCAGGGCGTGAAGGCGAACGTGCTGTTCTTCGACAAGAAACCCGCCAGCGAAACCCCGTGGACCAAGAAGCTCTGGATCTACGACCTGCGCACCAACATGCACTTCACGCTCAAGACCAACCCCTTGCGGCGCGAAGATCTGGATGAGTTCGTGCAGTGCTACAACCCGGAGAACCGGTTTCAGCGTCAGGCCAATTGGTCGGATGAGTCACCAGATGGACGCTGGCGTGCCTACGACTACGCCGACCTCATCGGCCGCGACAAGGCGAGCCTGGACATCTTCTGGCTGAAGGACGAATCGCTATCCGACTCCGACAACCTGCCTGCGCCGGAGGTGATTGCGGCGGAAATCGTGGAAGACCTGGAGGCGGCGCTGGAACAGTTTCGGGAAATCCTCGCGGATATGGGGCCGGAAGTGGCTAAGGCCGAACCATGACAGCATGTCCAGGAACTGATTAGGCCGCGTCGCATGGCAGCACGCTGAAGGCAGGGTATTCATGGAGATTCCACTGAAAAGTAAGGGCCAGGAGGGAGAGATCCAGGTGGGTTTGGCCATCGCCACCTTGGATCGCTTTGTGTATCACGCCCTCCACAACGTCACGGTGATGCTCGATGACGGCACGACCCAGATCGACCATGTGGTGATTTCCCGCTATGGCATCTTTGTCATCGAAACCAAGAACTACTCGGGATGGATATTCGGTAGTGAACGGCAGCCGGAGTGGACCCGCAGCAACTTCGGTCGAAAGGACCGTTTCCAGAACCCGCTGCGGCAGAACTACCGCCACATCAAGGCACTGTCAGGTTTTCTGGGCGTTGCAGAGGACCGGTTTCACTCGGTGGTGGCCTTCTGCGGAGAGTCGGAATTCAAGACGCCCATGCCGCCGAATGTGCTTTCTTCTGGGTACGACGCTTACATACGCGGCAAACAGACGGTTCTCCTGGCAGACCAAGAGGTGTTGCCCCTGGTGGAAAGGCTGAAGGAAGGCATGCTGCCCAGGGGCGCGGAGACGGATCGATTGCATATCGACTCCCTGCGCCAGCGGCACGGCAACGTCGATGCAGGGGAATCAGCGCGGTGTGCTGAAAGACGAGGAAAACGAAGAGGTGGTTTTGCGAACCTTGTTCGCGAAGCGCCTGTATGGCGAGAGCAGCAGCGACTGGGTAACTCCCCGCAAAGAGTGGCCTCCTCAAGCCGGACCTCTAGAAAAGGAGGGCATGTGGCGTTGATGGCTGGAGTTGCCGCAGCGGTCTTGCTTCTATTCCTCCTGGGGGGATTTGTGCAGGGGGTGAACAAAATGGCGAGTGCTATGGCACCCCAGCCACGGGTCATTCCAAAGCAGCCTGCGTTGCCCACAAAGGCGCCAATGCCTGTGTCAACGGATGTTGTTGTGACTCAGAAAAGGCCAGAAATGGACCCAGGGCTTGCTGTTCGGCTGGCGGAAAGGGAAGCTGCCGAGGCGAAGGAACGGGCGTGGGAACGTTGGTACACACCTCCAAAGCAGTGTGACCACGCGACCGAAGCACTCATGGTTGAGTGTGGTAACAGCCATATTCGGGCCAAGAAGGAATTTGATCGGCTGTATGCACAGGGAAAGATTAGGTAGCAGCTGCGACGGCTGGGCACCTGCCTCTTAGCCGGATAGTTGCTTCACCTGAAACATCTCGTTACCAATCCATTCCCCAGCACCGCCGGACGAGGGCTATCAAGAAGACAGGCCCTCTTCGCGATCATGGGCGTGACCCGAGTGAGGGTTCTCTCAGAACCGGAACAAAGGTGCACATCATGCGTCCCCTACAGCCCCATCCATCGACTATTCCTCATGCGCGCGCCGGCCGAATGGGGGCGTGCCTGCTCGCATTGGCGCTTGCCTCTGCACTTGCCATCTCGCTGGGCGGGTGCGCCACGTCTGAGCGCGTGGTCTACCGTGACGGTGCGAGCACCGCGGTGCAGCAAACCTTGCCGCCCACGCGCGTCTATTTCTATCCCACTGCCGGCCAGAGTACGGCGCAGCAGGACCGCGACCGCTTCGAATGCCACCTGTGGGCCGTTAAACAGAGCGGTTTCGATCCGAGCATGCCGATGCCCGTGCCGTCGCCCAGGGTGGAGGTGATCGCCTCGCCGCCGCCGGGGCATGACCTGGCGGTGGGGGCGGTGACCGGTGCCCTGATCGGCGCGGCGGTGTCGCATCCTCATGACGCGGGCGCCGGCGCGGCGGTGGGCGCGGTGGCCGGGGCGGTGATCGGCGCGGCGTCCGATGCCTCGCGCCAGGAGCAGGCGGAGGCCATTGCGCGCCGCTACGACCAGCGCGACACGCAGCGCATCGCCAACATGGAACGCCGCGCCGAGGACTACCGCCGCGCCATGTCGGCCTGCCTGGAAGGCCGTGGTTATGCCGTGCAGTGAGGCGGCGACCTGGAAAGGAGAATGGATATGTCGAAACATCGCACAACCTTGACCGGCCTCGCGCTGGCCATCCTGCTGGCTGCCGGCATGGCGCCTGCCTGGGCGGACCGCGACGACGACCGCGGCCGCGACATGCGCCGGCCGAACCCGGTACAGCAGCAGGTGCGCAGCGAACACCGCGAGCGCGAGCTGGACCGCCGCCACTTCCACAACCGCTACTACCCGCCGCGTGGCGTGGTGGTCGATGCCCTCCCGCGCGACCACGTGGTGGTGCCGTACCGCGACACCCGGTACTACTTCCACAGCGGCGTGTGGTACCGGCCGTCCGGCGTGCGCTTCGTCGTGGTGGCGCCGCCCATCGGCCTGAGCGTGTCGCTGCTGCCGCCCTACTACACGACCATCTGGGTGGGCGGCGTGCCCTACTACTACGCCGATGGCGTGTATTACCTGTGGCGGCCGGTGGACCGGACCTATGTGGTGGTGGACCCGCCCAACGAGTCCGAGGTCGTTTCCCTGCCACCCGAGCCTGAACAGCTGTTCATCTACCCGAAACAGGGGCAGAGCGAGCAGCAGCAGGCGAAAGACCGCTACGACTGCCACCGCTGGGCCGTGGATCAGACCGCGTTCGACCCCACCCAGCCGGGCGGCGGCGTGGCGCCTGCCGAAACGGCGGGTAAGCGCGCCGACTACCAGCGCGCCACCAAGGCCTGCCTGGAGGCGCGGGGGTATAGCGTGAGGTAGGCAGTCTGGTCGTGCCTCTGCGGACGCCCCATTGCTGGCTTGCGTTGGCGATGGGGCGTTTGATTTTTAGGGGTGGAGTGAGTCAGGCGTGCAAGGCGCTGAGGTTTTCGTGGATCATCTCCGGCGCGGTTTTGCCGGAGACAAGCGATGAAAAATATTCAGGGGGAAGTGCTGCTGTATCGGGCAGCGGATGGCGGGCCGGCGCTGGATGTGCGGCTGGATAGGGAGACGGTTTGGCTTACTCAAACCCAGATGGCGGAGCTGTTTGGAGTGAATGTGCCGGCGGTCTTCAAGCACATCAAGAACATCTACGCCACCGGGGAGTTGGAGCCAGTACCAACTGTTTCCAAAATGGAAATGGTTCGCCAGGAGGGCAAGCGTCAGGTTAGACGGTCTGTCGACCACTACAACCTGGATATGGTCATCTCCGTCGGCTACCGGGTGAACTCCCTGCGCGGCACCCAGTTCCGCATTTGGGCCACCAACGTCCTGCGCCAGCACCTGGTACAGGGCTACACCGTGCACGAGCGGCGGCTGAAGGAGCTGAACCAGGCCGTGCGCCTGATCGCCGACGTGGCGCAGCGCCGCGTCCTGAGCGGCGACGAGGCGACGGCACTGCTGAACGTCGTGGCCGATTACGCCTATGCCCTGGAGGTGCTGGACAACCGCAGGAATGCCTGAGCGGATGCGGCGCCGCGGCGATTGTTAAAATCGCCGCACTTTTTCCTTTTCGCCCCCGCATGAAACGCATTACCCCCCAGAACTGGCTGGAGCCGGACCCGACCGGGGCGCCGGCCGGCACGGATCCGCAGGCTTGGCGCGACGAATTCCTGGCCATCGACCTGGACCGCAAGGTGCCGCAGGCGGTAGCGGGCATGTTCGAGACCGCGCGCGGCTGCCTGATCTATGGCCGCCTGTTCGCGCCGCTGGTGACTCTGGGGGTGGAGCACTGCTACTGGGTGTTGGAGGCGGGGGTGCGGGCGCGCTGCGTGCAGCTGGGCCTGCCGATCTCAGTGACCGACCGGCAGGGCAGGACGCACAGCCTGTCCTTCGCGCACAACCTGCGCCAGTTGCAGGAAAAGGGCGCGGTCGGCGAAGAAGACCTTGCGCTCTGGCAACAGGCCGGCGAGCTGCGTGATTGGGCTGCGCAGCCCAGGCATGGCGAGCAGGTGGGGCCGGAGCACGCGCATACCGCGCTCAAGCGCGCCGCCGAGTTGCTGAACGGGTTGTTTGTCCGAAGAGAGGAAGACCAGCCATGACGATCTCCATGTACCAGGCCTCGGTGCCGGTGTTCATCCGCATGCTCGACAACCTCGCCGCCATCCTGGAGAAGGCGGCGGCGCACTGCGAGGCGCGCAAGATCGACCCGCTGGCGCTGACCCAGTACCGCCTGTATCCGGACATGTTCAACTTCGCGCGCCAGGTGCAGGTGGCCTGCGACCACGCCCGCAACGGCGCGGCGCGCATCGCCGGCAGCGAGGCGCCGCGCCTGGAGAACACGGCGCAGACCTTCCCGGAGCTGATCGGGCGCGTGCGCGAGACCGTCGAATACCTGCAGACCTTCAAGCCGGAGCAGATCGACGGCGCGGAAGAACGCGAGGTGGTGGTGAAGCGCGGCGAGACGGTGAACACGTATACCGGCCTGGACTACCTGCTCAACCGCGCACTGCCCAACTTCTACTTCCACGTCACCACGGCCTACGACATCCTGCGCCACAACGGCGTGGAGCTGGGCAAGCGGGATTACATCGGCTGATCCGCGCCGTTCGGGGCATGTTTCCGGCGGCCTGGCCGCCGCGCGTACTACAAAGAAACATACCCTCTGAGAACGGAGGCGGTCATGAAGATCACCCTCAGCGTCATCAAGGCCGACATCGGCTCCATCGGCGGACACATCGCCCCTTCCGCGCGCTTGCTGGAGACCGTCCGCCACCACGTCATCGAGCATGGCGCGGACCTGCTCATCGACCACGCCATCAGCCACACCGGCGACGACATCGCCATCCTCATGACCCACACGCGCGGCGTGAAGGACGAGGCGATCCACCGCCTGGCCTGGAACGCCTTCCTCGCCGGCACCGCGCGGGCCAAGGCGCAGGGCCTGTACGGCGCGGGCCAGGACCTGCTCAAGGACTCGTTCTCCGGCAACGTGCACGGCATGGGCCCGGCGGTGGCGGAGCTGGAATTCGAGGAGCGGCCCAACGAGCCCTTCCTGTTCTTCGCCGCCGACAAGACCGACCCCGGCGCCTTCAACCTGCCGCTCTACGCGGCCTTCGCCGACCCCATGAACACCCCCGGCCTGATCCTCTCGCCAAAGATGGCGAAGGGCTTCCGCTTCGTGATCATGGACGTGAACCATACCGAGGGCGACCGCGTCATCGAGCTGGACGCGCCCGAGCAGCTCTACGACATCGCCGCGCTGCTGCGCGACCCGGAACGCTACGTGGTCGAGTCGGTGTGGAGCCGCGCCACCGGCGAGCAGGCGGTGGCAGTGGCCACCTCGCGCCTGCACAACATCGCCGGCAAGTACACGGGCAAGGACGACCCGGTGATGCTGGTGCGCGTGCAGATGAACTTCCCTGCCACCGGCGAGGTGCTCGCGCCCTATGCCATCGGCCATTACGTGGCAGGCTGCATGCGCGGCTCGCACCAGATGCCGCTCATGCCCGTGCCGCTCAATTCCGGCATCAGCTACTTCGACGGCCCGCCGGTGGTGAGCTGCGCGGCCTACGCTATGCACGAGGGCAGGCTGACCGAGGCGCTCGACGCCTTCGCCCACCCGTTCTGGGACACGGTGCGCGCACACGTCTCCGACAAGGCCATGGAGATGCGCCGCCAGGGCTTCTTCGGCGCCGCCATGCTGCCGATGGCCGAGCTGGAGTACACCGGCATCATGGAGAAGCTGGCCGAGCTGGAGCCGCGCTTCCGCGTGCGGCAGTAGGGTAGGGCGCGCCGGCCCTCGCCCGAACCGTCATCTGAGCGGGGCAGAATGCCGGCCATGACGCCCCGCCTGCCCCGCGCCCTGGAATTCGCCCTCGTGTTCATCGGCCTGCCCCTGCTGCTGGCCTGGCAGGGCGAGGCCATGCGCCGCTGGCTGCTGCCGCAGATCCTGCTGATCGCCGCGCTCATGCTGGTGACGCTGTGGCGCGACCCCTCATTCGACCGGCGCCAGTTGCGCCTCTGGCCGACGCGCTGGCAGCCCTGCCTGACGCGCATCGTCCTGCTCCTGGTGCTGGGCGGTGCGGCCGTGCTGGCCCTGGCGCTGCAGTTCCCGCAGGTCGAGCCGTTCGACTTCCCCCGCCGCCATCCGGCCTTCTGGCTGCTGGTGATGCTGCTCTATCCGCTGGTCTCGGTGGTGGCGCAGGAGCTGGTGTTCCGCGTCTTCCTGTTCCACCGCTATCGTGGGCTGTTCCCGGCCCCATGGGCGCTGGTCCTGGCGAGCGCGGCGGTGTTCGCCCTGGCGCACGCGCAGCTCGGCAATGCCGTGGCGCCGGCGTTGTCCCTCGTCGGCGGCCTGCTGTTCGCCTACACCTACGCCAGGAGCCGCTCCCTGCCGCTGGTGGTGCTGGAACACGGCCTGTGGGGCGACTGGCTGTTCACCCTGGGGCTGGGCGCCTACTTCTACGGCGGCCACCTCTGAGGCAATCACGCTACTGGCGATAAGATCGCACCTGACCGCATCCCATCGACATGAACCCCGTGGAAAAACCCAACGCCCCTTCCTGCGAACGCAACCGCGACCCCATCCTGGAGGTGCTGCGCGAGCACTTCATGGACCGCCGCGAGGTCCTGGAGATCGGCAGCGGCACCGGCCAGCACGCCGTGTTCTTCGCCGCCGCGCTGCCGCACCTGCTCTGGCAGGCCTCGGACCGCGCCGAGAACCTGCCCGGCATCGGCCTCTGGCTGGACGAGGCGGCCCTGCCCAACACGCCGCCGCCCCTGGAACTGGACGTCAGCGGCAGTTGGCCGGCGCGGCGCTTCGACGCCGTGTTCAGCGCCAACACCCTGCACATCATGGCCTGGGAGGAGGTGGAGCGGCTGTTCGCCGGCCTCGACGCGGTGCTGGCGGAGGGGGCGATCCTGGCGATCTACGGCCCCTTCAACTACGGCGGCCGCTTCACCAGCGAGAGCAACGCCAAGTTCGAGCTGTGGCTGAAGGAGCGCGGCGCGCACCAGGGCATCCGCGACTTCGAGGCGGTGGACGCGCTGGCGCGCGGCATCGGCTTGCGACTGGTGGAGGACCGCGAGATGCCGGCCAACAACCGCTGCCTGGTGTGGTGCCGGGAGGGCCGGGGCGCTTGAGCCTGCGCGCGATCCTGCTCGCCGGCGCGGGCGAGCTGGCGGAGGATGACTGGGCGGCGCTGGACACCGGCGGCGACCCCTTCGTCAGCCGCGACTTCCTCGATGCCGCCGAGGCCTGCGGGGCGGCGGGGCCGGAGCTGGCCTGGCGGCCCATGCACCTGTGCCTGCGCGACGCGGGTGGGCATCTGGCCGGTCTGCTCCCCCTGTACCTGCGCCACCACTCCTTCGGCGACTTCTCGCACGACTGGAGCTGGGCCCCGGCCTGGCAGCAGGCGGGCCTGGACTACTACCCCAAGCTGGTGAGCGGCGTGCCGTACACCCCTTCACCCGGCCCGCGCCTGCTGGCCCGCGCGGGGGAGGCGGAGCAGGTGGTGCCGGTGCTGATCGACGCCGCGCTGGAGACGGCGCGGGAGGTGGGCGCCTCCGCCTGGCAGTGCCTGTTCGTGCGCGAGACGGAGCGCGATGCCCTGCACGCGGCGGGCCTGCTGCTGCGCGAGGGCGTGCAGTTCCACTGGCGCAATCGCGGCTACCGCGACTTCGACGACTTCCTCGCCGGCTTCACCGCCGACAAGCGCAAGAAGTTGAAGCGCGAACGCCGCGCCGTGCGCGAGGCCGGCCTGCGCATCGAGGCGCGCCACGGCGACGAGATCGAGCCCGGCATGTGGCCGCACCTCCACCGCCACTACCGCGACACCTTCCTGCGCCACGGCAACCACCCGGCCTTCCCGCAGGCCTTCTTCGAACGCGCGGCGACGACATTGGGGCGGCGCATGGTGGTGTTCATCGCCTGGGAGGGCGAGCGGCCGGTCGCCTCGGCGATCTGCTACCGCAACGACACGACCCTGTTCGGCCGCCACTGGGGCACGGACATCGACTGCCCCGGCCTGCATTTCGAACTGTGCTACTACGCCGGCATCCAATACGCCATCGCCGAGGGGCTGGCGCGCTTCGAGCCGGGCGCGCAGGGCGAGCACAAGCTGGCGCGTGGTTTCGAGCCGGTGCCCGCCTGGTCGGCGTTCTGGATCGCCGACGCGCGCATGCGCGAACTGCTGCGCCGGCATCTGGCGCGCGAGGGCGAGGCGATGCGCGACTACCAGGCGGAGATGGCGCGCCACCTGCCGTTCAAGTCGGGCTGAGCGGCAGGGCGTACCCGGCGATAATCGCGGCCTTCTCCAACTGACCGCGCTAACCATGAGCCACGCCGCCGCCAAGCCCTGTCCCTTCTGCGTCCTCGACCCCGCCCGCATCCTCCACGAGGACGCGCTGACCGTGGTCTACAAGGATGGCTTTCCCGTCTCGCCCGGCCATACCGTGGTGGTCGCGCGGCGCCACTTCGCCACCCTGTTCGAGGCCACGGAGGAGGAGCAGCTGGCGCTGCTGAGGTCGCTGGCGCGCTGCAAGGCGATCCTCGATGACCAGCACCGGCCGGACGGCTACAACATCGGCATCAACCACGGCGCGGCGGGTGGCCAGAGCGTGCCGCACCTGCATATCCACGTGATCCCGCGCTACGCGGGGGACAAGGCAGACCCGCGCGGCGGCATCCGCTGGGTGTTGCCGGACAAGGCCAAGTACTGGGCCTGAGTCGGCCCGGGGGGGGTATTCACTATTTCTGTATGTTGTTATCCTAATTCAACACTCGCAGAGTGGCTTTTGGGCATCCGCCCGTGGACCGCGTGTTGAATAGGAGAGACATCATGTTGAAAGTGCTGCTTGGTTCCCAGACTGGCATCCTGTCCATCATCACCGTGGTGGGCGCCCTGGCGGTGGTGCTGGGCTTCTCGTTCTGGATGTACCGCAACACCCTCAAGAAGTAGCCCTGTCGCGGGGCTCCTGCCCCGTCGGCCTCTCTCGTGCCTCGTGTCGCGGGCTCGCCAATCGGCGCGGCTTGAAATACGCTTGCCGGCTTTTCCCGATCTCGCCCGCGGCATGAAATTCACCCAGCTTCCCATCGGCACCCGCTTCGAGTTCGAAGGCCGGGTGTACGTGAAGACCGGCCCCATCGCGGCGGCCTCGGAAAGCGGCGCGCAACGCATGATCCCGCGCTACGCGGTGCTGCGGCCGCTCGACGGCGCCTTGCCGCCGCCGCCACCGCCGTCCACGCGCCAGGTCGAGGAGGCGGCGGTGCTGGCAGCGTTCGAGGCCTATCACGAGGAATGCCGGCGCTTGCTGACATCGGCCGTGTCGGACACGGTGCGGCTGGCGCTCGCCCGCGACGGGCTGGCGGCCGCGCGCGAGCGCTTCCTGGCGGCCCTGCGGACGGACTGAACGCGATGGCCCGGATCGTTCTCATGCTCGCCCTGGCCGGGTCCTGGCCAGCCGCCGCCGCCTACAAGGGGCTGGACGGCACCGCCCTGCTGCGCATGTGCCAGGGCGCCGACAGGGTGCGCGCCCTCTCGGTGATGTGCCACAACTACCTCAACGGCTATCTCGACGCCGCCCACCACTTCAGCCCCCGGCCCGGCTTCTGCATGGGGGACGGCGACAAGGAACGCCTGCCCAATACCCTGGTGGACTGGCTCAATGCCCATGCCGAGCGGCAGAAGCAGCCGGCGGGCGAGGTCCTGGAACAGGCGCTGAAGGACACCTTCCCCTGCAAGGGCAGGAAGTGAGTGAAGGGGTCCGCGAGACCCTGCCAGTCATCTACCGCGACGACTGGCTGATCGCCGTGCACAAGCCCGCCGGCCTGCTGGTGCACCGCAGCGACCTGGACCGCCACGAGACCCGCTTCGCCCTGCAGATCCTGCGCGACCAGATCGGCCGCCCGGTGTGGCCGGTGCATCGCCTCGACAAGGGCACCTCGGGGGTGCTGCTGTTCGCCCTAGACCGGGAGGTGGGCAGGGCCATGAGCGCCCTGTTCGAGGCCGGCGCGGTGGAGAAGCGCTACCTCGCGGTGGTGCGCGGCCATCCGCCCGAGGCGGGCGAGATCGACCACCCCCTGGCGCGCATGGCGGACGAACACGCCGGCATCGCCGCGGGCCAGGCGCCGCAGCCCGCCATCACCCGCTATCGTCGCCTGGCGACGACGGACTTGCCCTACCGGGTGGATCGTTATCCCAGCAGCCGTTACGCCCTGGTGGAACTGCAGCCGCTCACGGGCCGCTGGCACCAGCTGCGCCGCCACCTGAAGCACCTCGCCCACCCCATCATCGGCGACGCCACGCACGGCAAGGGGCGGCACAACCGCCTGTTCCAGGAGCTGTTCGGTTGCCGGCGCCTGCTCCTGGCGTCTGTCGGGCTGCGTTTCACGCACCCCGTGACCGGCGCGACGGTCAATCTACTGGCCGCGCCGTCGCCCGATTTCGCCGCCGTGCTGGACGCTCTGGGCTGGCCGGAGTGGGCTGGGGGAGGAGCGGGGGAGGAGCGGGGGAGGGGCTGCTAGAATGCGCGCCCCGAACCGACCCGCCGCCATCGCCATGAACGAACCCGACGAACTCCTGCGCGCCAAGCTCAACACAGAGACCGGCCGGCTGGCGTGGAAGGAGCTGGAACGCCACTTCGCGCGCGGTGTGGTGATCCGGGTGGCGGGCGACCTGGACCTGGTCGAGGCGGCGTTTCGCGTCTCGCGCGACGACAAGGCGGCGGTACAGGCCTGGATGGACGCGGGCCAACTGCGCCGCGCCGAGATCGAGGACGCGAAGGACTGGCACGAACGCCAGGCCGTGTTCTGGGCCGTGGTGGTGGCGCCCTGGGTGCTGATCCAGGAGATCGAAGCCGGCGGGGAGGGCTGACCATGGCCCTCAAGGCGACCGTCTTCAAGGCCGACCTGCAGGTCGCCGACATGGACCGCAACCACTACGCGGACTACGGCCTCACCCTGGCGCGCCACCCCTCCGAGACCGACGAGCGCATGATGGTGCGCCTGCTCGCCTTCGCCCTGTTCGCCGGCGAGGGCCTGGGCTTCGGCAAGGGCCTGTGCGTGGACGACGAACCGGACCTGTGGCGCAAGGACCTCACCGGCGCGATCGAACTGTGGATAGACGTCGGCCTGCCGGACGAGAAGTGGACGCGCAAGGCCTGCGGCCGTGCGCGCCAGGTGGCGATCGTCGCCTACGGCGCCCGCGCGGTCGACGTGTGGTGGGAACAGAACCAGGCCAAGCTCGCTCGACTCGACAACCTCGCCGTTTTCCGCCTGCCCGCCGAGGCCACGCAGGCCCTCGCGGCCCTGGCGCAGCGCACCATGCGCCTGCAGTGCACGGTACAGGACGGGCAGGTGTGGCTCGGCAACGGCGACGCGACCGTGCACCTGGAACCCCGGTGCCTGCAAGCCTTCAAGGACTGACATGCAAACCGTCGAATTCCACCTGCGCGGCGAATTCGTCGCCCTCTGCGACCTGCTCAAGCTCGCCGGCGTCGCCGACAGCGGCGGCCAGGGCAAGGCCCTGGTGGCGAGCGGCGAGGTGACGGTGGACGGTCAGGTCGAGACGCGCAAGACCGCGAAGATCCGCGCCGGTCAGGCGGTGGAGTGCCAGGGGGTGCGGATCCGGGTGCTGCCCGCCTGAGCAGCCCCCTCCCCCTCGCGGGGGGAGGGTTGGGGAGAGGGTGTGGCGAGCGCAGCTCGCCCCACCATTTTCAGGACACCGCCTCAGCGGAAGATGATGGGCGGCAGGTCGATGATCACGGACGGCCCGCTCGGGTAGCGGTAGGTGGTGGGGCCGTAGTAGTAGCGGTTCTCGTACACCACCGGCGGGGCCGGGTAGACGTACACGTTCTCGCGGTACACCGTGCGATGGTGCTTGTGGTGCCGCCAGCCCTCGTGCCGGCCATTGTCGTGCCAGCGGTACTCGTAACGATCGCCGTCGCGCCAGCCGTCGCGGTCGCCACGGCCGTCGGCATGGGCATTCACGCCCCCGGCGAGGGCGGCCACGCCCAGCAGGGCGGTCAACAGGGTCTTCAGGGTCGCTTTCATGGTCTTGCTCCTTTGCATGGTTCGGAGGGCATCCGTGTGCTCCATCCTTGACCCCATGCTAGGCGGCGACGCGCGGCCATAGGGTTTCCAAAGGTTACGGTTTGTAACAGCCAGGGGCGTAACATTACGCATGCGTCAATAAAGCCCGGAGTCCCAGCATGCCCCATCCTCTTGCCGGCAAGCCCGCCCCCGCCGACAGCCTCACCGATATCTCCGCCCTGCTCGCTGCCTACGCTGAAACCCCTGACGTGAACGTCTCCACCCAGCGCGTCGCCTTCGGCACCAGCGGGCATCGCGGCAGCGCCTTCAACCGCAGCTTCAACGAGGCGCACATCCTCGCGATCACCCAGGCGGTGTGCGAATACCGCGCCGCGCAGGGCATCACCGGGCCGCTCTACCTGGGCAAGGACACGCACGCCCTGTCCGCCCCCGCCGAGCGCACCGCGTTGCGCGTGCTGGCCGCCAACGGCGTGGAGGTGCGCCTGCAGGCGGACGACGGCTTCACGCCGACACCGGTGATCTCGCGCGCCATCCTCGCGCGCAACAAGCTGAACGGCGGCGTGCAGGCCGACGGCATCGTCATCACCCCCTCGCACAACCCGCCCGCGGACGGCGGCATCAAGTACAACCCGCCGCATGGCGGCCCCGCCGACACCGACGCCACGGGCTGGATCGAGCAGCGCGCCAACGCCCTCATGGCCGAGGGCAACAAGGACGTGCTGACCGTGCCCTTCGAGCAGGCCCTGGCCGCACCCACCACGCACCGCGAGGACTTCGTCTCGCCCTATGTCGCGGACCTGGGCGAGGTGATCGACATGGTGGCGATCCGCAAGGCGGGCCTGCGCATGGGCGTGGATCCGATGGGCGGCGCGGCGGTGGCCTACTGGCGGCCGATCGCCGAGCAGTACGGCCTCAACATCGAGGTGGTGAACCCGAAGGTGGACCCGGCCTTCTCCTTCATGACCCTGGACCATGACGGCAAGATCCGCATGGACTGCTCCAGCCCCTACGCCATGGCCAGCCTGGTGGGCCTCAAGGACAAGTACGACATCGCCTGGGGCAACGACGCGGACGTCGACCGCCACGGCATCGTCACCCCGTCCATGGGGCTGATGAACCCCAACCACTTCCTCGCCGTGGCCATCCACTACCTGCTCACGCACCGCCCGCAGTGGCGGCAGGATGTGGCGGTGGGCAAGACCCTGGTCAGCTCGGGCCTGATCGACCGCGTGGTCGACGGCCTGGGGCGCCGCTTCATCGAGGTGCCCGTGGGCTTCAAGTGGTTCTCGCCCGGCCTGCTCGCGGGCACGCTGTGCTTCGGCGGCGAGGAAAGCGCCGGCGCCAGCTTCCTGCGCCGCGACGGCACGGTGTGGACCACGGACAAGGACGGCATCATCCTCGCCCTGCTGGCGGCGGAGATCACCGCCGTCACCGGCAAGGACCCGGGGCGCTACTACCAGGAACTGGCGGCGCAATACGGCACGCCCTACTACCTGCGCATCGATGCCGCCTGTTCGCCGCAGCAGAAGCAGGCCTTCAAGTCCTTGACGGGGGAGAAGGTCGCCGCCGCGACCCTGGCCGGCGAGGCGATCACTGGCCGCTTCACGCGCGCCCCCGGCAACGACGCGCCGATCGGCGGCCTCAAGGTGACGACGGAGAACGGCTGGTTCGCCGCCCGGCCCTCGGGCACCGAGGACATCTACAAGATCTACGCGGAGAGCTTCAAGAGTGCCGAGCACCTGCAGGCCATCGTCGCCGAGGCGCAGGAGATCGTCACGGCGGCGCTGAGCGCCTGAGGCCGCGCGCGCGACGCGGCCGGCGGATGCCTGCTCAGGCGCGCCGCCGCAGCGGGTAGGCCGGCGATGCGAGCAGGGGCACTTCCCGCAGGGCGCCGGACTGCGCCAGATATTGGGCGGAGATGGTCGACAGCACCTTGACCCGTTCGCCGCGCTCGTCGGTGAAGATCAGGATCGCGCCGCCGGGGCTTTGCCAGGCAAGCTTCGCCTCGAAATGCCGCCCATCCTCGATGAAGCGGTAGCAGGTGCCGACGCGCAGGCTCAGCGCTTGCGCGTCGTCGAAGTGGTCTTCGCCGCCGCCGCCGGTCCCCCCCATGCCGCATTCGGGGATGCGCGCGCGGGCCGGCGCGAATGCCGGCGCGTCATCGCCATCAGGGTCGTATGCCAGTGCTGGCTTGGATTTCATGATCGTCTCCTTCGGACGCGGTCTGCCGGACCCTTGTCCATGTTGTGTACACGCGATTGGTGCAACCGAAGGAGTGCGGCATGTCTGCCGCCTGCAGGAACGTGGGCTATGCCCACATCAACCTAGCGGTCCCGCTGCCATGGGGGGGTGACGCCCCTTTAGGCCGGAGACTTTGCGCCCTTGCCTTTCGACAAGTTTGCCCTTGTAGGTCGCACGGATACCGAGCTTGCCGTCCTTTTATCGGCAAACCCCCATGAGCGTCAAGGGGGGCTGACGCCCGCCGGCTAGCCGAAGCGCTGGCCGTGTTCGCGGCTGGCGTGGAACTGCACTTTGGGCCACTTTTCTTCCAGCAGGCTCAGGTTGTAGCGGTTGGTGGCGAGGTACACGGGGTTGCCGTCCACGTCGGTCGCCATGCGTGCCAGCTGTTCCCTTTCGAACTGCCGGCGCGAGGACTCGTCGGGGAAGGTGAGCCAGCGCGCGGTGTAGATGTCCGCGCTTTCGTAAATGGCGTCGACCTTGTACTCGGCCTGCAGGCGGCTCGCCACCACCTCGAACTGCAGCTGGCCGACGGCGCCCAGCAGCAGCGAGCCGCTGGCCATGTTCTCGAACACCTGGATCGCGCCTTCCTCGCCCAGCTCCTTGAGGCCCTTGTGCAGTTGCTTGGCCTTGATGGGGTCGCGCGAGCGCGCGGAGCGGAACATCTCCGGCGCGAAGTAGGGGATGCCCTTGAAGTGCAGGGCCTCGCCCTCGGTGAGGGTGTCGCCGATCTGCAGCTGGCCGTGGTTGTGGATGCCGATGATGTCGCCGGCCACCGCGTCCTCCATGTGCACGCGCTCGTTGGCCATGAAGGTCAGGGCGTTGGCGAGCTTCATCTCGCGCCCCATGCGCTGGTGCATGACCTTCATGCCCGGCGAGTAGCGTCCGGAGCAGACTCGGAAGAAGGCGATGCGGTCGCGGTGTTTCGGGTCCATGTTGGCCTGGATCTTGAACACGAAACCGGTGAACGGGGCCTCGGCCGGCTCCACCATGCGCGCGCCCGCGTCGCGCGGCTGCGGCGGCGGCGCCCATTCCACCAGGGCCTGCAGGATCTCGCGCACGCCGAAGTTGTTGATGCCGGAGCCGAAGAACACCGGCGACTGGTGGCCGCGCAGGAAGTCGGTGATGTCGAAGGGCGGGCTGGCGTCGCGGATCAGCCCCACCTCCTCGTGCAGGCGGTCCATCTCCAGCGGGAACAGCTCGGCCAGCTTGGGGTTGTCCAGGCCCTCGATCAGTTCCACCTCGCCGCCCGCGCGTTCCTCGCCGGCGGTGAAGCGCAGCATCTGGTCGTGCAGCAGGTGGTAGACGCCGCGGAAGGTCTTGCCCATGCCCACGGGCCAGGTCACCGGCGCGCAGTCCAGCTTGAGCACGGACTCGATCTCGGCGAGCAGGTCGAGCGGGTCGCGCACCTCGCGGTCCATCTTGTTGACGAAGGTGATGATGGGGGTGTTGCGCAGGCGGCAGACCTCCAGCAGCTTGATGGTCTGCGCTTCGACACCCTTCGCCGCGTCGATCACCATCACCGCCGCGTCCACGGCGGTGAGCACGCGGTAGGTGTCTTCCGAGAAGTCCTCGTGGCCGGGCGTGTCGAGCAGGTTGATGGTGTGGCCGGCATAGTCGAACTGCATCACCGAGCTGGTCACCGAGATGCCGCGCTGCTTCTCCACCTCCATCCAGTCCGAGGTGGCGTGACGGTTGCTCTTGCGCGCCTTCACCGTGCCGGCCATCTGGATCGCGCCGCCGAACAGCAGCAGTTTTTCCGTGAGCGTGGTCTTGCCCGCGTCCGGGTGGGAGATGATGGCGAAGGTGCGGCGGCGCTGTACGTCGCGCAGGAGTTCGGGGGGGAAGTGGGACATGGAAGGTACGAGCCGACTGCGAAGGGTTGGCATGATACCCGAGGCGGCCATGGCCCTCGCCCTGGAGGAGGGGGGTGGGCGTACGCATGGGCGGCCTTGCCGCCCCCACCCTCTCCCCAACCCCTCTCCCCCCAAGGGAGAGGGGCTAGGCGGGCTTACTGAAGCACCTCCACGACGATGCGGCGGTTGCTGCCCTCGCGATAGCTGGAGACGTCGGTGGCACCGTGCGAGATCACGGACATGCGCAACAGGGGGATGCCGCGCTGCTCGTGCAGGTAGTTCTTCACCACCTCGGCGCGCGCCTTGCCGAGGGCGTAGTTGTAATCGTCGGAGCCCAGGCCGTCGGTGTGGCCGTGGATGGCGATGTGGTAATTGACGTCCAGCCGCTTCACGTATTCCGCCACCGCGTCGAGCTTGGCCGCATCCTTGCCGCCCAGGTCGGGCGAGTTGATGGGGAACAGGGTCTTGTCGTCGGTGAGGGTGACGCTGTGCACCACCTTGCCGAAGATCTTGCGCGGGCCCAGGCCCATCGCCGCGAGGGCATCCTCCGCCATGCGCGCGACCTCGTCCAAGCGCCTTTCCAGGCGCTCCATGCGATCCGCCAGCGCGGCGTCGCCTGCCTGGGTCTTGGCGAGGGTGCGCGCCTCCGTCTCCGCTAGTTGTTGGGCCTGGCGCCGCGCGGCCTCCTGCGCCGCCGTGGCCAGACCGTCGGTCTGCTGTCGCAGAGCCGCCAGCTGGGCCGCCTGTGCGGACTGCGTCACGTGCAGCGACTCGGCCAGCGCGCGTGCCTCGGCGGCGGCGTCGCGCGCACGGCGCAGACTATCGTCCAGGCGTCCCTCCAGCCGCGCCAGCGGTCCGTCCCCGGCCGGGTCTGGTGGCGTCGCGGCACAGCCATGCAGGAACAGGACAGGCAGGACGGCCAGACAGGCACGCCCCATCGCTTGGCGGAAACGTGTGTACATCATGATTGCCTTTCTCGGTGCGGCGCGGCAGCCCGTGCCGGCAGGTTTGCTCCAGCATGAGGCAAAACGCCGCCGCCGCACACCAACCGGGTTGTTCCCGGCTCTTCTCCCCGACCTCGCGTCGTATCAGAACTGCTGCAACACCTGTCTCACCCGCGGCATGCGTTGTTCGGCGCCGGTCTTCAGGTGATTGGGGTCACACATGGATTCGCGTTCCCGCATGAGCGCGAAATGGCGCGCGAGGTATTCGCTGCGTGCCGCGCCGACAGGCAGGGTGGTCAGGGTGGTTCGGAATTCGGCGCATTCCTTTTCCGTCATCAGTTGATGACAGGCGAGGCCGTTGCCGGGGTTTTTGCGCTCGGCGGTGAAGCTGGCCTTGACCAGGCCGCCCTCCATCGCAAAGGCGGGTGTGATGGTCAGTACGCTCAGAACGAGCCAGGGCAGAACGGTTTTGTCGGACGGTCGCATCTCTCTCTCCTCGTAAGCATGCCATTACAACTTTTTGTTTTTTCTGGACTTTCCCATCTGTCTGCTACAGATTGATGACGGATGCTTCATTAGCATTCGCTGAAGCATATACCATACCAATTTCGTCGGGAATGCCGAGCATCGTTCGAGGCTGCGTGGCGACTGGATGTCACGGCCAGTCGGACGGCCGGATAGCAGGGCACGTATGGAGGCGGGGTGCACCAGATTGAGGTGGTCTGCACCGTCCTGGTGCGTGCAGCGTCCCGCCGGGTCGGCCGGACGCCCCTACAATGGCTCCTTCCGCGCAGACAGATCAGACGGCATGCAGATGGACATGGAATCCCGTATCACTGAGCTGGAGATCAAGCTCAGCTTCACCGAGGACCTGGTCGAGGAACTCAACCGCACGGTCACGCGCCAGCAGGATCAGATCGCCCTGTTGCAGGATGAGCTACGCGCATTGTTCCAGCAGATGCAACTGATCACGCCGGGCGAGAAGGCTGACCTGCGCGAGGAGATCCCGCCGCACTACTAGCCCGATGCACATGCCATGAAAAAAGCCGCCTGATGGCGGCTTTCGTGTCTCTTTACGGTCGATCCGTCGATCCATAAAAGGAGGGACAGGCCGCCGACACTTTGCGCCTAGCGGCTGATCGGCCGGTAGCGAATCCGCTTCGGCTTCGCGCCTTCCTCGCCCAGGCGGCGTTTCTTGTCCGCCTCGTATTCCTGGTAGTTGCCGGCAAAGAATTCCCAGTGTGAGTCGCCCTCGCAGGCGAGGATGTGGGTGGCGATGCGGTCGAGGAACCAGCGGTCGTGTGAGATCACCAGGACGCAGCCGGCGAACTCCAGCAGGGCGTCCTCCAGGGCGCGCAGGGTCTCGACGTCGAGGTCGTTGGAGGGCTCGTCGAGCAGCAGGACGTTGCCGCCCTGGATCAGGGTCTTGGCCAGGTGCAGGCGGCCGCGCTCGCCGCCGGAGAGCTTGCCGACGATCTTGCCCTGGTCGGCGCCCTTGAAGTTGAAGCGGCCGAGATATGCCCGGCTGGGCATCTCGAACCGGCCCACGGTGAGGATGTCCGCGCCTTCCGCCACCGCGTCGAATACGGTCTTGTCGTCCGGCAGGCCCTCGCGGCTCTGGTCGACGGAGGAGATCTTCACCGTCGGGCCGATGTCGATGCTGCCGCTATCCGGTTGCTCCTTGCCTTGCAGCATCTTGAACAGGGTGGACTTGCCGGCGCCGTTGGGGCCGATGATGCCGACGATGGCACCGGGCGGGATGCTGAAGCTGAGGTTGTCGATCAGCAGGCGGTCGCCGAAGGCCTTGGAGACGCCGTTGAACTCGATCACCTTGTCGCCCAGGCGCTCGCCCGGCGGGATGAAGATCTCCTGCGTCTCGTTGCGCTTCTGGTATTCGAAGCTGTTCATCTCCTCGAAGCGGGCGAGGCGGGCCTTGGACTTGGCCTGGCGCGCCTTGGGGTTCTGGCGCACCCATTCCAGTTCCTGCTTCATGGCCTTCATGTGCGCGTCGACCTGCTTCTGTTCCTGCTCCAGGCGCGCCTCCTTCTGCTCCAGCCAGGAGGAGTAGTTGCCCTTCCAGGGGATGCCATGGCCGCGGTCGAGTTCGAGGATCCATTCGGCGGCGTTGTCGAGGAAGTAGCGGTCGTGGGTGACGGCGACCACGGTACCGGGGAAGCGGGTGAGGAACTGCTCCAGCCACTCCACCGACTCGGCGTCGAGGTGGTTGGTGGGTTCGTCGAGCAGCAGCATGTCGGGCTTGGAGAGCAGCAGCTTGCACAGGGCGACGCGGCGCTTCTCGCCGCCGGAGAGATTGCCGATGACGGCGTCCCAGGCCGGCAGGCGCAGGGCGTCGGCGGCGATCTCCAGCTGGTGCTCGGCGTCCGCGCCGGAGGCGGCGATGATGGCCTCCAGGCGCGCCTGCTCCTCGGCCAGCTTGTCGAAGTCGGCGTCCGGCTCGGCGTAGGCGGCGTAGACCTCCTCCAATTTCTGCTTGGCCTGCATCACCTCGCCCAGGCCCGCCTCGACCTCTTCCCGCACGGTCTTCGCCGGGTCGAGCTGCGGTTCCTGCGGCAGGTAGCCGATGGAGACGCCGGCCAGGTGCTGCACCTCGCCGTCGTATTCCTTGTCCGCCCCGGCCATGATCTTCAGCACGGTGGACTTGCCGGAGCCGTTGAGGCCCAGGAGGCCGATCTTCGCGCCGGGGAAGAAGGACAAGGAGATGTCCTTGATGATCTGGCGCTTGGGGGGGACGATCTTGCTCACGCGGAGCATGGACATTACGTATTGGGCCATGGTCTGGAATGGGGGAGGAAAAACCTGGAAAGCTTAACTGAGTGCTGGAAGTGGCGCTTGGCCGGGCGGTGCCCTGCCGAAGTTACCTATATCAAAAGACATAAATACCATAGGCAACCATATATTAGCGATGGTTAATATAGCCACCCGTTCCACCATTCAATGCTTGAGGATTCACGAACATGCCTATCCGCGCCTTCCTGTTGGCCACCAGCCTCTCCTTCGGTCTCGTCTGGGCCTTGCCGGCGAGCGCCGCCAAGGAGGACAAGGCCGCTTCGCTGGCCCAGATCAAGGCCCCCGCCGGCGTCTACAAGGTCGCCCTTGCACCCGGTGTCAGCCTCGACGATGCCGTCGAGTCGATGAAGCTCAGGGCCAACATCCGCAACATCAAGCTGGTCGCCGAACTGCCGCTGTCCAAGCAGGTCGAGGCGATGACCGGCGAGCACCAGCGCCGCATGGCGATCTACCAGTTCTGCGACGCCCTGACCGGCAAGGAGCTGGTCGACCACCGCATGGAGATGGTGGTCTTCATGCCCTGCCGGGTCTCCCTGATCGAGGACGAGAAGGGCCAGGGCTGGCTGATCATGATGGACGTGGACGTGAACTACCTATCCAAGTCGGAACGCTTCTCCCCCGAGTTGTCCGACAAGATCAAGGAGGTGCGCGCCAGCCTCATCGACATCATGAACGCCGGCGCCAAGGGTGAGATCTGACCCGGTTGCGTCGGGCAGTCCCCAAAGAGAAAGGGCCGCGAATGCGGCCCTTTCTCTTTGGGGGCGCCGGTAGCGCGCTATTTCAAGGCCTCGGCAGCCAGTGGGTGCGAGGCGACGTCCTGGCCGCCGAGGGGGCTGTCGGCCTCGAGCGCACCGTCCTCCCGTTCGCTGCGGTCCAGGTGGTACAGGGCCATGACCAAGCCGATCGTCGAGACCAGGAGGAAGTAGGGGCCGAACAGCCAGAACACCAAGGGGATGGCGAAGAAGAACGCGCGCATGCCCAGGGCGAACATGTTGCCGGCGCGGTGCAGGCGGCGTGCCACGGCCTTGGGCGAAAGGGCGTAATGGGCCTCCTGGGCGGGGACGTTGATCATGAATACGACATGGTTGGCCAGGCGCACGGCCATGGAGAAAGAGAAGAAGGCGAAGATGAAGTCCACCAGCAGCAACATGACCTTGAGGATCCACAGGGCCGAGGCATGCGAGCCGCCCAGATTGAGCGTGCCCCAGCTGTGCGCGATGTTGTCGGCCTGCCCGGAGAGGGTCAGGGTGCCGATGATGAGCAACGCCGCGGTCGAGCCCATCAGCGTCGCGCCCATGATGAAGTTGCGCAGGGTCTGCACGGCCATGATGTCCTTGCTGCTGTTGCGCATGATGTTCTCCACCCAGAGGCGCCGGGCCAGTTCGTTGACGCCGTGGATGGTGTAGGTGGGGTTGCCGCGCACCTTGATGTGCAGCCAGAGGTAGTAGGCGGCGACGAGCGCGATGCTGATCGCGAAGGAGACGAGATCGGCTTGGAATTCTGCGATAAGGGGCATCCTGGTGACTTTCCGCGTGTTGGGTGTGAATGGGTTCTTAGGCGGCTAGCGGCATCGTCCCGGGGGGCAGGCATCCGCGCGGGGGGTGCGCCGGCCTGACGGGGGCCTGCTTAGGCGGATGCGCCGTGGCGGCGCCGGGGTCGGGATGGCGCGCGTCGAGCAGGTTCTCGAACTCGCGCATATTGCCCACGTTGGCGAAGGCAAGGGCGTTCAGGAGGGTTTTTCCGGTCTGGATCAAGGTTTCCATGGTGATGGCTCGCGCTCGGTTACGGTCCCGGCCACATAGCAGCATGCGTGCCAGGCATGTAACCTGCTGATTTTTCATGGATATTCGTTCTTGTCCGTGCCATTTGGCATGATGAGTGTTGCAAAATGCAACAAGTGTCGCGCGGGTGTTTGCGTAACATCATGTAAATAAAGAGTTATTGCGTGACTTGTCAGGTGTTGCGCGGTGATTATTTGTGCATCAAAATGCAACGCAGGCCGGCTGGCTTGTCGGCTGTCGACCAGCCCCCTCCCGAGGCGCATCCAGCGAGACATTCGATGACGCAGGACTTTTTCCATTGGCAGTCCCTGCAGGGCAAGATCACCCTCGGCTATTACGGCGTGGCGGCGATCATCCTGGTGATCTCGCTGTTCTTCGCCGCGGAGTTGCGCGGCCTGGAAAAGCGGGTGGAGCTGGGGCTGCAGGCAAGCGACCTGTTCGATACGGCGCTGGAGATCCGCCGCTTCGAACGCAACTATTTCCTCTACCACCTCGCGGACGATCGCGCGGAGAACGGCCGCTACATCGATCAGGCACGCGACCTGTTGCGCGCGCACCGTGCGGACTTCCTCGCCATCGCGCCGGCCGGCCGGCTGGACGAACTCGACCGCCTGCTCGATGGCTATCAGCACGAGATGGCGGCCTATGCCGGGGCGGAGGCGAGCCCGCGCCGCGCCGCGGAGATCGAGCCGCTGGTGCGCGCCCTGGGCCAGGACGTGGTGGCGATCGCCCAGGACATGGCGGTGGCGGAGCGGCGCAGCATCCAGACCACCCTGGCCGCCTATCAGGGCCGCATGCTTGCCGTGATCGCGGGGGTCGCGGTGCTGATCGTGGCGCTCGGCCGCGCCCTGTCGCAGCGGGTGGTGCGCCCATTGAAGGCCTTGGAGACGAGTGTCGCGGCGATCTCCGCGAACCGGCGCGAGACCCTGGCCGCGCCTTCGCAGGAGCGCGAGATCGTGTCCATCATCGTCGCCTTCAACCACATGCTGAAGGAACTCGACATGCGGCAGAAATCGCTGATGCGCTCGGAGCGCCTGGCCTCGCTCGGCACCATGCTTTCGGGCGTGGCGCACGAGCTGAACAACCCGCTCTCGAACATCTCCACCTCCTGCCAGATCCTCCAGGAGGAGGCGGGCGAGTGCGATGCTGCCGCCAATCGTGTGTACCTGGAGCAGATCGACCAGCAGACCGAGCGCGCGCGCGACATCGTCCGCTCCCTGCTCGACTTCTCGCGCGAGCGTCCCTTCCGCAGATCGCCGGTGCCGCTGCGGCAACTGGTGACGCAGACCGTGGGCTTCGTGCGAGGCGAGGTGTCGGCCAGGTCGGTGGTTTCCCTCGACATCCCCGAGGACCTCGCCGTGCCGGCGGATGCGCAGCGTTTGCAGCAGGTGTTCGTCAACCTGCTCCGCAACGCCCTCGACGAACTGCCCCCCGGGGGCGGGATCCGTGTCGCCGCGCGCACCATCCGGGCGGACGGGCCGCCGGAGGGCATGGCCATGGGGCCGGGCTGCGACAGCGACGCGCCGATGGTCGAGATCAGCGTCGCGGACGATGGCCCGGGCATCGCGCCGGAGATCCTGCCCCGCGTCTTCGATCCCTTCTTCACCACCAAGGAGGTCGGCCACGGCATGGGTCTGGGGCTGTTCATCGTCTATGAGATCGTCGACGAGCACGACGGCTGCATCGCCGTGCGGAGCGAGCCCGGGCAGGGGGCGACCTTCCTCATCCGCCTGCCGCTCGCAGCCGGCGACCTGGCCGCGCGGGATGGAGGGGAGTGATGGAGGCGCGGCTGCTGATCGTCGAGGACGAGGAGATCGCGCTGCGCAATCTGCAGCACGTCATGGAACGCCAGGGATATGCGGTGCGGGCATGCCGGACCGGGGCCGAGGCGGTGCGCGCCCTGGAGACGCAGACCTTCGACGTCGTCCTCACCGACCTGCGCATGGAGGGCGTGGACGGCATGGACGTGCTGAAGAGCAGCCGCGGCCTGCAACCGCAGGCGGAGGTCATCTTCATCACCGGCTACGCGAGCGCCGAGTCGGCGGTGCAGGCCCTCAAGCACGGGGCCTTCTACTACCTCGCCAAGCCGTTCCGGCTCGACGAGGTGCGCAAGGTGGTGGCCGAGGCGCTGGAGAAGGTGCGGCTGCGGCGCGAGAACGACGCCCTGCATCGCGAGGTCGAGCGCTACCGCGACGGCGAGGGCATCGTCACCCAGGACGCGGCGATGCAGCGCCTGCTCGAGATCGCCCGGCAGATCGCCCCCACGGACTGCAACGTCCTGATCACCGGCCAGAGCGGCACCGGCAAGGAACTGCTCGCCAAATACGTGCATCGGCACAGCGACCGCCGCGACGGCCCCTACACGGCGATCAACTGCGGCGCCTTCAACGAGCAGTTGCTGGCCAACGAACTGTTCGGGCATGAGAAGGGCGCCTTCACCGGCGCCGTGTCGCTGAAGAAGGGGCTGTTCGAGATCAGTTCGGGAGGCACCCTGTTCCTCGACGAGGTGACCGAGATGCCGCCCCCGATGCAGGTGCAGCTGCTGCGCGTGCTGCAGGAGCGGGAGATCCTGCGCGTGGGGGGCACGCGGCCGGTGCGCTGCGACGTGCGCGTCATCGCCGCCACCAATCGCGACGTGGCCGAGGCGGTCGCCGGCGGGCGTTTCCGCGAGGACCTCAACTTCCGCCTCAACGTGGTCAACCTCCACCTGCCGCCGCTCGCCCAGCGGCAGGGCGACGTCCCGCTGCTGGCGCGGCATTTCCTGGCCAAGTTCGCGGACCGTATGAACAAGGCGGTGACGCGCATCGACGAGGCGGCGATGGCGGCCCTGATGGCCTATTCCTTCCCCGGCAACGTGCGCGAGCTGAGCAACCTGATCGAACGCGGCACCGCCATGGCGCAGGGCGGCGCAATCGAACTGGCCCACCTGCCGCCCGCCTTGCAGCAGGCCGACGTCCTGCGGGTGCGCAGGGTGGGGGGCAGGCTGCCGACGCTGGAGGAGCAGGAGCAGGCGTATATCCGCCGCGTGCTCGAAGAGGTGCAGGGCAACCAGACCGCCGCCGCGCAGATCCTCGGCATCAACCGCGCCTCGCTGTGGCGCAAGCTCAAGGCCTGGCAGGCCGCCAGCGGCGACTGAACCGATGCGCGACGCGCCGGCACGTCCCGTCCTGTTCGGCGAGGTCCTGTTCGATCATTTCCCGGACGGCAGCGAGGTGCTGGGTGGCGCGCCCTTCAACGTCGCCTGGCACCTGCGCGGCTTCGGCGAATCGCCGCTGCTGCTCAGCCGGGTCGGCCGGGATGCCGCCGGTGCGCGGGTGCGCCAGGCCATGCGTGCCTGGGGCCTCGACGACGCGGGCCTGCAGGAGGATGCGGAGCACCCTACGGGCAGGGTGCGCATCACGCTCGATGCCGGCGAGCCCCGCTTCGAGATCCTGCCCGCGCAGGCCTACGACTTCATCGACCGCGCCGGCCTGCCGCCGCTGGAACGGCCTGCCTTCCTCTACCACGGCAGCCTGGCCCTGCGCCGCGCGGCGGCTCGTGCCACCCTGCAGGCCATCAGCGGCGACGCCGCGCTGCCGGTGTTCCTCGACGTCAACCTGCGCGCGCCCTGGTGGGCGGCGGAGGACGTCCTGCGCTGGGCCGGCCGGGCGGCCTGGGTCAAGCTCAACGAGGCGGAGCTCGGACAGTTGCAGCCCGGCGCGGGCGGTCTGGAGGCGCGGGCGCGCGCCTTGCAGGCCCGCTGCGGCTGCGGTGTCCTGGTCACGCGCGGCGAGGCGGGGGCGTGGGCCTTGTCCGCCGAAGGGGAGACGGCGGGCGTGCGGCCCGCCGCCGCGGTGCGGGTCGTCGACACCGTGGGTGCGGGCGACGCCTTCGCGGCGGTGTTCCTGCTCGGGCGCCTGCGTGGCTGGCCGCTCGCCGCGACGCTGGCGCGCGCGCAGGACTTCGCCTCCGCCATCGTCGGCCTGCGCGGTGCCACGGTCGCGGAGCGCGGCCTCTACCAGGCCTTCCTCGCCGCCTGGGGGGAGGGGGGGGCAGGCCGGTATGGCGGGCGATCGGGGATAATCCCGCGTCCCCCCATCCCTCCCGCCGCCATGAGCCACAACACCATCCGTGCCCGCCTGGACTTCTCCTTCAAGGGCGAGGGCCACGAACTCGACACCGTCATCGACCTGGAGGCCTGTGCCGACGCGGCGGGCGAGGAGACACCGGACTTCCATCGCCTGCTCGCCCAGGCGCATGGCATCGACACCTATTCCTACCTGTACGAGGCCCTGGAGTCCTACGACATCGAGTTTTCCGAGCCCACCGGCATCGCCGCGGGCTGCTGCCACGATGGCATCCTGGACTGGCCGTGTTTCGCCGCCGCCTGGCGGGAGGAGCGGGAGCTGCGCGCGCTGCGGCCGATCGCGGCACGGGTCATGGGGATAGACGACCTCGATGGGCATGCCGCGCTCAAGGCGGCCTTGCTGGCGGCCTACCGGGCGGGCCGCTCCGGCGCGGAGGGTTGAAGAAGGCCCGCCGCCCCGCGCGGCCGGGCACGACTGGCATGGCCTCAGCGGATGTGCAGCTGCCGCATCAGCGTCTCGAAGCGCTGCAACCTTGCCACGTGCGGCGGCCATGCCGGCATCCGTTCCATCGCCGCCATGGCCTCGACGTTGCCGCCGCCGTCCAGCGGCAGGTTCGCATGATGCAGCGCGGCCAGCGCCACCAGTTCCGGGTCGGGGATGCGTTCCGCCTCCGGCTGCGACTGTTCCATCATCGCCAGGAAGCGCACGCGGTTGACGAAGCGCTTCACGCCGCGCGGCGTCGGGTCGCCGCGCAGGATCACCGGATGCCAGTCGAGCAGGGTGGCGGCGAAGTCGCGCGAATCGTCGGTGCGCGCGGCCTGGCCGAAGGCGCGGCGCAGCGCGGGCAGCAGGCCGCGTTGGTGCAGCCAGGCCAGCCAGCGCCGGCGCGTGAGCCACAGCGACACGCCGAGCAGGCCCGCGGCCGGCAGGGCGGCGAGCCAGGCGTTGCCGTCGGGGCTGGCCGCGGGTAGCAAGCCCACCGGCACGCCGGCGCGTCTTGTCTCCGCCTGGGTGGGCAGCAGGGGATGGGCGGTGTCCGTGGCGGCGGGCGCGGCGGCGAAGACCTTGGGCGTGGCCTGCGGCTGCAGGCTGCCCCAGACCTGCGGCAGGCCCCAGCTCAGCGCCAGCACGCCGGCCAGCAGCAGCACGCGTCCCAGCCAGCCCTTCCACGCCCCCTCGGCCGCGGGCCGTTCGGTGGCGCCGGCCTGGCGTTCCAGCATGCGGCGTGAGCGTTCCCTGTCCATGGTCGGCACCGGCACCTCGATGTTGACCAGCTTCTTCAGGTACTGGCGTGCGTACTCGTCGCGGTCCTGCCCCTCGGCCTTCGGCTCGATGCAGCAGGACACGTGCTCCATGGCCATGCCGAGGACGATGAAGCACTGGCCGATGCTGGCGAGGTAGTTCACCAGTTCCAGCACCTCGCGCACGGTCTCGCAGCGGCAGCGGTCCAGGTCGTCGATGAACAGCACCAGGCGGCCATCCAGGGCCTCGGTGAGCAGGGCGAACTCGCCGCGCAGGCTCTCCATGGTGCCCACCGCCTCCTTGCCTTCCGCGCGCCCGCGCTCCGGCAGCAGGCGCTTGAACAGGTCCAGGTAGTTGAGGCCGTACACCGCCATGCCCTTGCCCAGCAGCAGCGGCACCACCAGTGCGCCCAGCAGCACGCCCAGCATGGATTGCCGGCCGTTGCCCAGGTGCTGCGCGGCGGCGGCGAGCGCCTGGCGTTCCTCGTCGGTGAGCTGGCGCGGCTGCACCAGCGCCTCCAGGCTGGCCTGCAGCTGCGCCATGTCGGCAAATGCGCAGTCGCCGTCCTGCGTCCGGCAGCCGCCCGCGCCCGCGGCGGACTCCTGCCACAGCATGTTGCGCTCCAGCGCCGTCAGCAGCGCCGCATCCAGCGTCTTGTCCGCCTTCAGGCGCGCCAGGCTGGTGGGGGTGACGACCACGGGGCGGGTGTCCAGGAAGGCGGACGCCACGCCCTTGCGCAGGCTCTCCAGGGGCGCGTCCTGGCGCGCCGCCTCGAAGCCGCCCAGCAGCACCAGGGCGAGGATGCCGAGCGCGCCCAGGCGGTAGAGCCAGCCGCGGTTCCAGAACAGGGCGGCGCGCACCCGCCAGGCGGCCGGCGTGTGCATGGGCGGCACCGCCTGGCGGCGGATGGTGTTGAACAGCGAGGCGAGCTGCCGGCCCTCCTGCTGGTGGTGCCAGGCATTGAACCAGGCGGGACGGAAGCCGGCCTCCTGCAGGCGGTAGAGCAGCAGGCGCATGATCGAGCTCTTGCCGCTGCCCCAGGAGCCGGTGACGGCCATGGTGATGCCCGGATCGGTGTTGCGGTTGAGGATGAAGTTGGCCAGGCCCTCCGCCACCAGGCCGTGGCCCAGCGGGTCCGGGTCGCCGGGGCCGAGCGGGTGGTCGGAGACGAACAGGCCGGCGATGCCGGTCTTCGCCTCGGTCTCAGGCTGGCGCAGCTGGCCGAGCTGCTGCCCGCCGCGCAGCAACAGGCCGAGGCCGAGCAGGAAGGCCACGTAGGTCCAGGGCGCGGGCAGGCGGGCATAGCTGCCCCGTGCATCCGCGGGCCGGGTCTGGCGCTGCCAGGTGCGGCCGCCGTCGACGGTGGCGAGGATGAGGCCGTCGCGCCCCACCAGCCAGCGCCGTCGCGCGTCCGCTTCCGCCATCGCCAGGATCGCCGCCTGCAGTCCTGGCGGGGCGGCCGGCAGGGCGTAGGTGACCGTGGCCTTCATCTGGGCCGCAAGCCGTCGTTCCGCGTCGGGGAACAGGGCCTGCGCCTCGGCGCGGTTCGCTGGCTGGCGCCAGCTTTGCCCGCCGTCACGCGTGATCAGGGCGATGCCCGCGGCGCTCGCGGCCCAGCCCGCGTCCGCATCGGCGAAGCGCACCGCGACGAGGTCGGCGTCGGCGGGGATCGGGACCGCGGCGGGGGCCGTCTGCGCCTTGGGCGTGCCCGTCGGCGCGGCGGGCCGTTGCGGCGCCTTCGCGGGCGTGCGCGCGGGGGCCTTGGCGGCCGCCGTCTTGCGCTTGAGTTCCTCGGCCGGCAGGCGCTGCTTCGTGGCCGCCAGGTCGACGTTGTTCGCCGGGGCCTTCCAGAGCGGCGCCGCATCCTTGCCGGTGTCCGGGGTGGCGGGCGGCGCGGGCGCGGTTTGTTGCACCGGCGGCTCCATGGCCTGTGCCGGCGCGATGAATGCCGGCAGCAGGCCCAGGCGCGGCGGCGCGGCAGGGGCCGTCCCCGGCGCGGGGGCGGGGTGCTGCTGCAGCCAGTGCAGGCCGCCATCGGCGCTGTGCAGGATCAGGCCGCCCTGGCCTACCGCCCAGACCCGTTGCGTGCCCGGCAGGGCGTAGGCGCCGGCGAGGTCGCCGCTGACGCGCGGCAGGCGCAGCAGGGGGTTGCGTTCCAGGGGATGGCGCCACCAGTCCAGTTCCCCCGGCGTCGCCGGTTCGGCGAGGAGCAGGGGGCGTACCGGCTGCAGCCAGGCGGCGAGCAGGGAGACGCCCAGCAGCGCCGCGCCGAGCAGCAGGGCCAGGCGCGCCGGCCAGGGGCTGGCGGGCGGCGCCGCGGGCGCGGCGCGCCGAGGTGCGTGCGCCGGGGTGGGGCCGCGTTTGCGCGGGGGAGGGGGCGTCATGCCGCCGACCGGGCGTGGTTCATGGCGCCGGCAGCAGGGCCAGGCCGCGTTGATAGGTGTCGCTGAAGCGCTCCAGGCCGTGGCTGCCGCCGTTCACGGCGCGTCGCGCAGCGCGCAGGTCGCCTTCCAACAGGGCCTCCTTGATCACTCGCTCCTTGTCCTTGAGAAAGGCGGCGAGGAGCCTGCCGGCGATCTCCGGCACGCTCGCCAGCTCGGGCTTGTCCAGCAGCCTGACCCCCAGCGCCTTGCCGTAGCGTTCGTAGTTGGCGCGGCCGGTGAGCTGCACGTAGCCGCGTCCGCGGTACTTCTCGCCGTCCGGGGCGCCGCGGTTGCCGATGTCGCGCCGCTTGTCGTAGAGGTCGAAGGGATGGCCGTTGGGCGAGGTGTTGTAGCGCGAGCGCGCCTCCGCCACCGGCTCGAAACTTTCGGTCTCGGCGCGGATGGTGGCGAGCGCGGCCAGCACCATGGGCCGGTCCACCAGGCCGTAGGCCTGCAGCCCGGCGAGGGTGGGCGGCAGGTTGGCCTTGATGTTGCCGAGCGGGGTGTAGGGGAAGAGGCGCGCGACGAGCTGCGGCGTGACGCCGGGGATCGCCGAGGCGAGGGCGTCGTCGTCCGCCAGCCCGAGGGCCTTGAGGGTGCGCGGCCCGGCGACGCCGTCCGCGAGCAGGCCCCTGCCGCGCTGGAAGGCGATCAGCGCGGCCTCGGTGCCGGGGCCGAAGTCGCCGTCGATGTTGCCGGGCGGAAAGCCCAGTTTCTGCAGGCGCTTCTGCAGGCGTTCCACGTCCTTGCCGCTGGCGCCGAGCTTGAGGGTGTCCATTTCCGGTTCTCCCTAGGGTTGTGGCGGGGTGGACGGCCCGCCGGTGTGTCCGCGTATCGTCCTGATCGAGTTGAACAGGTGCGCCAGCGCCTTGCCCTCCGCCGCCGTCACCTCCACCGCGCCCGGCGCGCGGACGCAGGCGCCGGCGTCGAGGTTGAGGACCGGGATCTGCCGCAGCAGCAGGTCCATGGCCTGGCGCGCCAGGCCCATGCGGCGCAGATGGTCCTGGATGCGGAAGAACACCAGGCTGTCCCCCGTCAGCAGGGCGAAGCCGAAGTGGAAGCGCAGCAGTTCCGCGGGCCGTGCGTCGGCCTGCGCGGCGGGGTAGGTGATGACCATCTCGAAGCGCGCGACGCGGTGGCGCACCCGTGCCGCGTCCGCCCGGGCGGTGGCCACCAGGGTCTCGGCAAGGCCGCGCTCGACGAAGTTGAGGGCCGCCAGCGCCGCTTCGTCCAGATCCTGCACGCGCACGTCCATCTCGCCCAGGCCGAGGTCGAGGCGGCGGCCGCAGAAGCGCTGGAAACGCTCGCTCAGGGTGGCGGCGGTGATCGCGTAGGTGGCGCGGAACATGGGCGACCACGACCAGTGGCGGAACAGGTTCATCCAGCCGCGGCTGTCCGGGTGGTCGTACTGCTCCTCCAGCTCCAGGTCGCGGTAGACCCGCTCCATGAGCTGGGCGATCTCGCGGCACAGGTAGAAGCCGGCGCGGCGCTCCTGCTCGCGCGGCGGCAGCTGCATGGCCGTCGCCGGCCGGCGCATCAGGTCCGGCCATTCCGGGAAGATCTCGGCGGACAGGAAGGCCAGGTCCTCGTCCTTGCGCAGGCGCTCGAACAGGTCGTCGAGGTGCTGGTGGTGGTCGTTGGCGGCGCGTTCGTCGACGCGCAGGCGGCCCCGCCAGGCCTCCTTCATCACCGTGAAGAAGGTCTCGGGGCTGAACTCCCTGGTCTGCAGGAACCGGCGTTTCTCGGCCTCCCGTTCCGCCGCTTCCTCGAACACCGCCTGGGCGATGTGCAGGCCGAGCTGGCGGTAGCTCTCGAACTGCGCCTCGTCGAAGAACTGGTCCACCGTGCTCTGGAACGGGAAGGGCGGGTGGCGCCGCGCGTAGCTCGCCACGTCGGCGGGTTCGTTGCCGGTGAGGCCGGGGCGCAGGTAGACCAGCACGCCGGGGCGCAGGCGCGGGTCGACGCGGTCGTAGCGGATCGCGCCGACCGCCGCGTGCGCGCGCTGCCGGCCGCCGGGCGCGTCGGGGCGCAGGCCGGAGACGTCGATCTCGATGTCGACGCCGAGGTCGGCGCGGATCTTGCGGATGGCGTTGGCGAGGTCGTCGAAGTGGTAGTCGGCATCCTCGGCGGCGTCGCTGGCGACGATGTAGGGCAGGCGCCGCCGCACCAGCTCGTACAGGCCGAGGTTCTCGAAATGGCCGCCGTCGGAGAGGTTGAACCAGGCGCGCCGCGCCGAGGTGAGGCCGAACAGCTCCAGGAACAGATAGCGCACGCCGAAGTTCGGGCTGGTCATCTTCCAGGCGCGCGGCAGGTCCGGATTACCCACCCAGCGGCCCAGGCGCACGTTGAACACGGTGAGCAGGAAGGACACCGCGGGCGAGGAGTGGAAGCCCATGTTGGGGTTCACCGCCGCGCCGGAGATCGCCATGGCGGTGCCCACGCGCACCCCGCCGCCGCCCGCGAACTCGCCGGAGAGGAAGGTGTCGGTGGGGCCGTAGGTGGTGCGCCCGTCGCCGTCCGCCATGCCCGGCGGGAACGCGTAGCCGCTGCATTGCGGCGCGATGCAGAAGGCCGCGGCCTTGCGCTGCTGCCAGGCCAGCTCCTCGCCGCCGACGAGGTTGAGCGCGGTGTTGAACAGGGGGTAGGGGCGCGGCCCGAGCCGGGACACCGCCAGGTCGTCTTCCGGATCGAAGCCGGTGAAGGGGTTGGGCTTGCGCTGGCCCACGCGCGAGGCGCCCAGATAGCAGCGGGTCAGGCGGTTGCGGTAGAAGTTGTGGAAGGAGAACAGGTTGATGTCGATGCGCCAGCCGAACAGCAGGAACAGCGCCAGCAGTAGCGCCTCGGCGCCCCAGGCGTGCGCGCAGGGCACGGACCGGTACGCCGCGGCGGCCGTCTCGCGCCAGCCGGGGGGGCGCCGTCCGCCGTCTGGCTGCCCGCGCCGGCAAGGGTGTAGCGCCGGCCGTCCGCCGCCAGGTCCAGGGTGAAGCTGGCGTGCAGGGGCGCGGCCTGCGTGGCGGTCGCGGCGGGCGGCGCGCGCTCAAGGCCCTTCTGCAGGCCCAGGCTGAGGAGGCCGAGCAGGCCGATGAGGAATACCCAGGGCACCAGGCGCAACGCCGCCTCGCGCATGCCCCCGGCCCCGGCCTTGCCGCTGCTGGAGCCCTTGCCGGCGAGCACGCCCCAGACGGTGGCGGACAGCCAGGCGAGGCCGCCGCCGGCCGCCCAATCGCCCAGCGCGTCGAGGGCGACGGGGCCGAACAGGGCGATGCCGGACAGCGCGCCCCAGGCGAGGGCGAGGGCGAGCAGCCAGCCGCCCAGGCGCGCCCACCATTCCCGCTGCATGTCGGAAAAGCGCCGCCGCGCCAGGCCGATGTGCAGGGTCACCGGCAGCAGGTAGGCGAGCAGGACCAGCGGCGGCCCCGCGGTCGCCAGCTCGTTGGCGCTCGGCGCGGCGTCGTGCGCCAGCACCGCCAGGCCGTGGAACACCGCGCCGGCGAGCAGGCTCGCGCCGAGCGCGGACAGCCCCGTGACCAGCGCCGGTCTGGTAGCGAGGCGGCGCGTCCTCGCCAGTTCGGCCAGCCCGAGCAGCAGCCAGGGCAGCAGGTAGGCGAGGGCGAGGGTCAGGCTGCCGGCGAGCGCCTTGGGCAGGAGGCCGCCGAACAGGGGCAGCCGGTCGGCGATGCCGGCGGCCCAGTCCAGATAGCCGGGCGAGGCGATGCCCACGCTCATGAAGTAGGCGGAGACCAGTACCGGCAGCACCACCAGCGCGAGCACGCCGATCTGCCGGTCGCGGCGCGGCGCGGCGGCGCCGGTGGCGGCCGGCTGGTGCACGCGCCGCAGCAGGTGGACGATGGCGGCGACGGCGGCGAGCAGGGGCAGGATCGCCCACAGCGGCAGCCAGTCGCTCGCGTGCGCCGCCGGCATGCCCGCGGCGAGCAGGCGCGGCAGGAGCAGCACGGCGCCGAGGCAGGCGAGGATGACGATGAGGTTGAGCAGCAGGTTGCGCAGGTAGGTGGCGACCAGGGTCAGGGTGTCGCCGGACAGGCCGGTCTTCGGTGTCAGGTAGTTGCTGAAACGGCGCAGCCAGGTGATGGAGGGGTGTTCGCCGGCGCCGTTGGCCTGGCCTTGCCCCTGCGGGGCGAGCAGCCTTTCCGCCTGCGCCGGATCGTTGCCGGCCTGGCGCTTGAGGAAGGCCATGTACCAGGCGCCGATGTAGCCGCCGCCGGACACCGTGGAGAGGTAGTCGACGTGCTTGAGCAGGCCGCGCCGCGCCATGCCCTGGAGGACGCCGAGGTTGAAGGTGGCGCTGCGGATGCCGCCGCCGGAAAAGGCCAGGTCGATGCCGGCCTCGGCACGGCCTTCCCCTTCATCGCCCTGGAACGGCGGTTCCTCCGCGTAGACCTGCCTGAAGTCCATCGCCTCGGCCTCAGCCCGGCGCCGGCAGGCTGCACTGCCGCGCCAGCCCGGACTGCTTCGCCAGCTTGTCGCACTGTTCGCGCAGGTGTTCCTCCACCCGCTGCCGCACCAGCGGGCGCTTGTCCGCCTGCGTCGCGGCCTGCATGAAGTGGGTGCAGGTGAGGCCGTAGGCCTGTGCGTAGAGCTTGTCCTCGAAGTAGTTGCCGAGCAGCTTCAGGCCGTCCTCCGGGTCCGGCTTGAGCACGAAGCCCTTCTGCACCTTGAGCACCGGCTCGATCGCCGAATGGGCGGTGTGCAGCAGGGCGAGGATCAGGTCGGCGCGGTACAGCTCGAACTGGTTCGGGTCGCGCGGCACGTCGACGCGCGCCTGGCGGATCACGCCCAGGGCGTGTTCCACGCGCGTCAGCAGCATCGCCGCGTCCGCCTGCTTGTCGCCGGAGAAGTCCTCGATGCGCGCCGTGCCGTAGCGGGTGAGGATGGCCAGCAGCCACTCCGCGCGCAGCAGGCGGATCTCGCGTTGCTCGGCGGTCTCCAGCTTGGCGTCCGCGGGGATCGGACAGCGGCCGTCGAGCAGGCGGGTGAAGCGGTCCGCCAGGCTGGTGGCGGCCGGCGTGTCGGGCAGGGCATTCAGGCCGCTGCAGCCGGCGAGGAGGATGGCGCCCAGCAGGGCGGCCAGGGTGCGGGTGAGGGTCATGGCGGGCTCCTGGGCGCGGTTCAGTCGTAGGCGAGGTCGCGGGCGTTGAACGGGCGCGCCGGCTGCGCGCCGAGGATGCGGTGGAGCACCGAGTTCATGGTCGCGACGTCGTTGTCGAAGCCGCCGTGGCTGCGGCTCTGGCTGGAGGCCCTGGCCTGTTCCGGCGCCTCGCGGCCGGCCCCGGCGATCACCAGGTAGGGCAGGCCCGCGGCGTCCGCGCCCTGGTAGGCGGCGTGCATGGCCTTGTCGCGCGCGAGGAAGCGCTGCATGCCGAGGATGGCGGTGCCGCGCTTCCGCTCGCAGGCGTTGGAGACCAGGTACAGCAGGGACTTGCCGTACACCAGCTGGCCGCCCACGGTGTCGCCCAGCTCATCGGCGTCGGCGAGCAGGTAGAGCACGGGCAGGGGGCAGCGCCCGGCGCTGGCGTGCGCGAACACCTTTTCGCGGAACACGTCGAGCTCCACCGCCGGGGCGAGGAACTGCACGCTCCTGAGCGGCAACTTCAGTTCAAGGATGTGGCGCAGCATGTGGGCGAAGAAGATGCTGCCGGCGGAGTGGGCCACCACGTGCAGCTCCCAGTTCTGCGCCGCGCGCCTGCCACCGCCCTTGCCCGCGTCGAGGATGTTTCTGGCCAGCAGCTGCATGGCGCCCTGCTGCCGGTGGTGTTCCGAGGCGAGGCGGGCGTTCTCCTTCATCTCGCCCCAGATGCCGCGCAGCGGCCCCGCCAGGCTGCGCTCGATCATCCAGTCGCGCCCCTCGCCGACGCTGTCGATGAGGCTGCGCCCGGAGAGCTTGTCGGCGTTGGTGAACCAGTCGCCGAAATAGCTGGTGAGCGATTCCATGAAGCCGGTCTCCCACATCACGTGCAGGGGGTAGATCTCATTCGCCAGGCAGGGCCCGCGCATCGCCGCGATGCGCTTGGCGGCGGCCTTCTCGCGGTTGAGGCCGCCGTGCAGGTAGAGCATGACGCGGCGCTTGCCCCAGCCTGCCGTGGCCTTGGGGATGTCCTCGGTGACCAGGCGCTGCAGGTCCTCGGGGGTGGTCCAGTAGTCGCCGTTGCTGGACAGCTCGCCGTTGTTGCCCACGTCGATGACGTAGGGGCGCAGGCCGTCCAGGGTGAGGGCGGGCAGGGCGCGCGCGGCACCTTCCGAGACGGTGGCGTTGGTCTTCTCCTCCGCCGCCCACACGTCCACGCTCACCGGCACGCCCAGCTGCGCCACCCACACGTCGGTGGCGTGCAGCATGTAGTCCTCGTAGGGCAGCAGGGCGAAGCCCTTGGCGCCCCAGGCGGTGCCCCAGGAGTTCTGGATGATGAAGCCCTGCTCGGTGTAGCCGACGATGGCCACGGCATGGCCGCTGTCGGCGCGGCCCTGGCGCGTGATCACGGGCAGTTTCAGGGCCTTTTTCCCCTGGCCGACCGTGACCGTGCGCGGGCCGGGCGCCATCCAGCCGTCGTGCACCATCAGGGTGGCGTAGAGGATGCCCACCTCGGCGAGGGCGGCGTGCATGTCGCGCACCTGGCGGTGGTTGACGCGGTAGTAGGCGCCGCCGGGGCACTGCATGGCGTCGCGCACCACCGCCTGGGTCATGTGCCGCGTGCCGTGCTGCGCGTCGCCCCACAGCGCGCGCTGCGCCACGCCGTGCCGGACCCAGCCCTTCATGGCGCCACGCGCCGAGGAGCCTTCGTACCACTCGCCCGGCCACTCGTCGTAGCGCCGCGCCATCTCGTACAGCATGCGCGGGCTGGCGCGCCGCTCCCGGCCCTGGCTGGCGAGCAGGAAGTTGGCCACCGCCGCGAGGGCGAAGCCGGTGCACGCGCCCTCCGTGCCCTGGTCGAGGATCTCCGGCACGCGCTGGCAGTTCACCAGCACCGGCGGCACCGGCGCGAGCGTGGGCTGGTAGACCCAGTCGCGGATGTCGATGCGGTCCGGCACGGCGTTGAGGCTGGCCTTGCGGCTGGCCCAGGTGCGGTGGCCGGTGTTGCTGGATGCGGTCTTGCCCTGACCCGATGTGCGGCCCATGTGATGCCCTCCTGTGTGCCTTGCGGCTTGTTATTCGGGGCATCCTCCGCAAACGCCGTGCCATGCCGTGTCGCGACGGGGACGGCGTGTTTTCAGGGGCTTAGCGTGAGGGGGTATGAAATCGGCGGGTCGGCGGCGACCCGGAACGGGTATGGCGCTCGCCTGGGCGGGTCATGTGTGACCCGAGGGCGGGGGGCGCGCGACGCGGCCCCCCCGCGGTTCAGAGGACCTTGACCTCGACCCTGCGCGGCTGCGCGTGCTCGGCTTTGGGGATGCGCAGCTTCAGCACGCCGTGGCTGAACTCCGCGCCGACCTTGCCGCTGTCGAGCTCCTTGGACAGCGTGAAGACGCGGCGGTAGCGCGCCAGGCCGACCTCGGCGTGCGTGGGTTCCATGCCCGCGGGCAGGTCGAGGTCGATCTCGCCCTCGATGGTCAGGGTGTCGGCCTCCACGTGCAGGTGCAGCTTCTCCTTCGGCACCCCGGGCAGGTCGGCGTAGAGGGTGATGCCGTTGGCGTCTTCCACCACGTCCACGGGCGGCATCAGGGTGGCCTCGCGCGGCAGGGATTCGCCGGGTCGGGCCTCGTTCATTCGGGTATCGCTCATCTCGCTCTCCTCACTGGATCTCGATGCGGCGCGGTTGCGCCGCGGCCTGGCGGGCGATGCTGATGTGCAGCACGCCGTCTCGGTAGCGCGCCTCCACGGCGTTGGCGTCGATGTCGTCGGGCAGGGTGACGACGCGGCGGAAGCGTCCGGCGAAGCGCTCGTCGATGTGCACTGCCGCCTTCTCCGGGGCCTCGACGGGCTTGCGCTCGCCGGCGATGGTGAGCACGCCCTTCTCCAGTTGCACGTCGAGGCTGGCCGGGTCGACGCCCGGGGCGAAGGCGTAGATCTCCACCGAACGGGCGGTGCCGCCCACGTTCATGGCCGGGAAGCCGCGCGTCAGGCCGCGGATGTTGGGTGAGAAATCGGTGGGCTGCTGCAGCTCGCGCTGCAGGCGGTCGAGTTCCGCGAACAGGTCGCGGGGGAACAGGCTGCGGTACATCATGCTTCATCCTCCTTGGGGTCGGACGTCGGATCGACTGCGGGGCCGCCATCGGCCCCCTGGTCTCAATGTAGGTATGGGCGGGGCGACTTCAATGGCTTGATGTTCGGCCCCGGCGCCCCTATCTGAGGGTGTCATGCGGTCGGCACGTGGCCCGGCTAAGGTTCGGCACACCCGTGTTGCAAAGGTGAGGAACGAGACGATGAACAAGTGGTGTCTGGGCGTCCTGCTGCTGCTGGCATTGCCCCCCGCCATCGCGCAGGATGGCGGCATCGAGAGCCTGCGCCAGACCGGCAAGGCCTTCTCCGCGGTGGCGCGCAAGGTGGCGCCGTCTGTGGCCTTCATCCAGGTGGAGCGTCAGGCGGGGGAGGGGGCGGAGTCCGCCGCGTGGTCGTCGCACGACGAGTTGTTGCGACGTTTCTTCGGAGGCGATTTCCCCGGCATCGCCCGCCGCCCCGCGCCGAAGCAGCCGCGCCACGCCATCGGCCAGGGTTCGGGTTTCGTGTTCGCGCAGGCGGGCGAGGCCAGCTACCTGCTCACCAACAACCATGTGGTCGAGGATGCCGCGCGCATCCGCGTGCGCTTCCAGGACGGGCGCGAGTTCGACGCCCACGTCCGCGGCACGGACCCGAAGTCCGACGTGGCGGTCCTGGAGGTCGCCGGGCGTGGCCTGCCGGCCCTGAAGTGGGGGGATTCCGCTCGCCTGGAGGTGGGCGAATGGGTGGTGGCGATGGGCAACCCCTTCGGCCTCTCCAACACCCTCACCACCGGCGTGGTGAGCGCCAAGGGACGCACCAGCCTGGGGATCAACGACTACGAGGACTTCATCCAGACCGACGCGGCGATCAACCCTGGCAACTCCGGCGGACCGCTGCTCAACCTGGACGGCGAGGTGGTGGGCATGAACACCGCCATCTTCAGCCGCAGCGGCGGCTACATGGGCGTGGGCTTCGCCATTCCCAGCAATCTGGCGCGCGCCATCGCCGAACAACTGCTCGCCCACGGCAAGGTGGTGCGCGGCTACATCGGCCTCGCGGTGCAGCCCATGACGCGCGAACTCGCCGACTCGCTCGGCTTGAAGGAGGCACGCGGCGTGCTGGTGAACCAGGTCAACGCCGACTCGCCCGCGGAACGGGCGGGCATCCGCCCCGGGGACGTGCTGTTGAGCTTCGACGGCAAGCCGCTGGACGACGGTGGGCATTACCGCAACCGCGCCGCCCTGGCGCGGCCGGACAGCGACGTCCGGCTCGCACTGCTGCGCGAGGGACGCGCCATGGACGTGCTGGTACGGGTGGGGCGCCTGGACGAATCGGCCGCCGAGCGCGCCGAGGCGGTCCGCGCCCTCGGCCTGTCGGTGCGCGGCCTGACGCCGGAGGAGCGGCGCCGCCTGCGGCTCGACCGGGCGGTCGTCGTCACCGCCGCGGAGCCCGGCTCGCTCGCGGCCCTGGCCGGCATCGGCAGGGGAACCTTGATCCTCGAGGTGAATCGCAGACCCGTGGGCAGCACCACCGACTTCACGGCCGCGCTCGCCGAGGCCGAGGGCAGTGCCCTGCTGCGCATCGCCGACAATGGCCGCGGCCGCTTCGTGACGCTGCGCTGGCGTTGACCCCACCCGACTGAAGGACGCCCATGCCCGGATCAGACCGTTTCCTCGCCCGCCTCTTCTGGCTCACCCTCGCCGCCGCCGTGCTGATCCTGCTCTGGCGCGGCCTGCCCGATCTCGGCCCCTGGTTCGGCGGTGGCGAGCCGGCGACGCCGCGCGCCGTCACCGCGCGCGGCGACCTGGCGCAGGACGAGAAGGCGACCATCGAGCTGTTCGAGAGGTCCAGGGGCTCGGTGGTGTTCATCACCACGCGCGCCGAGGTGATGGACTTCTGGACGCGCAACGTGTTCTCGGTGCCGCGCGGCACGGGTTCCGGCTTCATCTGGGACGACGCCGGCCACGTCATCACCAACTTCCACGTCATCGAGAACGCCAGCGAGGCGACCGTGAAACTGGCCGACGGGCGCAGCTTCAGGGCGGCCCTGGTGGGCGCCTCGCCGGCGCACGACATCGCCGTGCTGAAGATCGGCGTCGGCTTCAAGCGCCCGCCGCCCGTGCCCCTGGGGACCAGCGGCGACCTCAAGGTGGGGCAGAAGGTCTACGCCATCGGCAACCCCTTCGGCCTCGACTGGACCCTCACCAACGGCATCGTCTCGGCACTCGACCGCTCCCTGGCCGGCGAGGGCGGCGGCCCGAGCGTCGAGCACCTGATCCAGACCGACGCGGCCATCAACCCCGGCAATTCGGGCGGCCCGCTGCTCGACTCCGCCGGCCGCCTGATCGGCATCAACACCGCGATCTACAGCCCCAGCGGCGCCAGCGCCGGCATCGGCTTCGCGGTGCCGGTGGACACGGTCAACCGCGTGGTGCCGCAGTTGATCCGCGACGGCAAGGTGATCCGCCCGGCGCTCGGCATCGAGGCGGACGACCGCATCAACCGGCGCCTCGCGCAGCAGCGCGGCGTGACTGGGGTGGTGATCCTGCGCGTGGCGCCGGGCTCGGCGGCGGAGGGCGCCGGCCTCAGGGGGGCCAGCTTCACGCGCGATGGCGGCATCGTGCCGGGCGACATCATCGTCGCGCTCGAGGGCAAGGCGGTGGACAGCCTCGGCAGGCTGGTCAGCCGCCTCGACGACTTCAAGGTCGGCGATACCGTGAGGCTGACGGTGCGGCGCGGAGAGCAGACGCTGGAGGTGCCGGTGACCCTGCAGGCGGGAGCCTGAGGCGCGGCGCGGCCTCAATCCGCCGGCGGCCGCGCCGGCCTCGCGTAGACCATGTGCCGGTCGGCATTGGCATGGCACCGCAGGCGGCCTTCCGCCACCAGGGCGTCGAGCGCCCGGATGACCGTCTCGGCATCGACGTCCAGGGATTCGGGCAGCCACCAGCAGGCGATGCCCTCGGCCGTGTCGGCGGCGCCGGGGTGGCACCGCAGATAGGCCAGGACCGCCTGACGGACCTGCTCCATGCGTGTCTCCTGAAACATGTCGCCTCCGTGCGGGTGATGGGGCCGCAGGTGCAAGTGCCATGCCAGCGAGTGGGGGATGAAAAAGTCATGGGAAATCAGCGGGATGGTGCCCTGCCACGGTTGGTGCCGGGGCATCGCGCACCCAGGCGGGATGTGGATGCGCGCTCGGGTGGGTGCGGGCCAACCCGGCGTCCCGGCGACGTAGAATGGCAGGCTTTGGCCTTGGCCTGGAGGTTGGGTGTGCGTGGGCGATTCGCCGTCGGGCGTGGTGGGACGTGCCGGTGATGGGCTTGTTCAAGTCCCTGTTCGGTCGCGCCCCGGCGGTACCGGCGCCCAGCCCGGTGGACTGGGACGAGGCCCTGTTGCTGCCCCTGTTCGACGGCCTCTCCGGGGAGGCGCGCGTGCAGTTGCTGGCGCTGGCGCGGCGCCTGCTGGAGGGCAAGACGTTCAGCCCTGCCATGGGGGCGGAACCGAGCGGCCTGGAGATCGCCGCCATCGCCACGCAGGCGGCCCTGCCCATCCTCCATCTGGGGGCGGATTGGTACCGGGGCTGGAGCGAGGTGGTGCTGTACCCGGGCGAGTTCGCCCACGAGGGCTATGAGGTGGACGAGATCGGCGTCGAACATCACGTGCGCCACGTGCGTACCGGCGAGGCCTGGCAGGGCGGTCCGCTGGTGCTGGCGCTCGACGCGGTGCATGCCTCGGGCCTGTGCGAGGGCTACAACGTGGTGATCCACGAGTTCGCGCACAAGCTCGACATGACCAGCGGCTCCGTGAACGGCCTGCCCGCGCTGCACGGCGACATGAGCGCGCACGAATGGGCGGCGGCCTTCGGGCCGGCCTACGAGGACTTTTGCCGGCGCGTCGAGACGATGGACAATCCCGACGAGTCGGAGATCGACCCCTACGCGGCGGAGAGCCCGGCGGAGTTCTTCGCCGTGTTCTCCGAATATTTCTTCGAGTGGCCGGACGTGGTGGCTGACACCTATCCGGCGGTGTATGAACAGTTGCGCCGGTTCTACCGGCAGGACCCTTTGGAGCGTTTCAATGACCTTGCAATTCCATGACCACAAGCACGAGGCCGAAGTCTGCGAGAAGTGCGTCTTCGACACCGACCTGCACCACTTCGAGGCCGACGTGATCGAGGCCTCGAAGCAGCACATCGTGCTGGTCGACCTGTGGGCGGAGTGGTGCGGCCCCTGCCACTTCCTCTCGCCGGTGCTGCAGAAGGTCATCCCCACCTACGACGGCAAGGTGCGCCTGGCCAAGGTCGAGGTGGACGAGGACGACAACATGAAGCTGGCCGGGCGGTATGGCGCGCGCGGTTTCCCCACCGTGCTGCTGTTCAAGGACGGAGAGGAGAAGGCGCGCTTCCACGGCGCCAAGCCCGAGCACTACGTGCGCGAGTTCATCGACGCGCACCTGTGACGGGGCGGGCGTGATGCCGGCCATCGCGCGCCGCGCCGCCGAGATCGAGCCGTTCCGCGTCATGGCCATCCTGGGCCGGGCGCGCGAGCTGGAGGCGCAGGGGCGCGACATCGTCCACCTGGAGATCGGCGAGCCCGACTTCCCCACCCCCGAGCCGATCGTCGAGGCGGGCATCGCCGCCTTGCGCGCAGGGCAGACCCACTACACCCCCGCCCTCGGCCTGCCGGCCCTGCGCGAGGCGATCGCCGCCTATTACCACGAGCGTTACCGGGCCGAGGTCGATGCCGCCCGCGTGTGCGTCACGCCGGGGGCATCGGGGGCGCTGCTGCTGGCCATGGCGGCCCTGTTCGACGCGGGCGAGGAGGTGTTGCTCGCCGATCCCGGCTATCCCTGCAACCGCCACTTCGCGCGCCTCGTCGAGGCCCGGGGCGTGGGCGTGCCGGTCGGCCCGGAGACGCGCTTCCAGCTCAGCGCGGAACTGGTGGCGCGTCACTGGGGGCCGCGCACGCGCGGCGTGCTGGTGGCGAACCCCGGCAACCCCACCGGCACCCTGATCCCCGCCGAGGAACTGCGCGCCATCCACGCCCTGGTGCGGGAACGCGGCGGCTGGCGGCTGGTGGACGAGATCTATCACGAGCTGGTGTACGACGGCGCGCCGCCGAGCGCGGCGGCGATGGGCGACGACGTCATCGTCATCAACAGCTTTTCCAAGTATTTCCTCATGACCGGCTGGCGCCTCGGCTGGCTGCTCGCGCCGCCCGCGCTGGTGCCGGCGCTGGAGCGGCTGGCGCAGAACGTCTTCCTCGCCGCGCCGACCGTGGCGCAACATGCCGCACTGACGGCCCTGGCGCCCGCCACGCGCCCATACCTGGAGGCGCGGAAGGCCGAACTGCGCGCGCGCCGGGACTGGCTGGCGCCGCAGCTGCAACGCCTGGGGCTCGACCTGCCGGTGCGGCCGGAAGGCGCGTTCTATCTGTACGCGGGGTTGGGCGGGATGGCCGAGGATGCCGAGTCCTTCGCGGAGCGCCTGTTGCTGGAGGCCGGCGTCGCGCTCACGCCGGGTACCGACTTCGGCAGCCATGGCGCGCGCCGGCACGTGCGCCTCGCCTATACCACCGGCCTGGAGCGCATCCAGGAGGCGGTGCGCCGGATCGAGCGCGCGCTAGGCTGACAACAGGCGGCGCAGCGCCAGCAGGCCGGTCAGGCCGAGCGACAGCAGCGCCAGGCTGCCGGGCTCCGGCACCGAGCCGATCAGCGGGTCCACCTTGATGCTGTCGTTGGCGCAGTTCATGGTCCAGTGCACGTCCAGTTCCCGGTCCAGATAACCCAGGAAGGAACTGAGCGGGATCGCCGCCTCGATGAAGTAATGCAGGTCCGTCGGTTTGAGGCCCATGTTGTTCACGCCCACGCCCGTATAGACCAGCTTGCCGCTGCCGACCTGCGTGCCGGTGCGGATGGAGGTGGGATGCAGCGGGTCGGCCGCCTTGTGGGTGCTGTTGATGTAGCCGCCGCCCGCGTCCCACAGGCCATAGTCCCATTGGCCGACCGAGTAGACCTTGCCGGCGTTCGCGCCGGTGGTCTCGATACCGAATTCGAAGCTGCCGTCCTTGCCGAAGTCGAGGGCGAAGTCGCCGGGGCCATAGCTGTTGCGCGCCGGGTCGGTGGGCGTGGCGGGGTTGAGGCCGGTGACCAGGGCGAGGTAGAGGTGGCTGCTGTCCCAGCTCAGGTAGAGGGCCTCGGCGTCGTAGGCCTGGCCGCCCCAGCCGGGGCTGAGGTAATAGTTGCCCGAGCCGGTCTGGTCTTCGACCGTGAAGTAGCGGATGGCGGCGGAGGGTGTCCAGTCCGAGGCCATGCCCGCGCGATGCAGCCCCCAGTCGGAGAGGTCGCCGTCGACGACGAACGCCTGTGCGTGGCCACTCAAGGCCAGTGCGGAGGCGGCGAGGAATCGCAGGGCACGGAATCGTAGGCAGGGTTTCGACATGGCATATCCGAAACAGGAGAAATGTCTGGCCCCGTGCAGAAAGCGTGCCGTATCAGGGTGCTATATGAATCAATTTGTTACGTGTGTGGAGCGAGAGATCTGGCAATCGCCCCAGCGGGAATTCGACACGCCTGGCGAGTTGTCGGCAGCGATGCGCGTGCCGGAAAGGGCATAAAAAAAGCCGGCCCGTAGGCCGGCTTTTTGTTGCTGCGCGGTCGATTAGTGACCGGCGGCGGGAGCAGCGGGAGCAGCAGCAGCGTCGGCCGGGGCAGCGGGAGCGGCAGCGGCGTCGGCGGCGGGAGCAGCAGCGGCGTCGGCAGCGGGAGCGGCAGCGGCGTCAGCAGCGGGGGCAGCAGGAGCTTCCATGGCGGGAGCAGCGGCTTCGGGAGCGGGAGCGGCTTCTTCTTTCTTGCCACAGGCAGACAGAGAAACGGCCAGCAGGGCGGCGAGCAGGACGGAGTATTTCATTCGAGGTTCCCTTAACGAAAATTGATCAACATCAGAATCTCATAGCCCGCGAGTAGCGCACTAATCGACGAAAAAATTCTAACAAATTTTTTTTATTGCGCTAGGGGTTACGCGTCAATTGCAATGAATTTTTTAGCTTGCATCGCTGCGCGGGGGCAATTAGCGCGGCGACAAGAAGCCGTCGGCATACCAGGCATGCAAGATCTGCAACAGCTCGCCCTCGATGCGGCCAGGAGGGAGGCGCCGCCGGTTAGCCAGCTCGCGCAAGGGAGGGACGAGCGACGCGGCGGGCTCGAAACCCTCGCCATTGATGAAGAAACGCCGGCCGCGGAACAGCAGCTGGCTGCGCGGATCCAGCCGCAGCCCGTGCCGTTCCACGGCCTGCGCGAAGCGGCCGGGGGTGAGCGGCCGGGGCGGCGGATCGAAGTAGATATGGGCCTTGGGCTCGCTCAGGTAGCAGCCCAGGAAATCGGTGATCTCGGCCTTGCCCCAGCGCAGTCTGGCGAGCGCCTCCTCCACCCAGTCGAGCATGCCGGACGGGATCTCGGCCGGCTGGCTGGGCCGCTTGAGGTCGGGGTCGCTGTAGATCCCCTCGGCGTGCAGGTGGTCCTGCAGGTAGTTGAGGAACTGCCCGAGGACCTCTTCCTGCTTGGGTGAGCGGAAGCCCACCGACCAGGTCATGCAATCGCCGATCGCGATGCCGTTGTGCGCGAAGCGGGGCGGCAGGTACAGCATGTCTCCGGGCTCCAGCTCCCATGACTGGGTGGCCTCGAAGCGGCGCAGGATGCGCAGGGGCGAATCGGGTTCCAGTTCCAGGTCATCCTGGTCGCTGATCTCCCAGCGCCGGCGTCCCAGCCCCTGGATCAGGAACACGTCATAGGAGTCGAAGTGGGGACCGACGCCGCCGCCGTCGGGGGCGAAGCTCACCATCAGGTCGTCCAGGCGCGCGCGCGGGATGAAATCGAAGGCGTTGAGCAGCTCGTCGCCCTGAGGCAGGAAGTGGTTGACGCCGGAGACGAGGAGACTCCAGCCCTTGGCCGGCAGGGCTTGCAGTTCCTGCGTCTCGAAGGGCCCGTGCGCCAGGCGCCAGCGGCCGCGTGATCGGCTCACCAGGCGGCTTTCCGCGTCCTCGTCGCAGGCCAGCGCGCTCAGTCCTCCGCGGTCGAGCCAGTCGCCGAAGCCGGGCAGGGCCTGCCGGACCAGCAGCGGCTTCTTCTGCCAGTACTCGGAGAGGAAGCGGGCGGGCGAGAGGCCGCCCAGCAGCTGCCGGAGGGAGAAGGACTGCATGGAAAAGCTGGGGGTGGAGGGGGATGCTTTGCTCATATAATGCCGCGGCCATTTCCTGGAGGGGTTGAGATGCAGAATGAAGGCGCCTTGCAGGCGGGAAACCGCGCGCCCGACTTTGAGTTGCCGGATGCGGACATGACCATCGTCCGCCTTGCCGATTACCTGGACGACGCGCAGAACAAGGCGGTCGTCCTCTACTTCTACGTGCGCGATGATACGCCCGGCTGCACCGCCGAGGCGATCGAGTTCAGCGACCTGGAGGCGGACTTCGCGCGCCACGGCGCGCCGGTTCTCGGCGTCTCCCGCGACGACTGCATCCGCCACGGCGCGTTCCGCGACAAGCACGGCATCACCGTGCGCCTGCTCGCCGACAAGGAAGGCGTGGCCTGCAAGGCCTATGGTGTACTGGTCAACCGCGAGGTGGACGGGGTGTTGCGCGAAGGCGTGACCCGGTCCACCTTCATCATCGACAAGCAGGGGGTCGTCCGCCACGCCCTGTATGGCGTGAATGCCAAAGGTCACGCGGCGGAAGTGCTGGAACTCGTACGGGAGCTTTGACGTGCTGATTGGCAAGAACACCGTGGTCACCCTGACCTATCAACTCACCACCCTGTCCGGCGAGCTGCTGGAGGAGGCGAGCCACGACACACCCGCCGCCTATCTGCACGGCGGCTATGACGGGATCTTCCCCAAGGTCGAGACGGCCCTGGAAGGCAAGGGCGTCGGCGATGCCCTGGACCTGGTGCTGGAGCCGGACGATGCCTTCGGCGAATACGACGCCGAACTGGTACGCGTCGAGCCCGCGCACCTGTTCCCTGAGAACGTCTCGGTCGGCATGCAGCTGGAAGGCACCAGCGAGGACGGCCATCACCACATGCTCTACACCGTCACCGACATCGCCGACGGCAAGGTGGTGGTGGACGGCAACCACCCGCTTGCCGGCCAGTCCCTGCGCCTGCGCTGCAAGGTCGAGGAGGTGCGAGCGGCGAGCGAGGAAGAGGTGGATCACGGCCATGTGCACGGCGCGCACGGGCACCATCACTGAGCGACTCCTGTAGAATCCCCTCCTTTCATCAGGCCGTTTCGTTATGAAGGTGACCTTTCTCGACTTCGAGCAGCCCATTGCCGAGTTGGAAACCAAGATCGAGGAACTCTCCGAGGTGCGCGGCGACCCCGCCCTCGACATCTCGGAGGAGATCGAGCGCCTGCGCAAGAAGAGCGCCACCCTCACCAAGCAGATCTACGCCAAGCTCAATGCCTGGCAGATCTCGCAGGTGGCGCGCCATCCGCAGCGACCCTACACCCTGGATTACCTCAAGGGCCTGTTCACCGAGTTCGAGGAACTGCACGGCGACCGCGCCTTCGCCGACGACCCGGCGATCGTCGGCGGCATCGCCCGCTTCGGCGGCGAGCCGGTGATGGTGATCGGCCACCAGAAGGGGCGCGACGTGAAGGAGCGGCAGTACCGCAACTTCGGCATGCCGCGGCCCGAGGGCTATCGCAAGGCCCTGCGCCTGATGCGCATGGCGGAGAAGTTCCGCATGCCGGTGCTGACCTTCATCGACACCCCGGGCGCCTATCCCGGCATCGGCGCCGAGGAGCGTGGCCAGAGCGAGGCGATCGCGCGTAACCTCTACGTGATGGCGGAGCTGAAGACGCCGGTGATCTGCACCGTGATCGGCGAGGGCGGCTCCGGCGGCGCCTTGGCGATCGGCGTCGGTGACCACGTGATGATGCTGCAGTACGCCACCTATTCCGTGATCTCCCCCGAGGGCTGCGCCTCCATCCTCTGGAAGAGTGCGGACAAGGCCTCGCTGGCGGCGGAGTCGCTCGGCATCACGGCGACGCGCCTGCAGTCGCTGGGGCTGATCGACCGCGTGATCAACGAGCCCCTGGGTGGCGCCCACCGCGAGCCCGAGGTGATGATGGAGAACCTGCGCGCCGCGCTGAGCGAGGCGCTCGCCGACGTGCGCGAGCGGCCGCTCAATACCCTGCTCAACCAGCGCTACGCCCGCCTCATGGGCTACGGCAAGTTCAAGGAAGCCCGCGCCTGAGCGAGTCCGGCCTCGGGCAAGGCCTGATCGACTTCCTCGCCCGACGCCTGCCGGCGGGCAGCCGCCTCTGCGTCGCCTACTCCGGCGGCCTCGATTCCACGGTCCTCCTGCATGCCCTGGCCTCGGCCAGGGATGCCCTGTGCGTCGGCCTGAGCGCCGTGCACGTTCACCACGGCCTGTCGCCCAACGCCGATGCCTGGCTGGTGCATTGTCAGTCCACCTGCGACGCCCTCGGCGTACCCCTGCACGCCGCGCGCGTCAGGGTGGAAGAGGCCGGCCGCGGCCTGGAGGCCGCGGCGCGCGAGGCCCGCTATCGCGTGTTCGCCGCCCTCGACGTCGACGCCCTGGCCCTGGCGCACCATCGCGACGACCAGGCCGAGACCCTGCTGCTGCAGCTGCTGCGCGGCGCCAGCGTGCGCGGCCTCGCCGCCATGCCGGCGGCGCGGCCGTTGGCCGGCAGGGTGCAGCTCCTGCGCCCGCTGCTCGAACTGGATCGCGCCAGCCTGGAGCGCTATGCCCACGCGCACGGCCTGGCCTGGGTGGAGGACGAGAGCAATCTGGACCCCAGTCTGGCGCGCAACCACCTGCGCCATACCGTCCTCCCCGTCCTCGAACGCGATGCGCCGGGCATGACCCGCGCCCTGGCCGCCGCCGCATCGCAGTTCGCCGAATGGGCGGAACTGCTCGATGCCCTCGCCGACGCCGATGCCGCCGGCCAGGGGGAGGAGGGCAGTCCGGCCATCGCCCACCTGCGGGACCTGCCGGAGCCACGCGCGCGCAACCTCCTGCGCAGATTCCTGGAGGGCGAGGGCGTCGAGGTGCGGCGCCATGCTCTGGTCGAGGCGACGCGGCAACTGCGCGATTCGGGCGACAACGCCCAGGTGCGCGTCGACCTCGGCGGCTTCAGCGTGGTGCGCGCCGGCGGCAGGGCGCGGGTGGTTGCCGCGTCCGTCTTTGCAGAGGTGCCGCCGCTGCGGCGGCCTTGGCAGGGCGAGTCCGTGGTCGATGTCGGTGCCGCTGGGCGCCTGACGCTGCATGCGACGGTAGGCGAGGGGGTGGTGCTGACGGGCGGCGCGGTGGCGATCCGGCACCGTCAGGCCGGCGACCGTCTGCGCCTGCGTCCGGGGCAGGCCCGGCGGCCCCTCAAGGACTGGTTGCGCGAGGCCGGCGTTCCTTACTGGCTAAGGCCCTGGCTGCCGGTGGTCGAGGTCGACGGCGAGATCGCCTGGGTCGCCGGCCTCGGCGCGAGCGCGGAATTCGCGGCGCGCGAGGCGCAGCCGGGCTGGCTTATCGAATGGGCGTCGCCGTGGTGATGACGGCGTTCAGCCCCAGGCGGCGCAGCTCCGCCTGAGCCTTCTCCGCCTCCTGGCGGTTGAGGAAGGGGCCCACGTGCACGCGCGTCTCGCTGCTGGCGCGGATGCCCTTCTGTCGCAGCGTCCGCACCAGGTCCTGTGCATGCGCGGGGTCGCTGAACACGCCCAGTTGTACCAGGAAGCTGCCGCCCGCGGCCGATGCCGGCGGCATGGGGGCCGGGGCGGGCGCCGTGGCCGCGTGCGGCGCGGGGCGCAGGGGCGGGGGTGTCGTGACGGCGGGTGCCGTGGCCGGGATGTTGCTGACGCGCGGAGGGGGAGGTGCCTCGCGTGCCGGTGCCGCTTCCGCCGGCGCGCCCTCGGTAGGGGAGGGCTCCGCCGTCGGCGCCTGCGCGACGGTTTCCGGAGGCGTGGGCGCCTCGCTCTGTGGCATGGGTGGCTCGGGGGCGGCTGCGGGGCGGATTGGCACGGGTTGCGGTGCTTGAGCGGCCTGGTGCGGCTTCTCCTGTTTGCCCTGGTCCAGCCACCACAGCCCGGCCAGGGCGGTGGCGGTCACCAGGCCGGCGACGGCCAGGCGCATGAGGGCCTTTTTCTTGACGTCGTCGTTCTCCGGCAAGTCGTTTTCATCGACCATCCATGTCTCCTGTGTAGGTCCCCGGAAAAGGGCCAGCCGCCTTTATTTTAGGGGCGTTTCATGGTACCTTGCGCGCGCTTTTTCGCATCAATTCAACATCTTCCTTCCAACACCCAATTCCGGAGTGATTCACGTGGCTATCCAACGCACGCTTTCCATCATCAAACCCGACGCCGTGGGCAAGGACGTCATCGGCAAGATCTATTCCCGCTTCGAGACCAACGGCCTGAAGATCATCGCCGCCAAGATGGCCTGGCTGTCCCGTACCGAGGCCGAGGGCTTCTATGCCGTGCACAAGGAGCGCCCCTTCTTCAAGGATCTGGTCGACTTCATGATGTCCGGTCCGGTGATGATCCAGGTGCTGGAAGGCGAGAACGCCATCGCCAAGAACCGTGAGCTGATGGGCGCCACCGATCCGAAGAAGGCCGAGCCGGGCACCATCCGCGCCGACTTCGCGCAGAGCATCGACGCCAACGCCGTGCACGGCTCCGACGCCCCCGAGACCGCGGCCGTGGAGATCGCCTACTTCTTCCCCGCCTGCGAGATCTTCTCCCGCTGAGATCCCCTTGAGCCGCGTCAATCTGCTGGATTTCGACCTGCCCGGCCTCACCGCCTTCTTCTCCGAGATCGGTGAGAAGCCCTTCCGCGCCCGCCAGGTGCTGCGGTGGCTGCATCAGTACGGGGTGGACGACTTCGGGCAGATGACGGACCTGGCCAAGTCCCTGCGCGCCAAGCTGCCGGAGGTGGCGGAGATCCGCCCGCCGCGGCTGGTGCACGAGCAGGTCTCCGACGACGGCACCCGCAAGTGGCTGCTCGAGGTCGGACCCAACAATCGCGTCGAAACCGTGTTCATCCCCGAGAACGAACGCGGCACGCTGTGCGTATCGACCCAGGTCGGTTGTGCCCTGGAATGCGCCTTCTGTTCCACCGGCCGGCAGGGTTTCAACCGCAACCTCTCGGTGGCCGAGATCATCGGCCAGCTGTGGTGGGCGAATCGCGCCATGGGGCGCGACCCGAAGGGCGAGCGCATCATCTCCAACGTGGTGCTGATGGGCATGGGCGAGCCCCTGCTCAACTTCGACAACACCGTCAGCGCCTTGTCGCTGATGCTCGACGACCACGCCTACGGCCTGTCGAAGCGCCGCGTCACGGTGTCCACTTCCGGCATCGTCCCGGCCATGGACCGCCTGCGCGAGGTGCAGCCGGTCGCCCTCGCGGTTTCGCTGCACGCGCCCAACGACGCCTTGCGCGACCAGTTGGTGCCGATCAACAAGAAGTACCCACTGCGCGAGCTGATGGCCGCCTGCCGGCGCTATCTGGAGATGGCGCCGCGCGACTTCATCACCTTCGAGTACGTCATGCTGGACGGCGTCAACGACCAGCCCGAGCACGCCGAGCAACTGCTGGCCCTCACCCGCGACGTGCCGTGCAAGTTCAATCTGATCCCCTTCAATCCCTTCCCGGATTCCGGCTTCAAGCGCTCGCCCGCGGAGGTGGTGCGCCGCTTCGCCGCGCGCCTGATGGCGGAGGGCAAGATCTCCACCACGCGCAAGACGCGCGGCGACGACATCGACGCCGCCTGTGGCCAGCTGGCCGGGCAGGTGGAGGACAAATCCCGGCGCGTGGTGCGCCGCATGGAGCTCGCGGCATGAAGATCCTGCTTCCCCTGCTGATGTCCGTGCTGGCGCTCGCGGGCTGTGCCTCCACCTCGCCGGTCGGCGGCTCCGCGCCGGGCGCGGCGACGAACATCCCCGGCAGCGACAACATGCGCGCCCGCGTGCATACCGAGCTGGCGGCCGGTTACTACTCGCGCGCGCAGTACGGCGTGGCCCTCGATGAGTTGAAGAAGGCCTTGGAGGCGGAGTCGGGCTATGCCCCCGCCCACAACATACTCGCCCTGGTGCGCGCCGAGCTGCGCGAGGATGCGTTGGCTGAGGAGGCCTTCCGTCGCGCCATCTCGCTCATGCCGCAGTATTCCGAGGCGCACAACAACTATGGCCTGTTCCTGTGCCAGCGCGGCCGCGCCGAGGAGGCGATGGCGCGTTTCGAGATGGCCCTCGGCAACCCGCTATACGCCACGCCCGAGAAGGCCCTGGCCAACGCCGGCGCCTGCAGCCTGGCGAGAAACGACCTGGCCAAGGCGGAGATGTTCTATACCCGCGCCGTCCGGCACGCGCCGGGCTTCGAGCTGGCCGTGCTCGGCATGGCCGAGGTGGACTACCGGCAGGGACGCCTGCTGGCGGCGCGTGCCAAGCTGCAGCATCTGGGCGAACGCCAGGAACTGAACGCCCAGGGCCTCTGGTTGGGCGCCCGCGTCGAGCACGCCATGGGCGACCGCGCGGCCATGGCGAGCTACGGCGCGCAGTTGCGCCGCCGCTTCCCCGAGGCCATGCAGACACAGTGGCTGATCCTCGGCCAATACGACCAGAACGGGGGATTGCTATGAACGACTTCCTTCGACCCGGGTTCGGCCGGACCCTGGCCGAGGCGCGCGCGGCGAAGTCCCTTACCAGTGCCGACGTCGCCGCCAAGCTCAAGCTCACGGTGCGGCAGATCGAGGCCCTGGAGCAGGAAGATACCGCCCAGCTCCCCGGCGATCTGTTCGTGCGCGGCTTCGTGCGCAACTATGCCCGCTTGCTGGGCCTCGATGCCGATGAGCTGATCGTGCCCATGGACGCGGAGTCCGCCGTCTCCCGGACCATCACCGCGCCCAGCGAGGGCGTGAGCATGGCCAACAGCGGTCTCAGGCGCTGGGTGGTGATCCCGCTGCTCATCCTCGGCGTGTTCGTCGCCACCGTCGCGGTGCTCTACCAGTGGCTGAGCCAGGGTGAGGATGCCCTGGTGTCGCAGGCCGCAGTGGAGTCTGCCGCCCCCGCCCACGCCGCCGCGCCGCCCGTGCACGTGGTCACACCCGTGCCGGCGCCCGTCCCCGTCGCGCCGCCGGAAACGCCCCCTGAGGTGGCGCCGGTTGCGACGCCGGCGGCGGCATCGGCGCCTGTGCCCGTCGCCTCCGCGACCGGGCAAGTGCCCGCACCGATACCTGCGCCGATTCCCACTCCAATTCCCGCTCCGGCCCCCCTTGTCAGGCCGTTGCCGCCTGCTCCCCCGCCCGCGGCCACGCCCGAGAAGACGGTCGACAAGCCCGCGGCCGGTCGCCACACCCTCAATTTCACCGCCGCGCATGATGCCTGGATCCAGGTGGTGGACGGCGAGGGCAAGCGTTACTCGAAGCTGGTGCGCGCGGGCGGCAGCGACAGCCTCAGCGGCGTCCCCCCATTCAGGCTGGTGGTCGGCGAGGCCGCGCAGGTGCAACTGAGCTATGACGGCCGCGCCATCGACCTCACGCCCTTCATCGGCCAGAAAGTGGCCCGGCTGACCCTGGAATGAACATGCCCAACACGGTTGTGCGCCGCGCTACGCGGCGCGTCCTCGTCGGCCACGTGCCGGTGGGCGGTGGCGCGCCGGTGGTGGTGCAGTCCATGACCAACACCGATACCGCCGACGTCGCCGCGACGGTGGCGCAGACCCATGAACTCTGGCAGGCCGGTTCCGAGCTGGTGCGCATCACCGTCAATAACGAGGAGGCGGCGCGCGCGGTGCCGGCGATCCGCGAGCGGCTCGATGCCCTGGGCTGCAACGTGCCCCTGGTCGGCGATTTCCATTTCAACGGCCACCGCCTCGTCAAGGCGGTGCCGGAATGCGTCGAGGCCCTCGCCAAGCTGCGCATCAACCCCGGCAACGTCGGGCGCGGCGCGAAGAAGGACGAGCAGTTCGCGACCATGATCGAGGCCGCCGTGCGCTACGGCAAGGCGGTGCGCATCGGCGTCAACTGGGGCAGCCTGGACCAGGAGCTGCTGGCGCGCATGATGGATGAGAACGCTCAGCGCGCCGCGCCGCGCGAGCCGGAGGAGGTGATGCGCCATGCCCTCATCGCCTCCGCCCTCGATTCCGCCAAGCGCGCCGAGGAGCTGGGCCTGGGCGCGGACCGCATCATCCTCTCGTGCAAGCTCTCCGGCGTGAACGACCTGATCGGCGTCTACCAGGACCTCGCCAGCCGTGGCGACTACGCCCTGCACCTGGGCCTCACCGAGGCAGGCATGGGCAGCAAGGGCATCGTTGCCTCGACGGCGGCGCTGGCGGTGCTGCTGCGCGAGGGCATCGGCGACACCATCCGCGTCTCCCTCACGCCACGGCCGGGCGAGTCGCGCACCACCGAGGTCCAGGTGGCGCAGGAGATCCTGCAATGCATGGGCATCCGCTCCTTCACCCCCATGGTCACCGCCTGTCCCGGCTGCGGCCGCACCACCTCGACCGTGTTCCAGGAACTGGCGCAGAAGATCCAGACCTGGCTGCGCGCGCAGATGCCGGTGTGGCGCGGCCAGTATCCGGGCGTGGAGACCATGAACGTGGCGGTGATGGGCTGCGTGGTGAACGGCCCGGGCGAGAGCAAGCACGCCAATGTCGGCATCTCCCTGCCCGGCACCAACGAGACCCCCGTGGCGCCGGTCTACGTGGACGGCGAGAAGACCGTGACCCTCAAGGGCGAGCGCATCGCTGAGGAATTCCAGGCCATCGTCGACGACTACGTGCGGCGGACCTACGGCGCCAAGAACGACTAGCAGGCACCCGACCAAGATGAGCAACCAACTGCGTGCCGTGCGCGGCATGAACGACATCCTGCCGGCGGATTCCCCGCTCTGGCGTCACTTCGAGGACACCGTGCGCGACTGGCTCGACCAGTACGGCTACCGCGAGATGCGTACCCCCATCCTCGAGCACACCACGCTGTTCAAGCGCGCCATCGGCGAGGTGACGGACATCGTCGAGAAGGAGATGTACACCTTCGTCGACGAGCTCAACGGCGAGAGCCTGACCCTGCGTCCGGAGGGGACCGCCTCCTCGGTGCGCGCGGCGATCGAGAACAATCTGCTGTTCGACGGTGGCAAGCGGCTCTGGTACCAGGGCCCCATGTTCCGCCACGAACGGCCGCAGAAGGGGCGCTACCGCCAGTTCCATCAGGTCGGCGTCGAGGCGCTGGGCTTCGCCGGACCGGACCTGGACATCGAGCACCTGCTGATGACCGCGCGCCTGTGGAAGCGCCTCGGCCTCGCCGACTTCATCCGCCTGGAGGTCAACTCCCTTGGCGGTCCCGAATCGCGCGCCAGCCACCGGCAGAAACTGATCGCCTATTTCGAGGCGCACGCCGCGGAACTGGACGAGGACGCGCAGCGCCGCTTGCACAGCAACCCCCTGCGCATCCTCGACACCAAGAACCCCGCCATGCAGGCCCTGGTGGAAGGCGCGCCCAAGCTCATGGACGAGCTGGACGAGACCGCGCGTGCGCATTTCCGGGCGGTGTGCGAGGGTCTGGACGCGGCGGGCATCGCCTACCGCGTCAATCCGCGTCTGGTGCGGGGCCTCGATTACTACAACTACACCGTGTTCGAGTGGGTCACCGACCGCCTCGGTGCCCAGGGCACGGTGTGCGCCGGGGGGCGCTACGACGGCCTGGTGGCGCAGCTCGGCGGCAAGCCGGCGCCCGCCTGTGGTTTCGCCATGGGCGTGGAACGCCTGCTGGTGATGATGCAGGAAGCGGGGCTCACGCCGGCGGCGCCGGCGCCCGACGCCTACGTGGTCAATGTCGGCGAGGCCGCGGCGCGCTTCGCCCTGCAGGCCGCCGAGGCGATGCGTGATGCCGGTCTGCGGGTCGTCGTCCACGGTGGTGGTGGCAGCTTCAAGTCGCAGATGAAGAAGGCCGACGCGAGCGGCGCGCGACATGCCATCATCATCGGCGACGACGAGGCGGCGGCCGGAGAGGTGGCCCTCAAGCCGCTGCGCGCGGAGGGCGAGCAGCAGCGTCTGGCGCTGCGGGATGCGATCAATCGGGTGGGCGGACAGGCCTGAGCGGGCCGCGCGTCCACTATCAAGCGAGGAGCAAGCAATGGCATACGACCTGCAGGAACAGGAACAGATCGACGAGGCGAAGGTCTGGTGGAAGGAACACGGCAACAAGGTGATCTGGGGCGTGACCGTCTTCCTGCTCGCCGCCGGCGGCTGGCGCGCCTGGGAGACCTGGAGCCGCAACCAGGCCGCCGAGGCGTCCATGCTGTTCGATCAGGCGGTGCAGGCGGTGGGCGTGAACGACGCCAAGGCGGCCAAGCAGATCACCGCCGGCATCATGGAGAACCACGGCCGCAGCGCCTACGCCACCCCGGCCGCCTGGCTGGCGGCGCGCCTCAACTACGAGACGAACGACCTGAAGAGCGCCCGTGCGCAATACCAGTACGCCCTCGATCACGCCCGCGACGAGGGCACGCGCCAGCTGGCGCGCCTGCGCCTGGCCGCCGTGATGTTCGAGGAGAAGGACCTGGCAGGTGCCCTGGCGCAGTTGCAGGCCCCCTTCGCGCCGGCCTTCACCGGCCTCGCGGAGCAGCTCAGGGGCGACATCCTGATGGCGCAGGGCAAGGCGGCCGAGGCCAAGGCGGCCTACAAGCTGGCGCTGGAGAAACTGGATGACAAGAGCTCGCTCAAGCCACTGGTTGAGCTGCGCCTGGATGCCATGGGAGGCTGAGGTGAAACGACGCGCCTTCATCCCCGTCCTGCTGCTGTCTCTCGTCCTTGGCGTTTCCGGCTGCTCGACCGTCAAATCCTGGTTCGGCTCCAAGCCGGTCGTCGCCAAGCCGGCGGAACTGGTCGAGTTCAAGCCCAGCGTCGGTCTCGCGCGCGCCTGGGAGGCCAATGTCGGCGCGGCCGGCGCCTACGTGTTCTCGCCCGCGACCGACGGCCAGGCCGTCTACGCCGCCGGGCGCGATGGCCGCATCGTCAAGCTGGACCTGGCGAGCGGGCGCGAACTGTGGCGCGTCGAGACCGGACGGGTCCTGTCCGCCGGCGTCGGCGTCGGCGAGGGCAAGGTCATGGTCGGTACGCCCAAGGGCGAGCTGCTGGCCTTCGATGCCGGCAACGGCGCCCCTGCGTGGACGGCCAAGCTGTCGGGCGAGATCCTCGTTCCACCGGTGGCGGCGAACGGCCAGGTGGCGGCGCGCAGCAACAACGGCCACGTATTCCTCCTGGAGGCCGGCAGCGGCAAGCTGCTGTGGGACAGCGGGCGCACCCTGCCGGCCCTGACCCTGCGCGAGCAGAGCCATCTGGTCCTCACCGCCGATGCCGTCTACGCCGGCCACGCCGGCGGCCGCCTGTCCGCGCTGGCGGTGAACAACGGTGCGCCGCTGTGGGAGACCAACCTGGCGATCCCGCGCGGCGTCACCGAGCTGGAGCGCATCGCCGACGTGGTCGGTCCCCTCGCCATCGACGAGCGCCGCGTCTGCGGCGCGGCCTTCCAGGGGCGTGTCGCCTGCTTCGACCCGGCGCGCGGCAACGCCCTGTGGGCGCGCGACGTCTCCGCCCTGCGCGGCGTGGCGATGGACGAGCGCCTGCTCTACGTCGCCGATGAGCGCGGCGCGCTGCTGGCCTTCGACAAGATCCGCGGCACCAACCCCTGGAAGCAGGAGAAGCTGCGCGACCGCCGCCTCTCCAGCCCGGTCGCGGTGGCGGAACGTTACGTCGCGGTGGGCGACTTCCAGGGCCAGGTGCACCTGCTGCAGGCGGACGACGGCGCCTTCGCCGCCCGCATCGCCACCGATGGCAGTGCCATCGCCGGCGTCATGCTGCCGCTCAAGTCCGGGCTGGTGGCGCAGACCGCCAACGGCGGTGTTTACGCCTTGAAAATCCAGTAAGGAGAAGGGGCAGAGGGGCGAGGTCCGCATCGGGATTTTTCCCCTTCCGCCCCACGCCCCGCGTCCCGCCAATCATGAAACCCACCGTCGTCATCGTCGGCCGCCCAAACGTCGGCAAGTCCACTCTGTTCAACCGCCTCACCAAGACGCGGGACGCCCTCGTGCACGACCAGCCCGGCCTCACGCGCGACCGCCACTACGGCCACGGCCGGGTGGGCGGCAAGCCCTATCTGGTGGTCGACACCGGCGGCTTCGAGCCGGTGGTGGACAGCGGCATCCTCGCCGAGATGGCCAAACAGACCCTGCAGGCGGTGGACGAGGGCGATGTGATCATCTTCCTGGTGGACGGCCGCGTCGGCCTGGCGCCGCAGGACAAGATCATCGCCGAGCGCCTGCGCCGCACCGGCCGACGCGTGATCGTCGCGGTCAACAAGGCCGAGGGCATGAACCGCGGCATGGTGAGCGCGGAATTCCACGAGCTCGGCCTGGGTGATCCGGTGGCGATCTCCGGCGCCCACGGCGAGGGCGTGCGCGAACTCATGGAACTGGCGCTGGAGCCCTTCGCGGAGGCCGTCGAGGAGGAGGCCGAGCCCGACCACCCGAAGATCGCCATCGTCGGCCGCCCCAACGTCGGCAAGTCGACCCTGCTCAACACCCTGGTGGGCGAGGAGCGCGTGATCGCCTTCGACCAGCCCGGCACCACGCGCGATTCCATCTACGTCGACTTCGAGCGCGACGGCCGCCCCTACACCCTCATCGACACCGCCGGCGTGCGCCGCAAGGGCAAGGTGTTCGAGGCGGTGGAGAAGTTCTCGGTGGTGAAGACCCTGCAGGCGATCGAGGATGCCAATGTCGTCGTCCTGGTGCTCGACGCGCGCCAGCAGATCAGCGACCAGGACGCCCACCTCGCTGGCTTCATCCTCGAGGCCGGTCGCGCCCTGGTGGTGGCGATCAACAAGTGGGACGGCCTGGACGGCTACGCGCGCGAACAGGTCAAGCGCGAACTGGGCCGGCGCATGGAGTTCCTCTCCTTCGCGCGCTTCCACTTCATCTCCGCCCTGCATGGCCAGGGCGTGGGCGGCATCCTCAAGTCGGTGGACGAGGCCTACGCGGCCGCCTTCGCCAAGCTGTCCACGCCGCGCCTCTCCAAGATCCTGCACGAGGCGCTGGCGCAGCACCAGCCGCCCAAGTCCGGGCTGTTCCGGCCCAAGCCGAAGTATGCGCACCAGGGGGGCAGCAACCCGCCGGTGATCGTCGTGCACGGCAATCACCTGGAAGGCATCGGCGACGACTACAAGCGCTATCTGGAGAACACCTTCCGCAAGGCCTTCGACCTGGCGGGTACGCCGCTGCGGGTCGATTTCAAGGCCAACATCAACCCGTTCGAGGACCGCAAGCCCAAGTCGCTGACGCAGCGCGAGGTGAACAAGGTGCGGCGCGAGCGTCGCCACCGCAAGAAGACCTTCGGCTGAAGGTGCTGGCGCGTGTCCGTGCTCAGGCGCTGGTCTGGATCTGGTCCTGGCTGGAGGCCTCGCCGGTCTTGATCAGGAACAGCCGGCCTTCCGGCGGCACCTGATAGATCAGTACGTCCTTGGGGTTGAAGAACTTGGCGATGCGGGTGCCGTCCTCCTGCTCGAAGCGGACCGGCCCCAGCGCGCGCGTCGGCTGACTGGACGAGACGAGCGTGGTCGCGCGCTCGACGTCGGGTCTGGCGGGGGTGGGTTCCGTGTCGGTGCGCTGTCCCTGGGGCGCGGCGTTGGCGGTCTGGCGTGCGGGAGGGGAGGGCGCGGTCACCCTGTCCACCGCGATGGTGGCCATCGGTGTCGGGCTGATGGCGGGTATGTCCATGGCGTCCCTGCATGAATACATGGACATTATAGACCAAAACGCCCCCCGACGACGCGCCGACCATGCCATGTGTCGGTTGGAAATGCCTTACGAATGAGGGTGTTAGCCTGTGGATGACGCGCTGATGCGAGGGCGAAACCGGGCGCGGACTTTTTTTTGCGCGCGCGCCCGACGTGGTCGACTATTGTGCAAAAGGGAATAGAATTGCCCCCCCAAAGAAAAACTGCCTGATAAAGGAAATCCAATGAGCAAAGGGCTGCAACTACAAGACCCGTTCCTCAACGCGCTGCGCCAGGAACAAGTGCAGGTTTCCGTCTACCTGGTCAACGGCATCAAGCTGCAAGGCCACATCGAAAGCTTCGACCAGTACGTGGTGCTGCTGAAGAACGCGGTCACCCAGATGGTCTACAAGCACGCCATTTCCACCGTGGTGCCCGCCCGCCCGGTTTCCATCCAGCGCGCCGGCGAAGACGCCTGATCCCGTAGCCGCCCATGTTTGAACGGCCCGATAGCGGGGTGGCCGTCGTCCTGGCCTCCCTTGATTTCGGCGACCCGGACTATTCCGAAAGTCTCAACGAACTCAAGCTGCTTGCCTCCAGCGCCGGCCTGGACGTGGTCGGTCTGGTCGAGGGCAAGCGCGCCAAGCCCGACGCGGCCCTGTTCGTCGGTACCGGCAAGGCGGAGGAGATCGGCGCGGCGGCACGCATGGCCGGCGCGCAGCTGGTGATCTTCAACCACGAGCTCTCGCCCGTGCAGGAGCGAAACCTGGAACGCCACCTGCAGTGCCGCGTCCTCGACCGTACCGCCCTGATCCTCGACATCTTCGCGCAGCGCGCGCGCAGCAACGAAGGCAAGCTGCAGGTGGAACTGGCACAGTTGCGGCATTACTCCACCCGTCTGGTGCGCGGCTGGACCCACCTGGAGCGCCAGAAGGGGGGCATCGGCATGCGCGGTGGCCCTGGCGAGACGCAGCTGGAGTTGGACCGGCGGCTGATCGCGCAGCGCATCAAGACCATCGAGGCCAAGCTCGACAAGCATGCGCGCAGCCGCGCCATCCAGCGGCGTGGCAGGCAGCGCGGTGGGGTGTTTTCCATCTCGCTGGTCGGCTATACCAACGCCGGCAAGTCTACGTTGTTCAATACCCTGACCCACGCCCGCGCCTACGCCGCCGACCAGCTGTTCGCCACCCTCGACACCACCTCGCGCAAGCTGTGGCTGCCGAGCGCCGGCCGCGAGGTGGTCCTGTCCGACACGGTCGGCTTCATCACCCGCCTGCCGCACACCCTGGTGGCGGCCTTCCACGCCACGCTTGAGGAGAGCGCGCATGCCGACCTGCTGCTGCACGTGGTCGATTCGGCCAGCCCCAACCGTAACCGCCAGATGGAAGAGGTCGGAAAGGTGTTGCAGGAGATCGGCGCGGAACATGTGCCGCAGATCCAGGTCATGAACAAGATCGACCTCACCGGCGCGGAGCCCAAAATGGTCAGGGACGAGTATGGTAAGATCGCCGCCGTTTGGCTCTCCGCCAGGACTGGCGCGGGTATCGACCTGCTGCGGGAAGCCTTGGGCGAGCACGCGAAGACTCACGTAACCGACACTGACCACGCCAGGGATATCCGGCCAACTACCTCCGATGACGCGGAAACTGATGGGACTGATTAGAGATTTCTTGCGCGTGCCGTTCTGGGTCGCGCATCGTTACGTGCTGGCGCCCTTGGCGGCGGTCCGCCGCGGCGTGCCGATCGCAATGGCGTGGAATGACCCGCAATGGGGCAGCGGCGGCCGACGCAACGACAGCGGCCCCCCCGACCTGGACGAACTCTGGCGCAATTTCAATCAGCGCCTGAACGGGCTGTTCGGCCGCAAGGGCGGTGGCGGTGCCTCTGGAGGCGGTCAGCCGTTCCACCTCCCCGGCGGCGCGGGTCTGCTGGCGGTACTGGCCCTGATGCTATGGCTGGCCTCCGGTTTCTACATCGTCGATGCCGGCGAGCGAGGCGTGGTGCTGCGTTTCGGCAAGTTCGTCGAGACCACGCAGCCCGGCCCCCGCTGGCACCTGCCGTATCCGGTGGAGACGGTGGAGAAGGTCAACATCGAGCAGGTTCGCACGGTGGAGGTCGGCTACAAGAACAACGTCAAGGCCAAGGTGCTCGCCGAGGCGCTGATGCTGACCGACGACGAGAACATCATCGACCTGCAGTTCTCCATCCAGTACACCCTCAAGGACCCCGAGGATTACCTCTTCTACAACCGCGATCCCGACATTGCGGTGAAGCAGGTGGCGGAGACGGCGATGCGCGAGATCGTCGGCAAGAGCAAGATGGACTACGTGCTCTACGAGGGCCGCGCCGACATTGCCGCGCGCGCCACCAAGCTGATGCAGGACCTGCTGGACCGCTACAGGACCGGCATCAGCATCAGCAAGGTCAACATGCAGCAGGCGCAGCCGCCCGAGCAGGTGCAGGCTGCCTTCGACGACGCGGTGAAGGCCGGCCAGGACCGCGAGCGCCTGAAGAACGAAGGCCAGGCCTACGCCAACGACGTGATCCCCAAGGCGCGCGGCGTGGCGGCGCGCCTGATCGAGGAGGCGAACGGCCACAAGGCACGCGTGGTCGCGCAGGCGGAAGGCGATGCCTCGCGCTTCAAGCAGATCCTCGCCGAGTACACCAAGGCCCCACAGGTGACGCGCGAGCGTCTCTATCAGGACGCCATGCAGCAGATCATGTCGAGTACCACCAAGGTGCTCGTCGATGACAAGCAGGGCGGCAACCTCCTGTACCTGCCGCTCGACAAGCTGATGCAGATGAGCGGGGCCACCGCGCCGGCGCCCGCCGCCGATGCCCAGCTCAGCGCCCCCTCCGCCCCGGCCGGCGGCGCCCAGACCGACCTGTTCCGCTCCCGCGATGCCTTCCGCAGCCGTGACCGGGAGGAGCGTCCATGATGAAGAACCCCGTGAATCTGATCGTCGGCCTGGTGGCCGCACTGTTGCTCTTCTCCCTGTCAGTCTACACGGTGGACCAGCGCCAGGCGGCGATGGTGTTCCAGCTGGGCGAGGTGGTGCACATCGACAAGGCGCCCGGCCTCTACCTCAAGCTCCCCTTCGTGCAGAACGTGCGCTACTTCGACACCCGTATCCTCACCCTGGACGCCGCGGAACCGGAGCGCTTCATCACCTCCGAGAAGAAGAACGTCCTGGTGGACTACTACATCAAGTGGCGCGTGTTCGACGTGGAGAAGTACTACGTCAGCTTCAGCGGCGACGAGATGCGCGCCGAGAACCGCCTGTTCCAGACCGTCAACGACGGCATGCGCGCCGAGTTCGGCAAGCGCACGGTGCACGACGTGGTGTCGGGCGAGCGCGACGACGTCATGAACCTGTTGCGCACCCGTGCCGACCACGACGCGCGGCGCTTCGGCGTGCAGGTGATGGATGTGCGCATCAAGCGCGTCGACCTGCCCTCGGAGGTGAGTGAATCCGTGTACCGCCGCATGGACGCGGAGCGCAAACGCGTGGCCAACGAGCTGCGTTCCACGGGTTCCGCCGAAGCGGAGAAGATCCGCGCCGATGCCGACCGGCAGCGCGAGGTGATCATCGCCGAGGCCTATCGCGAGGCGCAGAAGACCAAGGGTGAGGGCGATGCCAAGGCCTCCGCCATCTATGGCGCCGCCTATGGCAAGAACCCGGAGTTCTACGCCTTCTATCGCAGCATGGACGCCTACAAGCAGAGCTTCTCCAGCAAGAACGACGTCATGGTGCTGCAGCCCAACTCCGAGTTCTTCCGCTACATGAAGTCTCCGCGGGGCGGCAAGTGAACGCAGCGAGGCTGGCGATGGAAACGGCGAATGGGCTCGCGGCGTGAGTCTGCGCGAGGTCTTCGTCCCGGCGCTGGCGCTGATGCTGGTCATGGAAGGCGTTCTGCCCTTCATCGCCCCCGCCGCCTGGCGTGAGGCCTTCGCGCGCATGATCCGCTTCAACGACGGACAAATCCGCTTCATGGGCCTGGCCTCCATGCTCGCCGGCCTGCTTCTCCTCTGGTTGACCCAAACATGACCCCCGCCTGGCTCCTGCCCGAATACATCGAGGACATCCTGCCGCCCTACGCGCGCGCGGCCGAGGACCTGCGCCGGCGCCTGCTCGACCTGTTCGACGGCTATGGCTATGACCTGATCGCCCCGCCGCTGGTGGAATATCTCGAATCCCTGCTCACCGGCGCGGCGCGCGACCTCGATCTGAAGACCTTCAAGGTGGTCGATGGCCTGTCCGGCCGCATGCTCGGCGTGCGCGCCGACATGACGCCGCAGGCGGCGCGCATCGACGCGCACCTGCTCAACCGCCAGGGCGTGGCCCGCCTCTGCTATGCCGGGCCGGTGCTGCGCACCAAGCCCGCGGGCATGCTGGCGAGCCGCGAGCCCCTGCAGGTGGGTGCGGAGCTGTTCGGCCACGCCGGCATCGAGGCGGACCTGGAGATCCAGGCCCTCCTGCTGGCGGCCCTCAACGAGGCCGGCGTGCCGGACCTGCGCCTGAGCCTCGGCCATGCCGGCCTGTTCCGCGCCATGGTGGCGGGCGCCGGCCTGGATGCGGACACCGCCAGCATGCTGTTCGTCGCCCTGCGCCAGAAGGACGGCCCCGAGGTCGCGGCCCTGGTCGCCGGCCTCGACGAGCCCTGGCGCGCCGGTTTCCTGGCGCTGCCCGGACTGTATGGCGGGCGCGAGGCGCTGGAGCGTGCCATGGCGGTTTTGCCGCAGCAGCCGGCGATCCGCCAGGCCCTCGACGACCTCGCGCGGCTGCTTGCGGCCGCGGAGGGCGAGCCGGTGGGCGTGGACCTCTCCGACCTGCGCGGTGACGGCTACCACAACGGTGTGGTCATGGCCGCCTACGCCGGCGGCCAGGCGCGCGCCGTGGCCCTGGGCGGGCGTTACGACGGCGCCGGCGGCGTGTTCGGCCGCAGCCGCGCCGCCACCGGCTTCTCCCTGGATCTGCGGCAGATCCTCGACTGTCTCGCGGAACCCGCCGCGCGCGGCGGCATCCTCGCCCCGCACGACGCCGATGCCGCACTGCGCGAACGCATCGCCGCGTTGCGTGGCGCCGGCGAGCGCGTGGTGTCGGAGCTGCCCGGCCAGCAGGCGCACCGCGCCGAGTCGGGCTGCGACCGCATCCTCGTCAAATCCGCGGACGGCTGGACCGTTCAACCCCTTTAACCCATCTCCTGATCGACCAAGGAATTCAAGATGAGCAAGAACGTTGTGGTGATCGGCACCCAGTGGGGTGACGAAGGCAAGGGCAAGATCGTCGACTGGCTGACCGACCGCGCCCAGGGCGTGGTGCGTTTCCAGGGTGGCCACAACGCCGGCCATACCCTGGTGATCGGCGGCAAGAAGACCGTGCTGCACCTCATCCCCTCCGGCATCCTGCGCGAGGGCGTGCGCTGCTACATCGGCAACGGCGTGGTGTGCTCGCCCGAGGCCCTGATCGAGGAGGTGGAGATGCTGGAGAAGGGCGGCGTCGATGTCGCCAGCCGCCTCACCATTTCCGAGGCCTGCCCGCTGATCCTGCCGCACCACGTCGCACTCGACCATGCGCGCGAGGCCGCCAAGGGCGCCGGCAAGATCGGCACCACCGGTCGCGGGATCGGCCCGGCCTATGAGGACAAGGTGGCGCGCCGCGCCATCCGCATGCAGGACCTGCTGCACCGCGAGCGCTTCGCCGCCAAGCTGGGCGAGGTGCTGGACTACCACAACTACGTGCTCAAGCATTACTTCAAGTGGGAGACCGTCGACTTCCACCAGACCCTGGACAAGGCCATGGAACTGGCGGAGAAGATCAAGCCCATGATCGGCGACGTGCCGCGCAACCTGTACGAGGCCAACAAGCGGGGCGAAAACCTGCTGTTCGAGGGCGCGCAAGGCACGCTGTTGGACATCGACCATGGCACCTATCCCTTCGTCACCTCGTCCAACTGCACCGCCGGCGGCGCCTCCACCGGTTCCGGCATGGGCCCCTCGTCCATGCACTACACCCTTGGCATCACCAAGGCCTACACCACCCGCGTTGGCTCCGGCCCGTTCCCCACCGAGCTGTTCGACGACAACGGCAAGTGGCTGGCGGAGAAAGGCCATGAGTTCGGCGCCACCACCGGCCGCCCGCGTCGCTGTGGCTGGTTCGACGCCGCCGCCCTGAAGCGCGCGATCCAGATCAACGGCGTGTCCGGCCTGTGCGTGACCAAGCTGGACGTGCTGGACGGCATGGACACGGTGCGCATCGCCACCGGCTACAAGCTGGGCGGCGATGTGTGCGACATCCTGCCCGTGGGCTCCGAGATGCTGGCCGACTGCGAGCCGGTGTACGAAGACTGGCCCGGCTGGAAGGAGACCACCGTGGGCGTGAAGACCTTCGAGGAACTGCCCGCCAACGCGCAGAAATACCTCAACCGCATGCAGGAGCTGTGCGGCGTGCCGATCGACATCATCTCCACCGGCCCGGACCGCGAGGAGACCATCGTCCGCCGGCACCCGTTCGAATAAGCGCCCCATGACCAGGTCGTTCCGGTGCAGGCCGGAATCCGGGCAACGACCCGGACACCGGCGTTCGCCGGTGTGACACGGGGGCGTCGCATGCTTCGCCGCCTCCGTCAAAGCCTGCTGCTGCTCGGCCTGACCCTGCTCGGGGCCTGCTCGGGCCCCTCGGACAGTCCGTCGAATAGTCCTTATCCCGCTGGCCAGACCGGCCGGTCCATCCTCTACTCGGCCTTCTCCGAACGCCCCAAGCACCTGGACCCGGCGCGTTCCTACAGCGAGAACGAGTACGTCTTCATCGGCAACATCTACGAGCCGGCGCTGCAATACCACTTCCTCAAGCGGCCCTATCAGCTGGAGCCGCTGACCACCGTGGCCATGCCCACGGTGCGCCATCTGGATGCGGCAGGGCGCGAGGTGGCCGCGGATAGCCCGGCCCTGGCCTTCTCGGAGTATGAGCTGCGCCTGAAGCCGGGCATCCGCTACCAGCCGCATCCCGCCTTCGCCCTGCGCGCCGACGGCTCGCCGCGCTACGTGCCGATGGATGCCGCGGAGTTGGAGCGCATCGAGCGCTTCGAGGAGTTCCGCGACACCGGCACGCGCGAGCTGACCGCCGCCGACTACGCCTTCCAGATCCGCCGCATCGCCGACCCGCGCAACCAGTCGCCGTTGCTCGGCTTCATGGTCGACTACATCGTCGGCCTCAAGGACCTCGCCAAGGCCATCGCCGCCGAGGCGAAGCGCGGCGAGCGGGACCGCTTCATCGACCTGGAGCGCTTCGACTTCCCCGGCGTGACCGTGGTGGACCGCTACACCTGGCGCATCCGCATCCGCGGCAAATACCCGCAGTTCCAGTACTGGCTGGCCATGCCCTTCTTCGCGCCGGTGCCCAGAGAGGCGGAGCGCTTCTACCGCCAGCCGGGCATGGCGGCAAAGAACTTCACCCTGGACTGGCAGCCGGTCGGCACCGGCGCCTACTACCTGGCCGAGAACGATCCCAACCGCGTCATGCGCCTCATGCGCAACCCGAATTACCACGACGACTTCTTCCCGGCGGGACACGCCGAGGCGGGACGGCGCCTGCCCATGGTCGAGCAGGTGGTCTACACGCTGGAAAAAGAGGACGTGCCCTACTGGAACAAATTCCTGCAGGGCTACTACGACGCCTCGGGCGTCAGCTCCGACAGCTTCGACCAGGCCATCCGCATCGGCGCGGACGGCCGGCCGGACCTCACGCCGGACATGAAGCGGCGTGGCATCCAGCTTGCCACCGAGGCGCGGCCCACGCTCAGCTACCTGGGCTTCAACATGCTCGACCCGGTGGTGGGCGGGCTCTCGGAGCGCGCGCGCAAGCTACGCCAGGCCCTCTCCATCGCCCTCGACTACGAGGAGTTCATCTCCATCTTCCTCAACGGCCGCGGCATCGCCGGCCAGGGCCCCATCCCGCCCGGCATCTACGGTTACCGGGAGGGGGAGGGCGGCATCAACCCGGTGGTCTACACCTGGGACGGCGGGCAGCCGAGGCGGCGTGGCATCGAGGAGGCGAGGCGCCTGCTCGCCGAGGCGGGCTACCCCGGCGGCCGCGACGCGCGCACCGGCGAACCGCTGACCCTGTACTTCGATACCGCCGCCAGCGGCCCGGAGGCGAAGTCGCGCCTGGACTGGTTCCGCAAGCAGTTTGCCCGGCTGGACATCCAGTTGGTGGTGCGGTCCACGGACTACAACCGCTTCCAGGACAAGATGAGCAAGGGCAGCGAGCAGCTGTTCGAGTGGGGCTGGAACGCGGACTACCCGGACCCGGAGAACTTCCTGTTCCTGCTCTATGGGCCGAACAGGAAGGCCGGGGCGGGTGGCGAGAACGCCGCCAACTACCAGAATCCTGCCTTCGACGTCCTGTTCACGCGCATGAAGGAGATGGACAACGGCCCGGAGCGGCAGCGGCTGATCGACGAGATGGTGAAGATCGTGCGCGAGGACGCGCCGTGGATCTTCGCCTTCCACCCCAAGAGCTTCGGCCTGCGCCACGGCTGGGTGAAGAACGCCGAGCCCAACCTGATGGCACACAACCAGCTCAAGTACCGGCGCGTCGACGGCGCCGCGCGCGCGGCCTACCAGGCGGAGTGGAACCGGCCGGTGTGGTGGCCGCTGTTCGCCACCCTGGTGCTGCTGGCGGCGGCCATCTGGCCTGCCGTGGCGGCCTATCGCCGGCGTCTGAGGGCCACGGCCAATGCTTAACTACCTGATCCGCCGCCTGCTCTACGCCGTGCCCATCCTGCTCGGCGTGAACCTGCTCACCTTCGCCCTGTTCTTCATGGTCAACACGCCGGACGACATGGCGCGCATCCACCTCGGCGTGAAGCGCGTGACCCCGGAGGCGATCGCCGGCTGGAAGGCCGAGCACGGCTACGACCGGCCGCTGTTCGTGAACGCACAGGCGGAAGGGGTGGCCAAGGTCACCGACACCCTGTTCGTCGACAAGTCGCTCAAGCTGTTCGCCTTCGACTTCGGCATGTCGGACGACGGGCGCGACATCGCGCGCGAGATCGGCACGCGCATGTGGCCGTCGCTCGCCATCGCCTTGCCGACCTTCCTCGTCGGCCTCTTGTGCTATCTCAGCTTCGCCCTGCTGCTGGCCTTCTTCCGCGGCACCGCCCTGGATACCGGCGGGGTGATCCTGTGCGTGGCGCTGATGTCGATCTCCGGCCTGTTCTACGTGATCGGCGGGCAGTACCTGATGGGCAAGCTGTGGCACTGGTTCCCCATCTCCGGCTGGCAGGTTGGGAGTGAGGCGTGGAAGTTCCTGTTCATGCCGGTGGTGGTGGGGCTGGTCGCGGGCATCGGCGACTCGACGCGCTTCTACCGCGCCCTGTTCCTCGAGGAGATGGGCAAGGACTACGTGCGCACCGCACTCGCCAAGGGCCTGTCTGACGTGCGCGTGCTGTTCCGCCACGTGCTGGGCAACGCCATGATCCCCATCCTCACCGGCGTGGTGGTGGTGATCCCGCGCCTGTTCCTCGGCAGCCTGATCGTCGAATCCTTCTTCGGCATCCCCGGCCTCGGCAGCTACACCATCGACGCCATCCAGGCGCAGGACTTCGCCATCGTGCGCTCCATGGTGTTCCTTGGCTCGGTGCTGTACATCGTCGGCCTGGTGCTGACCGACCTCTCCTACACCCTGGTCGACCCGCGGGTGAGGCTGGAATGATGCTGCCCTTCAAGCCCGTCCTCCTCTGGTCCGATGCCCTGCTGTTCCTGCTGCTCGCGGGGGTGGTCGCGTTCGCCTGGGCGATGCGGCGGCAGGACTGGTTCCGCGACCCCTGGCGCCAGGTGATGAAGAGCCGCCTGGGCGCCGGCAGCGCCGTGGTGCTGGCCCTGTTCCTCCTCGTCGGCGTGTTGGATTCCCTGCACTACCGCGAGCGCCTGGCGGACGCGCCCAGCCAGGCCCAGGCCTCGGCGCAGTATTCCGGCGAGGTCCTGTCGGCCCTGGACTGGCTGCTCACGGACATGCGCACCCGCGTGGAGAAGACCTATTCCGCGCCGCTGGCCGACACCCTCTACGTCAAGGAGGGCATGAAGGGTCCGGACGGTCGCGAGGTGCGAGACTACCCGCCGCTGCAATACCCCGGTACGCACTGGCTGGGCACCGACAAGGTGGGGCAGGACGTGCTCTACCTGTCGCTCAAGAGCATCCGTACCGGGTTGCTGATCGGCACCCTCACCACGCTGATCATGCTGCCCTTCGCCATCGGCCTGGGCATCGCCGCCGGCTACTTCGGCGGCCGGGTCGATGACGCCATCCAGTACCTCTACACCACCCTCAACTCCATTCCGGGCGTGCTGCTGATCGCCGCCGCCGTGCTGGTGGTGCAGGTGCAGATCGAGTCGCGCCCGGAACTGTTTGACACCGCCGCGGCGCGCGCCGATGTCCGCCTGCTGGCCCTGTGCGGGATCATGGGCCTCACCGGCTGGACCGGCCTGGCCCGCCTGTTGCGCGGCGAGGCCCTGAAGCTGCGTGAACTGGAGTTCGTGCAGGCGGCGCAGGCCTTCGGCGTGCGCAAGGGGCGCATCCTGCTGCGCCACCTGCTGCCCAACGTCATGCATCTGGTGCTGATCACCGTGGTCATCGACTTCTCCGGCCTGGTGCTGGCGGAGGCGGTGCTGTCCTACGTCGGCGTCGGTGTGGACCCGGCCATGAACAGCTTCGGCAACATGATCAACGGTGCGCGCCTGGAACTGGCGCGCGAACCCGTGGTGTGGTGGCAGCTGGCCGCGGCCTTCGTCTTCATGTTCGTCCTGGTGCTCGCCGCCAACCTGTTCGCCGACGCGGTGCGCGCGGCCCTGGATCCCAAGTCGGAGCGCAAGGCATGAGCGGGCCGGTGAAGGGATTGCGGGTCGAGAACCTGCGCGTCGAGATCGCCAGCGGCGGTCGCCGCCTGGTGCCGGTGGACGGCGTGAGCTTCGAGATCGGCGCCAATGAATGCGTGGCCCTGCTGGGCGAGTCCGGCTGCGGCAAGTCGCTCACCGCCCTGGCCCTGATGCGCCTGCTTCCGGAGGCGGCGCGCGTCACCGCCGGCCGGGTCGCGCATGGCGGCACCGACCTCCTGGCCTTGCCGGAGACCGCCATGCGCGCGGTGCGCGGCGGGCAGCTGGCGATGATCTTCCAGGAGCCGATGACCAGCCTCAACCCGGTCATGAGCGTGCGCGCGCAGCTGCTGGAGGCGCTGGCCGCGCACCGCCGGCTGGGCGCGCAGGCCGCGGATGCGGAGATGGCAGGCCTGATGCAGGCGGTCGGCCTGGGCGCGGACAAGCTCGACGTCTTTCCCTTCCAGCTCTCCGGCGGCCAGCGCCAGCGCGCCCTCATCGCCATGATGCTGGCCGGCGAGCCGGAAGTGCTGATCGCCGACGAGCCCACCACCGCCCTCGATGTCTCCGTGCAGGCGCAGATCCTGAGGCTGCTCAAGGACTTGCGACGTGCGCGCGGCATGGGCCTGCTGCTGATCACCCACGACCTCGACGTGGCGGGAGACATGGCCGACCGCGTGGCGGTGATGTACGCCGGCCAGATCGTCGAATGGGCGCCGCGTGATCCGCTCTATGCCGCGCCGCGCCACCCCTATACGCGGAAGCTGTTCGCCGTGCTGCCGCGCCTGGAGCGGCGCGGGCAGCGGCTCGACAGCCTGCCCGGCCGGGTGCCCGCGCCGGACGCGCGGATCGTCGGTTGCCGCTTCGCCGAGCGCTGTCCCGAGGCGTTCGCGCGCTGCGGGGAGGAGATGCCGGAATTGATCGAGGTGGCGCCGGGACACGCGGTGCGCTGCCACCTGTTTTCTCCCTCCCCCTCGAGGGGGGAGGGTAGGGGAGAGGGTGGGGCCGGCATAGCCGGCCATGTGCACGCAACCCCCCACCCTCTCCCCAACCCCTCTCCCCTCGAGGGAGAGGGGCCCATCCTGGAGGTCCGCGACCTCGCCGTGCACTTCCCCATCCGCAAGGGCCTGCTGCGCCGCACCGTCGACCACTTCCGGGCGGTGGACGGCGTCAGCCTGGACATCGGCGCGGGCGAGACCCTGGCCCTGGTGGGCGAGTCCGGCTGCGGCAAGACCACGCTCGCGCGCGCGGTGCTGCGCCTGCAGGACCCCAGCGCGGGCGTGGTCAGGGTGGACGGGCAGGACCTGGGCGCGCTCAGGGGCGAGGCCCTGCGGCGCAAGCGGCGCGACATGCAGATCGTCTTCCAGGACCCGTTCTCCAGCCTCAACCCGCGCATGAAGGTGGGGGCGATCCTGGATGAGGGGATGGCGGCGCTGCTGCCGGAACTGGATGCGAGGGCTAGGCAGGCGCGCACGGCGGCGTTGCTGGACCAGGTGGGGTTGCCCGCCGACGCCGTCGGACGCTATCCCCATGAGTTCTCCGGCGGCCAGCGCCAGCGCATCGCCATCGCCCGCGCCCTGGCGGTGGAGCCGAAGCTGCTGATCCTGGACGAGCCGACCAGCGCGCTGGACGTCTCGGTGCAGGCGCAGATCCTCAACCTGCTGGCCGAGATCCAGGCCGAGCACGGCCTGGCCTATCTGTTCATCACCCACAACCTCTCCGTGGTGGGCTACTTGGCGCACCGTGTCGCGGTGATGCAAGGGGGCAGGATCGTCGAGGCGGGAGAGACGGAGCAGGTGCTGACGCGGCCCGAGGCGGACTACACGCGGCAGCTGCTTGCCGCCGTGCCGGGGAAAGGGGCTGCGTAAGCCTCAGCCGGCGGCCGGGATGTCCAGCTCCATGCCCGGCTTGATCTTGTCGGTGATGTCGTTGAGGCGCTGGATGTCGAGCACCTTCACGTTGTAGTGGCGCGCCAGCTGCATCAGGGTCTCGCCCTTGCGTACCGTGTGCTTGCGGGTGACGGCGCGCGGTCTGGCGCTATCCATGGAGACCTTGACCTTGGCGGCGGGCTTCGCCGCCACCGCCTTCGGCACCACCAGCTCCTGGGTCCGCGTGAGCTTGCCGCGCCACAGGTTCAGGGGGTTGTGCTCCTTCAGCCAGGCCACCGAGATGTTGAACCGGTCGGCGATGCGGGACAGGCTCTCGCCCTTCTTCGCCGCGTAGGTCTCCAGCGTGCCCTTGTCCAGGCCCTGGCGGTGCAGGTTGAACTGGAAGGTCTCGACGCGGTCGGCGGGCAGCAGCAGGACGTCGCGCGTGTCGGTATGGATGACGCGGCGCTGGAAGCCCGGATTGAGGGCGGTGAAGTCCTCCAGGCTCATCTCCGCCAGGCGGGCGGCGGTGCGGGCCTCGATCGGCCGCTTGAGGCGGATCGGCATGAAGTAGGGCTCATTGGGGATGGCGGCGAGCTGGACGCCGTAGGCCGCCGGGTCCTGGATGATGTTGCGCACCGCCACCAGCTTGGGCACGTAGTTGCGGGTCTCCGCCGGCAGGTTGAGGGCGGCGTAATCCTTGCCGCCATGGCGTGTCAGGGCGCGCGCGACGCAGCCCTCGCCGCAGTTGTAGGCCGCGAGGGCGAGTTCCCAGTCGCCGAACATGCCATGCAGCTTCTGCAGGTAGTCGAGCGCCGCCTTGGTGGCCTGCACCACGTCGCGGCGGCCGTCGTACCAGCCATTCTGGTCGAGGCCGAACACCTTGCCGGTGGAGGGGATGAACTGCCAGATGCCGGAGGCCTGGCGCGGCGACAGCGCCATGGGGTTGAAGGCCGATTCGATGATGGGCAGGAGGGCGATCTCCATCGGCATGTCGCGGCGCGCGACCTCGTCGACGATGTGATAGAGGTAGGGACGGCTGCGTTCGATCACCCGTTCCAGGTTGCCCGTGCGGTCCCTGAACCAGCGCTCGTGCGCCTGCGTGAGCTCGGGGCTGGAGACCGGCAGCCTGAAGCCGGCGCGGATGCGCTGCCACAGGTCGGTCTCATTGCCGGACATGGAATTGCCGGGCAGGGCGTCGCCGTCGATGGCATAGCTGATCTTGAGGGACGGCTGGGTGGCCTCGGCGGCCTGGAGGAGCGGGCCGTGCGCGGCCAGTCCAAGTGCGAGGAACATTGCGGTCAACCAATGCTTCATGGGCGGGTGCTGCATGGGCATGTTGGGCACGCGTCGCCGCGCACGATCGCAAAATGTTGAAAGTGTTGGGATTTTACCTTTGGCCCTGGCCTCGACCAAGGATTTTCTGGCAGCGCGGGGAAAATCGTCCCTCCCCGTGGCAGGCTCAGTAGTCGTCCTTCCAGCGTCGCAACGCCGCGAAGGCCTCCATCGCGCCATTTACGGACAAACCCTGATGCTGCGAAATTGCAACCTGCACGGCGGGGAGGTGGCAGCGCAGGAAGGGATTCGCCGCCCGTTCCTGGCCGATCGTCGAGGGTAGGGTGGGCAGGCCGGCCTTGCGCGCCTGTCGCGCCGCCTCGTGGCGAGCCAGGAGCGCGGGGTTGTCCGGCTCCACCTCCAGCGCGAAGCCGATGTTGGGCAGGGTGTACTCGTGCGCACAGTACACCCGCGTGTCCTCGGGCAGGGCGGCGAGCCGCCGCAGCGATTCGTGCATCTGTGCCGCCGTGCCCTCGAACAGCCGCCCGCAGCCGCAGGAGAACAGGGTGTCGCCGGTGAAGGCCAGGCCGTCGCCAACGTAGCAGACGTGGCCCAGGGTGTGCCCGGGGGTCTCCATGACCGCGAGGCGCAGGCCCAGTTCGGGCAGTTCCACCTCGTCGCCCTCGCCGACCGGGTGGGTGACGCCGGCGATGCGTTCGCGGCGCGGACCGTACACCGGTACCCGCCAGCGCTCGCCGAGGGCGGCGAGGGCGCCGGTGTGGTCGCCGTGGTGGTGGGTGACGAGGATCGCCAGCGGACGCGCCTGCTGGCTGGCAAGCCAAGTTAGAATGGCCCCTGGCTCACCAGGGTCGACCAGCACGGTCGCGGATGGGTCGCGATGCAGGTCCCGCACGGCCCAGATGTAGTTGTCGCGGAAGGCGGGGATGGCGCTGATGTCCAGCATGACGTTGCACACCGAGTAGAGGTCTCCCGCATTTTATGCAGCCCTGGTTTGAAAGCGATGTCGGACGCTACGTGCTGGGCCGGGAACTGGCCTGGTTCGATGCCGTCAGCGCCGACCTGTTCGGCTTCAACGCGATGCAGATGGGGCAGTGCGGCGTCGACTACCTGCGTGCCAACCGCATGCCGTACCGATTCTGCGCGGCGAGCGACCGTGGCGTGCTGGCCTGCCACCCGGAGCGCCTGCCGATCGCGACGCAGAGCCTCGACCTGGTGGCCCTGCCGCATGCCCTCGAGTATTCCCCCGACCCGCACGAGCTGCTGCGCGAGGTGGAGCGCGTGCTGCGGCCGGAGGGCAGGCTGCTGATCGCCGGCTTCAATCCCTTCAGCTTCTGGGGCCTGCGTCGCGTATTCAGCACCCCTGAGGCGGAGTGGCCGTGGCAGGGGCGCTTCATCCACCTGGCGCGCCTGAAGGACTGGCTGGCCCTGCTCGGTTTCGATATCGTCGGCGGCCGCCTGGCCTGCTATGCGCCGCCCATCGACCGGGCCGCGTGGATCGAGCGCTTCGCCTTCCTGGAGGCGGCGGGCGATCGCTGGTGGGCGCTGGGCGGCGGCATCTATCTGCTGCACGCGGTGAAGCGGGTGCGCGGGATGCGCCTGATCGAGCCGAAATGGGACAAGCGTTGGCTGCCCGGCAGGGTGTGGGTGCCGACGCCGCGCAAGACCGCCGAGTGGGCGGGAACGGAACGAAACAGCGATGACTGAGCGGAAACTGATCGACCTCTACAGCGATGGCGCCTGCAAGGGCAACCCCGGTGTCGGCGGCTGGGGCGTGCTGCTGCGCCACGGCGCCACGGAGAAGGCCCTGTGCGGTGGCGAGCGCGACACCACCAACAACCGCATGGAACTGCGCGCCGTGATCGAGGGCCTGAAGGCCCTCAACCAGCCCTGCCTGGTGCGCGTGCACACCGACTCGCAATACGTGCAGAAGGGCATCTCGGAATGGCTGCCCAACTGGATCAAGCGCGGCTGGAAGACCGCTGGCGGCGGCGCGGTGAAGAATCAGGACCTGTGGCAGGCGCTGGCCGCCGAGGCGAAGCGCCATGAGGTGTCCTGGCACTGGGTGAAGGGGCACGCCGGCCACCCGGAGAACGAACGCGCCGACGCGCTCGCCAACGAGGGCGTGCGCATGGCCATGGAGGGCAGGTGATGCGGCAGGTCGTGCTGGATACGGAAACCACGGGCCTGGACCCGTCGCTCGGCCATCGCGTGATCGAGATCGGCGCGGTCGAGGTGGTGAACCGCAGCGTCACGGGCGCGACCTTCCACGTCTACCTCAACCCGGAGCGCGAGATCGACGCCGGTGCCGTGGCGGTGCACGGCATCACCAGCGAGTTCCTCGCCGACAAGCCGCGCTTCGCCAGCGTGGCGGCGGATTTCCTCGACTTCGTGCGCGACGCCGAGCTGGTGATCCACAACGCGCCGTTCGACGTCGGCTTCCTCAACGCCGAGCTGAAGCGGCTCGACGACGGCCCGCTCGGCCGCTACTGCGGCGTGCTGGACACCCTGCGCCTGGCGCGGGAGATGCATCCGGGGCAGAAGAACAACCTCGACGCCCTGTGCAAGCGCTACCAGATCGACAACTCCGGGCGCAATTTCCACGGCGCGCTGCTCGACGCGCAGCTGCTGGCGGAGGTCTATCTGGCGATGACGCGCGGCCAGGAGACCCTGGGCATCGACGTCGCCGACCATCAGGAGGCCGGCCTGCAGCAGGCGGCGGCGCCGATCCGGCGCGGCGCCCTCAAGGTGCTGCGCGCCACGGACGCGGAACTGGCCGAGCACGCCGCCTACCTTGAGGGGCTGCGCAAGGACTGTCCGGAATTGCCGGCCTGGTGAGGACGGGGCATGAGGCTGCTGGCCCTCTGGGCCTTCAACGTCCTGCTGGCGGCCTCCCTGGCCCAGGCCGGCGAGCTCACGGAGGCGGACTTCCTCGGTGGTGACCTGACCGTGCTGACCGCCAGCCGCCTGGCGCAGCCGGTCATGGACGCGCCCAACGCCATCTCGGTGCTGGACCGCACGACCATCGAGGCGAGCGGCTACCACAACATCACCGACCTGTTCCGCCTCATCCCCGGCATGTACGTGGGGCAGAAGACGGGCTGGTACCACAGCGTCTCGCACACCATGGCGGACGAGTTTTCGCACCGCATGCAGGTGCTGGTGGACGGGCGCTCGATCTATCTCGCCAGTATCGGCGGGCCGCGCTGGGACACCCTGCCCCTGGCCATCGACGACATCGAGCGCATCGAGGTGGTACGCGGCCCCAATGCCGCGACCTTCGGCGCGAACGCCTTCACTGGCGTGATCAACATCATCACGCGCCACCCCGACGATGTGCGCGGGCGCATGCTGCACCTGCTCGGCGGCGACCCCTCGCACCGCGAGGGCTGGTTCCGCTGGGCCGGTGGCAGCGAGGCCGCGAGCCACCGCGTCACCGTCGGCCGGCGCGAGGACGGCGGCTTCAAGGCGCAGCTCGACGACGAGCGCTCCAATGTCCTCAACTATCGCGGCCATTTCGCGCTCTCGGAGACGCGCGGCCTGGACCTGCAGTTCGGCCTCCTCACCGGAACGCGCGGGGTGGGCGAGTGGAGCAGCCCCACCAACCGGCCGCATGACCAGGACTTGGATTCGAGCCATTTCCAGGCCGACTATCGCGTGCAGCTCTCCCCCGCCAGCGAGTTCCTCGCCAAGGGCTATTTCAGCCACCTCAATACGGCACAGCGCGTCCCCGTCGACGGGACGCTCATCGACGCACTTTCCGGCATTCCGGGCGCCGCCTATTTCGACGAGGACATCCTCTCGCAACGCTGGCACGGCGAGGCACAGCTCAATACCGACCACGGCAACGGCGTGCGCACCGTGGTGGGGGGCTTCCTGCGCGAGGACATCGTCGGCTCGCGCCACTTCTTCAACACCGACGCCAACCTCAGCGTCGAATCGTTCGGCCTGTTCGGCCACATGGAGTGGCGCTGGTCGCCCCGCTGGCTGATGAACCTGGGCGCGTTCTGGGAGGACTACGGCGAGGTCGGCGGGCGCCTCTCGCCGCGCGCCACCCTGCACTGGCAGCCCTCGCCGCGCCACGCCTTCAGGATCGGCGTCTCCAGGGCCTATCGCAACCCCTTCCTGGTCGAACTGGAGGCCGACAAGCGGGTCACCATCCTCGACGCCGCCGGCAATCCCCTGTTCACGACCCTGCCGCACCTGCTCGCCACGAACGCGGTCGAGCCGGAGCAGATGCTCAGCCGCGAACTGGGCTACCAGGGCAGGTGGCCGGAGTCCGGCGTGGAGGTGGACCTGCGCGTCTTCAGGGAACGCATCTCCAAGTACATCAACTTCGAGTGTCCGCCCGTGGTCTACAACACCGGCCCCAAGTCCCTGTGCAGCCTCAGCGCCAACGTGCTGGGCATCCCCCCGCTGGGCGCCGGACTGGTGGCGCGCGACGTCTTCAACCTGGGCCATGCCGTGCAGACCGGCTTCGAGTCGCAGATCAACTGGCGCGTCAATGCCGAGACGCGGCTGATCGTGAACTACGCCTTTCTCGATGTCGACAGCCAGCTCGATGAGAAGTGGTACTCGCCCAGGCATCTGGCGGGCCTGCATCTCATGCACGAAACCCCCGGCGGCATCGGCCTCATGCTGTCGCGCTACTGGACCTCGGCGTTCGAGCCGATCGGCGAGGGCCGCCTGCCCGGCATGCGGCGCTGGGACCTGAGCCTCTCCAAGCGCTTCAAGCTGGGTGACAGCCATGCACGCCTGGCGCTCGGCGTGGAGAACCTGGGCAAGGACTACCAGGAGTTCTCCCCGGACGTGAAGAACACATTCGAGACGCGCGGATACGCGCAGGTGTGGCTGGACCTCTAGGCCGCGCCGCCGCCGCCCGGGCGGTCACGGGAGGATCAGCCGACCACCTGGTAGCCGCCGTCCTCGATGGCCTGGCGGATCGCCTGCACGCTGCTGAGCTGGGGGTCGTGCGTCACCTCGACGCGGCCGGAGGCGAGGTCCACCTCGACGCCGCCGATGCCGGGCAGGGCCGACACCAGCCGCTTGACGCTGTTGACGCAGCCCATGCAGCTCATGCCGCCGACGTTCAATGTGATCTGGTTCATGCGCTGTCTATCGATCGGTTGGTCTGGAAAAGCCCCGTCACGCGGCCGTCCGAGCCATACACGCTACGGCTGGAGAGGGTGTTCTGCAATACCTGCATGGCGGTCTGGGTGCGGCGCATCTGTTCGTCGAGCATGCGCGCGTTGACGCGGTTGAGCCGGTCAGCGTCGTGCGCGAGCTGCTCCAGGCGTTGCCAGGCGGGCGGCGGCACGGCGTCGCCGAACAGCTGGCCGCGCAGCGAGGCGAGGCCGGCGGGCGCGCGCGGGCCCGCCATTTCCGCGAGCCTGCGCCAGTGTTCCGCCAGCTCGCGGTTGCCCGCCTCGCGCCGCGGCAACAGGGTGGACAGGCGTTCCGCGTCCTGGGCGGCGAGGGCGGCGGATTCCTCCTCCAGCAGCGCCGTGAAGTCGGCCAGGGCCTCGCAGAGCCCGTCGATGGTGGCCTGCAGCGACGTCATCATGCGCGGCGCCCCAGGTGGTCGAGGGTCTCGTTGACCATGGCATCGGCGACCGCTTCCTCGTCCACCTTGAAGGTGCCGTCGGCGATCGCCTGCCGAACCGACTCGATCTTGCCGGCATCCGTGATCTCCAGCTCCGCGAGTCGGGCGTCGAGCTCGCGCATCTTCGCGGCGTCGCCGGTCAACGCCACCTCGTCGCGCACGCCGGGTCCTCCCTCGCCATGCACCAGGACGCGCGTCCTGCCGGCCTTCGTCTCCTTGGCGCGGGCCGGCGCGAGTGTCTTGAGGTTGTTGTCGATCTTCATTGGACGCTCCCAAATCTATGTGCGTTTATCGGCAGGCGATTCGGATCCTTTAATGGCGGATCACGGATCGATGTCCACCTCGCCGGTCTGGCTGGCGATGCCGCGCACGATGCGGCCGCTCGGCATCTTGACCCGCACCGGGGCGCCCGCGCGCGCGGCGTTGAGGGCCTGGCCCTCCTGGGCGACGCTGAAGCCCGTGCCGCTGACGCGTACCTGCACGCGCGCGCCGGCCTGGATGACGTCCGGCAGCGCCAGGTCGAACACCATGATCGGCTGGCCGGCGGGGATCGGCCGCAGCGTCGTGGCCTTGGGCGGGATCTCGCGCGGGTAGGCGCCAGGGTCCTGCGCGTAGCGCACGGTGGCGCGCTGGACGTCGACCGCGCCGATGGGCTGGCGTGCCGGCAGCGGCCGCGTGCTGAGCAGCGCCGGGCCGCTCAGGCGGACCTCGTAGCCCAGGTAGAGCGACCAGCGCTTCGGCGCCTCGCAGCGCGCGCCGAGCGAGCCGCCGGCCCACAGCCGGCTGCCTGGCGGCAGGAAGAAACGCGGGGCGTCGCAGGCGGGCAACTGCAGGCGGCCGTCGACCGCGCCGATCTCGACGGTCTGCTGGGTGTCCGGGTACGCCCGCGCCACCTCGGCGGCGAGCCAGGCCTGGGCCTTGCGGCGCAGGCCGTCGCCGGCTTCCGCCGCGTGCGCGGGTGGCATGGCCAGGAGGGCGGCGGCCAGGAGACCGCTAGGGATGCGTTTCATGGGCACGATCAAAAAGTGGCGAACCTGGGTTCAAGACGTATACATTGCGCGAAAAGTTTACCGACCCGGACATGGCAAAGCCCACACAAAGCAGCACGCAAGCCAAACAACCCGCGGAAATCGCCCGCGAGGCCATCCGATTGCTGGCCACGCGCCGCCAGCCGCCGACCCCCGAGAATTTCCAGCTGGCCTATTGCGAGGTTGCCGGCATCGAGCCCCCTGGCCCGGAAAAGGCCGCCGAGACCGGCGCGGAGAAGGCGGAGTCGAGGCAGGAGCCGCGCTGGGCCGACACCCTGCGGCCGCTGTTCAAGCAATGGGACGCGCGCCAGAGTGGCCTCACCCAGGCGCGCAAGCGTGAGATGCTGGAGCGGGTGCTGATCAACTTCGGCAACGATGCCCCGGCCCTGCAGGAAAAGCTCCTCGCGCTGAGCCACTCCTGGGCAGGCAGCGCGCCGGCGGACAGCGTGCTCGGCGAGGTGGCCGAGGAGGGGGGGGGAGGCGCCCGGCGGCAGGGCGGTGCCTGCCGAGGCAGGTGGAGAGCCGGAAAAAGCGACGACGGCCTGCCGCCCCATCGTCTCCGCCCTCGCCGAGCACTTCCGCCTGCTCGCGGACAGCTGCGAGGAGCGTTGCCCCGAGTTGGCGCGGCGCGCCGGCGATCTGGGCCGCGAGATCGCGCGCGCCGACGGGCTGACGCCGCCGCAGCTCGATGCCTGGTCGGCGTTGTGGCGCGACGTGCTCATGCATGGCGAGGACGACCACGGCCTCGCCACCGGCCTCAAGCGCCTGGTCGGCCTGCTGTTCCTCAACATTGGTGAGCTGGTGGGCGACGAGGCCTGGCTGTCCGGCCAGCTCGCCACCATGCAGAACCTGATGGCCGGCGACCTGCAGGTCGACGCCCTGCTGGAGGCCGAGCGCAGCCTGCGCGAGCTGGCGTACAAACAGGGGGTGATCAAGGGCAGCCTGGACGAGGCGAGGGCGAAGCTGAAGACCCTCATCACCACCTTCATCGACCGCATCGGCGAGATGAGCCAGAGCACCGCCGGCTACCACGAACGCATCGACGTGTATTCCGAGAAGATCAGCCAGGCCGCCGACCTTTCGGAACTGGGCGATGTCGTCGAGGGCCTGTCCGCCGACGTCGCCGGCGTGCGCGACGCCCTGCGCCGCAGCCACGGCGAACTGCTCGACGCGCGCACGCAGGCCGAGCAGGCGGAGGCGCGCATCCGCGCACTGGAGCAGGAACTGGCGCAGGTCTCGGTGCTGGTGCGCGAGGACCAGCTCACCGGCGCGCTCAACCGGCGCGGTATGGACGAGGCCTTCGCGCGCGAGCTGGCGCGCACGCAGCGGCTTGGCGCGCCGCTGTCGATCGGCCTGCTCGACATCGACCACTTCAAGAAGCTCAACGACAGCCTCGGCCACCAGGCCGGCGACCAGGCGCTGCGCCACCTCGCGCAGGTGGTGAAGGGCATGCTGCGCCCCACCGACACCCTGGCGCGCTACGGCGGCGAGGAGTTCCTCATCCTGCTGCCCAACACCGCCGCCGAGGAGGCCGCCGAAGTGCTCAAGCGCGTGCAGCGCGCGCTCACCAAGGCCTTCTTCATGCACGAGAACGAGCGCGTGCTGATCACCTTCAGCGCCGGCGTCGCGCAGTGGCTGGCGGGCGAGGACGAGACCGCCATGCTCGCGCGCGCCGACGCCGCCATGTACCGCGCCAAGCAGGCCGGCCGCAACCGCGTCGAGACCGGCTGATCCCGCCGGCACCCACCCTGCGGTGGGCCGGCAAGCCCGGCAACTCTTGCCGCTTTCCCGGCGGCGCCGCCAGACAATCTTGCCGTCATCGCCCGTCCCGGGATAACAACCCATAAAAATCAATGTGTTGTCGGTGTTTTTTGAGCTGGCACGCCAATTGCTCTCATTCCGCCAGGATAGTGCAACCCCAACGCCACGGCGTGGCGACGGAGCCCGGAATGCTGAACAAGATCGACAAGGAAATCGCCTTCGTGCAGTCCGCCCTCAACCTGAGGGCGCGCCGCCAGGAGATCCTTGCGTCCAACCTCGCCAACGCCGACACCCCCGACTACAAGGCGCGTGACCTCGACTTCGCCAGCGCCCTCAAGGGCGCCATGGGTGGCGGCTTCGCCATGGCACGCACCCAGGCGCGCCACCTCGATGGCGTCTCCGGCGGCGCCGCGGCGGGCGTCAAATACCGCGCCGCCGTGCAGCCCAGCCTGGACGGCAACACCGTGGACATGGACGTGGAGCGTGCCCACTTCACCGAGAACGCCCTGCACTACCAGTTCCTGCTCGACCGCGCCACAGCGGCCTTCAGCACCATGAAGCTGGCCGTGTCCGGCGAGAAATGACGGAGCGCCCTGAATGAGCATGTCCAACGTCTTCCAGATCGCCGCCTCGGCGCTCACCGCGCAGTCCATGCGCCTCAACGCCGTCGCCTCCAACCTCGCCAACGCCGATTCCGCGCACAGTTCCACCGGCGGCGGCTACAAGGCCAAGCAGGTGGTGTTCCAGGCGGTCGCCACGAACCCCAGCGCCCCCTGGGCGCAGGGCGTGCGCATGAAGGAGGTGGTCGAGGACGCGGCGCCGCCGCGCCTGGTCTACGACCCCAAGCATCCGCTCGCGGACGCCAAGGGCTATGTCGCCTATCCCAACGTCGATCCGGTGGAAGAGATGGTCAACATGCTCTCCGCCTCGCGTTCCTATCAGACCAACACCGAGGTGATGAGCACCGCCAAGTCGCTGATGCAGCGCACCCTGGCGGTCGCCCAGCCGTGACGGAGGAGTAAGCCGTGGCCGTTTCCGCAGTCCAGACCAACTACGCAGACGCCGCCGCCGCGATCAACGGCGCGGCGGCCGGTGCCAGCACGTCCGGCACCCAGGAACTGAGCGACCGCTTCCTCAAGCTTCTGGTGACGCAGCTGAAGAACCAGGACCCGATGAACCCGATGGAGAACGCCGAGCTGACCAGCCAGCTGGCGCAGATGTCCACCGTGGAGGGGATCAACAAGCTGAACGGCAGCCTCGACGTGCTCAACGCGCAGTTCCGCGCCACCCAGGTGATCCAGGGCGCCAGCATGGTCGGCCACCAGGTGCTCGCGGAGGGCGACCTGCTGACCCTCTCCGACTCCGCCGCGGTGGGCGGGCTGGAGCTGGACGCGAAGGCCGACAAGGTCAGCGTCGAGATCCGCGATGCCCAGGGCAACCTGGTGCAGACCCTGGAGCTGGGCAAGCAGGACGCCGGTCTGGTGCGCTTCGTCTGGGACGGCAAGGACGCGCTGGGCAACCCCATGGCGGATGGCGAATACAGCTTCGCGGTGAGTGCCAGCGCCGCGGACAAGGACGTCACCAGCACCACCTATTCCCTCGGGCAGGTCCTCAGCGTGGCGCTCAAGGACGAGGCCATGGAGGTCGAGGTCGCGGGCCTGGGCAACAAGGGCATGGACCAGATCAGGCAGATTTTTTGACGGCTTCCAGGCCGCCCCTGTGGGCGGTATCAGGTTATTTGAGAAGGAGCGGGTGAGATGGGTTTTCAACAGGGTTTGAGCGGACTGAACGGGGCGGCCAAGAACCTGGACGTCATCGGCAACAACATTGCCAACGCCTCGACGATCGGCTTCAAGTCGTCCGCGACCCAGTTCGCCGACGTCTACGCCACCTCCCTGTACGGCGCGGGCGGCCTGCAGGTCGGCATCGGCTCGAAGATCGCCGACGTCGCGCAGCAGTTCACCCAGGGCAGCATCAGCACCACCAACAACCCCCTGGACCTGGCGATCAGCGGCGAGGGCTTCTTCCTCATCAACCAGGGCGGCGCCACCGCCTACAGCCGCAACGGCCAGTTCCACCTCGACAAGCCCGACGCCAACGGCCTCAGCTACATCATCAACAACCAGAGCGAGCAGCTCATGGGCTACGGCGTCGATGCCAACGGCAACATCGTCACCGCCAGCCCCGCGCCCTTGCAGATCTCCTTCGCGGACATCGCCCCGAGCAAGACCGACAACGTCTATCTGGTGGCCAACCTGGACTCCACCGAGACCGCGCTGAGCTCCGCCGCCTTCAGCACCAGCAACGCCGCGACCTACCACTCCGCCACCTCGGTCACCGTGTACGACACGCTGGGCAATTCGCATGCCCTGACGCTCTACTTCGTCAAGACCGCATCGAACACCTGGGACATGTACGGTGACATCGACGGCGCCGGCATCGCCAACGTCGACTTCGACGGCAGCGGCTCGGCGGCCCTGGCGGCCGGCGACCCGGTCACCCTGACCTTCGACACGGATGGCGCCCTGCTCACCCCCACCATGCCCATCACGGGCATGGAGGTGACCGTCTCCACCGGCGCCACCACCCCGCTCGATTTCGCCCTCGACCTGACGGGCACCACCCAGTACGGCAGCCAGTTCGGCGTCAACTCCGTGTCGCAGGACGGCTACGCCTCCGGTCGCCTGGCGGGCCTCTCGGTGGCCGAGGACGGCACGGTCCTGGGGCGCTACACCAACAGCCAGTCCAAGGTGCTGGGCCAGGTGGCCCTGGCCTACTTCGCCAACACCCAGGGCCTGCAGCCGGTCGGCAACAACCTCTGGATCGACTCGGCGGAGGCCGGTCAGGCGGTGATCGGCGCGCCGGGCAGTGGCGTGCTGGGGGTGATCCAGTCCGGCGCGGTGGAGGAGTCCAACGTCGACCTCACCGCCGAACTGGTGAACCTGATCGTCGCCCAGCGCATGTACCAGGCCAACGCGCAGACCGTGCGCGCGCAGGACCAGATCCTGCAGACCCTGGTGAACCTGCGTTGAGCGCTGAGGCGAGAGGCTAAAGGGGGAACGCATGGACCGCGTGATCTACATCGCCATGACCGGCGCGCGCGAGGTCACCCGCCAGCAGGCGGCGGTGTCCAACAACCTCGCCAACGTCTCCACGCACGGCTTCAAGCAGGAGCTCAACGTGTTCCGCGCCCTGCCGGTGGTGGGGGAGGGCGCGAAGACCCGCGCCTTCGTCCTGGAGACCAACCCGCGCAGCGACTTCAGCAGCGGCGTGCTGCAGGAGAGCGGGCGCGCGCTCGACGTCGCGGTGCGCGGGCCGGGCTGGATCGCCGTGCAGGACGCCAGCGGCCAGGAGGCCTACACGCGCGCCGGGCAGCTGCAGGTGGGCACCAACGGCATCCTGCAGACCAGCGCCGGCTTCAACGTGATGGGCGAGGGCGCGCCGATCGCCGTGCCGCCGGAGCAGGACCTGCTGGTCGGCCGCGACGGCACCGTCTCCGCCGTGCCCCTGGGCCTGGAACGCAATGCCGTGACCATCGCCGGCCGCATCAAGCTGGTGAACCCGCCCGAGGCCGAACTCAAGCGCGGCGAGGATGGCCTGTTCCGCATGACGAACGGCCAGCCCGCGCAGGCGGACGCCAACGTGCAGCTGGTCTCGGGGATGCTGGAGACCTCCAACGTCAACCCCGCCGAGGCCCTGGTCTCCATGGTCAGCCTGGCGCGCCAGTTCGAGATGAACATGCGCGTGCTCAGCGCCGCCGACGAAAACCACCGCAGCGCCGACAAGGTGCTGAGCCTGAACGGCTGATAGGAAGAGAGGAAGAACCGCATGCTGCGTTCCCTGCACATCGCCCGCACCGGCCTGGAGGCCCAGCAGACCCAGTTGGACGTGATCTCCAACAACCTGGCCAACGTCTCCACCACCGGCTTCAAGCGCAGCCGCGCGGTGTTCGAGGACCTGCTCTACCAGACCATCCGCCAGCCCGGCGCCAACTCCAGCCAGCAGACCACGCTGCCCTCCGGCTTCCAGCTCGGCGTCGGCGTGCGGCCGGTGGCGACCGAGCGCATCCACGTCCAGGGCAACCTGCAGCAGACCGGCAACGCCCTCGACGTCGCCATCAACGGCCGCGGCTTCTTCCAGATCCAGATGCCGGACGGCAGCGTCGCCTACACCCGCGACGGCTCCTTCCAGGTGAACGACCAGGGCACCATCGTCACCGCGAGCGGCTACACCCTGCTGCCGCAGATGCAGATCCCGACGGATGCCCTGGCCATCACCATCGCGCGCGACGGCGTGGTGACCGCCACCCAGCCGGGCAACCCCAACACCGTCACGCAGCTGGGGCAGATCCAGCTTGCCACCTTCATCAACTACGCCGGGCTGGTGAGCGAGGGCGAGAACCTCTACCGCGAGACCGCCGCCTCCGGCCCGCCCATCGTCGACAACCCCGGCAACGCCGGCCTCGGCGTGCTGAATCAGAGCTTCATCGAGACCTCCAACGTCAACGTCGCCGAGGAGCTGGTGAACATGATCGTCACGCAGCGCGCCTACGAACTGAATTCCCGCGCCATCACCACCTCGGACCAGATGCTGCAGCGTCTGACCCAGATCTGAGGCAGCGGGGCAAGGAGCGGAGCATGAAAGCCATCGCCGTCCTGGGAATGATCGCCGTCCTCACCGGTTGCGCCAGCACGCCGGAGACGCGCATCGCCCACCCCCTGAGCGCGCGCCCGGCCGCCCCCGCGCCGGTGGCGGACAACAACGGCGCGATCTTTCAGACCGATGCCGTGCGTCCCCGGCCCGGCCTCGCGCTGTTCGAGGACCGGCGCGCGCGCCGCGTCGGCGACACCCTCACCGTCAACCTGGTGGAGAAGACCGAGGCCAAGCGCAAGTCCGAGACCACCGACGAGCGCAAGGCCAACGGCAACATCGACATCCCCACCCCCACGGTGCTCGGCCGCTCCCCCAATCTCCTCGGCCCCACCAGCTGGCAGCCCGCGGCGAGCAACAAGATCGAGCTGAAGGACAACGAGACCAACAGCAACAGCGTCACCGGCTCCATCACCGTCACCGTGGTCGAGGTCCTGGCCAACGGCAACCTGCTGGTGGCCGGCGAGAAGCAGGTGCGCATCAACCAGGACACCGAGTTCATCCGCCTCGCCGGCGTGGTGAACCCCGAACAGATCAGCGTCAGGAACACGGTGAACTCGACGCAGCTCGCCGACGTGCAGCTGGAGTCCACCAACTCGCAGAAGATGGACAAGAGCCAGATCGCCGGCATGCTGGCGCGCTTCTTCCTCACCGTCCTGCCATTCTGAGGAGGCCACCATGCGCGCCATCCACGTCTTCCTCATCGCCGCCTGCGCCGCCCTGGGCATGCCGGCCCACGCCGAGCGCATCAAGGACATCGCCAATATCGACGGCGTGCGCACCAACCAGCTGGTCGGCTACGGCATCGTCGTCGGCCTCGACAACACTGGCGACACCTCCGCCCTCACCAACCAGGCCCTGGCCAACCTGATGGGCAACCTGGGCATGGCCACCACGGCCAACCTGGCGACCAAGAACGCCGCCTCCGTGATGGTCACCGCGCAGTTGCAGCCCTTCGTCAAACCTGGGCAGACCATCGACGTCACCGTTTCCTCGCTGGGCGGCGCCAAGAGCCTGCGTGGCGGCACCCTGCTGATGACCCCGCTCAAGGGCGCGGACGGACAGATCTACGCCATGGCCCAGGGCAGCCTGCTGGTGGGCGGCGCGGGCGCGTCGGCGGGCGGTTCCTCCACCACCGTGAACCACCTCTCCGCCGGCCGCATCCCCGCCGGCGCCACCGTCGAGCGCGCGGTGCCCTCGCGCGTCGGCCAGGGCGAGTTCGTGCATCTGGAACTCAAGGAGATGGACTTCACCACCGCAAACCGCGTCAGCGAGGTGATCCAGCGCCAGTTCGGGCGCGGCAGCGCCATCCCCCTGGACGGCCGCGTGATCCAGGTGAAGGCACCCGCCGACCCGGGCCAGCGCGTCGCCTTCCTCGCGCAGCTGGAGAACCTCAACCTCAACCCCGGCTCGCCCACGCCCAAGGTCATCATCAACGCGCGCACCGGCTCCATCGTCATGAACCAGCTGGTGTCGGTGGAGAAGTGCGCCATCGCCCACGGCAACCTCACCGTCACCGTGAGCAGCGAACCGCAGGTCTCGCAGCCCGAGCCGTTGTCCGGCGGCAGGACCGTGGTCACCGAGAAGGCCGATATCCAGATCAAGAGCGACAAGGGTGAACTCATGGTGCTGCCCAGCACCGCCTCGCTCAACGAGGTGGTGAAGGCCCTCAACGCCGTCGGCGCCTCGCCGCAGGACCTGCTCGCCATCCTGCAGGCCATGAAGGCGGCCGGCGCGCTCAAGGCCGAACTGGAAATCATCTGATGTTTGCCGCAGCCGCAGCCTCCGCGCCCGACCGCCTCGCCGTCGACGTTGCCGATGCCATGGCCCTCAAGGCCAAGGCCGCGGGCGGCGACCGAGCCGCCCTGGTCGGCGCGGCGCGGCAGTTCGAGGCGATGCTGGTGGCGCAGATGCTGAAGGGCATGCGCGAGACCCGCTTCAGCAGCGAGGACGACCCGCTGAACAGTGGCGAGGGCCTGAAGCTCTACCGCGACCTGCTCGACCAGCAGTGGGCGACGCAGATCGCCAAGGGCCGGGGCCTGGGCTTCGCCGACATGATGGTGAAGGCGCTGGAACGCACCTCCGGCCAGGCAGCCACACCCCCTCTCCCAGCGGCAGAGGACGGGGGAGAGGGCGGCCTCAAAGAGGCCGTTGGCGCCGCCTGCGCGCCGCAAACCTGCCCCGCGGACACCCCCGCGCCCGCCCCGCGTGCGTCTTCTCCCGCCGCGGGCGGGGCATCCGCGGACCCCAGGCGCGCCTTCCTGGAGAAGATGCGCCCGCATGCCGAGTCCGCCGCCGCCGCGACCGGCGTGCCGGCCCCCTTCATCCTCGCCCAGGCGGCGCTGGAGTCGGGCTGGGGCAGGCGCGAGATCAAGGGCGAGGACGGCCAGCCCAGCCACAACCTGTTCGGCATCAAGGCCGGCCGTGCCTGGGATGGCGCCGTGGCCGAGACGCTGACCACCGAATACCGCCAGGGCGTGCCGATGAAGCTCAGCCAGCGCTTCCGCGCCTATGCCGACTACGGCAGCGCCTTCACCGACTACGCCAACCTGCTGAAGGCCCGGTATGGCGAGGCGGTGCGCGCGGGCGACGACGCGGCGGGCTTCGCGCGCGGCCTGGCGGCCGGCGGCTATGCCACCGACCCGGCCTACGCCGACAAACTGCAATCCACCATCGCCAGGGTCCATAGCCACCTGGCGCTGGCGGCGTATCAACAGTGACAGAACGTCACTTCATCCGGTAACAGGAGGTTGCCATGGCTTCAGGAATCCTCGGTGTCGCCCTCAGCGGCCTGAACGCGGCCCAGCTGGGCATCCGCACCACCGAACACAACATCGCCAACGTCAACACGACGGGGTATCGCCGCCAGGAGGCGACCTTCGCCGCCACCAAGCCGGCCTACAGCAACGCCGGCTGGGTGGGCACCGGAACGGCCCTGGCCTCGGTGCAGCAGATCTACAGCCGCTTCCTCGACAACGAGGTGCTGCGCAATCAGGCGCAACTGTCGCGCCACGAGACCTACGGCGCGCAGGCCACCCAGATCGACAAGCTGCTGGGCGACGAGGACAGCGGTCTGGCCACCGCGCTGGACAGCTACTTCGCCGCCGTCCACGAGGTCGCCAACGACCCCACCTCGAATGCCGCGCGGCAGAACCTGCTGTCGGCCGGCAACAACCTCGCGGGCCGCTTCAACACGCTGGACGACAAGCTGAAGTCCATGCGCGCCAACACCAATGCCGACATCTCCGCGATCGCCCGGCAGGTCAACGTGCTGAGCGGCCAGATCGCCAACCTGAACGTCACCATCAGCCGCGACGAGGCCCTCAACGGGCGCAGCGCCAACGACCTGCGCGACCAGCGGCAGCAGTTGGTGTCCGACCTCAACAAGCTGGTCAACGTCTCCAGCATCGAGCAGTCCGACGGCACCCTGAGCCTGTTCGTCGGCAGCGGCCAGCCCCTGGTGGTGGGCGCCGAGGTGTACACGATGAGTTCGGTCAGCGACCCCGGCGACAGCACCCTCAAGCTGCCCGCGCTCACCCTCGGGTCCAGCACCATCACCCTGGATTCCAGCCTGATCAGCGGCGGCCAGCTGGGCGGCATCCTCGCCATGCGCGAAGAGGTCCTGCTGCCCGCCCTGGACGACCTGAACCGCATCGCCACGGTCGTCGCCACCAGCGTCAACACGGTGCATCGCGCGGGTCTGGACTACAACCTCAACGCCGGCCTCGACTTCTTCACCAACCCCGTGGTGGCGCAGGGCGCGACCGTGGGCGTGCTCAACATGACGGTCACCAACGACCTGCTGCTGGACCGCGTCGGCTACAACATCAGCCTGACCGCCGGCGGCTACGACGTGACGGTGCTGTCCACGGGCACCACCACCACCTACGCCTCGCTCGCCGCGCTCAACGCCGCGGGGCTCGGCTTCACCCTCGCGGCCGGCACGCCGGCGCCTTCCACCGGCGAGAGCTGGGTGATCGGCGACTACGCCGGGCAGATGGCGATGGAGCTGACCGCCACCAGCCAGGTCGCGGCCGCGGGCAGCACCGCCACCGGCCCCGGCGACAACAGCAACATGCTGACGCTGGCGGACCTGCGCAACGGCGACCTCCTGAACAACGGCACGGTGAACTTCTCCGAGGCCTACCAGGAGACCGTCGCCTCCACGGCCAGCAAGGCGTCGGAGGCGGATCTGAACACCCAGGCATTCTCGACGCTGGTGGAGCAGGCCACCGCCTCGCAGCAGGAGGTCTCCGGCGTGAACCTGGACGAGGAGGCGGTGAACCTGATCCGCTTCCAGCAGGCCTACCAGGCCGCCGCCCGGGCCATGCAGATCGCCTCCTCATTGTTCGACGAAGTCCTCAACGCGGTCAGGTAAGGGGGCCAACATGCGTATCGACAGCCATTCCTTCTACTACGCCGGTTTCGCCGGCATGAGCGAGAACCAGTCCGGCATCGCGCGGCTCAACCAGCAGATCGCCAGCGGCAAGGCCTACCTGGCGCCCAAGGACGACCCGCTGGCGACGGAGAAGATCCTGCAGCTCTCGAACCGGGTCGCCGTGCGCTCCCAGTTCAGCGCCAACCAGGATCGCGCCGCGGTGGCGCTGAAATACGAGCTGACCGTGCTCACGGAGATGCGCGACACGCTCGCCAACGCGCGCAGCCTGATCGCCACGCAGAGTCCCTCGTTCGACAGTTCGCTGCGCAGCGCCCACGCGCAGAACCTGGCCGCGCTGGCGCGCCAGGTGCTGAGCCTGGCGAACACGCGCGACCCCGCGGGCAATTACATCTTCGGCGGCTTCGACACCAACGATGCGCCGTTCAGCAACCCCCTCGACGGCAGCGCAACCGCCACCACCTACGACGGCACGCCGATCACCTCCACCAGCGATCCGGCGGGCACGCGCGACATCGAGGTGGACACGGGCCGCTTCGTGCAGGTCAACGACAACCTCAACACCGTGTTCCAGGCCACGGAGCAGACCGATGCCGGCGTCGCCGTCGCGGGCTCGGTGGTGAGCGGATCGGACCTGTTGCAGGAGCTCGACGACGCGGTCGCCAATCTGCCGGGGGCGACCCTCACCCAGGCCGACATCGACGGCTGGGTGGCGGTGATCGACACCGCCCTCTCGGGCCTGGACGGCATCATGCACCGCGTATCCGCCGCCTACACGGAGGTGGAGGACGTGCGTGCCACCACCCGTTCCCTGCTGCTGCAGGAGAAGAACGCCCTGGGCGACATCGAACAGGTGGACCAGGCGAGCGCGATCATGGAACTGCAGTTGCGTCAGACCTCGCTGGAGGCGGCGCAGCGCGCCTATTCGCGCACCTCCGGCCTGTCGCTGTTCAATTTCCTGGGCTGAGCGCGCCTGCCCCGCAGGGGGCGACGCATCCCGCCGGCGTTGCGCCGGCGGCCGTCTCGCCCGGCTGGCCGAAGTAGTAGCCCTGGGCATACGCGAAGCCGAGCCCGATCGCCCTGTCCAGCAGCTCGTGCGACTCGATGCCCTCGGCCACCAGCTCGTAGCCGGCGTTGATGGCCATGCGCGTGATCTCCTCCATCATCAGGCGTTGCTTGCCGTCGCCCGTTTCCAGCAGACGCACCATGCTGATGTCGAACTTCACCAGGTCCACGGGCATCGAGGCGAGGTAGCGCAGCGAGGAATAGCCGCTGCCGAAGTCGTCCAGCGCCGCCAGGGCGCCCGCCTCGCGCAGCCTGCGGATGTTCTCGGTGGCCGTTTCCATCTGCGTGATCAGCGCGGTCTCGGTGATCTCGACCACGATCTTGCGCCCCCGCTCCGCCTCCAGCAGCGCCAGCATGGCGTCCAACACCCGCGCGTTGACGATGCCGGAGGCGGAGAGGTTGATGGAGATGCCCTTGTCGGCGGGCAGGACGCCGTTGTCGAGGTCGCGGTTGATGGCGCGGATGATGGCGAGGTCGAACTCCGCGTCGAGGTTGCGGCATTGCACGATGGGGAAGATGTCGCACGGGAAGAAGAGCTCGCCGTCGCAGCGGATGCGTGTCAGGGCCTCGGCATAGGCCTCCTCCATTTGCGGCAGGCGGATCACCGCCTGGTAGGCGATCTCGATCAGCCCGGGGTCCTGGATCGCCCTGAACACCGCGTGGATGGCGCGGCTCGTCACCAGGGCCTCGGCGGTGCCGATCTCCGGCGTGTAGAACATGATCTTCTGTCCGCCCGGCCGCTTCGCCGCGTACATGGCCAGATCGGCGCGCTTCTGCAGCTCGGTGAGGGTGATGGGGGGGCACTTGCCGCGCTCGGCCTCCGACAGGGCGATGCCGATGCTGATGGTGATGGGCTCGCTCATGCCGTACTGGCGGAAATCGTGGCCGATGACCTGTTCCAGGCAGCGTTCCGCGACCATGCCGGCCTGTCGCTTGTCGGTATCGGTGAGCATCGCCGCGAACTCGTCGCCGCCCAGGCGGTACAGGCGGTCGTCGGCGCGCAGCGCCTGCAACAGGCACTGCGCGGTGGCCTGGATCACCAGGTCGCCGACGTGATGGCCGTAGGTGTCGTTGATCGCCTTGAAGTGGTCGCAGTCGAACAGGAGCAGGGCGATGTTGTCGAGGCGCCGGTCCTGCAGGGCGTCGCGCCAGTCCTCGTCGAAGGCGCGCCGGTTCATGACCCCCGAGAGGGCGTCGTGGCGCGCCTGGTCGAAGAAGTCGCGGTTGCGCAGCTCCAGGTCGTGATGCAGCTCCGCCAGCCGCGCCTGGTAGTCGTTGAAGGACTCGCGCACGTTTTCCAGCTCCAGCACCGGCAGGGCGCGCAGCTTGTGCGGCTGGATCTCGCTGCCGGGCGCGCGCCGGGCGTCGATCTCCGCCGACAGGTGGCGCAGCGGGTGGATCAGCAGGCGGTTCAGCAGCAGGCCGGCGACCACCAGCGAGGCCGCGGCGGCCAGGAGCAGGTTCGACATGGTGTCGCGCAGCATGGTCTGGAAGCTCTCCAGCTCGCGATTGGCCAGCGCGTCGACATGGATGTGCCGCATCGCTTGCTCGGCTGCCACTGCGGTGCCTTCCGGCAGGTCGACGCGCAGGCTGCGCAGGTCGGCGTAGCGGAATGGCGCGGACTGTCGCATCGCATCCTGGAGGTCCAGCTTCAGGCCCAGGTGGCCGAGCGGCACCGTGCCGTCCGGGTCCGCGTACACCGGCAGGAAATAGTAGATGTGCTCGATGCCCGCCTCGCGCTTGAACAGCGCGAGCGGCGTGCCGCCGGGCAGCCGCGCCGGCAGGGGGTCTGCGCTGTTCGCGCCGAGCAGGAGCCCGCCGTCCAGGCCGTACAGGCCGATCGCCCTCACCGTGTCGGGCAGCAGGCCGACGCTGCGCGCGCGATTGTCGCGCCACAGCGTGTAGTACTCGGGGAACACCAGTTGTTGCTTGGTCTCGTCCCAGCGTGCGAGGGCATCGCCCACCGACTTCAGCCGGCCGAGCGCCGCGTCGAGGGCGGTCGCCAGTTCCTGGCGCGCCGCCCGCGCCTCGTGCGCGCGCAGCTGCTCGGCGCTGCGCTGCGCTTCGCGCCAGAAATAGCCGCCCACGGCCAGCAGCAGCAGGCCGGAGAGGGTCAGATAGAGGAGGGCGAGGCGCCCGATGCTCAGCGGTTTCATCGCGACGGTCGTTTCACCTCGGCGAGGAACTGGTCGTACAGGTCGAACTCGTACTGCCCGTCCATGAAGTGGTTGGCGCCGTCGATGACGATCACCCGGGCGCGGGTCTTCCTCAGGCGCGGGATCCAGTCCGCTCCCAGGCGGTCGTCGCGGCTGCCCATGATCATGCTGACCGGCACCTTCACGCGGTCGATGCCGGCGAGGATGCGCTCGGGGCCCCATTCGAGGTAGCTGAGCAGGCTGGCCGGCGTGGAGTAGTACTGCTGGCAGAAGGAGAACTGGTGCTGCTCGACTTCGCGCCTGCCGCGGCGCACCTCGTCGCGCAGCCTGCGGATCAGGGGCGCGCGCGATTGCTCGCCGTGTTTGAGGCTGCCCTCGATGATGCTGATGCCGATCAGGCGGGTCACGCCGCGGTCCGGGCGGCCGGTCAGGTAGGCGATGCTGGTGATGCTGCCCATGCTGTGCCCGGCCAGCAGGATCTCCTTAACCTTCCTCGCCTTCAGCCATTTCACCCAGGCATCCAGCTCGGCCACGTCGTCGCCCACGGTGTGCCGGTGGATCGCCTCGCACGCCATGCTCTGGGCGCGGTAGGGCAGGCCGAGCGAGAGGGTGGGTGCGAGCACCGTGTAGCCGTCGCCGGCGAGGCCATCGGTGAGGCGGTGGATGGTGGGGAACTGGTGCGTCTGCAGGAAGCCGTGCAGCAGCAGCACCGCCGGCTTGTCGGCGTCGCCCTGGCGGAACTCCGCCCGCGCCACCAGCCTGGAGGGCAGGGTCAGCTCCACCGTCTCGGCGCGCAGGGGCGGGGCGATGGCCGTGACGGCGAGGCAAAACAGGAGCGCCAGCAACTGCCTGTGGTTCTTCATCTCCCGCTCCTTCCAGTGTCTTTGCCGGCCCGGCTACACTCGCGCCATGCACTTGGACGAATTCTTTTCCGAACACGGGGCCTTGGCCCAGGTCACCCCGTTTTATCGGCAGCGTCCGCAGCAACTTGAGATGAGCCGGGCGATCCAGACCGCCCTGGAGGAACGCCAGCGTCTCGTGGTGGAGGCGGGCACCGGCACCGGCAAGACCCTTGCCTACCTGGTGCCGGTGATGCTGTTCGGCGGCAAGGTCATCCTCTCCACCGGCACCAAGACCCTGCAGGACCAGCTGTTCCAGCGCGACATCCCGGCGGTGCGCGAGGCCCTGCGTCGGCCGATCAGCGTCGCCCTGCTGAAGGGGCGCGCCAACTACGTGTGCCACTACCACCTGGAGCGTGGCCTGCTCGACGCCCGCCTGCGCAGCCGCGAGGAGGCACAGCACCTGCAGCACATCGCGCGCTTCGCCGCGCTCACCGATACCGGCGACCGCATGGCCTGCACCGACGTGCCGGAGGACTCGCCGGCCTGGGCCTGGGCCACCTCGACGCGCGACAACTGCCTGGGCGGCGAATGCCCGCAGCACCGCGAATGCTTTGTCCTCAAGGCGCGCAAGAAGGCCCTGGAGGCGGACCTGGTGGTGGTCAACCACCACCTGTTCTTCGCCGACGTCTGGCTCAAGGACGAGGGCGCGGGCGAGCTGCTGCCGGCCAGCAACGCGGTGATCTTCGACGAGGCGCACCAGCTGCCGCAGACCGCCAGCCTGTTCTTCGGCGAGAGCATCACCACCGGCGTGCTGGTCGACCTGTGCCGCGACACGCGCGCCGAGGCGGCCATCGCCGTGCCGGACTTCGTCGACCTGCCCGTCGCCGCCGGCGACCTGGAGACCGCCGCGCGCCAGGTGCGCCTGGCCCTCGGCCCCGCGCTCGCCCGCCTGCCGGCGGCGAAGGCCTTGGAACGCCGCGAATTCCGCGACGCCCTGGACTTCATGGGCCAGCGCCTGGCGCGCCTGGACGCCCTGCTGGAGAGCCAGGCGGAGCGCGCCGAGACCCTGCAGCGCCTGCATGAACGCTGTCGCGAGGCGGCGGATCGCCTGGAGCGTTGGCTCTCGCCCATGGTCGACGCCGGCACGGTGCGCTGGCTGGAGGCCACCGCGCACAGCGTGCTGCTGCACGCCACGCCGCTCAACGCCGGCGAGCTGTTCGCGCGCCAGATCGAGGACGACCCGCGCGCCTGGATCTTCACCTCGGCGACCCTCTCGGTGCGCGGCGACTTCTCCCACTACCTCGCCGAGATCGGCCTCACCGAGGCCCGCACCGGCGTGTGGGACAGCCCCTTCGACTATGCCAGCCAGGCCCTGCTGTACGTGCCGGAAGGCATGCCGGACCCGAACTCGCCCGGCTACACCGAGGCCGTGGTGAACGCCGCCTGGCCGGTGCTGCGCGCCAGCGGCGGGCGCGCCTTCCTGCTGTTCACCAGCCTGCGCGCCATGAACGAGGCGCACCGCCTCCTGCAGGCGCGCATGGCGGAGGAGGGCGTGGCCTACCCCCTGCTGCTGCAGGGCGAGAAGAGCCGCAGCGAGCTGCTGGACGAGTTCCGCGCGCGCGGCAACGCCGTGCTGCTGGGCAGTCAGAGCTTCTGGGAGGGCGTGGACGTGGCCGGCGAGGCCCTGTCCCTGGTGGTGATCGACCGCCTGCCGTTCCAGCCGCCGGACGACCCGGTGCTGGCGGCGCGCGTCGACGCCCTCAAGCGCGCCGGCCGGAACCCCTTCTTCGACTACCAGCTGCCGCACGCGGTGATCAGCCTCAAGCAGGGCGCGGGGCGCCTGATCCGCCGCGAGACCGACCGCGGCGTGCTGATGATCTGCGACCCGCGCCTGGTGGACAAACCCTACGGCCGCCGCATCTGGCAGGCCCTGCCGCCGATGCGGCGCAGCCGCAAGCGCGAGGACGCCGTCGGTTTCTTCGCCGCAACACCCTGAAACACCTGCTTGCAGTCCGGTAACCGCCGGCATACATGCGCTGCCTAGCCTGAGAGTGCGCCCGATGTGTGACGCATCTCACAGGCAAAAGGAGCACACCATGAAATCCCGCAAATTGATGATCACCGCCCTGTTGGCCGCGCTCGCCGTGCCGGTCCTCGCGGTCGGCTTCAACGACAACCCCCCGGGCCCGGCAGGCGGCCCCGGCACCAACTGGCAGGCCCCCGGCGCGGCTACCTATCCGCGCCAACGCCTGACCGTCGAGCAGCGCGAACAGCTGCGGCAGCAGCTGGCGAACATGACGCCGCAGGAACGCCGCGCCTTCATGCGCGAATGGCGGCAGAAATACGGTGAGTGCTGGCGCTACCGCGACAGCTTCGGCCCCGGCGTCGGGCCCGGGCCCGGGCCGCAGGGCGGGCCCGGCATGGGCCCCAACCGCGCGCCCCTGAACTGAGCGCGGCGCTACCTCCCTCCGGGGCGTTTGCCGCTACGATGCGGAAAAAGCACCCCGGAGGTCGTCATGTGGCGAGGGTCCGTCAGCCTGCTTGTAGCTTGTCTTGCCTCCGGCGGCACGCACGCCGCCGGCGAGGCCGCGCTGATCCTGCAGACCTCGCCGCTCGCCGGCTTCCAGCACCATGCCGGCGCGGCCCTGTTCCCCCTGATGCGCGTCGGCGACCCCCTGCAACTGGGGCGAGAGCCCGACAACCCCTACGACCCGCGCGCCGTACGGGTGTCCTGGCGCGGGGCCCAGATCGGCTACGTCCCCAGGCTGGACAACGTCGACCTGGCCCGCTTCATGGACCGGGGCGTGCGCGTGGAGGGACGCATCGTGCATCTCCAGGCCTCCCGGGACCCCTGGAAGCGGGTGCTGATGGAGATCCTGATCCGCGACGAGCCGCCGGGAGACTGACCGCCTCCGGTAGAATGCCCGCTTTGGTCCCGTTTCCTGCCGATGCGCCTGATCGCCTTCGATACCGCCACCGAATGGTGTTCCGCCGCCCTCTGGGTGGACGGGGCGCTGTCCTACCGCGCCGAGCGCGCCGGGCAGCGGCACTCCGACCTGCTCGTGCCCATGGTCATGGAGCTGCTCGACGAGGCGGGGCTGGCGTTGCGCCAGCTCGATGGCCTGGCCTATGGCATGGGGCCGGGCTCCTTCACCGGCCTGCGCATCGCCTGCGGCGTCGCCCAGGGCCTGGCGCTGGGCGCCGGGCTGCCGGTGCTGGGCGTCTCCACCCTCGAGGCCCTGGCGGAGGAGGCGCACGCCACCAAGGCCGCGGACCGCGTCGTCGCCTGCCTGGACGCGCGCATGAACGAGGTCTATGTCGGCCACTACCGGCGCGTCGAGGATGCCTGGCATTGCGAGGCGGGACCGGTGGTATGCCCGCCGCGCGCGTTGCCCCTGCCAGGCGAGGCCGGCTATGTCGGCGTCGGTTCCGGTTTCGCCGCCTATCCCGATCTGCGCGCCCTGGCGGGCCACGGCCTGGCGCGCGTGGACGCGGAGGCCTTTCCGCATGCCCGCGGCCTCGCCCGTCTCGCCGCGCCTCGCTTCGCGCGCGGCGAGGGCCTGGCGCCGGAGGCCGCGGAGCCGCTGTACATCCGCGACAAGGTCGCGTTGAAGATCTGCGAGCGCTGAGCATGAATGCGCAGTTGCAGCCGCTGGAAATGCGCTTCCGCCCCATGCGCGAGGCCGACCTCGACGAACTGATCCGCATCGAGCGCGCCGCCTATCCCTATCCCTGGACCCTGGGCAACTTCCGCGACTGCCTGGGGGCCGGCTATTCCTGCTGGGTGGGCGAGATGGAGGGCATGCTGGCGGGCTACTGGCTGATGATGCAGGCGCTCGACGAGGGACACATCCTCAACTGCTGCATCGCCCCGCGCTGGCAGCGCCGCGGTCTCGGTCGCCAGCTCATGGCACACCTGTTCGAGACCGCGCGCGGGCACAACACGCGGAGCCTGTTCCTCGAGGTGCGCCTCTCCAACACCCCCGCGAAGCGGCTCTATGAATCGCTCGGCTTCGAGGCGGTGGGGCAGCGGCGCGGCTATTACCCGACCGACACGGGGCGCGAGGACGCCCTGGTGATGAGGCTGGGCCTGTGAGCCTGGGGCGCGAGGCCCGCCTGCGCGAACTGGGCCTGTGGCCGGTGTGGCGCCTGCGCGCCGCGCCCGCCGCCGCGGAAGGCACGGCGGCGCCCGCGCCTGAGGGTGACGCCGCCGAGGCCGAACCCGCCCCGGCCCCCCTGATACGGCGCGGCGATGCATCGATCGCCCGCATGGACTGGGATGAACTGAAGCGCGCCGTCGCCTCATGCACCCGCTGCGCGTTGCACGAAGGCCGCACCCAGGCGGTGTTCGGCACCGGCGACCGGCACGCGCGGTGGCTGGTGATCGGTGAGGCGCCGGGCGAGAAGGAGGACCTCCAGGGCGAGCCCTTCGTCGGCCCCTCCGGCATGCTCCTGGATGCCATGCTCGCGGCCGTCGGCCTGAAGCGCGGCGAGGGCGTCTACATCGCCAACGTCGTCAAGTCGCGCCCGCCGTCCAACCGCGACCCCGTACCGTCCGAGGTCGCCGCCTGCCTGCCCTACCTGGAGCGGCAGATCGAGCTGATCCGCCCGCGCATCATCCTCGCGCTCGGCCGCTTCGCCGCGCAGAGCCTGCTCATGACCGATACGCCGATCGGCCGCCTGCGCGGCCACGTGCATGAATACCACGGCGTGCCCATGGTGGTGACCTACCATCCTGCCTACCTGCTGCGCAACCCGCCCGACAAGGCCAAGGTCTGGGAAGACCTGCTGCTGGCGCGCCGCACCCTGGCAGCCCAACCGCAACCGGAGGCATGACGTTGCCCGACACGCATCCAGACCGTGCCACCGTCGAGGCCCAGCTCGCCGAGCTGGCACGCCGCTACCGTGAGCAGCTGCCGACGAAATTCGACGAGATCGCCGAGGCCTGGAACGCCCTGCAGTCGGAATGGCACCGGGAGACCGCCGAGGTCCTGCACCGCGTCGCCCATGGCATCGCCGGTGCGGCCGGCACCATGGGCCTGCCGCAGGTGGGCGAGGCGGCCCGCGCGGTGGAACAGGTGGTGAAGCAGCTGCTCGCCGAGCCGGCGAGCCTGGGCAGGATGGGCGGGCGGCTGACCTCGCTGATCACCGAGCTGGACGTCGCCATCCGGCATGGCGGCGGCGCGCATGCGGCGGCCCCGGACCAGGGGATGCCGCTGGTCGTGGCGCCGATGAAGATCCTGGTGGCCGACGACGAGCACATCGGCCGGACCATGCTCGCCGCCATGCTCCGCGCGGACGGCCACACGGTGGTGGTGGCGGAGGACGGCGAGCAGGCGGTCGCCTTGTTCGAGCAGGCGCAGCCGGACCTGGTGTTGATGGACGTGGTGATGCCGCGCATGGACGGCTACGCGGCCGCGCGCGCCATCAAGGCGCGCTGCGGCAAGCGTTTCGTGCCGCTCATCTTCCTCACCGCCCTGCATGACGAGCAGGACCTGCTGGCCTGCATCCAGGCGGGCGGCGACGATTTCATGATCAAGCCCTACAACCGCACCCTGCTGCGCGCCAAGCTGATCGCCATGCAGCGCATCCACGAACTGCACCGCGAGCTGGCGCGTTACCAGGAACGCACCGAGGAGGAGCTGGCGCTGTCGCGCCACGTGTTCTACGCCGCCACCGACCGCAACGCCCCGTCGCCGGCGGTGGTGAACTGGTATGCCTCGGTCGGCCATTTCTGCGGCGACCTCGTCCTCCATGCCTATTCGCCGTCCGGCCGCCTGTTCGTGCTGCAGGGGGACTTCACCGGCCACGGCCTCGCCGCCGCGCTCGGCGCGCTTCCAGTGTCCGACATGTTCTATGCCATGGTCGACAAGGAGTCCTCGCTCTCGGAACTCGTGACGGCGATCAATCGCAAGCTCAAGGCGGCGCTGCCGCCCGGACACTTCTGCGCGGCGTGCGTCTGCGCCCTGGATGGGGATGGCACGACGCTGGAGCTATGGAACGGCGGCCTGCCAGGCGCCTGGCTGCTGGACGCCGACAACCGCGTCGCGGTGCGCGTCGAATCCGACAAGATGCCGCTTGGCATCGTCGGCGACCAGGCGTTCGACGCGTCGATACTCCGCCTGCCGCTGGTGCCGGATGCGCGCCTGCTGCTGTTCAGCGACGGTCTGAGCGAGGTGGCGAACGCCGCGGGCGAGATGCTGGGCGAGGCGGGCATCGCCGCAAGCGTGCAGGCCGCGGCGGGCGGGGATCTGCTGGCAGCCCTGCGCGAGGCGGTGGAGGTGCACCTCGCCGGCGGCGAGGCGCACGACGACATCTCCATCACCGTGATCGACCCCGCACTGGTCCGGCCGGCGCGCTGAGCGTCGGCGGGGGGCGGGCTGGGCGCGGCCCGGCCCTTGGGGGGCTCAGAGGTCGCCGTTGGCGGCGGCGCGCATCATGTCGTCCATGCGGGCGTTGAGGTCGATGGCGCCCTTCACCAGGGCCTCGGAGAGGCCCAGCTGCTTCTCGAAGCCCTTCACCCAGTCCAGGCTCCAGTCCAGCATCATCACCCAGATGTCCTTGTTGGCGTCTTCCATGATGACCACGCGGCAGGGCAGGAACACCACGAACTCCGGGCTGATCTTCAGCAGCTCGCGGCCGACGGCGATGTCGCAGAAGGAGTAGACCTCGATGCGCGGCGCGTCCTTGTCCTCCAGCACCGCCTTGAAGTCCATCCACATCAGGTTCTCGCCCACCTTCTTGACGTTGACCTGGTTGGCGCGCAGGAACAGCGAGTCGCGCACGTCCTCGAAGCTGAGCCCCTTCTTCGCCTTGTACTTGCGCGTGAAGTAGTTCATCGAGTCGGCCATGTTCATGCGCAGGAGGCCGGTCATCATGGGCAGGGCCATCTGCATCATCTGGATCTTTTCCTGCTGCGTGATGGCGCGGCGCATGGTGTAGGGGCCGGCGGCCAGGGCGGCCTGGGCCTGCGCCTGCATGGGCGAGAGCACCGGCACGAGCGGGTTGAAGCCGAAGGTGGGTGGCGGCGCGTATTGCAGGAAGGGGTTGCCCGCGCCTGGGGTGGCGACCAGCACCGGCGCCAGGGTCGGCACGTAGGCGGGCACGGCCTGCTGCGCGAAGGCCGGCAGGGCCAGCCAGGCGAGCAGGGTGGCGAGAAGGGTGGCGAACAGGGCGGTCAGGTGTTTATGCATGTCAGTCTCCTCCATGGGCCCAAAAAGAAACGGGGGCCGAGGCCCCCGTCGCGTCAAGCAAGCAGCTGTGCGAGCACATAGGGCAGGATGCCGCCTGCCTGGAAGTACTCGATCTCGATCGGGGTATCGAGACGCAGCTTCACCGGTACATTTTGACTAGTGCCGTCGCCGCGGTGGATGACCAGAGTCAAGTCCTGCTGCGGCGTGATGCCGTTCTCCAGGCCCACCAGGTCGAAGCCCTCGTCGCCCTTCAGGCCCAGGCTGGCGGCGTCCGCGCCATCCTTGAACTGGATCGGCAGCACGCCCATGCCGGCGAGGTTGGAGCGGTGGATGCGCTCGAAGGACTTGGCGACCACCGCCTTCACGCCCAGCAGCTGGGTGCCCTTGGCGGCCCAGTCGCGGCTGGAGCCGGTGCCGTATTCCTCGCCCGCGAACACCATCAGCGGCGTGCCCTCGGCCTGGTAGGCCATGGCGGCGTCGTAGATGGAGGTCTGCTCGCCCTTGTACAGGGTCACGCCGCCCTCGCTGCCGGGGATCATCAGGTTCTTGATGCGCACGTTGGCGAAGGTGCCGCGCATCATCACCTCGTGGTTGCCGCGGCGCGCGCCGTAGCTGTTGAAGTCCTTCTGGCCCACGCCGTGCTCGACCAGGTACTTGCCGGCCGGCGCGGCGGGCTTGATGCCGCCGGCGGGGGAGATGTGGTCGGTGGTCACCGAGTCGCCGAAGATCGCCAGGGCGCGGGCGCCGCGGATCACCGCATTGGGCTTGGCGGCGAGCTTGAAGAAGGGCGGCTCCTGGATGTAGGTGGAGGCGTCGTCCCAGGCATAGACCTGGCCGGCCGGGGCGGGCACGGCGTCCCACAGCGGGTTGTCGGCGCCCACGTTCTTGTAGGCGTCGTAGACGCCGGCGGCGGCGGCGAAGGGCAGGGCGGCGGCGACCTCCTCGTTGCTGGGCCAGAGGTCCTTGAGGAACACGGGGCCGTTCCTGCCCTGGCCGATGGGCTCATTCGCCACGTCGATGTCGACGCGGCCGGCCAGCGCCATGGCCACCACCAGGGGCGGCGACATGAGGAAGTTGGCCTTCACGTTCTGGTGCACGCGCGCCTCGAAGTTGCGGTTGCCGGACAGCACGGAGCAGGCCACCAGGTCCTTGTCGAGGATCTCCTTCTCGATCGCCTCGGGCAGCGGGCCGGAGTTGCCGATGCAGGTGGTGCAGCCGTAGCCCACCACGTTGAAGCCCAGTTGCTCCAGGTAGCCGAGCAGGCCGGCGGCGCCCAGGTATTCGGTCACCGCGCGCGAGCCGGGGCCGAGCGAGGTCTTCACGTGCGCCGGGGTCTTCAGGCCGAGTTCCACCGCCTTCTTCGCCAGCAGGCCCGCGGCCAGCATGACGCCGGGGTTGGAGGTGTTGGTGCAGGAGGTGATGGCGGCGATGACGATGTCGCCGTGCTGCAGGCCGTCGCCCGAGCGGCCGGCCTTCTTGTCGTAGCCGCCGTCGGTCTTCGGCAGCTCCAGCAGGGTCTCGAAGCTCTCCTTCAGCGCGTACAGGTTGATGCGGTCCTGCGGGCGCTTGGGGCCGGCCACGGAGGGCTTCACGGTGGACAGGTCGAGGCTCAGCACCTGGCTGTAGTCGCACTGGCCGGCGGCGGGGATGCCGAAGAGATTCTGTGCCTGGTAGTAGGCGCGCATCGCGTCCACCTTCGCGGCATCGCGGCCGGTCGCCAGGTAGTACTGGCAGGTCGCCTCGTCGACGGGGAAGAAGCCCATGGTGGCGCCGTATTCCGGCGCCATGTTGGCGATGGTGGCGCGGTCGGTGACGGGCAGGGCGGCGGCGCCCTGGCCGAAGAACTCGACGAACTTGCCCACCACCTTGGCGCGACGCAGCATCTCGGTGATGGTGAGGACGATGTCGGTGGCGGTGATGCCGGGCTGCGCCTGGCCGGTCAGCTCCACGCCCACCACGTCGGGGGTCAGGAAGTACACCGGCTGGCCGAGCATGCCGGCCTCCGCCTCGATGCCGCCCACGCCCCAGCCGACGCAGCCGAGGCCGTTGATCATGGTGGTGTGGGAGTCGGTGCCGACCAGGGTGTCGGGGTAGTACACGCCGTCCTTTTCCATGACGCCGCGCGCCAGGTATTCCATGTTCACCTGGTGCACGATGCCGATGCCGGGGGGCACGACCTTGAAGGTGTCGAAGGCCTGCATGCCCCACTTCATGAACTGGTAGCGCTCGCGGTTGCGCTGGAACTCGATCTCCATGTTCTGCTTGAGGGCGTCACCCTTGCCGAACACGTCGACCTGCACCGAGTGGTCGACCACCAGTTCCACCGGCGCCAGGGGCTCGACCTTCTTCGGGTCCTTGCCCTCGCGCGCGGCGGCGGAGCGCATGGCGGCGAGGTCGGCGAGCAGCGGCACGCCGGTGAAGTCCTGCAGCAGGATGCGCGCCACCACGAAGGGGATCTCTTCGCTGCGCGCGGCATTGGGCTGCCAGCCCGCCAGCTCGCGCACGTGCTGCTCGGTGATCTTCCTGCCGTCGCAGTTGCGCAGCACGGACTCCAGCACCACGCGGATCGACACCGGCAGGCGGGAGATCTTGCCGAGGCCGGCCTTCTCCAGTTGCGGCAGGGAATAGAAGGTACCGGTGTGGCCGTTGCCGGCGTCGAAGGTCTGGCGGCTATCGAAGGGATTGTTCATGGCGTCGGGCGGGTAGGTTGCGAAATAAAACCGCAATTTTACCCACCCTTTGCGCCGGCTTTGTCCCCGCAAGGGGGGGTGGAACGCCATCTTGGCGAGGCGGCGGTGCGCCGCCGTCAGACTAACCCAGCACCGGCAGGCCGCCCTCGATCACCACGCGCGAGGTCTGCATGCGCTTGAGATGCGCGGCGAGCGCCGCGTCCATGGTGGCCAGGTGCTGGACGAACCATTCCTCCAGGCCCTGGCGCACGAAGGCGCGCGGCAGGATCAGGCGGCCGCGTTGCACGGCGCGCTGCATCTGCACCAGGTCGCCATAGACGCGGTGGTGCTCGGCCTCGTGCTCGTTGAGGGCGGGAAAGCGCGAGACGCGCATCAGCCGCCCCTCGTTGAGGAAGTGCATGCGCGTGTGGTCGAGCAGCTTCTGGAACAGGGCGCTGAAGTCGGCGTCGTCGCACTCCGCGAGCATCTCGACCAGGGCCGTGAACTCGCGGTGCGTGGCGTCCATCTCGTCCACGCCGAGGCCGTGGCGCGCCGCGTCCCAGGCCAGCATCACGCGGCTTCCAGGATGGTTTCGGCGCCCGCCGCCGCGAGCAGCTCGGCGACGCTCGCGTCCACGTGCTCGATGCCGAGCTTGGCGAGGAAGCGCTTCTCCTTGTCCGTGGCGTTGGGGATCAGCGCCCAGCCGGCCGGCTGCGCGGCGCCGAACAGGATGTCGGACAGCACCATGCGCTCGGTGTCGCGCGTCAGGCGCATGCCCAGCAGCAGGTAGCGCTGGCCCTGGCGCATGCGCTTGAGGAAGCCGGGGATGGCGAAGCCGCCCATCAGCTCGGTGATGTAGTCGACGAAGTCGGCGTCCGAGGCGATGTAGTTGGATTCCGGCAGCGGCGTGCCCAGGGGCTTGAACAGCACCGGCAGGGAGGTGTCCACCGCCTCCTGGTCCACCTCGCGGTAGGCCGCGCCGTCGAAGTGGAACAGCTTGAAGCGGTAGGCGTTGCCGGAGATGCGCGCCACGCCGACGATCAGGGTGTGCGGCAGGCCCGCGTAGGCCTGCTGCAGCAGGGTGTCGCGGTTGATGTCGACGAGATAGGGCAGGCGCCGCGCGGCGAGCCAGCCGTGCAGGGGCGAGGCGCTCCAGGCGGTGTCGCGGTAGGTCTGGTCGAGGAAGCGGGTGAGGGTCGAGCGGCCGCGCTTGAGTTCGACGTTCATGGCCGCACGCGGGAATTCGTACATGAGCTTGGGTGCCATGGGCTGGCCGTTGTTCATGGCGAGGATCAGGCTCTCGCTGTCGGCGGGGATGGCCTTGCCGCTGGCGGGGTCGACCACCCCGGCGAGCGCGCCGGGGCCGAGGTAGGGGACGAGCCCGCCCTCGCCGAGGGTGGCGAGGATGGCTTCGAGTTGTTGCGCGGTCTGGCTGGACATCGCTGGCTCCATGCAGGGTGACGTCCATGCCCTGCAAGATGCGCGCCAGGGGGCGGGGCCAGTGGCCATGCGGTTTTTCGCCCGGCCCGCTGTGTCGCATGTGCGCCAAAGGCAAAATCTTTGTCGCGCATTGACGCGCGGCGTGGGTCAGGCGGCGTCGGTCGCCAGGTAGTTGTCGACGGTCTCCAGGAAGCGGCGGATGTCCAGGGGCTTGGTCAGGTATTCGCTGAACCCCGCCGCCTTGCCGCGCGCGACCTCGCTCGACCGCGCCTCGGCGGTCAGGGCGATCACCGGCACGCGGCACAGTCCGGCGTCGGCCTGGAAGGTCTTCAGCACCTCGTAGCCGTTCATGCGCGGCATGTTGATGTCGAGCAGGATCAGGTCGGGTTGCTTGGCGCGCGCCAGCTCGATGCCCAGCTCCGGGGTGTGCGCGGTGAACAGCAGCACGTTCCGGCGCAGGCCGAGGATGTGCTCCACCAGCCTGAGGTTGGAGGGGTTGTCCTCGATGTAGAGCACGCTTGGCTGGTGCTCGGCATCCGCCCCGGTCGTCCCGGCGGACGCGGATGCCGGCGCGGGCGGGAGATTGACGGTGTGGACGGGTGCGTCCTCGGGCGCCGCCTCGAGCGGCAGCTCGATCCAGAAGACGCTGCCGACCCCCAGTGTGCTCTGCACGCCCACCGAGCCGCCCATCATCTCGGCGACGCGGCGGGCGATGGTGAGGCCGATGCCGGTGCCTTCGATGTTGCTTTTCTCCGCCGCGCCGCGGTTGAAGGGCAGGAACATGTCCTCCAGGCGATCGGCGGCGATGCCGGGGCCGTTGTCGCTGACCAGGAAGCGCAGGCGGTCCTCGCCGTGGCGGCGCACCGAGAGCTCCAGCCGGCCGCCCGCGTGGTTGTACTTGACGCCATTGGACAACAGGTTGAGCAGGATCTGCTTGAGGCGGGTGCGGTCGGCGCGCGCCACCGTGCCCTCGGCGTGGCTGTACTCGAGCTGGATGTTCCGGGCCGCCGCCAGGGGGCGGATCAGGTTCAGGCATTCCTCCACCACCGGGCCGACCTCGACCGGCTCGATGGAGAGCTGCAGCCTGCCGGCCTCGATCCTCGCGAGGTCGAGCACATCGTTGATCAGTTCCAGCAGGTGGCGGCCGGCGGTGAGGATCTCCTGGACGTTGCCGCGCTGTTCCGCGTCGAGCTTGTCGTCGAGCGCCAGGATCTGGCCGAAGCCGAGGATGGCGTTCATCGGCGTGCGCAGCTCGTGGCTCATGCTGGAGAGGAACTCGGACTTGGCCTTGCTTGCCGCCTCCGCGCTCTCCTTGGCCTGCGACAGTTCGACGGTGCGCGCCTCCACCAGCTGCTCCAGGTGGTTGCGGTGGCGTTCCAGCTCCTCGGCGTTGGCGCGGTGCTGCGCGAGGAGGGCGCCCAGCTTGTCGATCATCGAGTTGATGCCGTGCTGCAGCTGCCCCAGCTCGTCGTTCGAGGTCACCGGGATGCGCGCCCCCAGGTCGCCTTCCTCCACCCGCTTCAGGCGCGCGAGTGAGGCGTCCACGCGCCGGGTGATGAGGCGCTGCGCGATCAGCACGATGGCGGCGCTGCTGAAGAGGATGAACAGCGCCGAGGCGACCTGGCCCCACAGGGTGATGGCGCGCTTCTGCGCGGCGATCTGCGCCGTGCTGATGGTGATGACCGTGGTGTAGAGCGGTGCGGTGCCGGCGCTGCCCCTGAGTCGCATCACCGCCCTGATCGTGTCCTTGTCCACCAGGAACTGCTCGGCGGGCGCGGACGCCTCCAGCCAGCGCGGGTCCAGGCCGGCCACCTCGCCCGCCTGGCGGCCCAGGATGGCGGCATCCGTGGCGACGATCACGCGGCCGTTGCCGCCGATCGCCAGGCCATCCAGGTAGGGCGCGCCGAGCAGGTCGCCCAGCAGTTGCCTGCGCGAGAGGGCGCTGACCGCCAGTTCCTCGTTCGCGATCATCTGGCCGACCAGGTGCAGGCGCTGGCGCGTGCGCTCGTCGACGTTGCTGCTGAAGCGGTCGACGTAGAACCCGCCGAGGGCGCTGAAGGCCACGACCTCGACGCCGACGACCAGAAGGGCGATGCGGGAGATGAGGCCGATGCGGATCATGGCGGGTCCCGGTCAGGGCTGGATGCGCGGAGTCGCCGCCAGGGGTTCGAGACGGGTATTGCGCTCCTCCTCGTAGCGCACCTGCTGGGGCGGCACGTGGTGCAGGATCTCGATGCCGTCCTCCGGACGCCGTGCGCGCGCGTTCCAGCGCGCGATGTAGATGCTCTGCTGCAGGTGGTGGCTGTTCGGGTCCATGTAGGCGCCATCGTGCTGCATGCGCTCGCGGGCCGTCGCCCGGTAGCGTTCCAGCTGCTGGATCACCGCGTGGTTGTCGGTGCCGCCGGCCTTCTCGATCGCCGCCAGCAGGGCCTTGGTGGCGAGGTAGGCGGCATGCGTCACGTCGCCGGGGTAGGCCAGGCGGGTGTGGCCGTAGCGCTTGCGGTAGCGTGCGACGAACTCCGCGGTGCCGGGCGTCTTCAGGTTCCACGCCCAGGTGGTGCCGAACAGCGGCCGCGGCGTGCCGGGGGCGGGGTAGAGCTCTTCCCAGTCCACCTCGCCGACCAGCCAGTCCTGCCTCGCCAGGCGTTTCGGGTCCACCTGCGCGAACAGCTTGATCTGGTTGTCGCCGCTGATGCTCAGGGCCACGACGTCGGCGCGGATGGCGGCGACCTGCCTGAGGATCCCGGCGGGGTCGGGCAGGGTCTCCGGCGCCAGCACCTCGCCGACCACGCTGCCGCCGTATTCCGCGATGTAGGTCCGCATGGCGGCGGCATTGCTGCGGCCGAAGCCGTTGTCCTCGGTGAGCAGCACGACCCGCCTGGCGGGGCGCTTGGCAAGCGCGTACCTGAGCAGGGCGCGGTTGATGTTGGCGCCGTTGGAGTCGAACACGAACTTGCTGCGGTGCGCGTTCTCCACCGACTCGGACGGCGCGGAGGAATTCGTGTTGATGAAGATCACGCCGTGCCGCTGCGCCACCTCGGACATGCTCGCCGCCACGCCCGAACTGATCGCGCCGACCATGAAGCCCACCTTGTTGACGCCGATCAGCTCCTCCGCGACCTGGGCGGCCTGTCGCGCGTCGAGGCTGGGATCGCGCGAGACGAGGACGATCTCGCGGCCGAGCACGCCGCCGCGGGCGTTGTATTCCTCGATCGCCATCTCGACGCCGCGCCGGTCCGCCTCGGCATGCAGGGCGAAGCGGCCGCTGGTCGGTGCCACATGGGCGATCAGCAGCGGTGCCGCGCCGGCATGCGCCTTGCCGATCGGCGAAAGGCCGGCGGGGCCGGGGCAATGCGCCAGGGCCACGCCGCACAGCAGGGCGGTCGAGGCGAGGCGGCGAGTGCGCCGGAATCGGGCTTGCATCGTGTAGGTCATTGCTCCCTTTCGGCGGATTATTTTAGTGACGTCTGGCGTCTATCGGACTTCGCGCGCGAAAACTTGAATGGACGCCTCTCAGGTCTCCACATCCCCGCGGGCATGCCGCCCGGCCGTCAAAGGGTCGCGGTGGCGACCTCGTACACCCCGCCGATCACCGCATATTCGTCCTCGCCCCTGAGCCGCCCCGGCAGCAGGCGGTGGAAGAAGGCCACCTTCGCCAGCGGTACGCGCGCCTCCAGGACGTGGTCGCCGAACTCGCCGGCGCGCTCGCGTTCGCCGCTGAAGGAGGAGAGGCTGTTGAGCAGCACCACGCTCTGTCCCTTGCCGAGGTCGCGCAGCAGTTCATGTCCGGACATGCGGTTGATGCCGCGGTACAGGGTCACGTGCGTCTGGCCCAGGCATTGGCGGCCCAGTTCGTACTGGCAGTAGGTGTAGAGCAGGTCGAGCTGCGCCTCCAGGGCATTGGTGCCGTACAGGCCGCGCGCGCGCTGTTCCAGGTAGGCGCGGTAGGTGGCGCCCGAGAAGTCGCGGATGGCACCGCCGTGGTGGCGCGGCAGCAGGCCGAAGCGCGACTCCACCCAGCCCTTCAACACCGCCCCTTCCAGACCGTCGCTGTCGAAGGCCCAGCCGCGCAGGGTACGCAGGTAGCTGGCGCGGCTGCGGTCGTGGCCGGCCCCGTGCGTGTGTCCCGCCTCCTCCGGGTGGTCGAGGCTGAACTCGGCGGCCATGTGGCCCTGGAACAGGCGCGCCCGCTCGTCGGCGTCGCTCAGGGCGTCTAGGCGCATGAACAGGGCCTTGTGCAGCTCCAGCACGCCGTCCAGGGCGAGCGGCTGCGGATGCCGCTGGTAGCTGAGGCTGCCGAGGATCACCGCCGGCAGGCTGCAGCGGTTGATGGGCAGGCGCGCGTCGCGCGGGAGGGTGGGGGAGGCCATGCGCGGTTTGTATCCGCCCCGGCGCGGGCTGTCCATGCCGAGGGGCTTGTAGCCACCCCGACAATGCGCCCGCCTTTGTCGCGACAAAAACGGGTATGCGCATCCTGAATGGCGAAATCTAAGTCAATTAAAACAACGAGATAGAGATTGATCTCGGCGCTGGCACAGGCTTTGCGATGTAAGGCATGCGAACGATTTTTTACTCGCACCTTGTTATCGAGACCTGAGGAGAAAGACCATGGCTCTGCGTCAATGCGCGATTTACGGAAAGGGTGGCATCGGCAAGTCCACCACCACTCAAAACCTGGTGGCCGCCCTGGCCGAGGCCGGCAAGAAGGTGATGATCGTCGGTTGCGATCCGAAAGCGGATTCCACCCGCCTGATCCTGCACTCCAAGGCCCAGAACACCATCATGCACCTCGCCGCCGAGGCCGGTTCCGTCGAGGACCTGGAGCTGGAAGACGTGTTGAAGGTGGGCTACGGCGGCATCAAGTGCGTCGAGTCCGGCGGCCCCGAGCCGGGCGTCGGCTGCGCCGGCCGCGGCGTCATCACCGCCATCAACTTCCTGGAAGAGGAAGGCGCCTACGAGGAAGACCTGGACTTCGTGTTCTACGACGTGCTGGGCGACGTGGTGTGCGGCGGCTTCGCCATGCCCATCCGCGAGAACAAGGCGCAGGAGATTTACATCGTCTGCTCCGGCGAGATGATGGCCATGTACGCCGCCAACAACATCGCCAAGGGCATCGTGAAGTACGCCAACTCCGGCGGCGTGCGCCTGGCCGGCCTGATCTGCAACTCCCGCAACACCGACCGCGAGGACGAGCTGATCATGGCCCTGGCCGCGAAGCTCTCCACCACCATGATCCACTTCGTGCCGCGCGACAACGTGGTGCAGCACGCCGAGATCCGCCGCATGACCGTGATCGAGTACGACCCGAAGGCCAAGCAGGCCGACGAGTACCGTGCCCTGGCGCAGAAGGTCATCAGCAACAGGAACCTGAACATCCCCACCCCGGTGACCATGGATGAGCTGGAAGACCTGCTGATGGAGTTCGGCATCATGGAAGAGGAAGACGAGTCCATCGTCGGCCAGACCGCCGAGCAACTGGCCGCTGCCGCTGCCGCCTGATGTTGAAGCCCCTCTCCCGCAGGGGGAGGGGAGTCACCAACCCAACATGCCGTCCGCGGATTGGCGGCGGCGTGAAAGGAGAACGAAATGTCGAACCTGACGCGTGAAGAGACCGAAGCCCTCATCGCCGAGGTGCTCGAGGTCTATCCCGAGAAGGCCCAGAAGGACCGCGCCAAGCACCTGGCGGTCAACGACCAGAGCATCGAGCAGTCCAAGAAGTGCATCACCTCCAACCGCAAGTCGCTGCCCGGCGTGATGACCATCCGCGGCTGTGCCTATGCCGGTTCGCGCGGCGTGGTGTGGGGTCCCATCAAGGACATGATCCACATCTCCCACGGCCCCGTGGGCTGCGGCCAATACAGCCGCGCCGGCCGCCGCAACTACTACGTCGGCACCACCGGCGTGAACACCTTCGCCGAGATGAACTTCACCTCCGACTTCCAGGAGAAGGACATCGTCTTCGGCGGCGACAAGAAGCTGGCCAAGATCATCGAGGAGATCGAGGGCCTGTTCCCCCTGCACAAGGGCATCTCGGTCCAGTCCGAGTGCCCCATCGGCCTGATCGGCGACGACATCGAGGCGGTCTCCAAGAAGGGCTCCGCCGCCATCAGCAAGCCCGTCGTGCCGGTTCGTTGCGAAGGCTTCCGCGGCGTGTCCCAGTCGCTCGGCCACCACATCGCCAACGACGCGATCCGTGACTGGGTCCTGGACAAGCGCGACAACAAGCCCTTCGAGTCCACCCCCTACGACGTCTCCATCATCGGCGACTACAACATCGGCGGTGATGCCTGGTCCTCCCGCATCCTGCTGGAGGAGATGGGCCTGCGCGTGATCGCCCAGTGGTCCGGCGACGGCACCCTGGCCGAGATGGAGAACACCCCCAAGGCCAAGCTCAACCTGCTGCACTGCTACCGCTCGATGAACTACATCAGCCGGCACATGGAAGAGAAGTACGGCATCCCCTGGATGGAATACAACTTCTTCGGCCCCACCAAGATCGCCGAGTCGCTGCGCAAGATCGCCGCGTTCTTCGACGACAGCATCAAGGCCAAGGCGGAGGAGGTGATCGCCAAGTACCAGCCCATGGTCGACGCCGTGATCGAGAAGTACAAGCCCCGCCTTACCGGCAAGCGCGTGATGCTGTACGTCGGCGGCCTGCGCCCGCGCCACGTCATCGGCTCGTATGAGGACCTGGGCATGGAAGTCGTCGGCACCGGCTACGAGTTCGCCCACAACGACGACTACGACCGCACCATCAAGGAGATGGGCAACGCCACCCTGTTGTACGACGACGTCACCGGCTTCGAGTTCGAGGAGTTCGTGAAGCGCGTCAAGCCCGACCTGATCGGCTCCGGCATCAAGGAGAAGTACATCTTCCAGAAGATGGGCATCCCCTTCCGCCAGATGCACAGCTGGGACTACTCCGGCCCGTACCACGGCTACGACGGCTTCGCCATCTTCGCGCGCGACATGGACATGACGCTCAACAACCCCTGCTGGGGCAAGTTGGTGCCGCCGTGGAAGAAGTCCGCCGAGGAAGCCGAACCCCTGGCCAAGGCCGCGTAACGACCCCCTCCCCCTCCGGGGGAGGGATGGGGTGAGGGAACAACGCTGGAATCCGCGAGCCGGGTTCCCTCACCCCCCGCCCCTCTCCCGGTGGGAGAGGGGAGTGAATGCCGATCAACCTTACGCCGACGTCCACAGATGGGTGGCGCTGGCAAGGAGATGAACATGCAAGTCGTAGAGAAAATCGTCCCGTCGTACCCCCTGTTCCGTCAGCCGGAGTACAGGGAGTCCCTGACCAACAAGCAGGAGATGTTCGAGGAGAAGGTTCCCACCGAGAAGATCAACGAGGTCTTCCAGTGGACCACCACCCTTGAGTACCAGGAACTCAACTTCAAGCGCGAGGCGCTCACCGTCAACCCCGCCAAGGCCTGCCAGCCGCTCGGCGCGGTGCTGTGCGCCCTGGGCTTCGAGAAGACCCTGCCCTACGTGCACGGCTCCCAGGGTTGCGTCGCCTACTTCCGCACCTACTTCAACCGCCACTTCAAGGAGCCGATCTCCTGCGTGTCCGACTCCATGACCGAGGACGCGGCGGTGTTCGGCGGCCAGAAGAACATGTTCGACGGCCTGGAGAACGCCAAGGCCCTGTACAAGCCGGACATGATCGCCGTCTCCACCACCTGCATGGCCGAGGTGATCGGCGACGACCTGAACGCCTTCATCAACAACAGCAAGAAGGAAGGCCACATCCCCCAGGACTACCCGGTCCCCTTCGCGCACACCCCCAGCTTCGTGGGCAGCCACGTCACCGGCTGGGACAACATGTTCGAAGGCATCGCCCGCTACTTCACGCTGAACCACATGGAAGGCAAGGCGGTGGGCAGCAACGGCAAGATCAACATCGTGCCGGGCTTCGAGACCTACCTGGGCAACTACAAGGTGATCAAGCGCATGCTGACCGAGATGGGCGTGCCCTTCACCTTCCTGTCCGACCCCACCGAGGTGCTGGATACCCCCGCTGACGGCCAGTTCCGCATGTACGCCGGCGGCACCACCATGGACGAGGTCAAGGATGCCCCCAACGCCAAGACCACCTTCCTGCTCCAGCCCATGCAGCTGGAGAAGACCAAGAAATACGTCGAGAACACCTGGACCCATGAAGTGCCCAAGCTCAACATCCCCATGGGCCTGGAGTGGACCGACGAGTGGCTGATGAAGGTCTCCGAGCTCACCGGCAAGCCCATCCCCGCCTCCCTGGAGAAGGAACGCGGCCGCCTGGTGGACATGATGACCGACAGCCACACCTGGCTGCACGGCAAGCGCTTCGCCCTCTACGGCGATCCCGACTTCGTCATGGGCATGGCCAAGTTCCTGCTCGAACTGGGCGCCGAGCCGATCCACATCGTCTGCAACAACGGCGGCAAGAAGTGGGACAAGGCCATGAAGAAGATCCTGGAGTCCTCGCCCTACGGCGTGAACTGCAAGACCTACCCCGGCGCCGACCTGTGGCACCTGCGCTCCCTGCTGTTCACCGACAAGCCCGATTTCCTCATCGGCAACAGCTACGGCAAGTACCTGCAGCGCGACACCGTGCACAAGGGCAAGGAGTTCGAGGTGCCGCTGATCCGCCTCGGCTTCCCGATCTTCGACCGCCACCACCTGCACCGCCAGACCACCTACGGGTACGAGGGCGCCATGCAGATGCTTACCACCCTGGTGAACAGCGTGCTGGAGCGGCTGGACGACGACACCCGCGGCATGGGTACCACCGACTACAACTACGACCTGATCCGCTGATGCCGCTCCCCTCCCCCGTCGGGGGAGGGGCTGGGGGAGAGGGAACCCGGCTTGCACCCCGCAACCGTCGCTCCCTCACCCCGGCCCTCTCCCGGTGGGAGAGGGAGGGAAACCAAGGAACCCACCATGGCCAACATCATGATTCGACGCGGCGACAAGGGCGAATACGTGTTCTACCTGCCCAAGCGCGATCTCGAGGACACCATCACCTCGATGGAGTTCGACACCCCGGAGAAGTGGGGCGGCGAGATCAAGCTCAACAACGGCGGTGCGTATTTCATCGACCCCCAGCCCGCGCCCGAGCGCCTGCCTTACTCCGTGCGCGCCAAGCGCCTGGATGCGGCGGAATGAACCAGAGGAAATCATCATGGCACTGAAGATCGACCCCACCCTGTGCACCTCCTGCGGCGACTGCGAGCCGGAGTGCCCCACCACCTCCATCAAGCCCAAGAAGGGCGTGTACGTCATCAACCCGGACACCTGCACGGAATGCGAAGGCGACTTCGACAAGCCGCAATGCGTGAAGCTGTGCCCGGTCGACGACTGCATCGTGCCGCTCGCGGCGTAACCCCTTCCCCCTCCCCCTGCGGGGGAGGGCCGGGGAGAGGGAGCAACGGTGGATGGATGCAAGCCGGGTTCCCTCACCCCCGGCCCCTCTCCCGGTGGGAGAGGGGGGGCAACAGGAGCCCATCATGAGCACCATCACCAAAGGCGCGGCACTGCGCATCGCCCTCGCCGCCAGGGCGCTGGAGGACGTGGACCCGCGCGCCTTCACCCTCAAGCTCGCCGACAAGCTGGGCCTGCCGCTCGACGAGGGCAAGCTCGCCGCCATTACCGTCGCCGACCTCAAGCTGGTGCTGAGCGGCGAGGAGACGGTGGAGCCGGACCAGGACATGGCCAGCATCAAGCTGGCGGTGCGCTACCTCTGGGGCGAGGCAGGCAACCTCGGCGGCGACGCCGACGCCGGCGTGCCCCGGCCCGAGGCCTACGGCGAGGGCGAGATGCCCGGCAGCCTGCGCGTCGCGGTCGCCTCCAACAGCGCCGCCAACCTCGACGGCCACTTCGGTTCCAGCACCCGCTTCCTCGTCTACCAGGTGGGCAAGGATGCCGTGAAGCTGGTGGACGTGCGTCCCACCCGGCTGGCGGACGAGGCGGAGGACAAGAACGTCGCGCGCGCCGAACTCATCAACGACTGCCAGATCGTCTACGTGCAGTCGATCGGCGGCCCGGCCGCCGCCAAGGTGGTGCGCGCCGGCGTGCACCCGATCAAGTTCCCGCAGCCCGGCCCGGCCACCGAGGCGCTCGCGCGCCTGCAGGCCACGCTCGACGCGCCGCCGCCCTGGCTGGCGAAGATCCTCGGCGTCGAGGCCAAGTCCCTGGCTCGCTTCGCCGAGGACGAGGAGGAGGCGGCATGATCGACGTGGCCACCCTGGAGGGCGTCGCCGCGCGCGCCGGCGAGATCGACCTGAGCGAGGCCGGCATGGCGCACCTGCGCCGCGAATGGCCCGGCATCCACTTCACCTTCTGCGGCGAGGATGATGTGCCCGCGCGCCTCAAGCCCGCCCACGAAGGGCAGGGCTTCCACCTCTACCTGGTCAGCAATGCCTCGCACTGCGTCGCCTTCACCAGCGAGCCGGATGCCGCCACCGGCATCGTCGTCGCCACCATCGACGACGAATAGGGGGCGGCCGCTCGCTACAATCGCGCCTTCCACACGGAAATACCGACCATGCTGCGCGCCCTGACCCTGCTGTGCCTTTGCCTCATGCCGCTCGCCGGCGCCGCCGCGACGGTGCAGGTGGCGGTGGCCGCCAACTTCACCGCGCCCATGCAGCGCATCGCCGCGGAATTCGAGCGGGCCACCGGCCACAAGGCCGCCCTGTCGTTCGGCTCCAGCGGCAAGTTCTACGCGCAGATCCGCAACGGCGCGCCGTTCCAGGTCTTCCTCTCCGCCGACGACGAGACGCCCGCCCGTCTCGAACAGGAAGGGGCGATCGTGCCCGGCAGCCGCTTCACCTACGCCACCGGCCGGCTCGCCCTCTGGTCCGCACGGCCGGGCGTCGTCGATGCCAAGGGCGAGGTCCTGAAGGGCGCCGGCTTCAAGCGCCTGGCGCTCGCCAACCCCAAGCTCGCGCCCTATGGCCGCGCGGCCATGGAGGTGCTGACCCGCCTCGGCCTGGCGCAGACCCTGGCGCCCAGGTTCGTGCTGGGCGAGAACATTGCCCAGACCTGGCAGTTCGTCGGCACCGGCAACGCGGAACTGGGCTTCGTCGCGCTCTCGCAGGTGATGAAGGACGGCCAGATCTCCAGCGGCTCCGCCTGGGTCGTCCCGGCCAGCCTGCACGCCCCCATCCGCCAGGACGCGGTGATCCTGGCCAACGGCCAGGGCAATCCCGCCGCCACGGCGTTGATGAACTATTTGAAAGGCAGCCAGGCCAAGGCCATCATCCAGTCCTACGGCTACGACCTCTGACTGCATGGACTTCTCGCCCGCCGACCTCGCCGCCCTCTGGCTCACCCTCAAGCTCGCCACCGTCACCACCGTCCTGCTGCTGGTCCTCGGCACGCCCATCGCCTGGTGGCTGGCGCGCACGCGCTCCATGTGGAAGGGGCCGGTGGGCGCGGTGGTGGCCCTGCCCATCGTCCTGCCGCCCACGGTGATCGGCTTCTACCTGCTGGTGGCGATGGGGCCGAACGGACCGGTGGGGCAGTTCACCCAGGCGCTCGGCCTCGGCCTCCTGCCCTTCACCTTCGCCGGCCTGGTGGTGGCCTCGGTGTTCTATTCCCTGCCGTTCGTGGTGCAACCGATCCAGAACGCCTTCGAGGCGATCGGCGAGCGGCCGCTGGAGGCGGCGGCGACCCTGCGCGCCTCGCCCGTCGACGCCTTCTTCAGCGTCGTCCTGCCGCTCGCGCGGCCGGGCTACCTCACCGCCACGGTGCTCGGCTTCGCCCACACCGTGGGCGAGTTCGGCGTGGTGCTGATGATCGGCGGCAACATCCCCGAGCAGACGCGCGTCGTCTCGGTGCAGATCTACGACCACGTCGAGGCGCTGGAATACGGCCAGGCGCACGGCCTCGCCGCGCTGATGGTGGTGTTCTCCTTCCTCGTCCTGTGGGCCCTGTACCACTTCAACCCGACGCGGGGGCGGCGATGAGCACGGGCAAGGACACGGCCAACGACACGGCCAACACCATCCACGCCCGCTTCCAGCTCGACTGGCCCGGCTTCGCCCTGGATGTCGACCTCGACCTGCCGGGGCGCGGCGTCACCGCCCTGTTCGGCCATTCCGGTTCCGGCAAGACCACGCTGCTGCGCTGCATCGCCGGCCTGGAACGCGCGCCCGTCGGCAGCCTCCGCTTCGGCGAGGCGGTCTGGCAGGACGAGCGGACCTTCGTGCCCACCTACCGGCGCCCGCTCGGCTACGTGTTCCAGGAGGCCAGCCTGTTCCCGCACCTGAGCGTGCGAGGCAACCTGGAATACGGCCGCAAACGCGTCGGCAGCGCGCCGCACAAGGTCTCGCTGGAACAGGCCATCGAGCTGCTCGGTATCGGCCACTTGCTGGAGCGCAAGCCGGAGCGCCTGTCCGGCGGCGAGCGGCAGCGCGTCGGCATCGCCCGCGCGCTCGCCGTGAGCCCGGAGATCCTGCTCATGGACGAGCCGCTCGCCGCGCTCGACCTGGCGCGCAAGCAGGAGATCCTGCCCTACCTGGAACGCCTGCACGGCGAGCTGGAGATCCCCGTGCTCTACGTCAGCCACGCCCCGGACGAGGTGGCGCGCCTGGCCGACCACCTGGTGGTCATGGAGGGCGGTCGCGCCGTCGCCGCCGGGCCGCTGGGCGAGACCCTGGCCAGCCTGGACCTGCCCATCCGCCTGGGCGAGGACGCCGGCGTGGTGCTGGACGCCCGCGTCGCCGAGCGCGACGCGCAGTGGCACCTGGCGCGCGTGGAGTTCGCCGGCGGCGGCGTCTGGGTGCGCGACAGCGGCCACGCCGTGGGCGAGGCGGTGCGCGTGCGCATCCTCGCGCGCGACATCAGCCTGGCACTGCATCGCCAAACCGGCACCAGCATCCTCAACACCCTGCCGGCGGTGGTGGCGCAGATCGCCGACGACGCTCACCCCGCGCTCGCCCTGGTCAAGCTCAAGGTGGGGGAGTCGCCCCTGGTGGCGCGCCTCACGCGGCGCTCCGCGCACGCCCTGGAGCTGCGCCCCGGCGCCGTGGTGTACGCGCAGATCAAGGCGGTCGCCCTGATTGGATAAGCAGTGGAACCTAGCGCGAAAACCCGCATCGACTTCGCCACCGCCGAGGACCTGCCCGCCCTGGCGGACCTGCTGCACGAACTCTTCACCCTGGAGAGCGACTTCGTCCCCGAGCGCGACAGGCAGCTCGCCGGCCTGCGCCTGATCCTCGAACACCCCGAGCTGGGCCGCCTGTTCGTGGCGCTTGTGGAGGGCAGGGTGGCGGGCATGGCCAATGCGCTCATCACCGTCAGCACCGCCGAGGGCGGGCGCGTCCTGCTGCTGGAGGACGTGATCGTCGCCGCGCCTTATCGCGCGCTCGGCCTTGGCAGGCGGCTGGTCGAGCACGCCCTCGCCTGGGCGGCGGGGGAGGGCATGACGCGCGTCACCCTGCTCGCCGACCAGGCCAACCAGCCGGCGCTCGACTTCTACGCCCGCCTCGGCTTCCAGCCCTCGGCCATGCGCGTGCTGCGGCGACGCCTGGACTGAGCACCCGGCCTTGTAGCAAACCCGACAAGCCGATCCGGGTTTTGTGGGGCCGCCGGCTCGCTGCGTGTTGCCCTCTCAGCAAGATCAATCGCTTACGTCCGCCCCACGGCTGGCATGGCGGTTGCATTGTCTGGAGGCCACCCCGGGGAATGCCCACATGTCCAATCACAACCATTTGCGGGGCCTCGCGCCCGTGCAGGCGAAGCAAGCGGATTGCACGGCCTGCCCATACCGCGACAGCCTGCTCGCCGCGGGCCGCTGCGAGCCGGGCGACATCTGCGTGGTGGCGGAGAGCGGGCGCCAGATCGAGCGCTTCATGCGCCGCAACCCGGAATTCGCCGAATCCTACCTGGACGACCCGTTCTGGGAGCGGCGCGCCATCGCCGTGCGCTATGCGCCGAAGGAGGCCGCCGCGCGCCTGGTCGCCGACCGCGACGAGGTGGTGCGGCGCGCGGTGGCCCTGCGGCTGGTGGGCAATGACCTGCTGGCCATGATCAACGACGCGGACAGGGAGGTTCGCATCACCGTCGCGGCGCGCATGCCGCCCGCGCATCTGGCCCGGATGATGCACGACCCGGACTACCAGGTGCGCGTGCAGGTGGCGCGGCGGCTGCCGCACGGCAAGCTGCCGCGCATGGCCGACGACCCGGAGCGGGAGGTGCGCAAGGAAGTGGCGCGCCACCTCCCCGCCTTCGCGCTCGGCCCGCTGGCCCGGGATGCCGACGAGGAGGTGCGGCGCATCGTCGCCGAGCGCGCCCTGCCGGAGCTGGCCGCCAACCTGCTGGCCGACGCGGACTGGCTGGTGCGCCTGCACGCCGCTCGCCGCGCCCCGCGCGAGGCGCTGGTGGTGCTGATCGACGACCCGGAGGCCGACGTGCGCGAGGTGGCGCGCGCGCGCCTGAGCGGACACCTGTTGGAAGACTGAGGAATCCCCATGAACGCCTGCCCGCCCGACGAGCCGACCCTGCAACGCTTCATCGCCGAGATCGCCACGCTGCCGCCGCGCCCGCACCACAGCCTGCTGCTGGAACGCGCGCGCGCCCTCATGCCGGCGTGCGAGTTCCGCTTCGCCCTCACGCGCGGCGGCTGGTACCGCCCCGGCGGCGTGTTGCGCAGCGACGGCGAACGCCTGACGGACGACCTGGAGTCCTGGGCGGAGGGCGAGGCGGCCGCCGCCGGCGACGTAGGCGAATGGCTGGAGTCCCTGCTCGGCCAGGACCTCATGGTCACGCGCCATGCCGGCAAGACGCATTACTTCGTCGCCCCCTTCGGCCCCGGCCCCGCGGACTTCCTGCAACTGGAGGTGGAGGAGGTGCAGGAGACCCTGGACCGCTACCTCGTCAACCCGGACGCGCCGCCCTACGACCTCGCCGAACTGCTGGAGCCGCTCGCCCCCACGCCGCTCGACGCGCAGCCGGTGGGCGCGCCACGCTACCGTTTCCGCCGCCTCAGCGACCTGCGCCAGGTGGTGCTGCGCCAGCCGCAGCCGGAGGGCACGCCGGGCCCGCTCGCGCGCTTCCTGCAGGAGTGGGGCGTGCGGGAGGGCCAGGAGCGCTTCTGCGACCACTGGCTGCTGGGCCTGCGCGAGCACGTCGACCGCTTCCGCAACGCCGCGGTCTCGGCCACGCCGGTGTCGCGGCACGCGCGCAAGCTCAAGCCCTTCCACTGGGAGGCCGGCAGCAGCGGCCTGGCCCTGGCCGACCAGGTGCACGCCTTCGACCGCGCCGCCGGCTACCCCGGCGCCTGGTACTTCCACATGGTCGCCGGCGGCCTGGTGCCGCGCGACATCGCCTATGCCCTGGCACGCGACCTGGACGCCGGCTTCAGCTACCTGCCGGAACTCGACACGCGCCTGCTGATCGGCTGGATGAAGGCGCCCTACGCCGTGTAGGCCGGCCTGTAGGGTGCCTGTCGCAAACCCCACATTCGCGCGCCGTGCGGCAATGGATTCAATGGCTTGCGCCTGGCATGCGGCTTGCAAATCCTGAGTGACCCACGTTTCGAGCCGCCATCATGCAGACCGCCAAACAGATCGCCGAAGCCCTCAACGAACCCGCCTGCGCGCACAACGCCAAGACCAAGTCCGGCTGCGCCAAGCCCAAGCCGGGTGCCACCGCCGGCGGCTGCTCGTTCGACGGCGCGCAGATCGCCCTGCTGCCCATCGCCGACGTCGCCCACATCGTGCACGGCCCCATCGCCTGCGCCGGCTCCAGCTGGGACAACCGCGGCACCCGCACCTCCGGCCCGGCGCTGTACAAGATCGGCATGACCACCGATCTCACCGAGCAGGACGTGATCATGGGGCGCGGCGAGAAGCGCCTGTTCCACGCCATCAAGCAGGCCATCGACAGCTATTCCCCCGCCGCCGTGTTCGTCTACCAGACCTGCGTGCCCGCCCTGGTGGGAGACGACTTCGAGGCGGTGTGCAAGGAGGCCACGCAGCGCTGGGGCACGCCCGTGGTGCCGGTGGACGCCGCCGGCTTCTACGGCACCAAGAACCTCGGCAACCGGCTCGCCGGCGAGGCCATGTTCAAGCACGTGATCGGCACGCGCGAGCCCGACCCGGTGCCGCCCGAGGCGCAGCGCCCCGGCGTCAAGGTGCACGACGTCAGCCTGATCGGCGAATACAACATCGCCGGCGAGTTCTGGCACGTGCTGCCGCTGTTCGACGAGGTCGGCATCCGCATCCTCGCCACCCTCTCCGGCGACTCGCGCTTCCACGAGGTGCAGACCATGCACCGCGGCGAGGTCAACATGGTGGTGTGCGCCAAGGCCCTGCTCAACGTCGCGCGCAAGATGCAGGACAAGTACGCCATCCCCTTCTTCGAGGGCAGCTTCTACGGCGTCACGGACACCTCCTTCGCCTTCCGCGAGTTCGCCCGCCTGATCGGCGACGCGGACCTGACCGCCCGCGTCGAGGCCATGATCGCGCGCGAGGAGGCGAGGATTAATGCCGCCCTGGAACCCTGGCGCCAGCGCCTGCGCGGCAGGAAGGTGCTGCTCTACACCGGCGGCGTGAAGTCCTGGTCCATCGTCTCCGCCCTGCAGGACCTGGGGATGGAGGTGGTCGCCACCGGCACCAACAAGTCCACCGAGGAGGACAAGGCGCGCATCCGCGAGATCATGGGCGAGAAGACCAAGATGATCACCGACGGCAGCCCCAAGGCCCTGATCGGCATCGTCGAGGAATACGGCGCCGACATCCTCATCGCCGGCGGTCGCAACATGTACACCGCGCTGAAGGCACGCATCCCCTTCCTCGACATCAACCAGGAACGCGAGTTCGCCTACGCCGGCTACACCGGCATGCTGGAGCTGGCGCGCCAGCTCGCCCTCGCCATGGAAAGCCCGGTGTGGGACGCGGTGCGCACCCCCGCGCCGTGGCGGAAGAGCGCCGCGCCGGGGGTGGAGATGGTGGGGTAGGGCGGGGGGTACGCTGACCACGGCGTCACCCCGGCGCAGGCCGGGGGCCAGTGCGTTGCCAGTATCCCGGCCCGTGGCCGCACCTAATTGTCAGAGGTGACGCGGCGCTTCGCGGCGGTCTTGTGGGACTGCGCCGAGGGGCTGGGCTGTTCGGCAAGGCGTCCGGTGACGTACTTGTGGAGGACGCTTGCAATCAGGGTTTGGTACGGCACGCCTTCCTCCAGGGCCTTGACTTGGATATCGCTCAGATCCCCAGAGGAAAGGCGGATATTGACGCGCCTATCCTTTGCTGCGGTGGCACGCGCCGCGGCCTTGAACCTCGCGAGCTCGGCCTTGGTCGCCACGGACTTCAATTGGCCTTTCTCGTAGGCAGTCAGGATTTCAAGTTCGTCGTCGTCAATCTTCGGCATCGGCTTCACCTTCACTCAGGTAGTCCCGTGCCGCCTTTCGGCTCGGGATCACGGTCTTGAGGAAGAAATAGTCCTCCTCTTCGACAAACGGCACCAAGTACGCATAGTTGTCGCACGCGACGACAAGAACGCGCTGTCTGGGATATTTCGCCTGGTTCGGGTGAGCCAATATGTCCAATAACCCACCGGCCTCGATGGCGACAACAATGCGTTCAAATGAAATGCCTCGCTCATCCTTGAGCAGTTCATTTTTCTCGGCATTCCAGCGAAATGGTTTCATGGGGGCATGTTACGCCGGTGTGTGCCTAATGTCTTCAGGCTCGCATGCGAGCCAGACATTCCTGAACGCTGTGTGGAAGCCCGCGTTCATCGCGCCGGCGGCATAGGCTCCGGGTTGATGTCCTCATAGGCCTCGGGCCTGAAGCGCGGCGTGCAGAGGGCGAGAAAGACCAGTTCCTCCGCCTCCAGGCAGGCAATGCGCTGCCGGCAGCCGGGCGGGATGAGCACCACGTCGCCCGGCCCCACCTCTTGCGCCGGCAGGTCCCCCACCTCCACCCGCCCGCGCCCGGCAAGCACCACGTAGCGCTCCGCCGTGCCATGCAGACGATGCCAGCGCGTCGTCACCCCCGGCGCCACGCGCGCGCGGGCGATGGAAAGCCCCGGGTCCGCATCGCTGTTGGAGAGCTCGTTGATGAAGCAGCGCTCGGGCGTGTCGAATTCGGCCTCGGGGATCAGGGGTTTGATTTCCGGTTGCATGGGGGCTCAAGTTGGAATGGGAGGCTGTCTCCCCTATTGTCATTCCTGTGAGGTGAAAACCATTAACCATTGCTGACGATTGAATGGGCGGAAGAGCACCGCGACGAACTGATGGAGGACTGGACGCTATGTCAATCCAAGCAACTCCCGAAACGCATCAAGCCCCTGGAGTAACGCCCTCCGCCCCCTGGCGGATCAAGGCCCTGTCGATCTTGCCCGGCTATCGTCTGGCGGTGACCTTCATGGACGGCACCAATGGCATCGTCGACCTGTCCGGGGTAGCCACCGCGCATGATTGCGGTGTTTTTGCAGGGCTTAAGGAACTGGCCATGTTCGAGCAGGCGCGATTGGAATTGGGCGTCGTCACATGGCCCAACGGGGCGGATATCGATCCGGCCTGGATGTATGAAGAATTAAAGGCCGGGGAAACGTGGTCTGTCCCCTTTTAACTCCTCTGGGGATGGAGGTGGTCGCCACCGGCACCAACAAGTCCACCGAGGAGGACAAGGCGCGCATCCGCGAGATCATGGGCGAGAAGACCAAGATGATCACCGACGGCAGCCCCAAGGCCCTGATCGGCATCGTCGAGGAATACGGCGCCGACATCCTCATCGCCGGCGGTCGCAACATGTACACCGCGCTGAAGGCACGCATCCCCTTCCTCGACATCAACCAGGAACGCGAATTCGCCTACGCCGGCTACACCGGCATGCTGGAGCTGGCGCGCCAGCTCGCCCTGGCCATGGAAAGCCCGGTGTGGGACGCGGTGCGCACCCCCGCGCCGTGGCGGAAGAGCGCCGCGCCGGGGGTGGAGATGGTGGGGTAGGGCGGGGGAGAGAAAGATCGCTTCGGCATGTCATGGAACCGGGCTCACGCCCTTACTGTTCCAGCGACATGCCTTGGGCTCGATATCAAGCCGGATGATTAATTCACGGAGACGTTCTTGATATCCATGCGGAACAGCTCGTCGATAAGCCCGCTGATGTTTTCCCTGATGGCGCCTTCGTTTGCGAGTCTCAGTCGCTCAACTCCAAGGAATGCATCGCTAACGCTAGCGGTATAAGGCACGGAGATGACCTTGTTGAAGATCTCCTTGCCCGTAGACCGTTCAACGACCATGTAACGCACCGAGGCGGTCACGGTCATGCTCAGGCCGATGAACGGCTGATCGACGTTTTCCATGTGGGCAGTGAGGGTATACCGCCCGCCCTGCCTGGGGGCCAACAAGCCAACGGCGCGCAGGGAACTCTCCAAGGCAGCCTCGAATTCAGGGCTGCCGATGTTGGATTTCCACATTGGATTGGTTTCCTTGCCGCCGGTTACATCCTTGATCGCCAGATTGTCGCGCAGCGGGGAGGCAGCAATACGCTGCTCCGGTTTCCCGGCAACCGTCATGCTGTCGACGCGTGCGGGTGAGGCGCAGCCGGAAAGATAGACCGCGGCAGAGATCAGCAGGGCAGAAGTGATACTGGATTTCATGGGGTGTTCCTTGAAAGGCTGAATGGCGTTATTGGGCGCTAGGGAAGGTCTGCAAAACCTTCCTGCCAGACTGCCGGGATGGGACAATAGCGACATGAAGCAGATGAGTCTGGAGGCGCCGATGTATACGGGCTTTGAGCTGCGCGCCAAGCGCACCCGCAAGCGTGCG
>JBFMHC010000045.1:0-3721 GCA_040751755.1 Pseudomonadota bacterium
CCCAGATCGTCGGCGTCGCCATCACCGTCGTCTACGTCGCGGTACTGACCTTCGTCATCCTCAAAGTGATCGACATGGTCATGGGCCTGCGTGTCAGCGAGGAGCAGGAACGCGAAGGCCTCGACACCGCCCTGCACGGCGAACGCGTCGAGTAACCTCCCTACCACACGGGGCCGAAAGCCCCGCAATGATGCAGGCGCCCCATTTGTGGGCGCCTTTTTTGTGCGCGCTATATTCTCAAGGCGCCCCCTTCGCGAATGTATTTCGCAACATGCCGATCTGAAAAAGCCCGGGAAGGCTTTTTTCCGATCCTCCTTTGGGTGGCGCGCTTATTGCTTAAGCAGCCCCCTCGTTGTTTTTGTTCGTGAGGTTGCCCATGACACCCACCGGTATGGACGTCTTTTTCCTGCTGATCGGCGCCGCGATGGTGCTGGCCATGCACGCAGGCTTCGCCTTTCTCGAGGTCGGCACCGTGCGGGAGAAAAACCAGGTCAACGCACTGATGAAGATCATGGGCGATTTCGCCGTGGCGACCCTCGCCTATTTCTTCATCGGCTACCCGCTCGCCTATGGCGTGGACTTCTGGCAGAGCGCACAGGCACTGTCCGCCGAGCACGGCTATGGCCTGGTCAAGTTCTTCTTCCTCTTGACCTTCGCCGCCGCCATCCCCGCCATTGTTTCCGGCGGCATTGCCGAGCGCGCACGCTTCTACCCTCAGCTTGGGGCGACCTTCATCCTCGTCGCCCTGTTCTATCCGCTGTTCGAAGGCATGATGTGGAATGGCGCGTACGGTGTGCAGGAGTGGCTTGCGGCGAGCTTCGGCGCCAAGTTCCATGACTTCGCCGGCTCGGTGGTGGTGCATGCCTTCGGTGGCTGGGTGGCGCTCGCCGCCGTGCTGCTGCTCGGGCCGCGCATGGGACGCTATGGCAAGAAGGGCGGCATGACCGCCCACCCGCCGTCGAGCATCCCCTTCCTTGCGCTCGGGGCCTGGACCCTGACCGTGGGGTGGTTCGGCTTCAACGTGATGTCCGCGCAGACCGTGGAGGCCGTCTCCGGCCTGGTCGCGCTCAACTCGCTGATGGCCATGGTGGGCGGCATCCTCGCGGCCTTGGTCGCGGGCAAGAACGACCCCGGCTTCGTCCACAACGGTCCGCTCGCGGGCCTGGTGGCCGTCTGCGCGGGCTCCGACCTGATGCACCCCCTCGGTGCACTGATGACCGGCGCCATCGCGGGCGGCCTGTTCGTGGCCCTGTTCACCATCACCCAGAACCGCTGGAAGATCGACGATGTGCTCGGCGTATGGCCACTGCATGGCCTGTGTGGGGCCTGGGGCGGCATCGCCGCCGGCATCTTCGGCCTGGAGGCGCTGGGCGGCACAGGCGGCGTCAGCCTGATGAGCCAGCTCATCGGGACCCTGCTCGGCATCGCCCTCGCCCTGCTCGGCGGCCTTGCGGTCTATGGCGCGCTGAAGAAGATGGTCGGCCTGCGGCTGGACCAGGAACAGGAATACGAGGGGGCGGATCTTGCCATCCACAAGATCAGCGCCACCCCCCCGACCAACCGCTGACCGCCCTGCCAAAAACGACAACGCCCCGCATCGTGCGGGGCGTTGTGTTTCAGACGCAGGCCGGGGTCAGCGAACCAGTCCAGCCTCCACCTCGTCGCGCTTGGCGCGCCCCATGAGCTGCTCGACCAACGCCAGGGCGAAGTCCATGGCCGTTCCAGGACCACGCGAGGTGATGATGCGGTCATCCAGCTCGATCGCGGCGGAGCTGTCCGTCATGCCGGCCAGCTCCTCGGCGTTCAGGGCGCCGGGATAATGGGTCGCCCGACGCCCATGCAGCAGCCCGGCATGGGCCAGCACCTTGGGCGCGGCGCAGATCGCCCCGACCAGCCGCCCCTCGGCATGGGTGCGCTGCAGGATGTGCAGCACCCGCGGGTCGTCGCGCAGGTTGTCCGCCCCCGGCAGGCCGCCGGGCAGGACGACCAGGTCGAAGTCCTCATGCAGAACCTGGTCGAGGCTCGTATCCGGCACGAGGACCGTGCCACGCGCCGCCCGCACCGGCCCCGGCTGCAGCCCGGCGGTCAGCACCTCGATCCCGGCGCGGCGCAGGATGTTGGTGATGGAGATGGCCTCCAGCTCCTCGAAGCCGGGGGCGAGGGGTACCAGGACGCGTGGCATGGCGACCTCCTTAGCGGGTGCCGAGAATGACCATGCCCTTGAGCATGTTCAGGGCCTCGAACAGGGCGAAGTCGCTCTGCGCCAGCGGCTTGCCGTCCTCGCCGTTGACCACGTCGGCGGGCTTCGCCGCGCCGCTGCCCGGCCGGTTGCCGTTGTCGAGATGGCGGGAAAGATCGGCCTCCTTGAGGCGATGATCATCCATCTCGACCTTGTCGACCGTGATCTGCGGCAGGAGGATATCCGGGACGATGCCCTCGGCCTGGATCGAGCGGCCGGAGGGGGTGTAATAACGGGAGGTGGTGAGCTTCACCGCGCCACCGTTGGCCAGCTCCTGGATGCTCTGCACCGAGCCCTTGCCGAAGGTCTTGCTGCCCATGATGATCGCGCGCTTGTGGTCCTGCAGGGCCCCGGCAACGATCTCGGAGGCCGAGGCCGAACCGCCGTTGACCAGCACCACCATCGGCGCACCATTGAGCAGGTCGCCCGGATGCGCGCTGTAGCGCAGCTTGGCGTCCTTCACCCGGCCATCGGTGTACACCACCAGGCCGTCATCCAGGAAGGCATCGGCCACGCTCACCGAGGCCTGCAGCACGCCGCCCGGGTTGTTGCGCAGGTCCAGCACCAGCCCCTTGAGCTTGCCACCCGCCTGCTTCTGCAGATCCTCGAGCACCTGACGCAGCTGCTCGCCGGTCTGCGACTGGAACTGGGTGATGCGCACATAAGCGTAGCCCGGTTCGAGCACCCGGCTCTTGACGCTCTTGACCCGGATCACGGCGCGCTCGAGGGTCAGCTCCAGCGGCTTTTCCAGGCCCTTGCGCACCACCGTCAGCTTGATCTTGGTGCCCGGCTCGCCGCGCATCAGCTTGACCGCATCGTTCAGGGTCATCCCCTGCACCGGTTTGTCGTCCAGGCGGATGATCAAATCGCCCGCCTGCAGGCCGGCACGCTGGGCCGGGGTGTCGTCGATGGGCGCGATGACCTTGACGAAGCCATCCTCCATGCCAACCTCGATCCCGAGACCGCCGAAGGTGCCGCTGGTCCCCGCCTGCAGTTCCTTGAATTCCTCGGGGTCGAGGTAGGTGGAGTGGGGATCCAGGCCGGCGAGCATGCCGCGGATGGCATGGGTCAGCAGGGTCTTGTCGTCCACCGACTCGACATAGTCCGCCTTGATGCGCGCGTAGACATCCGTGAAGGTACGCAGCTCGTTGATCGGCAGGGACTCGACCGCGGCGGCCGGGGCCTCGCGCTCCGCCAGCACGCCTGCGCCGAAGGTCAACCCGAAGCCGAGGGCGACACCGGTCACCACCAGGGCCGCGGCACGCATACGCTGTTGCATGGAATTCACTCCTCATGGGCGCGGGCCATGCCCGCGCGAAAAACCTGTTGCCGAGAGTCTATCAGCGGCGGCTAAACCTGTCCCGACCCTACCCGCCCTTCATGGCGGCCCAGCGGGCGGGGTTGATCGGCTGACCGCCACGCCGGACCTCGAAATACAGCCCCGTCTGGCGTGCCCCGCCGCTGCGGCCCGCCGCACCGATC
>JBFMHC010000046.1:0-193205 GCA_040751755.1 Pseudomonadota bacterium
GGGACGGCGCGGCGGCTGGCGTTCCTCGGCTGCCGCCTTGCTGCGCGTGCGCGCCGCGCCGGGCAGGTGGCGGCCGCGTACCGGCGCGCGCGACTTGCCCGGCGCTTGCTTCTCCTCCCCGGCTTCGGGTTTGATGCCGAGGGTCTTACGTTTGGGTTTGTCCGATGCTGACAAAGGCGTTCCTCAAGAAATTCGTTCCCGGCCCGGTGACGCTGGTCCTGCTGGGCCTCATCGCCTACCTGTGGTTCCGCCCGCCCGCCTGGGTGAGCGAGCTGGACCAGGCGGCGCCGGCGGTGCCGACCACGCCGGGGCATAGCCTGGCGGACTTGCGGGGGCAGGTGGTGCTGGTCAACTTCTGGGCCACCTGGTGCCCGTACTGCCGCCACGAGATGCCGGCCATGCAGGCCTTCTACCAGGCGCACAAGGCGGAGGGTTTCGCGATTGTCGCCTACAGCCTGGATAAAACCCAGCACGAGGTGGACACGTTCATGAAAGACGAGGGCTACACCTTCCCGGCGCCGCTCGCCGCGCCCGGCGTGGATGCCGCGTTCGGCGGCGTCGACCGCCTGCCCACCTCGTTCATCATCGACCGCCGCGGGCGCATCCGCCACAAGATCAGCGGCCAGGTGCACGCCGGCCGGCTGGACGACCTGATCACGCCTTTGCTTGCTGAGCCTCGCTGAGGATCTTGCTCATCTCGCGCCGGTAGTAGACGAAGTCCATCTCCGGGCAGGGGCCGCCGAGACGGGTGACGACGGAGGAGACCTGGCCACGGTGGTGCGCGTAGTGCGTGAACAGGTGCGAGAGCACGTCGCGCACCCACATCTCGCGCGGCTTGCCGTCGCCGCTGGTGAAGCGGCAGTGCGCGTCGAAGAACTCGTCCGGTCGCGCCGCCAGCCAGTCCTGCAGGTGCCGGACCTCCCTGCGCAGGGCGATCTTCAACTCACGCCAGTCCGGGTGGTTGATGGTCTTGTAGTCGGGCGAGAAGGCCTCGCCCTTGAGACGCGCCAGCCAGGACTGGCTGACCACCAGCATGTGGTCGACGGTGTGGTGGATGCTCTTGAAGAACAGGCCCTGGTCGCTGCCGATCACGTCCGGCTGCAGGTGGTCCAGGGCGTCGAAGAGGACCTCGTTGGCCCAGTGCTGGTAATCCGCCTGGATGACGAAATAGCTCTTCCATGTGTACATCGGCAGCTCCTCTTTCTTTTTGTTAGCGCCTTTTACTCCACGACGCGGATTTGGGGAACCGGTTTCTCCCAGGCCAGGCGCCGGTTGAGCGCGCGGGTGACGCTGACCTGGCCGTCGGCGGCGACGAACAGGACCTCGGCCACGCCCATCTTCGCCGCGAGACGCCGCCAGTCCGCAGGGCCGGCGACGAACAGGGGCTTGCTGGCGACGTCCGAGAGGGTGCCGGCGTGCGGCCCATGGGCGATCACGGTCACCGCCTGCGCCTGGTCGGCGGGCCAGCCGGTGCGCGGGTCGATGAGGTGGCAGTAGCGCTTGCCCTGGTATTCGAAGAAGCGCTGGTAGTCGCCGGAGGTGCCGATCGCCTCGCCGTCATGCAGCTCCAGCACCGCCAGGGCGCCGGCGCGGCGCGGGTGCTGGATGCCCACCTTCCACGGCCGGCCGCCCTTGTCGCCCAGCGCCATGACGTTGCCGCCGATGTTGACGAGGGCGTTCTTGACCCCCTGGCTCCTCAGATAGGCGGCCGCGAGGTCGAGGGCATAGCCCTTGGCGTAGCCGCCCAGGTCGATGCGCACCGCCGGGTTGTGGCCGATCAGGGTGAGGCCGTCGAACTGCAGGTCGGCCATGCCCGGCCTGGCGTCGACCAGCCTGGCGACCGCGGCGGGGTCGGGCAGGCGCGGCTCGAAGGTGTCGGAGTGGAAGCCCCACAGGCGCACCAGGTTGCCGATGGCGGGGTTGAACAGGCCCTCGGAGAGCGCGGACAGGCGCTGCGCGTCCTGCAGGATGGGGATCACGCCGGGCGGCATGGAGGCACGAGCCGGCGCCTGCGGCGTGGCGAGGGCGAGGATGCCGTTGAGCCGCTCCAGGGTGCCCGGCTCCCAGGGGTGCAGGGTGTGGTGCAGCTCGTCGAAGTCCTTCAGCACCTGGTCGGTGACGCGCCGCGCCTTCGCCTCGTCCTCGCCGTACACCGTGATCTCCACCAGGGTGCCGAACACGTAGGACTGCTGCCTGTGCACCTTGGCGCCGCAACCGGCGAGGATGAGGCCGACGAGGAGGGTCAGGAGGAGGGTGAACGCGTAAGGCCTGGGCAGGCGGAAACAAGCCCCTCCCCCCTGGAGGGGGAGGGGTTGGGGAGAGGGGGGGGCGGGCAAGGCCCGCCCTGCCACTCTTACCCTGCCCTCTCCCCTCAAGGGAGAGGGTTCCCGCGCTTGTGCCTCATCCCTCACGCCTGCCCCCTGACACCCTTCTCCAGCGCGTCCACGAACAACGCCGCGACGTCGCAGCCGGTCTGCTGGTGGATCTCCTGGAAGCAGGTGGGGCTGGTGACGTTGACCTCGGTGAGGCAGTCGCCGATCACGTCGAGGCCGGCGAGCAGGATGCCGGCGGCCTTCAGGGTGGGGCCGAGGGCGTGGGCGATCTCCCGGTCGCGTTGCGTGAGCGGGCGCGCCACGCCGGTGCCGCCGGCGGCGAGGTTGCCGCGCGTCTCGCCCTGCGCGGGGATGCGCGCGAGGGCGTAGGGCACGGGCTCGCCGTCGATCACCAGCACGCGCTTGTCGCCGTCGGCGATCTGCGGCAGGTAGCGCTGCGCCATCACCGTCTCCGCGCCGTAGCGGGTGAGGGTCTCGAGGATGCTGCCGATGTTGGGGTCGCCGGGGCGCAGGCGGAACACGCCGGCGCCGCCCATGGCGTTGAGCGGCTTGACGATGATGTCGCCCTGTTCGGCGAGGAATGCGCGAATCAGGGCCGCGTCGGCGCTCGCCAGGGTGGGGGCGATGAATTCCGGAAAGCGCGCGATCGCCAGCTTCTCGTTGTAGTCGCGCAGCGCCTGCGGCCGGTTGAACACGCGCGCGCCCTGGCGCTCCGCCATCTCCAGCAGCCAGGTGGCGGTGAGGTAGCCCTGGTCGAAGGGCGGGTCCTTGCGCATCACCACCGCGTCGAACTCCGCGAGGTCGCGCCAGGCGGGTTCATCGGCCGTGAACCAGGCGCCTTTCCCCTCCCCCGCCGGGGGAGGGTGCCCCGCAGGGGCGGGAGAGGGCGTGTCCGCAGGACACGTTTGCGAGCCTGCCGACGCTGGATCGGCCTCTGGCGAGGCCGCCCTCTCCCCGGCCCTCCCCCGCTGGGGGAGGGGGAGCAGTGCGATGGCCTGGCAGCGGCCCATGACGCGCCCGTCGCGCCAGGCCAGGTCCTCGGCCAGCATGGCGGAGAGGCCGTGCCCGCGCCGCGCCGCCTCGCGCATCATGGCGTAGGTGCTGTCCTTGTAGGTCTTGAAGGTGTGGAGGGGGTCGGCGACGAACAGGAGCTGCATCAGGCCTTCTCCGGCGCGGTGCGCTCCAGTTCGAGTGCCGAGGCGAGCGCCGCGAGGCGGGCGATCACGCCGTAGGTGTAGAAGCGGTTCACCGGTGCGTCGGGGCGGGCGCCGCAGTCGCAGAAGCTGCCCGTCTCGTCGAAGGCGAGGGGCACGAAGTGCATGCCGGGGGCGTTGAGGTTCTCGTCCGCCCCGCGCCCGGTGTGCACGCGGTAGAAACCGCCCACCACGAAGTGGTCGATCATGTAGACCACCGGCTCGGCGACCGCCTGGTTGATGCTCTCGAAGGTGGGCACGCCCTCCTGGATCAGCACGTCGCTGACCGCCAGGCCCTCCTTCACCACGGCCATCTTGTTGCGCGCCTTGCGGTTGAGGTCCTTCACGTCCTCGGCGGACTTCACGGTCATGATGCCCATGCCGTAGGTGCCGGCGTCCGCCTTGACGATGACGAAGGGCTCGCGGTCGATGCCGTATTCGCGGTACTTCGCGCGCGTTCGCGCCAGCACCTCCTCGACCTTCTCGGCCAGACACTCCTCGCCCTTGCGCGCGTGGAAGTCCACCTCGCCGCAATTGGCGTAATACGGGTTGATCAGCCAAGGGTCGATGTCGACGAGCGCGGCGAAGTTGCGCGCCACCTCGTCGTAGGCGCTGAAGTGCAGCGACTTGCGCCGCGTGCACCAGCCCGCGTGCAGGGGCGGCAGCAGGGTCTGCGAGGGGGCGAGGCCCTGGAGGATCGTCGGGATGCCGGCAGACAGGTCGTTGTTGAGCAGGATCGCGCAGGGATCGAAGTCCGGCTCGCCGCCACGGCCCTTGATGAGGATGCGGTCACCTTCGCGCGCGATCGGCTCGAGGGTGAGCCGGCCGCCGTCCGGCAGGTCCAGGGTCAGGGGGTCGACGAGGTCGGGGATCAGGCTGCCGATGCGCACGGTGAGGCCGATCTTGCGCACGATGTCCGCCAGCGCGGCGACGTTCTGCAGGTAGAACATGTTGCGCGTGTGGTTCTCGGGGATCAGCAGGAAGCGCTTGGCGCTCACGCACATCTTCTCCACCGCCACCTGCGCGGCCTGCAGCGAGAGCGGCAGGAACTCCGGGTTGAGGTTGTTGAAGCCGCCGGGGAACAGGTTGGCGTCCACCGGCGCCAGCTTGAAGCCGGCGTTGCGCAGGTCCACCGAGGTGTAGAAGGGCGCGGGGTGCGCCAGCCACTGTTTGCGGAACCAGTGTTCGATGTCCGGCATCGCCTCGATGACGTGGCGCTCGATGTCCAGCAGGGGGCCGGTGAGGGCGGTGGTGAGATGGGGGACCATGGCGTCTCGCGGTGATCGTTACGGCGTAAGTGTAAATCCGCGCCCGGCGCGCGGCTCAGCAGGCGGACTTGTCGGCGGAGATGATCGGCTGCCGGTGTGCGGCGGCGGCCTGCGTGTAGGTGACCGTGCAGCGGCCGGCGTGGCCGCCCAGGACCTCGATCACCAGCGTGCCCGGCAGGGGGGCGTCGATGCGCACGTCCGTGCGCTCGGGCCGGATGCGGGCGGCGCGCAGGATGCCGGCGGCGTTGCCGGCGGGGTAGCCATGCGCCAATTCGACCGTTGCCTTGCCGAGCATCAGGGTGGCGGCCGCGGCCTTGTCCTGCCCGCCCGACACGGCGGCCTTGTGCGCGTCGGAGGCGGCGGTGCGCACCGCCTCGACGAGGCCGTCCACCTTGGCGGCGCGCGCGTCCGCCTCCAGGTCGTAGAAACGCGGCAGGGCGACGGCGGCGACGAGGCCGAGGACGACGAGCACCAGGATCAGCTCGATCAGGGTGAAGCCTGTGGACCGCTTGAAGTCGTGATGCGCCACGCATCTCTCCGGTGGGGCGCTCCGGTCCGCCCGGCGGCGCGCCGGGGCGCCGATCACGCCAATCGCGCGTAAATTAGCGGCTCACGCCAGATCGCTCAAGCCGCATGTCGCAGAACCTGTTCGAGATCGTCCTGTTCCAGCCCGAGATCCCCCCCAACACCGGCAACGTCATCCGCCTCAGCGCCAACACCGGCTGCCGCCTGCACCTGGTGAAGCCGCTCGGCTTCTCCCTCGACGACAAGCAGCTGCGCCGCGCCGGCCTGGACTACCACGAGTACGCCGAGGTCCAGGTGCACGAGGACTGGGCCGCCCTGCGTGCCGCCCTGCCGGGGCGGCGCTTCCACGCCTTCAGCACGCGCGGGACGGGCACCTTCGCCGAGGCGCGCTTCGCCCCCGGCGACGTGCTGGTGTTCGGGCGCGAGACCGGCGGCCTGCCGGACGCGGTGCTGGCGGACATCCCCGCCGCGCAGGTGCTGCGCCTGCCCATGCGCCCGGGGCAGCGCAGCCTCAACCTGTCCAACGCCGTCGCCGTGGTGGTGTACGAAGGCTGGCGGCAGAACGGCTACGCCGGCGCGGCGTGAGGTGTGGCGTGAGGTGTGTCGCCTTGTTTTCGCGGCGGCGCGCCCCATATCCGGTTTTTACCCGCCGGAGTCGGCCATGAACCCTCTGGAAACCTTCGAAAAGATGCTGGCCCAGGGCAAGGACGGCGCCATGCTGCGCTTCTCGCTGGGCAACGAGTGCCACAAGGCCGGGCGCCTGGACGACGCGGTCGTCCACCTGCGCGCCGCGCTGGGCTTCGATCCCAGGTATTCGGCGGCCTGGAAGCTGCTCGGCAAGTGTCTCGCGGAGGCCGGGCAGGCACGCGACGCCCTCGACACCTATCTGCAGGGCATCGCCGTGGCCGAGGCCAAGGGCGACATCCAGGCGGTGAAGGAGATGCGGGTGTTCGCCAAGCGCCTGGAGAAACAGCTCGGCGAGGCCGGGTGACGCCCCACCCCCCCTTGGGCTACCATCGCCCCAATTTCCCAAACCCATCGCAATTCAGGAGCACCCACATGGCACGCATGGTCAACTGCGTCAAACTCGGCCGCGAGGCCGAAGGTCTGGACTTCCCGCCGCTGCCCGGCGAACTGGGCAAGCGCGTGTTCGAGAGCATCTCCAAGGAGGCCTGGCAGGGCTGGATCCGCCTGCAGACCATGATCATCAACGAGAACCGCCTCAACCTGGCCGACGCGCAGCACCGCAAGTACCTGATGGAACAGGCGGAGAAGTACTTCTTCGGCGAGGGCGTGGGCGCCCCCGAAGGCTTCCGCCCCCACTAAGCAGGCACTCGAGCACGCCGTGAGCGAAGACAAACAGACCCCGGGTCAGACCCACTTCGGCTTCAAGACCGTCGCCGAGGGCGAAAAGGCCCGCAAGGTGGCCGAGGTGTTCCACTCCGTGGCGAACCGCTACGACGTGATGAACGACCTCATGTCCGCCGGCCTGCACCGCACCTGGAAGCACTTCCTCGCCCTGCAGGCGCGGCTCAAGCCGGGTGCCAGGGTGCTGGACATCGCCGGCGGCACCGGCGACATCTCGCGTCTGCTCGCCAAGGACGCCGGCCCCACGGGCGAGGTCTGGCTCACCGACATCAACGGCTCCATGCTCGGCGTGGGGCGCGACCGCATGCTGGACCAGGGCTTGCTGCTGCCGGTGGCGCAGTGCGACGCCGAGAAGCTGCCTTTCCCGGACGACTACTTTGACCTCGTCACCGTCGCCTTCGGCCTGCGCAACATGACCCACAAGGACGCCGCACTGGCGGAGATGCGCCGCGTGCTGAAGCCCGGCGGCAAGCTCATGGTGCTGGAGTTCTCCAAGGTCTGGAAGCCGCTCGCGCCGCTCTACGACCTGTACTCCTTCCAGCTCCTGCCGCGCATGGGCGAGCTGGTCGCCAAGGACTCGGAGAGCTACCGCTACCTGGCGGAGTCCATCCGCATGCACCCGGACCAGGAGACGCTGAAGGGCATGATGGAAGGCGTGGGCTTCGCGCGCGTCGACTACTTCAACCTGACCGCGGGCGTGGTGGCGCTGCACGTCGGCTACAAGGTCTGATTCCATCCCCTCCCCCTCGAGGGGGGAGGGTCAGGGAGAGGGTGGGGGCGGCAAGGCCGCCCTTCATCCACGCCTATTCCTTCTTCTTCGCTCGCGGATGCGCCTGGTCGTACACCTTGGCCAGGTGTTGGAAGTCCAGGTGCGTATACACCTGCGTGGTGGACAGGCTGGCATGGCCCAGCATCTCCTGCACCGCGCGCAGGTCCCCCGACGACTGCAGGACATGGCTGGCGAAGGAGTGGCGCAGGGCGTGCGGGTGCACGTGGGCGCTGACGCCGCGCCGTAGAGCGAGGTTTTTCAGGGCCTGGGTCAGCACGCCGGGGGCGATGCGCTCGCCGCGCGCGCCGACGAACAGGGCGGGGGTGTCCTTCGCCACCGCGTCGCGCACCGCCAGCCAGCGCTCCAGGGCCGCGAGGGCGCGGCTGCCCACCGGCACGATGCGCGCCTTGCTGCCCTTGCCCACCACGCTCACCTCCGCCTCCCGCAGGTCCACCTGGCCGAGGTCCAGGCCGATCAGCTCGGCGCGGCGCAGGCCGGAGGAATACATGAGCTCGAACATGGCCGCGTCGCGGCGCGACCAAGCGTCGTCCTCCGCTTCCGGCTCCAGCAGCTTCGCCATCTCGTCCACCGAGAGGGCGTTGGGCAGGCGCTTCTCGCCCTTGGGCGGGCGCAGGCCCAGGCAGGGGTTGGCTTCCACGCGACCCTGGCGCGCCAGGTAGTGGAAGAAGCTGCGCCAGGCGGAGAGGCTGCGCGCCAGGGTCTTGGGCGCCATGCCGCGCCCGTGCAGGCCGGCGAGGGCGCGGCGGATCCGGTGGCTGTCGAGGCCCGCGGGGTCGACGTCGCCCACCCGCTCCAGCAGGTGGCGCAGGTCGAAGGCGTAGGTGGAGACGGTGGCGGGGCTGTAGCTGCGCGCGCGCAGGTGCAGAAGGAAGGCGTCGATGGCGGCGCTCAGGGTGCCTGGGCTCCCGCCTTCGGCCATTACAGGAAGCGGCTGATGGCCGCGCCGGACAGCTGCGCCAGCCAGGCGAGGTAGAGGGTGCCCATCTCCGGGTAGAAGCGCTTCGGGTCCTCCGAGGCGAGCACCAGCAGGCCGTTGAGCTTGTCCTCGCGCAGCGGCGCGATGGCGAAGGACTTCTGGTGCGGGCCGGCGGCGCCGAACCAGGCGCGGACCTCTTCCGGCGCGTCGTGGCCGCACTGCGGCTGGTTGAGGCCGGCCATGAGCACGCGGATGTCCGGGCTGACGGCGGCGAACTCGGGCAGCTCGCTGGGTTCGTCCGCCCACACGCGCACCGTCGCGTGCGGCACCGCGAAGCTCTCGGAGAGGTTGAGGTAGAGGGACTGGAACACCGCCTCCAGCGAGCGCGCCCGCATCAGGCCGAGGCCCAGTTTGTGCAGCTTGTCGCCGATGGCGTCGTTCTCCTCGGCGAACTGGATGAACTCGCGCAACTTCAGCTCCAGGCCGCGCGACTTGTCGCGCAGGGCCAGCACCTGTCGCTCGCCCAGGGAGATGGCCTGGCCGCTGTAGGGGTGGGGGACGGTGATCTCGGTCAGCAGCTCGGGGTGGTCCTGAAAGAAGTCCGGGTTGAGCTTGAGGAATTCGCCGATCTGTTCGGGGGAGATGTTCATAGGTCTATTTCGCCTTCGAAAACGCTCACGGCCGGGCCGGTGAGGAATACGGAATGGCCGTCGCCGGCCCAGCGGATGCTGAGATCGCCGCCGCGCGTGTGCACGGTCACGGTGTCGTCGAGCAGGCCGCGCGTGATGCCCGCGACCACGGCGGCGCAGGCGCCGGTGCCGCAGGCCAGGGTCTCGCCGCTGCCGCGCTCGAACACGCGCAGTTTGACCTCGCGCCGGTGCAGCACCTGCATGAAGCCGACGTTCACGCGCTCGGGAAAGCGGGGATGGCGTTCCAGGGTCGCGCCCAGCGTCTGCACCGGGGCGGTATCCAGGTTGCACACCACGCGCACCGCGTGCGGGTTGCCCATGGACAGGGCGGAGAGCTCGATCGGCTCGACACCGTGCTCGCCTTCCACGTCCACCACGTAAGTGAGCGCCTGCTCACTGGCGACGAAGGGGATCTCGGCGGGAGCGAAGCGGGGCGGGCCCATGTCGACGGTGACCTGGCCGTCCGCCTCCAGCCTGGGGACGATGACGCCGGAGGCGGTCTCGACGCGGATCTCGCGCTTCTGCGTGAGGCCCTTGTCGTAGACGAAGCGCGCGAAGCAGCGCGCGCCGTTGCCGCACTGCTGCACCTCGCCGCCGTCGGCGTTGAAGATGCGGTAGCGGAAGTCGACGCCGGGCTGGGTGGCGGCCTCGACCAGCAGGATCTGGTCGCAGCCGACGCCGAAATGGCGGTCCGCGAGCTGGCGGTACTGTTCGGGGGTGAGGTCGATGCGTTGGGCGATGCCGTCGAAGACGACGAAGTCGTTGCCCAGGCCATGCATCTTCGTGAAGCGGAGTCTCATGCCGGCATTATCAGCCAGTTCGGCCGGCCTCAGTAAGCCTCGTCCTGCACCGGCAGCTCGCCCGCGAGGTCGCGCATGCGCCCCTCCAGCGCGGCCATGAAGGCGCCCTGGTCGTCCTGCCCGTGCAGCGGCTCGCCGACGAACACGTCGCAGAAGAAGGGCACCAGGATGGGGTCGTCCTTGGGCAGGGCCTTGCCCAGGCCGTGCAGGAACACCGGCGTCACCGGCACCGCCGGCCGTCGTGCCGCGAGCACGGCGATGCCGCGCTTGAAGCGGCCCATCACCTCAGGCTCGCCGCGGCTGCCCTCGGGGAACAGGACCAGGATCTCGCCGCGGTCCAGGGCCTCCTCGCAGGGCCGGAGCGGATCGGCGCCGCCTTTCGCCTCGCGGCGGATCGGCAGGATGCCGATGACCTTGAGCGAGAACCAGGCCAGGACCGGGTTGCGCGTGAAGTAGTCGGCCGCCGCCACCGGGCGCAGCCTGGGCAGCAGGCGCAGCGGGAACAGCGAGATCAGCACCAGGGTGTCGAGGTGGCTGTTGTGGTTGGCGGCGACGATGGCCGGGCCGCCGCGCGGCAGGCGCTCGCGGTGGCGCGCGTTGAGGCCCAGCACCACCCAGGCGATGGGGCGCGCGACGAGGGCGTAGAAGGCGAGACGCAGGAGACGCGCAGACATCCGGCGCACTCAGTAGTGCAGGTAGTAGAGGAAGTGGAAGAACAGCGGCGCCGTGAAGGTGAGGCTGTCGACGCGGTCGAGGATGCCGCCGTGGCCGGGGATCAGGCTGCCGCTGTCCTTGATGCCGAGGTCGCGCTTGAGGGCGGAGATGTTGACGTCGCCGACGAAGCCGGCGAGGCCGATCAGCAGGCCCGCCGCCGGCCCCTCCCAGCCGGCCAGCGGCGTGAGCAGCGGCGCCAGCAGGGTGGCCGCCAGGGTGGTGGTGGCGACGCCGCCGAGGAAGCCCTCCCAGGTCTTCTTCGGGCTCACCTTGGGGATGATCTTGTGCCTTCCCAGGGTCTTGCCCCAGACGTACTGCGCCACGTCGTTGAACTGGGTGAGGAACATCAGGAACAGCACCAGCCCGGCGCCGCCGCCCGCCGGGTTGCCCGCCGCCGGCAGGGCGAGCAGGAAGGCCATGTGCGAGAGGTTGAACACGGTCAGCATGAGGCCCCAGTGCAGGCTGCCGGCGGCGCGCAGGAAGCCTGCGGTCTCGCCGATCAGCACCATGCGCATGGGCAGCAGCAGGAACAGGTAGACCGGGATGAAGATGATGAACATGCCATACCAGCCGGTCGCCACCCAGTAGAACTGCGCCGGGATGGCGAGATAGGCCCAGAACAGCACGCGCCGGTCGGCGCGCCGGGTCGGGATGAGGGAGAAGTACTCCTTGAGCGCGAGGAAGCTGACCAGGGCGAGGAAGACGATGGAGAGCGAGCGGTCCAGGGCCATGGCGGCGGCGAACACGCCGGCCATCACCCACCAGGAGTTCACGCGCGCCGCCAGTTCGGCGTAGTCGCGTTCCGGGTGGGCGCGCCTGAGGCCGAATACCGCGAGGCTGGCGACGATGAGGAGGGCGAAGATGCCGCCGAGGAACAGCGCGGCGTTGTGGGTGAGGGCGGTGAACATCAGGCGGCCCCTTCCGCGAGGCCGCGCCGCGCGCGGTTGAGGACGGTCCAGGCGAGCAGGGCCAGGATCACCGCCAGCAGCGCGGTGACCCAGGCCCCGGCCGGCGCGCCCAGGCCGAGGGCGAGGCCGAGCGCGCCGAAGGCGAAGGCGCGGTCGCTCTTGCCCATGGGGCCGTCGTAGCGGCGCGCGGCGCCCAGGGTCTGCATGAGCACGCCGGTCATCTCCGAGACGGCGGCGAGCAGGACGATCAGCACCACCAGCGGCGCGTCGAAGCCCGGCATCAGGGCCAGGGGCAGGTACAGGGCGGCGTCGGAGAACACGTCGCACAACTCGTTGAGCACCGCGCCGAGGCGCGACTTCTGGCCGTGCTCGCGCGCCAGCATGCCGTCCACCGCGTTGAGCGCCATGCGCAGGAACAGCACAAACGGCAGGAGCAGCAGCCAGGCGCGCTCCTCAGGCCGCCAGGCAATGAGCGCGCCGGCGGCGAGCGACAGCAGCATGGCCGCCACGGTCACCTGGTTGGCGGTGGCGCCGGCGCGCGCCAGGCCGCCCACCAGGGGGCGCAGCAGGCCCTGGAAGGCGGGCTTCAGGTCGTAGATGCTGGGCATGCGGTCTCCTCTTGGGCCAGGCGCAGGATGTAGGCGGCGAAGTCCGGGTCCTCGCCGGCGAGCAATTCCGGCAGGCAGGCGCGGAAGTCCTCGCGCCGGCACCATTCGCGCATGTAGTCCTCCCACGAATGCCAGCGGCGCCGCTGTTTCTCGGACATGCCCGGCTCATAGGCGAGCAGGTAGGCGCGCTCGAACAGCGAGATCAGCATGTCGAAGATCACCCGCATGCGCTCGCGCTGCTCGTCGTCCAGGTCCGGGGTGGAGGCCTGGGTGCGCAGCTTCAGGTCGGGGTGGGCGAGCACCACGTTGAGGAAGTCGACGTAGGCGTCGGAGAGCTGCTGCCAGATCGCCTCGTCCTCGTTCTCGCGCTCGCGCCGCTGCTCGTAGAGGAACACGGCGATGGCGAAGGGCAGGCCCACCACCGTGACCACGTAGGAGAGGAGTTCCCAGGTTTCGAGGTCCATGGCGTGGCGGGCTTCCTCAGAACAACGTGATGTCGGATGAGTCGCCACCGGCCGCGGCGGCGGGCTCGGGCGGCGCCACCTCGCGCGTCCTGAACTGCTTCGCCAGGTGCTTGAGCGCCTCCACCACCAGGGTGATGTCCTCGCTCGCCTGGTGCGTCTGCGCCGCTACGGAGATGGTCTGCTCGGTGGCCTGGTTGATGTGCACGACGTTCTCCTGCACTGCCAGCGAGGCCTGCGCCTGCGCCTCGCTGGCCTGCTGGATCTCGCCGCTCATGCTGGAGATCACGCTCACGCCGACGGCGATGGCGTTGAGGTTCTGGATGGTGTTCTCGATCTGCGCGACGTTGGCGCCGGACTTCGCCTCCGCCTGGCTGATCGCCTCGGCGGCGCGGCCGGTGCTGCCCTGGATGCGGGCGATGATCGCGCCGATGCGCTGCGTCGCCTCCTGGGTGCTGAAGGCGAGCTTGCGCACCTCGTCCGCCACCACCGCGAAGCCGCGTCCCGCCTCGCCGGCGCGCGCCGCCTCGATGGCGGCGTTGAGCGCGAGCAGGTTGGTCTGGTCGGCGATCTCGTCGATGATGCCGACCGCCGCGCCGATGGTGCGGCCCTCCTCGTTGAGTTCCAGGATCACCGCGGTGGCCTCGCGCAGGCGCTGCACCATGTCCTCCGTCGATTCCATCACCTCCAGCGACTGCTGCACCCCGGAGAGCGACTCCTTGTTCGCCTGGCGCGCGGCGTCGGCGGTCTCGGTGGCGTGGCGCGAGACGGTCGCGACGCGGTTGGCCATCTCCTCCATGGAGCGCGTGAGCAGCTGCGTGTCCTCGGTCTGGCGCGAGATGCCCATGCGCGTGAGTTCCGCCGCCAGCTGCAGCTGGCCGGTGGTCTCGCCCAGGCGGGCGATGGCGGCGACGACCTCGCCGACGATGCGCTCGAAGCGTTCCAGCATGGAGTCGAAGGAGCGGGTCACCTCGCCGATCTCGTCCGCGCGGGTGTCGGCGAAGCGCAGGGTGAGGTCGGATTCGTGCTCGATGCGGCCCATGACGTCGCGCATGTGGCGCAGCGGCAGCAGCAGGATGCGCCGCAGCAGCCACACCGCGAGGACGAGGGCGAGGGCGAACAGCCCGGTGTAGAGGCCGAGGTTGACCCAGGCGCCGTTGCGCCAGTCGCGGTCCAGCCCGGCCAGGGAATATTCCACGCGCACCGCCCCCAGCACCGTGCCCGCCGGCACGGCGTGGCATTGCAGGCAGTTGGTGCCGCGCACGTCGGTGCCGGCGCGGAAGGGGTGGACGCCGATCATCACCCGGCCTTGCGGGGTGTCGCGGATGACGGTCTGCGCCTCGCCGCGCAGGGCGGCGCGGTCGAGATCGTCCTGCGCGGCCTCCTCCGCCAGGCCGGGGCCGTACTGTGCGCGTACCGCCGCGCCGCGCACGACACGGATGCCGACGATGTCCCCCTCTTTGAGGAATTCCTTGTGCAGGTCCGCGCGTTCCGCCATGCGCCCGCTCAGCATGAGCTTGTTGAGCAGGTCGAAATAGGTGTCGGCGACGGCGAGGTTCTCGTGCCGCGCGAACTGCTCCATCAGGGTGCGCTCCCGGTACAGGCCGAACAGGGTGCCGATGCACAGCACGACGAAGAACATGGCAGCGAAGAGGGCGAGGATCTTGCTGTTGAGGGAGCGCATGGAGGGCGGGTCAGTCCTGGGTCGCAAACAGCCGAACGTACTCCTTCCAGATGCAGCGATCCATGACCACCGTCATACCCGCGGCCCGAGCGCGCGCGGCCGCCTCGTCGTGGCGGATGCCCTCCTGGACCCAGAGCGCGGGCGCGCCGATGGCGAGGCATTCCTCCACCACGCCGGGGATGGCGGCGGACTCGCGGAACACGTTCACCAGGTCGACCGGGAAGGGGATGTCGGCGAGGCGGGCGTAGGCCGGCTCGCCCAGGACCTCGCTCACCGCCGGGCGCACCGGCACGATGCGGTAGCCGAAGCCCTGCATGGCGCGGGAGACGCCGAAGCTGGGCCGGTCCGGCTTCGGCGAGAGGCCGACCACGGCGATGGTCTTCACGCGTTGCAGCAGGGTCTTGATCTCTTCCGGCGGGGGGTTCTGGAAGGTCATGCGAGGGTCCTCACCATCAGGTAGTCGTCCATGTAGAAGCCGCTGCCGATATCCTCGACGATCAGGTCGGCGACCTGGAAGCCGTGCTTGAGGTAGGCCTGGATCGCCGCGTGGTTCTGCCGGTTGACGCGCAGCGCCAGGCGGCGGGCGCCGTGCGCGGCGGCGTGCCGGACGATCTCCTCGATCAGGCGGCCGCCGATGCCGTGGCGCTGGTAGTCCGGGTGCACGTACAGCTTGTCGAGCTTGTAGTCGTCCCCGGCCAGGGGGTGGCCGTGCGCGAAGCCGACCAGTTCGCCGCCCGCGCGCGCCGCCAGCCACAGGTCGCCGCGCGCCAGCAGCTGGCGCACCAGGCCGGGCTTGTAGCGCTGCGCCAGCATGTACTCGATCTGCGCCGCGGAGATGATGCCGGGGTAGTGGCGGCGCCAGACCAGACCCGCCAGCGCCACCAGGGCCTCCGCCTCGTCCAGGCGCAGCAGGCCGAACTCGATCTCATCCATAGACGCCGGACTCCCCCGCCGGGCGGGTCTTGAAGCGCTTGTGCACCCAGAAATACTGCTCCGGCATCTCGCGGATGCGCTCCTCGATGAAGGCGTTCATGCGCCGCACGTCCGCCTCCAGGTCGTCCGTGGGGTAGTCCTGCCAGGCGGGGTAGAAGCGCAGTACGTAGCCGCCCGCCTCCTGGCGCGCGATCGCCGGCACCACCACGGCACCGGCGGCGCGGCACAGGCGCGGCAGGGCGGAGACGGTGGAGGCTGGGGTGTGGAAGAAGGGCACGAACAGGGTGTCCTTGCGGCCGAAGTCCATGTCCGGCGGGAAGTAGAAGGGCTTGCCCTTCTTGAGCGCGCGCAGCACCGGCTTGATGCCCTGGCTGCGCAGGTAGACCTCGTTGTCGCCGAAGCGGTTGCGCGCGTGGAATACCAGACGTTCGATCACCGGATTGTTGATGCGCGCGTTGAGGGTGACTGCAGGCGAGAAGGTCGCGGCGAAGCGGATGCCGGCGATCGACACGCCGACGAAGTGCGGCGCCAGGCAGATCACCGGCTTGCCCAGGTGCGGCGTGAGGTGTTCCAGGCCCTCGATGCGCGTCAGCCGTTCCACGTCCGCCCGGCTGCCCCACCACGACACGGCCTCCTGCAGGCTGGCCTGGCCCACTGCGCGGAAGTGGGCCTTGAGCACGCGGGTGCGGCGCGCCTCGTCCCATTCCGGGAAGCACAGGCGCAGGTTGGTGGCGGCGATGTGGCGCCGCGCCGTGGCCAGCCAGTAGAGCAATGCGCCCAGGCCGGCGCCCACCCGGCCCAGGGTCCTGGCGGGCAGCAGGCGCCAGAGCAGCCAGAGCAGGGCGATGCCCATTCGTCTCAAAATGTCTCTCCATCCGGCGTGACCTCGCCCACGAGCCGGCGGTGGACGTTATAGCTCCACAGGTACTGCGCGGGCAGGCTGCGGATCAGCGTTTCCATGGCGGCGTTGATGGCCTGCCCTGCCGCTTCGGCGTCCGCAGGCAGGGCGGGCAGGGGGGTGATGAACAGGCGAAAGCCGCGCCCCCAGGGCAGGCGTTCGCAGTGGAACATCAGCGGTGTGGCGCCGCTGCTCGCGAGCAGGCGGTTGGGCAGGGTCGGCATGTAGGCCCAGCGGCCGAAAAAGCGCAGCCACAGTCCTTCGCCCTTGTTGGCCTTCTGGTCCGGCAGGATCCAGGCCGCCTCGTTGCGCTTCAGGGCGTTGAACAGGGCGCGCACCCCCTTGAGATTGGGTTCCACCATGCGGGCATGGCCGCGGTTGCGGCCGGCCTGCATGATCTCGTGTACCCAATCCTGGCGTGGGCGGCGGTAGAGGGCCGTGACCGGCAGGCGCGAGGCGATGGTCAGGCCAGCCAGTTCCAGACAGCCCAGGTGCGGACCGAGCAGGATCATGCCCCGTCCCCTGGCGAGCGCCGTCTCGACATGCTCCCAGCCGTGCACCTCGCGTACCCAGCCGGTCACCTGTTCGAGCGGGCGCAGCCAGATGGGGATCAGCTCCAGAATGCTCTTGCCGAACTCGCGCCCCACGCGCAGCAGCATGGCCGGCGAATAGAGGCCCGCCTGGCGCAGGTTGGTGGAGATCACCTCGCGCTGCTTGGGATGCAGCAGGCTCAGCATGCCCGTGAGCGCGCCGAGCAGATGCGCCACGGGCAGGGGCAGACGGGCGAGCAGGCGCAGGCTGATGAGGGCGAGGCGGGACAAGATGGGCTTGGCCGGGTTTGACCAAAAGTTGTGTGCTTGCCTAAAATTATCGAGCCGCCGAGTTAATTGCAGCAATGCATTCCGACAAATTGCGGGCGGGATACAAATCCAGCTAAAGCGTCCCGCTCCTTTCCCCAGCAGCGGCCACGCCGGTCGCAACACGGGGATCCACACAGGAGCGCCACATGAGCAAAGACTACCTCTTCACTTCCGAATCCGTTTCCGAGGGCCATCCGGACAAGGTCGCGGACCAGATCTCCGACGCCATACTCGACGCCATCCTGGCGCAGGACCCGACCGCGCGCGTCGCCGCCGAGACCTTGGTGACCACCGGCCTGGTGGTGCTGGCGGGCGAGATCACCACCCATGCCCAGGTCAACTACGCGAAGGTGGCGCGCGAGACCGTGCGTTCCATCGGCTACGCCGACCCGCACCTGCGCTTCGACGCAGACGGCTGTTCGGTGCACGTCTGCTACGGCCAGCAGAGCCCGGACATCGCCCAGGGCGTGGACCGCGCCTCCGACGACTACCTGAACCAGGGCGCCGGCGACCAGGGCCTGATGTTCGGCTACGCCTGCGACGAGACGCCCTCGCTGATGCCCCTGCCGATCTATCTCTCGCACCGCCTGGTGGAGCGCCAGGCCATGCTGCGCAAGGATGGCCGCCTGCCCTGGCTGCGCCCGGACGCGAAGTCCCAGGTCACCCTGCGCTACGTCGACGGCAAGCCGCACAGCATCGACACCGTCGTGCTCTCCACCCAGCACCACTCGGAGATGGCGGAGGCCATCGACGGCAACAAGCGCATGAAGCAGGCCGCCATCGACGCGATCATCGAGGACATCATCCAGCCGGTGCTGCCCAAGGAGCTGATCAAGGGCGACATCAAGTACCTGGTCAACCCCACCGGCGTGTTCGAGATCGGCGGTCCGCACGGCGATGCCGGCCTCACCGGCCGCAAGATCATCGTCGACACCTACGGCGGCGCGGCGCCGCACGGCGGCGGCGCCTTCTCCGGCAAGGACCCGTCCAAGGTGGACCGCTCCGCCGCCTACGCCGCCCGCTACGTGGCGAAGAACATCGTCGCCGCCGGCCTGGCCAGCAAGTGCCTGGTGCAGGTCTCCTACGCCATCGGCGTGGCGCACCCCACCTCGATCATGGTGGAGACCTACGGCACCGGGAAGGTCTCGGACGAGAAGCTGACCGAGCTGGTCAAGCAGCACTTCGACCTGCGCCCCAAGGGCATCGTGCAGATGCTCGACCTGCTGCGCCCCATCTACCGCAAGACCGCCGCCTACGGGCACTTCGGCCGCGACGAGCCGGAGTTCACCTGGGAGGCCACCAACAAGGCGGAGATCCTCAAGGCCGACGCCGGCCTGTGAGCGATGCGGCGACCCTCCCCCCGGCCCGGGGGAGGGCGCTCAGGCGCGGTATTCCGGGTTGACCTGGAAGAACTCGAAGATCCGCTTCAGCTCGCGTCGTTCCAGCTCGCCCATCGCCTCGAACTCGAGGCCGCACTGGGTGCGCCCGCCGTCCGGGCGCTGCCACCGCACCATGGCGCTCAGCCGCAGGGGAGGCACGTCCTTGTAGGCCTCGCGGTCCTCACGCGGCGGGAACAGTTCCAGACGCACCGGCTGTTTGGCGTCCAGCGGGGCACCGCAGTTCAGGCGCATGCCGGACAGGCTCAGGTCGTCGCAGACCGATTCGTGGCGGTGTCCGCCCTGGACCATGCGCACCAGCAGGTGCCGTTGCGCGCGCGGATGGCGCCGCTTCTCGTGCGGCGCGGTCTCGATCACGGACTCGTGTTCGAAGGAGAAGCCCTCGATCAGCTGCCGCAGCTGCTCGGTGACCTTGAACAGGTTGTCGCCGACCAGGGCCGTGGTGTCGACCTTGGCGGAGTTCTCGCCGAGGGTGACGAAGAGGTGGTCGAGGGTGGCGCGCAGGTGGGCGAACTGCCGCAGCTGCTGTTCACTGGCCTGCGAGATGTCGCGGTTCAGCGCGGCGGTGCCGGTCACCTCGCCGGCCATGGCGGCGATGGTGCTCGCGGTGTCGCCGGCGACCTGCTGGTTCGCCTGCACCTTGTCGACCACCACGCGCATCGCCGTGCTCACCTGCTGCACCTTGGCGCTCAGCTGGTTGATGATGCCGTTGACCTCGACCGCCGACTGCGTGGTGCGCTCCGCCAGCTTGCGCACCTCGTCCGCCACCACGGCGAAGCCGCGCCCCTGCTCGCCGGCGCGCGCCGCCTCGATGGCGGCATTGAGGGCGAGCAGGTTGGTCTGTCCGGCGATGGTCTTGATCGCGTCGATGATCTGGTGGATCTGCTCCGCCTCGCGCTCCAGGTCGAGCACCTCGCGCGAGGTGCGGTCCACCTCCTCCGCGGTGGCGGCCATCTCCGCCATGTTCGCCTCCACCGTGCGGATGCTCTGGCGCGCCCGCACCTCGGTGCCGTCCGCCTGCGCCACCGCGTCCTCCGCGAGCGTCTTCACCTGCTCGGAGAGCTGGTGCAGGGCCTGGGTGGCGCCCTGCACCTCGGATGAGCGCTTTTCCTCCTGGCGGCTGATCTCGGCGATCTCGTGCGAGATCCGGGAGATCTGGTAGGCGGACTGGCCCATCTGTTTCCCGCTCGCGTCGATCTCGTGCAGGATGTTGTTGAGCGTGACGCGCATGTGGTTGAAGTCCTTCTCGAGCTCGCCGATCTCGTCCAGGCTGCTCTGTTCCACGCGGTGCGTCATGTCGCCACCGGCCATGGCGCGCAGGGCCGTGATCAGGTTGCGGATCGGCCGCACCATGCGCTCGGCGACGAAGCCGATTAGCATGAACTGCAGGGCGAACTCGATGCCCGATTCCCACACCGAGTTGAAGATGTAGGCCTGGTGGTTTTCCGCCAGCCTGGCCAGCACCTCGGGCGCGGCGCCGCCGGCGCGGGCGATCTCCTCCATCCGGCCCAGTTCGTGCGAGGCGAGCATGCGGTTGTAGATGGTCGTGACCATGGTCACGACGAAGAAGCCCATTTGCAGCTTCCAGCGCATGCTCAGCGCCAGGAACCAGTTCCTAAACAATTGCATGATGCCCGTCTCCTCGATAGGCAGTGGGTGTCGTTCGTGTCGGGTGCCGGCCGGACTGCAGGCACGGCGCGTTATAATCTGGGCAACCGAGAAGCGCTGCAACCCGTCTTTTTCTGGGCCAGGCTCGGTCACGCAACGGCGCTTACCTGACCAACCCGAGCCGGGTCTGGGCGCCAGGTAAGCGCGTCCCGGTCCGGCCACAGTTCATAAGGAGCACTTACGTGGCTGAATTCACCGACTACAAGGTCGCCGACATGGCCCTGGCCGACTGGGGCCGCAAGGAAATCCGCATCGCCGAGACCGAGATGCCCGGCCTGATGGCGATCCGCGAGGAATACGCCAAGAGCCAGCCGCTCAAGGGCGCGCGCATCACCGGTTCGCTGCACATGACCATCCAGACCGCGGTGCTGATCGAGACCCTGACCGCGCTGGGCGCCGAGGTGCGCTGGGCCTCGTGCAACATCTTCTCCACCCAGGACCACGCCGCCGCCGCCATCGCGGCCGACGGCATCCCGGTCTACGCGGTCAAGGGCGAGACCCTCACCGAGTACTGGGACTACACCCACAAGATCTTCGAGTGGCCGGATGGCGGCTATTCCAACATGATCCTGGACGACGGCGGCGACGCCACCCTGCTGCTGCACCTGGGCACCCGCGCCGAGAAGGACATCTCGGTGCTGGCCAAGCCGACCAGCGAGGAGGAGACCATCCTGTTCGCGGCGATCAAGGCCAAGCTCGCGCAGGACCCGACCTGGTATTCCACCCGCATCGCCAAGATCAAGGGCGTGACCGAGGAGACCACCACCGGCGTGCACCGCCTGTACCAGATGCACGAGCGCGGCGAGCTGAAGTTCCCCGGCATCAACGTCAACGATTCCGTGACCAAGTCCAAGTTCGACAACCTGTACGGCTGCCGCGAGTCGCTGGTCGACGGCATCAAGCGTGCCACCGACGTCATGGTCGCCGGCAAGATCGCCGTGGTCTGCGGCTACGGCGACGTGGGCAAGGGCAGCGCCCAGGCCCTGCGCGCCCTGTCCGCGCAGGTGTGGGTCACCGAGGTGGACCCGATCTGCGCCCTCCAGGCCGCAATGGAAGGCTACCGCGTGGTGACCATGGAATACGCCGCCGACAAGGCCGACATCTTCGTCACCGCCACCGGCAACTACCACGTCATCACCCATGACCACATGGCCAAGATGAAGGACCAGGCCATCGTCTGCAACATCGGCCACTTCGACAACGAGATCGACGTCGCCTCGATCGAGAAGTACCAGTGGGAAGAGATCAAGCCGCAGGTCGACCACGTCATCTTCCCCGACGGCAAGCGCATCATCCTGCTCGCCAAGGGCCGCCTGGTGAACCTGGGCTGCGCCACTGGCCACCCCAGCTACGTGATGAGCTCGTCGTTCGCCAACCAGACCATCGCCCAGATCGAGCTGTTCCAGCACACCGACAAGTACCCGGTGGGTGTCTACACCCTGCCCAAGCACCTGGACGAGAAGGTCGCCCGCCTGCAGCTGAAGAAGCTCAACGCCCAGCTGACCGTGCTGACCCAGGCGCAGGCCGACTACATCGGCGTGCCGGTGCAGGGGCCGTACAAGGCGGAGCACTACCGCTACTGATCCCGCCAGCCGGGGCTATGGAAAGGCCGCGATCGCAAGGTCGCGGCCTTTTTATTGCCGGCTTCAGCGCCCCAGGCCGCCCTCGCCCAGCGCCTCGTTGAAGCCGAGTGCCCAGGTCAGTGCCTCGATGTGCAGCTGGTTGACGCGGATCGCGTCGAGGTCGCATTGCGCCGCCAGGGTCTCGATGCCGGCCTGGTCGTCCTCCTCGCAGGCGAGGGCGAGGCGCAGGTAGGGCGCGTACTTGCCCTCGCGGCGCAACAGGGCCTCGGCCACGGGCTCGGGCAGGGTGAGCTGGGCGAGGGCGTCCTGCATGCTCAGCTCGAACAGGGCGTCGACCACGGAGAGGATGCCCACCACGAACACCTCGTCGCACTCCTTCTGCGACAGCCGGCCCTGCGCCAGGCGCTCGGCCAGGCGCGCGCGCACCAGGGCGTTCTCGCGCAGGGCCTCGTCGAGCGGGTTGGTCTCCTTGCCGATGCTGAACAGCAGCAGGGTGAGCCAGCGGTACAGCTCGTCGCGGCCGACGTAGGCCATGGCGCGCTTGACGTTGTCGATCTTCTCGCGCAGGCCGAAGGCGGCGGAGTTGACGAAGCGCAGCAGGCGGTAGGCGAGGGCCGGGTCGTACCAGGCGATGCCGGCGAGCTCGTCGAAGTCGGCCTGGCGCTTCACGCCGTTGAGCAGTTCCACGACCACCATGCGGTAGGGCGAGAGGGTCTTCGCGGCCTTCGCCGGGCGGTGCGTGACGAAGTCGCCCTGGAACAGCGCGAAGCCCATGCTCCTGCAGGCCTGGAACAGCTCCAGCGAGTCGATCTGGCGCGCCACCAGCTGCGCCTCCGGGTGGCGCTGCGCGAGCTGGCGGCTGCGATCCAGGATCTGCGCGGGGTCGAGATCGGCGATGCCATCGAGGACGATGTAGTTCGCCAGGTCGAGGGCCTCGGGCAGGCCGCGCGCCGCCAGGTCCTGGCCGCAGGCCAGCATCACGCCGCGCTCGCGCAGGCGATGCAGGGCGGCGAGCACGGTCTCGTGGTCGAACGCCGTGCCCGCGGGCGGGGCGAACAGGATCACCGCGTGCTCCCGGGGCAGGCGGGCCAGCTCGGGGAGATCCAGCCCGCGCGGGCCGAGCGGCAGGAAGGCGAGCCGCCTGCCCAGCGCCTCACCCATGCGGCCGTCGAGGAAGTGGCCGATCAGGGCGGCGTCGAAGAATTTCTCGGCGGCGGCATGCCACTGGCGACCCTGCATGGCGGCGGGGCGCTCCAGCGAGAACTGGTAGGCCGCGACCTGCTGGCGACGGTCCAGTAGGGCCTCGCGGCGCAGGAAGGAAGGCGGCGCCGGTTCCGCATCAGGGGCCGGCCTTGCCTTTTCGGCCTCCGCCTTGTCGCTGCCCTTCAGAAAACCGAACAGCCGCGCGAACATGGCTCAGGCCGCGTGGTACTGGCGGCTCTCGGCGCGCACGGTGTCGACCAGCACGGCGACGTTCTCCGGCGGGGTGAACTGCGAGATGCCGTGCCCCAGGTTGAACACGTGGCCGCTGCCGGGGCCGTAGCTGGCGAGGATGCGCTTCGCCTCCGCCGCCACCGCCTCGGGCGTGGCCATCAGCACGTTGGGGTCCATGTTGCCCTGCAGCGCCACCCGGTCGCCGACGCGGCGGCGCGCGTCGCCGATCTCGATGGTCCAGTCCAGGCCCACCGCGTCGGCGCCGCAGGCGGCGATCTGTTCCAGCCACAGTCCGCCGCCCTTGGTGAAGACGATGCGCGGCACCACGCGGCCGTCGCGCTCGCGCGTCAGGCCGTCCATGATGCGCGCCATGTAGGGCAGGGAGAACTCCAGGTAGGCCGCCTGCGAGAGCATGCCGCCCCAGGAGTCGAACACCATCACCGCCTGCGCGCCCGCCTCGATCTGCGCGTTGAGATAGTCGATGACCGCCTGGGTGGTGACCGAGAGGATGTGGTGGAACAGGTCCGGGCGGCTGTAGAGCATCCGCTTCACCGTCGCGTAGGTGTCGCTGCCCTGGCCCTCGACCATGTAGCAGGCCAGCGTGAAGGGGCTGCCGGAGAAGCCGATCAGCGGCACCGAGCCGTCGAGCGCGCGGCGGATCTCGCTCACCGCGTCGACCACGTAGCGCAGCTTGTCGTGCGGGTCCGGCGCGGCCAGCGCGCGGATCTCCCATTCCTCGCGCAGCGGCCGCTCGAACTTCGGCCCCTCGCCCTGCGTGAAGGACAGGCCCAGGCCCATGGCGTCGGGGATGGTGAGGATGTCGGAGAACAGGATCGCGGCGTCGAGGTCGTAGCGCGCCAGGGGCTGCAGCGTCACCTCGGTGGCCAGCGACGGGCTCATGCACAGGTTCATGAAGCTGCCGGCGCGCGCGCGTGTGGCGCAGTACTCGGGCAGGTAGCGGCCGGCCTGGCGCATCAGCCAGGTGGGCGTGTAGTCCGTGGGCTGGCGCAGCAGGGCGCGCAGGAAGGTGTCGTTTCGCAGGGTGGTCATCGGGGCGGGCCTATTCAGCGGGGGTCAGCATTGCAGGCCGTGGCTTGCGCACAGGAAGCGCTTGGCCAGCGCCAGGGCGATCCACAGCCAGAACAGCAGGAAGAAGGCGAGGAAGGGGATGTGGGCGTCGATCACCAGGCGCGGCGTGATGAGGCGCACCGCGCGCACCACCGGCCGGGTGACGATCTGCAGGACCCGGTAGAACACGTTGCCGTCGCGCTGCCTGCCCGCGAGTGCCGCCAGCGCCCCCTGGCCGAGCAGGGCGAAGCCGGCCACCTCGACCAGCGTGCGCAGAATGGAGACCAGGAGCAGATCCGGGGGCATGCCCAATCCTCGTGACAAAGCCCGGCGATTGTAGCTTGCGGCGTGCCCCTCCGGCCGTGAAAATCCCGCCTCCGACACGGAGGCAAGGCCATGGACTTCGATCACTGGCGGTTCACTGCGCGCGGCGTGCTCATGGAGTGGCTGCGCCGCCCCGAGGCGGCCATCGCCGCCTACGAGCAGGCGCTGCGTGCCCGCCCAGACGACCTGCGCACCCTGCGCGGCGTCGCCTGGCTGCACGCGCAGGCGCAGCGCTGGGCGGCGGCGGCGGAAGGGTTCGAACGCGCGCTCGCGCTCGATCCCACGCACGCGGACAGCTGGTTCAACCTCGGCTATGCGCGCGAGCGGCTGGGCGCCCGAGAGGCGGCCATCGCCGCCTTCGCGCGCGCCACCGAACTCAACCCGAGGCACGACCGCGCCTGGTACGGACTCGGCCTGGCGCGCGCGCAGCAGGGCGAACACGCGCTCGCCGCGCAGGCCCTCAGGCATGCGGCGGAACTGCAACCCATGAACGGCCCCGCCTGGTTCGCCCTTGGCATGGCCCATCACCACTGCAACGAGCCGGACGAAGTGCGGCGCGTGGTCGAGCACTGCGCCCTGCATGACCCGCAGGCCGCGCGCAAGCTGGTCCAGGAGGCTAACCGCCCCGACCTGGCGCGCCTGTTGCCGGGCTGAAACCTGGTCCCCTCCCCCGGCGGGGGAGGGCGGAGGGAGAGGGCGGCCTCGCCACAGCGGAAGAAAGCAAAACGGAAGAAAGCAAACGGCCCGCGCGATGCGGGCCGTTTGCTTTTGCGCACCGCCCCGGAGGGCGGCGACGGGACCGGTCAGGCGGCCTTGGCGCCGCCCTCCAGGTTGGGATAGCGGCAGTGGTCGACCAGATCCTGGATCTCCTTGGCCGGGGCCGGGGAGAGCAGGGAGCCGATGATCACGCCCAGGAAGCCCGCGGGCAGGCCGAACACGCCGGCGGCGATCGGCTTGATGGCGAACCATTCGTTCGCCGCGACGCCGCCGAAGAAGTCGTAGGTGATGAACATGTAGTACATGCACACACCCAGACCGGCAACCATGCCGAGGACCGCGCCGAAGTAGTTGGCCCGCTTCCAGAACACGCCCATGACCAGGGCCGGGAAGAAGGCCGAGGCCGCCAGGGAGAAGGCCGCGCCCACCAGGAACAGGATGTCGCCCGGCTTCAGCGAGGCCGTGTAGGCCGCGATGATGGCTACCACCAGGAGCAGCGCCTTGGAGATGGAGAGGCGGCGCATGGTGGAGGCGTTGGGGTCGATCATCTTGTAGTAGACGTCGTGCGACAGGGCGTTGGCGATGGTCAGCAGCAGGCCGTCAGCGGTGGACAGCGCCGCGGCCAGGCCGCCCGCCGCCACCAGGCCCGAGATCACGTAGGGCAGGCCGGCGATCTCCGGCGTGGCCAGCACGATCAGGTCGCCGCCGATGGTGATCTCGGCCAGCTGGATGATGCCGTCCTTGTTCATGTCGACGATCTTCATCAGCGTGTCGTCCACCGCCTGCCAGTTGCCCACCCAGGCCGGCAGCGCGGCGAAGGAGGAGCCGACCAGATCGGTGTAGACCACGTACTTGGCCAGCACCGCCAGGGCGGGCGCGGTGAAGTAGAGCAGGAAGATGAAGAACAGCGACCAGAACACCGACTGGCGCGCCTCACGCACCGAGGGGGTGGTGTAGTAGCGCATCAGGATGTGCGGCAGCGAGGCGGTGCCCACCATCAGGCACAGCACCAGGGCGATGAAGTTGTTGCGCTTGTCGTTGGAGGCCTTCTCGTCCTCGGCCTGGGCCTTGGCGATCTCCTCCGGCGTGGCGGCGGGGTTCTCCTTCAACAGCTTCTTCTCGGCGCCCTTGCCGGAGAAGGCGGCGGCGTGCGCGGCGACCGGCCCGGACTTGCCCTTGGCGCCCGCCTCGGCCGCCTTCCACTTGGCCTTCAGCTTGTCGATGTCCTTGGGGAAGTCCTCCACTGCCTTCTGCGCGGCCTTGACCGCCTTCTCGTCCAGCGGCACGGCGGCCTTGGCCTCGGCCAGCTTGGTCTCCACCTTGGCCTTCTCCTCCGCCCAGAAGGCGGCGCCGTTGCCGGCCGCCACGGCGGCGTCCAGGGCCTTCAGCTTGTCGCCCCACTCGGCGGCCTTCTCCTTGTGGATGGCGCGCACGGTCAGCTCGGCGGCACCCAGCACGGAGTTGGGGTCGTTGAGCTCCTTCTCCTTCGCGGTCACCTTCTCCAGGGCCTGGCCATAGGCGATCTGCGGGATCGGGTTGCCGGTGATGTTCACCGACAGCCAGACCACCGGGATCATGTAGGCGATGATGAGGATGATGTACTGCGCCACCTGGGTCCAGGTCACCGCGCGCATGCCGCCCAGGAAGGAGCACACGAGGATGCCGGCGAGGCCGGCGTACACGCCGACCGCGAACTCCAGGCCGGTGAAGCGGCTGGTGATCAGGCCCACGCCGTAGATCTGCGCCACCACGTAGACGAAGGAGCAGATGATCGCGGCGAGCACGCCGATGGTGCGGGGCAGGTTGCCGCCGTAGCGCGCGCCGAGGAAGTCGGGGATGGTGAACTGGCCGAACTTGCGCAGGTAGGGCGCGAGGAACAGCGCCACCAGCACGTAGCCGCCGGTCCAGCCCATGACGAAGGCGAGGCCGTCATAGCCGGCGGCGTACAGCGTGCCGGCCATACCGATGAAGGAGGCGGCCGACATCCAGTCCGCGCCCGTGGCCATGCCGTTGAACAGCGCCGGCACGCGCCGTCCGGCGACGTAGTACTCCGACACGTCGGCGGTCTTCGACATGATGCCGATGCCGGCGTACAGGGAGATGGTGGCGGCGAGGAAGATGTAGCCGATCCACTGGTTGGACAGGCCCATCTGCTCGAGGATGGCGAGGATGATGACGAAGGCGATGAAGCCGCCGGTGTAGAAGCTGTAGTAGCGCTTCAGCTGGTTGAAGAAGGCGGTGTTGGAGGTGGTCGCGCTCATCTCAGTCCTCTCCCTCGTGGACGCCGTATTCCTTGTCCAGGGCGTTCATGCTGCGGGCATAGAACCAGATCACCAGGACGTAGACGATCAGCGCGCCCTGCGCGCCCATGTAGAAGGCCAGAGGAAAGCCGGCGATGACGATCTCGTTCAGTTCCTTGGCGAACCAGATCACCACGAACGTCACCACGAACCAGATGGCGAGCAGCAACCCCGTCAACCTGAGGTTCTTGCTCCAGTACTCACGGTGTTTCTCCGTCAGCCACATGTCGTCCTCCTTGCGGATGCAAAGCGTGTTGCACTGTCAGCAATGGCGCCGAGGCGCCTCCTGTCTCCCTCATGCCCGCGTGGTGGGCCGCGTCGAGCATGCGGAGTATAGCCCCGCGCGGTTCATTTCGGTGCGCCAAGTCCGAATATAAGTGGTTGTTTATAAAGTGCTAATATTCTGATGCACCATGCCGGTGCGTTGCGGTCCGGGCCTCAGCTCGCCCAGGACACCCAGCGCTGCGCCTGCTCCAGGTCGCGCAGGTCCTTGTAGCTGCGGGCGTTTCTCGCCGGCGCCAGCCTGAGCGCGCACTGCAGCAGCTGCGCGGTGGCGAGGGCGTCCGCCATGGCGTTGTGGCGGGCGTAGTTGCTGATCGCGAAGTGCCCCAGCCACTGGTCGAGGGCGCGGTAATTGCGCGCGTGCTCCGGCAGCATGCCGGGCAGGGCGTAGGCGAGGTCCAGCCAGGGGTGCTTGAAGTCGAGGCCGAGGTATTCGCGCATGGCGCGGCGGATCATGGTCTCGTCGAAGGTGACGTGGAAAGCCACCAGCGGGGCGTTGCCGAGGTATTCGAGGAAGGCCAGCAGGGCCTCGGCCGGTGGCATGCCCTCGCGCTGCGCCTCGCCGCCGATGCCGTGGATGAGGATGTTGTCCTTGTCGCTCACCCGCTCCTGGCGCAGCACCACCTCGAAGCTGTCGGCGAGGACGATGGCGCCCGCCTCCACCGCCACCGCGCCGATGGCGATGAGGCGGTCCTTGTTGAGGTCCAGGCCGGTGCTCTCCACATCCACCACCACGTAGCGCGCGTCCGCGAAGGCCAGGCCCAGGTCGGACGCCGGCAGGCCGCTCCAGGCGTCGCGGCGCCGCGCCTCCGCCTCGCCGAGGTCGACGGTGCGCATGCCGAGCGCGTGGGCGAGGCGTCCGAACAGGGAGGTCATGACCGTGCCCCGGCAGACATCAGAGCTGGTAGTCCATGGCCAGCCGCCCCTGCACCTTGCGCGCCTGGCGGAAGGCCTCCTTGAGGATGCGGCGGTCGAGGTCGTTGAGCTGGTCCGGGTTGACGCGGTTGCCCATCGCCAGGCCCGCCTCGCTCTGCTCGTGCTGCCCCCTGAGGCGCAGCATCTGGATGAAGTAGAAGGCGGACAGCCAGGCCTCGATCTCCGGCTCCGGGATGTTGAGCTTGTGCCCGGCGCCGCGCAGGCGGTCGGCGGTGCCGCTGGCGGCGATGCCGGTGGCCAGGGCGAACACGCGCGCCGCGTCGACGAAGGGCGTGGTGCCGTTGAGCTTGAGGTCCAGGGTGTTGGCGTCGGCGCCCTCGCCGTCCACCAGGAAGTCGCGCACCAGGCCGAGCGGCGGGCGGTTGCGCAGGGCGTTGGCGGCCATCTGGTGCAGGAAGCGCGGCGTCGTCGTGGTGCGCGCGAGCAGCCAGGTACGCAGCGCGTCCGCCAGGTGTTCGTGGCCGAGCAGGGGGCGGAAGTCGAAGAAGATGCTGGCGTTGAGCAGGGCCTCCGGGTCGCCGGCGTCGATCCAGCGCGCGAAGGTGGCCTGCCACTCCTCCAGCGACAGGCACCACTTCGGGTTCATCGCCATGATGCCGCCCTTGCACAGCGGGAAGCCGCAGGCGTCGAGGGCGCGGTTGATGCGCTCCGCCAGCGGCAGCAGCTTGGTGCGCACCTGCTCGGCGGTCTCGCCCTCGGGGACGATGAAGATGATGCCGTTGTCCTGGTCGGTGGCGAGGGTCTGCTCCAGCCGCCCCTCGGAGCCGAAGGCCAGCCAGCAGAAGCCGTAGCGGCAGTCGTGCGTGGCGCTGCATTCCAGTTCGATGACGCGCTGCGTGAGCAGGTCGTTGAGGGTGGAGAGGATCTGCGTCAGCTGCTCCGCCGCCACCCCCTGCGCCATCATGTTGTGGCCGATCTGGCGGATGTCCTCGGCCGCGCGCACCAGGGCGTCGAGGCTGGCGGCGCCGCGGATCGCCTCGGAGATCTGCGTCACGCCGACGCGCTGCAGCGAGAACAGGTCCTTCTCCGAGATCACGCCCGCGAGCCGCCCCTCGTCCGCCACCAGCACGTGGCGGAAGCCGTAGCGCGCCATCTGCATGGCCGCCTCGAAGGCGTGCGCGCTGGAGGGCAGGGTGAGCGGGTTGGGCGTCATCACCTCGCGCATCGGCGTGTCGAGGGCGGTGCCGGGCAGGATCACGCGGCCGATCAGGTCGCGCACCGTGAACACGCCCACCGGGCGGTCGTCGCCCTCCACCATGACGATGGAGCCGACGCCGTTGTCCTGCAGGGTCTCCAGGGCCTCGCGCAGCGGGGTGTCGGGCGCGCAGGTCACCGGCGCGCGGCGCACGATGTCGCCCAGCTGGCTGCGCAGCGACTGCTGCTCCGCGGTGTTGGTGGCGTAGCGCGCGTGCATGCGCCGCTGCGACTGCTCCAGCAGGCTGGCGAGGCGGCGCGTGCAGAAGTCGTGGAAGGCCGCGGACTGATGGATCAGCGTGTGGAAGTCCTCCGCCGCCAGCTCGTAGGCGAACACGTCGGTCTGCGCGCGGAACACGCTGATCGGCGGGCGCCGCCCGAGCAGGCCGCCGATCGGGAAGGCCTCGCCCTCGTGCAGCATCACCCAGGCCTCCTCGCCATCCTGTTCGCCGTGCACCACCCCCTGCTTGAGGATGTACAGCCGCTTCACCTCGCCGTGTTCCGGCGACATCAGCACCTCGCCCTTGGCGAAGTAGGCCACCTTGAGGCGTCGCGCCAGCCAGGCCAGGTCCTCCGGCGTCATCGCGTCGAACGGCGCGAAGCGCGTCAGGTGGTCGATGGTGGCGGCGATGAGGGAATTGGCGGCGGACATGGTGGGGGTTTCCCTGAGGGCTTTGTGGGATTCTAGGGAGGGGCGCGGCAAAAAAACAAACCCCCGGACGAGCCGGGGGTCTGAGTGGGGGCCACCTTGCGATGGCCTTCCCGGGGGAGGACCGTGAAACTTAGTGCGCGGTCGCGCCTTCCGCGTGGATTCCGGTGTTCTGGCGCACGTACAGTTCGTCCCACATCTCCTCCGCGCGCTTGTCGCGGAACAGCAGGGAGAACACGATCACGCACAGGAAGCCGAGCGGGATGGAGATCAGGCCGGGGTTCTTGAGCAGGAAGAAGGGCTTCTCCAGGCCCACCATGCTGGCGGTCTGGCCCTCGAACTTCTTCAGGTTGTCCTGGGCCTTCTTGATGTCCTTCTCCAGCTTGGCGATGTCCTTCTTCGCCGTCTCGATCTCCTTGGCGTCCATCAGGGTCGGCAGCTGCGCCTGCAGCTTGGCCAGCTTCTCGGGCGCACCCGGCTTGGCATCCTTGGCGGGCGCGGCGGGCTTGGCGGGCTCGGACTTGACGCAGCCTTCCAGGGCGAACAGCTCGCAGGCGAAGCTGGAGGCGGCCACCGCGGGCTTGGCCGGCTTGGCCTCCTGGGCGGGTTCGCCTTCCAGCACCTTCTTGGCGTCCTTGATCACGGCCTGCGGGTAGGTCATGTTGGGGGAGATCATCACCAAGGCGATGGCGGAGACCGCGCCCACCACCATGCCTGCGACGATGCCGTAGGTGTTGGCGCGCTTCCAGTACAGGGTCAGGAACACCGCCGGCAGGTTGGAGGAGGCGGCCACGGCGAAGGCCAGGGCCACCAGGTGGGCGACGTTCTGACCCTCGGCGGCGATGCCGACGTAGATCGCCAGCAGGCCGACGATGATCGACGACACGCGCGCCGCGATCACCTGCTCCTGCGGCGAGGCGCGGTCGCCCTTGACGACGCCGACGTAGATGTCGTGCGCCATGGCCGAGGCCGCCGCCAGCACCAGGCCCGCCACCACCGCGACGATGGTGGCGAAGGCCACGGCCGCGACGAAGGCGAGGAACAGGTTGCCGAGCACCGAGTCGGCGCCGCCGCCCACGTACTGGGCCAGCATGGGCGCAGCCATGTTGCCGCCCGGGTCCATGCCGGCGATGGTGCCGGAGCCGACGTTGATCGCCGCGCCCATGCCCAGGAACAGGGTCAGGACGTAGAAGCCGCCGATGATGGCCATGGCCCAGATCACGGACTTGCGCGCGTCCTGGGCGGTCGGCACGGTGAAGAAGCGCATCAGGATGTGCGGCATGCCGGCCGTGCCCAGCACCAGGGCCATGCCCAGGGAGATCTGGTCGATCGGGCTCTTCAGGAACAGGCCGGGCTCCAGGAAGCGCTGGCCCAGCTCCTGGGGCGTCATGGTGGTGGCGGCGTCGCCGATCAGCTTGGCCACCTGCTTCTGCACGCCGGGGTTGTCCACCACCGCCTGCAGGAAGCCGGGCAGGGAGAAGCCGTACTGGCCCCAGGTGAACATCACCAGCAGGATGGAGGCGGTCACCAGCAGCACGGCCTTGACGATCTGCACCCAGGTGGTGGCCTTCATGCCGCCGAACACCACGTAGGCGAGCATGAGGATGCCCACGGCGGTGACGGACACGGCGTAGTCGATGCCGATCAGGGTCTTGATCAGCACGCCGCCGCCGACCATCTGCGCGGTCAGGTAGAAGGTCGAGACGGTGATGGTGGACAGCGCCGCCACGGTCTTCGAGGCCTTGGGCTGGTTGCGGAAGGCGAGGATGTCGCCCAGGGTGTACTTGCCGATGTTGCGGCAGGGCTCGGCGATCACCAGCAGCACGGTGATGTAGGCCACCAGCCAGCCCACCGAGTACATGAAGCCGTCATAGCCGTATAGGGAGATGAGGCCGGCGATGCCGAGGAAGGACGCGGCGGACAGGTAGTCGCCGGCGATCGCCCAGCCGTTCTGCACGCCGGTGACGGAACGGCCCGCGGCGTAGAACTCGGAGGTGGAGTGGGTCTGGCGCGCCGCCCAGTACGTGATGTACATGGTCACGGCGATGATGGCGCCGAACACCGCGAAGGTCATCCACTTGAATTCGTCCGCCACGGCGCCGGTGCCGGCCCAGGCGAGGGTGCTGACGGCGGCCAGGGCCGCGATGGCGGCGGTGCCGCCGATGAGTTTCAGGTTCATGTCCCGGTCCTCACTTGATGTTGTGGGCGTCGCGGATGATCTCCGCGGCCATGGCGTCGAACTGCCTGTTGGCGCGCTTGGCATAGATGCCGGCGATGCTCCAGGCGACGACGAACTCGGAGAGCGCGAACAGGATGCCCACGTTCACCGGCCCCCAGACCTTGGCCTTGAACAGGTCCTGGTAGTAGGCCGCGCCGATCGGCAGCAGGAAGTAATAGATCACGGAGAAGATCATCAGACCCCACAGGAAGGTGGTCTTCTTGCGGTGCAGCGCCTGGAAGCGCGGGTCGGCGTCGATGGCCGCCCAGTTCATTTCTGTTTTCGACATGTCACACCCCTTGAAAGAGCAACGGCCCCGCCGCCCCGGACGGCGGCGAGTGCCGCGATGCTATGCCCGCGGGCTTACATGAACCTGACGACAGGCTCCTGGCAAGCGCCCCCCGCCTCCGCTACCCTTGCCGCATGCGCCTCTTGATAGTGGAAGACGACGAAGTCCTGGCCGACAGCCTGGTGCGCGCCATGCGCGGGCTCGGCTATGCCACCGACCATGCCGGCGACGGCGAGCTGGCCCTGGCGATGCTGCGCGACGGCGGCTTCGATCTGGCCATCCTCGACCTGGGCCTGCCGCGCCTGGACGGCCTGGAGGTGCTGCGCCAGCTGCGCGGCCTGCGCCTGGCCACGCCGGTGCTCCTGCTCACCGCGCGCGACCGCGTCGAGGACCGCGTGCGCGGCCTCGACCTCGGCGCCGACGACTACCTCACCAAGCCCTTCTCGCTCGCCGAGCTGGAGGCGCGCGTGCGCGCCCTGCTGCGGCGCGGCCAGGGCGGCCAGCCGCTGCTGTGCTGCGGGCCGCTGTGCTTCGACACCACCGGCCGCCGCGCCTCGCTCGACGGCCAGCCGCTGGAGCTGTCGAGCCGCGAGCTGTCGGTGCTGGAGACCATGCTCCTGCGCCAGGGCAAGGCGGTGAGCAAGGAGGCCCTGGTCGAGAGCCTGTGCGGCTACGGCGAGGAGGTGACGCACAACGCCATCGAGGTCTACGTGCACCGCCTGCGCAAGAAGCTGGAGCCGGCGGGCGTGGCGATCCGCACCCTGCGCGGCCTCGGCTACCTGATGGACAAGGCCTAGGCGGCCCCGGCCGTTCCGCTGCACATGGCCGACACGCCCATGCAGGACGAACCCCTCTCCCTGCGCACCAACCTGGTCAACTGGCTGTTCACGCCGCTGTACCTGCTGCTGCTGTTCTCCACCATCGCCGGCTACATCGCCGCCATCGAGCTGTCGAACCGGCCCTACGACCTGCTGCTGACCGAGCGCGCGCGGCACCTCGCGGCGCGGCTCGACCCGCGCCGCCCGGCGGCCTCCGAGGCGGCCCTCGCGCAGGCGCGCCAGGAGGGCCTGCGCGGCGCGGTGTTCGATGCAGAGGGGCGCCACGTCCTCGGCGACCCGGCCCTGCCCAAGCCGCGCCCGCGCGACCTCGTCGATGCCGAGGCACATCTGCACGACGCCCTGCTGGGCGAGCACCGGATGCGCCTGCTCACCCTGAAGCTGCCGCGCGGCCATGCCTTGCAGGTGGCGGAGCCGACCGGCGAGCGCCTGACGTTGAGCCGGCGCATCCTCGGCAACATCGTCATTCCGCAGATCCTGTTCATCCTGATCGCCGGCCTGGCGGTGTGGATCGGCCTGAAGAAGGGCCTGGAGCCGCTGGAACGGCTGCGCCGGCAGCTGGCCAGGCGACCGCGCGACGACCTCAACGCGCTCGACGACAGCGCCGCGCCGAGCGAGGTGCGGCCCTTCATCCGCGAGATCAACGAGCTGCTGGCGCGGCTGGGGGAGAGCCTGGAGGGACAGCGCCGCTTCGTCGCCGATGCCGCGCACCAGCTGCGCACCCCCTTCGCCGGTCTCACCGCGCAGGCCGAACTGGCCAGCCGCGAGGCCGGCGAGGGGCCGCTGTACGACGCCCTGCAGCGCATCCTCGAAGGCGCGCGGCGCTGCTCGCGCCTGGTGAACCAGCTGCTCGCCCTCGCGCGCAACGAGCCGCAACGCCTCGCCACCGCGCCCGGCGAGGTGCTCGACCTGCACCGCGTGGCGCGCGACGCCGCGCTGCGCTGGGCGCCCGAGGCCCTGGCGCGCCACATCGACCTGGGGCTGGAGGCGGACGGGCGCCGGCTGCCGGTGCGCGGCGACGAGGCCGCGCTCAACGACCTGCTCGACAACCTCATCGACAACGCGGTGCGCTACACCCCCGCGGGCGGCCACGTCACGGTGCGGCTGGGCTACGCGGGCGGTGGTGAGGGCGGCGCGTGGCTGCGCGTCGAGGACAATGGCCCCGGCATCCCGCCGGAGCTGCGCGACAAGGTGTTCGAGCGCTTCTGGCGCCAGCCCGGCAACCGCCAGCCCGGCAGCGGCCTGGGCCTGGCCATCGTCGCCGAGGTGGCGCTCAGCCACGGCGCGCGCGTCGAGGTGGAGGGCGGCGCGGGCGGGCGCGGCACCGCCTTCGTGGTGACCTTTCCCCACCACGCGGCCCTGGACGGCACCCGCGCCTAGAACTGGAAGAAGCTCTCCATGCGCGCCTGCAGGCGCTTGGCCTGGCGGAACGACTCCTTCAGGGCCTGGTGTTCCACTGCGGTGAGGCTGGCCGGGTCGAGGCGGTTGCCCAGGGGGTGGCCGGCGGCGAGCTGGGCCTGGTGCACGCGCAGGCGCAGGCGCTGGATGGTGTGGAAGCCGTCCACCCAGGCCTCCACCTCCTGCGTATCCAGCTTCCAGGCCGCGCCCGCGCCGCGCAGGCGGGCAGCGGTGCCGGTCTCGCCCACGCCGGCGGCGAGGGCGAAGATGCGCGCGGCGTCGACGAAGGGCGTGGCGCCGTGCAGCTTCAGCTCGATGGTGTGCGCCTCCTCGCCGCTGCCGTCGACCACGAAGTCGCGCATCCAGCCCAGCGGCGGCCGGTTGCCCAGCGCGTTCCGCACCATGTGGCGGAGGAACTGGCGATTGTCGCGGATGCGCGCGTTGAGCCAGGCGCGCAGCGAGTCGGCGAGCGCGGCGTCGCCGGCGAGCGGGCGGAAGTCGAAGAAGATGCTGGCGTTGAGCAGCACCGGCGCGTCGCCGCGGAAGATCCAGTCGCCGAAGGTGGCCTGCCATTCCTCCAGGGACAGGCACCACTGCGGGTTGCCCGCCATGATGCCGCCCTTGCACAGGGGAAAGCCGCAGGCCGCGAGCGCCTCGTTCACCGCCTGCGCGAACGGCAGCAGCTCGGCGCGCGTCGCCTCCGGCGTCTGGCCGTCGCGCGGCAGGAAGATGAGGCCGTTGTCCTGGTCGGTGAGCAGGGTCTGTTCCAGACGTCCCTCCGAGCCGAGCGCCAGCCAGCAGAAGGCGAGACCGGCGAGCTGCGGGTGGCGGGCCTGCTCCAGCTCGATGATGCGCGTGGCGAGCAGGTCGTTGAGCTTGCTGATGAGCTGCGTCAGCTGCTCCGCCGCCACGCCCTGCAGCAGCAGGTTGCGCGCCAGCTGGCGGATGTCCGCCGCCGCCGCCTGCAGGGTGCCGAGTTCGCCGGCGCTGCGGATGTGCGTGGCGATGCGCGCGACGCCGACGCGCTGGCGCGCGAACAGGTCCTTTTCCGAGACCATCCCCACCACGCGCCCCTCGTCCACCAGCAGCACGTGGTGGATGCCGCCCTCCGCCATCAGCAGGGCCGCCTCGAAGGCGTGCGCGTCGGCGGCGAGCGACTTCGGCTCGGGGGTCATCAGGCGGTGCATCGGCGTGTCGAGCGTGGTGCCCGGCAGGACCACGCGGTCGATCAGGTCGTGCACGGTGAAGATGCCCAGCGGCCGGCCCTGGTCGGCGACGACGATGGAGCCGATACCCTCGCCGCGCATGGTCCGCAGGGCCTCGCCGAGCGGGGTGTCGGGCGCGCAGCTGACCGGCGCGCGCGACACCAGGCCGCGCAGCGGCGCCTGCAGGGCCTGTTCGTCCGACGCGCAGGTGGCGAGCTGGGACGGGGGGCTGGATGGCGGTTCGGGCATGGGCGCACTCCGGGGTTGACGGAATTGTATGTGAGCCGCGCGCGGCCGTGCCGTTAACCTCGCTTTAAGCTCGCCCGCGCAGACTGCGCGCCATCCATAACCCTCCATGAGTCCGACCATGCCGAAACTGCTCGTCTGGGACCTGCCCACCCGCCTGTTCCACTGGGGCTTCGCCCTCGCCTTCACCGCCGCCTACCTGCTCGCCGAGGAGGAGGCGTGGCTGGGCTGGCACAGCTACTTCGGCTACCTGGTCGCCGGCCTGGTGGGGTTCCGCCTCGTCTGGGGCTTCGTCGGCGGCCGCTACAGCCGCTTCGCCGAGTTTCCGCCCAGTCCCGCGGCGGCCTGGCGTTATCTGCGCGGCCTGCTCGGCGGCGACGGCGAGCGCCACGTCGGCCACAATCCCGCCGGCGCCCTCGCCATCTATGCCCTCCTCGGCCTCGGTCTCGCCACCGCCGTGAGCGGCATGGCCCTGCTGGGTGCCGACCAGGGCCTGGGCCCGCTCGCCGGGGTGTTCCCGGAAAGCCGCGAGCACCTGCTCAAGGAGGTGCATGAGTTCTTCGCCAACGCCATGCTGGCGGTCGTGCTGCTGCACATCGGCGGCGTGATCCTCGGCAGCCTGCGCCACCGCGAGAACCTGCCGCGCGCCATGGTCACCGGCTACAAGCAGGCGGAAGGCCGCCCGGTGCGCCCGGCGGTATGGATGGCGGCGCTGATGCTGGCCGCCGTCGCGGGTTTCACCGCCGTGCATGACTTCTCCGCCGGCTGCGGCGACAACGGCGCGGTCTGCGGCGAGGCGGGCGAAGGTGGAGAGGGCGGGGAAGGCGGGGAAGGCGGGGACGACGACTGATCAGCCCTGCGCGACCGGCAGCCGCACGCGCACCGTGAGGCCGCCGCCGGGCGTGTCGTCGAGCTCGACCGTGCCGTGGTGCTGCGCCACCACCTCGCGCACGATCGCCAGGCCCAGGCCGCTGCCCGGTACCTCACCGCCGGCGAGGCGGTGGAAGCGCTCGAACACCCGCCCCCGCGCCTCGGCGGGGATGCCCGGCCCGTTGTCGGTCACGCTCAGTTCCGCCCACTCCCCGTCGCCGTCCTGCCGTGGCGCCAGGGAGAGGTCGACGCGGCCGCCGGCGGGGATGTAGCGCAGGGCGTTGTCGACCAGGTTGTTGAGCATGATGCGCAGGCCGTCCGGGTCGCCGAGCACCTCGGCGGCCGCGGCCTCGGTGATGCCGAGGTCGATGTTGCGCGCCTCGGCCTGCGCGGAGAAGGTGCCCACGGCCTCCTTCATCAGCTCGTCCAGGCGCACGGGTCGCGCCGCCTGGCGCATGCCGCCCGGCTCCAGGCGCGCCATCTGCAGCAGCTGCGCGACCAGGCGGCCGGCGCGCTCGACCCCGGCCTCCAGCTCGGCCAGGGCCTGCAGGCGGTCCGCCTCGGTGGCGCCGCGCCGCGCGATCTGCGCCTGCAGTTTGATCGCGGTGAGGGGGGTGCGCAGCTCGTGTGCGGCGTCGGCGATGAAGCGGCGCTGCGCGGTCATGGCGGTGTCGAGGCGCGCCAGCAGGTCGTTGAGGGTGTTCACCAGCGGCGCGACCTCCTCGGGCAGGGCGCGCGCGTCGAGGGCGTGCAGGCTCTGCACGTCGCGCTGGCCGATCTCGCCGCGTACCTGCTGCAGCGGCGCCAGTGCGCGCGTGACGGCGGCGCGGATCAGCAGGCCCAGCACCACCACCAGGAGCACCAGCGGGATCAGCAGCCAGGGGGCGATGGCGGCGAAGCGGCGCGCGCGGTTGGCCGAGCTGGTCGCCACCTGGATGGTCAGGCCGCCCTCCTTGAGCGAATACACGCGCCATTCCGTGCCCTGCCAGGTCACGATCTTGAGGCCCGGCGGCTGTACCGGCGGACCGACGTCGTCGAGCGAGGAATAGAACAGGCTGCCGTCCTGCAGCCAGATCTGGCTGACGAACTGGCCGCGGTCGTCGCGCACCTCCTCGTCGTCGTCGTATTCCACGCCGTGACGGGCGATCGAGTAGGCGATCTGCTCCAGGCCGTAGTCGCGGATGCGGTTGAAGCCGTTCCACGCCAGGGCATAGGTCACCACGCTCACCAGCAGGCCGGTGAGGATGAGGGCGCTGATCTGCCAGATCAGCAGCTGGCGGCGGATCGAGGTCATGCGGGCGGGGCTGGGGGCGGTTCCACGAGCTTATAGCCGACGCCGCGCACGTTGCGTATCCAGGCCGCGCCGATCTTGCGGCGCAGGTTGTGGATGTGCACCTCGATGGCGTTGCTGGCGATCTCCTCGCCCCAGCCGTACAGGCGTTCCTCCAGGGCCTCGCGCGACAGCACGGTGCCGGGCGACTCGAGCAGCGCCTGCAGGAGTGTGAATTCGCGTTGCGAAAGCGGCAGCGGCTGGCCGTGCAGATGCGCCTCCTTGCCGAGCGGGTCCAGGCTGAGGGCGCCGACGCGGACCTCGGGGCGGCTGCGCCCCTGGTGGCGGCGGATCAGGGCATGTACCCGCGCGATCAGTTCGTCCAGGTCGAAGGGCTTGATCAGGTAGTCGTCCGCGCCCAGGTTGAGGCCGCTGACGCGGTCCGCCACCGCGTCGCGCGCGGTGACGATGAGCACGGGGGTCTGGATGCCGGCCTGGCGCAGGTTCCTGAGCACCTGCAGGCCGTCCTGGCGCGGCAGGCCGAGGTCCAGCAGCAACGCGGCATAGCCGCCATTCTTCAAGGCCAGCTCGGCGGCCTTGCCGTCGCGTACCCAGTCCAGGGCGAAGCCGGCGAGGCGCAGGCCCCGCTCGATGCTGGCGCCGATCATGGCGTCGTCCTCGGCCAACAGGATCTTCATGCGCGTAGTCTAGGGGGATAAAAAAAAGCGGGGCCTGCCCCGCTTTTTTTCGTCCGCGATCGCCGGCTTACTTGGCGGGGGCGGCAGCAGGGGCAGCGGCGTCGGCCTTCTTCTCCTCAGCCTTCTTGGCGGCCTTCTTGGCCTTCTTCGCGGGCTTGGCGGCCTCTTCTTTCTTGGCGGGTTCGGCGGCCTTGGCGGCTTCAGCGGGCTTGGCAGCCTCGGCGGGCTTGGCAGCGTCGGCGGCGTGGACGGAACCGAAGGCCATCAGGGAGGCGGCGGCCAGCAGGGCGGTCAGGGTCTTGCTCATGTCATTGTCTCCAATCGGTTGAGAGCGCCGAACGGCGTGTTCGGTAGGGCGATTCTTGCCGCTCAAGACTTAATGCACACTTAAGGTGCAAGCCGTTCCAGCGTCGCCTGGAAACCACCGCCCGGCAGGTTCTCCAGCTTCAGCCCGGCGCCGTGCAGCTGCGCCACGCGCTGCACGATGGCGAGGCCCAGGCCGGTGCCTTCGGCCTGCACGTCGCGGCCGCGGTAAAAGCGTTCGGTGAGGCGTGCCAGCTCCTCCTCCGCGACGCCCGCGCCGTCGTCGCGCACCCACAGGCGGATGCCCGATTCCGCGCGCTCCGCGCCCAGGGTGACCCGGCCGCCCTCGGGCAGGTAGCGCACCGCGTTCTCCAGCAGGTTGCGCAGCGCCAGGCCGAGCAGGTCGGGGTCGCCGCGCACGGCGAGGGCATCGTCCGCAGCGATCGCGACGGCGATGCCCTTGGCCTCCGCCTGCGGCCGCAATGCCTCGGCGGCCTGGCGCAGCAGCGCGGCTGCCTCGCAGGGCCGTGCCTCCGGCACGCCGCTGAGCGGATCCAGGCGCGCCAGGCGCAGCAGCTGCTCGACCAGGCGGGTGGCGCGTCCCACCCCCGCCAGCACCTGGCCCAGGGCATGCTCGCGCGTCGCCGCATCGCCGGCCATGCGCGCCACCTGCGCCTGCACCTGCAGGGCGGCGAGCGGCGTGCGCAGCTCGTGTGCCGCGTCGGCGGTGAAGCGGCGTTCGTTGTCGAGGGCGCGGCCGAGGCGGCGCAGCAGGTCGTTGAGCGCCGCCAGCAGGGGTTGGGTCTCGCGCGGCATGTCCTGCGTGGGCAGGGGTGCGAGGGCGTCGGGGGCGCGTTCGCCGACGTCGCGCGCCAGTCGCTCCAGAGGGCGCAGACCGCCGTCCACGGCGAGGAAGATCAGCGCCACCAGCAGGGGCAGGGCGACCGCGAACGGCAGGGAGACGCGCATCGCCACCTCCAGCGCCGCGCGCGCGCGGCCGCCGGTCGGCTGCGCCACCTGCACCTGCAGGCGGCCGCCGGCGTCGCGCTGCGTCAGGGTGCGCCACACCTCGCCGCCGTGTTCCATGTCCGCGTAGCCGGGCCGCGGACGCAGGGGCATCGCCGGCGCGCGCGCGGAACGCAGCACGAGTTCGCCGTGTCCCTGCCGGTCCAGGGACCACACCTGGAACTCCAGCGGCTGCTCGTAGGCGTGCAGGGGGGCGCCCTCGACCAGTTCCACGAGCGCCGATCCCGGGGCGGCGCCGAGCACCTCGGCCTCCTCGCCCTCGTGCACGTCCTCCATCTCGTGCCGTACCTGCGAGAGCAGCAGGCGCGCGGACTGTGCGAGCTGGCTGTCGAGCAGCTCAATCGCCTCGTGGCGCGCGCCCAGGTAGCCGGCCGCCACGGCGATGCACCACACCAGCAGGGTGACGGTACCGACCGACCAGAGCAGGCGCGCGCGCAGCGAGGCCATGGCTCAGGCCTCGCCGCCGATGCGGTAGCCGAGGCCGCGCACGGTCTGGATGAAGTCGCTGCCGAATTTGCGGCGCAGGTGGTGGATGTAGACCTCGACGGTGTTGCTCTCCACCTCCTGGCCCCATTCGTAGAGGCCGTCCTGCAGTTCGGCGCGCGAGCGGATGCGCCCCTTGTGCGTCATCAGGTCGTGCAGCAGGGCGTATTCGCGCGCCGACAGGGCGACCGGCTCGCCGTCGCGGCTGACCTGGCGCGCCACCGGGTCGAGGGTGACGCCGGCGTGGCCGAGGCAGGCGGCGGCCTGCCCGCCGGCGCGGCGCAGCAGGGCGCGCAGGCGCGCCAGCAGTTCATCGAGGTCGAAGGGCTTGGTCAGGTAGTCGTCGGCGCCCGTGTCCAGGCCCGCCACCTTGTCGGCCTGGGTGTCGCGCGCGGTGAGCACGAGCACGGGGGTGAGGTCACCGCGGCCGCGCATCTCGCGCAACAGCTCCAGGCCGCCGAGGCGCGGCAGGCCGAGGTCGAGGACGCAGGCGTCGTAGCGCTGCCCCAGCCAGGCCAGGCGGCCCTCGTTGCCGTCGCGCATCCAGTCCACGCCCCAGCCGGCCAGGCGCAGGCCGGCACTCAGGCCGTCGCCGAGCAGGGCATCGTCCTCAACCAGCAGTATGCGCATGCGCCTTCCTCACGTATCGGGATGCCGGGGATTATGCCGCCGGCCGGTGCCGCCGAGGCCGCTGATCGCACCCACATTCAGCGCGGCACGCGGATGCCGCGCTCGCCGAAGTCGCCCTGCTCCGCGCGGCTGTGGCAGGCCTGGCAGTTGGCCGGGCTCTTCACCGCCGGGCGGCGCCACACGGCCGCGCCGAGTTCGTCGTGCTCGTGCACGAACCACGGGCTCTTGCTGATGGACAGCGGCGCCGCCGGGTCGACGCGCTGGCGGCCGGCGTGGCGCAGGGCATGGTCGAGCAGGACCTGGCGACGTGCCGGGTCGAGGCTGGCATCGGTGCCGAAGTGCCGCTCCAGGTTCGCCATGAGCTGGCGCCAGGAGGCGGCGGGCAGGAGCTGCGGCGGATAGGCGACGTGGCAGCTGCCGCACTCCTCGCGCCAGGCGGCATGCGCCGGGTCCTTGGCGGCGGCCGCGGAGGGCGTGAATTCGTCGTGGCCGGCCCAGGCGCCGCCGGCATACAGGCCGAGGAGGATCAGGATGGCGTTTTTCACGGCGGGCCCCTTCAGCGCACGGATTGCAGGTAGGCGATGAAATCGCCCTTTTCGCGCGCGTTGCAGGCGCGCGCGAGGACGTCGTTGCAGTTGCGCTTGAACCACTTCTCGACCTTGGCGGGGTCGCTCAGGCGCTCCGCGTTGGCCACCGGCGCGAGCGGCAGGATGGACTTGCCGGTGCGCGCGTGCCGGCCCTCCGCCCTGGGGTCCGGCGTATGGCAGCTGGTGCAGGACTCGACACCCGCCTCCCGGCCCTGGCGGGCCTGGAAGAACTGCCGCCCGCGCTCCGCGGAGAAGGCCTTGAAGGCGGGGTCCTCGGCGCGCGCCTGGGCGGCGTAGCCGGCCAGCAGGTCGGCGTGCGCGAGGGGGGGGGCGAGACAGAGGAGGGCGAGGGCGACGATGGGGATGCGCATGGCAGGCTCCTGGGTTGAGACGCCGCGTACCTTGCCGCGCGAAGCTTAATCCTGGGTTAAACCTGGAACTGCTGGAAGCGGCGGTTGACGTGCATCAGTTGCCTTGACCGCGAATCGCGGGAATATTGGCGTGCCTCCATCCCCCCGCCGCCTGCCATGAAGATCCAGATCCAGACCGAAGCCTTCGACCTTGCCGCCGAGGTCGCCGCCCTGCACCGCGCCAACCCCAAGGTGGGCGCGGTGGCGGCCTTCCTCGGCCTGGTGCGCGACGTCAACGAGGGCCAGGGCGTGTCCGCCATGACCCTGGAGCACTACCCCGGCATGACCGAGAAGGCGCTCGCCGGGATCGTCGCCGAGGCCGAGGCGCGCTGGCAGGTGCTGGACTGCTGCGTCATCCACCGCGTCGGCCCGCTCGCCCCCACCGACCCCATCGTCCTCGTCGCCGTCGCCTCGGCGCATCGCGGCGACGCCTTCGCCGCCTGCGAGTTCATCATGGACTATCTGAAGACGCGCGCGCCGTTCTGGAAGAAGGAGGCGACGCCGGCAGGCGAGAAGTGGGTGGACGCGCGCGAGTCCGACGACGCGGCGGCGGCGCGCTGGGGCGCGGGCGGCTGAACCTCAGGCCGTCGCGCCGTCGGTCGCCCCCAGCAGCGCCGCCAGCCGTGTCGACAGACGCTGGTCGCGTGGCAGGGCGGCCTCGATTCCGTTATCCACGGTGGTCAGTCCTGATCGTTCAAGGTTTCGTGATCGCCCGGCGTCGTCTCCAGGCGCAGGATCAGGGCCTCGATGTCGTTGCAGCGTGCCGGCAGCTCGGCGAGAAAGGCCTGGCGCAGGCCGGCGGGCATCGCTTCGATCTGGCTGGAAGAGGTCATGGCGTGAGTAAGGTGGGCGCCGGGGCGGCGCGCACCTGGTCGCGGCCGCCGCGCTTCGCGGCGTAGAGGGCCTCGTCGGCGGCGATCAGCAGTTCCGCGCCGGTGGCGTCGGGATGGTGCGCCGAGCAGGCCAGTCCGACGGAAAGGGTGCGGCCGAATTCCCGACCCTCGTGGCTGAAGCGCAGCGCCGCGAAGCGTTGCCGGATGTCGTCCAGCAGGGCCTGGGCGTGCGCGGCGTCGCACTCCGGCAGGACCGCCACGAACTCCTCGCCGCCGTAGCGGCCGATGACGTCGGACTTGCGCAGGCGCTGGCGCAGCAGCACGGCCAGGGAGGAGATGACGAGGTCGCCTGCGGCATGGCCGTAACTGTCGTTCACCGTCTTGAAGTGGTCGATGTCGAGCATCGCCAGGGTGACGGGCTTGCCGATGCGGCGTGCGCGCGCCGTCTCGGCCTCCGCCGCCTCCTTGATGCTGGCGTGCTTGAGCAGGCCGGTCAGGCTGTCCTTGCTCACCAGTTCGTCCAGCTGCCGCGCGCGCCCCACGCGTGCGCGCACCGCCGAGACGAGTTGCGCGTCGGAGAGCGGCTTGATGAGGAAGTCGTCGGCGCCCCGGTTCAGCGCTGCGACCTGGAGTTCCAGGTCGGTCTCCGCGGAGAGGTAGACGATGGGCAGGCCGGTCCATTTGTCGTGCTGGCGGATCACCCCTGCGAGGTCCGGGCCGCTGAACGCCGGCATGTGCAGGTCCATGAGCACCAGTTCCGGGCGGAACACGGAGATCCGCTCGACGATGGCCTCGGGCTGGTCCAGCACCTCGGCCTCCATGCCGGCGCCGAGCAGGACCAGGCGGTAATGCTCGGCCAGGTCGCGGTCGTCGTCGACGATCAGCACGCGCTGCGGCGCGGCGCGCTGCTGGTTGCGGATCTGTTCCATGCGGTTCACCAGGCGCGGCACGTCCAGTGGCTTGAGGAAGTAGCCCAGCGCGCCCAGTTGCGCCGCGCGCACGCGCGCGTGGAAGTCGTTGACGGTGGAGATGAACAGCAGGGAGCAGTGCAACGCGCGCAGACGCGGGAGGAGGGCCAGGCGCGTGTCGGCGTCCTCGCCCTCCTCGTTCAGGGTCACGTCCAGGATCATCAGGTCGGGGCATGCGTCGCGCGCCACCTGTTCCGCGTCGGCGAGGCACGGAAACAGGCGGACCTGGTAGTTGAAGGACTCCAGCTGTCGCTTCAGTCCCCGCCCGAGCAGGGGATCGTCTTCCACCAGCCAGACCTGTGCCGCCCTTTCGTGTGGCCTCGTGGGGCTCGGCGACCACGCAGGCACCGGCGATGCGGCCGCCGCCTCTCCCGCGCCCGCCGCAAGCGCGCCGACCTCCGCCGCGAAGGCCGCGCGCGTCGCGGCGTCGGGCGCCGGTGCCTGCAGCCAGTCCTTGGCGCGCACTTCCAGGGCGCGCGCCCTCGCGCTCAGGCCAGCCAGGCCGAAGGTGCCGCCGGAACCGGCCAGCTTGTGCAGGCGGTGGTGCAGTTCGCCGATGCCTGCGCGGTCGAGGTCGCCGACGGCCAGCCGGTCTGCCAGGTCCCGCAGGGCCGCGAGCTCGCCCGGCAGGCGCGTGAGGTAGTCGGCGCGCAGGCGCGCCAGCTGCGCGGCGACGTCCGGCGGCACGATCCGCTCGCTCACGGTCTCACCCGTTCCAGATCGCGCGGATCTGGTCGGCGAGCTTCATGGGATCGAAGGGCTTGGCGATCACGTCGCGCGCGCCCAGGGCCTTGTAGTGCGCCACCTCGGGCGGTTGCACCTTGGCGGTCATGAAGGCCACCGGCACCTCGGCCAGCGTCGCCTGCCCGCGCAGGGCCTTGAGCGTGCTCGGCCCGTCCATGCCCGGCATCATCACGTCGAGCAGGATCAGGTCCGGCGCGAACGCGGCCGCCTCGCGCAGGGCCTCCTCGCCGGAGGAGCAGATCTTCACGGTGAAGCCGCCCACCAGCTCCAGCGCCAGCCTGGCCACCGCCTGGATGTCCGGTTCGTCCTCGACGTAGAGGATGCGTTGCAGTGTGCCCATCGCCTTCTCCTGTTTGTCCCTTAGTCTCGCCGCGCCGCCACCGCGCCATCAATGCGCATCGTCACACGCCGCCGGGGGCTCCGCATCGTCTTCGACGATGGGCAGGTCGAAGTGGAAGCGGCTGCCTTCGCCTTCCACCGAGTCGAAGCCGATCCGCCCGCCCATGCGCTGCACCAGCTCGCGCGTGATCGCCAGGCCGAGGCCGGTGCCGCCCTTCTGGCGCGTATCCGAGGCATCCGCCTGGGCGAACTTCTGGAAGATGCGGGAGCGGAAGGCCTCGGGGATGCCGGTGCCGTGGTCGCTCACGGTCACGCGCACCGTGTCGCCGAGCCGCGCCACCGACAGTTCGACGACGCCGTCCTCACGGGAGAACTTGATGGCGTTGGAGATCAGGTTGGACAGCACCTGCATGAGGCGCTGGGCATCGACGCGGACCCGCGCGTCCAGCGGTTCGCCGGCCAGCGCCAGGCCGATTCGGCGCTCCGCGCCATAGGCCTGGTTCGCCTCCAGGGCCTGCAGCACCAGCGGCATCAGCGGCTGCGCGCGCAGGTCGAAGTGCATCTTGCCGGCGGTGATCTTCTCCATGTCGAGCAGGTCGTTGATCAGCAGCGTCAGGCGCTGGCTGTTCTTGTGCGCGATCTCGATCATCTGCCGCGCCTGCCCGGGCAACTGCCCGAGCGCGCCACCCGCGATCAGGCCGAGCGCGCCGGAGATGGCGGTGAGCGGGGTGCGCAGCTCGTGGCTGACGGTGGAGACGAACTCGTTCTGCATGCGCTCCACGCGCTTGCGTTCGGTGATGTCGCGCACCATGCCGATGAACAGGGGCCGGTCCTCGTGGCGGATCGCCGACACCGCCAGCTCCATGGGGAAGGTCTCGCCGTCCTTGCGCCGCCCCGCGACCTCGCGGCCGATGCCGATGATGCGCGCCACGCCGGTGGCCATGTAGCGATCGAGATAGCCGTCGTGCTCGCTCTGGTAGGGCTCCGGCATGAGCATCTTGACGTTGCGGCCGACCACCTCCTCGGGCGCGTAGCCGAAGATGGACGCCGCCGCCTTGTTGAAGGAGGCGACGATGCCGCGCGCGTCGATGGTGATGATGCCGTCCACCGTGTTTTCGAGGATGGCCTGGGTGTGGCTCGCCTGGTCGACGATGGCCTGCTCGGCGCGTTTCAGCTCGGTGATGTCGTAGAACCAGCCCAGCACCGCCGGCTGTCCTTCGTACTCGATCGGCAGGTAGGAGGCGAGGGTCCACTTCCTGCCTGCGCCGGGGATGTCGAGCTCGATCAGCCGGTCGAAGATCCGCTCGCCCGCGCCGATGCGGCGGACGATGTCGGCATAGTCTTCCGCGTCGGCGTAGTAGCTGGCCGGGTCGATGCCCTGGACCTCGGGGGCCTCCTGGTTGATCAGTTCGGCGTAGCGGTGGTTGGCGAAGATCACCTCGTGTCCGCCGGCGCGGGCGATGCGCGCGGCGGTGGGGCTGCTCTCCAGCATGTAGCGCAGGCGTTGTTCGCTTTCGCGCAGCTGCGTCTCCGCCAGTTGCTGCTCGGTGACGTCGTAGTTCACGCCGATCATGCGCGAGGGGTGGCCGGCGGCGTCGCGCAGCACCTTGGCATAGGCGCGGATGTGGCGGATCTCGCCGTTCTTCCAGACGATGCGGAAGATGGTGTCGAAGGGCGCGTCGCCGCGCTTGCTCGCGGCCTGCAGGGCGGCGATCGCGTCGATGTCGTCCGCGTGCAGGCGTGCGCGCCAGGATTCGTAGTAGCCGGTGAACTCGCCGGGCTCCATCTGGTAGATGCGGTGCATCTGCGCGTCCCAGTGCAGGCGCCCGGTCTCCAGGTCGAACTCCCAGACGCCGATGCCGGCGGCGTCCGCCGCCAGTTCGAAGCGCTCGTTGAGGCCGCTCAGGCGCGCCTCGTTCTCGCGGATCTGCGCGGTCATCTCGTCGGCCAGCGCGCGTGCCCGCGCGTGCCGGGTGGAGAGCGAGGCGGTGAGGCCGAACAGCGACAGGCTGATGCCGATGCCCAGCGCCAGGATCAGCCATTCGCGCTGGCTGCTGAACTGCGCCTCGAACTCCGGGCGGCTGGCGAGGCCCACCACCCAGCTCTCGCCATAGGCGCTGATCCGTTTGCTGGAGGTGAAGCGGGGCTGGAAGCCCGCGGGCAGTGGGCGCGCCTCGCGCGAGTCGTGCATCGGCTGCGCCGTCTCGATGCCGCTGCCGGCGTGGATGACGAAGTCGATGCTGCTGTTGCGCTCGCCGAGTATGCCCCGCATCAGGTCGTCCATGCGGTAGGGGCTGTAGACGAAGCCGCGCAGGGCGCGCCAGCGCTCAGCCACCGTGGCGAGCGGCAGGCCGGGGCGGTACACCGGCACGTACATGAGGAAGCCGGCCTGCGGCCTGCCGTGCGTCTCCTGCAACAGCTTCACCTTGCCGGTGATGGCGGTGGTGGCGCGGTCCACCGCCCGGTTCATGGCCTTGCGGCGCGTCGCCTCGGAGAACATGTCATAGCCGAAGGCGGCGAGGTTGCGGCCGGCGAAGGGTTCCAGGTAGACGATGGAGGTATACAGCTCGCGTCTGCCGGCGGGCTTGACCGTGTAGTCGGGGAAGCCCGCCGCGCGCATGGCGGCGATGTGCGCCTCGAGTTCGTGCGGCCGGATCAGCGTGCTGAAGCCGACGCCCTGGATGCCCGGGTGGTTCACCTTCAGCCGCAGGCGTGCCACGTAGGCGTGCCAGGCGGCGCGCGAGACCTCGCCGCCCGCGTCGAACAGGCCGGCGCCGCCGAGCAGGATCTGTTCGTGCTGGTACAGGCGCTGCTCGATGGCGCCGAGGATCTCGCGCGCCTGCAGGTCGAACTGGCCGCGCGCATGCTCGGTCGCCTGCTCGCGCAGGGTATGCCAGACGAACAGGGCCGGCAGCAGGCCGGCGGCCAGCACCAGCCAGGCGATTCGCCCGGGGGCGTGGGGGCCGGTCATCGGCGGACCTTCTCGAGGTGGCGTGCGCGTATCACTTGCCTGGGCCGCGCCGCGCTCATGCCTCCTCGTCGGCGAAGCGCTCGCGGATGCGCAGGATGCCCGAGAGCTCCTGCAGGAAGACGTCCACCAGCACGGGGTCGAAGTGCTTGCCGCGGTTCTCCTTGATCAGCGCCACCGCGTCCTCGACGCTCCAGGCCTTCTTGTACGGGCGCACCGAGGTGAGGGCGTCGAACACGTCGGCGAGGGCGGCGATGCGCCCGGCCTGCGGGATCGCCTCGCCCGCCAGGCCGTTCGGGTAGCCGCTGCCGTCCCACTTCTCGTGGTGCGTGAGGGCGATCTCGCGCGCCATGCGCATGAGGTCGGAGTCGTAGCCCTCCAGCAGCTTGCCGCCGATGCTCGCGTGGGTCTTCATGATCTCCCATTCGTGCGGCTCGAAGCGGCCGGGCTTGAGCAGGATCGCGTCGGGGATGCCGATCTTGCCGATGTCGTGCATCGGGCTGGCGTTGAGGAGCAGGTCGCAGTCGTCGTCGCTCCAGCCGATGGCGCGTGCCATCAGGGCGCAGGTGTGGCTCATGCGCAGGATGTGGCTGCCCGTCTCCTCGTCGCGGTATTCCGCCGCCATGCCCAGACGCTGCACCACCTGCAGGCGGGTGCGGCGCAGCTCCTCGGTGCGCGCGCGCACCATGGCATCGAGCACCGCGTTCTGGTTGTGCAGCAGGCGGTGCGCGAGCTGCGCGTCGAGCAGGTTGCGCACGCGCATGAGCAGCTCGTTGCGGTCGAACGGCTTGGTGACGAAGTCGCGCGCGCCGGCGGACAGGGCGCGCAGCAGGTAATCCTTGCCGTGCTGCGCGGTGAGGATGAGGATGGGCGGCAGCAGGGGGTCGCCCAGCGCCTTGAGCTGCTCCATCACCTGGTAGCCGTCCAGGTAGGGCATGTTGATGTCGAGCAGGATCAGGTCGGGACGCGCCTCGTGGTAGCGGCCCAGCACTTCGCGCGGGTCCTCCACCAGCACCAGGCCCTGGTAGCCCTGGCCGCGCAGCATCTTGTCGAGCAGCCTGAGGTTGGCCGGCTCGTCGTCGACGATGAGGATGCGTTCCATGACCGGGGTGTCTGTACTCATGCCTTGGCCTCTTCTTGGTCCTTCAGGAAATGATCGATGGTTTTCAGGAACACGCCAATATCCAGCGGCTTGGTCAGGTAGTCGTCGAAGCCCGCTTCCATGGCGCGCCTGACATCGCGCGTCATCGCGTTGGCGCTCACCGCGATCACCGGGATGTCGCGGGTGGCCGGCGATTCGCGCAGCCGGCGCAGGGCCTCGTAGCCATCCAGGTCGGGCAGGTTGATGTCGAGCAGGATCAGGTCCGGCCGCTCGCGCACGGCGATCGCCAGGCCGTCCTCGGCGTTGCCGGCATCCAGCATGCGCAGGCCGGCGCGCTTGGCGACGATCTTGTGCGCGAGGCGCAGGTTGGCGGGGTTGTCCTCGACGTACAGCAGGGTGCACAGCCTTTCCTGCCCGGCCACCGGCATCTCGCGGTGGTGCTGCGGCGCGGGCGGTTCGGGGGGCGCATGGTCGGCCACGGGCAGCTCGAACCAGAAGGTGCTGCCCTCGCCCGGCACGCTCTCGACGCCGATCGCGCCGTCCATGGCCTCGACCAGTTTCTTCGCCAGCGCCAGGCCGATGCCCGTGCCTTCCACGCCCGCGTAGGCGCCTTCCAGGCGCTCGAACGGCCTGAACAGGCGCGGCAGGGCCTCGGCGGCGATGCCGATGCCGGTGTCGCGCACCTCGACGCGCACGCGCTGGCCGCTGCCCGGCGCGCAGGCCACCTCGATGGTCCCGCCCTCGCGGTTGTACTTCACCGCGTTGGAGAGGAGATTGAGCAGCACCTCCTTGAGGCGCGTGCGATCCGCCAGCACGCCGCAGTCGGTGGTGACGCGCCTGGCGATGGAGAGGTTGCGCCGCGCCGCGAGCGGCTGGATCTGCATCAGGCAGGCCTCGACCATGGCGGCGAGGGGGACCGTCTCCAGGCTCACCTCCAGGCGGCCGCTCTCGATGCGGCTCAGGTCCAGGACCTCGTTCACCAGCTCCAGCAGGTGCTCGCCGGCGTGCAGGATCTCGCGCGTGTTATCGACCTGCTCCGCGTTCCCGGAGCGTTCCAGTTCGTGTTCCAGCAGCTGGCCGAAGCCGAGGATGGCGTTCAGCGGCGTGCGCAGTTCGTGGCTCATGCGCGAGAGGAATTCGGACTTGGCGGCGTTGGCGCGTTCCGCCTCGTCCCGCGAGGCGCGGAGCTCGGCGGTGCGCTCGCCCACGCGCGCCTCCAGCGATTCGTTGAGCGCCTTCAGCTCGCTTTCGCTGCGCCGCACCGCCTCGAAGGCGCGGATCCGCTCCGAGATGTCGCGGCCGACGCCGGCGACGCCGATGACCCGGCCCTTGGGGTCGAACACGCGCACGCCGTTGTAGTGGTACCACACCGGGCCATCGCGCGTGATCAGGCGTGCCTCGACCTCGCCGTAGCCCTCGGCGAAGACCGATGCGATCGCCGCCTGCACCGCGGCACGGTCCTCGGGGACGAAGAAGTCGCTGCCGGGCCTGCCCAGCAGGACCTCCGGCGCGAGGCCGGTGGTCTGCTCCACCTGGCGGTTCCACCAGGTCATGCGGCCCGTCTCGTCGAGCATGTAGAGGTTGTCGTGCACGGCCTGCGTCACCGCCTGGTTCTCGCCGTAGGCGTGCCGCAGTTCCTCCTCCAGCTGCCGCCGCTCGGTGACGTCGATCATGCTGCCGAGCATGCGCAGCGGTTCGCCGTTGGTGTCCCGCGCCACCACGTCGCCGCGGTCCTGCACCCAGATCAGGTGCCCGTCCGCGTGCCGCATGCGGTGCTCGCTCCAGTACCTGCGCTTGCCGGCGAGGCAGGCGTCGATGCGGCCGCGCACCGTCTCGCGGTCCTCCTCGTGCACCAGGGAGATGAAGAAGTCGAGCGGGTGCGAGATATATTCCCTGCCGAGGCCGAGGATCGCGCACCAGCTGGGGTTGTGGCCGACCTTGCCGCTGCCCAGGTCCCAGTCCCAGATGCCCTCGCCGGTGACCGCCATGACCTGGGAGAGGCGCGATTCGCTTTGCGCCAGGGCGTCGCGCGAGGCGAGGGTCTCCTGCTCCTGGCGCGCGAGCGTGCCGAGCATGTCGTTGAAGCGGTGCGCCAGCTGCGCCGCCTCGTCCTCGCCGGCCAGGTCCGCGCGCACGTGGCGCTGCCCGGCCTGCACCGCGTCGGCGGTGGCGCGGATGACGTCCAGGCGCCGCGTCAGGCGCCGCGCCGCGAGCGTCGCCAGCAGCGCGGCGAGGGCGACCGCCGCGAGGGCGTAGGCGATGCCGTTGCGTTCGATCACGGCGAGCTGCGCGGCGATGGATTCCTGGCCGAGGCCGATGCGCACCCAGCCGATGTGCTTGCCGGCGAGCCGTATCGGTTCGGCGATGTCGACCATCGCCGCGTCGTGGCCGAGCATGGTGCGCACCGGCTGCCGCGGCAGGTCGGTGAGGTAGAGGCCGCGGCGCGAGGCCTCGCTGTGCGCGAGCACCTGCCCGTGGATGTCGAGGACGATGGCGTGCTGCAGGTCGGGATAACGCGCCAGGCCGTTGATGATCTCCTGCAGGCCGCTGTAGTCGCGCGCCGCCACCCACACCGCCGACGAGGTGGCGATGCCCTCGGCGAGCGCGTCGGCGTGCAGCGTCTGCTGCGCCAGCGCGGCATCCTGCTGGCGCCGCGTCAGGTCCCAGACGAAGGCGGACATCATGCCGCCCACCACCAGGACCATGCCGGCCACCAGCTGGCGCCGCAGGGTGCCGGCGAACAGGCGGGTCACGGACTCGATCCTCATGGCTGCTCCACCGGGCGCACCTCGCGCTCGAAGCGTTCGATGTAGACGCGCACTGCGTCGTAGTGGGCGTCGTTCGCGGCATGGAAGCGCGCCGTCTCCATGCCGGCGAGGATGGCCCGGCCCTCGGCGCTCGCGGGCAGGGCGAGCAGCGTCCCGCGCACCTGTTCGCGCAGTCGCGCGGGCACGTCGTCGCGTGCCATCACCGAGTTGTTGAGCAGCGGTTCCGTCTCCCACGCGAGCCGCAGCTCGGCGGCCTCCTCGGGGTGCTCCTTCTGGAACAGGCGCCAGGGCGGTGGCCAGGTGGCGCCGGCGGCGGATTTGCCGAGGTAGACGTTCATGATCGAGGAGGCCTGGGAGCCGACATAGTGGTTGCGGATGTCGTGGTTCACGTCGATGCCGTGCGTGTGCAGGTAGTACTGCGGCATGATCGACGCGGCCAGGGCGGTGTGCGAGGGGTAGCTCACCACCTTGCCCCTGAGGTCGGCGGGCGTCTCGATGCCGCTGTCCTTGCGCACCAGGAAGATGCCCTTGAAGTCCTCGGCGTCGCCCGCCATGGCGATGACGTGGTAGCCGGCCTTGATCGCCTCCAGGGTCTGCCAGGGATTGGGCAGCAGGAAGGCCGGTTCGCGCGCGCGGAACTTGCGTTCATAGGCCTGGTAGTCGCGCGAGGCCTCGAGCTCGAAGCGCACGCCCTGGATCCGCTGGTTGAGATGGTCGACCAGGGGCTGGTAGGCCTCGCTGAGCTTCTGCGGGTTGTGCAGCGGATGCACGGCGAGGCGGTAGGTCGGCGGTTCGTCGGTCGCCGGCGTGGTGCTGTAGCGCAGGGGCTCGGCCTTGTCCGGCGTCCGCTCGCATGCGGCCAGTAGGCCGGCGAAGACCAGGCAGGCGAGGGCCAGTCGTCTCATGCGCGGTCTCCTGCCGCCGGCAGTCGGGCATCGACGGCCTCGTGCAGGCGGACGACGTCGAGAGGCTTGGTGAGATAGTCGGCGAAGCCCGCCGCCCTGCCGCGCGCGATGTCCGCCGGCATGGCATTGGCGGTGATGGCGATCACCGGGATGTCGCGGCTGCGCGCGTCGAGCCTGAGCACCTCCAGCACCTGGTAGCCGTCCATGCCGGGCATGTTGATGTCGAGCAGGATCAGGTCCGGGCGGCGCCCCAGCGCCAGCTCGATGCCGAGTTCCGGGGTGTGCGCGGTGAACAGCTGCAGGTGCGGGCGCCGGCCGAGGATCTGCGCCACCAGCCTCAGGTTGGAGGGGTTGTCCTCGATATACAGCACCGTGTGCGTCGGCCCGGCGTCGTGCCGGGCGCCGGGTGCGCCGCCGGTGTCGGCGCCGTCGGGCCAGCCCGGCGTCGCGCCGGGCGCCGGCCGACAGGCCCTCGAGCGGCAGTTCGATCCAGAAGGTGCTGCCCACGCCCGGTTCGCTCTCCACGTCGACGCTGCCGCCCATCATCTCGACGATGCGGCGCGTGATGGTGAGGCCGATACCGGTGCCCTCGATGTTGCTGTTCTCGGCCTCCAGGCGCTGGAAGGGGCGGAACAGCTCGTTCCGGCGCGCCGGGCTGATGCCGATGCCGGTGTCGCTGACCAGCAGGCGCAGGCGGTCCGTCCCCTGGCGCCGCGCCTCCAGCGTGACGCTGCCGCCCGCGCGGTTGTACTTGATGGCATTGGAGAGCAGGTTGAGCAGCGCCTGCTTGAGGCGGGTGCGGTCCGCGCGCACGCTCGCGCCCAGGAACGCGCCGTGGCCGAGGCGGATGCCGTGCGCGTCGGCGAGCACCTGCGAGAGGCGCAGGCATTCCTCGACGATGGGCTGCAGCTCGACCGGCTCCAGCGACAGGTCGATGTGGCCGGACTCGATCTTCGCCAGGTCGAGCACCTCGTTGATGAGTTCCAGCAGGTGGCGCCCGGCGCCGAGGATCTCCTGCACGTTCTCCTGCTGTTCCGCGTTCAGCCCGCTGTCGGCCTCCAGCAGCTGGCCGAAGCCGAGGATGGCGTTCATCGGCGTGCGCAGCTCGTGGCTCATGCTGGAGAGGAAGTCCGACTTGGCCTTGTTGGCGTGGTCGGCCTCGTCGCGCGCCAGGATCAGGGCCTGCTCGGTGGCCACCTGTTCGGTGATGTCCTGCACCGTGCCGACCAGGCGCAGGAACCGGCCCTGTTCGTCGAGCTCGGCGCGCGCCAGTTCGTGCACGTGGCGGACCGAGCCGTCCGGACGGACGATGCGGTGCACCACGTCGTGCAGACCGGTCTCCGCGGCGCGCCGCTCGCTCGCCTCCACCAGGGGCAGGTCGTCCGGGTGCACCGCCGCCTTGAAGGCCGCGACGCTGGGCGCGAAGCTCTGCGGCGAGTGGCCGAAGATGCGGTAGATCTCGTCCGACCAGTGCAGGTCGCCGCTCACCAGGTCGGCGCTCCAGTTGCCGATGTGCGCCAGGCGCTGCGCCTCGTGCAGGAGCCGTTCGCGCTCCGCGAGGGCGAGTTCGGCGCGCTTGCGGTCGTCGATGTCCTGCACCACGCCGAGCATGTGCAGGGGCGTGCCGGCGGCGTCGCGCACCACCGCGCCGCGCTCCAGCAGCCAGCGCACGGTGCCGTCCGGCCACACCACGCGGTGCTCGATCTCGTAGGGGGCGTCGCGCGCGACGCAGGCGTCGACCGCGTCGACCACCCGCTGGCGGTCGTCCGGGTGGATGGCGGCGAGGAAGTTGTCGTAGGAGGTCTCCAGGTCGCCCATGGGGTAGCCGAACAGCGGCGCGATGCGTTCGGTCCAGTACAACGCGCCGGTCTGGATGTTCCATTCCCAGGTGCCGATGTTGGCGAAGGCCTGGCCGCGTCGCAGCCGCTCCTTGTGCGTCTCCGCCGCCTCCTCGGCGAGCTTGCGCGCGGTGATGTCCATCCAGTAGCCGACCATCTCGCGCGGCTGTCCCGACTCGTCGCGCGCCAGGCGCAGCTCGTCGTGCATCCAGTGGTAGCGCCCGTCCGGCAGCCTGAAGCGGTATTCGTATTGCAGGGTGTCCAGCTCGAACAGCCTGGGGATCTGCTCGAACACCCGTTGCCGGTCGTCCGGGTGGATGCGCCCGGCCCAGAACCCCGGGTCGCGCGTGAACTCCTCCGGCGCGAAGCCGAGCAGCTGGGTGACGTTGGGGCTGACGTAGGTCGCCGCGTAGGGGGGTGTCGCCTCGCAGGTGTAGATGGTGACGGGGCTGTTGGCGACGAGGAAGTTCAGGCGCGCCTCGCTCGCGCGCAGGGCCGCCTCGGTGGCCTTGACGTGGGTGATGTCGGTGCGGATGGAGACGTACTGGTAGGGCTTGCCCCGGGTGTCGAGGAAGGGCGTGATGGTGGACTCCGCCCAGTACAGGCTGCCGTCCTTGCGCCGGTTGCAGATCTCGCCCTGCCATACCCTGCCCTGGCTGATGGTGCGCCACAGTTCCTTGTAGAACTCGGGCGGGTGCACGCCGGACTTGATGATGCGGTGGTTCTGGCCCATCAGCTCGTCGCGCGCGTAGCCGCTGATCTCGCAGAACTTGTCGTTGACGTAGAGGATGGTGCCGCGCGCGTCGGCGATGCTGACGATGGCGTGCTGGTCGAGCGCCAGGTGTTCGCGTTCGCGTTCGTAGAGCGTGCTCCGCAGGCGCCGCTGGGTCGCGCTGTTCTGCCGCGCGCGGCGCGCGCGCATCGTCACCGCCGCCACCAGGTGTTCCGGCGGCACCGGTTTGACGAGGAAGTCGTCGCCGCCGAGGTTGAGCGCCATGAGCCGATGCCCCAGGTCGTTGTCGGCGGAGAGATACAGGATGGGCAGATGCCGGCGCGTATCGTGCTCGCGCAACACCGCCGCGAGTTCCGGGCCGCTTGCGTCCGGCATGTGCACGTCCAGCACCACCACGTCCGCATCGAATGTCCCCAGGGCGTCGAGGATGCGCAGCGGCTCGGCGAGCGCGCGTACCTCCATGCCGGTCAGGCGCAGCATGGCGGCATAGGCGTCGAGCAGGAGCGGATCGTCGTCCACCAGCAGCACGCGGTAGGGGTGGGCCGGCTGGCGGCTGGTGAGGGTGTCGAGCAGCTCGATGAGACGCTTGCCGTCGATCGGCCGCGCCAGGTGCCGGCAGGCGCCGGCGCGGAACGCGGCGAGCTGGCCGGGCAGGTCGTCGCGTGCCGAGGCGACGACGAGGGGGGTGCCGCAGTCGCGCGTGAGGCCGAGTTGCGCGATCAGGCCGTCGCCGCCCTCGTCGCCCGTCGGGAAGGCGAGATCCATGACCACGGCGGCGGGGTGTTCGCCACCGCCGTCCAGCGCCGCGCGGAATTCGGATGGCGTGGCGAAGGTACGCACCCGGTAACCGTCGGCGCCGAGAATCTCGCCGAGGTGTGCCGCCTGAGCCGTGTCGACGGTGATGAGATGGACCAGCGGCGCGCGCTCCAGGTGCGCGAGGGGATGGGCATCGGACGCATGTTCCGCGCCGGCCGCCTGTTCCAGACGCGCAATCGCCTCGCCGATGCCGTGCAGGTCCGCCTCCGCCGGGGTGGCGCCGGGGCCGGGCAGGGATGCCAGGCCGGACTCCAGGGCGCGCGCGGCGTCGGCGAGCGGCTGCGGGCCGAGGGCGACCGCCGCGCCCGCCAGGCCGTGCGCGAGACGGTGTGCCGCCATCGCCTCGTCCGCCTGCCACGCCCGCGCGTCGAGTCGCCGGAGCCGCTCGCGGATCTCATCCAGGCGCGCCGACAGACGGCCGCGGAACTGGCGGCGCATCTCTTCCAGTGCGTCGGAGATCGATGAGGACATGGATGTGTGGCGGGGCGGTCTTGAAGGTCAGTAGGGTTATCGGCGAAATCGCCGCAGGCTTTAGGGTCTACTGAATAGGCCCTTGGGCCGGTGGCGCAGAGGCGCGCAGGCTCAGCCAGAAGGTGCTGCCTGCGCCGGGCGTGCTCTCGACGCCGATCTCGCCCTGCATCAGTTCGGCCAGGCGCTTGCAGAGGGCGAGGCCGATGCCCGTGCCCTCGATCGCCGCCCGGTCGGCGTCCAGGCGCTCGAAGGCGGTGAACAGGCGTGCCTGCTGCTCCGCGGTGAGGCCGGCGCCGGTGTCGCTGACGCGGATCTGCACGGCATCCTCCGCCACCTCGCAGGCGATGCCGATGTCGCCGCCCTCGTGGTTGTACTTGACGGCGTTGGACAGCAGGTTGATGAGCACCTGCTTGAGGCGCACCCGGTCCGCCAGCACGTGGCCGGCGCAGCCCCGTCCGGCCACGGTGACGCGGATGCCGCGCGCCTCCGCGAGGGGACGGATGAGGGTGAGGCTCTCCTCGATCAGGGGCGTCAGCGCCACCGCTTCCAGCTTGAGGTCGAGCCGCCCCGCCTCGATGCGCGCCAGGTCCAGCACTTCGTTGATCAGCTCCAGCAGGTGTTCGCCCGCGCGCAGGATCTCGGCCACGTTTTCCGCCTGGTCCTTGTCGCGGGACTCCAGGGCGAGGAGCTGGCCGAAGCCGAGGATGGCGTTGAGCGGCGTGCGCAGTTCGTGGCTCATGCGCGAGAGGAATTCGCTCTTGGTGCGGCTCGCCCGTTCCGCCTCGTCGCGGGCGTGGCGCATCTCCATCCAGGCCTCGCGGAGCTTGCGGTTGGCGGCATTGATCTGGCGCAGCGCCAGCATGCCGGGCACGGCGATGCCGATCGCCACCAGGAGGACCAGGGCGTGCTTGGTGTACTCGAGCTGGCGCTGCTGCCGCGCGAGCCGTGTCTCCAGCACGGCCTGGCGGTTCTGGCTCTCGTACAGCAGGCGGTTCGCGTTCTCGCCGAGGCGCAGGAACATGGGCGGGATGCCCTTGAGGAACAGGCTGATCTCATCCTCGTCGGCCAGCGCGGCCTCGGCGTCGCCCGCCTGCCGGTGGGCGTCGCGCCGCGCGAGCAGGGCGCGCAGCGTGGTCAGCTTGCCGGTGATCTCGTCGAGCCAGGGCAGCAGCTCGATCAGTTCCATGACGTGTCCGCCCGCGTCGCGTGCCGGCAGGTATCGCACCTCGCGCAGCATCTGGTCGCGCCCTTGCAGGTTCAGGTCTATGGTCTGCCGCACCGTGCCGCCCCGATCGAGCACGAGGATGTCCTGGCGCAGCTTGTCCACGTGGGTGGCGATCTTCGCCGCCACCAGCTGCTGCCCCTTGGTGCCGCCGGTCGTGCCGAGGCGGTAGATGTCCCGTTCCAGTGCCTGGATGCCGCGCGCGATCTCCTCGCCGACGAACAGGCGCACGCGTTCGTTCGCGCGCTGCGCGTCGATCTCCTCGATCAGCGACGAGAACCAGGCCTGCAGGCCGATGATGAGGGTGAAGCCGACGGCCAGCAGGCCATACAGCCAGGCGGTGCGGCGGCCCGACAGCACTTCCGGCGCCGCGGCCACGCCGGTGGCGCCAGGGGGGGTGGGTGCGGCGCCGGGCGTCGACATGGGCCGGCCCGCTCAGGGCTCCAGGTCGGTGCTGTTGTCCAGGAAGCCGTGCTTCCTGAAGATCGCCTGCCCCTGCGGGCCGGCGGCGAACCGCATGAAGCGCCGCGCGGCGGCGGGATTCGCGGACACGGTGGTGAGGTTCAGCAACAGGGCCTGCGGCCTGGCGGTCCTGGGCGGGAGGTCGATTGCCTCCATGAAGGGGGCGTTCTCGGCGAAGTAGGCGGTGGCGCGGAAGTTGATGATCACGTCCGCCTCGCCCCGCTTCAGCATCAGGTTGAGGCCGCGCGAATCGGCGGCGAGGGCGGCGGCGGCGCGCACCACCTGCCCGTAGAGGCCCGCCCGCTCGAGGATATGCTGCGTCTCCACGCCGATGGCACCACGCTCCGGGCTGCCGATGACCACCGCCAGGTCGTCCCGCAGAAGCTCGCGCAGGTCGGCCCGGACCTTCTTGGGGTTGCCCTTGCGCACGATCAGCGCCGCCTGGTTGTAGCCCACGGTGACGAACTCGCCCAGCAGCCCTTCCGACAGGTGCCTGGTGCGGTATTCGGGGTCTCCCGGCAGGTAGAGGTCGCCGACGCCGCTCTTGCGCAGGCTCTGGTACAGGTCCTCCGAGGCGCCCTGGCTGATGCGGATGTCCAGCCCCAGTTCCCGCTCCATGAGGCGGGCGATCTCGGTCATCGGCGGCACCAGGGTGATGCCGCAATAGATCAGGAGTTCCGGCCGCGCTTCCGCGCGGACGCCGGTGGCGAACATGCCTGCGAGCAGGCACAGGATGCCGGCGATGCGGCGCAAGCCTCGTGTCTTCATGGTTCTGGCCTCCCTAGGAGATGTGTGTGGCGGAACGGTGCCCCGGTCATGGCGTGCCCCCGTTGGCCAGGGCCTGGTCAAGAACGCCCAGCAGGCGTTCTACGTCGAGCGGCTTGGTGAGGTAGTCGAAGCAACCCGCCGCCCTGCCGCGCGCGATGTCCTTGGGCATGGCGTTGGCGCTGATCGCGACCACCGGGATGGCGCGCGTGGTCTCGTGCTCGCGCAGGATGCGCATGACGTCCCAGCCGTCCATGTCCGGCAGGTTGATGTCCAGCAGGATCAGGTCCGGCCGATGCGTCCGCGCCAGTTCCAGGCCCAGGCCGGGGGCGTGGGCGGCGAGCAGGCGCACGTCGCCGCGCCGCGCCAGGACGCGCTCGATCAGGCGCAGGTTGGCCGGGTTGTCCTCGATGCACAGGATGCTCCAGCGACTTGCCGCCGCAGGCGGCTCCGTGGCTGCGGGGGTGGCGGCGGCGGGGCGCTCCGTCTCCGCGCCGCCGTCGCCGGCGGCGACGCGGATCCAGAAGGTGCTGCCCTTGCCGGGCGTGCTCTCGACGCCGATCTCGCCCGCCATGACCTCCATGAGCCGCTTGGAGAGGGCGAGGCCGATGCCGGTGCCCTCGATCGCAGAGCGGTCCGCGTCCAGCCGCTCGAAGGCGGTGAACAGGCGCGCCCGCTGTTCCCCGGTGAGGCCGGGGCCGGTGTCGCTGACGCGGATCTGGACGGCGTCGCCCTCCGGCACGCAGGCCAGGCTCACCGTGCCGCCCTCGCGGTTGTATTTCACGGCGTTGGAGAGGAGGTTGAGCAGCACCTGCTTGAGGCGTGTGCGGTCGGCGAACACGAAGGTCTCGCATTGCGACGTCGGTTCGGCGATGCCGATGCCGCGCGCCTCCGCCATCGGCTGGATCAGGCCCAGGCACTCCTGCAGGAGGCCGCGCAGGCCCAGGGGCTCCATGCTGACGGTGAGCTTGCCCGCCTCGATGCGCGCCAGGTCCAGCACCTCGTTGATCAACTCCAGGAGGTGGCGGCCGGCGTGCAGGATCTCCTGCACGTTGTCGGCCTGGTCGCGGTCGCGGACCTCCAGTTCCAGCAGCTGGCCGAAGCCGAGGATGGCGTTGAGCGGCGTGCGCAACTCGTGGCTCATGCGCGAGAGGAACTCGGACTTGGCGCGGCTGGCGCGCTCGGCCACGTCGCGCGCGCCCACCAGTTCCGCGGTGCGCAGGGCGACGCGTTCCTCCAGGTCCTCGTTGAGCCGCCGCAGCGTCTCCTCGGCGCGCTTGCGCTCGGTGATGTCCTGGGCGAAGCCGCAGATGTAGTCCTCGCCCTCCAGTTCCAGGTGGGTGGCGCGGATCTCCTTGGGGATGAGGCGGCCGTCCCTGGCGCGGTGGCGGACCTCGATGGGGGGATGGGGGGCGGCCTTGAGCATGCGCGCGAACTCGGCGAAGTCGTGGGCGCTTTCCTCGTTCACGTCCGCCACCGTCATGCCGGCGAGCTCCGCCTGCGTGTAGCCCAGGCTGTCGGCCGCGGCGCGGTTGGCGTAAACCAGCCGGCCGTCGCTGCGCGCCAGCCAGACCTCCTGCGGCGTGTTCTCGACCATGAACTGGGCGCGGCGCAGGGCCTGTTCCGCGCGCCTGCGCCCGCTGATGTCGACGAAGGTGGTCACGGAGCCGACGATCTCGCCATTGCTGCGGATCGGGTGCGACCAGTATTCGGTGGGGAAGGAGCTGCCGTCGGCGCGCCAGTGCACCTCGGTGTCGCAGTGCGTGCTCTCGCCGCGCAGGGTCGCCTGGCGCACGCGGCAGGTCTCCTTGGGGTAGGGGCGGCCGTCCGGGTGGGTGTGGTGCATGATGGGGTGCATCTCCCTGCCCAGCAGCTCGGCCTCCGATCGGTAGCCCAGCATCTCGACGCAGGAGCGGTTGGCGAACATGCAGCGGCCCTCCAGGTCCAGGCCGATGATCGCCTCCGCCGCCGTGTCCAGCACCAGGCGCAGGCGCTCCTCGCTGGCCCGCTGTGCCGCCTGCTGTTCCTGGATGCGGCGATTGGCGGCGAGCAGCTCCATGGCCGCGTTGACCATGCGGTCGCGCGTCCTCGCCACCAGGTTGGCGACGCTCGCCGTGGCCAGGGTGAGGCCCAGCAGCGCCAGCAGGATCGCGGCGGAGTGGGGGTTCCAGCCATCCGCGGAGACGAGGAGGAGGCCCAGCATGCCCGCCATGGCGGCGGCGCCCACCCCCCAGCACAGCCTCGGGTTGAGCCAGAGGAAGGAGTAGGCGACCAGCAGGAAGTAGAAGTAGACGAAGTCGCTGGCATGCCCGCCGCTCAGCGCCGCCAGGGCGGTATAGCCGGCGGCGTCGCCGAGGATGGGCCACGGCGCCTTGTCGGCGAGGGTGCTGCCGCGAAAGCCGAGGTAGGTGTTGAACAGGTTGCTGCCCAGGAGCAGGCCGAGCACCGGCCAGAACAGGGCGGGCTGGGTGACGGCGTCCCGGACGTGCCAGGCCGCCAGCAACAGCATGGGGATGATGAACAGGCGGTAGAACAGCAGGCCCTTGAGCCGCGCCGTGGTGCGGAACAGGAGTTCCTCCTGCTCCCGGTAGGTGGCGTCATCGACGGTGACGACGTGGTGGGGGGAGACCATGGCGTGCGCTCAGGCGACAAGCGGCTTGCGTGCCGTGTAGATGCCGTAGCTGAAGTACTCGGGGCATTTCCTGAACATCTCGCTCATCGCCGAGAGCCGCATGTTGATCTCCGGGTCGGAAAGCACGCGCCACATGATGCGCAGGGTGTTGACGAGGCCTTCCTCGCGCAGGATCTGGTAGGGGGTGGCGGCGGTGAAGGGGTGCTCCTCCGCCTGTGCCTCCACCAGCCCGGCCGCCTCCAGGTGGGCGATCCAGCCGCGGGACAGCTCGGCGCCGTGGAAGGTCTCGCAGATGGTGGCGCACATCACCTGCTCGATCTCGGGGGTCGGCGGCTTCAGCCAGGCCACCTCGTTCATGCCGAGCAGGCCGCCAGGGCGCAGCAGTCGCGCCGCCTCGCGGAACAGCGGCGGCTTCTTGTTGAAGCAGGCCACCGACTGGATCACCACGCGGTCGAAGCTGGCGTCGGCGAACCCGGTGCGGCTGACGTCCATGCGTGCGTATTCGATCCTGTCCGCCAGCGCCGCGGGCGTGGCCTTGCGCGCGCGCGCCAGCATCTCGGCGTCGGCGTCCACGCCGGTGACGTGGCAAGCGCTTCTCTTCGCCAGGTGGCGCGTGGCCGAGCCGACGCCGCAGCCCAGGTCGAGGACACGCATGCCGGGCCTGATGTCCAGTTTTCGCACCAGGTGCAAGGTGCTGGGCAGGCCGCCGGCGTGCAGCCAGGTGGTGCCCAGGTCGTCGCGCAGGAACCTGGCGAGGTTGAAGTTCTCGGCGGGCAGGATGAAGCCGCCCACCTTCACCATCTCACGCCCATGCTCACGGATCAGCAGTGCCTCTGGATTCATCGCCGTCTCCTCGCGTCCGCCTGGCTGGATTGCCCGCGCATTGTGCTAGCGCGTAGGAGGCATTATCGGCGGTGATGCCGAAAAATTAACCCCGTCGCCGCGCGCTCAGTGCGCCGACTCCCAGTTCGGCCCCGCACCCACCTCCGCCTTCAGGGGCACGCGCAGCGCGGCGACGCCGCACATCCTTTGCGACAGCCCCTCGCGGACCGCGGCCAGTTCGGCCTCGGGCACCTCCAGAACCAGTTCGTCGTGCACCTGCATGATCAGCCGGGAACGCAGCCCCGCCTCGTCCAGCCAGCCCTGCACGGCGATCATGGCGAGCTTGATCAGGTCCGCCGCCGTGCCCTGCATGGGGGCGTTGATGGCGGCGCGCTCGGCACCCTGGCGGCGCGGGCCGGAGCGCTGGATCTCCGGCAGGTAGAGGCGGCGGCCGAACAGGGTCTCGACGAAGCCCGCCGTCCTGGCCTGCTCGCGCGTGCGGTTCATGTAGTCCAGCACGCCGGGATAGCGCGCGAAGTAGCGGTCGATGTAGGCCTGGGCGACGGTGCGCTCGACATTGAGCTGGGCGGCGAGGCCGAACGCGGACATGCCGTAGATCAGGCCGAAGTTGACCGCCTTGGCCATGCGCCGCATCTCCGCCGTGACCTGCTCCAGGGGCACGCCCTGCACCTCGGCGGCGGTGGCGGCGTGGATGTCGCGGTCCTCCTGGAAGGCCCTGAGCAGGCTCTCGTCGCCCGAGAGGTGGGCCATGATCCTGAGTTCGATCTGCGAGTAGTCGGCGGAGACGATGACGTGACCCGGTTCGGCGATGAAGGCCTCGCGGATCTTGCGGCCTTCCGGGCTGCGCACCGGGATGTTCTGCAGGTTGGGCTCGTTCGAGGACAGCCGCCCGGTCACCGCCACCGCCTGCGAGTAGGTGGTGTGCACCCGCCCGGTGGCGGGGTTGACCATGCCCGGCAGCTTGTCGGTGTAGGTGGACTTCAGCTTCGCCAGCGCCCGGTAGTCGAGGATCAGGCGCGGCAGGGGGTGGTCGAGGGCCAGGTCCTGCAGGGCGTCCTCATTGGTGGAGGGTGCGCCGCCGGGCGTCTTCTTGGTCGGCTTGAGGCCCATCTTCTGGAACAGGATCTCGCCCAGCTGCTTGGGCGAGTTGAGGTTGAAGGGCTGGCCGGCGGCCTCGAAGGCCTTCTGCTCGAGCGCCAGCATCTCCCGCCCCAGGGTGTCCGAATGGGCGCGCAACAGTTCGCAGTCGAGGCGCACGCCGGTGCGCTCCATGCGGCAGAGGATGGGCAGCAGGGGCATCTCGATGTCCGCGTAGACGCGGTTCAGCCCGGCCTGCGCCGCCACTTGCGGGTGCATGGCGCGGTGCAGGCGCAGGGTGATGTCCGCGTCCTCGGCGGCGTAGGCGGTGGCGCGCTCCACGTCGACCTGGTCGAAGCCGATCTGGTTCACCCCCTTGCCGCACACCTCCTCGTAGGTGATCGTCGTCTCGCCCAGGTGGCGCGCCGCCAGGGTGTCCATGTCGTGGCGCTCGTGCGCCTCCAGCACGTAGGACTGCAACAAGGTGTCGTGGGCGATGCCCCGCAGCTCGATGCCGTGGTTCCTGAGCACGTGCCAGTCGTACTTCAGGTTCTGGCCCACCTTGGCCCTGGCGGGGTCTTCCAGCCAGGGCTTCAGCCTTGCCAGTACGGCGTCCAGATGCAGCTGCGCGGGGGCGCCGGCGTAGTGGTGCGCCAGCGGCAGGTAGGCGGCCACGCCCGGCTCGATGCTGAAGGACATGCCCACCAGGCGGGCCTGCATGGGGTCCAGGGAGGTGGTCTCGGTGTCGAGGCAGACCAGCTCGGCGGCCTGGAGTTTGGCCAGCCATTTCTCCAGGGTGGCGTCGTCCAGGATGGGTTCGTAATGGCGCTCAGGGAGCGCTGCGCGCTCCTCACCCTCTCCCCAACCCCTCTCCCCTCGAGGGAGAGGGGCTATGGCAGCCGACGGGTTTTCTCCCTCCCCCTTGAGGGGGGAGGGCCGGGGAGAGGGTGGGCCTTTGTCGCTTCCCCTCTCGTCCCCTCTGACTTCACTCAGCCAGGTGCGAAAGTTGTAATGCGAGAACAGCTCGATCAGCCTGGGCTTGTCCTCCTCGCCCCACCTCAGCTCCTGCGGATGCACGCCCAGGTCCACGTCGGTCTTCACCGTGACCAGGCGCCGCCCCATGGGCAGCCAGTCGAGGGCGGCGCGCAGGTTCTCGCCGGCCTTGCCCTTGACCTCGCCGGCGCGCGCGATGAGGCCGTCCAGGTCACCGAACTCGGCGAGCCACTTCACTGCCGTCTTGGGGCCGACCTTGTCGACGCCGGGCACGTTGTCGACGCTGTCACCGATCAGGGTAAGGTAGTCGACGATGCGCCCGGGCGGCACGCCGAACTTGGCCAGCACGCCGGCCTCGTCGAGGACCTCGTTGGTCATGGTGTTGATCAGGCGCACATGCGGCGTGACCAGTTGCGCCAGGTCCTTGTCGCCGGTGGAGACCACCGCCTGCATGCCCGCCGCCTCCGCCTGGTGGGTGAGGGTGCCGATCACGTCGTCCGCCTCCACGCCCTCGATCATCAGCAGCGGCCAGCCCAGGGCCCGCACCGCATCGTGCAGGGGCGCGATCTGGCTCGCCAGTTCCTCGGGCATGGGCGGGCGGTGCGCCTTGTAGGCCGGGTACCAGTCGTCGCGGAAGGTCTTGCCCTTGGCGTCGAACACGCAGGCGGCGTGCGCGGTGGGGTAGTCCTTGCGCAGGCGCTTCAACATGTTGATGACGCCGTACAGGGCGCCGGTGGGCGAACCGTCCGGGGCGCGCAGGTCGGGCAGGGCGTGGAAGGCGCGGTAGAGGTAGCTGGAGCCATCCACCAGCAGCAGGGTGTCGGTCATGGGGGTTTCCTCGTGAGTGGACGAATATTAGCTTTTGCCCCCTACAATCCGGGCATGACTTCCCAGGGATGGCGCATGAGCAAACCCAAACTCCCCAATCTCTACGACCCCGGCGGCAGCCACGAGGCCCATCTCTCGGCGCGCGAGTCGTGGCGCGTGTTCGAGATCATGGCCGAGTTCGTCGAGGCGACCGAGCGCCTGGCGGAGATCCGCCCGGCGGTGAGCATCTTCGGCAGCGCGCGCGTGCAGCCGGACTCCGCCTACTACATGCTCACCGAGACGATCGCGCGCAAGCTCTCCGATGCCGGCTTCGCGGTGATCTCGGGCGGCGGGCCGGGGGTGATGGAGGCGGCCAACAAGGGCGCCTTCTTCGGCAAGTCGCCCAGCGTCGGCCTCAACATCCAGCTGCCGCACGAGCAGCACGCCAACCCCTACCAGGACATCTCGCAGACCTTCCGTCACTTCTTTGCGCGCAAGGTCATGTTCGTCAAGTTCGCCAGCGCCTACGTGGTGATGCCGGGCGGCTTCGGTACCCTCGACGAGCTGATGGAGGCCCTGACCCTGATCCAGACCGGCAAGACCCGGCGCATCCCCATCATCCTGGTGAAGTCCTCGTTCTGGGGCGGGCTGGTGGACTGGTTCCGCGAGCGTCTGGTGGCGGAGGGCATGATCAACCCCGAGGACATGGACCTGATCCGGGTGATCGACGAGCCGGCGCACGTGGTGGAGGCGATCTTCCAGCACTACGAGACGCGCGGCTTCGAGCCCTCGGCGGCGGAGCGCGAGATCCTGCTCAATCTGTGACGCCGCCGGCTAGAATGGAAACATCCCGTTGAAGAGACCGATCATGCGCCTGGCCGCCTTCCTCTCCGTCCTCTGTCTTGCCGCCCCCGTGTGGGCCGCCGATGCCCCGAAGCTGGAATCCCTGCCCGACATCCCGCCGCCGCCCGGCATGGTGGACCCGGAGCTGGAGCCGCAGATCACCATCACCCAGAAGGGTGGCGACAAGGTGGAGGGGTTCCGCATCAAGGGCATGCTCTACATGATCCGCGTCACGCCGCCGCACGGCAGGCCCTATTACCTGGTCGACCAGCGTGGCGACGGCCTCATGCGCCGCTACGACGATCTGTCGCCCAATTTCATGGTGCCCATGTGGGTGATTCACCGCTTCTGACCGCGCACGTGCTCTACTAACCCCATCCTTGCTTTCCGGGCGGCGCGCGCCGCCTCCATCATGTCTTCCCTCACCGTTCTTCGCATCCCCGCCGCGCAGGGCCTGGCCTGGATCAAGCAGGGTTGGTCCCTGTTCATGCAGGCCCCCGTGCCCTGGGCCGGCATGACCGCGCTGGTCTTCCTCGTGCTCATGGGGCTGGGGGTCCTGCCCTTCCTGGGCGGTCTGCTGGTGCACGTCCTCTCGCCCTTCGTCGTCGCCGGCTTCCTGGCCGCCAGCCGCGCCGGCCTGGCGGGCGAGCCGGTGACCTTCCTCTACCTCGGAGCGGGCTTCCAGCAGGCGCGCAACGGCCTGTTCGTCATCGGCCTCGCCTACATGCTGGCGACGCTGCTGGTGTTCCGCGCCGTGGCCTTCTTCACCGGTGGCGACCTCGATCAGCTGATGGCGCAGCTGCAGAACCCGCATGCCTTGAGCCCGGAAGAGGCGGAGGCCCTGGTGCGACAGGTGATGCCGACGCTCGCCCTCGGCAGCCTGCTGCTGGTGCCCCTGCTCATGGCCACCTGGTTCTCGCCGGCGCTGGTGCTGTTCGAGGGCTTCGCGCCGGGCAAGGCGGTGTGGTGGAGCCTGTGGGCCTGCGGCGTGAACTGGCGCCCCCTGTTCGTGTATTCCTCGCTGCTGGCGCTCGCCGGCATGGCCGCGGTGGTGATCCCCTTCGGCCTGGGGCTGCTGGTGTTCATCCCCCTGACCCTCACCTCGACCTACATGGCCTATCGCGACATCTTCGCGCCGGTCGGGGAAGATGCCGCGCCATGAGGGTTCCGCTCGCCTTCGCCTGCCTGCTGGCGCTGCTCGGAGGCGCGCGCGCGGATGAGGCGCCGGTGAGGTTTGCCGATGCCCTGTACCAGAAGTTCCAACACCCGCGCTGCCTGACCTGCCACCAGTTCAACAGCCGGCGCAGCAACGGCAAGTCCTACGGCAGCCACCGCTCGCGCTACCTGTGCGACAAGTGCCACGTGCAGCGCCTCACCGGCCTGGAGCCGGGCGAGTGGATGGCGCCGCCGGCCTCGAAGATGGACTACACCGGCCTCAGCCCGCGCGACACCTGCGAGTTGATCAAGCACAACGTCGGCGCCGGCGACATCAACGCAAGGCTGCTCGCGCACCTGCTGCACGACGTGCGCATCCGCTGGGCCCTGGAGTCCGGCGGCACGCCCATGGGCCGGATGCCCACCGTGCCGGGCGGCTACGCGGACTGGGCGCGCGACGTGGAGTCCTGGGCGCGCGATGGCATGCTGTGCGAGTAAACATAGTGGGCAGTCTTCAGTCGGCGGTCGGCAGCCAAAGGCGGGGCTGCCGTTGGCGTTGCTACCGACTGCTGACTATCCGTCATGCCTGAACTCTCCCTGTTCGCCGCCTTTCTGACCGGCCTGCTCGGCGGCGCGCACTGCGTCGGCATGTGCGGCGGCATCGTCGCCGCGATGTCCTTCCAGGCGCAGGCGCGGCAGCCGTTCAGCTTCCACCTCGCCTACAGCGCCGGGCGTATCGCCAGCTATGCCGCGGCGGGCGCGCTCGCCGGCCTGGTGGGGGCCGCCGCCTTCCTCTCCGACACCCTGTTGCCGCTGCAGAAGGGCCTGTACGTGCTCGCGCAGGTGGTGCTGATCCTGCTTGGCCTGTATCTGGCCGGCCTGAGCCAGGCCGTGCTGTGGCTGGAACGCGCGGGTGGCGGGCTGTGGCGGCGCGTGCAGCCGCTGCTGGGACGGGTGATGCCGGTGCGCCACCATGGCCAGGCCCTGCTCGCCGGGGCGTTGTGGGGCTGGCTGCCGTGCGGCCTGGTCTACAGCGTGCTGGTCGCGGCGCTGGCCGCCGGCTCGCCGGGACGCGGCGCACTGCTGCTGCTGGCCTTCGGCCTCGGCACCCTGCCCAACCTGCTGCTCATGGGCTGGGCGGCGGAGAGTCTGCGCTCACTCACGCGCCAACCCTGGCTGCGTCGGCTGGCGGGGGCGATCGTCGCCGGCCTGGGGGTGTGGGGGCTGGCTCAGCTGCTGCGCTGAACCCGGATCAGCGCCTCGCGCCACTCGGGGTTGGGTGCGCCGTGGCCGACCTTGCGGTAGCGCCCCACCTCGTTCTCGTACCAGCCGCGGTCGTGCTGGTTGGGTTCGGCCTCGAAGCACCACCAGGCGCCGTCCGCATCCTGCGCCAGCCATTCGGCCCACGCCGGCAGCGCCGCGCGCGGCGGTGTCATGTCCCTGCCGTCCGTCATCGGGGGATAATGCGGGCCTTCACTGCATTCGTCTGCTGCCATGACGCAAATGACCCCCCAGGAAATCGTCCACGAACTGGACAAGCACATCGTCGGGCAGCAGGCCGCCAAGCGGGCCTGCGCCATCGCCCTGCGCAACCGCTGGCGCCGCATGCGCGTGGCCGAGGGGCTGCGGCACGAGATTACACCCAAGAACATCCTCATGATCGGCCCCACCGGCGTGGGCAAGACCGAGATCGCGCGCCGCCTGGCGCGTCTGGCCGGGGCGCCCTTCATCAAGGTGGAGGCGACCAAGTTCACCGAGGTGGGCTACGTCGGCAAGGACGTCGACAGCATCATCCGCGACCTCATGGAGATCGCCGTCAAGCAGGAACGCGAGGCCGCCACGACCAAGGTGCGCATGCGCGCCGAGGACTTGGCCGAGGACCGCGTGCTCGACGCGCTGCTGCCGGGGGCGCGCGAAAACTGGGAGCTGGACGCCAAGACCGTGGCGGCGGAGCGCGAGGAGTCGGCGACGCGGCAGAAATTCCGCAAGATGCTGCGCGAGGGCAGCCTGGACGACAAGGAGATCGAGCTGGACCTCGCCGGCCCCGGCATGCAGGCGGAGATCTTCGCGCCGCCCGGCATGGAGGAGCTGACCAGCCAGCTGCAGGGCATGTTCAAGAACCTGGGCGGGCAGCGCACGCAGCGGCGCAAGCTGAAGATCGCCGAGGCGATGAAGCTGCTCACCGAGGAGGAGGCCGGCCGACTGGTGAACGAGGAGGAGATCAAGCTGGCGGCGCTGAGGAACGTCGAGCAGAACGGCATCGTCTTCCTGGACGAGATCGACAAGATCGCCGGCCGCGAGGGCCACGGCGCCGACGTCTCGCGCCAGGGCGTGCAGCGCGACCTGCTGCCGCTGGTCGAGGGCGCAACGGTGTCGACCAAGTTCGGCATGGTGCGCACCGACCACATCCTGTTCATCGCCAGCGGCGCCTTCCACCTGTCGAAACCTTCCGACCTGATCCCCGAGATGCAGGGCCGCTTCCCCATCCGCGTCGAGCTGCAGAGCCTGTCGGTGGCCGATTTCGAGCGCATCCTCACCGGCACCGACGCCTGTCTGACGCGCCAGTACCAGGCCTTGCTGGACACCGAGGCGGTGCGCCTGGAGTTCGCCGAGGACGCCATCCGCCGCCTCGCCGAGATCGCCTGGAGCGTCAACGAGCGCACCGAGAACATCGGCGCGCGCCGCCTCCACACGGTGATGGAACGCCTGCTGGACGAGGTCTCCTTCGACGCCGACCGACGTGCCGGCGAGACGGTGCGGGTCGACGCCGCCTACGTCGACGCGCGCCTCAAGGACCTGGCCGCGAGCGAGGATCTGGCGCGCTACGTTCTCTGAGGGGCATGCGATGGCCATCTTCAAGGCGGTGCTCTACGTCCTCGCGGTGCTGTTCCTGGTGGGCGGCGGGCTTTGCGCCGCCACCGCGGTCTTCATCCCCATGCAGGGTATGGGGCAGGTCGCGATCCTCGCCCTGTTCGTGATGCTGATCAGCTTCGTGGTCATGAAGTGGGTCGGCAGACCCAAGTTCGCTGGCGGCTCTGCCGGGGAGGCTGTGGTCCTGATCCTTCTGTTCCTGTTCCTCGGCATGCCTGTCATCCAGACCCTGGCCTATGGAATCGGCAATGCCCTGGGCCTGGAGGCCATCGCGCCGTTGCTGTCCATCGCGGCCCTCGGGGCGGTGGTCTATTTCCTCGTGCGGCGCTCCCGGCGCCTGTCAGCCGCCCGGCGGGACGCCGATGTCCAGCCGCCAGAGGCGCCGCCGCAGGCCTGATCCCGGCATGTTCGTCCTGCCGCCGATCGCCAACGCCGCCGGCGTGCACGCGCTGTTCGAGACCGCCGCGCTGCTCGCCGGCACCCAGGCCTACTGGCTGGCGCGCCGCCGTGCCGGCCAGCCTTCGGCCTTCGCCGGCCCGTCCTTCTTCATCCTGATCGGCGCCCTGCTGGGCGCGGGGCTGGGGAGCAAGGCGGTGTTCTGGATGGAACGGCCCGATCTGCTGTCCCAGTTTGCCTACCAGCCCCTGGCGCTGGTCTTCAACGCCGGCCAGTCCGTGGTGGGCGGGTTGCTGGGCGGGCTGTTGGGCGTGGAGCTGGCGAAGCGGTTCAATGGCGTCACCGTCTCCACCGGCGACCTGTTCGTCGGCCCCATCCTGCTGGGGCTGGTCGTCGGCCGCATCGGCTGCTTCCTGGGCGGACTGGCGGACGACACCTACGGCGTGCCCACCGCCCTGCCCTGGGGGGTGGATTTCGGCGACGGCATCGCCCGCCACCCCACCCAGCTCTACGAGGTCGCCTTCGCGGCCACGCTGTGGCTGGCGCTCGGGCGCGCGGCGCCCAGGCTTGCGGGCATGCCGGGGTTGCGCTTTCGCTTGATGCTCTCGGCCTATCTCCTCTGGCGCCTGGCCATCGAGGCGCTGAAGCCCGTTCCCTATGCCTGGCCCGGCGGGCTGTCCGGCATCCAGTGGGTCTGCCTGCTGGCGCTGGCCCTCTACCTGCCCGGCACCTTGATCCGCCTCAGGGGGCTGCGATGAGCCGCAAGACCCGGCCCTACCTGTTCTACGACACCACCGCTTCGGTCTGCTCCGACTGCCTGCGCCGCGTCGAGGCCAAGATCCTGATCAAGGATGAGCGCGTGTTCCTGGAGAAGTGGTGCCCGGAGCACGGCTGGGAGCGCACCCTCATCGCCGACGACGCCGAGTACTACCGCCTGTGCCGCGAGATCTACGTGAAGGCGCCGGAGATGCCGGAGCGCTTCAACACCCACATGCGCCGCGGCTGTCCCTGGGATTGCGGCCTCTGCCCGGACCACATGCAGCATTCCTGCGTCAGCGTGGTGGAGATCACCGAGACCTGCAACCTGCGCTGCCCGGTGTGCTACGCGGATTCGGGGCCTGATGCCGGCCGGCACCTGAGCCTCGCCGAGATCGAGGCCATGCTCGACACGGTGGTGGCCAACGAGGGCGAGCCGGACGTGGTGCAGATCTCCGGCGGTGAGCCCACCCTGCACCCGGACTTCTTCGCCGTGCTGGACGCCGCGCGTGCCCGTCCGATCCGCCACCTCATGGTCAACACCAACGGCCTGCGCCTGGCCGGCGAACCGGGGTTCGCGGAACGGCTGGCGGACTACAGGCCGGGGCTGGAGGTCTATCTGCAGTTCGATTCGCTGCGCGACGACACGCTGAAGGTCCTGCGAGGCGCCGAACTGGCCGACACGCATCGCCGCGCCCTGGAGCGTCTGGAGGCGGTGGGGATGTCCACCACCCTGGTGATGACCGTGGCGCGGGGCGTGAACGAGGACCAGATCGGCGAGGTAATCCGGCACGCCCTGGGCTGGCGCTGCGTGCGCGGCGTGACCCTGCAGCCGGTGCAGGAGGCCGGGCGCGCCGGCGCGAGCGCCGGCCATGGCCACGACCGCCTGACGGTGAGCGGCCTGCGCCGCGCCATCGCCGAGCAATCCGGTGTGTTCGCCGTGGAGGACGTGGTGCCGGTGCCCTGCAACCCGGACACCCTGGCCATGGCCTATGCGATCCGCCGCGGCGACCGGGTCGAGCCGCTCACCCGCCACCTGGGGCCCGAGGTGCTGCTGGCGGGGCCGCGCAACACCATCAGCTTCGAGCGCGATCCGGCGCTGCGTCAGCACCTGGTGCGGCTGTTCGCAACCAACCTGGCGCCGCAGGGGCAGGCGGCCTGCCTGTCGGAACTGCTCTGCTGCCTGCCGCGCGTGGAGGCGGCCGAACTCGGCTACGAAAACGTGTTCCGCGTCCTGATCGTACGTTTCATGGACCGTCATGATCTGGATTTGCGCGCCCTCAAGAAGTCCTGCGTGCACATGGCGCGGCCGGACGGGCGGATGATCCCGTTCGAGGCGTGGAACCTGTTCTACCGGCAGGGGCGATTGCCCGAGCCGGGAAATTGCGCCTGACCGGGACGGCGGGTACCGGTAAACTCGCGGCCAGGTGCTCGGACCCGGATGTCCGTAAAAATCGCTTATCGCCCAATAAAAAAACCCTAGCCCGGCTGGGGCGTCGCCCCGGTAAAGTTACCAACTTTCAGTTTCCCCCTGATTTCTCTGGAGATTTCCATGGCCAACCGTTCCACCCTCGAGCCCAAAGTTGCTGCCGCCGGCAGCGCCGCCGACCTCTTCGCCCTGGCGCGCGAATGCTTCGACGAGCCGGCGGACATGGCCTATGCCAAGGACATCCTGAGCGGCGCCGCCTTCACCGGCGCCGGCGATGCCAAGGCCGCCCTGGACAAGGTGGCGGGCGACGCCATGTTCACCAAGGACTTCGTCACCCTGGCGATCGGCTACAAGGTCCTGGGCGACGAGGGCAAGGCCAAGGAGATGCTGGGCCAGGGTGCGGACTTCGCCATGGATGGCAGCGAGAAGGTGTCCGTGGGCATGGGCCAGTGGCTGGCCCTGGGCGATGCCGCCGCCGCCGGCAAGGCGCTCGCCGGTGCGCTCAAGGAGGTCTCCGCGACCGAGGAGCTGTACGGCCTGGCCACGGTGGTGGCGGAGCTGAACAACGCCGAGCTGTTCGGCCAGATCACCGACAAGATCAAGACCAAGGCCGGCCGCGCCGCCGACTTCGCGCGCCTCGCCAAGCTGCTGGCGAGCGGCGGCGAGAAGGCCAAGGCGGTCGAGGTGATCAACGAGGGCGCGGCCAAGTACGGCAGCCCCGGCGACCTGATCGCCTTCTCCGGCGCCATGGGCGAGATCGACCCCGCCGCCGCCGGCGCCCTGTTCGACAAGGCCCTGGAGTCGGCCAAGGACTTCACCGCGCTGATGCAGGTGCTGGCGGCCGCCGCCGGCAACGCCGAGCTGACCAAGGCGGTGCTGGCGAAGGCCGGCGCCACCGCCACCGCCACCGGCGAGCTGCTGCAGCTCGCCGACGCCTGCGCGGGCAGCGGCGACAGTGCCGCGGTGGCCGGGATGCTCGACAAGGCCGAGGAGGCCGTGGCCAACCTGGACGAGATGCGCAAGGTGGTGGAGGCGGCCAACAAGCACGCCGCCGGTGACGCCGCCCGCGTCGCGCGCGTGGCCGAGAAGCTGGCCAAGCGCGAGGCCAACCAGGCCAAGTACGTGGCGTTCCAGAACGAGGAACCCAAGTGCACCACGGTCAAGCAGATCATCGACCTGGCCGATCGCATCCTCGCCGAGCTCGACGACAAGGCCTACGCCGGCAAGATGCTGGGCATCGCCGAGGCGCAGATGCGCGAGGACGGCTTCCACTTCGGCCGCTTCAAGCCCCTGATCCTGGCCGTCGACCGCCTGGGCGACAAGGAATGGCTGGGCAGGCTGCTGGACGAGAGCGTGGCTAGCTCCGGCGACGACTTCGTGTGGTTCCGCGAGATCGTCCTCGCCTGCGCGCGCGAGATGAAGGACGCCGAATATGGCAAGGCTCGCGCGCGCGCCTACATGGAAGGCCGCTCCATGGGCGACAACGTCTACGACTACACCAAGATGGCCGAACTGGCCGCCGAGGGCCTGGGGGACGCCGCCATGGCCGCGAAGATGCTCACGGACGCCGCCGGCCGCGCCAAGGACCACTTCGCCCTCGCCCACGTCGGCAAGCTGTACCGCAACATCGGCGACAACGCCAACGCCAATGCCCTGTTCGCCAAGGCGGTGGACGCCTGCGCCAGCGGCGATGCCTGCGTGCAGCTGGCCGGCCGCTTGAAGTCCTATGAGCTGCCCGTCTCCGAGATCGCCCCGCTCATGGACGGCTGCGGCGCCAAGCTGGGCTCCGCCGGCGACAAGCTGCGCTGGGCAGAGGGCGTGTCCGACCTGCTGCTGGACGGTGCCTGGGCCCAGAAGGCCTTCGACGGCATCGCCGCCAGCTTCGCCGACGGCGCCGACAAGAAGCGCTTCGAACGCAGCCGCGAGATGCGCATGGGCTACCGCTTCTTCGGCCCCGGCGTGCAGGCCCACTGAGCGCCAAAACCCCGCGAAACGGCCGGCCCTGCCGGCCGTTTTTCTTTGTGCCGCGAGGACTTGGCGCAGGGGGGCGCGTGCTAAAATCCGCGCCACTTTTATAACCTTGAGCCAGGGCGAGCCTGGACCCGAGGATGGCGGAAGACAGCGATCTCGAACGCACCGAACCAGCATCGCCCAGACGGCTGGAAAAGGCCCGGGCGGAAGGCAATGTGCCGCGCTCGCGCGAGCTCGCGACCTTCGCCGTGCTGCTGGCGAGCACCGCGGTGATCGCCATGATGGGCATGTTCATGTTCCGCGGCCTCGGCAACGTCATGCGCAGCACGCTCGACTTCGGCCGCGACGACATCGCCAGCCCGGTCATGATGGGGCGCAACCTCATGGATGCCGGCATGGAGGGCATGCTGCTGCTGCTGCCGCTGGCCGGGACCGTGGTGGTGGTGGCGATCGCCGCGAACGTCCTGGTGTCCGGCTGGGTGTTCTCCACCAAGGCCTTCGCGCCCGACTTCGCCAAGCTCAATCCCATCTCCGGCATCGCCCGGCTGTTCTCCCTGGTCTCCGCGGTGGAACTCCTCAAGGCCCTGCTCAAGGGCGGCCTGATCGCCGGCGTCGCCGGCTGGATGATCTGGCACCAGCGCGAGGGCATCCTGGTCCTGGCGGCCGAGCCGCTGGAATCGGCGATGGTGCACTTCGGCGAGATCACCCTCTTCACCTTCCTCGCTGCCGCCGGCGCCTATGCGCTGGTGGTGGCCATGGACGTGCCGTTCCAGCTGTGGAACTACCAGCGGCAGATGCGCATGACCAAGGACGAGTTGCGCCAGGAGGCGAAGGAGTCCGAGGGCGATCCGCAGATCAAGGCGCGCATCCGCTCCCTGCAACGTGAGGCGGCGCGCCGCCGCATGATGCAGGCGGTGCCGAAGGCCGACGTGGTGGTCACCAACCCGATGCACTTCGCGGTGGCGATGCAGTACGACGAGAAACACATGGCCGCGCCCGTGGTCATCGCCAAGGGCAGCCAGCTGGTGGCGCAGCGGATCAAGGAGATCGCGCGTGAGCACCGCGTGCCCATCGTCGAGGCGCCGCCCCTGGCGCGCGCCCTGCACCGCCACGTCGAGGTGGGCGATGCGATCCCCGGCACGCTGTTCAGCGCCGTGGCGCAGGTCCTGGCCTACGTCTACCAGCTCAACCAGTCGATGAATCCCGTCTTGCCGACGGACTGGCAGGTGCCGCCGAAGCTGGACCCCGCCAACCGCGCCGCGCCTGAGGCCGTCGCCGCGGAGGCCGCCTGATGGCCGAGGCCCTCGCCCAACCCGGCCTGAACTGGCGCAAGCTGGCGGCGCCGCTGCTGGTGATCATGATCCTGGCGATGATGATCCTGCCGCTGCCGCCCTTCCTGCTGGACATCCTCTTCACCTTCAACATCGCCCTGGCGATGATCGTCCTGCTGATCAGCCTCTACACCCTGAAGCCGCTGGAGTTCTCGGTGTTCCCCACGGTGCTGCTGCTGACCACGCTGATGCGCCTGTCGCTCAACGTCGCTTCCACCCGCATCGTACTGCTGGAAGGCCATACCGGGCCGGACGCCGCCGGCAAGGTGATCGAGGCCTTCGGCCACTTCCTGGTGGGCGGCAACTACGCGGTCGGCCTGGTGGTGTTCATCATCCTCGTGGTGATCAACTTCGTCGTCATCACCAAGGGCGCGGGGCGCATCGCCGAGGTGAGCGCCCGCTTCACCCTGGACGCGATGCCCGGCAAGCAGATGGCGATCGACGCCGACCTCAACGCCGGCCTGATCGGCGAGGACGAGGCGCGCCGGCGCCGCACCGAGATCGCCCAGGAGGCGGACTTCTACGGCTCCATGGACGGTGCCTCGAAGTTCGTGCGCGGCGATGCCGTGGCGGGCATCGTCATCATGGTCATCAACATCTTCGGCGGCCTCATCGTCGGCATGGTGCAGCATGACCTCTCGTTCGCCGAGGCGGGCAAGAACTACACCCTGCTCACCATCGGCGACGGTCTGGTGGCGCAGATCCCCGCCCTGGTCATCTCCACCGCCGCCGGCATCGTCGTGTCGCGCGTGTCGAGCGAGCAGGACCTCAACCAGCAGCTCATGGGACAGATGTTCGGCCGCCCGCAGGCCCTGTTCCTCACCAGCGGCATCCTCTCCATCCTCGGCCTCGTGCCGGGCATGCCGCACGTCGCCTTCCTGCTCATGGGCGGCATGCTGGCCGGCGCCGCCTACCTGCTGACGCAGCGCCAGCGCGAGGCGGCGCAGGCGCAGGCGGTGGCGCCGCCGCCGCCGGTGGTCGAGGAGCCTCAGGAGGTGGGGTGGCACGACGTCGCCGCGGTGGACCGGCTTGGCCTGGAGGTGGGCTACCGCCTGGTGCCGCTGGTCGACAAGAACCAGGACGGCGAGCTGCTGCGCCGCATCCGCGGCATCCGCAAGAAGATCGCCCAGGACCTCGGTTACCTGGTGCCCGCCGTGCACATCCGCGACAACCTGCAGCTCAAGCCCAATGCGTACCGCGTCACCCTCAAGGGCGTGAGCGTGGCCGAGGGCGAGGCGGTGGCGGGCAAGTTCCTCGCCATCAACCCGGGGCGGGTGATGGGCGGCATCGCCGGCCAGACCACCACCGACCCGGCCTACGGCCTGCCGGCGGTGTGGATCGAGGCGAACCAGCGCGACTTGGCGCAGACCTACGGCTATACCGTGGTCGACACCGGCACGGTCATCGCCACCCACCTCACCAAGATCATCAGTGAGCACGCCCCCGAGCTCCTGGGCCGCGAGGAGACGCAGCAGCTGCTCGACCACATCGCCAAGCAGTACCCGAAGCTGGTCGAGGACCTGGTGCCCAAGACCCTGCCGATCGGCACGCTGCAGAAGGTGCTGCAGAACCTGCTGGAGGAGGACGTCCACATCCGCGACATGCGCACCATCCTCGAGACGCTGGCCGAACACGTGGGCAGGACGCAGGACGCCGACGAGCTCACCGCCGCGGTCAGGGTGGCCCTGGGGCGTGCTATCATCCACGAAACCTTTGGAGGAGCGCAGGAATTGCAGGTGATGGCTTTGGAGCCTAACCTCGAGCACATCCTGATGCAGGCCATGGCGGCCCGCGGCGAGGCGGGCGGCGGACTGGAACCGGGGCTGGCGGAACGGCTGGTGAGGGAAACGGTTCAGGCCGTGGAACGTCAGGAATCGGCGGGCCAACCCGCGGTGCTGCTGTCCCCGCCCGCCATCCGTCCCGTCCTGGCGCGCTTCCTGCGCCGTTCCGCCACCTCCCTCAAGGTCCTTTCGCACGCCGAGGTGCCGGATGGCAAGACCATCCGCATCGTCAGCCTCATCGGTAGCGGTGCATGATCAAAAAATTCCACGCACAAACCACCCGCGACGCCTTGCGCCAGGTACGCGACGCCCTGGGCGCCAGCGCCATCATCCTGTCCAACCGGCAGGTGGCCGGCGGCGTCGAGATCATCGCCGTGGCGGACCTCGACATGGCGGCGCTCACCGCGCAGGCCGAGCCGGCCCTGTGGGCCGCCGCCAACCAGGCCGCGGCCAAGCCGGTGGCGAGCCAGAAGCCGGCCGCGGCGGCGCGCCCGGCGCAACCCGCCAAGCCGAGCATCAGCCTGGAGGAGGCCGGTCCGCAGCTCGCCACCCTCGCCGAGTTCCTCGAACAGCGCCAGGGCCGGCCGGCCGACAGGCCCGCGGAGGCGGGCACCACCATCCGCCCCTCGCCGGCGCGTCAGCAGCAGGCCAGGCCGCCCGCGGAACCGGAGACCGCTCCGGAGGCGCCGCAGGTGCAGGCGGTGCCGGTCGCCGTGGCCGGCGTCGATGAATTGACGCGCGAGGTGAGGTTGCTGCGCGGCATGGTCGAGGGCCAGCTGGCCGGCTTTGCCTGGAACGACCTGACGCGCCGCGACCCGCTGCGCGCCGAACTCATGAAGCGCCTGCTCGCCGCCGGCTTCTCCGCCGGTTTCTCGCGCCAGTTGGTGGAGCGTCTGCCGCAGGACGAGGGCGACATCAACCAGGCCCTGAAGTGGCTCAAGTCGACCATCGCCCACAACATCAAGATCGCCGCGCCCGAGGACGACATCGTCGAGAAGGGCGGTGTCTATGCCCTGGTGGGGCCGACCGGTGTCGGCAAGACCACCACGGTGGCGAAGATCGCGGCGCGCGCGGTGCTGCGCCACGGCGCCAGCAAGGTGGCCCTGGTCACCACCGACACCTACCGGATCGGCGCCCAGGACCAGTTGCGCATCTACGGCCGCATCCTCGGCACGCCGGTGTTCGCGGTGCGCGACGAGAACGACCTGGAGCTGACCCTCTCCGACCTGCACAGCCGCCACCTGGTGCTGATCGACACCGTCGGCATGAGCCAGCGCGACAAGCGCGTCGCCGAACAGGTGGCGCTGCTGTGCGGCGAGGGGCGCGAGGTCAAGCGCCTGCTGCTGCTCGGCGCGCCCAGCCAGGGCATCACCCTGGAGGAGGTGGCGCGCGCCTATGCCGGCCCCGGCCTGATCGGCGGCGTGCTGACCAAGATCGACGAGGCGCTCACCTTCGGCCCGGTCCTCGACGTGGCGATCCGCCACGAGCTGCCGGTGCATTTCGTCACCAACGGCCAGCGCGTGCCGGAAGACCTGCACCTGGCGAACGCCACCTACCTCGCCGACCGCGCCTTCCGGGTCAATCAGACGGAGTCGCCGTTCAGCCAGGCCGAGGGCGACTACCCCATCCTCATGGCCGCCGCCCAGGGCCAGGGGGTGCTCGAGGAAGTGGCGGGAGGGGTGGCCGGTGCGGCTGGCTGACCCGGTCGACCAGGCCACCGGCCTGCGCCGCCTGTTCGCGAGCGGGCCGGCGTTCCGCGCCGCCGGCGTGCTGGGCCCGGATGCGCGCCGCAACGCCCGCGTCTGCGCAGCCCTGGCGCAAGGCCTGAGCCGGCGCGGCAACCGCGTGCTGGTGCTGGACGAGGCGCGGCCGCCCTACAACGTCGGCGGCATGCTGGGTGTCCTCTCGCGCCACTCCCTCGCCGACGCGCCGCGCATGCAACTGGAGGACGTCGCCGTCGGCACGACCGCCGGCGTGCACCTGCTGGCGGCACAGCAGGGGTTGCAGGAACTGGCCGGTTTGAGTGAGCAGGCGCTGCTGGAACTGGCCGACGGCTGGGCCGGTGACGCGCCGGAATGGATGCTCCTCAACGGCCGTGGCGAGGGGGCGCACGGCGGTGGGCTCGCCGCGACCGCAGATCTGCGCGTCCTCGTGCTGCCCGGCGGCAAGGATTGGCTGGCGCAGGCCTACGCGGTGCTGAAGACCGCGCACGCCGCCTGGTCCGGGGGAGAGTGGCTGGTGCTGGTCGAGGGCCTCGACCTGGAGGCCGCGCAGCGCCTGTACGCCTCGCTGCGCGAGACCGCCTCGCGCTTCCTCGGCTTCGCGCCCGCCTACCTGGGCTGCCTGCCCAAACACCGCGACGGGCAGGGCGGCGGCGACGACCCGCACGCGGGCCTGCTGGCGGAGGCCCTGCAGTCCGCGCGTATCGAAAATCCGGCCAATTTCGAGCAATATTGGCAGCGTATGTGGCTGTTCAGCCGCATGAATCTGGATGCAGCCGGGAGAAAGAGCAGAAATGCTGAGCGTCACCCAGGATAAAGATGCCCTGGTGCGGGACTACCTGCCCCTGGTTAAGCGCATCGCCTATCACATGATGACCCGTCTGCCCGCCAGCGTGGAGGTGGACGACCTGATCCAGGCGGGGCTGATGGGCCTGATGGACGCGGTGGAACGCTTCGACGATGAGCTCGGCGCAAATTTCGAGACCTATGCCACGCAACGTGTCCGCGGCGCCATGCTCGACGAGCTGCGCGAGGCGGACTGGGCCTCGCGCAACGTGCGCCGTGCCGGGCGGCAGATCGAGAACGCCATCCACGCCCTGCAGCAGCGCTACAGCCGCCAGCCTTCGGAGCAGGAGATCGCCGAGGAGATGGGGCTGGACATCCACGCCTATTTCGAACTCCTGAACGACGCGCGCGGCGCGCATCTGGTCTACTACGAGGACCTGCACGACGTGGACGGCGAGGACTTCCTCGAGCGCTTCGCCGACGACAGCACGCACGGTCCCTTCGACATCCTCGCCTCGCGCCACTTCAAGGGCGCCCTGGCGCAGGCGGTGGGCGTGCTGCCGGATCGCGAGAAGATGCTCATGGGCATGTATTACGAGCAGGAGATGAACTTCAAGGAGATCGGCGCGGTGCTCGGCGTGTCCGAGTCGCGCGTCTGTCAGCTGCACAGCCAGGCGATCGCGCGCCTGAGGGGCAAGTTGCGCGACTGGTCGAGCGACAAGGCCTGAGGCCGTCCGGTCCATGGACATCATCAGCATCATCGGCATCACCATCGGCCTGCTGGCCATCCTGCTGGGGCAGTTCCTGGAAGGCGGTCATATCGGCTCGCTGTTGCAGCTCACCGCCTTCATGATCGTGGTGGGCGGCACCGTCGGTGCGGTCATGCTGCAATCCAGCCTGCGCGTGTTCCTCGACGGCCTGAACATGCTGAAGTGGGTGTTCGTCACGCCGCGAATCGCCCCGCACGAGACCCTGCAGATGCTCCTGGACTGGAGCCAGCACGCGCGGCGCGGCGGCCTCCTGGCCCTGGAGCCGTTCATCGAGCAGCAGCCCGACCTGTTCCACCGCCGCGGTCTGCAGATGCTGGTCGACGGCGCCGAGCCCGAGGTGTTGCGCGACACCCTCGAACTCGACCTGCAAGCCTACGAACAGCACCACGTCGAGGCTTCGAAGATATGGATGGCGGCGGGCGGCTATTCCCCCACCATCGGCATCCTTGGCGCGGTCATGGGCCTGATCCACGTCATGGAGAACCTTTCCGACCCCTCCAAGCTGGGTGCCGGCATCGCCGTCGCCTTCGTCGCCACCATCTACGGCGTCGGCGGCGCCAACCTGCTCTACATCCCCATCGCCAACAAGCTGCGCTACCTGATCGGCCGCCAGGTCGCGAACAAGGAGTTGTTCATCCAGGGCATCGTCGCCATCGCCAACGGCGAGAACCCCCGCATCATCGACGCCAAGCTGCAGGGCTACCTGACCTGAGCCGCAGGCAAGGCGATGGCGCGCAAGAAACTCCAGGAGGAACACGAGAACCACGAACGGTGGCTGGTTTCCTACGCCGATTTCATCACCCTGCTGTTCGCCTTCTTCGTTGTCATGTATGCCATCTCCTCGATCAACGAGGGCAAGTACCGCGTGCTCTCGGACTCCCTGGTGAGCGCCTTCCAGCAGCCGCCGAGCAGCGACAAGATGGTGCAGATGCAGACCAAGGAGTCGGAGATCCTGGAAGGTTCGGGCAAGCCGATCGGCAAGGCGATGGTGCGTCCGCAGGGCCAGGGTGAGACGCCCGAGCGCGTGGCGGCGACGGAGCGCATGAAGAAGGTGGCGAAGAACGTCCTCGACGTCATGCAGCCGCTGATCAAGAGCGGCCAGGTGCGCGTGACGCAGTCGCCCAAGGGCGTGACCGTGGAGATCAACGCCAGCACCCTGTTCAACAGCGGCGACGCGGTCCTGCAACCCAAGTCGGCGGATGCCCTGGCGGCGGTGGCGCAGGTGCTGGTGACCACCGACAACCCGATCCAGGTGGAAGGGCATACCGACAACATCCCCATCAGCAACCCGGCCTATCCTTCGAACTGGGAGCTCTCCTCGGCGCGCGCCGGCAGCGTGGTGCGCCTGTTCACCGAGATGGGGGTGCCCGCCTCGCGCATGGTGGCCATCGGCTACGCCGACAACCGCCCGCTCGACACCAATGCCACCCCGGAAGGGCGCATGCGCAACCGGCGCGTCAACGTGCTGATCCTGAACGAGGTGGAGGGGCCGGTGCGCGAGATCACGCTGCAGGGGCCGGCCGCCCCCTCGCCGAGCACCGTGGCGCCGCCGGCGGCGCGCTGACGTCGGATTCCGCCGGCTAGGCCGCCGGCCCGGCGTCCTTGCCGTCGATGTGGAAGCGCAGCAGGTCCATGCTGGGGGTCGATTCCAGACGTTTGTCCAGATGCATGGCCTGCGGCCCCTTGGGGGTGCGCACCTCGACCGCAAGGTCCGGCGCGAAGCAGCCGGGCATCGCCGCCAGCATCGGCGGTTGCTTGCTCACCGTGCTGGGATGCAGCAACAGTCCCGGCCATTGGCGCCCCGTGTCCTTGCGGCGGATTTGTACCGCCAGGGCCTGCGGCGCCAGCAATTGGATGCCGAACGAGACCTCGCCGCGCTGCGGCACGCGGAACCAGCGCACCACGCCGATCCCCCAGCCGCCCTTCTCCTGCCGCACGCCGGCGACGTCGCCGACGCGTATCTGCAGGGCCGCCGCCTCGGTCTTGCTGAGCGCCAGGCCACCCATGCTGTCGTTCACCGTCTTGCACTTGACGATCACCGGAGGCGGGTCGTTGGCGACGATGCCGTAATGGATGGTCTCGTCCTTGGTGGTGGGCGAGAGCAGGCGGTGCATGGCCTTGAAGCCGATGCACACCTCGACGTCCTTGCCCTGCTGATGGCGTCGCCGCTGCGACTGCCGCTGCACCGTGGCACCCCAGTTCAGACGCAGGCGCTTGAGCATGGAGGCGTAGGCCGGGTCGATCGCCGCCTCAGGCAGGCCGAGCTTGGCGCGGTCTTCCGGGTTGCGCAGGTGGGTGGCCACCAGCGCCAGGTGCTTGGCCAGCTCGGTGGTGTTGAGCAGCAGGTCCCAGCGCGGATTCATCGGATGCGCCTCGCGCGCCAGGGCCTTGGGCGTGGCGTCGATGCTGATGTCGATCACGAACAGGCCGGGCTGGCCCTTGGTGCTCTCGTCGGCGGGGAAGATGCTGGCGAGGTTGGAGAAGCGGGCGATGATGTCGCGCGCCCAGGGCAGTTCCGCTTGCGGGAAGTGGTAGGGGTCGGCCAGCGCCATGAGCATGGCCGCCTTGTAGATCTGTTCCAGCGACAGCATCTTGCTGCCGCCCTCCGGGATCACGTCCTTGAGACCGTTGCGCAGGGCGTAGTTGTAGGTCTGGTGCAGGTCCAGCCAGATGCCCGGCGGGGTGGGCTGGTGCGTCTCGAAGCTCACCTCCGCCACCGCCTGCAGGGCCAGCAGGATGCGCTGCAGGTAGAGCGGCACCGGGTTGCCGCCGAACAGGTGGAAGCGCCGTTTCAGCCACTCCAGCACCAGGATCTTGTAGGCGGTGGCCATCTCCAGCAACAGGCGCTGCGCCAGTTCGGCGTTGCGTTGCTGCTTGAGCGGCAGCGGCAGGGGAACCGAGCCGTATTGCTCGTACAGCGAGGCGACCAGGTCCTCGACGACCCCGCCCAGGCGATCCACCACCTTGACCCGCGTGTCGTGCGAGAGGTCGGAGGCATTCATCGTCGTCAGGTAGTCGGCGAGTTCCTCGGCGGCCTCGGTGGGGTTGGAGAGCGGCAGATTGCCCAGCCATGCCTCCACTTGTTTCGGCTTGGTCTGAAGGTTTACATTGCGCGCCGGTTCCCGGGTGGGTAGCACGTATCTGGGCTGCATGGCTCTGGGTCCGCTCTCGCTCCGGTTATTGTGCGCGGGATTTTAACCACTGCCCCGCAAAGCCGATAGGGCCGTCGGAAATGGCCAGGCGGTACGTTCGGACCGCTGAACCGCGTGGGGGAAAACCGGTCATACTTGCCGCCTGGACTTGCTGAACACGCAGACATGAATCATCGACAGTTTTCCGTCTTTCTCGCGCTTGCCCTCTCCCTGCTGCTCTGCGCCCTGCCCGCACAGGCCTTCAGTCTCGTCGACAGCAAGGGCAAGACCCACACCCTCGCCCAGTACAAGGGCAAGTGGGTGCTGGTGAACTTCTGGGCCACCTGGTGCCCTCCCTGCCTGGAGGAGATCCCGGACCTGAACGCCCTGCACGAGAACAAGAAGAACAACCTGGTGGTGCTGGGCATCGCCATGGACTACCGCGACCCCAAGGACGTGCTGACCTTCGCCGACCAGATGATGGTGAGCTATCCGATCATCCTCGGCGACGCCAAGTCCGCGGCGCAGATCGGCGCCATCAAGGGGCTGCCCACCACCTACCTGTACAACCCACAGGGCAAGATGGTCGCCTACAACGTCGGCGCCCTCACGCGCGAGGCCGTGGAACGCTATATCGCCAACAAGAAATAGGAGAATCCGATGCGCTGGTTGCTGATGGTCCTGGCCTTCCTGGCCTTCACCGCACACGCGGAGGTGCGCGACCCCCAGACCCACTTCTTCATGCCCAAGCTGGGCGACTTCAAGGAAGAGCTCGCCACCGCCAAGCAGGAGGGCAAGCGCGGCGTCCTGGTCATGTTCGAGATGGAGGATTGTCCCTTCTGCTCGCGCATGAAGGGCACGGTGCTCAACCAGTCCGAGGTGCAGGACTGGTACCGCAAGCACTTCCTCATCTACGCCATGGACGTGAAGGGAGACGCACCCATGACCGACTTCCAGGGCAAGGCCACCACGGAGAAGGCCTTCGCCCTGGAAAACCGCGCGCGTGCCACGCCGGTATTTCTGTTCTTCGACCTCGACGGCAAGCCGGTCACCCGTTTCACCGGCGCCACGCAGAACGCGGCGGAGTTCATGTTGCTCGGCCAGTACGTGCTCGACGGCGCTTACCAGAGCATGCCCTTCAACGTCTACAAGCGGCAGCAAACGGCCAAATGAGGGCGAGGTACCGGGCCTGGCCGCGTCGTCTGGCGGCCGTGGCGCTGCTCGCGTGCCTCGGCGTCGCGCGCGCGGCGGACAATCCCCCCCTCACGCTCGACGCCGTGCTGGCCCTCGCGGATGCGGCGCACCCCGAGCTGGACCTCGCGCGCTCGCAGGCCGCCGCCGCCCAGGCCGAGCTTGCCCTGGCGGACAGCCTGAACGACTTCCAGCTCAGCCTGGAAGGCGGTCTGCGCAGCGGCCGCAACGACTACTACGGTGACCGCTTCCATCCCGACCACCAGGCCCAGTTGATCGCGCGCAAGCGCCTCTACGACGGCGGGCGCGCCGAAGGGCGGCGGCTGGCGGCGCGCGACGAGGCGGGGGCGCGCGCGCTGCAGGTCATGGATGCCCGCGCGCAGCGCCGCCTGGGCCTGATGACGCGCTACTTCGATGTCCTGCTGGCGGAGATGCAGTACAACGCCGACACCGAGTTCATGGCCGTCGCCTACGTCAACTGGGACAACGCGAAGGACCGCCACGCCATCGGCCAGATGCCGCAATGGGAGCTGGCTGAACTGGAGGCGCGCTACCAGGAGTCGCGCAGCAGGCGCAACGATACCCTGCGCAAGCTGCGGGAAAAGCGCATGCAGCTGGGCCTGGCGATGAACCGGGAGGGGCTCGTGGCCGAGGAGCTGGCGGACCCCGGTCTGCCCGGCAACGAACTGGCGCTGCCGGACTTCGACATCCTGCTGGCGCACGCACGCGCCCACAACCCCCGCCTCCTGGCACAGGCGCGGCTGCTCGAAGCCGCGCGGCAACGCCGCGAGGCCGCGCGTGCCGATTACCGTCCTTCGCTGGAGTTCGAGACCGCAGCCGCGGCCTGGACCCGTGAATCGAGCACGCGCGACGACGTGCGCGCGGGCATCAACTTCGTCCTCCCCCTCTGGCAGGGCGGACGCCAGGACGCCAGCCTCGCGCGCGAGCAGGCGCGCATCGACGAGGCGCAGGCGCAGCAGGCAAGGCTGGACATGGAACTGCGCGACGCCCTGCGCGCGGCATGGGAGGAGATCCAGTACCTGCGCGACAGCGAACGGCTGAACGCCAGCACGCAGGCGACCTACCGTGACCTCGCCCTGGAGAAGGCGCGCGCCGAATATGAACTGGAGTTGAAGACCAACCTTGGCACCAGCATGGCGGAGACCCAGGTCGCCAAGCTCCGGCGCCGTGCCGTGGAATACCGCCTGGCCCTCGCCTGGGCGCGCATCGAGGCCCTGCTGGGTACACCGTTGACGGAAGTGAAGCGCAAGGACAAGTCATGAAACCCCACGCATTGCTGTCTGCCCTCCTCCTGATCGCCGCCGATCTCCAGGCGGCCGAATTTCCCGCCGTGCTCGACTGGTCCGGCCAGGTCGCGCTGGCCATGCCGGTGACAGGCGTGGTCGAGACGGTGGCCGCGAAACCCGGCCAGCGCCTGAAACGGGGCGAACTGATGGCCGGCCTGAACCAGACCGTATACAAGGCCGGCGTCGCCGAGGCCAGGGCGGAACTGGACCGCCTGGGCGAGGAAGAGGCGGAGGCCAAACGCGACCTGGAGCGTGTGCAGGAGCTCTATGCCCGCACGGTTTCCGCCACCACCGAGCTGGATGCGGCGAGGCTGCGCCACGCGCGCGCCGCGTCGGGTCTGGCGATGGCGCAGGCGCGGCTGGAGAAGGCACGCCGACAGCTTGCCGAGTCGGAACTGCGCGCGCCGTTCGACGCCGTCGTCCTGGCGCGCATGGCGGAGCCCGGCCTGGTGGCGGCCACGCCCTGCCAGCCCAACCCGCTGTTCAATGTCGCCCGCGACGACGAGATCCTTGCGCGCGCGACCCTGGATGCCGAGCAGGCGGCGCGCGTGCGTCTGGGCGGGAAGGCGGTGGTCGAGGCCGCGGGCGGCAGCCGCACCGGCGAGGTGCGCGGGCTCGGCCACCTCGGCCAGGGCAAATACGCCCTCGAGGTCGCGATCGGGCGCGACGGACGCCTGCTCGCGGGACAGCCGGCGACGATCCGGCTGCCCTGAGATTGACAGAAGGGCACTCTGCCCGGAAAATCCGCCCTCCATTTTCCGGTGATGTAGCTCAGACGGTTAGAGCGGTGGATTCATAACCCACAGGTCGGCAGTTCGATTCTGCCCATCACCACCACCCCTTCCCCTACGCAGTGCCCCTCCCAAGCCCGCGGCCACGCCACAGCAGATAGGCCACCGGGATCACGAACATCGACAGCAACGGCGCGGTGAGCATGCCGCCCACCATGGGCGCGGCGATGCGCTGCATCACCTCCGACCCCGTGCCGGTGCCGAGCATGATCGGCAGCAGGCCGGCCATGATCACCGCCACCGTCATCGCCTTCGGCCGCACGCGCATCACCGCGCCCTCGATGATGGCGTCGAGCAGGTCGGCGCGGCTGTTGAGGCGGCCCTCCGTCTCGCGTTGCGCGACCGCGTGGTCGAGGTAGATCAGCATGACCACGCCGAACTCCGCCGCCACGCCGGCCAGGGCGATGAAGCCCACCGCCACCGCCACCGACATGTTGAAGCCCAGCGCGTACAGCAGCCAGTAGCCGCCGATCAGGGCGAACGGCAGGGTGGCCATGATCAGCAGCGGCTGCCAGAGGTTGCGGAAGGTGAGGTAGAGCAGCAGGAAGATGATCGCCAGGGTGAACGGCACCACCATCTTCAGCCGCGCCTGGGCGCGTTCCAGGTACTCATACTGGCCCGACCAGGCGATGGAATAGCCCGGCGGCAGGGTGACGTTCTCCGCCACCAGGCGCTGCGATTCGCGCACGTAGCCGCCCAGGTCGCCGCCCTTGATGTCGACGAAGATCCAGCCGTTCGGGCGCGCGTCCTCGCTGCGCAGCATGGGCGGGCCGTCGGCGATCTCCAGTCTGGCGATGCTGCCCAGCGGCACGGTGGCGCCGTCCATGGTGACCAGCGGCAGCCGCGCCAGGCCGTCGAGGCTGTCGCGCAGCTCGCGCGGGAAGCGGACCTGCACCGGGTAGCGCTCCAGGCCTTCCACCGTCTCGGTGACCTTCTCGCCGCCGATGGCCATGCCGATCAGGTCCTGCACGTCGGCGATGTTGAGGCCGTAGCGCGCCGCCGCCTCGCGGTCGATGTGCACGTTGAGGTAACGGCCGGTGGCGACGCGCTCGAAGTAGGCGCTGGCGGTGTTGGGCAGGCGCTTCAACAGGGCCTCCACCTCGGCGCCGAGGCGCTCGATCTCGCCCAGGTCCGGCCCGGCGATCTTCACCCCCACCGGGCTGCGGATGCCGGTGGCGAGCATGTCGATGCGCGTGCGGATGGGCTGGATCCACAGGTTGGAGAGGCTGGGGATCTGCACCGCGCGGTCCAGCTCGGCGATGATGCCGTCCAGCGTCATGCCCGACCGCCACTCACTCTGCGGCTTGAGCTGGATGGTGGTCTCCAGCATGGTCAGCGGCGCCGGGTCGGTGGCCGTCTCGGCGCGGCCGATCTTGCCGAACACCGTCTTCACCTCGGGCACCGTCTTGATCATGCGGTCGGAGAGCTGCAGGATCTCCGCCGCCTTGCCTGCCGACAGGCCGGGCAGGGCGGTGGGCATGTAGAGCAGGTCGCCCTCGTCGAGCGGCGGGATGAACTCGGTGCCGATGCGGCTCACCGGCCAGGCGGTGAGGCCCAGCCCCACCAGGGCCAGCAGCAGGAGCTTCCTTGGGTGATCGAGCGCGACGCGGATGAGCGGCTTGTACAGGCCGATGAGCAGGCGGTTGATCGGGTTGCGCGTCTCCGGGGCGATGCGACCGCGGATGAAATAGCCCATCAGCACCGGGATCAGCGTCACCGACAGCCCCGCCGCTGCGGCCATGGCGTAGGTCTTGGTGAAGGCCAGCGGCGCGAACAGGCGGCCCTCCTGCGCCTGCAGGGTGAACACCGGCAGGAAGCTGACGGTGATGATGAGCAGGCTGAAGAACAGGGCGGGGCCGACCTCCGCCGCCGCCGCGCCGGCGAGACGGAAGTACTCGGCGCCGTCAGGTTCCCGTTCCGGGTTTTGGACGCGCCAGTGCTCCAGGTGCTTGTGCGCGTTCTCGATCATGACGATGGCCGCGTCCACCATGGCGCCGATGGCGATGGCGATGCCGCCCAGCGACATGATGTTGGCGTTGATGCCCTGGTGGCGCATGACGACGAAGGCGATCAGCACGCCGATGGGCAGCGAGACGATGGCAACGATGGACGAGCGCAGGTGGAACAGGAAGGCCAGGCACACCAGGGCGACGACGACGAACTCCTCCACCAGCTTGTGCGACAGGGTCTCCACCGAGCGCTGGATCAGCCCCGAGCGGTCGTAGGTGGGGACGATCTCCACGCCCTTGGGCAGGCTGTATTTCAGCTGCTCCAGCTTGGCCTTCACCGCGGCGATGGTCTCCATGGCGTTGGCGCTGTGGCGCATGACGATGACGCCGCCGACCACCTCGCCCTGGCCGTCCAGTTCGGCGATGCCGGTGCGCAGCTGCGGGCCGGTCTGCACGCGCGCGATGTCGCGCACGAAGATCGGCGTGCCGTTGGCGCCCAGGCCGACGGGGATCTTCTCGATATCGCCAATCGACTTCAGGTAGCCGGTGGCGCGCACCATGTACTCGGCCTCGGCCATCTCCACCACCGAGCCGCCGGTCTCGCGGTTGGCGTTCTGCACCGCGTTCATCACCTTGTCCAGCGTGACGCCATAGGCGCGCAGGCGCACCGGGTCGATGAGGATCTGGTACTGCTTCACCATGCCGCCGACGGTGGCCACCTCGGCCACGTTGGGGATGGCCTGCAACTCGAACTTGAGGAACCAGTCCTGCAGCGAGCGCAGTTGTGCCAGGTCGTGCCTGCCGCCACGGTCGACCAGTGCGTATTCGTAGATCCAGCCCACGCCCGTGGCGTCCGGGCCGAGGGCCGGCTGCACCCCCTCGGGCAGGCGTTCGGCAGCGGTGTTGAGGTACTCCAGGACCCGCGAGCGCGCCCAATAGAGGTCGGTACCATCCTCGAACAGGACGTAGATGAACGAGTCGCCGAACATGGAATAGCCGCGCACCGCCTTGGCGCCGGGCACCGACATCATGGTGGTGGCGAGCGGGTAGGTGACCTGGTCCTCGATCACCTTCGGCGCCTGGCCCTCGTAGGGCGTGCGGATGATCACCTGCACGTCCGAGAGATCGGGGATGGCGTCGACCGGCGTCTTCAGCACCGACACCACGCCCCAGGCGGTGGCCATGAGGGTGACGAGCAGGACCAGGAAGCGGTTGGCGATGGACCAGTGGATGAGCTTCGCGATCATGGCTTGGTCCCCGCCGCACGGATGCCCACCACTACGTAACCCTCACCCTTTTTCGCCAGCTCGAAGCTGACCTTCTGGCCCTTGCTCAAGCCAACAAGAAGCGAGCGGTCACTCACGTCGAACGGCATGGTCATGGCCGGCCAGTCGATCGCGGGGATGGGCTCATGGGCCATCTCCAGGGTGCCCTTGGCCGCATCGACGGCGGTGACGGTGCCGCTGCCCTGCCAGGTCTGCTCCGGGCCCTGCAGACGGTCGAGCGCCCCTTTCAAATTGGCCTCGGACTCGATCAGGAACTGGCCGGAGACGACTACCTGCTCTCCCGCCTTGAGGCCGGCGAGGATCTGCGTCTTGCCGTCGTTTGCCATGCCGGTCTTCACCGCAACCGGTCGGAACCTGCCGCCGCCCTCGGCGACCAGGACGAGGCTGCGTTTGCCGGTGACGATGACCGCCTCGCTGGGCACCAGCACCGCCACCTCGCTCGCCCCGCCATAGAGGGTGACGTTGGCGTACATGCCGGGTTTGAGCGTCAGTCCGGGGTTGGGCAGGGCGATGCGCGCGCGCAGGGTGCGGCTTTCGCGGTTGAACTCGGGGTAGAGGTAGTCCACCTTGCCCTCGATCACCTTGTCCGGCTGGGCGTTCAGCCGCACCTCGGCCGACTTGCCCGGCACGATCCAGGCCGCCTGGTCTTCGGGCACTTCGGCGATCACCCAGACCCGTGACAGGTCGGAGAGCGTCATCAGCGGCATGCCGTCGGAGACGCTGGCACCCTCCCTGGCCGGCAGCTCGCTGACAATGCCGCCTACCGGAGCGAAATAGGCCACCCGCCGCTGCGCCGGGCCGCCCGCCTCCAGTTTCTTCACCTGCGCCTCGGAGAGGCCGAGCAGCAGCAGCTTCTGCCGCGCCGCTGCCAGCCAGGCGGGGTCATCCTTGGCCTTGAGGGCGAGACGGAACTCCTCCTGGGCGGTGAAGAGGGTGGGGCTGTACACCTCGGCGAGCAGCTGGCCGCGCCGGACCGGCTCGTTCAGGGCGCGCACGTGCAGACGCTCGATGTAGCCGGGGGTGCGCGCCTGCACCACCTCGACGCGGTTCTCGTCGGCAGCCACCGAGCCGACCGTGTCGATGCGCCGCCAGAGCCTGCCCTCCTCGGCGGCGGCGGTGCGCACGCCGAGGTTCTGCAGGGTGCGCGGGTCGATGCTGACGCTGCCGGCGGGGGCCGCGTCGTCGGCGTACTTGGGCACCAGTTCCATGTCCATGAAGGGCGACTTGCCGGGCTTGTCGAAGTGCTGGTCCGGCACCATGGGGTCGTACCAGTAGAGCACCTTGCGCTCCGCCTGGGCGGCGGCGGGTGCCGGCTTGGCGGCATGCGGCTGGAGCGCCGGGCCGGCCAGCCAGGTGCCGACGGCGCCCAGGCCCAGGCCGATAAGCAGGGCGGCGAGGATCTTCAGGTGGGTGTTCATGTCTTGCTCCTATCGCTCGGCGGCGGGGACCGCCGGGCCATCGTTCAGGAAATAGCGCAGCGCCACGGCCGCCCGTGCCTGCTCCACCTGCTGCCGCAGCAGCTGCATGCGCGCCTCCAGTTCCGCACGGCGTGCCTCCAGCACCATGGAGAAGGCCCCCTTGCCGCCGCGGTAGAGCGCCAGCGTGCTGTCGATGCGGCGCTGGGCGAGGGGGATGAGCGTCTCCTCGAAGAGGCGCACGCGTTGCTCGGCGGCCTGCCAGTCGGCCTGCGCCCCGGCCAGCCCGGCGGCGAGTTCGCGGCGCCGGTCCTCCAGCTCGTTCTCGGCGCCGTCGACCGCGGCGAGGCGGGCGGCCAAGCGGCGGTCCTGGCGCCTGGCGGTGAACAGCGGCAACTCCACGCCGACCGCCACCGAGATCATGTCGGTGCGCCCACCGCCGCGCAGGCCGTAGCCGACGTCGACGCCCCAGTCCGGCTTGTAGGCCTCGCGGGCGAGCGCGGCATCCGCCTGGGCGACGGCGACGCCGGCGCGCAACGTCGCCAGTTCCGGGTGCTCGTCAAGCGCGCCCGTGGTCGCCGGTTTTTGCGGCAGCGGCCCCTCGGCGCGCAGCTCGCCTGCAGTGGGACGCACCCAGCGGGCCAATTCGGCCTGGGCACGCGACGCCTCGCGCCGCATGTCGGCCACCTGGTCCTGCACGTAGGCGCGCATCACGCGCACGGCCAGCGTGTCCGCCTGGCTCATCTCGCCGCTGGCCAGGGCGACGGCCGACCAGTCGAGCTCGCGCTCGTATTCCTGGCCGATGCGCTCGAGCAGCAGCAGGGCCTGAGAGGGGTAATAGAGGTTCAGCCAGGCCAGCGCGGCGTCACGGGCGATGCGCCGGCGCGCCATCTCCAACTCGGCCGACATGCGCCCGGCCTCGACGCGCATGCGCTGGCTCGACAGCCTGCGCTTGTTGCCGCCGGGGATCATCTGGCTGATGCCGATCATCGCCTGGGTCATCTCCTCCTGGGTGAAGGAGAAGGTGTCCACGGGCAGGCTGTTCAGGCCGACGGTCAGTTTGGGGTCGGGCAGTTCGCCCTCGGCGGTGGCCATTTCGCCGGCCTCGTGGACGCGCGCGGCGAGACGGGCGAGCTGGGGCTGGTTCTCGAGGGCGAGGCGCACGGCCTGTTCCAGCGTCAGGCCCGTCGCGTTCGCAGTCTGTGGCGCGGCCGAGGCGGGAGGGGGCAGAGGAGAGTTGGCGAGGCCGGCCTGGCTCAGGCAGAGCTGGCCGACGCAGGCGAACCCGATGAGGGCGAGCCGAGGCGCGATGCCTCGGCGAAACAAGTACCGATTCATGAAAGACTCCACGCAATGAGGCTGCCGGGCAGCCGGAATGACCCGGGGATGTCAGCGGGTCGGGCGTGGAGGCGGGGTGTCGGGGGAGGCGGCCAGGGCCAGGGGGAGCTGCCGCACGGTCTGGGGGTGGTCCGACGGCGTGGCGGGATGCTGGAGCGGTGGCAGGCCCGCCGGCAGGGCGACCGTCATGGCGCAGTGGCAGTGGCCGGCGGCGACGGTGCCCTTGTCCTTGGCGTGCTGGTGGCAGGGCGGCAGGTCCTGCTGCTGGTTGGCCATCGCCGCCATGTTCATCGCGTTGGCCACGGGGACGAACCCCACGCCGAGGGCGAGGAAACAGTGGAGGAGGATGGCCAGGAAGGTGCGCATCGGCGGCGGGTCAGATCCGTTTGGTCTTCTTCAGGTGCTGCAATACCAGGGTTGCGACCTGGACCCGGTTGTGGAAGTTCAGCTTCTGCATGATGTTGGCCAGGTGGTTGCGCACGGTGTTGTCGGAGAGGTTGAGCTTGGCGCCGATGACCTTGTTGCTATAGCCCTGGGCGACATATTCGGCAATCTCCAGTTCGCGCGCGGAGAGCTTCGCCAGCGGGTCCTCGCCGGTGCTGCGCGTGAGCTTCTGCACCACCTGGGGCGGGAAGGCGCCGGCATCCTGCATGACGATGCCGATGGCGTGGGTGATCTGTTCGGTGTCGGAGGACTTGAGCAGGTAGCCGTCGACCCCGGCGTCGATGGCTGCGCGGATCTCCTCGTCGTCGTCCTCGACCGTGAGGACGATGACCTTCATGCCGGCCGCCTTCAGTTCCGGCATCACCTGCAGGCCGTCGCCGTCGGGCAGGCTGCGGTCGAGGATCGCCACGTCCGCCTGACCAGCCTGCGCCAGCCAGTCTCGGGTGCTGGCGAGGCTCTCGCATTCGCCGACCACCGCGAAGCCTTCCTCGTACTCGATGGAGCGGCGTACGCCGAGACGCAGGAGGGGGTGGTCGTCAACCAGCAGGACGCGGATGGCGGTCATGGTTAGTGGGTCTCCGGTGGCATCGTTGCATCTTAGCGGAAGGGCGCGCGCCGTGTGCGCTTCAATCGAGCAGGCGGTACTCGATGGCGACGATCTCCAACTCCCGCACTCCGCCCGGCGCCTGGAAGCGCACGGTGTCGCCCAGGCGCGACCTGAGGAGCGCACGTGCAAGGGGCGATATCCAGGAGATGCGGCCGCGTGCCGGTTCCGCCTCGTCCATGCCGACGATGCTGTAGGTGGATTCGCCTCCCGCCTCGTCGAACACGGTGACGGTGGCGCCGAAGTACACGCAGTCGGTGTCCTCCTGCCGCGTCGGGTCGACGACCTCGCTGTTCTCCAGGCGCTTGGTGAGGAAGCGGATGCGCCGGTCGATCTCGCGCAGGCGCTTCTTGCCGTAGATGTAGTCGCCGTTCTCGGAGCGGTCGCCGTTGCCGGCCGCCCAGGCGACCACGCCGACGACCTCGGGACGTTCCTTCTTGACCAGGTGCTGCAACTCCCGCTGCATGCGCGCATGGCCACCCGGCGTCATGTAGTTCTTGCTACCGGCGGGAAGAGGCGCGGCGAGTTCCTCGTCCTCGTCCTCCTCCGGGGCGTCTTCCCGGACGAAGGCCTTGTTCATGCCGCCTCAGTCGTCTTCCGCGGGGGGGCTTGCCGTCGTGCACCAGGCCCCTGCGGCGCTCCAGAAAGAAGTCGCGCGTGAACTCGTAGTTGTCCAGGGCGGCGGTGTCGACCGCCTCCTTGGCCTCCAGCAGGTCCGCGCGGCGGCTGACCACGCGCAACACCATGGCCTGGTTGCGCGCCGCGACGTCGTCGTGCAGGCGCACCATGTCCGTGTATTCGGTGTCTACCGCATAGCCCACTGTGTCGCGGATGTCGCTGGGGCCAATGAAAGGCAGCACCAGGTAAGGGCCGGTGCCGATGCCCCAGCGCCCCAGGGTCTGGCCGAAATCCTCGTCGTGCTTGCGCAGTTGCATCTCGGAGGCGACGTCGAGCAGGCCGAACAGGCCGAAGGTGGTGTTGAAGGTCAGACGCAGGAAATCGCTGGCACCCTGCTCCAGCTTCAATTGCAGGACGTCATTGGCAAGGACGGTGACGTCGTTCAGATTGGAGAAGAAGTTGCGCACGCCGGTTTTTGCGAAGCCGGGCAGGACAGCGTCGTAGCCTTGCGCCACCGGCTTGATCACGGCCTTGTCCACGGCCTCGTTGAAGCTGTGGATGCCGCGGTTCATGGGCTCGAGCGGGTCCCTGGGGTCGCCGTTGGCGGCGCAGCCGGCCAATGACGCGGCAAAGGCGGTCGCCAGGATCGCGGGATAGGATTTCATGGTGCGCTGGTGTCGAATGTTTATTGGGTTATCGGCCCTTGCCCCGTTTTCTTGAGCCCGGCCGTTCCGGAACCGACAGTCGGGAATAGTGGGCCGGGTGGCGGGGCGTCCATACCCTGCTTAGGGCATGGTTGACCCCGGCGCAAGGCGGCGAGGAAAATAAGCATATTGTAATGTTTGAGCAAAGGAATGGACATGGATCAGGCCGCCTTGACCAAAGAGCAGCAAATCATGCGGGCCATGCGCAAGACCTTGACCTCCATCGTCCGTGACACCGCTCCGCGCGATGGCAACCCCAGCCCGCTCGGCAGCGATACGGTGGAAAACATCCGCAACTGCCTTGGACTCATCGCCGCGCGCGAGGCCGAACTGGCCGAGGCCCTGGGGCTGTCCCGCAACGAGCGTCCTCACTACACGGACGAGCCGGCATCCACCCAGCCCCTGCAGTTCACCCCGACAGCCAGCAACAAGCTGAACTGACCCTGCCCATGGCCGAGGCCATCGCCAGCCTCCTCAGCGACCCGGAAGGGGGTGTGGTGCGGGCGCGCTATGTCGTCATCTACGCGCCCAAACGCAGCCGCAAACGTTTCCCGGAAGGGTGTGTGACGGAATACGAAAGCGCCGCCCAGGCCTTGGCCGGCGCCCGGCCGGCTGAGGGTTACCATGCCGCCGTCGCTTCCGGACCGTCGCGTTCCTCGGAAGGTTTTCGGCTCTATTACCTGGTGCGCTGGCTCGACTGAGTCACTCGGGTCCCCATGCCCATCTCCACGCTCGAGCGGCACCTCGGCGTGCGAACGAAACCTGCTCGATATGCCTGCATGCGTGCGGCGATGACGGAATGAGTTAAAGTATTTCCTGAAAATTCCGACAAATGCCCATGGCATAATCAAACAGCTTATCCGTAGTGGGAGACTTCGAATGAAACGCTATCTGTTGCCGCTGCTGTTGGCGGGCATGCTCACCGCTTGCGCCAACGATCCCGTCTACCCGCCCGCCCCCGCCAAGGCATCAGGCGCCGCCGACTGGATGTATCTGCTTGGCCCGGGAGATTCGGTCAACGTGTTCGTCTGGGGCAACCCCGAGGTCTCCGGCAGCTTTCCGATCCGCCCCGACGGCAAGATGACGATGAATCTGGTGGAGGACATGCCCGCCAGCGGCAAGACGACCTCGCAACTCGCGCGCGACATCGAGAAAGTCCTGGCGCGCTACATCCAGGACCCGGTCGTGACCGTGGTCGTTTCCGGCGGGGTGGGGCCGTTCAGCCAGCAGATCCGCGTGGTCGGCCAGGCGGCGAAGCCCCAGGCATTGAACTACCGGGAGAACATGTCCCTGGTCGATGTGATGATCTCGGTCGGCGGTCTCGCCGAGTTCGCCGCCGGCAACCGTGCCAGCATCCTGCGCATCGTCGATGGCAAGCCGCAGCAGTTCAGCGTGCGTCTGGAAGACCTGGTCAAGGGGGGCGACATCTCGGCCAACGTGGAGATGCGTCCGGGTGATCTGCTCGTGATTCCGGAGAGCTGGTTCTGAGTCTCGCGTTCGCGATAACTGACGGGGAATGGCGGGATGAACGAGGCCGTTGAGCAGGTCCTTGGGTATGCCAGGGGGGTTTGGCGCCGGCGCGCCTTGGTGTTGATCGTCGCCTGGACCATTTCCCTGGTCGGCTGGGTCTGGGTGTATTTCCTGGAGAACCAGTATCAGGCCCAGGCGCGGGTGTTCGTCGACACCCAGTCGCTGTTGCGGCCCCTGCTGTCCGGCCTGGCCGTGCAGCCGAACGTCGAGCAGCAGGTCTCGATGATGACGCGCACCCTGATGAGCCGCCCCAACCTCGAGAAGGTTGCGCGCATGACGGACCTGGACCTGCGCGCCAAGACGCCGAAGCAGCAGGAGGAGATGTTCAAGGATCTGGAATCCCGCATTTCCCTCCGCGGCACCGAGCGCGAGAACCTCTACACCATCAGTTACCAGCATGCCAGTCCGGACCTCGCCAAGCGGGTCGTGCAGTCCCTGCTGACGATCTTCACCGAGAACGCCTTGGGCGGCGCGCGCAAGGACCTGTCGAGCAGCCAGAAGTTCATCGACGACCAGCTCAAGAGCTACGAGGCCAAGCTGCTCGAGAAGGAGAAGGCGCTGGAGGAATTCAAGCGGCGCAACGTCGGCTCGATGCCCGGCCAGGGGGGTGACTACTACACCAAGGTCAACGAGGCCAGCGTGGCCCTGGAGCAGGCGCGGCTGGAGCTGGAAGAGGCGCAAAACCGCAAGAAACAGCTGCAGTCGCAGTTGGACGACCAGGAGGAGACCGTCTCCGCTCCCGCACTGGCTACCCCCTCAAGCAGCGCCCTGGATGGCCGCATCACCACCTTGCAGACGCAGCTGGACAACCTGCGTCTGCGCTATACCGACATGCATCCCGAGATCGTGCGGACCAAGCAGTTGATCGCGCGTATCCAGGAGCAGAAGGCGCAGGAGGAAAAGCTGGTGCGCGCGCAGTCGCCCGCCGCGGTGAAGGCGCAAAACCCCATCTACCAGCAGTTGACCATCGCCATCGCCGAGGCGGATGCGAACGCGGCCTCGCTGCGCGCGCGCGTGAACCAGTTGCAGAGGAAGCGCACCGACCTGGTGCAGTCCGTGGACCGCCTGCCGAAGATCGAGGCGGAGTACACGCAGCTGATGCGTGATTACGACGTGATGAAGACCAATTACACCCAGCTTTTGAGCCGCCGAGAGACCGCGTCGATCTCCAGCGATGTCGAGAGCAAGGCCGGCACCGTCGATTTCCGCGTGATCGATCCGCCACGGGTGGAGAACAAGCCGGCCTGGCCGAACCGCCCGCTCTTCGTCTCGGGGGTGCCGGTGGCCGGCCTCGGCCTCGGCGTGGGCCTGGCCTTCCTGCTCGGCCAATTGCGGCCCACGGTGGAAGGTCGTCGTCAGTTGCGTGAACTCACCGCGTATCCCCTGCTCGGCATGGTGACGAAGATCGAGACGGCGGCGGCGCGACAACGCACCCGGCGCCTCAACATCTTCTATGCGGCGGCCTTGGCGGCTCTCGTCGGCGCCTATCTGGCGCAGATGGTGTATTACCTGTTCGTATCCGCGGCCGCTTGAAAGGAGCTGACATGAGCATTATCGAGCGTGCGGCAGGCAAGATGGGGCAACCCTCCCAAATCCCTCCGGCCGCCCCGGAGACGCTGGCGCGGGCGAAGGAGGAGAAGAACCTCATCGAGGCCTCCATTGATCGCGTCGAGGCATCTTTCGGCAGCCCGGCGAAGCTCCGTGCCGGCGATGTGGCGCCTTCGTTCTTCGCGTCGGGCGCTGCCAGTGACGAGGACGGCCCGCCGACCATCCTCAGCCAGCGCGGCTCGGTGGACATGGCGCGACTGAAGCAGATGGGGATCCTGACCCCTGATGCGGGGCGCAACAAGATCGCCGAGGAATACCGCCTGATCAAGCGCCCCCTGCTCGCGAACGCGTTCGGCCATGGCGAGACCCCGCCGCTCCCGCATGGCAACATGATCATGGTGACGAGCTCGCTGCCGGGCGAGAGCAAGTCGTTCACGGCGATCAACCTGGCGATCAGTATGGCCACGGAGATGGAAAACACCGTGCTGTTGGTGGATGCCGACGTGACCAAGACCGCGATCATGCGCTACCTCGGCCTGCAGGGCGACCGCGGCCTGATCGACGTGCTGCTCGACCCTTCCATCGCCCTGTCCGACGTCCTGATCCGCACGGACATCGCCAAGCTCACCGTGCTGCCCTCCGGGCGGGGGATCGCGCACAGCACCGAATTGCTCGCCAGCTCGGCGATGCGCGCCTTCGTCGACGACATCTCCAGCCGTTACCCCGACCGGATCGTGATCTTCGACACCCCCCCCTGCTCGCCACCAGCGAGGCCTCCGTCCTCGCCAGCTACATGGGCCAGGTCGTCTTCGTGGTCGAGGCCGAACGCACCCCGCAGGAGGCGGTGCGCGAGGCCCTGGGGCATATCGCAGAGCATCCCTCCGTCGGCGTGGTCCTGAACAAATCCCCCGCACGTGCCATGGGCGGTGACTACTACGGTTATGGCTACGGCTACGGCTACGGCAGTTATGGTGAATACAGCAAGCAGTAAGCTCCCCGGTGCCCTGCTCTGCCTTCTCTGTGCCGGACAGGCGCAGGCAGGGGATTGGAAGTTTTCTCCCAAGGTCACGCTCCTCGAGCGTTATACCGACAACGTGACCCTCGTCGATGCCGGCAAGGAGGCCTCCTTCATCACGGAGGTCACGCCTGGATTCACGCTTGCACGAAAATCCGCGCGCGCGCGCGTGGACATCGATTATGGGCTGCAGGGGCTGCTGTACAGCCATGACACGGATGCCTCGACACTGAACAACCAGCTGACCTCGAAGGCGTACCTGGAACTCCTGGAGGACCACTTCTTCCTCGACGTGAACGCCCGCGTCGGGCAGCAAAGCACGAGCCTCCTGGGTCGGGTCGGGCCCGACAACTACTCCCTGACCGGCACGGGCACGCGCAGTGAGGTGCGTACCCTGGGGGTCGCGCCTTCCTGGCGTTCGCGCATCGGTTCCATGGCCCAGTTCGACGCGCGCTGGCAGCTCAGCTACAGCGACTCCGACAACAGCGCGGCCCTCTCGTCCACGCGCGGCAGCAACCTGAGTCTCGGCCTGAGCAGCGGCAGCGCGTTCCACAAGACCCCATGGGGGCTCAACTATCGCATCCAGCACAACGATGGGACGCAGACCACGCGCCTGAGCAGCCTGACCGGGAATGTCGGATACCGGGTCACGCCCAAGGTCCTGATGACCCTGGTGGTCGGCAATGACGACAACAACCGGCAGGGTGTCGGCACCTTCAACCAGGCGAGCGGCACCTTCTGGACCGTCGGCGGCAGTTGGGCGCCGACCACGAGGACGAAACTCGACGCCACCGCCGGGCACCGCTACAACGCCCAGACCTTCGGCCTGAACTTCGCGCACAAGACCCGCAAGACCAACTGGGCGTTGCGCTACAGTGAAGACGTCATGAATGTCTACAGCCAGCTGAATGATCTGGCGGCGTTCGATGTCTATCTCTGCTCCGGCGTGGAAGTGCCCGTCCCCCAAGGCATCGCGCCGCCGGACCCCGCCTGCGTCGGCCCGCAGCCGGCATTTCTGCCCGTACCCTCCCTGATCAACGACGTCTCGCTCAACAAGACCTGGTCGGGCAGCGTGACCTGGCTGCTGGGCAAGAGCACCCTCACCGGCAGCCTCAACCAGAGCCGGCGCGAGGTCCTGGCCACGGGCGTGTCCGACGACCGCTACAGCCTCAGCGGGAACTGGAACTGGCGCCTGAACTCGCGCATGACCTCCAACCTCATCCTGAGCAGCACCCAGGCGAACGCGTCGACCAACGGCACGGATACCTGGTCGATCGGCTGGGTGCTGTCGCGCAAGCTTTCCCCCGATGCCACGGGCTCGGTGGAGGTGCGCCACTACGAAGGCACGTCGAACACCGCCGGCGAGTACAAGGAAAACAGCGCGTCGGTACGGCTGAACATGAACTTCTGATATGTACGAGAGCTACTACCACCTCCGCGACAAGCCGTTCCAACTCAACCCGGACCCGCGTTTCTTCTTCGCCAGCCGCGGCCACAAGCGCGCCTTCGCCTATCTCGAGTATGGGCTGTCGCTGGGCGAAGGGTTCATCGTCATCACCGGCGACGTGGGCGCGGGCAAGACCATGCTGGTCAAGAGCCTGCTGCGCAAACTGGAGAATGGCAACTTCCTGATCGCCCAGCTGGTGAGCACGCAGCTGGACGCGGACGACACCCTGCGCAGCGTTGCCGGCGCCTTCGGCGTGCAGGCCGAGGGCATGACCAAGTCCGCGGTGCTGAAATCCCTTGAAGACTATCTGCGCCTGGCGGTGCGGCAGAACCGCCGCCCCCTGCTGATCGTCGACGAGGCGCAGAACCTGAACCCGCGCGCCGTGGAAGAGCTGCGCATGCTGTCCAACTTCCACGAAGGCGACAAACCCCTGCTGCAGAGCTTCCTGCTCGGCCAGCCGGAGTTCCGCGACACCATCCAGAGCCCGGAAATGCTGCAATTGCGGCAGCGGGTGATCGCCTCCTACCACCTCGGCCCGCTGGACCGCTCGGAGACCGTGCAGTACATCCTGCACCGCCTCACCACCGTGGGCTGGCAGGGCACGCCCTCCTTCGCGGAGGAGGCCTTCGACGAGATCTTCCAGTTCTCCGCCGGCGTGCCGCGCCGCATCAACACCCTGTGCGACCGCTTGATGCTGTTCGGTTACCTGGAGGAAAAGACCCACCTCGATGCCGCCTCCGTGCAGGAGGTGATCGGCGACCTGCAGCAGGAGGTCCACCACCAGCAGCCGGTGATGCGCCACGCCGCGCCGCCGGTTGCGGCAGGCAGTGGCGGCGTCGCCGTCTCGGTGAGCGGCAGCGTCGATCTGGATGCACTGGAGGCGCGGATCGAGGCCATGGAGCGCACGCTCAATCGCCTTGTCCCCCTGGTGCGCAAGGTGCTCTACACCGTCACCTCGGGCCAGGAAAGCGAATAAGGCCCGTGGGACGATCCTGAACAGAAAAAACAAGACTGGACGAAGTGTGGAGAGGACAATCACCAACGTGATGAGCGTGGACGTGGAGGACTACTTCCAGGTCGGTGCCTTCGAGCACACCATCGACCGCGCGGACTGGGAGCGCTGGCCCTGCCGCGTCGAAGCGAACGTCGAACGCATCCTCGCCCTGTTCCATCGCCATGGCGTCAAGGCCACCTTCTTCACCCTGGGCTGGATCGCCGAACGCTACCCGAACGTGGTGCGCGCGATCGTCGCGCAGGGCCACGAGCTGGCCAGCCACGGCTACGGCCACCAGCGCGCCAGCCAGCTCGGCGAGGCGGCGTTCCGCGCCGACGTGACGCGTGCCAAGGGCCTGCTGGAGGACATCGGCGGCGTGGCGGTGCAGGGCTACCGGGCGCCCAGCTTCTCCATCGGCCAGCAAAACCTGTGGGCGCTCGACGTGCTGGCTGAAACCGGGCACCGCTACAGTTCCAGCATCTATCCCATCGCCCACGACCACTACGGCATGCCCGACGCCCCGCGCTTCCCGTATCGCCCCGAGCGCTGCCCCGCGCTGCTGGAGGTGCCGCCCACCACGGTGGACTGGCACGGCCGCAACCTGCCGGCGGCCGGCGGCGGCTATTTCCGCCTCCTGCCCTATGCCGCCTCGCGCTGGCTGATCGGCCGCGTCAACCGCGTCGACGGGCGTCCGGCGATGTTCTACTTCCATCCCTGGGAGGTGGATCCCGGGCAGCCGAGGATCCCCGGCGCGCCGCTGAAGAGCCGCTTCCGCCACTACGTCAACCTGTCGCGCATGGAGGCCAAGCTGGCGCGCCTGTGCGCCGACCACCGTTGGGGGCGCGCAGACCAGGTCTACGCCGCCGAGCTTGCGCAATGAGCCTGCAGGTCCGCGCGGCGCGTGAAGGGGATGCGGCGGCCTGGGACGCCTTCGTCCTCGCCGAGCCCGATGCCACCTTCTGCCACCGTTTCGGCTGGAAGACCGTGCTGGAACGCGCCTTCGGCCACCGCACCCACTTCCTTCTCGCGGAACGCGCGGGACGCATCGAGGGCGTGCTGCCGCTGGCGCACGTGCAGAGCCGGCTGTTCGGCAACAGCCTGGTCTCCACACCGTTCTGCGTCTACGGCGGCATCGCCGCCGCCACGCCTGAGGCGCGCGCGGCCCTGGACCTGCATGCCCAGGCCCTGGCGGCGGAACTGCGCGTCGGCCACCTGGAATATCGCGACCGCGACGCCCCGGCGCATGCGGACTGGCCGGGCACCGAGCTGTACGTCACCTTCCGCAAGACCCTCGATCCGGATGTGGAGCAGAACATGCTCGCCATCCCGCGCAAGCAGCGGGCGATGGTGCGCAAGGGGATCAAGAACGGCCTGATCGCGGAGCTGGAGCCCGGCGTCGACGGTTTCTTCCAGGTGTTCGCCGACAACGTCCACCGCCATGGCACGCCGGCCCTGCCGAAGCGCTTCTTCGCCCTGCTGCGCGAGGTGTTCGGCGACGACTGCGAGGTGCAGCTGGTGCGCGCGCCGGACGGCGAGCTGATCAGCGGCGTGCTGTCCTTCTACTTCCGCGACGAGATCCTGCCCTATTACGCCGGCGACACCGAGGCCGCGCGCGGTCTCGCCGCCAACGACTTCAAGTACTGGGAGCTGATGCGCCGCGCCTGCGAGCGGGGCGTGCGCGTGTTCGACTACGGCCGCAGCAAGGTCGGCACCGGCCCCTACGACTTCAAGCGCAACTGGGGCTTCGAGCCGCAGCCGCTCAACTACCGATACAAGCTGGTCGGCGCGAGCGCCCTGCCGGAGAACAACCCCAACAATCCGAAGTACCGCCTGTTCATCCAGGCCTGGCAGCGCCTGCCGCGGCCGCTGGTGAACTTCCTCGGCCCCTACATCGTCCGCAGTCTGGGCTGAGCCATGGGCAAGCGCGGCGACCTCCTGTTCCTCGCCCACCGCATCCCCTATCCGCCCGACAAGGGCGACAAGATCCGCTCCTGGCACATGCTGCGCCACCTTGCGCGGGACTGGGACGTGCACCTCGGCGCCTTCGTCGACGACCCCGCGGACTGGCCGCACGCCGAGGTGCTGCGCGGCGTGTGCGCGGATGTCTGCCTGCGCCCGCTCGACCCTCGCACGGGCAAGCTGCGTTCCCTCACCGGCCTGCTCACGGGCGAGGCCCTGACGCTGCCGTACTACCGCGATGCGGCGCTCGATCGCTGGGTGCGCAGCAAGCTCGACAGCGGCGTGCGCAAGGTCGTGGTGTATTCCTCGGCGATGGCGCAGTTCGTCATGCATGCCGAGGGTGCGAGACGCGTCATGGACTTCGTCGACATCGATTCCGACAAGTGGCGCCAGTACGCCCCCACCAAGGCCTGGCCCATGTCCTGGCTGTATGCGCGCGAGGCGCGCAAGCTGCTGGCCTGGGAGCGCCGGGTCGCGGCCGGGTTCGACGCCAGCCTGTTCGTGTCGGAGGCGGAGGCGCGCGATTTCCGCGCCCTGGCGCCGGAGTCGTCGGCGCGCATCGGGCATTTCTACAACGGTGTGGATACCGACTATTTCTCCCCGGCGCATGTCTTCGACACCCCCTTTTCCGCGGGGGAACAAGCGGTGGTGTTCACCGGGGCGATGGACTACTGGCCCAACGTCGACGCCGTCACTTGGTTCGCGCGCGAAGTCCTGCCGCGCCTGCGCCAGGCGCGCGGCGCGGACGTGAGCTTCTACATCGTCGGCAGCCGGCCATCGCCGGCGGTGCAGGAACTGGCGGGCCCCGGCGTGGTGGTAACCGGCCGGGTGCCGGACGTGCGCCCCTACCTCGCGCATGCCGCGCTGGTCGTCGCGCCCCTGCGCATTGCCCGCGGCATCCAGAACAAGGTGCTCGAGGGGATGGCCATGGCCAAGGCCGTGCTCGCCTCGCCGCAGGCCCTGGAGGGCGTGGCGGCGCGGCCGGACGCGGAGGTGGTGGTGGCGGAGGACGCCGCCTCGACGGCCGAGGCCGTGCAGCGGCTGATCGCGGATCCGGGGCGTTGCCGGGAGATCGGCGGCGCCGCGCGCGCGCGGGTGCTTGCCGACTACACCTGGGCGCCCAACCTGGCGCGCCTCGACGCCCTGCTCGCCGGCTGAGCGCCGGCGCCGCTTACAGGCCGCGCGCGGCCAGCCATTCCTCCAGGGTCATGATCAGCCACACCATGCGGCCGAAGTAGGTGGCGTGTCCCGACATGTGTTCCCGGCGGATGTGCTCGATGTATTCCGGCTGCAGGATGCCGCGCTGCTTGAAGGCGCTCAGGCGGTCCTCGATGCGTTCGCGCAGAGGGGCGTGGTCGCGCGCCCATACGCCGAACGGCAGGCCGAAGCCGTGCTTGCTCTTGTTGATGATCTCGTCCGGCAGGAAGCCGGTCAGCGACTTCTTGAAGAACCAGCGCAGGTACTGCCCCTTCACCTTCCAGTCCGGCGGCACCTCGCCGGAGAACTCGACGATGGCGTCGTCGAGCAGGGGGTAGCGCACCTCGACCCCGGCCGCCTCGGTCATGCCCCCGACCTTGCGCAGGTCGTTGTCAGCCAGGGTGAACTTCATGTCCAGGTGCAGCATGCGGTTGATGTAGGAATCACTGTCCGCGCGGTCGTAGACCTCCTTCAGCCAGGCGCCGGGGAGCTGGCTGTCGACCCCGCGCAGGAAGTCCGGCACGAACATCTCCTCGAGCGGCTGGCGGTAGACGTAGTTGTACGACTCCATGCGCTCCGGCAGCGGGATGTTGGCCTGGCGGATATAGCTCTGCGCCTTGCGCACGGGCGGCAGCCCGGCGAGGCCTGGCAGTTGCGCGAGCGGTTCGATCAGGCTACGGCGCAGGGCGGCGGGCAGCAGGTGATAGGCCTCGAACACCTTCTGCTTCGCGTAGCGCTCGTTGCCGCCGAAGATCTCGTCGCCGCCGTCACCGGCCAGCATGACCTTGAAGCCGTCCGCCGCCGCGCGTCTGGCGCAGAAGTAGGTGGGCACCGCCGACTCGTTGGCGAAGGGCTCGTCGTAATGGCGCGCGATCAGCGGGATCGCCTCCAGCACGTCGTCCTTCTGCAGGTAGTACTCCTGCGACTCCAGGCCGAAGTGGCGCGCCGCCAGGCGAGCGTACTCGGTCTCGTCGAAACCGCCCGCGTCGAAGCCGATGGAATAGGTGCGCGCCCGCCCCGCCACCTCCTTCAACACGCCGCTCACGGTGGAGCTGTCGGTGCCACCGGAGAGGAAGGCCGCCACCTCGTCCTCGCCCCGAGCGCGCCGCACCGCGTCGCGCAGCAGGCCGTGGAAGCGCTTCGACTGGGCGTCGAAGTCGTCGCGCGGCTCGTCGCGGTACTGCAGCGCCCAGTAGAAGCCCTTGCTCAGCTGGCCCTTGCGCCACTGCACCCACTGGCCGGGCAGCACCTTCTGCACGCCGCGGAACACGCTGCCGGGGGCTGGCACCTCGAAGAAATAGATGAAGTTGAACAAGCCCTGCGGGTCGAGCTCGCCGCCCACGCCCGGATGGCTCGCGACCATGTCCGCCTGGCTGGCGAACACGCAGCCGTCGGGGCCTGGCGCGAAGGCGAGCTTCTCCGCGCCGATGCGGTCGAGCGCCAGGAACACGCTGCGCTCGCCGGGGTCGACGATGGCCAGGGCGAAGTTGCCGTGGATGTGCCGGGGGGCGTCCTTGCCATGCAGCTGCCACAGCCGCAGCGCGGTCTCGGCGGGGGTGCGCTGCGCGAGTTCGGGGGCATCGAAGCGCGGGCGCCCGGCGATTGCCGCGTACAGGCCGCCCTCGCGTGCGACGGAGAGGCTGGCGGCGAGGCCGAGACCGGGTTCCGACAGGGTCTGCGAGGGACGGGCTACGCTGCAGCGAGCGAGCATCTTCTCCAGGGCGTCGGCGGGCTCGTGGCCGCCGTGCCCCAGCCAGCCGGCGAGGCGGTGCATGGGGACTCCAGTGTCAGGGTTTGGGGGGGATCAGAGGGGTCTTCGGGTAGCCGGCGGCATCCAGCATGCTGTCCCAGGATGCGGCCTCGAAGCCTTTTTGGTGCGCCTTGCCGACCACCAGGACGGGGACCTCCAGGGCGCCGGTGAGCTTCTTCAGTTCCACTGCCGTCTCGGGCTCCTTCGAAGGATCCCTGAGGGCGAAGGCGATGCCGCGCTTCTTCAGCAGTTCCTGCGCCTGGTCGCAGATGGGGCCGCAGGCATTGGCGTAGAGGGTGACGGGGTTCTTCTCGCGCGCCTGTCTGCCCTCGTAGGACTCCTTCGCCACCTCCACCAGGTTGCCCTTGCCGGAGAGGGTGGAGACCTGCTTCGCGCCGGGCGGCGGGGGCTGGTCGGTGTAGTGCACCCCGCCGCCGGCATCCACCCAGCGGTAGACCCCTCCCGCCTGCGCGGCGGTGGTGGTGACGAACAGCAGGATGGTGACGGCCCTCAGCATCGCGAATCTCCCGAGTGTTTGACGGGATTCTAGAAGCCGCGCGCCGGGCCGCACAAGCTCAGGCCATGCCGTTGTGGCGCAGGAGGGCGTCGATGGTGGGCTCGCGGCCGCGGAAGGCCTTGAAGGATTCGATCGCCGGGCGCGCGCCGCCCTGGGCGAGGATCTCGCTCCAGAAACGGTGGCCGATCTCCGGGTTCAGGACGCTGCCGACCTGCGCGTTCTCCTCGAACAGGCTGTAGGCGTCGGCCGACAGCACCTCCGCCCACTTGTAGCTGTAGTACCCCGCCGCGTAGCCGCCGGCGAAGATGTGCGAGAAGTTGTTGGGGAAGCGGTTGTACTCGGGCGGGATCACCACCGCCACCCGCGCGCGGATCTCGTTCAGCAGCTGCAGCGCGGTCTTGCCGGGCGGCAGGTCGTGGTGCAGGTGCATGTCGAAGAGGGCGAACTCGATCTGGCGCAGGGTCTGCATGCCCGCCTGGAAGTTCTTCGCCGCCAGCAGCTTGTCGAACAGCTCCCTGGGCATCTGCGCGCCGGTGTCGACGTGCGCGGTCATGTGGCGCACCACCTCCCACTCCCAGCAGAAGTTCTCCATGAACTGGCTGGGCAGTTCCACCGCGTCCCACTCCACGCCGTTGATGCCGGACACCCCCAGGTCCTCGACCTTGGTGAGCAGGTGGTGCAGGCCGTGGCCGAACTCGTGGAACAGGGTGATGACGTCGTCGTGCGTCAGCAGGGCCGGCTTGCCGCCCACGCCGCGGCTGTTGTTGCAGTTGAGGTAGGCCACGGGGGTCTGGATGCCGTTTTCCTTGCGCCGCCGCGTGATCGCGTCGTCCATCCAGGCGCCGCCGCGCTTGGTGTCGCGCGCGTGCAGGTCGAGGTAGAACTGGCCCACCAGCTGTCCCTGCTTGTCGCGCAGGGCATAGAACTGCACGTCCTCGTGCCACACCGGCGCCTGGTCGGCGCGGATCTCCAGGCCGTACAGGGTCTCGATCACGCGGAACAGGCCGGCCAGCACCTTGGGTTCCTGGAAGTACTGTTTCACCTCGTTTTCCGAGTAGGCATAGCGCGCCTCGCGCAGGCGTTCGCTGGCGAAGGCCGTGTCCCAGGCCTGCAGGTCTGGCAGGCCGAGTTCCCGGGCGGCGAAATCGCGCAGTTCCGCCATGTCCTTCTCGCCGTAGGGCTTGGCGCGCTGGCCCAGCTCGGCGAGGAAGTCCAGCACCTCCTGCGGCGTCTCGGCCATCTTCGGCTCCAGGGAGACCTGCGCATAGGTGTCGAAGCCGAGCAGTCTGGCCGCCTCGGCACGCAGCTCCAGGATGCGGGCGATGAGCGGAGTGTTGTCGAGTTCCGCGGGGCCGAACTCCGAGGCGCGCGTGACGTAGGCGCGGTACATCTCCTCACGCAGGGTGCGGTTGGCGCAGAACTGCATGACGGGCAGGAAGGAGGGGGCCTGCAGGTTCAGCTTCCAGCCGCTCTTGCCGTCCGCCTGGGCCATCTCGGCGAACATCGCCTTGGCGTCGTCCGGCACGCCGGCCAGTTCCTGCTCGTCGGTGATGAACTTCGACCAGGCCTTGGTGGCGTCGAGCAGGTTCTCCTCGAACTTGGCGGAGAGCTTCGCCAGTTCCTCCTGGATCGCCATGAATCGCGGCTTGTCCGCCTCCGGCAGTTCCGCGCCGCCGAGGCGGAAGTCGCGCAACTCGTTGTCGAGGATCTTCGCGCGCGCCGGGTTGAGCGTGGCGGCCTCGGGGCTCGCGGCCAGGGATTTGAACTGGCGGAACAGGCCCTCGTGCTGACCCAGCTCGGCGTAGTACTGGGTGATCTTGGGCAGGTTTTCGTTGTACACCTCGCGCAGCTCCGGGCTGTCGAGCACCGAATGCAGGTGCGAGACCTGGCCCCAGGCGCGCGACAGGCGTTCGTTCGCGTCCTCCAGCGGCTGCACGAAGCCGGCCCAGGTGGCCTGCTGTCCCGGCGCCGTGAGGCGCTCCACGAGAGCCCGGTTCTCGCCGAGCAGCTGCTCGACGGCTGGGGTCACGTGTTCGGGTTTGATCTCGCTGTAGCGCGGCAGGCCGGAGAAATCGAGGAGGGGGTTCATGGGGTGTCCAGAAAGGGTCGCAATGGCTTCTATACTTGCGGCCGATTCTTGCATTTTCCAGGGCCATGGCGATCGAAAGTTACCGCGAATACACCCCCCGCCTGGGCCGGGAGGTCTTTGTCCACGCCAGCGCCACGGTGATCGGCGACGTGGAGTTGGGCGATGAGGTTTCGGTCTGGCCGGGCGTGGTGATCCGCGGCGACGTCAACCGCATCCGCATCGGCGCGCGCTGCAACATCCAGGACAACAGCGTCCTGCACGTCAGCCACCGCCGCGCCAGCGACCCGGAGGGCGCGCCGCTCACCCTCGGTCGCGACGTCAGCGTCGGCCACGGCGTGATCCTGCACGGCTGCACCATCCACGACGAATGCCTGATCGGCATGGGCTCGCTGGTGATGGACAAGTCGGTTCTGGAGCCGCGCGTGCTGCTCGGTGCCGGCAGCCTGGTGCCGGAGGGGCGGGTGCTGAAGTCGGGCTGGTTGTACCTGGGGCGCCCCGCGAAGCAGGTGCGGCCGCTCAGCCCCGAGGAACTCGACTACTTCGCCTACCTGGCGGCGGGCTACATCCGCTTGGCGGCGGACTACCGGGCCTAGCCGTCCGCGTCCGGCTGCCCGGTGCGTCGGGCGCGTTCCTTGTGGCGGTTCAGGCCGCGCGTCAGCTCGGAGATGATCTCGCCCGCGGCGTGGATGATCTGGTTTGGCGAGAAGCCGCAGTGGCGCATCTCGCGGTAGAAGGCGCGTGCCAGCATGCCGGCGACGCGGTCAGGCTCGTGCGCGGAGAGCGAGACGACGGAGCAGGCATCCTGGCTGCCCTCCAGGGTGAAGGCCATCTGTGCGAGGCGGGAATCGAGGAAGCGGCCCAGGCGCCCGACGTGGATCGCGCGGCCGACGAGGAGAGCCGCCAGTTCGGCGTCCTCCTGGTCGGTGGGGGTGAAGGCGCGGCGGCCGAGCGGTGCGCTGACGTTGAGCACGCCCGCCGGCGAACCCGCCACCGGCACCGGGCAGGCGATGAAGCCGCCGGTCTCGCCGTGCCGCCGCGCGTCCGCTTTCCAGTGCGAGCGTTCGATGTCCGCCACGCGCAGGGCGCGGCCGCTCGCCAGGACCTGGCCGGCGATGCCCTGGCCGGGCTGGACCTCCTCCTTCCACGCCGTCTCCGGCAGCTCGCCGTGCAGGGCGGCCAGGCGCAGCCGGTCGCCACGGCCGGGGCCGGTGTCGAGCAGCATAAGCGACACCCGGCCGGCGCCAAGCAGTTCCGCGACCAGGCCGGCGAGGCGCTGCAGGGCATCCTCGAAGCGGCCGGCCATGTCGAAGCAGGCCAGCTCGCGCAGCTTGGCCCTGTGTAGGGACGAACGGATCACCTTGTGCCTCCCGGGTGGCTTGTCAGGCCAAGCTTATGCCGGGAAGCGCGGGTGCGCCACCGCGCCCGGATGCGTCAGTTGAGGGCGCTGGCCAGCTTGCGGCGGTATTCCGGGACCAGCGGACTGGCGCCCAGCAGATTGAACACGGCGAGGATCTGCTTGCGCGCCGCCTCCTCGTTCCAGGCGCGGTCGCGCCGCACCATGTCGAGCAGTTCGTTGAGGCCGTCGGCGTGGCGGCCGGATGAGACGAGCAGGTTGGCGAGGTCGAAGCGGGCCTGCATGTCGTCCGGCTGAGCGGCGACCCTGGCGCGCAACTCGGCCTCGTCCGCGCCGCCCTGTCCGGCAAAGCTGAGCTTCGCGCGCAGCTGCTGCACGCGCTCGTCCATCTGGTTGACCGGCGAGAGGCTGTCGAGCAGGCGCCGCGCCTCCTCCAGCTCGTTCAGGTCGATGAGGATCTCGGCCGCGTCGACGCGCACGTCTTCGTTCTGCACGTCGAGCCTGGAGGCCTCGCCCAGGGTCTGCAACGCCCCCGCCAGATCGCCCGCGGCGCGGAGTTCCGCGGCCTTGGCGCGCATCTCGTCGGCCGGCGAGGGGATGACGCGGGCAAGGAACTCGCGCACCGCCGACTCGGGCAGGGCGCCGGAGAACTCGTCGACGATGCGTCCCTGGTACACCGCCTTCACGTCGGGGATGCCGCGCACGCCGAACTGGGCGGCGAGTTCCTGGTTCTCGTCCGAGTTCACCTTGGCGAGGATGAACTTGCCCTGGAACTCCTCGGCGAGCTTTTCCAGGATCGGCTTGAGGGACTTGCACGGGCCGCACCAGGGCGCCCAGAAGTCCACCACCACCGGCACCTGCCGGGAACCCTCGATGACGACGCTCTGGAAATTGGCGGCGTCCACGTCGAATGCGAATTGGCCCATGGGCGTCCTCTGATCGGATGGAATGAAGCGGATATGAAGCCGGCCCGCGCAACTTCAAGGCGGGCCGGCGGGGGTCAGCGCCTGTAGTCGAGATGGCCGTCGATCAGCGTGTAGCGCACCTGGCCCTGCACCTCCAGGCCCAGGTAGGGGCTGTTCTTGCCCAGGCTGGCCAGGGTGCGGTGCGACACGGTCCAGTGCGCCTCCGGGTCGAACACGCAGAGGTCCGCCGGTCCGCCCACGCGCAGCTCGCCGCCGGGGATGCCGAGGATCTCCGCCGGCCGCCTGGTCACATGGCCCAGGGTCCGCGTGAGGGGGAGTCCGCTCTCCTGGCCCCACTTCAGGATCAGCGGCAGCAGCAGTTCCACGCCGGTGGCGCCGGCCTCGCTCTCCTGGAAGGGCAGCTGCTTGTTGTCCTCGTCCACCGGCGTGTGGTCGGAGCAGATCGCGTCGATGGTGCCGTCCTCGATGCCGCGGCGGATCGCGTCGCGGTCGCGCAGGCTGCGCAGGGGCGGTACCAGGTGGCAGTTGGCGTTGAAGTCGGCGGTGTCCATCTCCGACAGGTGCACGTGGTGGATGCCCACGTCGCAGGTGATGGGCAGGCCGTCGTGCTTGGCGCGCCGCACCATCTCCACGCCGGCGCGGCTGGAGAGGCGGCACAGGTGCACGCGCGCGCCGGTCTCGCGCACCAGCAGGAGGATGGTGGAGAGGGCCACGGTCTCGGCCGGCACCGGGATCGCCGGCAGGCCCAGGCGCGCCGACACCACGCCGTCGTGGGCGACGCCGCCACGACCGATGAAGGCGTCCTGCGGGCGCAGCCACACCGGCAGGTCGAAGGTCTTGGCGTATTCCAGGGCGCGCAGCAGCACCTCGGTGTTCTGCAGGCGCGCGTCGGCCTGGGTAAAGGCGACGCAGCCCGCCTCGTTCAGCTCCGCCATCTCGGTCAGGCGCTCGCCCTGCAGCTTCCAGGTCAGGGCCCCCACCGGGTACACGCGCGGTCCCGGCATGTGCTTGGCGCGGAACTTGAGCATCTCGATCAGGCTCGGCTCGTCGAGCGGCGGGTCGGTGTCCGGCGGGCAGGCCAGCGAGGTGATGCCGCCCGCGGCGGCGGCATGCATCTCCGACTCCAGGGTGGCCATGTGCTCGCCGCCCGGCTCGCGCAGGCGCACCGCCAGGTCCACCAGGCCGGGGCAGACCACCAGGCCGCTGGCGTCGATCACCTGGTTGGCGTGGAAGTCGGCGGGCGCCTCGCCCAGGCCGACCACGTGGCCGGCGGCCACGAACACGTCCTGTACCGCGTCCAGGCCGCTGGCCGGGTCGATGACGCGGCCGTTCCGGATGTGCAGCTTCATGCCTGTCCTCCCGCCAGCATGCTCATCACCGCCATGCGCACGGCGATGCCGAAGGTGACCTGCGGCAGGATCACCGCCTGCTTGCCGTCGGCCACGTCGGAGTCGATCTCGACGCCCCGGTTCATGGGGCCTGGGTGCATGACGATGGCGTCGGGTTTTGCGTACTTGAGCTTCTCCGGCGTCAGGCCCCAGCGCTTGTAGTACTCGCCGGCGCTGGGCAGGCGGGCACCCTGCATGCGCTCGTTCTGCAGGCGCAGCATGAGCACCGCGTCGACGTCCCGGATGCCGTCCTCCAGGCGCTCGTGGACGTGCACACCCATGCTCTCGACGTCGCGCGGCAGCAGGGTGCGCGGCCCCACCACGCGCACCTCCGGGCAGCCCAGGGTGGTGAGGGCGTGGATCTGCGAGCGGGCGACGCGCGAGTGCAGCACGTCGCCGACGATGGCGACGCGCAGCTTGTGGAACGGCCCCTTGAAGTGACGCAGCGTGTACATGTCCAGCAGGCCCTGGGTGGGGTGGGCGGCGCGGCCGTCGCCCGCGTTCACGACATTGATGTGCGGCGCCACGTGGCGCGCGATCAGGTGCGCGGCGCCGGCGGCGGAGTGGCGCACCACGAACATGTTCGCCTGCATGGCGGAGAGGTTGGCCACGGTGTCGAGCAGGGTCTCGCCCTTGCTCTGCGAGGAGGTGCCGATGTTCAGGTTCACCACGTCGGCGGACAGGCGCTTGGCGGCGATCTCGAAGGTGGTGCGGGTGCGCGTGGAGTTCTCGAAGAAGATGTTGAAGATGGCGATGCCGCGCAGCAGCGGCACCTTCTTCACCTCGCCGGTCTCGCGACTGATGAAGGACTCGGCAGTGTCGAGGATCTGCGTGAGGATGCGCGCCGGCAGGCCATCCAGGGTGAGCAGGTGGCGCAGGCGTCCGTCTTCGGTCAGCTGCAGGTTGGGGCTCATGGCGTTTTCTCGGAGACGACGAGGGAGAGTTTTCCGGCTTCGTCACGGCTGAGGTTGACGCGCGCGGGCTCGGCGAGTTCCAGGCTCAGGCCGACGTAGTCCGCGCAGATCGGCAGTTCGCGGCCGCTGCGGTCCACCAGCACGGCGAGGCGGATGCTCGCAGGGCGGCCGTAGTCGAACAGCAGGTTCATCGCCGCGCGCACGCTGCGGCCGGTGTTGAGCACGTCGTCGACCAGCAGGATGCGCCGGCCCTCCACGTCGAAGGGGATGCGCGAGGGTTTCACGCCCTCGTGCAGGCCGCGCTGCGCGTAGTCGTCGCGGTAGAAGGAGGTGTCGACGGTGCCATGCGCCGTGTCGTTGCGGCCCAGGCGCTCCAGCAGGGCCTCCATGACCCAGACGCCGCCGGTGTGCATGCCCACCAGGGCGATGTCGGGGCCCATGGTGGGGGCGATCTGATCCGCCAGGCGGTCGATCAGGTGTTCGGGGGAGGGGAGGTCAAGCGGCGGCTTCATGATGGGGTCGATCGAGTAGGTCCTGCAGGATTTGCTGTGCCGCCAGGGTGTCGTCCAGGCCCTTGCGGTCGCGGCCCTTCACGCCGGCCTCGCGCAGGCGCAGGTCGGCATCGAAGGAGGTGAGTCGCTCGTCCACCAGGGTCACCGGCAGCTTGAAGCGTCCATGCAGCTGATTGGCAAAGCGACGCGCGCGGCGCGTCAGTTCGTGTTCCTCGCCGTCCATGGAGAGCGGCAGGCCGACCACCAGGTCGACCGCGCGCCATTCCGCGAGCAGCGCGGCGATGCGGCCGAAGCGGGTGTCGTTGTCCTCCGCGGCGATCACCTCGAGCGGGTGGGCCATGCGGGTCTCCCAATCGCCCACGGCCACGCCGATGCGGCGCAGGCCGAAGTCGAAGGCCAGCAGCGCGCCCCGCTTCATGCGTGGCCCGCCTCCTCGGAGAGCATGGAGATGTCGATGCCCAGCAGGTGCATGGCGGCGGCCAGGCGTTCCTCCGGTGGCAGCTTGAAGATCACCTCCGGGTCCGCCTTCACGGTCAGCCAGGCGTTCTGCTTGATCTCGTCCTCCAGCTGGCCCGGCCCCCAGCCCGCGTAGCCCAGGGTCACCATGATCTCCTTCGGCCCCTCCTGGCGCGCGGTGGCCTCGAGGATGTCCTTGGAGGTGGTGAGGCCGACGCGGTCGTTCACCGACAGGGTGGAGCTCCATTCGCCCACCGGCCGGTGCAGCACGAAGCCGCGCTCCACCTGCACCGGGCCGCCGTAATAGACGGTCGCGGCCTTCAGCGCCTCGTCCGTGAGTTCCAGGCCGATCTGCGCGAACAGGGATTCCATGTTGAGCTCGATCGGCCGGTTCACCACCACCCCCAGCGCTCCCTGCGAGCCATGGTCGCAGACGTAGGTCAGCGTGCCGGCGAAGTTGGGATCGAGCATGTTGGGCATGGCGATCAGGAAGTGGTCGGTGAAATTGGCGTTTTCCATGGCATCGTCCGATAAGTGGCGTGGATTGTACCCCCGCCGCCACGCCCCCAGAATGTGCGCATGGACTCCGCCCTCGTCTGGTTTCGGCGCGACCTGCGCCTTGACGACCATGCCGCCCTTAGCGCCGCCCTGCAGGCCGCGGAGCGGGTGCATTGCGCCTTCGTGTTCGACACGGAGGTCCTCGACGCCCTGCCGTCGCGGAGCGACCGCCGCGTCGAGTTCATCCATGCCAGCGTGGCCGCCCTCAAGGCCGGGCTGGAGGCGCGCGGCGGCGGCCTGCACGTGCTGCATGGCGCGGCGCGCCGACTCATCCCGGAACTCGCGGCGCGGCTCGGCGTGGCGGCGGTGTACGCCGCGCGCGACTACGAGCCCCGGGCCCGCGGCCGGGACACCGCCGTGGCGCAGGCCCTAGCGGCAGAGGGCCGCGCCCTGCACCTGCTGAAGGACCAGGTGGTGTTCGAGGCCGACGAGATCCGCACCGCCGCCGGCACCCCCTTCCACGTCTTCACCCCCTTCAGGCGCGCCTGGCTCGCCCGCGCCGACGCCGCCGCGCTCGCACCCCACCCGGTGGCCGGGCTGACGCATCGCCTGGCAGCGGACGGTGGCACCACCATGCCCGGCCTCGCCGACCTGGGCTTCCTGCCGACCGACCTCGCGGCCCTCGGCATCGCCCCAGGTGAGACCGGCGCACGGGCGCGCTGGCGGGATTTTCAGGGCCGCATCGGGGCTTACCGCGCTGCGCGCGACTACCCGGCGCTGAAGGGCCCGTCCTACCTCTCCGTGCATCTGCGCTTCGGCACCCTCTCCGTGCGCGAGCTCGCCCGCTTCGCCCTCGACGCCGGCGGCGAGGGCGCCGAGACCTGGCTGTCCGAGCTGATCTGGCGCGAGTTCTACCAGATGCTGCTGTGGCACTACCCGCACACCGTCACGCAGGCCTTCCAGGGCAAATTCGACGCCCTCCCCTGGCCCAACCCGTCGGGCCATTTCGAGGCCTGGCGCGAGGCCCGCACCGGCTACCCCATCGTCGACGCGGCCATGCGTCAGCTCGACCAGACCGGCTATATGCACAACCGCCTGCGCATGCTCGCCGCCAGCTTCCTGGTGAAGGACCTGCACGTGGACTGGCGCTGGGGCGAGCGCCACTTCGCCCAGATGTTGTTGGATTACGACCAGGCCGCCAACATCGGCGGCTGGCAGTGGAGCGCGGGGGTGGGCACGGACGCCCAGCCCTGGTTTCGCATCTTCAACCCGGTGACGCAGTCGGAGCGGTTCGACCCGCAGGGGCGCTTCATCCGGCGCTATGTGCCGGAGCTGGCGGCGGTGCCGGACAAGTATGTGCACGCGCCCTGGCAGATGCCGGTTGCCGTGCAGGAGGCATGCGGGGTGGTGGTGGGGCGGGACTACCCGCCGCCCATCGTCGACCATGCGCAGGCGCGGGCGGTCACGCTGGCGTTGTTCAAGGGCGCCGCTTGACCCCCTCCCCCTCGAGGGGGGAGGGCTGGGGAGAGGGTGGGTGTAGGCCTGTATTGCAGTTGCCACGTATGCCCAGGGCGGTAGGCCGGGGGCGCCCGGCAGCGCGTGGCGCGGAAACAGGGATGTCACATCCGGCGGCTAGGGTCGGTTGTTTCATTCTCATAATGCTTCAGGGAGCCTCCCATGCGCAGCCTCATCGCCACCCTCGCCGCCATCGCTCTGTTGCCATCGAGTGCCCACGCGGCCGTCCAATGGTCAGTCGACACCTTTACCTGCACCGGCACGCTCACCGCCAACTGGTCCGATACCCTGGGAATCGGGTGCGGTGGGGACCTGACCCTGGACGGCGGCACGATCACCTCGGATTCGCGGATCAGCTTCTCGTCGGTAGGCAAGCTGTTCCTGGATAACCTGGCGATCACCGCGCCTGAGTTGTGGTTGTCGGGCGAAACAATATTCGTCGGTTCAGTGGTGATCCAGGCTGATTCCATCTCTGTGACGAGCGGCGGTTCGCTCCCGATCGGCGATGGGGGACGTCTTGTTCTGCCGCCTGGCGGAGCGATTTCCGTGGGTGGGGGGGTGGACCTTAACCCTGTCGTGGCAGTGCCTGAGCCCAGTGTCTATCTCAGCCTGATGTCCGGCCTGCTTCTGCTCGCCCTGCGCGTGCGCGGTTCGCGTAACACGTAAGGCTTGGGTGGCAGGCCGGGGGTGCCCGGCCTGAGCCGCTGACCTTACGTAGACCGTATCGAACGCTGCGAAAGACCTGGATTCCGGCGTGCGCCGGCATGACCGCCAGACATTGGCCTGGCGGGCTGACGCCCGCCCACCCTCTCCCCAACCCCTCTCCCCTCAAGGGCGAGGGGATAACAGTGGCAGTACACGACGCCTTTCCTCCCCTCTGCCGGAGCCGAGGATGATGGGCTTGAGCGGGGCAGCCGAAGGCCGGCCAATTGTGTCTGAGCCCGCAGGGCGAGTTTATTGGCCGCCCGCTCAAGGTCGGCAGCCTCGGGGTTTCGACGGCAGCGGGGTGGGCTTTCTTTGGTTACTTTCTTTGCCCAGACAAAGAAAGTAATGCGCTGCCGGGCGCCCCCGGCCAAATACCCTAGCCTTACGCGATACCGGTCGTTCGATGTATTTCACCCCCCCTGGATTCCGGCTTGCGCCGGAATGACGGTGGCGGTGCCGTGCACGCCGCGACGGCCAGCCACTATCATCCCCGCCCATGCACCGCCTCATCCCCCACCCCGACACCCCCGCCCCCTTCGTCACCGCCATCGAGGTGACCACAAACCTCTCCGAGGCCGGTGACCTCACCCTCACCTACACCCTCGCCGCCGACCTGAAGCACCTCCGCATCCCGGAGCCCACCCCACCTACCCGCGCCGACGATCTCTGGCGCCACACCTGCTTCGAGGCCTTCATCCAGGGCGATGACGCACCGGCCTACCGCGAGTTCAACCTCTCCCCCTCGGGCCAGTGGCAGGCCTACGCCTTCGTCGACTACCGCCGGGGCGGCCCGTTGGCACCGGCACCCGCGCCGACCATGAAACGCGAGGATTCCGCGAACTCGCTGACCCTCGTGTGCACCCTTCCCGCCGAGGCCGTGCCGCGAGGCAGGCTGCTCCGCCTGGGCCTGACGGCGGTGGTCGAGGCGGTGGACGGCAGCCTGTCCTACTGGTCCCTGCGCCACGCGCCGGGCAAACCCGATTTCCACCATACTCACGCCTTTGCCCTGAGCCTCGAACGTCCATGAAATTCGGCCTCGACCGCCTGTTGCAGGAACCGGAACTGCGCGCGCCCCTGAAAGGCCGACGCGTGGCCCTGCTGGCCCATCCCGCTTCCGTGACGGAAGACCTGAACCATGCCCTCGACGCCCTGGCGGCCTTGCCGGACATCAAGCTGACCGCCGCTTTCGGGCCGCAGCACGGCCTGCGCGGCGACAAGCAGGACAACATGATGGAGTCGCCGGACTTTCTTGACCCGGTGCACGGCATCCCGGTGTTCAGCCTGTACGGCGAGGTGCGCCGGCCCACCGGGGCGATGATGGACAGCTTCGACGTGCTGCTGGTGGACCTGCAGGACCTGGGCTGCCGCATCTACACCTTCATCACCACGCTGCTGTACGTGCTGGAGGCGGCCGCGCGGACCGGAAAGAGCGTCTGGGTGCTGGACCGTCCCAACCCCGCCGGCCGTCCCGTCGAGGGCCTGACCCTGCGCCCCGGCTGGGAGAGCTTCGTCGGCGCAGGTCCCATGCCGATGCGCCACGGCCTGACCCTGGGCGAGCTGGGCCGCTGGTTCATGCGCGAGTTCAAGCTGGACCTGGATTACCGCGTGATCGAGATGCAGGGCTGGCAGCCGGAGGCGGCGCCGGGCTTCGGCTGGCCGCTGGGCGGGCGCGAGTGGATCAACCCCAGCCCCAATGCGCCCAACCTCTCCATGGCGCGCTGCTACGCCGGCACGGTGATGCTGGAGGGCACGACGCTGTCCGAGGGGCGTGGCACGACGCGGCCGCTGGAGCTGTTCGGCGCGCCGGACCTCGACGCGCGCGCGGTGATCGGAAAGATGCACGACATCGCGCCGCACTGGCTGCAGGGATGCAAATTGCGCGAATGCTGGTTCGAGCCGACCTTCCACAAGCACGCCGGCAAGCTGTGCGCGGGGGTGCAGATCCACGTCGAGGCGGGGCACTACGAGCACGCCGCCTTCCGTCCCTGGCGCCTGCAGGCCGTGGCGTTCAAGGCGATCCGTCTGCTTCGGCCGGACTACGCGCTGTGGCGCGACTTCCCCTACGAATACGAGCACGAGCGCCTGGCGATCGACCTGATCAACGGCAGCCCGCTGCTGCGCGAGTGGGTGGACGACCCGGCCGCCGCGCCCATCGACCTCGACCACCTGGCGCAGGCGGACGAGGCGGCCTGGCAGGCGCAGCGGGAGGCGCTGCTGCTGTACCGCTAGCCGCCTGTATCGGCGCGCATACAGAACGATGCATAGCGATACAGGCGTGAAGTCGCCCTGAGCGGGCGGAGGGGGAACATGTGTTCACCGTCAGGGATGTCTCTGAACGGATCCCTCCACCCTCACAGGAGCGCAAGATGCAAAACCGTACCCGCAAATTCCTCGTCCTGTCCGCACTGCTCGGCGGCATGAACACCCTGCCCGCCCTGGCCGACCACATGAGCCCCTGGGGCCCCGGCTACGCCAACATGCCGAATGACATCCACAACGCCCGCAAGGAGGATGGCCTGGACGGCACCGCGTGGCGCGACTTCGTGCAGTACGGCGACGGCGCGGATACCGTCAACCGCTATCTGCTGGACAGTTTCAGCTCCCAGGGGGGGAGCGCCATGGGCGGCGGTGCCGCGCTCGCCACCACGCGCGTTGGCGCTGGTGGCGGCGGCCGTCGCTGAGCCTCCGGCCCACCGCCTCCGGGATGTCTCCCCCGGAGGCGGCTCGTCCCTTCCTGTTTGCGGCACCGATCGGTGCCGTTTTTTTTTGTCCGCCTACGGTGTGCGTGTATCGATGCGCATACACAGCGATGCCGGGCGATACCGGCCTGAAAAATCCGCGAGCGGGGCGCGGCCTAGCATGGCCTCACCGTCCGGGACATTCCCGGGCGGCCCCTACCACTCTTATCAGGAGCGCAAGATGCAGAACCGTACCCGCAAATTCCTCGTCCTCTCCACCCTCCTGGGCGGCCTGGCCTCCATGCCCGCGCTGGCGGACCACAACAGCGTGTGGGGCCCCGGCTACGCGAGCATGCCCAACGACATCCACAACACCCGCATCGAGGACGACCTGGACAGCGACGCGTGGAGCGACTTCGTGCAGTACGGCGACGGCGCCGACGTGGAGAACCGCTACCTGGAAGACTGAGGCCCGCCCTCTCGCGCGCGATCGAGGCCCGGCGTGGTGACACGCCGGGCCTTTTTCATGTCCGCCCGGCCAGGCCCTCGTGCACCGTGGGGTAGCGCAGGCGGAAGCGCAGCTCGCGCTTGATGCGCCGGTTGGCGAGGCGGCGCGACTCGCTGAGGAAGGTGCGCATGGCCGGCGTGACGGCGGCGACCACCTCCTCCCGGCTCATGCGCGGCGGGCGCGGCAGGCCCAGGTGGTCGGCGACCACGTCGAACCAGTCGCCCATCTTCAGGCCGCTGTCGTCCACCGCGTTGTAGAGGCGGTTGGCGCGGCCGCGGAACAGCGCGGCAAGGCCCAGGCGCGCGAGGTCCTCGACGTGGATGTGGTTGGTGTGCACGTCGTGCTCGGCGACGATCGCCGGCAGGCCCTTCTTCACGCGTTCCGCCGGCATGCGATCCTGCGCGTAGATGCCGGGCGCGCGCAGGATGCAGATGCGCCGTCCGGCGCTTGCGCGGCCGAAGCGACGCAGGCGCGCCTCGGCGTCGGCGCGACGCTTGGCGCGTGTGTTGCCAGGGCGGGCCGGCCAGGTCTCCGCCACCTCGGCGCCACCGCAGTCTCCATACACGCCGCTGGTACTGATGTACACCAGGGTGCGTGCTAGACTGCCGCGCCCCAGGGCCGCCAGCAGACGCTTCGTCCGCGGGTCGGTCTCCCCCTCGCCGGGGGGCGGTGCGAAGTGCAGCACGCGTTGCGCGAGCGCCGCGATGCGCCGCAGGCCGGCGCGGTCGTCCAGGTTGCCGGGGATCGGCGTGACGCCGGCGGCGCGCAGCTCGGCATGGCGTTCCGGCGAGTGGGTGAGGGCGTAGAGGCGGGCGCGGCCGCGCAGCAGGCGCGCTGCCTGAAGGCCGACGTCGCCGCAGCCGACGATGAGGATTCGCATAAGCACGTTTGTTCGAGAGGAAGTGTTCGATGTCTTACCAGGTGACGATCCAGCCCAGTGGCCACCAGTTTACCGTCAACGAGGGCGAGACCCTGCTCGCCGCCGCGCTGAACGCGGGCTTCGCCTTTCCCTACGGTTGCCGGAATGGTGCCTGCGGCGCGTGCAAGGGCAAGGTGATGGCGGGCGCGGTGGACTACGGCGCGCACCAGGACGCGGCGCTTACCCACGAAGACAAGGCCAAGGGCCTGGCCCTGTTCTGCTGTGCCACCGCGAAGAGTGACCTGACCCTGGAGGTGAAGGAGGTCGGGATCGCCAAGGACATCCCGGTCAAGACCCTGCCCTGTCGCATCGAGCGCATGGAGAAACTGGCGCACGACGTCATGGCGGTGTGGCTCAAGCTGCCCTCCAACGAACGTCTGCAGTTCCTGCCCGGCCAGTACATCGACTTCCTGCTCAAGGACGGCACGCGGCGCAGCTTCTCGCTGGCCAACACGCCTGAGGAGGACGCCCTGTTGGAGCTGCACATCCGCCACGTGCCGGGCGGCAAGTTCACCGACCACGTGTTCAACGCCATGAAGGTGAAGGACATCATGCGCCTCAATGGTCCGCACGGCAGCTTCTTCCTGCGCGAGTCCGACAAGCCGGCGATCTTTGTCGCCGGCGGCACCGGCTTCGCGCCGATCAAGAGCATCCTCGGCCACGCCTTCCACCACGAGGTGGACCGCGAATTCGTGCTGTACTGGGGCGCCAAGACGCTGGCCGACCTGTACCAGCCCCTGGTGCCCTCGGGCTGGCAGCAGGCGCACCGCAACTTCAGCTTCATCCCCGTGCTCTCCGCGCCGGCCGCGGGTGACAACTGGGCCGGCCGCAGCGGCTATGTGCATGAGGCGGTGCTGGCGGACTTCGCGGACCTGTCCGGCTACGAGGTCTACGCCTGCGGCGCGCCGCCCATGGTGCAGGCGGCCCGGCGGGAGTTCATGGCGCGCGGCCTGCCCGAGGACGCCTTCTTCTCGGATTCCTTCGACTTTCAGTCGCCGGCCTGAGGCGGCGACTCAGGCGCCTCGGCCGGCAGTCTCGCCTTGAGGCGCGCCAGCAGGTCCTGCGCGCCGCAGTCCCGCGCCTTCCTCAACAGCTTGTCGAGCTTGCGCGCATCGCCGTCGAAGTGGGCGCGCAGCGCCTCCAGCAGCGCCTCGTCGGCGGCGGCCTGGTGCCGTTGCCGGCGCCAGGCGCGCAGGTCCTCGGGCAGGCGCAGCGCGGTGCGCGCGAGGTGCATGAGGAAGCTGATCAGCACGAAGCCGCCTGCCAGCAGCACCACGGTGAGCAGGAAGGACATCTCCATGCGCCAGGGCGGGAACACGACGATCACGTAGCCCTGGTCGACGCGCGCCAGCAGGGTGACCGCGACGGCCATCGCGAACAGCGCCAGCAGCCAGAAGGCGGCCCTCATTCCTTGTTGCCCCGCGCCGCGCGCACCGCCTTCAGGCTGGCCTGGATCTGCGCGTCGCGCAGGGCCAGCGGGGCCTTCAGCAGCTCGCCGAGGCTGGCCTGGAAGGCCTGGGTCGCGGGGTCGCGCGGGTTGAAGTAGCGCGCCACCCAGTCGCGCGCGGCGGCGAGGTCGGCGCGGAACGCCGCCTCGTCGCGCTGCAGCACGTCGAGGCGCGCGGCGAGCAGGCGCAGCTTCAGGTTCTGCTGCAGGAAGTAGTGCTGCGAGGGCGTCAGCAGCGGCAGCTCGGGATGGTCCAGACGGCGGATGCGCAGCAGGCCCTTGATCTCGTTCCATGCCTCGCGGCCGAACGCCCCCAGGGTGTCGAGCGAGACGCCGCGCGCGGCGGGCGCGGGGGGTGGCGCGGGCTCGCTGTCCGACTCCGGCTTGAGGGAGTCGACGGCGTGGACCAGGGTCTCGATGCGCGCGTTCATGCCGTCGATGTCCGCCGCCGGCATCAGCTTCAGGCGTGCCGTGTCCTGCACGATGGCGGTGCGCAGGGCCGCGAACTGCGGCTTGCCGAGCTGTGCGAGGCGCGTGTCCGCGGCCTCCAGGCCGATCAGCGCGGCCTTCACGTTGCCTGCCAGCTGCAGCTGCTGCTGCGCCAGCAGGAGGGTCTGCTCGATGTCCGCGACCACGCGCTCGTCGGCGCTGTCGGCCAGCGCCTCGTACATGGCGGTGAGGGCGAGCTGCTGGTTCTGCGCCTCCTGCGCGCGGGTCTCCAGCGCCACCAGGCGGTTCTGCAGGTCCGCCAGCGCCTCGTTCGCCGCCTTCGCGGCGGCGCGCGCCTCGCGGCTGGCGGCGTCCGATTCGCCGATGCGGCGTGCCAGCTGGGTCTCCAGGGACTGCGTGCGCGTGTAGCCCTGCAGGCCCAGCCAGGCCACGCCGGCCACGGCGAGCAGGGCCAGGACCAGGGCGGCGGGGGCCAGCCATGCCTGGGGCGGCGCGGCGGCGGGGGCGGTGGGCGGTGGGGTCTCAGTCATGCGTGAAGTATTCCACAAGGGCGGCGAGCAGTTGCGCCTCGCCGCCCTCGCTCACCACCACCTCGCGGAAGCCCAGCTGCCGCGCATGCTCGGCGATGCGCGGGTGCGGCACGAACAGGGGGAGTCGGCGCAGCATGTCCCGGCCGGCGTCGCCGAGGAGCCGCAGGAGGTTGTCCAGGGTCTCGCCGCTGTAGGCGGTGACGGCGTGGACCCCGCCCGCCGCGAGGCGCGCCAGGAGCGGCGCGGGGTCCACGCCCTCGGGCAGGCCGCGCCGGTAGCACACGGCGTGGCCCACCTCGGCGCCGCGCGCCGCGAGGGCCTCGGCCAGGGCCTCGCGCCCGCCCTCGCCGCGGAAGATCAGCACCCTCCGGCCGGCCATGTCCTTAAGCCGTGGCAGCGCCAGCAGGTGTTCGCTGTCGGCGCCGTCTTCGGGGACCAGTACGTTGTCGATGCCGAGCTCGCGCAGGGCCGCTGCCGTGCCCTTGCCGACCGCGGCGACCGCGAGCCCGGCGGGCCAGGTCTGGACGTGCGCGAGGCCGCGCTGCGCGGCGGTGGGGCTGATGAAGATGGCGAGGTCGAAGTCCGCGAGCCGCGCGATGGTCTCGCGCAGGGCGGACGCGTCATGTGGCGGCAGGATCGCCAGGGCGGGGAACAGCACCGGCTCGGCGCCGGCCTGGCGCAGCCGTTCGGCGAGGCCGGCGGCCTGCTCGCGCGGCCGCGTCACCAGGACGCCGATGCCCTGGAGGGGGGCGTCGGCGTGGCGGCCGGTCATGCGTCGCGGTGGATGATTTCCGCCAGCAGCGTGTCCGCGCCCTGGCGAATCAGGTCCTCGGCGGCGGCCAGCCCCAGCGCCTCCGGGTCGTCCAGGCCGCCCACCTGCTCGGTGCGGTAGAAGCGCACGCCCTCCAGGTCGGCGACGAAGGCGCGCAGGTGGATGCGGCCCTCGCGCACCTGCGCGAAGCCGCCGATCGGCGCCTGGCAGCCGCCCTGCAGGCGGCGGCTCATTGCGCGCTCGGCGCGCACGCAGGCGGCGGTCTCGGGGTCGTTGAGGGGGGCGAGCAGGGCGGCGAGGTCGGGACGGCCGCTGCGGATCTCGATGCCCAGCGCGCCCTGGCCCACCGCCGGCAGGCTCTCCTCCGGCGTCAGCTCGGCGCGGATGCGGTCCTGGAAGCCCAGGCGCTTGAGGCCGGCGGCGGCGAGGATGATGGCGTCGTACTGGCCTTCGTCGAGCTTGCGCAGGCGGGTGTTGACGTTGCCGCGCAGGGTGTCGACGTTGAGGTGCGGGAAGCCGGCGCGCAGCTGCGCCTGGCGGCGCAGGCTGGAGGTGCCCACGGTGGCGCCGGCGGGCAGCTCGGCGAGGCCGGCGTAGCGGTTGGAGACGAAGGCGTCGCGCGGGTCTTCACGCTGCGAGATGGCCGTCAGCTCGAAGCCCTCCGGCAGGTCCATGGGCACGTCCTTGATGGAGTGCACCGCAAGGTCGGCGCGGCCTTCCGCCATCGCCACCTCCAGCTCCTTGACGAACAGGCCCTTGCCGCCGATGCGCGAGAGGGGCGAGTCGAGGATCTGGTCGCCCTGCGTGGTCATGCCCAGCAGTTCCACCTGCAGGCCGGGGTGCAGCGCCATCAGGCGCGCCTTGACGTGTTCCGCCTGCCAGAGCGCGAGTTGGCTTTCCCGGGTGGCGATGGTGATCTTTTTTTGCATGGCTTGGGGCAGACGAACTATTGGGGTTGTCGGGCAGCCTGACTAATATGTCGGAAAACTGGGAAAACAGCGATGAAACAAGGATTTGTCAGGCTTCTGGCGATTGTAACATGGGCCCTCGCGATGGCCTGCGGCCCCGCCTGGGCGGAGGAGGGCGTGCCCTACGCGCGCAATCTGCAAAAGGACGGCGAGCTGGCGAAGAAGAAGCAGGGCGTCGTGCTGGTGATGTTCTCCGGCGACTTCTGCAGCTACTGCGAGCGCGTGCTCAACGAGTTCCTCATCCCCATGAGCCGCAACCCGGATTACCAGAAGAAGCTGGTGATGCGCCGCATCGACAACACCGGCCTATCGACGGTGCGCAACTTCGACGGCACGCCCGCGGAGCACCGCAAGCTCGCCAGCGAGAACGGTGTGCGCATGGTGCCGACGGTCATGCTGTTCGACCAGAATGGCCGCCTGCTCGCCAAGCCGCTGGTGGGCCTCACCACGGTGGATTTCTACGGCCTGTATCTGGACCAGGCGATCGACGAGGCGGTGGCCAAGGTGCGCGGGGGCGTGGCCCCCACGCCCTAACGCGGCGCGAAGTGCTTCACCACGTGCGCCTGCCGGCGCGAGACCGGCAGGTCCTGCGGCCAGTCGCGCAGCACCGCGGCCCAATGTCCGCCCTCGGCGTCCTGCACGCGCCGGAAGCCGAGCAGGTGCGCGCGTGCCACCAGGCAGTTGCGGTGGATGCGCAGGAAGGTCTCGCCGAACTCCTCCTCCAGTTTCACCAGCGACTCGTCCAGCAGGTACTCGCGTTCGCGCGTGCGCGCCGTCACGTAGCGCTGCTCGGCACGCAGGTAGAGCACGTCCGCCACCGGCACCTGCCACACGCGGCCGCGTTCCAGGCTGGTGAAGTGGCTGCGCGTGGCGGCATGTTCCCTGGGGGGGGACGCGTGACAGGGCCTCGCGCAGGCGGTTCAGGCGCACCGGCTTGAGCAGGTAGTCGACCGCGCGCAGATCGAAGGCGCGCAGGGCGTGTTCCTCGTGCGCGGTGACGAAGACGATGGCGGGGGCGTGCGGCAGGTCGGCGATGTCGCGCGCCAGGTGGCGCGCCACCTCGAGGCCGGTGATGCCGGGCATCTGGATGTCCAGGAGCAGGACGTCCGCCGGCACCGTCGCCGCCTTCGCCAGCGCCGCCTCGCCGGTGGCCGCCTCGGCCACCACGCTCACCGCGAACTCGTCGGCGAGGTCGGCGAGCAGGGCCTTGAGGCGCTCGCGCGCCAGGGGCTCGTCGTCCGCCAGGATCACCCGCAGCGGCGTGGGCATGGCGCGCACCGCTGGCCGGAAAACTGGACGAGTGCCGCAGTCTCCTTTGTCATAATCCACCCCTGTATCGATTTTTCCGCAAAGCTACCACCCCATGAGTCAAAACGAAACGCAATCCGCCCAGGCATGGTCCGGCCGTTTTTCCGAGCCGGTGTCGGAACGGGTCAAGCGCTATACCGCGTCCATCCCCTTCGATTGGCGTCTCGCCCCCTTCGACATCCAGGGCTCGCTGGCGCACGCGGCCATGCTGCACCGTGCGGGGGTGCTGTCCGCGCAGGACCTCGCCGACATCCGTCGCGGCCTCGGAGAGATCCTCGCCGGCTTCGAGGCGGGCGATTTCCCCTGGACCCTGGACGACGAGGACGTGCACTTCACCATCGAGCGCGCGCTGACGCGCAAGGTGGGCGACGCGGGCAAGCGCCTGCACACCGGGCGGTCGCGCAACGACCAGGTGGCCACCGACATCCGCCTCTGGCTGCGCGACGCCATCGACCGCATCCAGGCCCTGCTGCGCGCGGCGCGCGTGGCCCTGCTGGATCAGGCGGAGCGGCACGCGGACACGGTGATGCCCGGATTCACGCACCTGCAGGCGGCGCAGCCGGTGACCTTCGGCCACCACCTCATGGCCTGGCACGAGATGCTGGTGCGCGACGGCGAGCGCCTCGCCGACTGCCGCCGCCGCGTCAACCGCCTGCCCCTGGGCGCGGCCGCCCTGGCCGGCACCAGCTTCCCCATCGACCGCGAGTTCGTGATGCGCGAGCTGGGCTTCGAGGCGGTGTGCGAGAACTCGCTCGACGCGGTGTCGGATCGCGACTTCGCGATCGAATTCCTCGCCTGCGCCAGCCTGGTGATGACCCACCTGTCGCGCATGTCGGAGGAACTGGTGCTGTGGATGACGCCGCGCTTCGGCTTCATCGATCTGCCGGACCGCTTCTGCACCGGATCGAGCATCATGCCGCAGAAGAAGAACCCCGACGTGCCCGAGCTCATGCGCGGCAAGACCGGCCGCATGAACGGCCACCTCGTCGCGTTGCTGACGCTGATGAAGGGCCAGCCGCTGGCCTACAACAAGGACAACCAGGAGGACAAGGAACCGCTGTTCGACGCGGTCGACACCCTGGTCGACTCGCTCGCCATCTTCGCCGAGATGGTGCCGGGCATCCGCGTCAAGGCCGAGGCCATGCGAAGCGCCGCGATCGAGGGATTCGCCACCGCCACCGATCTGGCCGACTACCTGGTGAAGAAGGGCCTGCCGTTCCGCGAGGCGCACGAGGCGGTGGCCCGCGCGGTGCGCGCCGCCGAGGAACAGGGCTGCGACCTCGCCGACCTGCCGCTGTCCGCCCTGCAGGCCTTCTCCGGCCTGGTGGGCGAGGACGTGTACGAGGTGTTGACGCTGGAGGGTTCGCTCGCCGCGCGCGACCACATCGGCGGCACCGCGCCGAACCAGGTCAGGGCCGCGATCGCACGCGCGCGTTCACGCCTCTAGGCGGATATCGCCGCCCGCCTGCGCGGAGGCGAAGGCGGAGAGCGCGGCGAACAGCTCGTCGCCGCTGCGCGTGTCGCGCCAGGCCGCGCCGTCCCAGCGGTAGTGGTAGCCGCCGCTCTTCGCCGCGACCCAGATCTCCTGTGCGGCGGCCTGCTTGTTGATGACGATCTTGCTGCCGTTCTCGAACTCGACTTCGAGGATGCCGCCGGGGGCGAGCTCGAAGTCCACCTCGTCGACGGCCTCCAGGGCCTGCTCGATGCGGGCCAGGGTCGCGTCGGCGAGGCGGGTGTATTCACTCTCGGTCATGTGGGGCTCCATGCTAGACTCGAAGCCGCATTCTAACGGTCCGACCATGCACTTCCTGCGCCGAATTCTCCTGCTCCTGAGCGTCCTGCTGGCCCTCGCCGCGTGCGGCAAGAAGGGCCAGCTCTACCTGCCGGACGCGCCCGTGAAACCCCTGCCCTCACAATCGCAACAATGAACGCCCTGTCCCGCCGGGGCGGCCTGCTCCATGTCGAGGACGCGCCGCTCGATCAGATCGCCGACCGCTTCGGCACCCCCTGCTACGTCTACTCGCGCGCCGCGCTGGAAGAGGCCTACCGCGCCTACGACCGGGCGCTGGCGGCGCATCCGCACCTCATCTGCTATGCGGTGAAGGCCAACTCCAGCCTCGCCATCCTCAACGTGTTCGCGCGCCTCGGCGCCGGTTTCGACATCGTCTCCGGCGGCGAGCTGGCGCGCGTGCTGGCGGCCGGCGGCGACCCCGGCAAGGTGGTGTTCTCCGGCGTCGGCAAGCGCGCCGAGGAGATGCGTGCGGCGCTGCGGGCGGGCATCCACTGCTTCAACGTCGAGTCGGAGAGCGAGCTGGCGCGCCTCAACCAGGTCGCGGGGGAGATGGGCCTGACCGCGCCGGTGAGCCTGCGCGTGAACCCCAACGTCGACGCGAAGACGCACCCCTACATCTCCACCGGCCTCAAGGAGAACAAGTTCGGCATCGCCCACGATCAGGCGCTGCGCGTCTACCAGGAGGCGGCGGCGATGCCGCACCTGCGCGTGCGCGGCATCGACTGCCACATCGGCTCGCAGCTCATCGACGTCGCGCCGTTCGGCGAGGCTCTGGATCGCGTGCTGGAGCTGGTGAGCGCGCTCGACGCGCGCGGTATCCGGCTCGCGCACATCGATATCGGTGGCGGCGTCGGCATCCGCTATCGTGACGAACAGCCGATCGCCTGGGAGGCCTACGCCGAGGTCCTGCTGTCGCGCCTGCGCGGCCGTGCGGAGACGCTGGTGATCGAGCCGGGCCGCTCCCTGGTCGGCAATGCCGGCTGGCTGCTCACCACCGTCGAGTACCTCAAGCACGGCGAGGCGAAGGACTTCGCCATCGTCGACGCGGCGATGAACGACCTGATGCGTCCCGCGCTGTACGACGCCTGGCACGACATCGTGCCGGTGCGCGAGCGAGATGGCGAGCCGCGCAGCTACAACATCGTCGGGCCGGTGTGCGAGAGCGGCGACTTCCTCGGCCACGACCGCGCGCTCACGCTCGCGGAAGGCGACCTGCTGGCGATCTGTTCCGCGGGTGCGTACGGCATGACCATGAGCTCCAACTACAACACGCGGCCGCGCGCCGCCGAGGTCATGGTGGAGGGCGCCAAGGTGCATGAAATCAGGCTTCGCGAGCAGGTGCAGGATCTGTTCGCCATGGAACGCGTGCTGCCCTAATGCGGTAACAACACAAAAATACGTGGAAAAGCGCGCTATCGCTTGCGGAGCGCGCTTTTTTTTGTTCTACAATCGACGCGCGCCTCATGAATGCGTGGGAATGCTTGAGGCACAAGGCTTTTCGGCCGATCGCCCTATCAATAGAGGAGTCACACATGCCTGTTGCCAAGACCGCCAAGACCGCCAAGAGCGCCACGACGGCGAAAGCCGCCAGCAAGAAATCCACCGCTGCCGAGGTTGAGAAGAAGGCCGTCAAGGCCACGAAGGCCGCTACGACGAAGGCTGCTGCCGCGAAGCCCGCGACCGCCGCCAAGAAGGTGGCGACGACCAAGGCTCCCACTGCCGCCAAGCCTGCCGCTGCCGCGAAGAAGACCGCTGCCGCCAAGCCTGCCGCTGCGAAGGCCGCCGCCGCGAAGCCCGCCGCCGCGAAGAAGGCTGCTACGGCCAAACCCGCCGCCGCGAAGAAGGCCGTGGCGGCGAAGCCTGCTGCGACGAAGGCGGCTGCGAAGCCTGCCGCTGCCGCGAAGAAGACCGCTGCCGCCAAGCCTGCCACTGCGAAGGCCGCTGTGGCGAAACCCGCTGCCGCGAAACCTGCAGCGAAGAAGGCGGCGACGACCAAGCCCGCCGCTGCCAAGCCCGCTGCGAAGAAGGCCGCTGCTGCGAAACCCGCTGCCGCCAAGGCCACCGCCGCCAAGCCTGCTGCGACCAAGGCCGCTGCGAAGCCTGCCGCGAAGAAGGCTGCTGCCGCGAAGCCCGCCGCCGCCGCGAAGAAACCTGCCGCGAAGAAGTCGGCCGCGAAACCCGCTGCCGCCTGAGCGCTTCGCGTGCCATCGAAGGCGGGCATTGCCCGCCTTTTTTTATTGCCGCCATGGACGTGGCGACACGGGTGGCCGTTCCCTGTCACTCAACCGTAGCGTGACCACATGACAATCCCGCCGGGATCTATGCCTAAAGGAATAGATCCCGAGGCACACTTTTCTCCGGGCGACGAAACTTCGACGGTGTTGTCGATCCATGCGCCAGGCGATCCCGGCAGAGGCTTCGGGTCTGCCCTCCAGGGGCCTGATTCCACAGCGTTTTAGTCCATCGCGCCTGCCGCATCCGGTGGCATGGATCGTGCATTAGTAGCGACGCACTGTTCGTACAGTAAGGGAGCAAAGAATGAGCGAATCTCACCAAGACAACGTCGTAGTGACAGTCGTAAGCGGCATCGACAATACCGACCGCATTTCCCTGCAGCTCGGAGAGGGCATGTCGGGCACCGTCTGCACCCTCACCCCGAGCCAGGCACGCATGCTCGCCACCGAGTTGATCGCCGCGGTGAATCGCGCGGAGGTCAAGGCGAGTCTGAAATCGGGTACCAACATGTGGCGGCGCACCAACGAAACGCGCCCCAGGTTCGCCACCGCCGGCTAGGCCGGAACCGCCCACCGCCGGGGTGCCTGAATGAAGCATTGATCCCTCCTTGAGCGTGGTAACATGCCTCGACCGGCCTGAGTGCCGGTCTTTTTTTGTCCACGCCGCTAGCGGAGCGGCGGCTTCCGAGGGGGAACTGTCCATGGCCGTGCTGGAACTGAATGATGAGAATTTCGAACAGACCGTGCTCGAGAACGACTTCGTCGTGATCGACTTCTGGGCGCCCTGGTGCGGCCCCTGCCGCGGCTTCGCGCCGGTCTACGAGGCGGCCTCGGAGAAGCACGCCGACATCGTCTTCGCCAAGGTCAACACCGAGGAACAGCAAGGCCTGGCTGCCCACTTCCAGATCCGTTCCATCCCCACCCTGATGATCTTCCGCGAGAAGGTCATCATCTACGCTCAGCCCGGTGCCCTCCCGGCGGGCGCGTTCGACGACCTGCTGGCGCGTGCGCGTGAGGTCGACATGGCCAAGGTGCACGAGGAGATCGCGGCCGAGGCGAACAAGGGCTGATTCAGCCCCCCAGCAGTTCGAGGATGCGCCGCGCCGCGACCGATGCGCCGTCGATCGGCGGCCGCGGTGGCGCGGGCGCGCGCCACAACCCTTCAAGCATCCCCCCCACCCTGTCGCCGAACAGTTCCTCTTCGCGGATCGCCGCGGCGCGCGCGTGTTGGCGCAGCCAGGCGGTGAGCCAGGGGGTTTCCGGCCATTCCGGGCGGTCGATATACAGCACCGGCAGGCCCAGCCCGGCGGCCTCGACGAAACTGCCATAGCCCACCTTGGTGACCAGGGCGTCCGCCGAGGCCATGAGGTCGGGAAATCCCATGCCCGTTGCGCCGTAGCCGATCAGGTCCGAACGCCCGCGCGCGGTCCAGGCATCCGGTACCAGCCAGACCGCGTCTTCCAACCGGGGCAGCCTGCCTGCCGGGGCGTAGCCGATCCCGCCCAGCCCGATCAACACCACCCTCGTCGCCCCCGTCAGGCCTAAGCGCGCGTGCAGTTCGGTGTGGCGTGCGCGGCCCAGTGCGGCGAGCGGCGGGATGTCCTCGGCATTGCCGAAGACCTGCATGGGCAGGGCAGGTTGCAGGCGCAGGAAGGCGCGAGCCTCGGCGTAGGCCTCGCGCATCTCGCCCAGGACCTGTGGCATGTGTGGCAGCTCGCCGAGGTAGGGCGCGGCGATGTCGTGCCAGTTCAGCGAGCAGAAGGCGACGCCGGGCAGGCCGGCCGCGCCGGCCGCCGCCAAGGGCAGATAGGCGACATTGCTGAGCACCGCCGCGACGCCCTCATGCCGGAGCCAGTGCGCCTCCGTGGCTACGCGCGCCGCCCACTGCGCATGAAACGCCAGGTAGGTGCGATGGCTCGCGGCGACGTCGACCCGCACCGCGTCGTGCATCTCCATGCCGATGTCGGCGGCCTCTTCGCGGTGCGTGAAGGGGATGCGCAGCCTTTGGCAGAGATGTTCGCGCGGCAGTCCGGACCAGATCAGCCATTCCAGCCCGGGGCGCGCGGCCTGCAGGGCATGCAGGATCGGCGCGGTCTGCGCCAGGTGGCCCAGGCCGTGGTGGCTGATCGCGCACAGCAGCCGCATCAGTCGCCGGCGGTGGCCTGCAGCATCTCCTTGAGCAGCGGCACCGTGGGCTGGCGCTTGCGGCTCAGCGAGTACGCATCGAGGGCGTCCACCGTCGCCAGCAGGCCCGGCAGGTCGCGCCGGCAGTGGGTGAGCAGGTAGTGGATCACCTCCTCGGGCAGCTGCATGCCGCGCGCCTCGGCGCGCACCGTCAGGGCCTGCGCCTTGTCGCGGTCCGCCAGCGCGTGCAGGCGGAACACCAGCCCCTGGGCGAGGCGCGTCGCCAGGTCGGCGCGGATCGCCAGCTGCGCGGGGGGCAGGAGTCCTGCGACCAGCAGGCGGCCGCCCTGCTCGCGCGCGGCATTGATGAGGGAGAACAGGCGTATCTGCGCCTCCTCGGGCAGTCGTTCGACCTCGTCGACCGCGAGCAGAGGCGGTTCGGTGGTGGGTTCCGGCAGGGGGGCGGCCGCATGGTAGGCCGCGCCGGCCGCGGCCGCCCAGGCGCGCAGCAGATGTGTCTTGCCGACGCCCTCCTCGCCCCACAGATACACGACGTGCTCGCCGGCGAAAGGCATCTCGGTCGCGGTCCTGGCGCGCAGGGCTTCGAGCACCTCGGCATTGGCGCCGGCGAGAAAGTTGGCGAAGGAGGGCGGGGCGTCGGGGCGGATGTCGAGGATGAGCTGGCGCATGCGCCAAGTCTAACAGCGCGAGGCACGGCCTTCGCGGCTTGACAGCGCCATGCCCCGCCTCTAAAACCTAGAGCCTTCCGAGCCTAGAAACACCTATGCCCCCCGCCTCGTACGCCATCCCGGCACCGCATCCCGTCACCGACGTCCCGCCCGTCGTGGAAGAACAACTCGAACCCGGCGAACGCGCCGAGCTCATGGCCAGGATCAAGCAGCGACTGCACGAGCAGGACGCCGTGCTGGTCGCCCACTACTACACCTCGGCCGACCTGCAGCGGCTCGCCGAGGAGACCGGCGGCTGCGTCTCCGACTCGCTCGAGATGGCGCGCTTCGGCCATGCCTCCAAGGCCAGGACCCTGGTGGTCGCGGGCGTCCGCTTCATGGGCGAGACGGCGAAGATCCTCAATCCGGAAAAGCGCGTGCTGATGCCCGACCTGCACGCGGAGTGCTCGCTCGACCTGTCCTGCCCCGCCGATGAATTCTCGCGTTTCTGCGATGCCCACCCGGACCGCACCGTGGTGGTCTACGCCAACACCTCCGCCGAGGTGAAGGCGCGCGCCGACTGGGTGGTCACCTCCAGCATCGCCGTGCGCGTCGCGCAGCACCTCAAGGATCGCGGCGAGAAGCTGATCTGGGCGCCGGACCGCTACCTCGGTGACTACGTGCAGCGCACCACCGGCGCAGACATGCTGCTCTGGCAGGGCTCCTGCGTGGTGCACGAGCGCTTCAAGGCGGAGGGCATCCGCGCCCTCAAGGCGGAGCACCCCGACGCCGCCGTGCTGGTGCACCCGGAGTCGCCCGCCAGCGTCATCGCCCTCGCGGACGTGGTCGGCTCCACCACGCAGCTGATCCGCGCCGCGGCGGAGCTGCCCAACCCGGTGCTGATCGTCGCCACCGACAACGGCATCTTCCACAAGATGCACGATGCCGCCCCCGGCAAGACCCTGCTGGAGGCGCCCACCGGCGGGCGCGGCGCCAGCTGCGTGTCGTGCGCGCATTGCCCGTGGATGGCCATGAATGGCCTGCGCAAGCTGCTGCACGTGCTGGAGACGGGGGAGAACGAGGTCCACGTCGATCCTGCGGTCGGTCTCAAGGCGATCCGCTCCATCAACCGCATGCTGTCGTTCGCCGGGCAGGCCGGCATCGTCGTCGCGGGCATGAGCGCCGAGTGAGCGCCGCCGCGCGGCGCTGTGAGCAAAGCCACAGCGCCTGCCCCGCGAGTGTGCTTTGATTGAACTTGAAACTCAGCGACAACAAGGAGAACGGGATGAGCTTCGTACAGGAATTCAAGGAATTTGCCATGCGCGGCAACGTCGTCGACCTCGCCGTGGGCGTGGTGATCGGCGGCGCCTTCGGCAAGATCGTCACCTCGCTGGTGCAGGACGTGATCATGCCGCCGCTCGGCGCCATACTCGGCGGCGTCGACTTCAAGCACCTGTACGTGGCGCTCTCCGGCCAGGCCTTCGAGACCCTGGCGGAGGCCGAGAAGGCCGGCGTGCCGCTGATCAAGTACGGCGCCTTCATCCAGAGCATCGTCGATTTCACCATCATCGCCTTCGCGATCTTCGTCGCGGTTAAGGCGATCAACCGTCTCAAGCGGCAGGAAGAGGCCGCCCCCGCCGAACCGCCACCCACCCCGGAAGAGATCGTTCTGCTGCGCGAGATCCGCGATTCGCTGAAGAAATGAAGCGCCGCGACTTCCTGCTCGCCGCCGCCTGCGTCTGTGCGCCGCTGGCACGCGCGGCCACGCCCGACGGCGCAGGCGCCACGGAGGTCGAGGCGATGGCGCGCGACGGCCTGCGGCGCAGTGTCGAGGCGGCCCTGGCGCGGCTGGGCCGGGAGAACGGCTTCTTCGCCGATGCGCGGGTGAAGATCGGCCTCTCCAACAACCTGCGCACCGCCGACCGCATCCTGCGCAGCCTCGGTGAAGGCGGAAAGGTGGATGGCTTGATCCTGGCCATGAACCGCGCCGCCGAGCTGGCGTTGCCGAAGACGCAGAAGCTGCTGCTCGACGCCGTGCAGGCGCTGCGGATCTCCGACGCCAAGACCCTCGTCAGCGACGGCGACCAGGCCCTGACCGGATATTTCCGTAAGGCCACGGAGGTCGAGCTGGGCGTCGCGCTGGCGCCCGCCATCCACGGCGTGGCGGAGCAGAGCGGCCTGACGCGCGCCTACGATGCCCTGTCTCACACCCTGGTAAGACTGGCGGGCATCAAGAGCCGGCAGGCGACCGTGGAGGACTACGTCAACCGCAAGGCGCGTGACGGCCTTTACGCCATCATGGGCGCAGAGGAACGGGCGATGCGCGCGGATCCATCCCGATTTGCCGGTAGCGCCGGCAAGCTGTTCAGTTCCCTCAAATAACCAAGGAGAGCCACATGCAACGCAAAACCCTTCCCCTGCTGGTCCTGTTCGCGCTCGCCGGCGGCGCCCAGGCCGCTTCCACCTACTACGACCCCAGCAACAGCGCGAGCAACACCGGCAAGACCACCGGCTACGAGCTGTACAAGACCATCGGCTGCCCCGGCCGCGGCCTGTTCGACCCGCCCTGCGCGGCCCCGGTGGAGGCCGCCAAGCCCGCCCCCGCACCCGCCCCGGTCCCCGCGTCGAAGCCCGTCGACAGCGACGGCGACGGTGTGGTGGACGGCCTCGACAAGTGCCCGGGCACGCCCGCTGGCGCAAAGGTGAACGCCGACGGCTGCGAGCTGGACGGTGACCGCGACGGCGTGGTCGACCGCCTCGACCAGTGCCCGACCACTCCGGCCGGCCGCAAGGTCGACGCCAAGGGTTGCGAGCTGGATAGCGACGGCGACGGCGTGGTCGATGCCCTCGACAAGTGCCCGGGCACGCCCGCGGGCGCCAAGGTGAACGCCGACGGTTGCGAGCTGGACGGTGACGGTGATGGCGTCGTGGATCGCCTCGACCAGTGCCCCACCACCCCGGCCGGACGCAAGGTCGATGCCAAGGGCTGCGAGCTGGACGGCGACGGCGACGGCGTGGTCGACGCCCTCGACCAGTGCCCCACCACGCCCAAGGGCGACATGGTGGATGCGCGCGGCTGCTCGCTGCCCAAGGTCATCACCCTCAAGGGCGTGAACTTCGACAACGACAAGGCCGATCTGCGCCCCGACGCCATCGCCATCCTCGACGACGCGGTTGCCACCCTGAAGGCCAACCCCGGCGTGAAGGTGGAGGTCGCGGGCCACACCGACAGCCGCAACTCCGACTGGTACAACCAGGGCCTCGCCGAGCGCCGCGCCAAGGCGGTGATGCAGTACTTCGTCTCCAAGGGGGTGGATGCCGCGCGTCTGACTGCGAAGAGCTACGGCGAGTCGCAGCCGGTCGCCGACAACAACACCGAGGAAGGCCGCGTGCAGAACCGCCGCGTGGAACTGCGCGTGCTCAAGTAAGACGGGCGCCACACATGAAAAAGGCCGGGGATTCCCGGCCTTTTTTGTTTGCCTGTACGGGGCTCAGGCGTGCGTGCCGCCCACCGTGAGCTCCTCGATGCGCAGGGTGGGCTGACCCACGCCCACGGGCACGCTCTGGCCCTCCTTGCCGCAGGTGCCCACGCCCGGATCGAGCTTCATGTCGTTGCCGATCATGGAGACGCGCGTGAGCACATCCGGGCCGTTGCCGATCAGGGTGGCGCCCTTCACCGGGTAGGTGACCTTGCCGTCCTCGATCATGTAGGCCTCGGCGGCGGAGAACACGAACTTGCCGCTGGTGATGTCGACCTGGCCGCCGCCGAAGTTCACCGCGTACAGGCCTTTTTTCACCGAGGCGATGATCTCCTGCGGGTCCCTGCCTTTGCCTCCCTCGCCGCCCAGCATGTAGGTGTTGGTCATGCGCGGCATGGGCAGGTGGGCGAAGGACTCGCGCCGCGCGTTGCCGGTGGGGGCCATGCCCATGAGCCGCGCGTTCATGCGGTCCTGCATGTAGCCCTTGAGGATGCCGTCCTCGATCAGCACGGTGCGCTGGCTCGGCGTGCCCTCGTCGTCGACGTTGAGCGAGCCGCGCCGGTCCGGCAGGGTGCCGTCGTCCACCACGGTCACGCCCGCGGCGGCGACGCGCTGGCCGATGCGGCCGGAGAAGGCGGAGGAACCCTTGCGGTTGAAGTCGCCCTCGAGGCCGTGGCCGATCGCCTCGTGCAGCAGGATGCCGGGCCAGCCGGCGCCCAGCACCACGGTCATGGCGCCGGCGGGGGCGGGGCGGGCACCGAGGTTGGTGAGGGCCTGCTCCACCGCCAGGCGGGCGTACTCGCGCAGGCGCTCGTCGTCGAAATAGGCGTAGTCGAAGCGCCCGCCGCCGCCGGCGGAGCCCTGTTCGCGCTTGCCGTCCGCCTCCACGATCACCTGCAGCGAGACGCGCACCAGCGGGCGCACGTCGGCGGCGCTGCGGCCGTCCAGGCGGGTGACGAAGACGACCTCGTACTCGCCCGCCAGGCTGGCGATCACCTGGGTGACGCGCGGGTCGAACTTGCGCGCGTGGTCCTCCAGGCGGTGCAGCAGGGCGACCTTGTCGGTCTCGCTCAGCGAGGCGAGCGGATCGAGCGGCCGGTACAGGGCGCGCCCGGCCTCGCGGCCGGCCACCCGCCGCGTCGCCGACTGGCCGGCAGCGGCGATGGCGCGCACCGTGTCGGCCGCCTCGCGGATCGCGGCGACGCGGATGTCGTCGGAATAGGCGAAGGCGGTCTTGTCGCCCACCACGGCGCGCACGCCCACGCCCTGGTCGATGTTGAAGCTGCCGGACTTGACCTGGCCCTCCTCGAGGCTCCACGCCTCGGAGCGGGTGTACTGGAAGTAGAGGTCGGCGTCGTCCACCCTGTGGGCGGCGAGCTGGGCGAAGACGCCGTCCAACTGCGCGGCGTCGATCTCGTTGGGGGCGAGGAGGGTGGCCTCGGCGGCGGCGAAGCTGGGGGTGTCGGCGGCGCTCATGGGGTCAGGCCTTGATCACGTCGACCTTGATCGTGCCCTTGCAGTCCAGGGTGCGGTGCCGGAGCGCGGGCAGGCTCTTGCGCAGCCCCTCCTGGTAGCCGCGGTTGACCGCCGCCACCACCACGCCCGAGCCGCGCGGCAGGCGGTCGAGGATGTTGCCCCAGGGGTCGACGATCATGGAGTCGCCGTGCGTCTCGCGTCCGGACACGTGGTAGCCGCCCTGCGCGGGGGCGATCACGTAGGCCAGGTTCTCGATCGCGCGGGCGCGCACCAGGGTCTCGAAATGCGCCTTGCCGGTGGTGGCGGTGAAGGCCGCCGGCACGACGATGAGGTCGACCTCGCCCATGGCACGGTACAGCTCGGGGAAGCGCAGGTCGTAGCAGATCGACAGGCCGAGGCGGCCGAAGGGCGTCTCCACCACCGTCACGGTGTCGCCCGGCTCGATGGTGTTCTGTTCCTTGTAGTGCTCGTTGCCGAGGTCGAGCCCGAACAGGTGGATCTTGTCGTAGCGCGCCACCAGCTTGCCCTTGTCGTCGTAGACCAGGCAGCTGTTGCGCACCTTCTTCGGGTTGTCGCAGTCCAGCGGCACGGAACCGCCCACCAGCCAGATGCCGTGTTTCTTCGCCTGGCAGGAAAGGAATTTCTGGATCGGCCCCTTGCCCGGCGTCTCGCGCGCCGCGACCTTGTCGGTGTCCTTCAGGCCCATGATGGCGAAGTATTCGGGCAGGGCCACGAGCCTGGCGCCGGCCGCCACGGCCATGCCGATGAGGCGCTCCGCCTCCGCCAGGTTGGCGGCGACGTTCGGCCCCGAGGCCATCTGCACCGCCGCCACTCGCACCATGCTGGCGGCATCCTTGCTTGCCTCCGGGGTCGGCCTGGCGACCGTGCGGGTGCGTGTCTTGGCGAAGCTGTAGGTCTTCGCGGCGGGCTTGGCGGGGGGGCTTGAGGGGACGGTTCACGAGGGTCCTGGGGGGCGTGGCTGGAAGGCTTCGAGGGTACACAAGGTCTTCCCGCGCGGGCAAGCCTCGGGCGCGCCCTCAGCGCGCGGTTTCGGCCGGTTCACGCGCGGCGGTGCGGGGGATCTTGGCGATGACCGGCTCCGCCCAGGTGCCGGAGACCGTGTAGCCGAACTCCGCCACCTGGCCGATCGGGTTCTTCAGCACCTTGTTCGCCAGCAGCGTGCCCAGGCCCACCGCCGGGCCGCCGAGGAGGGCGCCCGCCACCGCCACGGTGTCCTCGATGCGCGGCTGGATCTGCAGCGTCAGGTTCTGCGTCTCGCCGGGCAGATTGACCACGCCGCTCATGCGGATCTGCGCCGCCGGGCCGTTCATGCGCAGGTCCTTGGTGTAGGCGGCGCCGTTCTCGATGTGCACCTGGCCGACGATCTCGTCGAATGCGAAGCCCTGCGAGAACACGTCGCGGAAGTCCAGGTTGATGCGGCGCGGCAGCGACTGCAGGCTGAGCACGCCGATCAGGCGCGCCGCGCCCGGGTCGACCTTGAGGAACTGGCCGTGGCCGGCCTTGAACGCCAGGTCGCCGTCCAGGCTGCGCAGGTCGAAGTCCTCGATGCCGCCCTGCCAGCCGAGGCTGCCGGCCAGTTCCGCCTCGCCGCCCTTGATGGCGTCGGCGTAGCCGAAGCGCGCCAGGAGCCGGCCGAGATTCTGCGTCGCGAGCTTGAGCTTCAGGCGGGTCGGGCGGCGCGCCTGGCTCGACACCAGGCCGCTCGCCTCCAGACGGCCCTCCGGCGGGGCTAGCAGGAAGCGCTCGACCTGGAAGCCGCCCTTCGCGGGCGTCATGCGCAGGCGCGCCTCGCCCAGGTCGCGCTGCTTCCAGGTCAGGGACTGCGCGGTGAGTTCGAGGCCGCTCAACTGGCCCGCGCCGGCGCTGATCGCCCCCGCGCTGACGGGCGCGGCACCGGCCTCGGCATCCGGCACGGCCAGGCGTCTGAAGTTGGCGATCACGCGCGTGCCGCCAGCCTCCGGCACGGTGACCAGCTCCCCGGCGACCTCCTTGCCAGCGAGCATCAGGTTCCAGCCCTTGCCGGAAGGGTGCAGGCGCACCACGGTGTCGTGCAGGCGACGATCGAGGACGCGCAGCTCGTTGAAGGCGAGGTTCGCCTCGCGGAACGCCGGCGACGACCGGTCGTCCGCCTCGCCCTGCGTTGCCGTGGGCGCACCCCAGTCGAGCCGGCGCCAGGCATCGAGGTCGAGGAAGCGCTGGCTGCCGCTGATCCACAGGCCCGCCGCCTTCGGTTCCTCCGCCTCGTCGCCGCCCAGGCGGACGTTGACGCGCGGCTCGCCGTTGCGCGGGATGTGCGCACGCAGGCTGGCCAGGCCGCCGTAGCGCGCGCCGAGCCGGCCGCCGTCCTCCCCGCCGGGCAGGTGCCGGACCTGCAAGGGCACGCCCTGCGCCGCCGTCTTGCCCAGCGGCGCGGGCAGGTCGAGCGCCAGGCCGACCAGGTCCGAATCGACCTGGATGCCCGATGCCTGGCCGCCGCCGCCCAGGTCGATCCGCGCCTGCCACTGGGCGCTGCCGCGCAGGCGCCTGGCCAGCACCGCCGGCAGATGCGGCCACAGGGTCTCGGCATGGGCGGTGCCACGGATCTGCGCACGCAGCCCCGCGCCCTCCTGGCTGTTCAGGTCCAGCTCCGCCGGCATGTCGAGGATGCGCATGCGCATGCCGGCCGCCTGCACGGCCTTCTCGGTGAAGGTGAGGCTGCCCTTGACGTCCTCCAGCGCGGGCAGGTCCGCGCCGGGGCTGACGCGGTTGTCGAGGAAGGTGTAGGCGCCGCCCACCGTGGTGTCGACGACGCTGCGCAGGGGCAGGCGCAGCTTCAGTTCGAGGATGCCGTCGCCCTGTGCGGAGAACGGCCGCACGAAGTGGTCGGTGTAGCGGTCCACCGGCGACTGGCGGATGAACTCCAGGAAGGTGCGGGTGGCGCCGCTGGCGCGGCCCTCGATCAGCGCCACCTCGTCCGGCGTGTAGTGCAGATCGGGGATCAGCACCTTCACGGGGCCGAGCCGCGCGTCGAGGACGCGCCCGGTGTCGGCGGTGAGGGACATCGCCTTGTCGTGGAACACCAGTTCGCCCCGCACACCGTCGATGCGTGGCCAGCCGGGCGCGTAGGCCAATATGCCGTCCACCAGCCTCATGCCGACGCGGAACTCGCCGCCGCCGTGATCGAAGGGGAAGTCGCGCAGGTCGCCCTTGAGGGTGAGGCGGACGTTTTCCGCGTGCCCGCCGACCAGGGCGCGCTTGAGCCATTCGTAGGCGTCCTGCGCCACCTTGTGCGGCAGGTAGCGGTGCACGGCGCTGGCCTGACCCCAGGCGAGGTGCGCGGCGATGTCCACGCGCGGCGTGCCGCCCCTGGGCAGGAGGATGTGGCCGTGTGCCGTGCCCTCGAGATCGGCGTTGGCCAGGCGCCGCGCCTGGAACTCCAGGGCCAGGCGGTCCGGCTCGAAGCGCCAGTCCGCCTGCGCATCCAGCTTGTCGAAGCGCATGTCGTGGCGGAAAACCTGCGGCCAGCTCAGGTTGAACTGGGTGCCCGCGAGGGTGACGCGGCCGCCCTTCTGGTTCGCCTCGATCAGGGCATCGAGGCCGGAGAGCGCGGGCAGGCGCTGGTAGGCCTCGGCGCCCGCCTGGTGGATCTTCAGGCTGAGGGCGTAATCGTCCTGCCCCGCCCAGTGTCCCTGCGCGTGCTCCACCAGGCCGCGCGGCTTGAGCGCGGCGATCAGGTCGTGGCTGCCGCGCGGCAGCGGCAGGGCGCCGGTCAGCGCGGTCATGGCCTCGAGGCGCAGGTTGTCGGCGCTCGCCTCGATGCGCCGGAAGCCGCCGCCCTCGGCCGGCGTGAGGGTCAGGCGCAGGCTCGCCGGGTCGGCGGGCGGTGCCTCCGGGGCCTGGAAGCGCAGCCGCTCCACGAACAGGGTGTGCGCCGTCTTTTCGCGGCCCCAGCCCATGCGCCCGCTCAGGCTGGCGAAGCGCAGGTCCGGCAGGTCCTGGCGGATGCTGAGGGCGATGTCGCGCAGGTGCGCGTCGCCGGTCAGGCCGACCGCCTGCCCGCGCTTGATGTCGAGCCAGAAGCGCAGGTCGCCGACGCCGGACTTCACCGACTGCTGCGCCCACGGCACCCATCGTCCCCAGGTGCCGAAGTCGGCCTGGCTGGCCTGGGCGTAGAGCTGCCCGGACCAGCTGTCGGGCGTGTGGACCGATGCGCCGCGCAGGTCGGCGCGCAGTTCCAGGCGCGAGGCGGCGGCGGACGGCAGGGCGACGACGCCGGCGCGATGCCGGCCGAAACGGTTCTCCAGCAGCAGCCGCACCTGCCGCAGCTCGAGCACCGGCGCGCCGAGCCGCTCGTCGAGCCAGCTGAGTTGCGCGTCGCGCACGACGATGCGCGGCTGGCGCAGCAGCCAGTCCGGGAAGGGGCTGGGCGCGCTGGGGGTGTTGAGGGGGATGCCGGCGAGGTAGACGATGCCGTCGGCGGCGCGGCGCAGCGGCAGGCTGGGGCGTTCGATCTGGATGCGCGCGAGGCGCACGTCCAGCAGCGCCAGCGACCACCACGAACCCAGGGCCTCGACGCGTGGCACCACCAGCGGCTCGCCGCGCGCCGGTTGCAGGCGCACGTCGCCGAGCGTGAGGCGCGGGTTGATGCCCTGCCAGTCCGCCGCCAGCGTGCCGATGCGCACCGGCACGCCGACCACCCGGCTCACCGCCGCCTCCAGGTCCGGGCGGTAGCGGCCCACGTCGGGCATGAACCAGAACTTCAGCACCAGGGCCACCAGGCACATGACGATCACCGCCGCGCCGGCGACGTACGCGGCATAGTGGGCCAGGCGGCGGAGGATGAGGATCGGCAGGGGCGGCATGCCCGCGAACAATGCCATGACGAGGGGCGGTGTGAAAGGGTGGCGCGGGGTGGAGGACAGGGGGTGGGGATCAGGGCGCCAAGGCTGAGAGCGTCGCCGCGATCTCCGGTTCCGCCAAGGCATCGAAATCCTCGCGGCTGAACACCGTCATCGCCCCCGCCAGCTCGCTCCACGCCAGGCCGGCGCTCCACGCGGGCAGCGGCAGGCTGCCCTGGGCGCGGCGCGGCAGGATGTGCACCCGTTCCCGCGTGTAGACCAGGTTGTAGGGCGTGCCGGCCTGGTGCAGCTCGTCGAGGATCAGCCACGCCTCGGTGGCCTCCTCCGCCACCAGGCAGGGCAGGGGGTAGTCCAGCGTCCCGCCGTTGTGGCGGAAGGTGGGGGAGAGCAGCGGCAGCGCGTCGGCGCGCGTGAAGCTCTGGAAGTGCAGGTGGTTCACCGAGGCCTGCGCGCCCAGGCTGTTGTAGGCGATGCCGAGGTCGGGCAGGCCCTCGCCCGCCGCCGTCGCGACCGCCCAGGCCCAGCCGTGCAGTTCCGGCGTGAGCCACTGCGGCAGGCAGCGTTCCGGCTCCGGCACCAGCAGGCCGTGCAGGGGGGCGAAGGGGAACTTGTTGTAGAGCAGGCGCGCGGGTTTGCCCGCGAGTTCGCCCGACCACAGCACCTCCCTGGCGAGGAAGGGCTTGTTGAAATGGAAGCCGGCCGCGTCGAAGGGGCGCAGCAGCCCCTCCACCGTGCCGCCGCTGGCGCGCGGCGGGCGCAGGGCGCGGATCGGGTTGAACTGGATGCGCCAGGGGCCGGCGTCGCGCCAGGCGGTGGGGGCGATGTGCTCGAAGCCGATCGCCATCAGCTTGAGGAACACCAGCAGGTCGTCCTCCGGCTCGGCCACGCGCCGGCCGTGCCGCAGGGCCTCGCGGATCGCCGCCTCGTGGCGCTGGTGCAGGGCCTGCAGCGGCGCGCGCAGGTGTTCCCAGAGCGCCGCGTCGTAGGCGGCGTTGGCCAGTCCGAGGACATACACGCCCAGGCCGCCGTGGCGCGCCAGCATGTCCTCCAGGCCTTGCGCGAAGGCCTGATGCAGCGCCGCCTCGCTGGCAAAGGGGGTGGCGCTCACCGTACCTCCCCGCACCATACGGGCTGCGCCCAGTCGGCGACATCGCAGATCGCGTCCAGCACGTCGAGGCGGCGGACCCATGCGTGGGGCAGCGCCGCCAGGCCGTATTGCGCGGCGAACAGCATGCCGGCGAGGCCCGCGGTGGTGTCGGAGTCGCCGTCGTGGTTGGCGGCGATCCCCGCCACGGTGGCGAAGTCGATGCTGCGCGTGGCGGCATACACGGCGATGGCGAGCGCCTCGTCGCCCTGCCAGCCCAGGCCCAGTTCCGGCGGCAGCCGGCCGAGGTAGGGGTGGGGGGCGGCGCGCAGCGCCGCGTCCAGGCGCGCCACCGTCGCCTCGTGGCCGGCATGGCCGAGCGCGAACTCGCGCGCCTGGCGCGCCGCGGCGAGCAGGGTCTGGCCCTGCAGCAGCAGGTGCACGGTGGCGGCGAGGATGCCGGCGGGCAGGTAGGCATCCGGGTGGCCGTGGGTCAGGGCGGCGCAGCGCATGCCCAGGGAGAAGGCGCGCACCGCGTCGATGTTCGGCAGCAGGCCCACCGGGGCGATGCGCATGACGCCGCCGCAGCCCTTGCTGGCGTTGATGGGGGCCTCCGGCGTGCCGTGTCCGCCCGCCTGCAGGGCCGTCACGCAGGTCTTGCCGGGGGCGCGCCGCACGTGCAGCGCGGCGTGCTTCATGAGGCGGCTGGCGGCGTTGCCGTTGGTGCGGCCGCCCTGGCATTCCAGCCAGTCCAGATAGGACAGGCGCACGTCGCGCAGCAGGGCGTCGTCGTCCGCGGCGCCGTTCAGCATCCCCCGCGTCAGGCCCTCGAGGGTGAAGAGGCTGAGCTGGGTGTCGTCGGTGACCAGCAGCTGTTCCTGCTCGAACTGCGGTTCGCGCTGTCCTTCAGGGCCGAAACGACGCTGGATCGCCGGCAGCTTGTCGAACTCGATGGGGTGGCCGAAGCCGTCGCCCAGTGCGCCGCCGAGCAGGCAGGCGAGCCGCCGCGACAGGCGCTCGTCGCGCGCCGCGGGGATCACGCGCACCTCGCGCACGTGCTGTTCCTGCGCCTCGTTCTGGATCGCGCCGCGCCGCGCCCGACGCACCTGCGAGATCGCCTCGGCGGGCGGCACGCCCAGCTCGGCGAGGAGGTGCGCGGCCATGGTGCCGGCACGCCCCAGGCCGGCGCGGCAGTGCACCACCACGCGGCCGCCGCGGCGCAGCAGCTGGCGCAGGCGCATGCCGGAATAGACCCAGCGGCGGCCGAACTGCCAGTCCGGCACCTCCATGTCGCGGATCGGCAGGTGGTGCCACTCCAGGCCGGCCGCCTCCGCCAGCTCGCCCAGGCGGCTGACCTTGAGGCGCTCGAACTCGCGCTGCTCGATCAGGGTCAGCAGGGCGTCCGCGCCCCAGGCGCGGATGGCGGCGAGGTCGTTGTCCAGGTCGCGCGGCGAGGCGCCCGGCCGCACCCCGGCGTCGCAGGTGCCGGGGCAGTGCGTGATGCCCAGCATGCCCTTGCCCTCGGGCAGGGGCAGGGTGGCGATCTCCAGGGTGACGGACGTGGCGGGCAAGACGGGCTCAGCGGGCGTAGCCGAGGTTGGGGGCGAGCCAGCGCTCCGCGGTGGCGAGGTCCCAGCCCTTGCGGCGCGCGTAGTCCTCGACCTGGTCGCGGTCGATCTTGGCGACCGCGAAATAGCGGCTGTCCGGGTGGCTGAGGTAGAAGCCGGAGACGGAGGCGAGCGGCAGCATGGCGTAGCTCTCGGTGAGGCTGACGCCGATGTGCTCGGTGACGTTCAGCAGCTCGAACAGCCCGCCCTTCTCCGTGTGCTCGGGGCAGGCGGGGTAGCCGGGGGCGGGGCGGATGCCCTGGTAGGCCTCGTCGATCAGTTGTTCGTTGCTCAAGCGCTCGTCCGCCGCGTAGCCCCAGAACTCGGTGCGCACGCGCTGGTGCAGACGCTCGGCGAAGGCCTCGGCGAGACGGTCGCACAGGGCCTTGAAGAGGATGGCCTGGTAGTCGTCGTGCTGCGCCTCGAATTCCCTGACCTTCTCCGCCTCGCGGATGCCGGCGGTGACCACGAAGGCGCCCATCCAGTCCGCGACGCCGCTGTCCTTCGGTGCGACGAAATCGGCCAGGCACCAGTTGGGCTGGCCCTCGGGGCGCTGCGTCTGCTGGCGCAGGTTGTGCCAGGTCATGAGGGGCTCGTCGCGGGCGGCGTCGGCGTAGAGCTCGATGTCGTCGCCCACCGCGTTGGCGGGGAACAGACCGAACACCGCGCGCGCCTCCACCCATTTTTCGTCGACGATCCTGCGCAGCATGGCCTGGGCGTCGGCGAACAGCTTCCTCGCCTCCTCGCCCACCACCTCGTCCTCCAGGATGCGCGGGTAGCGGCCGTGCAGCTCCCAGGCCTGGAAGAAGGGCGTCCAGTCGATGCAGGCGGCCAGCTCGGCGAGGTCGTATTCGCGCAATACGTGGATGCCCGGTTGCCTGGGCGCGGGTGGGGCGTAGTTCGCCCAGTCCGTCTTGAACTTGTTGGCGCGCGCCGCCGCCAGGGGGACGCGCTTGCTCTCGCCCTGTTGCGCGGCGTGGCGCTCGCGCACGCCGACGTAGTCCGCCTTGGTCCGGGCGATGTAGTCCGCGCGCAGGTCCGGCGACAGCAGGTTGGTGCACACGCCCACGGCGCGCGAGGCGTCCTTCACGTACACCACCGGGCCGGTGTATTGGGTGTCGATCTTCACCGCCGTGTGCGCGAGGCTGGTGGTGGCGCCGCCGATCAGCAGGGGTTGCTGCATGCCGCGGCGCTGCATCTCCGAGGCGATGTGGCTCATCTCCTCCAGGCTGGGGGTGATGAGGCCGGACAGGCCGATGATGTCGACGTTTTCCGCCACGGCGGTGTCGAGGATGCGGTCCGCCGGCACCATGACGCCGAGGTCGATCACGTCGTAGGCGTTGCAGCCCAGCACCACGCCGACGATGTTCTTGCCGATGTCGTGCACGTCGCCCTTCACCGTCGCCATGAGGATGCGGCCCTTGCTGGAGCCCGCGCTCTTGGTCGCCTCGATATAGGGGGTGAGGTAGGCCACCGCCTGCTTCATGACGCGCGCCGACTTCACCACCTGGGGCAGGAACATCTTGCCCGCGCCGAACAGGTCGCCGACCACGTTCATGCCGTCCATGAGCGGGCCTTCGATCACCTTCACCGGGTGGTCGAAGGATTGTCTGGCCTCTTCCGTATCCGCCTCGATGTATTGGGTGATGCCCTTCACCAGGGCATGGGTGAGGCGCTCGCCGACCGGCTTCTCGCGCCAGGCGAGGTCCTCGGTGGCCTCCCTGGCCTGGCCCTTCACCGAGTCGGCGGCGGCCACCAGGCGGTCGCCCGCGTCGGCGCGGCGGTTCAGCACCACGTCCTCGACCAGCGCGCGCAGCTCGGCCGGGATCTCGTCGTACACGCCGAGCTGGCCGGCGTTGACGATGCCCATGTCCATGCCCGCCTGGATGGCGTGGTAGAGGAACACGGTGTGGATGGCCTCGCGCACCGGCTCGTTGCCGCGGAACGAGAAGGAGACGTTGGAGACGCCGCCGGAGACGTGCGCGTGCGGCAGGTTCTGGCGGATCCAGCGCGTCGCCTCGATGAAGTCGACGGCGTAGTTGGCGTGTTCCTCGATGCCGGTGGCGACGGCGAAGATGTTGGGGTCGAAGACGATGTCCTCGGCCGGGAAATGCAGCTGCTCGGTGAGGATGCGGTAGGCGCGCTGGCAGATCTCGGTCTTGCGCGCGTAGGTGTCGGCCTGGCCGGTCTCGTCGAAGGCCATGACGATCACCGCCGCGCCGTAGCGCCGCGCCAGCCGGGCCTTCTCGACGAACGCCGCCTCGCCCTCCTTGAGCGAGATGGAGTTGATGATGGGCTTGCCCTGCACGCACTTGAGGCCCGCCTCGATGATCTCCCACTTGGAGGAGTCGAGCATGATCGGGGCCTTGGCGATGTCCGGCTCGCTGGCGATCAGGTTGAGGAAGCGCACCATGGCCTTCTCACCGTCCAGCATGGCCTCGTCCATGTTGATGTCGATCACCTGCGCGCCCGCCTCCACCTGCTGGCGCGCCACGTCCAGGGCCTCGTCGTAGTTGCCTTCCAGGACCAGGCGCTTGAACTTGGCCGAGCCGGTGACGTTGGTGCGCTCGCCGACGTTGCAGAACAGGTCGCCGGCGCCCAGGTTGTAGGCCTCCAGGCCCGAGACGCGCAGCTTGGGTTCGATGGCCGGCGGGGTGCGCGGCGCGAAGCCCGCCACCGCCTCGGCGATCGCCCGGATGTGGTCCGGCGTGGTGCCGCAGCAGCCGCCGACGATGTTGAGGAAGCCGTGCCCGACCCATTCGCGCATCGCCTCGGCCATCTGCCCGGGCGTCTCGTCGTAGCCGCCGAAGGCGTTGGGCAGGCCGGCGTTGGCATGCGCGGAGACCAGGCAGTCCGCCTTCGCGGCGATCTCCGCCACGTGCTGGCGCAGGTCCTTGGCGCCGAGGGCGCAGTTGAAGCCGAAGGACAGGGGCTCGGCGTGGCGCAGGGAGTTCCAGAACGCCTCCACGGTCTGTCCGGACAGGGTGCGGCCGGAGGCGTCGGTGATGGTGCCGGAGATCATGATCGGCCAGGTCTGGCCCACGTCATCGAAGTACTGCTTCACCGCGAACACCGCAGCCTTGGCGTTGAGGGTGTCGAAGATGGTCTCGATCAGCAGCAGGTCCGCGCCGCCCTTCACCAGGCCGTCGGTGGCCTGGTAATAGGTGGCCACCAGCTCGTCCCAGGACACGTTGCGATACCCCGGGTCGTTCACGTCCGGGGAGATCGACAGGGTGCGGCTGGTGGGGCCCAGCACGCCGGCGACGAAGCGCGGCTTGTCCGGGGTCGAATACTGGTCGGCGACCTCGCGCGCCAGGCGCGCGCCCTCGAAGTTCAGCTCGTGCACCAGCGCCTCCATGCCGTAGTCGGCCATGGAGATGCTGTTGGCGTTGAAGGTGTTGGTCTCCAGGATGTCCGCGCCGGCGGCCAGGTATTGGGCGTGGATCTCGCGGATCACCTCCGGCTTGGTGAGCAGCAGCAGGTCGTTGTTGCCCTTGAGGTCGCGCGGCCAGTCGGCGAAGCGCGTGCCGCGGTAGTCCGCCTCCTGCAGCTTGTAGCGCTGGATCATGGTGCCCATGGCGCCGTCCAGGATCAGGATGCGGCGGGCGGCGTGCTGGCGGATGAGTTCGGCGCGGTCGGACATGGGGGAGTTGGCCGGCCGGAGCCGGGGCGTGAAAGGCCGGCTATGATAGGCAAAATCAGATACTTAAGGTACCTCCGGGCGAGGTCGAGGAGACAGGAACATGCAACATCTGACCCCCAGGCAAACTGCCGCGTTTCTCGAAGGCAATCCCAGCGCCGTGTTCATCGACTGCCGTTCGGAATGGGAATTCCTGTTCGTCGGCCATCCCCTCGGCGCCATCCTCATCCCCTGGTACGAGGGCGAGAACTGGGACCTCAACCCGCGTTTCCTCGGCGAGGTGCGCATCGCCGCCTCGCACAACCGGCCGGTGGTGCTGATCTGCCGCTCCGGCAACCGCTCGAAGGAGGCGGGGGAGTTCCTGGAGCAGCACGGCTTCAGCGACGTCTACAACGTGCTGTACGGTTTCGAGGGCGAACTGGACGAGCACCACCGCCGCTCCACGAAGAACGGCTGGCGCTTCGACGGGTTGCCGTGGGAGCAGTGCTAGCGGCCTGTCGGCCTGTCGGGCGGCCTTACAGCTTCTTCACGAACTCGGACTTGAGCTTCATCGGTCCGATGCCGTCGATCTTGCAGTCGATGTCGTGGTCCTCGTCGACCAGGCGGATGTTCTTGACCTTGGTGCCCACCTTCACCACCAGCGACGAGCCCTTGACCTTGAGGTCCTTGATCACGGTCACGCTGTCGCCGTCCTGCAGCACGTTGCCGTTGGCGTCCTTGTACACGCGCTGCGCCTCGCCCTCCGGCGCGGCGCCGGCCTTCGGCCATTCGTGCGCGCATTCCGGGCAGACGTACATCTCCCCGTCTTCATAGGTGAGTTCGGAGCTGCACTGGGGGCATTTCGGGATCTGGGTCATCATGGGTCCGGGGGTGTCGGGTGGGGGTCAGGCCTTGCCGGTGCTGCCGAAGCCGCCTTCGCCGCGCGCGCTCTGGCCGAACTCCTCGACCACCTGGAAGCTCGCCTGCACCACCGGCACGATCACCATCTGCGCCATGCGCTCGAAGGGTTGCACGGTGAAGGCCTCCTGGCCGCGGTTCCACAGCGAGACCATGAGCTGGCCCTGGTAGTCGGAGTCGATCAGGCCCACCAGGTTGCCCAGCACCACGCCGTGCTTATGGCCCAGGCCGGAGCGCGGCAGGATCATCGCCGCGTAGCCGGCGTCCTCCAGGTGGATGGCCAGGCCGGTGGGGATGAGCCGCGTCTCGCCGGGGTTGAGGGTGACGGGCTCGTCCAGGCAGGCGCGCAGGTCCAGGCCGGCGCTGCCGGGGGTGGCGTAGTGGGGCAGCTGGTCGCGTACGCGCTCGTCCAGGATCTTCAGGTCGACTTGCATGTTTTGTCCAAGTTTGCAGTTAACGGTTGGCAGCGGTCAGTCGGGGGCCTGCCGCCCTCTGCCGACCGAAGTCGGCCAACTTGATTTCATTGATAACGGTTGTTGTACAGCCTGGCGATGTGCGCCACCAGGCGGCGCGCCTGGGTGCGCTTGTCGGCCCTCTCGAGCACGTGCCGGCCGGCCTCGTCGAGCAGATAGAGCTGCACCTCGTCGGTGCCGATGGCCTCGCGCACGTCGTTGGCGACGATCAGCGGCAGGTGCTTGCGGCGCCGCTTCAGCTCGGCGTATTCCTCCAGGTTCTCGCTCTCCGCGGCGAAGCCGACGCAGAACGGCGGCTTGGGCCGGCTGGAGACGTTGGCGAGGATGTCCGGGTTGGGCGCCAGTTCCAGGGTGAGGATGTGGGCGTCCTTCTTGATCTTCTGCTCGCTGGGGTTGAGCACGTAGTAGTCCGCCACGGCGGCGACGCCGATGAAGATGTCGGCCGCGTCGATCACCGCGTCCACCGCCGCCATCATCTCCGCCGTGCTCACCACCGGCACGAAGTCGGCGCCGACGGGCGGCTTCAGGCAGGTCCTGCCGGACACCAGGGTGACCTCGGCGCCCGCTTCGAGGGCGGCGCGCGCCACCGCGTAGCCCATCTTGCCGGAGCTGGCGTTGGTGATGCCGCGCACCGCGTCGATCGCCTCGTAGGTGGGGCCGGCGGTGATCACCACCTTGAGGCCGGTGAGCGGCTTGGGCTGGAAGCGCGCCTGCAGGGCGTCGAGCAGGTCCTGCGGCTCCAGCATGCGGCCGAGGCCGGTCTCGCCGCACGCCTGTTCGCCGCAGTCGGGGCCCAGCAGGGTGACGCCGTCCTGCTTCAGGAGGGCGGCGTTTCGCTGCGTCGCAGGCGCCTCCCACATCTGCCGGTTCATCGCCGGCGCCACCAGCAGCGGGCAGTCGCGCGCCAGGCAGAGGGTGGAGAGCAGGTCGTCGGAACGGCCCTGCGCCAGCTTGGCGAGGAAGTCGGCGGTGGCGGGGGCGACCAGGATGGCGTCGGCGCCGCGCGTCAGGTCGATGTGCGCCATGCCGTTGTCGACGCGCTCGTCCCACAGGTCGGCGAACACCGGGTGGCCGGTGATGGCCTGGAAGGTGGCGGCGCCGACGAAGTGGCGCGCCGCCTCGGTCATCACCACCTGCACGTCGAGGCCGTCCTTGACCAGCAGGCGCGCCAGTTCCGCCGCCTTGTACGCGGCGACGCCGCCGGTCACGCCGAGGATGATGCGCTTGAGCTTGTAGTCCACGGGGTCCCCTCGCGGCGTGGCGGTGGTCAGGAAGACTTGATCAGGGTGCCGACGCCCTGGTCGGTCATGATCTCCAGCAGCAGGGCGTGCTCGACGCGGCCGTCGATGATGTGCACGTAGGGCACGCCGCTCTTCGCCGCGTCCAGCGCGGAGCCGATCTTGGGCAGCATGCCGCCGGAGAGGGTGCCGTCCGCCACCAGTTCGTCGATCTTCTTCGGCGTCAGGCCGGTAAGCAGATTGCCGTCCTTGTCAAGCACGCCGGGGGTGTTGGTGAGCAGCACCAGTTTCTCCGCCTTCAGCACCTCGGCGAGCTTGCCGGCCACCACGTCGGCGTTGATGTTGTAGGTCTCGCCGCCCTCGCCCACGCCGATGGGGGCGATCACCGGGATGAAGTCGCCGGAATCGAGGAAGGCGATCAGGCTGGGGTCGATCTTGGTGATCTCGCCGACCAGTCCGATGTCGATCAGGTCGCCGGGGTTCTCCTTGTTCTCCACCATCAGCTTCTTGGCGCGGATGAAGCTGCCGTCCTTGCCGGTCACGCCCACCGCCTTGCCGCCGGCCTGGTTGATCAGGTTGACGATCTCCTTGTTGACCTGGCCGCCCAGCACCATCTCCACCACTTCCATGGTCTCGGCATCGGTCACGCGCATGCCCTGGATGAACTCGCCCTTCTTGCCCACGCGCTTCAGCAGGTCCTCGATCTGCGGGCCGCCGCCGTGCACCACCACCGGGTTGAGGCCCACCAGCTTGAGCAGCACCACGTCGCGCGCGAACGCGGCCTTCAGCACCGGGTCGGTCATGGCGTTGCCGCCGTACTTGATGACGATGGTCTTGTCCCAGAAGCGCTGGATGTAGGGCAGGGCCTCGGCGATGACCTTGGCCTTGGTGGTGGGGGCGAGATCGGCAATGGACATGGCGGCTTCCGGAAACGCGAACGGGCGAATATTACCCGTGCCGGCACAGGAAACAGAAAGGGCGGCCGCGGCCGCCCTCTTCCAAGCAGTGGATGAACGCTAGTGGACGGTCAATTCCTTGGCGACGGCACCCGCCTTCTTGGGCAGCACCAGTTCAAGCACGCCATCGGCGAACTTCGCTTCCGCGGCGGCCTCGTCGATGGGCTTGCCCAGGTTGAAGCTGCGCGAGACCTTGCCGTAATAGCGCTCGCTGCGCAGGACCTTCTCGCCTTCCTTCTCTTCGCTGGTCTTCTTGACCTCGGCGGAGATGGAGACGGTCTCGCCTTCGATGCTGATATGGATGTCCTCCTTCTTCACGCCCGGCATCTCGGCATGCACCGTGTAGGCCTTCTCGTCCTCTTTCACGTCCATGCGGATGGATTCCATCTCGGCCATTTCACCCGGCCAGCGCATGGGTCTGACCCAGAAGCCCTTGAACAGATCGTCGAACAGATCGTTGATGGCGAAAGGTTCACGTTTAACGATGTTGCTCATTGCACACTCCTTTCCGGAAAGCCTCGTGAAACCGTGTGCCTTCCTGCTACCAATATGGGCCACGCGCGGGTGCAGTCAAGAGCCTGAGGACCTCCGTATCCTGTTAATTCCTAAACAAAAATTTACTTGCCGTGCGGCTCGCGCGGCGCCTAAATTGCGAGCCGTCGAGCGACCGCGGCGGGGATGCCGGGGCGCGAAACGCGATCCATAACCATCGAGAGGAAACGACCATGAAACGCAACAAGCAGACCGCACTGACCCTGGCCCTGGGTTCCGCCATCGCCGCCAGCCTGGCCGCTGCGCCCGCCACCGCCGCCGACAACCCCTTCGCCTCGCAGTCCATGGCGAAGGGCTATCAGGTGGCGGCTGCCGAGGGCAAGTGCGGCGGCACCAAGGCCAAGGAAGGCAAATGCGGCGGTGCCAAGGCCGCCGAGGGCAAGTGTGGCGAGGGCAAATGCGGCGGCGCCATGAAGGGCGACGCCAAGAAGGCCACTCAGGGCAAGACCAGCGCCGAGAAGGCCAAGGACGGCAAGTGCGGTGGCGCCAAGGCGGCCGAAGGCAAGTGCGGCGCGGCGCCCAAGAAGTGATCGGCGACGTGCCATGAGTGACCCGCGCCTGCACGGCGCGGGACTCGGTTTCCGGCGCGACCTGATCCCCGACCTTCAGGCCGCGCTGTCCGCCGGGCTCCCGCAGGACATCGCCTTCTTCGAGCTGGCGCCCGAGAACTGGGTCGATCAGGGCGGCCGTCATGCACGCGACCTGCGCGCCTTCACGGAACAACGCCCCTTCGTCTGTCACGGCCTTTCGCTCTCCCTCGGCGGCCCGATGCCGCTGGACCAGGTCCTGCTGAAGAAGATCCGGGCCTTCATGGCCGAGCACGGCATTACCCTCTATACCGAGCATCTGTCCTACTGCTCCGACCACGGCCATCTCTACGACCTGCTGCCCATCCCCGCGACCTGGGAGGCGGTGAAGTACGTCGCGGCGCGCATCCGCCAGGCGCAGGACATCCTCGGCCAACGCATCGCCATCGAGAACGCCAGCTACTACGTGGCCGCCCCCATCAGCGAGATGAGCGAGCCCGAGTTCGTCAACGCCGTGCTGGAGGAGGCGGACTGCTGGCTGCACCTGGACGTGAACAACGTCTATGTGAACAGCGTCAACTTCGGTTTCGATCCGGTCGACTACCTGGGGCGCATGCCCGCGGAGCGCATCGTCTACATGCACATGGCGGGGCACTACCAGGAGGCGCCTGACCTGATCATCGACACCCACGGTGCGCCGGTGATCGACCCCGTGTGGCGGTTGCTGGACACCGCCTACGCGCTCCTGGGCGTGCATCCCACCTGCCTGGAACGCGACTTCAACATCCCGCCGCTCGCCGAGCTGTTGCCGGAGGTGCGGCGTATCGCCACCGCCCAGGCCGCGCAGGCCGGGCGCGCGCGCGCGGCCGCATGATGGCCTTCCAGGCTTACCAGCGCGCCTTCGCCGCACGCATCCGCGATCCCCGGGAGAACCCTCGTCCGGCGGGTGCCGCCGCGGCACGCATGCGCGTGTACGAGGAGCTGCTGTACAACAATCTGGAGGGTTTCCTGCTCGCCTGCTTCCCGGTCTGCCGCAAGGTCCTGGGTGTGCGGCGCTGGCGCCGCATGGTGCGCGCGTTCTTCCGCGACCACGCCTGCCACACCCCGTACTTCCGCCAGATCCCCGAGGAGTTTCTGCGCTTCCTGCAGGACGAGTGGCCCCTGCCAGAGGACTTCCCCGCCTTCCTGCCGGAGCTGGCGCACTACGAATGGGTGGAGCTGGAACTCGACACCTCGGACCGCGACCGCGATCTGCCGCCGCACGACCCGGAGGGCGACGCCATGACCGGCGCCCCGCTGCTCAACCCGGTGCTGCGCGTGCTGGCCTACCGCTGGCCGGTGCATCGCCTGTCGCCGCGCTTCCGGCCCGCGGAACCTCCCGAGACCCCGACCTTCCTGGTCGCCTGGCGCGACCGTGGGCTCACGGTGCGCTTCAAGCTGCTCAACGCCGCCAGCGCGCGCCTGCTCGCCCTGCTGCAGGGATCTCCTGCGCCGAGCGGTGAGGCGGCCGCCCTCGTCCTGGGCGCCGAGCTGGGGCATGCCGACCCCGTGGCGATGCGCCGGCATGTCGAGGCGCTGCTGCGGGAGTGGTGCGCCGAAGCCATTCTCCTGGGTACGCGCTGAGGCCCATCCCAGCGCCGCTGTTGGCGCGGGGCGGGGCTTACGCTAAAATTCCCGCCCTTTTTCCCGACGAATGAATGAGTTAGGTCGCGATGGATGATCGTCAGCGCCGCCTCTGCGGCACGCTCTACAGCCCGGATTTCGAGCAGGACAGTTGCGGCTTCGGCCTGATTGCCCAGCTGGACAACCAGCCCTCCCACAAGCTGGTCCAGAACGCCATTTCCTCCCTGGCCTGCATGACCCATCGCGGCGCGGTGGCGGCCGACGGCAAGTCCGGTGACGGTTGCGGCCTGCTGTTCAAGATGCCCGAGGGCTTCCTGCGCACCGTCGCGGCCGAGGCGGGCATCCAGCTCGCCCCCCGCTTCGCCGCCGGCCTGACCTTCCTCAACCAGGACCCCGCCCTGGCGCAGCGCGCGCGCGACCTGCTGGCGCAGGAACTGAAGGCCGAGGGACTGGAGCCCGCCGGCTTCCGCAAGGTGCCCACCGACAACTCCGCGCTCGGCGAATACGCCCTCAAGAGCCTGCCGGTGATCGAGCAGCTGTTCGTCAACTGCCCGGCCAGCGTCGAGGCGGAGATCTTCGAGCGCAAGCTGTACATCGCCCGCCGCCGCGTCGAGAAGGCGGTCGCCGGCACGGATGCCACCTTCTACATGCCCACCCTGTCGGGCCGCGTCCTCTCGTACAAGGGCCTGGTGATGCCGTCCTGGCTGCCGGTGTTCTACCCGGACCTGAACGACGCGCGCTTCGAGTCCGCCCTGGCCGTGTTCCACCAGCGCTTCTCCACCAATACCTGGCCGGAGTGGCGCCTCGCCCAGCCGTTCCGCTATCTCGCCCACAACGGCGAGATCAACACCGTGCAGGGCAACCGCAACTGGTCGCGCGCGCGCGAGCAGAAGTTCCAGAGCCCGCTCATCCCCAACATGGACGACGTGCGGCCCATGGTCGGCACCAACGGCTCCGACTCGATGAGCTTCGACAACATGCTGGAAGGCCTGCTGATGGGCGGCGCCGGCCTGTTCCGCGCCATGCGCATGATGGTGCCGCCGGCCTGGCAGAACGTCACCAACATGGACCCGGACCTGCGCGCCTTCTACGAATACAACTCCATGCACATGGAGCCGTGGGACGGCCCCGCCGGCATCGTCATGACCGACGGCCGCTACGGCGTGTGCATGCTGGACCGCAACGGCCTGCGCCCGGCGCGCTACGTGATCACCAAGGACCGTTTCGTCACCATCGCCTCGGAAGTGGGCGTGTGGGACTACGGCGGACCGGACAACATCGTCGCCAAGGGCCGCGTGCGCCCCGGCCAGATGGTCGCGGCCGACCTGGAGACCGGCAAATTCCTGCTGCCCGAGGACATCGACGCTCAGCTCAAGTCCGCCCAGCCCTACCGCGACTGGCTCAAGACCCATGCCCAGCGCGTCGAGTTCGGCCTGGAGCAGGACACCGACTACCCGGCCATGGATGCCGCCAGCGTCGCCACGCACCAGAAGCTGTTCAACGTCAGCTTCGAGGAGCTGGACCAGGTGATCCGCGTGCTGGCCGAGGACGGCCAGGAGGCGGTGGGCTCCATGGGCGACGACACGCCGATGGCGGTATTGAGCCAGAAGGTGCGCTCGCCCTTCGACTATCTGCGCCAGCAGTTCGCGCAGGTGACCAACCCGCCGATCGACCCGATCCGCGAGGCCATCGTCATGTCGCTCAATACCGTGTTCGGGCGCGAGCGCAACCTGTTCGAGGAGACCCCGGAGCACGCGCACCGCATGGAACTGAACTCGCCGGTGCTGTCGCACGACGCCTTCAAGGCGGTGACCACCAGCAGCGACCCGGCCTACGCCGCGATCTACTTCGACCTGCAGTATGACCCCGCCGCCGCCGACCTCAAGGGCGCGCTGGAGAAGCTCGCCGCCGACGCCGTGGCGGCCGTGAGGTCCGGCAAGGTGGTGGTGGTGCTGAGCGACCGCAAGATCGACCGCGCCCTGCTGCCCATCCCGGCCCTGTTCGCCACCGGCGCCGTGCACCACGCCTTGACCGACGCCGGCCTGCGCTGCGACGCCAACATCGTCGTCAAGACCGGCGCCGCGCGCGATCCGCACCAGATCGCCGCGCTGATCGGCTATGGCGCCACCGCCGTGTACCCCTACCTCGCCTACCAGTCCATCCTGCAGATGGTGAAGAGCGGCGAGATCAAGCTGGCGCCCGAGAAGGCCCTGTACAACTACCGCAAGGGCATCGACAAGGGCCTGCTCAAGGTCATGTCGAAGATGGGCATCTCCGCCATCGCCAGCTACCGCGGCGCGCAGCTGTTCGAGGCGGTGGGCATGCACGAGGAGGTGGTGGCGATGTGCCTCAAGGGCACTGTCTCGCGCGTCTCCGGCGCCAATTTCACCGACTTCGAGGCGGACCAGAAGAAGCTGGCGCGGGCCGCCTTCAACCCGCTCAAGCCCCTGTCGGCCGGCGGCCTGCTCAAGTTCATGCACGGCGAGGAGTACCACGCCTACAACCCGGACGTGGTGCAGCAACTGCAGAAGGCGGTGCAGACCGGCTCCTACGAGGCCTACAAGGAATATGCGGCGAGCGTGAACAACCGCCCGGTGGCCATGTTCCGCGATCTGATGAAGCTGAAGCTGGCGGACAAGCCCATTGCCGAGGACGCGGTGGAGCCGCTGGAAAGCATCCTCAAGCGCTTCGACTCCGCCGGCATGTCGCTCGGCGCGCTGTCGCCCGAGGCGCACGAGGCCCTGGCGGAAGGCATGAACCGCATCGGTGGCCGTTCCAACTCCGGCGAGGGCGGCGAGGACCCGGCCCGCTACGGCACGGTGAAGATGTCCAAGATCAAGCAGGTCGCCTCCGGCCGCTTCGGCGTCACCGCGCATTACCTGGTCAACGCCGAGGTCCTGCAGATCAAGGTCGCGCAGGGCGCCAAGCCCGGCGAGGGCGGCCAGCTGCCCGGCAAGAAGGTGGAGCCGCACATCGCCAAGCTGCGCTGCACCAAGCCCGGCGTCACCCTGATCTCGCCGCCGCCGCACCACGACATCTACTCCATCGAGGACCTGGCGCAGCTGATCTTCGACCTCAAGCAGGTCAACCCCGAGGCCCTGGTCTCGGTGAAGCTGGTGGCCGAGCCCGGCGTCGGCACCATCGCCGCCGGTGTGGCCAAGGCCTATGCCGACCTCATCACCATCTCCGGCTATGACGGCGGCACCGGCGCCTCGCCGCTGACCTCCGTGAAATACGCCGGCACGCCGTGGGAGCTGGGCCTCACCGAGGCGCAGCAGGTGCTGCGCGCCAACGGCCTGCGCGGCCGCGTGCGCGTGCAGACCGACGGCGGCCTGAAGACCGGCCTGGACGTCGTCAAGGCCGCGATCCTCGGCGCCGAGTCGTTCGGCTTCGGCACCGCGCCCATGATCGCCCTGGGCTGCAAGTACCTGCGCATCTGCCACCTGAACAACTGCGCCACCGGCGTCGCCACCCAGGACGGCCGCCTGCGCAAACAGTTCTTCATCGGCCTGCCGGAGATGGTGATCAACTACTTCACCTTCGTCGCGCGCGAGACCCGGGAGTGGATGGCCGCCCTGGGCGTCAGCCGCTTCGAGGACCTGATCGGCCGCACCGACCTGCTCGACCTGCTGCCGGGCGAGAGTGACAAGCAGGGCCGGCTCAAGCTCGACGTGCTGCTCTCGCAGGGCAGCATCGACAGCAACGAGCCGCGCTTCTGCGTGGAAGACCGCAACCCCTCGTTCGACAAGGGCGAGCTGGCCGAGCAGATGGTCAAGGACGCCCTCGCCGGCATCAAGGCCAAGACCCCGCAGCGCCTGGAATACACCGTGCGCAACGTCAACCGCTCGATCGGTGCGCGCCTCTCCGGCGAGATCGCCAAGGCGCACGGCGCCGAGGGCCTGCCTGCCGACTGCCTGCACATCAAGCTGAACGGCTCCGCCGGCCAGAGCTTCGGCGTGTGGAACCACAACGGCCTGACCATGGAGATTGAGGGCGACGCCAACGACTACGTCGGCAAGGGCATGTCCGGCGGCCGCCTCATCGTCTATCCGCCCAAGGGCTCGGCATTCGAGTCGCACCGCGCCAGCATCGTCGGCAACACCTGCCTGTATGGTGCCACCGGTGGCGAGCTGTATGCCGCGGGCATGGCGGGCGAGCGCTTCGGCGTGCGCAACTCCGGTGCCCTGGCGGTGGTCGAAGGCGTGGGCGAGCACTGCTGCGAATACATGACCGGCGGCTGCGTGATCGTCCTCGGCAACACCGGCCTCAACGTCGGCGCCGGCATGACCGGCGGCTTCGCCCTGGTGTTCGACGAGGACGGCAACTTCGCCGAGAAGTACAACAACGAATTGGTCGACATCAACCGCATCAACGACGAGAAGACCGGCGAGCACCGTGCCTTCCTGCGCGAGAAGCTGGAGAAGCACCTGCTCTACACCGGCTCCGCGCGCGCGCGCTGGATGCTGGAGAACTTCAACGATGTCGTGAACCGTTTCTGGCTGGTGAAGCCCAAGGCCCTCACCCTGGACAGCCTGCTGAAGGATTGATGCCATGTCCGACGTTTTCCAGTTTCTGAACATCGCCCGCCGCGACGGCGACAAGACCCCGGCCGAGGTCCGCAAGACCCAGTTCAAGGAGATCTACGCCCCCTTCGGCGCCGATCAGGCCCAGGAACAGGCCGGCCGCTGCCTGGCCTGCGGCAACCCCTACTGCGAGTGGAAGTGCCCGGTGCACAACTACATCCCCAACTGGCTCAAGCTGGTGGATGAGGGACGTCTGTTCGAGGCCGCCGAACTGTCGCACCAGACCAACTCCCTGCCCGAGGTGTGCGGCCGCGTCTGCCCGCAGGACCGCCTGTGCGAGGGCTCTTGCACCCTCAACCAGGTGAGCGCCGGCGCCGTCACCATCGGCCAGGTGGAGAAGTACATCAGCGACACCGCCTTCGCCCAGGGCTGGCGCCCGGACATGAGCAAGGTGGTGGCCACCGGCAAGCGGGTCGCCATCATCGGCGCCGGCCCCGCCGGCCTGGGCTGCGCGGACATCCTGGCGCGCAATGGGGTGAAGGCCGTGGTGTTCGACAGGTATCCGGAGATCGGCGGTCTGCTCACCTTCGGCATCCCCGAGTTCAAGATGGAAAAGAGCGTCATGACCCGCCGCCGCGAGGTGTTCGAGGGCATGGGCATCGAGTTCCGCCTCAACACCGAGGTCGGCAAGGATGTGCAGATGGCCGACCTGCTCAAGGACTTCGACGCCGTGTTCCTCGGCATGGGCACCTACAGCTACATGCAGGCCGGCATCCCCGGCGAGGACCTGCCCGGCGTGATGCCCGCGCTGCCCTTCCTGATCTCCAACGTCAACCACTGCCTGGGCCTGCCACAGGACGAGTTCATCGACATGAAGGGCCTCAAGGTCGTGGTGCTGGGCGGCGGCGACACCGCCATGGACTGCAACCGCACCTCCATCCGCCAGGGCGCCGCCAGCGTCACCTGTGCCTACCGCCGCGACGAGGCCAACATGCCCGGCTCCAAGCGCGAGGTCGCCAACGCCAAGGAAGAGGGCGTGCAGTTCCTGTGGAACCGCCAGCCGGTCGAGGTCGTCGGCAACGGCAAGGTCGAGGGCATCAAGCTGGTCACCACCGAGCTGGGCGCCCCCGACGCGCGCGGCCGCCGCACCCCCGTGGTGGTGGAAGGCTCCGAGGAGATCATCCCCTGCGACCGCGTCGTCGTCGCCTTCGGCTTCCGCCCCAACCCGCAGCCCTGGTTCGCCGAGTTCGGCATCACCACCGACCAGGGCGGCCGCGTCCTCGCCAAGGGCCAGAAGCACGCCTACCAGACCGCCAACCCCAAGGTCTTCGCCGGCGGCGACATGGTGCGCGGCTCCGACCTGGTGGTCACCGCGGTCTACGAAGGCCGGGAGGCCGCCAAGGGCATGCTGGAGTTCCTCGGCGTCTGGTAAGCCGGCCTACCCGCCCCCCCGCAACGAGCCCTGCCCCAGAGCGGGGTTTGTTTTTTTGATGTGCGGGGGCAGTATCGAGCCGTCGCTTTGATGAGGCCGCGCATGCAGCCGATCCACGAACTGCTCGCCCGCATCCGCTGGGATGCCGAATTCGCCAGGGGCCGCTTCGCCATCGGTTACTGGGACCGCGTCGCCGGGCAGGTGCTGCATGTCGACCTGCGCGAGATCGCCTGGGACGCGGAGAATCCGTCCTTCTTCGATCTGGTCGACGAGGATGGCGTGACGCATGCCATCCCGTTTCACCGGGTGCGGGAGGTTTGGCGGGATGGGGTGTTGATCTGGGAGCGGCGGGTGGAGAGCGGTGGTGAATGAAATGGCCCGGGGTGGGCCGGTTACCGTGTCTTGGCCTTGCGACGGGACAGCCCCAGACCTGCGAATCCCAGCCCCATGAGGGCGAGGGTGGTGGGTTCGGGCACCGTGGAGTGCGTCGTTGGAGACCTGGTGAAACTGAACTGGGACTTATCGGTTGCAGGCTTGCTATCGAACGCGCTCCAACTGCCGCCAAGAATGAGCCCGCATGCCCCGGTGCCGCAAATGAGTGCGTTGTCACTATCGTTGCCCCAGACCACCGAGTTGCTGGCGGTTGGCCAGTAACCGCCAAAATCGAGTTGATCGGTAGTGGTGTTGAAAGATAGCTGAAACGGGTTGTTCACCGGGTCAGTCCCTAAGGTCCAAGTGAACAGCTCTGTCGCGTACGAGTAGCCAGTGATCGTGAACGATGAAATCTGGCCGGCCTTTGCGGAGATGATGCCGGAGCCGTCGAGGGAGGCGTCGTACGACATCGTTCCAGAGGCATGGTGGCCAAAGACTGATCCCGTCCATGTCCAGTCAAAAGTAATCACGCTGGCGTGCGCCGGCACGCTTGCGCACAGCGCGATGATCAGCGCGTATCTTTTCATGCCTTGTCTCCGTTAATTGGACCGCGACCTTCACACGATGCGCCGAAGCCGGGGAGCGGGTTCAACGCATAAAGGTGAGGCTGGATGTGAAGTAGAGTGTGACACTCGAAAGAGCAGGTCAAGTCTAATGAAGAGTCGTTCTGGATGCCTGGTTGCGTCGGAGTGATGGCCGCTCTAGGCCGATTGCCGGCACTTGCTTAACGCAACAACCGTCGCCGCGTCAGTACCAGCGACGCCGCAAACCCCGCCACCCCATACGCCACCAGCACCGCCCCGTGCCACACGGGCATTTCCGGCCAGCGCCCCAGCACCAGGGGACGGGCCAGTTCGATGGCATGGGTCAAGGGTAGCCAGCCGGCCGCCGTGGCCAGCCAGTCGGGCAGGGCGGAGGGGGGGTAGAACACGCCGCCCAGCAGCACCATGGGGGTGATGGCGAGGGTGAAGTAGTAGAGGAAGAAGTCGTAGTTGGGCGAGACGGCGTTGATGGCCAGGCCCAGACCGGCGAAGCAGAAGCCGGTGAGGACGACCACGGGCAGCAGAGCCAGGCTCATGGCGAAGTCGGCCTGCAGGCCCAGTGACCAGATCACCAGCAGGATCGCCGCGCCGGAAAGCATGGCCTTGGAGGTGGCCCAGGCGAGTTCGCCCAGCAGCACGTCCTTCAGCCCCAGCGGGGTGTTGAGGATGGCCTCCCAGGTCTTCTGCACGTGCATGCGCGAGAAGGCGGAATACAGGGTCTCGAAGGTGGCGCTGTTCATGACGCTGTAGCACAGCATGCCGGCGGCGAGGAAGTTGAGGTAGGGCACGCCGTCCACCCGTTGCAGCAGGCCGCCCAGGCCGTAGCCCAGGCCGAGCATGTAGAGCAGGGGGTCGGCGAGGTTGCCGAGTAGCGAGGGGCCGGCGAGCTTCCGCCAGACCTTGAAGTTGCGTAGCCAGACGGGGTACCAGGCGAGGTCAATCACGCAGGTCCCTCCCGGTGAGCTTGAGGAACACGTCTTCCAGGTTGGCGGGGCGGTGCAGGTAGCGCAGGCCGGCGGTGCCCTGGGCCTCCAGGTCCGCGACCACGGCCTGGGGGGTGTCCGTGTAGCAGAACAGGGTCTCGCCCACGGTCTCGCAGCGGCGGCAGAAATGCGCCGAGCAGTCCCGCCAGGCCGCCAGGCCCTCGCCGTAGACCTCCACAACGTGCGGCTCGATGTGGGCCTGGATCAGCTCGCGCGGGCTGCCCTGGGCGATGATGCGACCGCGGTCCATGACGCTGATGACGTCGCACAGGCGCTCGGCCTCGTCCATGAAGTGGGTGGTGAGCAGCAGGGTCTTGCCCTGGGCGATGAGGCGGCGCAGACCCTGCCAGATGAGGTGGCGGGCCTGCGGGTCGAGGCCGGTGGTGGGCTCGTCGAGGAAGATCAGTTCGGGGTCGTTGATGAGGGCGCGCGCCAGGGTGAGGCGGCGCTTCATGCCGCCGGAGAGGCTGGCGATGGGTGCCTCCGCCTTGCCCTCCAGGCCGGCGAAGGCGAGCAGCTCGGGGATGCGCGCGGCCATCTCGGCGTGCGGCAGGCCGAAGTAGCGGCCGTAGGTGAGCAGGTTCTCGCGTACCGTGAAGTCCGGGTCCAGGCTGTCGGTCTGCGGCACCACGCCGACGCGGCGCCGCGCCGCGCCGCCCGCTTGCGGCATGGGGTGGCCCATCAGCGCGATCTCGCCGGCGTCCGCGCCGATCAGGCCGAGGGCGAGGCGCAGGGTGGTGGTCTTGCCTGCGCCGTTGGGGCCCAGCAGGCCGTGGCAGCGGCCGGGCGCCAGTTCCAGGTCCAGGCCGTCGACCACGGTGGCGTCGCCGTAGCGCTTGGTGAGGCGGCGGATGCTCAGGGGGGGCTACGGGCACAGCGATTCCACCAAAGTCTGTAGCGGTTTCAACTGGCCGTGGAAGAAGTGGCCGGCGCCGGCGATCTCGTGCAGCGCGATGCCGTGGGCCTGCGCGTAGGCGCGCACGGCGGTGACGGGGATCAACTCGTCCTCCGTGCCGTGGATGATGTGCGCGGGGATGGCGGGGGCGTCGAAGGCGTACATGGACACCGCCGGGCCGACCATGATCAGGCGCTCGGCGTGCAACTCGGCAGCGACACGGTGCTGCACGTAGGCGCCGAAGGAGAAGCCCATCAGGGTCCAGGACAGGTTCGGATAATGCGGGGCGACGGCGGCGGCGATGCCCAGCAGGTCCTCGGTCTCGCCGATGCCGTGGTCGAAGCTGCCTTCGCTCTCGCCGACGCCGCGGAAGTTGGGGCGGATCGCCACCAGGCCGCGGTTCAGCGCCGCCTTGGCCAGGGTCCAGGCCACCTTGTTGTCGAGGCTGCCACCGTGCAGGGGGTGGGGGTGGGCGATCAGGGCCAGGCCCCGGCGCTCGCCCTCCGGGTCCTCGATCACGGTCTCGATCTTGCCGACCGGCAGCTTGATGCGGAGTCTGTGGCGCTTCATGCGCGCGGGCTCGATTCGTGGCGGCCGCTCTCCCTCCCCCACCGGGGGAGGGGCGGGGAGAGGGCGGCCTCGTAGAGGCCGTGATCTTGGCTTGCCAGAGCGGAAACCGTGTCCTGCGGACACGCCCTCTCCCGCCCTGCCGGGCACCCTCCCCCGGCGGGGGAGGGGTTCATATCTTGAGCCGCTCCACCACCTGGCCATCGCGCAGGTGGCTTTCCAGGATCTCGTCGATGTCCGCCTCGTCGACGAAGGTGTACCAGGTGGCGTCCGGGTAGACCACACACACGGGTCCCTTGTCGCAGCGGTCCATGCAGCCGGCGCGGTTGACCCGGCAGTCGCCGCCCTTGCCGTGCAGGCCCAGCTTCTTGGCCTTCTTCTTGGCATATTCGAACAGGCCCTCGGCGTTGTGGTCGGTGCAGCAGGCGCCGCCGTCCTCGCGCACGTTAAGGCAGAAGAACAGGTGGTGGCGGTAGTAGCTCTTTTCGTCGGTCATGATGGTTCAGAGTTCGTGTGACTTGGCGCAGGAGCCCCTGGCCTTCTCGACCGGGTACTTTTGCGCGTTGATGGCCAGCTTGTCCTCCGCGGCCTTGAGGAGGTCGATCTCCAGGCAGTTGGCCAGGCTCACCAGGTAGATGAGCACGTCGGCCATCTCCTGGCGCACCGCCTCGCGCTTGGCCTCGGGCAGGTTGAGGCTCTGCTCGGGGGTGAGCCACTGGAAGGGCTCGACCAGTTCCGCCGCCTCGACGATCAAGGCGGCGGTGAGGTTTTTCGGGTCGTGGTACTGGTGCCAGTCCCGCTCGCGGCCGAAGGCCTGCACGGCGGCGGCCAGTTCTTCGAGGGTGCGGAGGCTCATGGCTCGGCGCTCAGGGCTTGAGGGCGGTGAGCGCGAAGCGCTCGTACCACAGCAGTCCCATGACCGTCTTGGCCTCGTCGATGCGACCGTCGCCGATCATCGTCAGCGCCTCCTTCATGGGTACGCGCAGGATCTCCAGGAACTCGTCCTCGTCCATGTCCTCGCCGCTGTAGCTGAGTCCCTCGGCGAGGAAGTAGACCAGGCGCTCATTGGCGTAGCCGATGCAGGGGTAGAAGGTGGGCAGTTCCGACCAGCGCGCCGCCACATAGCCGGTCTCTTCCTGCAGTTCGCGCTGCGCGCAGGCCAGTTCGCTCTCGTCCGGGTCGAACTTGCCGGCGGGCAGCTCGATGAAGTCGCGTCGCAGCGGGTAGCGGTGCTGGCGTTCGAGCAGGATGTCGCCGTTTTCGAACACCGGGATGATCACCGCCGCGCCGGGGTGGACGATGTACTCGCGCGTCGATTCGCCGCCGTCCGGCAGGCGCACGCGGTCCTTCTTCACGTGCAGCAGGCGGCCCTTGTATTCGTCGTTCGATTCCAGGGTGTGTTCGGTGAGGTCGGCTTTCATGGTGGTGCTCGGCGTTGGCGCTGCCCGCATTGTCGCCGATTGGCGTGCGCCCTGCGTGACAGCCGTGGCGGCAGGTGGATTTCCTGCGCGGGGTCATTTTTTTCCGTGTGCCGTGGCGCTAGCATGCCGAGTCTGTCTGCAACGCCAACAAGGAGACCCGTCCATGTCGCAAACCAAGTTTCTGCTCGACGAAAGCGATATCCCCACCCACTGGTACAACGTTGTCGCGGACATGCCCAACCCGCCCGCGCCGCCCCTGGGGCCCGACGGCAAGCCGGTGGGGCCGGAGGCGCTGACCGCCATCTTCCCCATGTCGCTGATCGAGCAGGAGGTCTCCGGCGAGCGCTGGATCCCGATCCCCGAGCCGGTGCGCGAGGCCTACCGCCTGTGGCGCCCCAGCCCGATGTTCCGCGCCACCCGCCTGGAACAGGCGCTGGGCACGCCGGCGCGCATCTACTACAAGTACGAGGGCGTCTCGCCGGCCGGCTCGCACAAGCCCAACACCGCCATCCCGCAGGCCTATTACAACCGGCAGGCCGGCATCAAACGCCTGTCCACCGAGACCGGCGCGGGCCAGTGGGGCTCCTCGCTGTCCTTCGCCGGCAAGATGTTCGGCATCGACGTGCGCGTCTACATGGTCAAGGTGAGCTATGAGCAGAAGCCCTTCCGCCGCTCCATGATGCAGACCTGGGGCGCCGAGGTGTTCGCCTCGCCCACCGACATGACCGAGGCCGGCCGCAAGATCCTCGCCGAGCATCCCGACTCGCCCGGCAGCCTGGGCATCGCCATCTCCGAGGCGGTGGAGGAGGCGGCCAGCCGCCCCGACACCAACTATGCCCTCGGTTCGGTGCTCAACCACGTCTGCCACCACCAGACCATCATCGGCCTGGAGGCGAAGAAGCAGTTCGAGAAGGCGGGCGACTGGCCGGACATGATCTTCGCGGCCTGCGGCGGCGGTTCCAACTTCGCCGGCGCGGCCTTCCCCTTCCTTGCCGACAACGCCGCCGGCGGCAGGAACGGCAAGCAGGTGCGCCTGGTGGCGGTGGAGCCGGATTCCTGCCCGACCCTGACGCGCGGCCACTATGCCTACGACTTCGGCGACGCCTCCGGCTACACGCCGCTGATGCTCATGTACACCCTCGGCCACGACTTCGTGCCGCCCGGCATCCACGCCGGCGGCCTGCGCTACCACGGTGACTCGCCGCTGGTCTCGCAGCTCTACAAGGAGCGGCTCATCGAGGCGGTGGCGGTGCCGCAGCTCGCCACCTTCGAGGCCGGCGTGCAGTTCGCCCGCGCCGAGGGCATCATCCCGGCGCCGGAGTCCTGCCACGCCGTTCGCGCCTGCCTCGACGAGGCGCTGCGCTGCAAGCAGACCGGCGAGGCGAAGACCCTGTTCTTCAACCTCTCCGGCCACGGCCACTTCGACATGGCCTCCTACGACGCCTACTTCGCCGGCAAGCTGCAGGACTATGCCTATCCCGAGCACGAGATCGAGGCGGCCCTGCATCGGCTGCCCAAGGTGGGCGGGTGAAACGGGACCTTGGCTGGGCGAACCCGGTCGAGGTCTGATAGCATGCCGGCCATGAACACCACTGCGCGCAACTATCGATTTAGCCAGCCCCCCTCCCGGGCGGTTGGGAAGCACGCGCGCAGTTAATCGACGTTGTCCCCCGAAAAACCGCCAGCCTGGCGGTTTTTTGTTTGGGCTGGCACCAACAGGAGTACTGAACCATGACGGGCTACCGTACCGACGACACCCGCATCGCCCAGAGCGACGAGCTGCTGGCCCCCATGCAGATCATGCGCGAGCTGAAGGCCAACGAGCGCGCGCTGAAGACCACCTTCGACGCGCGCCGCCAGGTGCACGACGTGCTGCGCGGCGCCGACGACCGCCTGGTGGTGATCGTCGGTCCCTGCTCCATCCACGACCCCAAGGCGGCGCTGGAATACGCGCACCGGCTCAAGGCCCTGGCGGCGGAGCTGGCGCACGACCTGGTGGTGATCATGCGCGTGTACTTCGAGAAGCCCCGCACCACCGTGGGCTGGAAGGGCCTGATCAACGACCCGCACCTGAACGAGAGCTTCGACATCAATGAGGGCCTGCGCCTGGCGCGCAAGCTGCTGCTGGAGCTGAACGAGGAGGGCGTGCCCTGCGCCACCGAGTTCCTCGACCTGATCTCGCCGCAGTACATCGCCGACCTGGTGTCGTGGGGCGCGATCGGCGCGCGCACCACCGAGTCGCAATCGCACCGCCAGCTGGCCTCCGGCCTGTCCTGCCCGGTCGGCTTCAAGAACGGCACGGACGGCAACATCCGCATCGCCGTCGACGCCATCAAGGCCTCGAACGCGCCGCACCACTTCGTCTCCATCACCAAGTCCGGCCACGTCGCGGTGTTCAAGACCGCCGGCAACGAGGACTGCCACGTCATCCTGCGCGGCGGCAAGAAGCCCAACTACGACGCCGAGAGCGTCAACCAGGTGTGCACCGATCTGGCCGCCGCCGGCCTGCGCCCGCAGGTCATGATCGACCTGTCGCACGCCAACTCGAGCAAGCAGTACCAGCGCCAGATCGACGTGGGCCAGGACGTGGCGCGGCAGATCGCCGCCGGCGACGAGCGCATCATGGGCGTGATGATCGAGAGCCACCTCAACCCCGGTCGCCAGGACCTGATGCCCGGCAAGGTGCTGGCCTACGGGCAGTCCATCACCGACGCCTGCATCGGCTGGGACGCCACCGAGCCGCTGCTGCGCGAACTGGCCGCCGCCGTGCAGGCGCGCCGCCTCGCCGGTCCGCGGGGAGACGACTAGCACCGGGTCGGGTAGAATCGCAACCGGCGGGCCTCCCCGCATGGTCAAGCCGTGAACCTGGTCAGGTCCGGAAGGAAGCAGCCACAGCGGTCCATGCCAGTGCCGGGGGTCAGGCTCGCCACCCCGATTCTTGTAGACTGCTGGAGTGGACGGATGTCGCGACGTGGTGTTTGCGTCCTGCTGCTGGGGCTGGGCATGACCGGCACCCAGGCTGCCCTTGCCCTCGACGGCTCGGCGCTGGAGCTTGGCCACAACGCGGACGCGACGATGTCGCGCCTGAGCGTGCGCTGGAATCTCGAACGCCTGTGGACGCTCGGCCACGACTGGAACGTCAGCGTCTTCACCGAGGCCGGCCTCGGCAGCTGGCAGGGTGACGGCGCGGGCGCCAAGGACCTCTGGGAGCTCGGTTTCACCCCCGTGCTGCGCATCAACTCCACGCACAGCGGTTTCTTCTGGGAGGGCGGCATCGGCGTGCACTTGATGTCGCACAACCGCATCAACGACCGGCACGTCTTCGGCAGCCACTTCAACTTCGGCGACCATCTTGGTTTTGGCTGGCGTCTGGGCGACAAGGAACGGTATGAACTCGGCTATCGCTTCCAGCATCTCTCCAACGCCAACACGGCGATGCCCAACGACAGCATCAACTTCCACCAGCTCCGTCTCGGCCTCAACTACTGAGCCACGGTCCGATCACGCATGAGCCATCAGGTCCTCGCCCGCAAGTGGCGCCCCCGCACCTTTGAACAGCTGGTGGGGCAGGAGCACGTGGTGCGCGCGCTGTCCAACGCGCTCACGCAGGGGCGCCTGCACCATGCCTATCTGTTCACCGGCACGCGCGGCGTCGGCAAGACCACGCTGGCGCGCATCCTCGCCAAGTGCCTCAACTGCGAGAGCGGCGTCACCGCGCAGCCCTGCGGCCAGTGCGCGGCATGCACGCAGATCGACGGCGGCCGCTTCGTCGATCTGATCGAGCTGGACGCCGCCTCCAACACCGGCGTCGACAACATGCGCGAGATCCTCGAGAACGCGCAATACGCCCCCACCTCCGGGCGCTACAAGGTGTACATCATCGACGAGGTGCACATGCTCTCGCGCAACGCCTTCAACGCCATGTTGAAGACGCTGGAGGAGCCGCCGGGCCATGTCATCTTCATCCTCGCCACCACCGACCCGCAGAAGGTGCCGGTGACGGTGCTGTCGCGTTGCCTGCAGTTCAACCTCAAGCAGATGCCGCCAGGCCATGTCGCCGGCCACCTGAAGAACGTGCTGGAGGCGGAGGGCGTGCCGTTCGAGAGCGGTGCCCTGCACCTGCTCGCGCGCGCCGCCGCCGGCAGCATGCGCGACGCCCTCTCCCTCACCGACCAGGCCATCGCCTATGGCCAGGGCGGGCTCAAGGAGGAGGAGGTGCGCGGCATGCTGGGCGTGATCGACCAGGCCTATCTGCTGCCCATCCTCACCGCCCTGGCCGCGCAGGACGGGCCCGCCATGATGCGCGAGGCGGACGAACTGGCGGCGCGCGGCTTCTCCTTCGACGCCGCGCTCCAGGACCTGGCCGGCCTGCTGCACCAGATCGCCCTCGCCCAGGGCGTGCCGGAGGCGGTGGACGAGGACGCCCCGGAACGCGACCGCCTGTTCGAGCTGGCGCGCCGGCTCGACCCCGAGACCGTGCAGGTGCTGTACCAGATCGCCACCCTGGGGCGGCGCGACCTGGAGTGGGCGCCGGACGAGTTCGCCGGCTTCTCCATGACCTTGCTGCGCATGCTCGCCTTCCTGCCGGGCACGGCGCCTGCCGCACCCGTGCCGCCGCCGTCCGGCCGCCGCTTCGAAAGCGGTGGCGGCGGCGAGGCCGGCATGGCGGCGCGGGGCCTTGCCGCCGCCGTGCAGGCGCCGCGCCCTGGCGCGGTGGCGGCGAACGAGAGTCTCGATATCGCCGACGAGGCGGCCGTGCCGCAGCCCGTGGCCGGCGAGGCCTTGCCCGGATTCGACGGCGACTGGCGCCGCCTCGCCGAAGGCTTGCCGGGGCTGCTGCGTCAGCTCGCCATGCAGTGCGAGCTGGCTGGATACGACGCGCGCGGCCTGCGCCTGCGCCTGCCGGAGGCGCAGAAGAGCCTGCTGGCCGGTTTCGGCGACAAGCTGAAAGGCGCGCTCGCGGAGCGCCTGGGCGCGGGCGTGCGCATCGACATCGAGGTGGTGGCCGATGCCGGCGCCGCCTCGCCTGCCGCCGCGCGGGCGCGCGAGCAGGCCGACAGGCAGGCCGACGCCGAGGCGGCGATCCACGACGATCCCTTCGTGCGGACCCTGGTGCGCGAGTGCGGAGCGACCGTCAACAACATCCGTCCGCGCACGGGCACCGGCAACTAGCAAGACCAGATAGGAAAACGATAGGAAGACGCGATGATCAAAGGCGGTATGGGTGGCCTGGGCAACCTCATGAAGCAGGCCCAGCAGATGCAGGAAAACATGCAGAAGATGCAGGCGAAGATCGCCGAGATGGAGGTGGAGGGCGCCTCCGGCGCCGGCCTCGTCAAGGTGGTGATGACCGGCAAGCATGACGTCAAGCGGGTCACCATCGACCCCAGCCTGCTGGCCGACGACAAGGACATGCTCGAGGACCTGGTCGCCGCTGCGATGAACGACGCGGTGCGCAAGGTGGAGGCCATGGTGCAGGAGAAGATGGCGGGCGTCACCGCCGGCCTGCCCCTGCCGCCCGGCTTCAAGATGCCGTTCTGAGCACGTGGAGCGTAGGGTGGTGCAATAAGCGCAGCGCATTGCACCGGATGGCATGCGGCGGATCACGCTGCGCCAATCCGCCCTACCGACTCTGACTGACGGCTGATGGCCTTCCCCTCCTCGCTCGAAGCCCTGATCGACGGCCTGCGCGTCCTCCCCGGCGTGGGGCCGAAGTCCGCCGCGCGCATGGCCTACCACCTGCTGCAGCGCAACCGCGCCGGCGCGGCGCGCCTCGCGGCGGCCCTCTCCAATGCCCTGGAGCGCCTGCACCACTGCCAGCGCTGCAACAACTTCTCCGAGACGCCGGTGTGCGAGCTGTGCCAGAACCCGCGCCGCGACGCGCGCCAGTTGTGCGTGGTGGAGATGCCCGCCGACCTGAACCGGCTGGAGGAGACGCAGGCCTATCGCGGCCTCTATTTCGTGCTCATGGGGCGCCTGTCGCCGCTCGACGGCGTCGGTCCGCGCGAGATCGGCCTGGAGCAGCTGATCGCGCGCGCGCAGGACGGCGAGACGCAGGAGGTGATCCTCGCCACCAACTTCACCGCCGAGGGCGAGGCCACCGCGCACTATGCCGGCGAGCTGCTCAAGGCCAAGGGGCTCAAGGTCACGCGCATCGCCCGCGGCCTGCCCGCCGGCGGCGAACTGGAGCACGTGGACGGCATGACCATCGCGCAGGCCCTGCAGGACCGTCGCCCCGCCTGAATCGCAACGCAGAAGAACAATACACGCCATGGGAACCGAAACCGCGCTGGACCGCCTGCTCGAACGCATGAACGAGGGAGGCGACTTCCCCGCCCTCTCGCACACCATCACCGAGCTGAACAAGGCGGTCGCGGACGAGGTCGGCAACACCAACGTCCTCACCGAGATCATCCTGCGCGACGTCGCCCTCACCAACAAGCTGCTGCGCCTGGTGAACGCCGCGCACTACGGCTCGTTCAGCGGCCAGCCCATCAGCACCATCTCGCGCGCGGTGGTGATCCTCGGCTTCGACGCGGTGCGCGACGCGGCGGTGTCGCTGCTGCTGTTCGAGCATCTGGAGAACCACGCGCAGGCCGATGCCCTGAAGGGCGAGGCGGTGGAGAGCTTCTTCTGCGGCACGCTGGGGCGCATGCTCGCGGGCAGCGCCGGCGTGCGTGACGGCGAGGAGGCCTTCATCAGCGCCCTGTTCCGCAACCTCGGGCGCCTGCTCGCGCGCTTCCACTTCTTCGAGGAGACGGAACAGATCGCCGCGCGCATGGCCGAGGACAAGCTGAGCGAGGAGGCGGCGGCGCGCCTGGTGCTGGGCGTGGACTACGACCAGCTCGGCCTGGCGGTCGCCAAGCACTGGCACTTCTCCCCCACCATCCTGCAGGCCATCGCGCCCATCGGCGCCGCCGCGCCGCGCACGCCCACCTCGGCGCCGGGGCGCCTGCAGGTGGTCGCCAGCCTGGCGCAGGAGCTGTACCGCACCTTCGCCGCCGACCTGCCGCCGGACCAGCAGCGGCAGGCGATCGGCGCGTTGTGCGAGCGCTACAAGAACACCGCGAAGGTCAGCCCCGAGAGCCTCGCCGAGACCGTGCACCGGGCCGCCGCCGAGGTGCAGAAGGAGGCGCACATCATCCGCGCGGATGCCAAGCGCAGCCCGATGCTGAAACGTCTGCTGGCGCCGGAGGGCGCCGGTGCCCAGGCGCAGCCCGGGGAAGCGGCGGGGGCGGATGCGTTCGCCGAGGCGGTCGTGGAGTCCAACGGCAGCGCCACCGATCCCACCAACATCCTCGCTCAGGGCATGCAGGACCTGACCAGCCTGATCCTCGGCAACTACCAGCTCGGCGACGTGCTCAAGATGGTGGCCGAGCTGTTCTACCGCTGCGGCAGCTTCGACCACGTGGTGGTCAGCACCCTGGACCGTCCCAGCCAGTGCCTGCTCGGTCGCGTCGCCTTCGGCCCGCAGGCGGCGCGCCTGCGCACGGTGTTCCGCGTGCCGCTGACCTTCGCCCCGGACGTGTTCCATGCCGCCCTTTCGAAGGGGCAGGACATCCTCATCTCCGACGCGCGCGCGGACAACATCCGCGGCCGCATCCCGCCCTGGTACGCGCAGAGCGCCAATGCCCATTCCTTCCTGCTGCTGCCCATCTCCATCAACGGCAAGGCATTGGCTATGCTGTACGCGGATCGCCTGAAGGAGCCGCTGCAGCTCAGCAGCCAGCTGCTGGGCATGCTGAAGGCCCTGCGCAACCAGGCCACCCTCGCCATTCGTCAAAAACTCTGAGACCGAGCCCATCATGGATCTGAACACCCTCACCGCCTTGACCGCCTTGAGTCCCCTGGACGGCCGCTACCGCCGCAGCGGCGCCAAGCTGGCCCCCTACTTCAGCGAGTTCGGCCTGATCCGCTACCGCGTCAAGGTGGAGATCGAATGGCTCAAGGCGCTCGCCGCCGAGCCCGGCATCGCAGAGGTGCCGGCCTTCTCGCTCGGCACCGTCGCCGAACTCGACGCGGTGGCGAACGGCTTCAGCCTCGCCGACGCCGAGGCGGTGAAGGCGCACGAAAAGGTGACCAACCACGACGTGAAGGCGGTGGAGTACTTCCTCAAGGACCGCCTCGCCAGCAACCCCGAGGTGATGAAGGTGGCGGAGTTCATCCACTTCGCCTGCACCTCCGAGGACATCAACAACCTGTCGCATGCCCTCATGCTGCGCGATGCCCGCCGCGACGTCCTGCTGCCGGCGCTGATCCACATCGAGACCCGGCTGGCCGAGCTGGCGGTACAGCACGCCGACCTGCCCATGCTCTCGCGCACCCACGGCCAGCCCGCCTCGCCCACCACCCTGGGCAAGGAGATGGCCAACGTGCTCTACCGCCTGCGCAACGGCATGGACCGGCTGGCCACGGTGGAATGCCTGGGCAAGATCAACGGCGCGGTGGGCAACTACAACGCCCACCTCTCCGCCTACCCGGAGCTGGACTGGGAAGGCTTCGCGCGCCGCTTCGTCGAGGGCCTGGGCCTGACCTTCAACCCCTACACCATCCAGATCGAGCCGCACGACTACATGGCCGAGCTGTACGACGCCTGCGCGCGCATCAACACCCTGCTGATCGACCTGGACCGCGACGTCTGGGGCTACATCTCCCAGGGCTATTTCAAGCAGAAGCTGAAGGAGGGCGAGGTCGGTTCCTCGACCATGCCGCACAAGGTCAACCCGATCGACTTCGAGAACTCCGAGGGCAACCTGGGCCTGGCCAACGCCCTCCTGCGCCACCTCTCCGAGAAGCTGCCGATCTCGCGCTGGCAGCGCGACCTCACCGATTCCACGGTGCTGCGCAACATGGGCACCGCCTTCGGTTTCGCCCTGATCGGCTACGAGAGCTGCCTGCGCGGCCTCAACAAGCTGGAGGCCAACCCGGCGCGTCTGGCCGAGGACCTGGACGCCAACTGGGAGGTCCTGGCCGAACCGATCCAGACCGTGATGCGCCGCTACGGCCTGGAGAAGCCCTACGAGCAGCTCAAGGCCCTGACGCGCGGCAAGGAAGGCATCAACCAGGCCACCCTGGCGGCCTTCATCAACGGCCTGGCGATCCCCGAGCCCGCCAAGCAGGCCCTGCTGGCGATGACCCCGGGCAACTACACCGGCAAGGCCGCCGAACTGGCCAGGCGCATCGCCGGCTGAACCGCCGCGCCGGCGCCGTTCAGGGCGCCGGCGGCTCGTCCAGGTGCGCGGTCCACTCGCGCCACACCGCCCACGCCACCGCAAGGACGATGGGGCCGATGAACAGCCCCACCAGGCCGAAGGCGAGCAGGCCGCCGAGCACCCCGAACAGCACCAGCAGGAAGGGGATGGCGCCGACGCTGCTGATGAACAGCGGCCGCAGCACGTTGTCGATCTGGCTCACCACCGCGCCGCCCCACAACCACACGCCGAACGCCGCCCCGGTCTCGCCTTGCGCCAGCAGCCATGCCCCGGACGCGCCCCAGACTAGCGGCGTGCCGAAGGGGACGAGCGCGAGCAGGGCGGTGAGCAGCCCCAGGGTCACCGGCGAGCCCAGCCCCGCCACCCAATAGCCCAGGCCGGCCACCGCGCCCTGCACCAGGGCGGTGAGCAGGATGCCGTACACCACGGCGCGCGCGGTGGCGCCGGCGGCGGCGAGGTAGCCGTGCGTGCGCTGGCCGATGAAGCGTTCCAGGACATGGCGCAGCTCATGCACGATGCGCGCGCCGTCGCGGTAGAAGAAGAACAGGATCACCAGTACCAGGACCAGCTTGGCCAGGTTTCTGCCCGCCCCGCCCGCGAACGCCGCCGCCTCCCCGAGGTGCGCGGCGAGCCAGGCCTTGAGCGCCGCCCCGACGCCCTGCGGGTCCGCCAGCAGCAGCGTGCGCTGCTGCGCCAGCCAGTCCCCCAGCCAGGGCACGTCGCGCAGCCACGCCGGCAGTTCCGGCGGCGCGGCGAGCAGGGCCAGCAGGGCCGGGTAGGCGCGCCCCACCTCCTGCTGCGCCAGCCAGGCCAGCCACAGCAGGGGCAGGAACAGGGTCAGCCCGGCGAGTGCGGTCATCAGGCTGGCGGCGAGGGTGTCCCGGTCGCCGCAGCGTCGCCGCACCCTCTCCGCCAGCGGCCAGGAGGCGTAGGCGAGCACCCCCGCCCAGGCGAGTGGCGCGAGGAAGGGCGCGATCACCGTGAACGCGAGCAGCGCCAGCGCGGCAAGCGCCAGCCAGGGGGCTACCCGGCGCGTCAGCGGCGAGGTCGTGAAGGGGGGAGGGGAGACCGCCACCCGCGCCTACTGCCTGATCACGGGGAGGCGCTCGCCGATCCAGCCGGTGATGCCGTCGCGCACGTTGTAGACCCGCGTGTAGCCGTGTTCCCGCATCAGCTCGCGCGCCAGCACGTCGGAGCGGTTGCCGGTGCGGCAGATCAGGATCACCGGCTTGTCCTTGTCCACCTCGGCGGTGAAGCGTGGCAGGAACTCCGGGTTCGGCCGGCCGCTCGCGTCGACGAAGGTGAGCTGGCGGCTGCCCGCGATCACGCCGGTCTGGCGCCACTCCTCGGCGCGGCGGACGTCGTAGAGGGGGGTCTTCTGCTCGATCAGCGCCTGCAACTCTCGGTTGTCGATGTTGGTGTAGGGCGGCGGCTCGCCGCAGCCGCCAAGGGCGAGCAGCAGGCCGGAGAGGGCGAGCCAACCCAGTAGTCGTCGGGTCATGACGCATGTCCTCCCCGGCCGTTGCGCGTTGCGATCAGGCTGGCGATGACGCTGGCACCGATCAGCACCGCGACGATCACCAGCGAGGCCACCACCGGCACGTGGTACCAGGGGGCGATCAGCATCTTCGCGCCGATGAAGGTGAGCACCATGGCGAGGCCGTACTTCAGCAGATGGAAGCGGTCCGCCACGTCGGCGAGCAGGAAGTACAGGGCGCGCAGGCCCATGATGGCGAAGATGTTGGAGGTGAAGACGATGAACGGGTCGGTGGTGATGGCGAAGATCGCCGGGATGGAGTCCACCGCGAACACCAGGTCGGAGGCCTCGATCAAGAGCAGCACCAGGAACAGCGGCGTGAAGTAACGCACGCCGTCCTTCATCACCACGAAGCGTTCGCCGTCGTAGCCATCGGCGATGCGCAGGTGCCGGCGTGCGAAGCGCAAGACCGGGTTCTGCTCGAGGTCGGGCTGCTTTTCCGCCATCACCAGCATGCGCATGCCGGTGACCACCAGGAAGGCGCCGAAGATGTACAGCACCCAGTTGAACTCGCGCACCACCCAGGCACCGGCCAGGATCATGATGGCGCGCATGACGATGGCGCCGAGCACGCCATAGATCAGCACGCGCCGCTGGTGCTCTGCGGCGACGTGGAAGGCGGAGAAGATGAGCAGGAACACGAACACGTTGTCGATCGAGAGCGACTTCTCGATCAGGTAGCCGGTGAGGAACTCCAGGGCCTTCCGGTCCGCCACCTCCTGGCCGACGGTGCCGCTCAAGTGCCACCACAGGCCGAAGTTGAACAACAGCGCCAGGCCGACCCAGACGGCGGACCAGGTGGCCGCCTCCTTGACGCCCACCTTGTGCGCCTTGCGGCCGCCGAACACGAACAGGTCGAGCGCCAGCATGACCAGTACGAAGACGATGAAGCCGGCCCACATGAGCGGGGTGCCGATGCTGATTGTTTCCATTCCGTCTATCTCCTTAAATATCGCGGTGCCTCGCGGGGGTGCGCGCGGCCCGCACGCTCATGCCCACAGGCTCAAGGGCGGTTCGTTGACCAGGGCCCGCAGGATGTCGCTGCGGCTGATGATGCCCACCAGTTCCGCCGTTTCGTTCACCACCGGCATGCCGGGCAGACGTTGCTCCAGCAACACCCGCGCGACCCGGCGGATGTCCGAGACCGGGTCGCTGCTGACGATGGGGGTCTGCATGACGTCGGCGACCTCGCGCGACAGCACATCCCGCACCCGCCCATCCTCGACGTTGATGACGGTGAGCAGGTCCCGCGCCGAGACCATGCCCACCAGCCGCAAGGCCGCGTCGAGCACGGGCGCCTGGCCGTAGCCGCGCCGCGCGAGTTCCTGCCAGGCGGTCTCGACCGAGGTGTCCGCGCGCAGGGTGAAGACGTCGCGGCTCATCAACTGATAGGCGTGCAGGATGGGGCCGCGCTCCGCCGTGCCTTCCAGCATCTCGCGGTAGGCCGCGGCCGCCTTGTGGAAGGGCTCGCCGGTGGCCCCGCCCGCCTGTCGCCGGACCATCTCGGGGCCGAGTTCCTCGCCTTCCCGGGCGATGCCGCGCGCGGCGCGTGCCGCGTACACGCGCGGCACGGCGAGGAACTCCTCGAGGGTGCCGCGAAAGGATTGGCCGGTGACGCCATAGACCGAAAACATGTGCCCTCCTCAGATCAGTGTGCGCAGCATCTCTTCCAGCTCGAAGCCGAGCACCAGGAGCCAGGCGAACATGGCGATGCCCACCCCCGCCGCGGCGATGTCCTTGATGACGCGGATCTTTTCGTTGTGCCGCGTCTCGACGAAGTCGCACAGGGCCTCGATGGCGCTGTTCATGATCTCGGCGACCAGCACCAGCGCGGTCACCACGACGATGAGCAGGGAGTCGAGCCAATCCCGGGCGATCAACGCCGCCACCAGCACCGCGAGCGAAACGGCCAGCTTCCAGGCGACGCTGAAGTCATACACGACGGCGTAGCGCAGGCCGGAGGCGATGGTGAGCAACTTTCTCAGGGGGTGGTAGCCGGGATCGCCGGTACCGAGGAACTTGTGTCTCATGCCCTGTCCTCCGTCCGCTTGCACAGCAGCGCGTGCAGCCCCATGACCCAGAACGCCGCGGCCAGGGCGCCGGCGAGGACATCGCTGGGGTAGTGCACCTGCAGGTAGATGCGGGACAGCCCCACCAGCAGCACACCGGTCCCGAGCGCCAGCGCCAAGGACACGCCCCCGCCCCTCCGCCGCGCGAGGACCAGCCACAGCGACAGTGCCAGGGCCGTCGCCTGCATGGCATGGGCGCTGGGGTAGGACCAATCCGCGGGGAGCGGCGCCAGATGTGAGAACAGTTCCGGGCGCGGCCGTGCCACCCACAGCTTGACGGCGTGCGAGAGCGTGGCGGCGCCGAGCAGGGCGGCCGGGACGAACAATGCCGCGCGGCCACTCCCGGCGCGGCGCAGCTGCCATGCCGCCAGGAGCGCGAGGGGCAGAAGGACGGCGAGCGAACCGAACCAGGTGATGCCTCCGGCCCACGCATCCACGGCCTCGCTGCGCCAGACATGGGCGAGGGCGAGGCCGGCGCGGTCGAAGCCGCCCACCCCGCATTCGCCGAGCGGGCAGACCAGCGCGGCCCCGGCGCCGAGCGTGGCAAGGGAGGCCAGCCAGTACACGGCGGCATGGCGCATGCGCATCGTGGGCGGGTTGAGGTGGGCGGGAAGGATCATGTGCCGGGTGATCCGGGTCTGTGCAATGGCGCGCGCATCAGGGCAGGGGCGTTTCGATGCGCGCCTTCGCGCCACGCTTCTCGTCGCGCGAGACCGTCAAGCGGATGCGCTTCTCGCCTTGTGCATACTCGTGTGTCTCGGCGTCCGGGGTGGCGGTCAGCACGGTCTCGGCGTAGCCCAGGTCGGTCAGCCCCCTGCGGTAATGCGCGAGCGCCGTCGCGTAGTCCACCTGGCCCGCGAACTCCACGCGCGCCAGCGAGCCCTCGCGGCTCCAGTAGGTGCGGGTCATGCCGGGCAGGCGCGGCACCGGCACCAGATCGGTGCCGGAGACGTCCACGGCGGCGGGCGTCTCGCGCCGCAAGCCGGGCACGACATCGCCCAGGTGCGTCTCCAGTTGCGCGCGCGCGCCAGGAACCGCCCTTTCCACATTTTCGAGCACGGCTTGCGCCGGCGCGGACGCGGCCTCCCGCGCGCCGCCGAGCCAGTCCTGCGCCTGTCCGAAGAACCAGCCGAGCAGCGCCACCGCGGCCCACAGGGCCATGCCGAGCAGGGCCAGCAGGCCCAATCCCAGGGCGATCCAGGTGCCGCGCCGTACCTGGGCGAGGCGCGGCGCGAACTGCGCGGCCAGGGCCAGCAATCCAAGTCTGCTCATGTTTCGCTACCGGTCGGTGCGCGACACACGGTCCCAGGCCCGGCTCAGCCGGCGGCCTCGAGGGCGGCGATGCGCTCCTCGATGGGCGGGTGGGTCATGAACAGGCGCTTGAGGCCGCCGCCGATGCCGCCGGCAATGCCGAAGGCGGCCATCTTGTCCGGCAGCGGGGCGGGATGCAGGCTGCCCAGGCGCTTGAGCGCGTTGATCATGTTGCGGCGCCCGGCCAGGTCGGCGCCGCCGCGGTCGGCGCGGAACTCGCGCTGGCGAGAGAACCACATGACGATGATCGAGGCGAGGATGCCCAGCACCAGCTCGGCGACGATCATGGTGACGTAGAAGGCCGGGCCCTGGCCGCGCTCGGTCTTGAACACCACCTTGTCGACCACGTGGCCGATCACGCGCGAGAGGAACATCACGAAGGTGTTCACCACGCCCTGGATCAGGGCCATGGTCACCATGTCGCCGTTCGCGGCGTGGCTCACCTCATGTCCGAGGACGGCCTCCGCCTCCTCGCGCGTCATCTGCCGCAGCAGGCCGGTGGAAACGGCGACCAGCGAGCTGTTCTTGCTCATGCCGGTGGCGAAGGCGTTGACCTCGGGCGAGTCGTAGATCGCCACCTCGGGCATCCGGATGCCGGCGGCCTGCGCCTGGCGCGCCACGGTCTGCAGCAGCCAGTACTCGTCGGAGTTGCGCGGCTCGGTGATGACCTGGGCGCCGACCGACATCTTCGCCGTCCACTTGGACAGGGCCAGCGAGATGAAGGCGCCGCCGAAGCCCATGATGGCGGCGAAGACCAGCAGGGCCTGCAGGTCGAGGCCCTGCTCGTTGAGATAGGGCTCCACGCCGAGCACGCGCATGGTGAGCGACAGCACCAGGACGATGGCGAGGTTGGTGGCGAGGAAGAGAACGATGCGCTTCATGGTGCGTTTCTCCGGTAGATGGTCGTCGGTACAAATCCGTGTGGCGATCAGCGATGCCAAAGATAGATGGGGCGCCGCCTGCGGTGGCGTGCGGCTTTCGACTCGGACATGGCCGCAGCGAGCGACACGAGGCCAACCGCGGCGAGAGAGATCGCAGGCCAGGCCTGCCAGGCGATGTCCATTATGCTCATTTCTCCTCCAGCGAGTCGGTGTACAGGTTCAGGTCCGCGTCCTCGCCCTGCGCGTGCAGGCCGGGCGTGAACTCGCGCTGTCGTGCCAGCCTGCGGGCCACCGTGCGGCTGGCGCGTTCGGCGGCACGGTCGATGGCGACGTACAGGTCGGCCTCGACGTCCTCGATCACCACCGGCGTGGCGCGCTTGAGGCGTATCTCGATGAAGCAGCGCTTGTCGGCGCCGCCGCGCGGGCCGTTGATGTCGGACAGGCGCACCGTGACGCGGGTGATCGCGTCGTCGCCGTGATTCAGGCCGTAGGCCAGGCGTTTGGCGACGTAGTCGTTGAGGCCGTGGGTAAGGGTGAAACCGTGGCTTTGGATGTCCATCTGCATGGCCGTCTCCAATCGGGTGGCTGACGGGGACATCGTACGGATAACTTATCCGCAGAAAAATTCGAATTATTATTTTGAATAGTTCGAAAAGTACGATGATTTGACCATGCTCAACTTCAAGCACCTCCACTATTTCCATGCCGTCGCGAAGGCGGGGGCGATCAACAAGGCGGCGGAACGCCTGCACCTCACGCCACAGACCCTCTCCGGGCAGCTGACCCAGTTCGAGCAACGGCTGGGGGTCGAGTTGTTCCGCCGCAGCGGCCGCCGCCTGGAACTGACGGAGACGGGGCGGTTGGCGCTGTCCTACGCGGACGAACTGTTCCAGGTGAGCGCGGAGCTGGAGCAGGCCCTGCGCAACCGCCGCGAGGCGCGGGTGTTTCCCTTCCGCGTCGGGATCTCCGACGTGGTGCCCAAGTCCATCGCCCACCACCTGCTGGCGCCGGCCCTGACACTGCCCGAGGCGGTGCACCTGGTGTGCCGCGAAGACCGCCTGGAACGCCTGCTTGGCGAGTTGGCGATCCATCGCCTCGACATGGTGCTGGCCGACCGGCCGATGCCCCCCGGGATGGACGTGCGGGGCTACAGCCATCCACTGGGCGAGTGCGGAGTCGCCTTCTTCGCCACGGCCGGTCTGGCAGCGGGATTGCGGGGAGACTTTCCTGCTTGCCTGGATGGCGCGCCACTCTTGATGCCGGGCGAGGACAGCGCCCTGCGTGCGCCACTCATGCGCTGGTTCGAGCGCCAGGGCGCACATCCCCGCATCGTCGGCGAGTTCGATGACAGCGCACTGATGAAGGCCTTCGGCAAGGAGGGCGCGGGGGTGTTTTCCGCGCCGGCGGTGACGGCGCGGGAGGTGACGGCGCAATACGGCGTGGTCCTGCTGGGCGAGACGCGCGAACTGAAGGAACGCTTCTTCGCAATCTCGGTGGAGCGCAGGGTGACGCATCCGGCGGTGCTCGCGATTCTGGATGCGGCAAGCCGCGCGTTGCTCGGTGATAATGAGGGTTCTTCCCCAGGCTGACCGTTGCCTGGTGAGCAGGCCGCCAGCCGAGGGCGGATAAAAGGAATGACATGGACGTTCACAGCAAGCCTATCCAGGAGCGCATCGACTGGCTGTTCGACATCGCGCAGCGCTATTCGGTCGACTTCACCAGCCCCGAGACCTATCTCGCCCGCCAGCGCTACCTGGCCGTCCATCCCACCAACATCGTCGCACTCAAGTGCATGGACGGCCGCATCAACATCCCTGTCGCCACCAACACCCCGCCCGGCATCATTCATCCCTTTCGCAACCTGGGGGGCATGTTCAACCTGGGCTGGCCGCACCTGAACGAGGTGCTCGCCCATCACGTCAGGGACATCGTCCATACGGGCCGCCAGGTCCTGGTGCTGATCACCTACCATTTCTCCAAGGGGGATCCGCATCGCGGGTGCGCGGGCTTCAACTACGACACCGAGGCCGCCATCGCCCACACCCACGCGATCAAGGAACAGGTGGAGTTCGTCTTCGGCCATGGCCACGGCACCGTGTACCCCGTCGTTTGCGGTTTCGAGACCGACGACGACGCCCTCATCCTGCATGGCCGGGACGGTGCCCAGCTCGATCTGGCGGAACTGACGCCGGACAAGGCAGACACCCTGCTGCCCTGGCTTGCCGCCCTGTTCCCGGATATGCCGGGACAGATGCGCGAGGACCTGCTGCCCCTGCTCAAGGGCAACCTGGAGCACACCGCCCATGTCCGCCAGCTCAACCGCACCCTGGATATCCAGCACCGGGAATGGATGATCTGCGTCGGCCGCGGCTTCGATTTCCTGCATACCCCGAACCTGGCGCTGATCATCGGCCCCTACAGTCCCAACCTCGCCGATCCGATCCGCAAGGCCGCCAGCATCATCCTCAACAACATGCAGACCGGGCGCATCCCGGACGACGGCTTCCTGCTGCTGGCCTCATCGCCCTATGACGAGGTTGGGATGGACCGGGCGCGTGCCGAGATGAAGGCGCGCTTCATGTCGGAATTCACCGCCCAGGTGATCAAGACCGAGTTCCCCGCCCTGGCCGGCAGGATGCACCAGCGCACGGCCGTGCTGAACTCCCATTCCCGCGCGCTGGAACTGACGGGTATCTGAGCGATTCCGGCTCAGGTGGACGCTGCGCTGCCGAGCCAGAACCCCACGTTCTTGTCCAGGAATTCGTCCCAGGGCATGTAGTGGGAGCCGTCGCAGGAGAAGGTGAGGCCTACAATGCCATTGAAGATGTTGAGCATCCCCGAGCGCAGATAGAGGGTCTCGTCCATGAAGCGCAGTTCCTTGAACAGCCGCAGGATGGGCCGGATCGCCTCCTCGGGCACCACGGCGTCGCCCGGGTAGTCCCGGCGGGGATAGGCAAGGCATAGATCCGGGGCGCTCAGGTCGGCAATGCCGTGCAGGCGGAAGCGGAAGGGGTCGTCCACCAGCCAGAGGGTGACCCTCGAACTGGAGAAGTGCAGCTTGGCATGGAAGACGCCGTGTACGGTGATCAACTCGGTGAGCAGGTCCAGCACCTCGTCCACATGCTCGTCCAAGGGGCTGGCCACCCGTTCCTGGTGGAACAAGCCGGCGCGGATTGCCGGGTCGCCCCGCATCTGCATCCACTGGCCTGGTTGTTGGTAGAGGGCTTGCGTGGCGGGCAGCTCGCGCAGGTCGAAGTCCGCTCCCAGGTAGCCCAGCAGTTCCCCGTTTTCCGTTTCGATGCGCTGCGCCGCCGTGAGGGAGGGGCGGCGCGCGTTGCGGCTGATGTAGGCCTCGGACAGGGAAAAGGGACTGCCGGCCAGTGCCTCCGCCAGGTAGGGGCGGTCGCTGCGATCGCGCCCGTAGTGTTCCTGCAGCAGCCCGGTGCGGGAGGCGTTGGCCGTGAGCTGGCGGGCATGGGTGTCCAGTACATAGAGATACTTGCAGTAGGGCAGCTCGGCCAGGCTCTCCATCAGGAGCGCCTCCATGCGCTGGCGATCCGGCCAGGCCTCGCGGCAGCCCTCCGCCAAGTGGATCAGGGATGAAGACAGCCAGCCCTTGAGGATCTTTCGCTGGCGGGTGATTGAATCTTGAAGGGTCGAGGTCATGCGGGCTCCGTCCCCAACCGAGGGGCTCGTTCATAGTATCAATGCAGGGAAGGGCATATGCGCCGTACCGCCGCCCCAATACGTCGCCTGGAGACATGCAGCCCTGGGACATCGCATTTTTAAAATAAACATTTGTATATCGTTTTGATTAGAAAACCATATTTCTACTTATTTATTGCCGTCATTAGGATGGGCTCACGACAAACAATGTCCAGATTCTCTGGAGGTGCGCCATGTCCAGCCTGTCCAACATGCTCAACCCAGCGGTCCTGTTCTTCGGCCTGGGCTTTCTGGCCCAGGTCGTTCGTTCCGACCTGAAATTTCCCAACGACCTCGCCAAGGCCCTATCCATCTACCTGCTGGTGGGCATCGGCCTGCATGGCGGCATGGAACTGGTCAAGGTGGACCCGGCCAGTGCCGTCGGCGCGGTGATCGCCGCACTCGGCCTCGGCTTCGGCCTACCCATCGTGGCCTACCATCTGCTCATCTGGGTCGTGCGCATCGATCGCCTGAACGCCGCCGCCATCGCCGCCCACTACGGTTCTGTGAGCGCAGGCACCTTCATCACCGCGATCGCCTTTCTCGACGCGGCCAAAGTCACGCACGAGAGCTATCCGGTGATCATGCTGGCGATCATGGAGTCTCCGGCCATCATCATCGGCCTCGTGCTGGCCAACCTCTCTCGCCAGGGCGCCGGCAACGGCCGCGAAAGGCGGGTGAGCCGAGAACTGGTGCATGACGCCTTCACCAACGGCAGCGTCATGTTGCTGCTGGGCAGCATGCTGATCGGTGCCATCGCCCAGCCCACCGGGCTGCAGAAGATCCTGCCTTTCTATGACAGCATGTTCATGGGGGTGCTCTGCCTGTTCCTGCTCGACATGGGCATGGAAGCCGCGCGGCGCATCGGCGATTTCAAGGCCGTGGGGGCCAAACTCATCGGCTTCGGCATCGCCATGCCGCTGATAGGCGCTGCCATTGGCCTGGCCATCGGCCACTATCTGCTCGGCTTCGGCCCGGGAGGGGCCCTGCTGGTGGCCGTGCTGGCGGCGAGTGCGTCCTACATTGCCGTGCCGCCGGCGATGCGACTGGCCATACCCGAGGCGAGCCCCGCCCTCTTCCTCACCCTTTCGCTAGGCATCACCTTCCCCTTCAACGTCGTGGTGGGCATCCCCTTATACTTCACCGCCGCCCAGTGGCTGGCGCGCTAATGCGACTGTAGCGAGGCACGCACATGAAACCTGTCAAACGCATCGAAATCGTTATCGAAGAGGTTGAACTGGATGACCTCATCGCGGAGCTCGACCGCATCGGCGTGGTTGGCTTCACGGTGGTCCCCGGCGCGGGCGGACGCGGGGAACGTGGCGTGCGCTACGAGAACCTGCAGGGGCTGGGAAACGTCCTCATGACCATCGCTTGCGACGCGGCCCAGGCAGAGAAGGTCATCGAGGTCATCCGCCCCATCCTCAAGCGCTACGGCGGCATCTGCCTGGTTTCGGATGCGCTGTGGGTGGTCCACGAAACCTGATCACTTGGCCGCCGCTTGCAGGGGAGGCGGTTGTGAAGCCTCCGGCGGCATCACGCGCCGGCGCGCATTCGGACACCGTCGTGGCGGACATGCCGGTTTTCGGCGCCGTGGGCCGGGCAAAAAAAAGGCCCCGCGATGCGGGGCAAAGAAGGAGGCTTGCGCCTCGGCTGTGATCCATCTGCGTCAAGTCGAGTCTTCCCGGACGGCTGCTGCCGGGACATGGGCTTCGGCGAGGGCCTGCAAGGCCATCTCCTTGGTCTTGAAGATGCGTTCCGGCGGGATGGCATCCGCCAGCAAGGGGCCTTCGAAAACGGCCTTCACCTGGCGCTTGAGACTGCTGAAACACAGCGCCACGCCGGCCTCACCCAGGGACTGTGCCAGGGCGCGCACCTTTTCTTCGCCGGAGACGTCGATATCGTTGATGCCGTTGCCGATGACGAGGATGGCCTTTGCTCGCGGAAAGCGCGACAGGGCCTGCTGCACCGCGTCCTCGAAATAGGCGACGTTGACGAAGTTCAGCGAACCGTCGAAGCGCATGACGACGTAGTCCTCGCTGATCGGCGAGAGCCGATGGGTGTCGATGCCGCCCAGCGCACCGTCAGGATGGAAGCCCAGTATCTCGGCGCGGGGCCGCATGTTGCGCAGGAGATAGAGCAGCACGGTGAGGCCCACGCCCACCAGGATGCCGTTGGCCAGTGCCGGGGCCATGGCCAGGGTGGCAAGGAAGGTGGTCAGGCCGATCAGTGCGTCCAGACGGTTGACCTGCCAGGCGTGCACCAGGGCCTTGACGCGGATCAGACCGAACACGGCGAACATGATCACCACGGCCAGCACCGCCTGAGGGAGGTGATAAAGCGTCCCGGTGAGGAACAGCATGACCAGCACCACGCCGAGGGCGCTGACGATGGCGAACAGACCGGTCTTGGCGCCCTCCCGCGCGGCCACCGCCGATCGGGAGAAGGAGCCGCTCACGGTGTACGACTGGAAGAAACTGCCGACGATGTTCCCCAGCCCCTGGCCTATCAGCTCCCGGTTGGTGTCGACGCGCTGCTTGGTCTTGGCGGCGACCGCCTTGGAGATGGAGGTGGCCTCCATGAAACCGAGCAGGGCCATGACCAGGGCGGCCGGCAGCAGGGGCAGCACCAGTTTCCAGTCGACATGGGGGGGCTGGAACGCCGGCAGGCCGGCGGGGATGTCGCCCACCACCTCGCCGCCGCCGGTGAGCACGACCTGATCGCCGGACAGGCCGCTGAAACGCCAGTGCCCGATGCCCAGGGGTTCGCCGTCCGGCATGCGGCCCGCGGTCACGTAGTGTGCGCTGCCGTCTGGGGCGGTCTCCCGGCTCAGGTCCACCTGGTGCAACTGCACCCGCAGGCGGACCTGCTCGCGGCTCATCAGCTTGGCCAGTGCCTGTTCGCGCTCGATCCGTGCCTTGACCTCCAGTTGCTGGAAGAGTGCGGCCTCGCCCTGCCCCTGAAAACGGGCCAATTCCGTCTGCAGGCGTCCCAATTCCTCGCCGTTGGCCTTGATCAACCGGCCCAGCTCGGCGAGCCGGCTGATCTGGGCGCGCATGCCTTCGTCTTGGATGGCTTCGATGCTGGTCTTGGTGGTGCGCTCGAAGCCGATGGCGTAGCTGACGACGGTGGTGATGACGATGGCGATCAGGACCGCCGGCCAGCGCGGCGCCAGCCTCTGCAAACCGTAGATGATGGCGAAGCCGGCCACGGCGAACATCAGCGTGGGCCAGTGGGTGCTGCCGAGTTGCTGGACCACCACCCACAGGTCGCCCAGGAAGAAATCGCTGCGCGGCATGGGGACGTTGATCAGCTTGTTGAGCTGGGACAGGCCGATGATCAGGGCGGCGGCATTGGTGAAGCCGATGATCACCGGATGGGAGAGAAAGTTGACCACCAGGCCCAGGCGCAGCAGCCCCAGGAGCAGGCGCAGCACACCGACCATCAGGGCGAGCATCACCGAGAGGGCGATGAACTGCTCGCTGCCCATGGCCGCGTAGGGGATGAGGGCGGCGGCCGACATCAGGGACAACATGGCCGTGGGGCCGGTGTGGAGCTGGCGCAGCGAGCCCCACAGGGAGGCCACCATCACGGGGACGAAACCGGCATAGAGGCCGTATACCACCGGCAGGCCCGCCAGCTGGGCATAGGCCATGCTCTGGGGGATCAGGATCAGGGCCACCGTCACCCCGGCCAGGACGTCGTCCCGCACGCTCTGACGGGTCATCGGCAACCATGCCAGAAACGGCATCAGCCGATGCGCCAGGTTGCTTGATGCGGAATTTCTCAACGCCTCTCTCCTGCTGTCTGCTCGTCGGGGTCAGCGCCTGCCACGGCATTGCGGCCCGTGCTCAGGGGCCATGTCCGCATCCGCCTCAGTCCGGCCAGATGCGCCTGGGGTGCAGGACGGGCGCGGGAGCGTTCAGGTCCGCCGGCGGCGTGGCCGCATTTGGGGGCGCCGGCGTTTGAGCGTCGGGGGCCGGGGGCCGGGGGGGCGGCCCGCTTGGCGGGGGCCTTCTGTTCCGTGGCCTTCGCGGCCGCCTTGGCGGCGCCTGCCGCGCGTTTGGCAGGCTTGATGCTGGCTGTCAGCTTGTCTTCCAGTTTGCTCATGTCTGTATTTCCTCGATGACTCGATCGATCTCCCGTGCCGCCTCGCGGCCGCGGGCACCCAGTTGATAGACGCTTACCCCTTCCACCGCGGCGAGGCGGTAGGCCGCGCGACGCCGTACCTGGCTCGTCAAGGTCGGGATCTCCAGGCCGGCAAGGGCCGCGGCCATGGCCCGGGAGAGGGCGCTGCCGGGTTCCACCTGGTTGAGGACCAGCCAGGCCTTCAGTCCCGGGTTGCGCTGGCGCGCGCGCGCCACCGCTTCCACCGTGCTCGCCCCGGCCCAGAGGTCGAGGGGCGAGGGCAGGATGGGGATCAGCACCATGTCCACCCGCTCCAGGATCCGCCCGGTCACGTCCGGGGCCAGCGTGGGCGGGCAGTCCAGCACCACCCGTTGGCAGTCGCGGCTGCCTTCCGCGAGGGCCAGCAGCGGGTCGTCGCCGCCACTGAATATCCGCGGCAGAGCCGGCGCCGGGGACCACTCCGCCCAGTGCCGTACCGTGCCCTGGGGGTCGGCATCCAGCAGCCCCACCCGTTCCGTGCGGGCGAACCCCGCCGCCAGGTTGAAGGCCAGGGTGGTCTTGCCGCAGCCCCCCTTGAGGCTGGCTAGGGCGAGGGTCCTGGCTGCCATGGCGCCGCCCGCTCAGGAGCCGAGCTGCGCGGCGATGCCGTCCACCTTGGCGGTGAAGGCGTATTCCACCTCGCCAAGGGCCTCGCCCCGGGGGGCCACGCTGACGTTGACGTGGTTCTTGCCGAAGTTGAGATCGGGGAAATAGCCGGAACGCTCGGAGAGCACGGCAAGACCGTCGAGGAAGCGGCGCGTCTCGGCATACGAGGCGAAGTCGAAGCGACGCGTCATCAGGGGGGGGCGCTGTTGCACCTGCCAGGTCTTGGGGGGTTCAACCATGACGTTTCTCCTTGTCTTCAAGTTCGGTCAGCATGCGGTCCAGCTCGGCCAGGTGGGCCTGCTCGTCGGCCAGCAGGTTGGCGAACAGGCGCGCCGAGACCTCGTCGCGGCAGCGCCGGGCATGGCGCAGGGCGTCGTCGTAGAGGCGTACCGCCTCCAGTTCCAGATGCCGGTCCAGGGCGAGCATCTCGCCCATGTCCCGCCCGGGCCTTACCGGCGCCAGGCGGGTGGCGTTGGGGGCGAGGCCGAGGGTGAGCATGTGGCGGATGATCTGCCCGGCATGCTCCAGCTCCTCGCCCGCCTCGCGCCGGAAGTAGGCGCATTCCTCCCCATGGCCCCAGCAGTCACACAGGCTGGCCTGGGTGAGGTATTGCTGCACCACCGACATCTCGTGGCTGAGGGCCTGTGACAGATAGCCTGCCACGCGGGGATCGGTCAGCATGGTCCGTCCCTCAGCTGCGCGCGGCGGTGACTTCGCCGTCGCGGCCGCCGCCGGCGGCGCCCGGCGCGCCGGGCAGGACGTTCTCCACCTCGGCGTGGACGCGGGCGATGATGTGGGCGGCCACCAGGCCGTCGCCGACGCGCTCGCTGGCATCGGCGCCGGCGCGCACCGCCGCGTTCACCGCGCCGGTCTCGCCACGCACCATGACGGTGACGTAGCCGCCGCCGACGAACTCGCGCCCGACCAGGCGCACTTCCGCGGCCTTGGTCATGGCG
>JBFMHC010000046.1:193305-375303 GCA_040751755.1 Pseudomonadota bacterium
TCACCGCGCCGGTCTCGCCACGCACCATGACGGTGACGTAGCCGCCGCCGACGAACTCGCGCCCGACCAGGCGCACTTCCGCGGCCTTGGTCATGGCGTCCGCCGCCTCGATGGCGGGCACCAGGCCGCGGGTCTCGATCATTCCAAGGGCAATACCGGTAACAGAAGCCATTTCAGTTCTCCTTCAGGTTGAAAAACATTGCAAAAACAGTTGGTTGAATAATCCCGGCCGTCAGGCGTCCGGGTCCCATTGATCAATGATTCCGGCGATGGTCAGGTCGGTCAGGACCTTGCTATCGCCTGCTGCGATTCGCGCGGCGGAGCCGCTCACGGTGAACACCCACTGGCCCGGCGGCACCCCCACCGGGTCGCAGGCCACGGAGAGCCCGCCCTTGGCGTCCGCCAGCACGCGCAGGGATTGGTTCTTCAGCCCTGCCACGCGCCGGGTGGCCACCAGTTCGGAGTGCACGCGCAGGATCTCCATCAGGCCTTCCCCTCGCCCTTGCCCTCTTCCGGGGGCCAGTGGTCGATGATCCCGACGATGGTCAGGTCGGACGGGAACTCCTTGCTGCCGGCCGCTTCCCGGGCGGCGGAGGAGCCGACGCAGATGACCCAGTCGCCGGGCAGGCAGCCGATCGCGTCCACCGCCACCTGGCGTGCCCCACCCGCCTTCTCGCGCACCACCAGCAAGGGCCGGTGGCCCAGGTCGGCGATGCGGTTGGTGGACACCAGGGTCTTTTCCACTTGCATGATCTTCATGGCTCAGTCCTCCAGGGTCTCGATGGGGCTGCCCGTGGGCTGGTCCTGGACCGAGAGATGGCAGGCCAGCAGCCCCTGTGCTGAGAGTTCTGGGTACCGTGCGTGGATGGCGCCGTGCACGCGGCGCGCCTTGTCCGCCGCGCGTTCGCGCGAGCCGGGGACACGGGCGTCGTAGCGGTAGTGGATGGCCACCGGGATGGGCAGGCCGTGCTTGACGTTGAGGCCCTTGAAGATCTTGATCCCCACGTCCATGTCCGCCGCGCCTTCCTCCAGGGTGTGCAGGTGGGCGTAATAGGACACGTTCCGCATCTGCACCTCCTCGATGCCGTCGCCGACGCTGATGTAGCGCTCGGCGTGGCCGATGTCCGGGTACCGGCCGTCGTACAGGTCCTTCACGTACTCGATCTGCGAGAAGTTGTTCACCAGCAGGTTGGCGATCAGGCGGCGCATGCCTTCGTGCGGCTCGCCCTGGCCGGCACCCCAGCCGTCCTTGCGGCTGGCGGCGCGGATCGCCTCGTACACCGCCGCGCGGGCGGCGTCGGCCGACAGTCGGGCGGTCTCGGCGTACAAGGCGGCGTTGTCGACGAAGCGGTAGGCGGAGAGGTCGCCGTTGGCGTCCGGGATGTGCACCTTGATGGCGTCGCTGTCGGTATCCACGCCGATCAGCAGGATGTCCGTGCTGGCGCCGCAGCAGAAGCTGTTCTCGATCGCCTTGCGGAACTGCGCCAGGCGCTCCAGGGCCGCCTCGATGGCGCGGGTTTCGTCGCTGCCGTGGGCGGCGCAGCCCTCAACGCAGGGGTTGGATGAGCTGGTGTGATACACCGCGATCTTCAGGTAGCGGCTGCCGGAGTCGGCCGTGGTCGGCAGGCCCTCGCGGAAGCGGCGCAGTTCCGTGGCCATCCAGTGGCGCACGTCGGTCTCCACGTCGAACAGGGCGCCCGCGTAGGGCTTGCGCCGCGCCAGCGCGGTCAGCGGCAGACGCAGGATGTAACGCGACAGGCCCTTCAGGCGGCCGTCCGCGCAGGGGCTGATGTCCACCGCGTGGTAGCCGCAGTCGAGGAAGAGGTTGCGCGTGTCCTGCACCTGCTCCAGCTGGTTGCGGATGTCCTCGGCGAACTGCGCCGCCGCCGCCTTCAGCGCGGCGAAGGCGCAGTGGGCGTACAAGGCCTTGAGATCGAGGCCGCTCACCCAGGCGTCGTCGAGGATGCCCTGGGGCAGCTCATGGCCGAGACGCTCGCGAGCCAGGCGCTGCGCCTGGACCGGGAAATCGTCCAGGTGCTGCAGGGCGGAGATGGCCTTGAGGGTCGGCACGATGGCGTCGAAGCGGCCCTTCACGGAGTCCTCGCAATGGGCGAGGCGGGCATTGGCGCGGCGGTCCGCCAGGCGGTGGCGCGGCATGGCATCGGCCGCCGGGGCGCCGCGCTGCGGCAGCGCCTCGGGGCGGGCCGGCAAGGCCGAAGCGGCGGTGCCCAGGCCGTAGGGGGCGAGGCCGGCGCGTCGGCCCTGCTGGGCCTTGATGCGAAGGGCGTAGGCGTTGCGCGTGTTCATGTCCGCTCCCCCCGCCTCAGCCGCGAGCCCCGCCGGAGACGGTGATCAGCGCGCCCTTGCCGGCGTTGCCGCTGCTGCCGGTCACCTTGGCCAGCGGCACTTCCGGGCGCTCGATGTCCTTGTTGGACCAGGCGCTGGCGCCCATGGAGCGGCCGGCGCCGCGCAGGGTGGGGTTGCGGCCCTGGGCCCAGCGGCCCTCGGTGCCGGTGACGCGCTCGCTGCGGCCCCAGTCGTCGCCGGTGATGCGGCGACCCGCCTCGCGGCCTTCGCCGGTGATGCGCTCGCCCGGGGACGCCGGGGCGGCGGCCTCGGCCATGGCCTGGCGCCTGCCGGCCATGAAACCGGCCTCGTCGCGGTAGCGGAACTCCGGTGTGCCCGACACCAGGCCGGAGGCCATGTTGACCGGGCCGGTGATGCGGCCCGCGCCGCCGTAGCCGGTGCCGGTGATGCGGCCACGCGCCTCGCGCGCCGGGGCGCTGACGCTGAAGGCCTCGGGCCTCGGTTCCGCCGGCGCCATGCTCATGGCCATGGCGCGTGGCCGGCCTTGCGGCTGGAAGCGCGGGTGGACCTGGGGCGGGGGGGGGCGGCTCGGCCGCCTGCGCGTGCTGGCAGCCGCAGGCGCCGGCGATCTGCTCGCTGGCGGCATAGGGCGTGCCGCTGATCGCCAGCTGGCTGCCCGGCTCGTCGCCGGTGACCCGGCCGGAGCGCCCCAAGGGGGTGCCGGACACGGTCTGGCCGTGCAGCGTGTGGCTCACTTCCACCTTGGCGGCGGACAGGACGGGGGCGGGTGAGGTCGCGCAGGCGGCCGCGCCACCCGCGTAGTCGGCGCCGGTGACGCGCAGGCACCCGCCCCGCTCGTCACCGGTCAATTTTGGGGCGGCGGCCCCGGGCATGATGCCGCCGGTCAAGGGACTCCCGGCCCGGGTGCGCATCTCTCGCACCTTGGCGGGGGCCTGGCCGCGGATGCCCCCCTGCTCATACTGGGAGCCGGTGATGCGTCCTTCCGCGCGGGGTTCGTTGCCGGTCACGCGCTCGGTGCGCTCGACCAGGTTGCCGGTGATGCGTTGCCCCTGCTGGCTGGCGGTCTCTCCCACCTTTTCCGGCGCGGGCACGGGGCTGGTCTGGCACACGTGCTTGAACTGCTCGTTGGACAGGTATTCCGTGCCGGAAATGGCGCGGCAGGCGCCGGACTCGTCGCCCGTCACCTTGACGGAACGGCCCAGCTCGATGCCGGACACCGGCCTGCCGGCGATGGTATGGGTGAGGGCCACCTTGCTCGGTCCGTTGATGGTCAGGCGGGAGACGCCGGCATCGTTGTATTGCGAGCCGGTGATGCCTCGCCGGGCCCCGGCTTCCGTGCCGGTGGCGGGGGCCGCGCGCGACTGGTCGCTGCCGGTGATGGCGATGCCCTGGCGCTCGCTCCTGCCGATGCCGAACTTCTCCGGTCGGGGCTGCAGCCCCTTGCCCTCGCAGAAGGCGGCGAAGCTCTCGCTGCCCAGGTACTCGGTGCCGGTGACCGGCCGGCAGGTGCCGGCCTCGCCGCCGGTCACGCGGGACGAGCGGCCGACCTCGGTGCCGCTGACCTGCTGGCCATGGCTGGTCGCGCTCATCCCCACCTTGGCGGGCGAGGGGGCGGGGCGGGCGGGGCAGAAGGCCTCGAACTGCTCGCTGCCGATGTACTCGGTACCGGTGATGGCGCGGCAGCTGCCCGTCTCGGTGCCGGTGACGCGGTGGGTACGTTCCACCTGGGTGCCGGTCACGTTCTGGCCGGACAGGGTGGTGCCGACCTCCACCTTGGCGGGCGCCTCCGTGGCCTCAGGACGCACCCGGCCGCTGGGTCGGCTGGCGGGGGCGTTGCCGCGGCCCTTCATGCTCTGCTCCGCGCGGCGCTTGCGGGCATAGTCCCGGCCGTTGAGCCCCGTGCCGGCCGAGGCGCCGCCGCTGCTCGCGGACTTCGCCGGCAGGGCGCCCTTGCCCTTGGTGGAGAGGGCCTGGCGGCGCTGGCGACAGTAGTCGCGCATGCTCGTCGCCTCATCCTCGGCCATGGCCAGGGTCGCGGCGGGGGTGTCCTCGATCACGGCGCAGACGGCATCCAGGGCGTCTGCGGCCGCGGGCTCCGCGCCGGAAGCCGGCTCGGGCGCTGCCGTGGCTTGGTTCTTGGCTGGCGCGGGGCGGCTGGCGGCCACGCCCTGCTTGGTCACCAGGGCGATGCCCTTCTTGCCGGTCTGGGACAGCAGGGCACGGCGAGCGCGGGCGAGTTCCTGGCCACTCAACCCCGCCAGGGCGTCGGCGGTAGCGGTCTGTTCAGGCATGTTGCTCCTCTTGCACGGTTCGTTACTCGGAGGCGGCGCCACTCGTCGTCATGCGGTCGCGACGGGCGGGATCGCCGTACGGTTTGAACTCTAGAGAGGAGGGTTGATCAATAAAAGTTAATTGTTATTATCAGAACCATATACTCCGTTTTATTTATCGAGCCTGGCCCATGCATCTGCGCAACATCACCCTGCACCAGCTGCGCCTGTTCCGCAGCCTGGGCACCCACCTCTCCTTCACCCGCGTGGCGGAGGAGCTGCATCTCACCCAGCCGGCCGTATCCATCCAGATCAAGCGCCTGGAGGAAAGCGTGGGTTTGCCGCTGGTGGAACACCTGGGCAAGCGCATCTACCTCACCGACGCGGGGCGCGAGTTGTTCGAGGCGAGCCGTGATGTGCTGGAACGCATGCGAGTCCTGGGTGAAGACATGACCGGCCTGGAAGAGGGCGTGCGCGGGCCGTTGAACCTGGCCGCGATCACCACCGCCAAGTACTTCATGCCGCATCTGCTCGGGGTCTTCCTGCGCGAGTACCCGGCGGTGGAGCCCCGGCTCACCATCACCAACCAGTCGCGGGTCATGGAACGCCTGGAAGGCAACATGGACGATCTGGTGATCATGGGCACGATTCCCGAGAACATGGACCTGGAGGTGGAGTACTTCCTGGACAACCCCCTGGTGGTGGTCGCCCCGCCGGACCACCCCCTGGTGGGCGAGCGCAACATCCCCCTGGCGCGCATCGCCGAGGAACGCTTTCTGTCACGCGAGCCCGGCTCGGGCACCCGGCAGGCGCGCACGCGGTTGTTTGCGCAGCATGGCTTGACCGCGAAGGTGTATATGGAGCTGGGGAGCAGCGAGGCGATCAAGCAGGCCGTAATGGCCGGTCTGGGGATTTCAGTGCTGTCCCGGCACAACCTGGGCCTGGAGTTGGAGTCGGGACTGCTTGCCGTGCTGGATGTGGAGCATTTTCCCCTGGTGCGGAAGTGGTATGCCGTGCACCTGAAGGGCAAAAAGCTGTCACATACCACGAGCCGTTTCCTGGATTTCCTGCTGCGGGATGGCGCGCGCATCTGGCGCGAGGCAAAGCCGCACCTGCCGCCTAGAAAGAAAGCGAAGGGCTGAGCCCCGAGGGGCCGGCGGCGGCGGACGGTCGAGCCGGCCTGGAAGGGCCGGCGGGGCTCAGTCGTCGTCGCCCAGTTCCGGGTCCCAGCCCTTGCCGCGAGCCTGGTTCATGGCCTGGGTGTACAGCTCGGCGTGGCGCTGGCGCAGTTCGTCCGGCAGACGGCTGGGCAGGTTGCCGTACTTGTCCCACTCCTTTTCCACGCGGTCCATGAGGGCCTGCATGCGGCCGATCTCCCAGCCCGCGCAGTCCTCGGTCTCCGGGATGAAGCCGAACAGCCAGGCGTCCAGGACGATGCGCCCGAGTTGCGTCATGCCATGCTTGTCGTTGCTGAAACCGACGTAGATGTTGTCCTTCATGGAGTCGTCCTGAGTCTCTTGGGTGGCGTATGCCGGGGCCTGGAAGACGCCGGCCCGTTCCAGGGCCGACATCAGGGTGCATGCCTGCATGGTCATGCCCCCCGTTAGCGGGTCAGGCCAGCGTACAGCAGCGGCAGTTTCTCGGGAAGCCGCTCGACGTGGTCCACCACCATGTAGTTCTTCTGGCCGAAGATGCGGCTGACGTAGTTGTCGGCGCGCGGGTCCAGGCTCATGCAGTAGGTGATCACGCCGTGCTTGGCCACCTCCTCCACCGCCTTCTTGGTGTCGTAGCGCAGGTACTGCGGGTCGCGCACGTCGATGTCGGCCGGCTCGCCGTCGGTGATGACGATGAGCAGCTTCTTCGCCGAGCGTTGCAGCTTGAGGTGGTGGCCGGCGTGGCGGATCGCCGCGCCCATGCGGGTGGAGAGCTGGCCGGTCATGCCGGCGAGCTTGGCCTTGGGCGCCTCGTCCCAGTGCTGGTCGAAGTCCTTGAAGCGGTAGTACTCCACGTTGTGGCGGCCGTCGGAGCAGAAGCCGTGGATGGCGAAGGGGTCGCCCACCTTGGAGATCGCATCGGACAGCAGCACGCAGGCGCGCCGCGTCAGGTCCAGCACCGAGTATTCCTGGCCCTGCACCATCTCGTTGGTGGACTCGGACAGGTCGAGCAGCACCAGGATGGAGAAGTCGCGCGTCTTGCGCACGGAACGCATCATGATGCGCGGGTCCGGTTGGTTGCCGAGGCGGATGTCGGTGAAGCTGGAGATCGCCGCGTTGATGTCGATCTCGTCGCCGTCCTCCAGCTTGCGGATGCGCTGCACGCCCTGCGGTTGCATGGCGTCGAGCAGGAACTTCATGCGGTGGATCTCGCGCTTGTACTGCGCGGCGATGTCGTTGATCAGCTGCATGTCGCCGGACTTCGGGCGTTTCTCCAGCACCGTCGCCCAGGCCGGACGTTCCAGCTGGATCTGGTAGTCCCACTCCGAGTAGTGGAAGGGGTCGGAGAGCGGCTCCTTGCCTTCCAGCTCGTTGAACGACTTGCCGCCGCTCTCGTCGCCGATGTTCTCGTACGGGAATAGCTCGGTGGAGAGCACCCAGATCTCCTGCGCGTCGTCGCCCGCGGTCTCGACGTCGATCTCGTTCGCCATCTCCATGACGTTGACGTACTTGCGCACCTGCTTGACGGACTCGTAGCCGGCGCCGGCGGCCTTCTCGAAATCGAACTCCTCGAACGCCCAGAAGTAGCGGTTGTCGTCGCGGTAGGGCGCGGTGAGCAGGTCGGTGCGCGGGTTGAAGGCGATGCGCTTCTGCGCGAGGCTGTGCGCCAGCTGCACGCCGATCTCCCAGGCGGTGACGTTGCTGCCGAGCCTGTCCTGGGCCTGGGCGAACAGCATGCGGCCCTCGGCGATCCAGGGGTCGTCGTCGAAGTAGGTCTCGTCCAGCAGGGCGCGGGCCAGGCGGTTGAGGTAGTCGCCCACGCTCGCCGTCATCGCCGGGGTGGCGGTGTGGAACCTGCTCCACAGCTGCTTGAGGCCGGGGAAGCGGCGGATCGACAGGGTCTCGACGCGCGCGTCCTCGATCACCGAGATCACCGCCATCTGCATCGGGTTCAGGGCCTCGGCCGAGATCGGCAGCCTGGTCTCCACCACGTGCGCGGCGCAGTGTGCGGCGGTGGCGCGATAGAGCTCCAGGCCGGAGACCGGTTCATGGCCTTCCGGCGCGAAGTCGTCGAAGGCGTCCGGCAGGTGCAGCAGGTAGTCCTCGATGTAGGGGCGATAGCCCTCGCGCGACTCGAAGTCGCCCGAGGTCGGGCGCATGAAGAAGTCGCGAGCCCAAAGGGCGCGCAGGTACATGTTGATGCGCCGCTGCACGTCCACCAGCAGGGTGCCCTTGCGCTCCTTCTGCAGCATGGCCAGGGACTCCTTGGTCTCCAGGCCGAAGTACTTGATCTGTTCCTCGTAGTTGGTGCGGTGCGCGTGTGCGCCCCACAGCGCCCAGCGGCGCAGGCCGCCCAGGGTCAGGTGCTGGAACAGCACCTCCAGCTTGTCCAGCATCGGCCTCACGCCGCGCGGGGCCTGCGCGATGAGGGTGTTGATGAACTGCAGGTAGTTGAGGAACAGCTGCGCGTCGCCGAGGCGGTTCGCTGCCGTGGCGGAGGTGGCGAGCAGCAGCTCGATCACCGCGCCGGAGGTCTTGGAGGCGAGCATCAGCGAGGCGGTCGCCAGGTCGCCCACCACGTCCTCGCCGACCTCCTTGGCGACCATGGGCGCCTCCTCGATCCAGGTCTCCACCAGCGAATCGCCGCGGCCCAGGCCGCGGATCGCGGAGACGCCCTTCAGGTAGTTGTCCAGGCCGCGCGGCGAGAAGACCTTGGTGGCCTCGTGCCAGTTCGCTTCCAGTGCGGCCCGGCTGTGCTCGGAGAGGTTCTCCAGCAGTTCGGCGTAATCGTCGAGATTGATGGACATGTGGCTTCCTTTCGCGCGGCCCCGGCCCTAGAACTCGTTGTGCAGCTTCTTGTAGCCCTGCACCAGCGAGATGTTGGTCCGTGCCACGTCCTCGGAGAAACTGGAGAAATCCGGGGTCACCTGCTCGATCGTGTTGAGGTCGGTGTCCGAGTGGATCGTCGTCGTGGAGGGGATGTGGAACCTGGGCGGCACGTGGCAGCCCTCGACCACCGAGTTGTGGCGGATCACCGCGTCGTCGCCCACCGTGCAGTTGAACAACACGGAATTGAAGCCGACGAACACCCGGTCACCCACCTCGCACGGCCCGTGGATGATGGAGCGATGGGCGATCGAGCTGTACTCGCCGATCAGCACCTTGCCGCCGGACTTGGAATGGATCACGACCCCGTCCTGGATGTTCGAATTCGCGCCGATCACGATCGGCTCCAGGGTGCCGTCGGCCTTGGTCTCGTCGGCGCGGACCACCGCGTAGGGGCCGATGAAGACGTTGGCGCCGACGATGACCTTGCCGCAGACGATGGCGGTCTTGTCGACGTAGGCCGACTTGTCGATCACCGGCAGATCGCCATTGGGGTTCTTGCGGATCATGTCGCGCCGTCCTGGGTCAGAAGAAGGTGGTCACCGCGGCGTCCAGGGCATCGCGCATGTCGGGGTCGTCGGTGATCGGGCGCACCAGGGCGACACGGCAGGCGGCCTGCGGATTGACGCCCTTGGCGATCAGGCTGCCGGCATAGATCAGCATGCGGGTGGACAGGCCTTCGTCGAGGCCGTGGCCCTTCAGGTTGCGGCTGCGCTCGGCGATCGACACCAGCTTGCCCGCCACCTCGGCCTGGATGCCCGCTTCGTGCGCGACGATCTCGGTCTCGATGGCGTGCTCGGGATAGGTGAAGTCGAGGCCGCCGAAGCGCTGCTTGGTGGACTGCTTGAGGTCCTTCATCAGCGACTGGTAGCCGGGGTTGTAGCTGATGACGATCTGGAAATCGGGGTGGGCCTGCACCAGCTCGCCCTTCTTCTCCAGCGGCAGCACGCGGCGGTTGTCGGTGAGCGGGTGGATCACCACGGTGGTGTCCTGGCGCGCCTCGACCACCTCGTCCAGATAGCAGATCGCGCCATGGCGCGCGGCGATGGCCAGGGGGCCGTCCTGCCACTGCGTGCCCTCGGCGGAGAGCAGGAAGCGGCCGACCAGGTCGGAGGCGGTCATGTCCTCGTTGCAGGCCACGGTGATCAGCGGCTTGCCCAGCTTGTGCGCCATGTATTCGACGAAGCGGGTCTTGCCGCAGCCGGTGGGGCCCTTGAGCATCATGGGCATGCGCACGGAGTAGGCGGCCTCGAACAGCTCCACCTCGTCTGCGACGGGGCGGTAGTAGGGTTCTTTCTCGATGCGGTACTGGTCGATGGTGTTGGACATGTTCACAGCCTCTTTTCAGTCGTGAGTAGAGAGTCGAGAGTGGAGTGCGCGAAGCAGGACTCGACTGTCGGCTCTCAACTCGGGAAACAAAAAGCCCCCGCCACGCTTTTGCGCGGCAGGGGCCGGTTTTGCTTGGCCGCCGCGCTTAGACGGTCTTGCCGCGGTAGATCACCATGGCAGCGCCCTGGGACTGGGCGAAGTTGTCATAGCCGACCAGGCGAACGTGGTTGTTCGGGTTGGCCTTGTGACAGGCTTCGGCCTCGGCCAGGATGCGGTCCACGTCGGTCTCGCCGAACATGGGCAGCTTCCACATGTACCAGTAGGAGTCCATCAGGTGCTCGGGCTCGGTGTGCTCGATTGCAGGGTTCCAGCCCTTCTTCACCAGGTACTCCACCTGCTTGCGGATGTCTTCGGCCTTCATGGCGGGGAGGTAGGAGAAGGTCTCGAATTTGCGGCTGGCGGGGTCGCTCAGACGGCTTTTGTAATCCATCACTTCAGACATTGCATATTCCTTTCAATTCGGTATCTGGGGCCTTGCGGCGTCTCGCGCCGCAAGGCGAGATCGCTTCGATTACTTGTGGGCGACGTCCAGCTTGTCCACGGTGTCGAACTCGAACTTGATCTCTTTCCAGGTTTCCATGGCGATCTTCAGTTCGGGGCTGTTCTTGGCGGCCTCGGTCAGGATGGTCTTACCTTCCTTCTCGATGGCGACGCCCTTGTTGCGGGCTTCCACGCAGGCTTCCAGCGCGACGCGGTTGGCGGCGGCGCCGGCGGCGTTGCCCCAGGGGTGGCCCAGGGTGCCACCACCGAACTGCAGCACGGAGTCGTCACCGAAGATGTTCACCAGGGCGGGCATGTGCCACACGTGGATGCCGCCGGAGGCGACGGGCATCACGCCGGGCATGGAACCCCAGTCCTGATCGAAGAAGATGCCGCGGCTGCGGTCTTCCTTGACGAAGCTGTCGCGCATGATGTCGATCCAGCCCAGGGTGGCCTCGCGGTCGCCTTCCAGCTTGCCGACGACGGTACCGGAGTGCAGGTGGTCACCGCCGGACAGACGCAGGATCTTGGTCAGCACGCGGAAGTGGATGCCGTGGTGCGGGTTGCGGTCCAGAACGGCGTGCATGGCGCGGTGGATGTGCAGCAGCATGCCGTTGTCGCGGCACCAGTTGGCCAGGCCCGTGTTGGCGCAGAAGCCGCCGGTGATGTAGTCGTGCATGATGATGGGCGCGCCGATCTCCTTGGCGTACTCGGCACGCTTGTACATCTCTTCCGGGGTCGGGGCGGTCACGTTCAGGTAGTGACCCTTGCGCTCGCCGGTCTCACGCTCGGCCTTTTCGATCGCTTCCATGACGAAGTCGAAACGCTGGCGCCAACGCATGAAGGGCTGGCTGTTGACGTTCTCGTCGTCCTTGGTGAAGTCCAGACCGCCGCGCAGGCACTCGTAAACGGCGCGGCCGTAGTTCTTGGCGGACAGGCCCAGCTTGGGCTTGATGGTGCAGCCCAGCAGCGGACGGCCGTACTTGTTCATCATGTCGCGCTCGACCTGGATGCCGTGGGGCGGGCCGCCGCAGGTCTTCACGTAGGCGATCGGGAAGCGCACGTCTTCCAGGCGCAGGGCGCGCACGGCCTTGAAGCCGAACACGTTGCCGACCAGGGAGGTGAACACGTTGACGACGGAACCCTCTTCGAACAGGTCGATCGGGTAGGCGATGAAGGCGTAGAAGCAGGTGTCGTCGCCGGGGACGTCCTCGATGGCGTAGGCGCGGCCCTTGTAGTAGTCGAGGTCGGTCAGCAGGTCGGTCCACACGGTGGTCCAGGTGCCGGTGGAGGACTCGGCGGCCACGGCGGCGGCGGCTTCTTCACGGTCCACGCCGGGCTGGGGGGTGATCTTGAACACGGCCAGGATGTCGGTATCCAGAGGGGTGTACTCCGGCATCCAGTAGGTCTGGCGGTATTCCTTCACGCCAGCGTTGTAGGTCTTCACAGCCATCTGTAGCTCCTTGCAAGGATGTTGGTCGGTCCGCCGGATCTTTCCTGCCCGATCCGAGGTGGACGCATCTTGCGGGCTGCGATGCATAAATAACAGTCACATTTTTCTATTCATTGGATAGACTTATATCTATGTGTTGATCTTCGTGGGGAGCCCCATGCGCCACCATACCACCTTCCGGCAACTGGAGATCTTCGAGGCGATCGCCCGCCTGGGCAGCTTCACGCGCGCCTCGGAGGAGCTCTACCTCACCCAGCCCACCGTCTCCATGCAGATGAAGAAGCTCGCCGACACGGTGGGTGCGTCGCTGGTCGAGCAGGTGGGCAAGAAGGTGTTCCTCACCGAGGACGGGCGCGAACTGGCGCAGGCGACGCGCGAGATCTTCGCCATCCTCGACCGCTTCACCATGTCGGTGGCGGAGCGCCAGGGCCTGGAGAAGGGCACCCTGAAGCTGATGGCCATCACCACCGCGTCCTACTTCGCGCCGCGCCTGCTGGGCGAGTTCGCCAAGCTGCATCCGGGCATCGAGGTGAGCCTGCGCGTCACCAACAAGGATCAGGTACTGGCGAGCATGGCCGACAACCTCGACGATCTTTACCTCCTCGGCCAGCCGCCGGAGGAGATCGACGTGGTGGCCACGCCCTTCATGGACAACCCCATCGTCGTGCTGGCCGCGCCGGACCATCCCCTGGCGGGGGTGAGTCACATCCCGCTGGAACGCGCGGCGCGTGAGCCGTGGCTGATGCGCGAGAGCGGCTCGGGGACGCGCAAGGCGATCGAGCGCCTGTTCGCGGAGCACGGCCTGGCCGTGCGGCCGCGCCTGGAGCTGGGCAGCAACGAGGCGGTGAAACAGGCGATCCTCGGCGGCCTGGGGATCTCGGCGCTGTCCCGCCATGCCCTGACCCTGCACCAGCCGGGCCAGTTTGCCGTGCTCGACGTCGAGGGCTTTCCGATCCGGCGCCACTGGTACGCGGTCTACCCGGCGGGGCGGCAGCTCTCGGTGGTGGCGCGTGCCTTCCTCGACTACCTGCTGCGCCAGAACGGCGGCGCGGACGGGCTGCCGGGCGGCGAGGCGCCGCGAGGACGGCCACGCAAGGGCACGGCGCCGCGCCCGCGCGGCCGCGTCACACCTGGAAACGGCTGACGCTGCGGTCCAGGGCCTCGGCCAGGCGCGCCAGGTTGCGCGCCTGCTCCGCGGACTGGTTGGCGGTGGCGTGCAGGCGCTCGGACATGCCGGCGACCTGCTCGACATTGCGCGCGATCTCCCGCCCGGCGGCGCTCTGTTCGCGCAGGGCGTTGGTGATGTCGGCCACCGCGTCGGCGGCCTGGTGCGCGATGGCGGCGATGCGGTCGACGGAACTGCCCGCCTGCCCGGCGCGCTCGACACCGGTCGCCACCTGCCGCACGCCGTCCTCCATCGCCTTCACCGCGTCCTGGGAACCCGCCTGGATCTCGTTGATCATCCCCGAGATCTCGCCCGTCGACTTCGCCGTGCGTTCCGCCAGCTTGCGCACCTCGTCGGCCACCACGGCGAAGCCGCGCCCCTGTTCGCCGGCGCGCGCCGCCTCGATGGCGGCGTTGAGGGCGAGCAGGTTGGTCTGGTCGGCGATCTCGCGGATGACGCTGACGATGCGCGTGATCTCCTCGGTCTTCTGGCCGAGGATCTGGATCGTGTTGGAGGAGACCTGCACCGATTCGGCGATGCGCTGGATTTCGCCGGAGGCCTCGCCGACGACGCGCACGCCTTCCTCGGCCAGGTGTCCTGAATCGCTGGACGCGCGGGTCGCGGTCTGGGCGTGCTCGGTCATCGAATCGATGCTCACGGAGAGCTCTTCCATCGCCGCCGCCATGCCGCTGGCGGCCTCGCTCTGGCTTTCGCTGGCGCTCGCGGTGTCCTGCGCGGCCCGCGCCAGTTCCTGGCCGTAGCGATGGATGCCCGCGCTGTCGGCACGCACCTCGCGCACGATGGCCTGCAGATTGTCGAGCAGGGCGTTGAAGGCCTGCACGGTGCGGCCGATCTCGTTGTCCGTGGTCGCGGGGGCGCGCAGGGTGAGGTTGCCGCTGTCGCGGATGTCTTGCGCTGTGGCGGCGAGGCTGGCGAGGGGGCGCACGATGTTGCCGAACAGGTAGCGCGCGAACAGTGCGAAGGCGAGCGTGGTCGCGACGAGGATCAGCACGGTGTTGAGACGGCTGCCGCGCACCGTCGCGTCGGCGCTGGTCTTGGCCGATTCGGCACTCTGCAGGATCAGGTCGGAGAGCCTTTCCATCTCCCCCTCGAGCGCGTCGAAGTCCTGCTCGAAGGCCTGGATGCTCGCCTCGTTGGCGGGCATGCCCTGCGCCAGCGACGCGACGATCTCCGCCGCCGTGGCGGTGTAGCGTTCGAGCACCGGGGTCGTCCGCGCGGCCTGACGGGCGATCGCCTCGCCGAGCGGCGCGCGCGCATTGGCGGCGATGTTCTGCTTCAGGCGCGCGGCATGGGCGGTCAGATCACCCTGGATGCCTGTCAGCTTGTCCAGGGCGCCGTCCCGCGCTGCCAGCATGGCCGCCAGGACGTCGGAGCGGATGGCGTCGTGCATCATGTCGGCGTCCATCTGCCGGCGTACCGCCTGGCCGGTGTCCGCGACCTGGACGAGACCGTCGCCGAGCTGCTGGGTATTGAGCAGGCCGACGCCGGACAGGCCCAGCATGGCGAACAGGACCAGGCCGGTCATGGCGATGAGCATGCCGCGCACACTTAGCTGCTTGGGTTTCATGCCTTTTTTCCTCTGTGTTCGTCGTCAAAGGTTGAATTCGAGCCGGACCCCGAGCCACCAGCTGCGGTGCTGGCTCGGGTCGTTGCCATGGTGGAGCAGGTACTGCGCGAAAGTCTGCAAGGTCAGCCAGTCATTCACCGCGCCACGGTAGGCGATCTCGACCGCCTGTTCGTGCGGTATGGGGTTGCCGCTGGCGGTCTGCCACTTCGTGCTGTTGTCCTCCTGCGAGGCCGTCACGCCGAACTGGTCCTCGGGGCGGCCCGCGAACAATCCGGTCCAGACCAGGCCGGCGCTCCAGGCGGACTCGAACTGCGTGGTGTCGCCGTTGTTGCGGCCCCAGCGCAGGAAGCCCCAGGTCTCGCCGTTCGCGCCGCGTGCCAGGCGATGCTCGCCGATCAGGTAGAAACCCTGGCTGCGGCGCTGGATGGGATTGCCGCCGCCGTCGACGTCGAGCAGGTCGTCGAAGCGGCTGGTGTAGCGCCAGACGCCGAGCGCCAGCTTGCCGTCGCGCGTCTCGTCGTCGCCTGGCAGCCATGCCGCCTCGACGATCTGCAAGGCGCCGTCGCCGTCGTTGAGCTGGATATGCGTGCCCTTGGGGTTGTTCGGGTCGCCCGGCACGCCGTCCAGCAGGGCGGCCATCACCGACCACCGCGGGTCCGGCTGCCAATGCAGGCGCAGGGCCAGCGAGGTGGTGGGGAAGATCGACGGGCCGTTGCGCCCCGTGCCGGCGAACTCGGCGCCGATGCCGTAGGTGGGGTGGACGAACAGGGCGCTGGAGTCGGTGACATAGAACTCCGAGTTGAGGTCGTAGAGGCCTGCCTTCACACCGAGGGTTTCTCCCGCAGCGACCTCCAGCCAGGCTTGGTAGAGCTTGATGGTGTCGGCGCCGTCGGGGACCTCGATGTTGTCCAGGCCGTGCGGCAGGCGGTCGTTCTTCAAGGCGGGCTTGCCGCCATGGTTGCCGAGGATGTGGACGAGCCCCTGCACGTCTTCGCGCCCGAACAGGCGGCCGCCGTCCAGGGCGAGCTTGATGTCCAGGTTGTCGAGGGCGTAGACGTGGCCGCGGTTGGGCGTGTTGCTGAGCTTGCCCACCAGGTCGAGCTTGTACACGGCCTCGACATCCATGCCGCGCGCGTACAGGCCGCTGCGCCCGGCATCGCCGAACAGGCGCGACGCGTAGTCCGGGGTCGCGTCGGCGGCTGCGGTCGGGCCCGGCAGGAAAAGGCAGGCCATCAACAGGAAGGGCGCGCGCGTTGGATTCATATGAGCTCGGACGGGCTGCATCTGCCGGGTTATCGGTAGTACGTAACAACTCTTTAACAAAATCCGCCGTTTTATTCGGGCCAATTCCCCTGCCTTTCGTGTTGTCTTGCGGGTTTTGTCGGCTTGTCGACAAAACCGCCCGGGGCGTGCGCTTGCCACCCTGCGTCTGGCCTGGCGGCGGATGCGGAATCCTTTTTGAATCAACCGCCTGCGCGATCTCCCCGGGTGGTATGGGAGTTGCGCTGCCGAGGGTGTCGCGAACACCCGGACGCATGGCATGGCGGCGGAACAGGAAATGCAGGAAGTGAAGCGGCGCATCGCCGAGGTCTACGCCCGGCGGGAGGCGCTCAAGCGGGCCCTCGAGGTGGGGACGGTCGCGCCGCGCGCCGGCCTGGCGCGCCTGGACGAGATCGATGTCGAACTGTCGGCGCTGGACAGTCGTTTCAAGTGCCTCTGGGACGACGCGCAACAGGCATTGCGCCACGCCGCCCATTTGGCGGCCCCCGGAGGGCACGAGCCATGAGCTATCAGGACATCTCCCCCGCGGAGGCGGCGGCCCTCCTCGCCGAGGGGCGTGCGACGGTGTTCGACATCCGCGATGCCGCCAGCTTCGCGCTCGGCCATCTTGACGGCGCTCAGCCGGCCACGGACGCGGCGCTGATGCAGCTGATCCGCGGCCGGCAACGTCACCTGCCGGTTCTGGTCTACTGCCATCACGGCAACAGCAGCCGCGACATGTGCGAGTTCATCGCCGGCATGGGGCTGTCGCGCGTCTACAACCTGGTCGGCGGCTGGCAGGCCTGGAGCGAGTGGCGGACCGCGCCGGCCGCGTGCGGCGCCCCCAGCGACGTGCTGGCTGGTTGGATGGCGCGCCAGGGCTTCCCGGATGGGCGGATCCACGCGCGCCTCGACAACGGCATGTCGCCCCTGATGCTGGCGGCGCTGCAGGGCGAGCATGCCTTGGTCGAGGAACTGCTCGACCTGGGGGCGGACCCCAACCACGTCAACGACGACGATCATCACGCCCTCTGGTTCGCCTGCGTGCACGGCGACCCGGATCTGGTCTCGCGCCTGATCGCGCAAGGCGCCGACGTCGACAACCAGAACGTCAACGGTGCCACCTGCGCCATCTATGCCGCGTCGACCGGCAAGCTGGAGGTGCTCAGGCGCCTGGTCGAGGCGGGCGCGGACCTCGGCAGGGAGACGAGCGGTGGCTACACCGCCCTGGACAGCGCCGCCACCCTGCCGGTGTTGCGCTATCTGCGAGGCCTGCCCCTCACTTGGTCAACGCCATGAAGAGCTCTGGCAGTTTCTCCGGCAGGCGCTGGATGTTGTCCACCACCGTGTACTGCCGGCCGAAGATGTCGGCCACGTATTCGTCGGCCTTGGGGTCGAGGTTGATGCAGTAGCTGAAGATGCCCTTCTGGTCGAGTTCGCGCACGGCGCGGCGGGCGTCCTCGATGAGCAGGCGTTCGTCCTGCACGTCCACGTCGGCGGGCTGGCCGTCGGTGAGGATGAGCATGAGCTTCTTGTCGGCGGGGCGCGCTTCAAGATAGTGGGCGGCATGCCGCATGGCGGCACCCATGCGCGTCGACCAGCCGGCCTCCATGGCTGCCAGGCGTGCCTTCACCTCGTCCGTGAACCCCTCGGAGTAGCCCTTGATGTGCATGAAACGCACGTCGTGGCGGGTGTTGGAGTGGAAGCCGGCGATGGCGAAGGGGTCGCCCAGACGCTCGATCGCCCAGGCGAGCAGCGACACGGCCTCCTGGCTGAGTTCCAGGATGGTCTGTTCGGAGCCGGCGACCTTCTCGTTGAGCGACTCGGACAGGTCCAGTACCAGGCTCACCGCGATGTTGCGGCCACTGGTCTTGTGGCTCATGTTGATGCGCGGGTCGGGGTTGGAGCCGCCCTTGAAGTCGATCAGCGAGCGGATCGCCACGTCGAGGTCCAGCTCGCTGCCTTCCTCCTGGTAGCGGATGCGCACCTTGTCCTGCGGCTTCAGCAGGTCGAGGATGCGTTTCAGGCGCTTGGCCAGGGCGTCGTTCTTGGCCAGCAGGCGGTCGATGTCGGTCGCGTTGCCCCTGGGGTGCAGGTGTTCGTACAGGCTCACCCAGTCCGGCCGGTAGGTCTGGCTGTGGTAGTCCCACTCCGGGTAGTGGCGCGGTGGCAGCGACTGGACCTCGGCCTCCTTCTTCCGCGACTTGTCCGGGTCGTCGAAGAAGTCCTCGTCGTCGCTGTCCTCGATGTACTGCCACATGTGGCGGTTGTCGTCGCGGTAGTCGATGACGGTGTCGTCGAACCAGACCTTGGCGAACTGGTCGCTCGGGCGGCGGCTGCGTGCCACGTAGGCGAGGGCCAGCTCGGCCATGCTCCGGCTGTCGGATGGGCCGTCCGCCAGCGCGGCGTGGAACTTCGCGACGAATTCGTTCAGGAGCGGGTCGGCGTAGCCGTGCTCAGGGTCGAGCAGGGCGCGCGACAGCATGGCCAGGCGGTGGCGCAGGCAGGAGGTGGTCTCCGGGTCGCAGGCCCCCTCCACCGGCCTGGGGTGCAGGGCCAGGAAGATGCGGCGCAGGCCGGGGTACTCGCGGCACAGCAGGGTCTCGACGCGGCAGTCCTCGAAGAACTCCACCGCCATGCGCTGGAACGGGCTCCAGTTGTCGGCGATCTGCGCCGTCGTCCAGCGCCGGTGGCCGACCATGTGCGCCAGCACGGCGCGGTAGCGGTCGAGGCCCTTGACGGCCACCCTGGCCCCCTGCGCCTCGCCCCTCGATGGGGAGGGGAGGATGAAGTCGTCGAACACGTCCGGCACTCGCATGCCGAGCTTGTCGTAGTAGGGGACGGGCTTGCGCAGCTCATCGAAGGCGGTGGAGTAGGGCACCAGCTGCTCGGCGTCGCGCCACAGGCCGCGCAGGTAGAGGTCCAGCCTGCGCTCCACGTCGGCGAACAGCACGCCGTGGCGCTCGCGCTGCAGCACGGCGCGGCTGTCGGCGGACTTGAGGCCGAAGTACTCCTCCTGGCGTTCGGGGTGGTTGCGGTAGTTGCGGATGCCGTAATCAACCCAGTTGCGCACCCCTTCCATGGAGAGCTGGCCGAACAGGAACGGCGCCTGCAGGTAGAAATCCGGCAGGCCGGGGCTGGGGAAGGTGGTGTGGTGGCCGTGGATGGAGCCGGTGGTGCGCTCCATGAAGTCCAGGGCGATCTCCAGGTAATGCCGCAACTGTTCGCGCGAATGCTGACGCCGCGCCACCGGCGCGAGGGTCTGCAGGAAGGGCGTGATGGCCTTGCCGTTGGGCGACTTCTGCATGCGCTGGATGAGGCCCATCACGTCCGGCAGCGCCTCCTCGCCCAGGGCCTTGGCCACCGAGGGCCATTCCTCCAGGAAGGCGAGCATGGGCTCGACGCCGCGTCCCAGCTTGCCGATCACGCGCGCGGCCTCCAGGTAGGCCTGGATGCCGTCGCGCGACAACACCGCCAGGGCCTCCGCCATGACGTCCTCGAACACCTCCTCCACCGGCTTGAAGCGGGTGTCGAGCTGGGCCCAGTAGGCCTTCATCAGGGGGTGCTGGTATGCGGTTTCGGCTTCGCTCATGTCTGCTCCACGCCCCTCCCCCGTCGGGGGAGGGGGGAAATCACGCAAAGACGGTGTCGATGGCGTGGTCCAGGGTCTCGCGGATGTCGGCATCGTCGGTGATCGGCCGCACCAGGGCCATCTGGCAGGCCTCCACCGGGTTCACGCCGTCTTTGATGAGGGTGGCGGCGTAGACCAGCAGGCGCGTGGAGATGCCCTCGTCGAGTCCATGTCCCTTGAGGTTGCGCGCGGTCTGGCCGATCTTCACCAGCTTGCCCGCGGTGGCCTCGTCCAGGCCGGTCTCCCTGGCGAGGATGGTGGTCTCCAGCTCGGCTGCCGGGTAGTCGAAGTCGAAGCCGGTGAAGCGCTGCTTGGTGGACTGCTTCAGGTCCTTCATCAGCGACTGGTAGCCGGGGTTGTAGGAGATCACCAGCTGGAAGTCGGGGTGCGCCTCGATCAACTCGCCCTTCTTGTCCAGCGGCAGGGTGCGGCGGTGGTCGGTGAGCGGGTGGATGACCACGGTGGTGTCCTGGCGTGCCTCGACGATCTCGTCCAGGTAGCAGATGGCGCCGATGCGCGCCGCGGTGGTCAGCGGGCCGTCCAGCCAGCGCGTGCCGTTGGCTTCGAGCAGATAGCGGCCGACCAGGTCGGAGGCGGTCATGTCCTCGTTGCAGGCCACGGTGATCAGCGGCTTGCCCAGTTTCCAGGCCATGTACTCGACGAAGCGCGACTTGCCGCAGCCGGTGGGGCCTTTCACCATCACCGGCAGGCGGTTGCGATAGGCGGCCTCGTATAGTGCGACCTCGTTGCCCTGGGCCTGGTAGTAGGGTTCCTTGTGGACTTTGTATTGCTCTTTGTCGGTCATGATCATCTCTCCAAAGAATCGGTCATTCCGGCGCATGCCGGGATCCAGGGGTGCGCCGGAATGACGACTCATAGGTCAGGTCGTTCGATACGGAAGTAAAACGCCCCCAAGGGCGGGGGCGTTCGTTGGGTGGGTTAGCGACGCTGTCGCGTAACCCGCCGTCCCGCTGTGGTGGGTTACGGCCTCGCGGCCCAACCCACCCTGCAGCATTACTTGTGCACGCCCAGCTTCTCGCGCCAGCCGGGGAACAGCTTGTCGGCATCCTTGGGGAAGGACTCGAAGGCGCGGGCGAATTCCTTGTGCTCCTTGGCCCACTCGATCGGGTCGGCACCGGCCTTCCAGCACTCGTAGGACTGGCGCAGGGAGATCGCGCCGGCCGCCGGGCTGTCGATGTGGCCGTAGGAGCCGCCGCCGGCGGTGTTGATCACGTTGCCGTGGCCCAGGTTCTCGAAGAAGCCGGGCAGGCGCAGGGCGTTCATGCCACCGGAGATGATCGGGGTGGTGGGCTTCATGCCGTACCACTTCTGGAAGTAGACCGGGCCCTGGCACTCGTCGCGCTCGATCATGTAGGCGATGTTGCGGTCGTCGCCTTCGCCCTCCATCTTGCCGTAGCCCATGGTGCCGACGTGGATGCCGGAGGCACCCTGCAGACGGCTCATCTTGGCCAGCACGAAGGCGGTGTAGCCGCGCTTGGAGCTGGGGGAGGTGACGGCGCCGTGGCCGGCACGGTGGTAGTGCAGGTACTGGCCGGGGTACTGACGGCGGGCGGTGGTGACCATGCCCGGGCCGCCGACGTAGCCGTCGACCAGGAAGGCCAGCTTGTCGGCATCGGGGCCGAACACTTCCAGGGCGTAGTCGGCACGGGCGCACATCTCGTAGTGGTCGTCGGCGGTGATGTTCATGGAGAACAGCTTGGCCTGGCCGGTTTCGTCCTGGGCGCGCTTCATGGCGTCATAGACCAGCGGCAGCACCTTCTTCAGCGGGCAGAACACCTGGTTGCCCTGGGGCTCGTCGTTCTTGATGAAGTCGCCACCCAGCCAGAACTGGTAGGCGGCCTTGGCGAACGGTTCGGGACGCAGGCCCAGCTTGGGCTTGATGATGGTGCCGGCGATGTAGCCGCCGTCCTTGACCGGGCGGCCGAGGATGCGCCACAGGTTGGAGATGTCGGTGGCGGGGCCGTCGAACATCTGGATGGCGCGCTCGGGCACGTAGAAGTCGATCATCTTGGCGTGCTCGATGTCGCCCATGCCCTGGTTGTTGCCGATGGCCAGGGTCAGGAAGGAGACCAGCATGAAGCGGCCGTCGGTGACGTTGCGGTCGAACAGCTCCAGAGGATAGGCAATGCGCATGTCCTCGGTGGCTTCGTCGATGTAGTACACCAGGGCGTCGACGCCCTTGGTGAAGTCATCGGTGGTGGAGACTTCGACGTTGGTGCCGGTGGAGGACTCGGCGGCGAAGTGGGCGGCGGCTTCCAGGTAACCGTAGCCGGCCTTGGGTTTCATCTTGTAGGCGACGAGGATGTGCTTGCCGCCCTTGATCAGGTCTTCTTCCTTGAGGCTGAGGTCGGCATAGCGTGCGGACTGATCCATGAGTTGCTCCTATAGAGATGCGCAGGTGTGGATTGGATTCCCCGTTTGGCGGGAGGGCCTACTGAGAGTGGCGGCACTATAGGCAAGTCATACCATAAGGAAAATTAACAATTTCTGATTTATCTCATAAGCAAATGCTTATAATTTGGCGATGCTGCATCTGACGCTCCGCCAGCTCAAGGTCTTCGAATCCGCTGCCCGACACCTCTCGTTCTCGCGCGCGGCGGAAGAGTTGCACATGTCGCAGCCGGCGGTGTCGATGCAGATGAAGAAGCTCACCGAGGACATCGGCCAGCCGCTCCTGGAACAGAATGGCAAGCGTGTGCGGCTGACCCCGGCGGGCCAGGAGCTGGCCAACGCCGCGCGCGAGATCCTCGCCACCCTGAAGCGCTTCGAACTCTCTCTGGTGGCGCGCCAGGGCCTGAGCGGCGGCCACCTGCGCCTGGTCGCCATCACCACCGCCACCTACTTCGTGCCGCGCCTGCTCGGCGAGTTCGCGCAACTGCATCCGGGCGTCAAGGTGAACCTGCGCGTCACCAACCGCGAGCAGGTGCTGGAGAGCCTGTCCTCGGGCCTGGAGGACCTCTACATCCTCGGACAGCCGCCGGAAGGCATGGCCGTCACCGCCATCCCCTTCCTAGAGAACCCCTTGGTGGTGCTGGCCCCGCCCAGCCACCCGCTGGCGCGCCGGAAGAACATCCCGCTTGAGCGCCTGGCGGAAGAACCCTGGCTGTTGCGCGAGGCCGGTTCCGGCACGCGCAAGGCCGCGGAACGCCTGTTCGCGGAACACGGTCTGAAGCTGACCGCGCGCATGGAGCTGGGCAGCAACGAGGCCATCAAGCAGGCGGTGCTGGCCGGCCTGGGCATCGCCGTGATGTCGCGCCACGCACTCGCCCTGCACGCCCCGGAGCAGTTCAGCGTGCTGGATGTGGAGGGCTTCCCGATCCAGCGGCAGTGGTACGCTGTGCATCCCGCCGGACGCCAACGCACCGTCGTGGCGCGGACCTTCCTCGATTTTCTGCTCGCCCACGGGCCGCAATACCACACGCCATGACACCCACCGAACTCAATCACGCCATCGAGGCGCTCGAACGCTGCCTCGACTTCTCCCGCCCTGCGGACGTGCAGCTCTCCGCCTTCTTCCGCGACTATCCCAAGCTGGGCGGACGCGAGCGCGGCCTGGTGGCGGAGGCGGTGTACGGCGTGCTGCGGCGCCTGCGCACCCTGGAGTTCCTGGCACGCGGCGACAAGCCCCGCGCCACGCCGCGCCGCCTGGTGATCGCCTGGCTGGCGCGCTTCGGCGGCCACAACCTGCGCGAGCTGGAGCCACTGGTGGGCCGGAGCGACATCGAATGGCTGCGCGGCATCAAGGGCGCGGACCTGGGGGGGCTCTCCGCCGCCGAGGCCCTGGACCTGCCGGACTGGCTGCACGAACGCCTGGCGGCACAGTACGGCGACGAACTGCCGGCCCTGATGGCGGCCTTGAACGCCCCGGCGCCGCTCGACCTGCGCGTCAACGTCGCCAAGCTCTCGCGCGACGAGGCCCTGTCGGCGCTCGCCGCGGGCGGCCTGGCGGCGGCGCCGACGCCCTATTCGCCGCTCGGCCTGCGCATGCAGGGCAAGCCGGCATTGCAGAAGCACCCGCTGTTCCTCGACGGCAGCCTGGAGGTTCAGGACGAGGGCAGCCAGCTGCTCGGCCAGCTGCTGGCGCCGCGGCGCGGCGAGATGGTGTGCGACTTCTGCGCCGGCGCGGGCGGCAAGACCCTGCTTCTGGGGGCGCTGATGCGCAACTCCGGGCGCCTCTACGCCTTCGACGTCTCGGAGAAGCGCCTGGCGAAGCTGAAGCCGCGCTTGGCGCGTTCCGGCCTCTCCAACGTGCAGGCGCAGGTGCTGGCGAGCGAGCGCGATGCCAAGGTCAAGCGACTGGCCGGCAAGTTCGACCGTGTGCTGGTGGATGCCCCCTGCTCGGGGCTCGGCACCCTGCGCCGCAACCCCGACCTGAAGTGGCGCCAGACCCCGGATTCGCTCGCCGAGCTGACCGCCAAGCAGGCGGCCATCCTCGATTCGGCCAGCCGTCTGGCGAAGCCCGGCGGCCGCCTGGTCTACGCCACCTGCAGCCTGCTGACGGAGGAGAACGAGACCGTCGTCAGCGCCTTCCTCGCGGCGCACCCGGAATTCCGCCTGCTGCCTGCCGGCGAGGTGCTGGCGGCGCAGCGCATCGAGCTGGCGGCGGGTGACTTCCTGCGCCTCGACCCCGCGCACCACGCCACCGACGGCTTCTTCGCCGCGGTGCTGGAGCGCGCCGCCACATGAGCGCGTGGCGCTGGCTCCTGCTGCTCGCCGGCCTGGGGCCGGCGCTGGCGTGGGCGGGCGAGCCGCTGGCGCTCGCGGCGCGCGGCAGCGTGGAGGTGGCCTTCACGCCGGGCGACGATGCGGGGGCGCTGATCGTGCGCCACATCGGCCTGGCGCGGAGGCAGGTGCTGGTGCAGGCCTACAGCCTCACCCACAGGCAGATCGCCGAGGCCCTCGTGGCGGCGCAGCGGCGCGGCGTGGAGGTGCAGATCATCGTCGACCGGCAGCAGATGGAGAGCATCCGCACCAGCCTGGTCGGCTGGCTGGTGCAGCAGGGCATGACGGTGTGGATGGACGGCGAGCATGCCGCCGCGCACAACAAGGTGATGGTGCTGGATGCCGGCACGCCCGGCGCGACGCTGATCACCGGCAGTTTCAACTTCACCCACGCGGCGCAGTACCGCAACGCCGAGAACGTGCTGGTGCTGGGCGGCAATCCGCCGCTCGCGGACGCCTACGCCGCGAACTGGCGCCGGCACCGCATCCACAGCCTGCGCCTGCAACCCTGAGCGAGACGCCTTCCCTTCGACGTAACCCATGACACCGATGCAAACCCTGCACAGCCCTCTCGCCGACCTCTGGGCGGAGATGGGCGATCCCGCCCGCCTCACCGAGATCGGCCTGCTATCCACCCTCATCGTCCTGACCTGGCTGGGCATGGAGGTGCTGCGCCGCCGTCTGCGCGCGGGCGGCGAGGCGCGCCGGCTGCCGAGCGACGCCGACTGGCGCCAGTTGTTGTTGCCCGCCGCCCTGCTGCCCGGCGTCCTGCTCGGCCGCGTGGTGCTGGGGCACTGGCAGAGCGTGCACCTGTTCAACCTGGCCGTGCCGCTGCTGGTGGCCATGCTCGCCATCCAGGGCGTGTTTTTCTTCCTGCGCCGCATCTTCAAGCCGAGCAAGGGCGTGCAGGCCCTGCAGCGTACGGTCTCCTGGCTCGCCTGGGGCATCCTCGCCCTGCACCTCACCGGCTATCTGGAAGAGGTGGTCGCGGCCATGGAGCACCTCGGCTTCAATGTCGGCCAGCAGCGTCTCTCCCTCTACAGTCTGGTGATGGGGCTGTTCTGGCTCGCCATCACCCTGATGGTGGCGCTGTGGCTGGCGCGGCAGGCGGAGGACAGGCTGGAGACGCTGCCCCTGCACGCCAACCTGCGCCTCGCCCTGGCAAAGCTGGCGCGGGGACTGCTGCTGGTGTTGGCGGTGCTGGTCACCCTGCCGCTGGTGGGGATCGACATCACCGTGCTGTCGGTGTTCGGCGGCGCGCTGGGCATCGGCCTGGGCCTCGGCCTGCAGAAGGTCGCGGCCAACTACGTCTCCGGCTTCACCCTGCTGCTCGACCAGTCGATCCGCATCGGCGACATGGTCACCGTGGGTACGCAGTTCGGCGAGGTGACGCAGATCGCCACGCGCTACACCGTGATCCGCGGCCTCGACGGCAGCGAGACCATCATCCCCAATGAGACCCTGATCACCTCGGCGGTGGTCAACCACAGCCTCTCCGCGCCGGACAACCTGGTGGCCATCCCCGTGCAGGTGGCCTACGACAGCGACCTGCGCCGGGTCGAGGCGATCCTGCTGCGCATCGCCGCCGCGCACCCGCGCGTCATGCCGGAGCACGAACCCAAGGTCAGGTTGGTGGGGTTCGGCGAGAACGGCATCGACCTCAAGCTGGTGGTATGGATACGGGATCCCGAGGAGGGGCAGGTCGCGCTCGTCTCCGACATCAACTGGGCGATCTGGGACGCCTTCCGTGGCGAGGGCATCGAGATTCCCTATCCGCAGCGCGTGGTCTATATCAGACAAGATGCCCAGGCGGCCGTAACGAAGGCGCAACATTCCGCCACAATCCCTGATCCGAGTACCCCATGTCCCTGAACGGCTTGATCCAGCTCCCCTGGTGGGGCTATATCCTGACGGCGCTGGCACTGACCCACGTCACCATCGCCAGCGTCACCATCTTCCTGCACCGCGCGCAGGCGCACCGTGCCCTCGACCTGCACCCCGTCGCCGCACACTTCTTCCGCTTCTGGCTGTGGCTGACCACCGGCATGGTCACGCGCCAGTGGGTGGCCATCCACCGCAAGCACCACGCCCGCTGCGAGACCCCCGAGGACCCGCACAGCCCGCAGGTGCTCGGCCTGAACAAGGTGCTCTGGCAGGGCGCGGAGCTCTACCGCGCCGCCATTGCGCAGGACACCCTGGAACGCTTCGGCCACGGCACCCCCGACGACTGGCTCGAACGCCATGTCTATACGCCGCGCAATTTCTGGGGTGTCGGCGTGATGTTCCTCGTCGACCTTGCGCTCTTCGGCCCCCTCGGCATCACCGTGTGGGCGGTGCAGATGCTGTGGATCCCCTTCTTCGCCGCCGGCGTCATCAACGGCATTGGCCACTACTGGGGCTACCGCAACTTCTCCTGTCCCGATGCCAGCACCAACATCGCGCCATGGGGCATCCTCATCGGCGGCGAGGAACTGCACAACAACCACCATGCCTACGGCAGTTCGGCGCGGCTGTCGAACCGCTGGTACGAGTTCGACATCGGCTGGCTGTATATCCGCCTCCTGGAGACCGTCGGCCTGGCCAAGGTGAAGAAGGTCGCGCCGCGCGTGCGCTGGGGCGAGATCAAGCATTTCTGCGACGCCGAGTTGCTGCACGCGGTGATCACCCACCGCTATGACGTGCTCACCCGCTATGCCAGGGCGGTCCGCCGCGTCGCGCGCCAGGAGCTCGACCGGCTCGGCAGCCCGCGTGGGGAACGGCGGCACCTGCTGCGCTGGCTGAACCAGGACCGCGCCGCCCTCAAGGCAGAGGAGAAGGCCTTGCTGGCGCGCCTGCTCGCCGGCAGCGATCGGCTCAAGCAGCTGTACCAGATGCGCCAGGAGCTGGCCGAATTATGGAATCGCTCCTCCGCCACCGGCGAGCAACTCGTCTACCAGCTCCAGGACTGGTGCCGCAAGGCGGAAGGAAGCGGCATTGAGGCCCTGTCGCAGTTCTCCCTCAAACTGCGCAGCTACGCCTGAGCCTGAAAATGAAAAACCCCGCCGGAGCGGGGTTTTTCATGTCTGGAAACCGGCTTACTTGAGCTTGGTTTCCTTGTATTCCACGTGCTTGCGAGCCTTGGGATCGTATTTCATGATCGCCATCTTCTCGGGCATGGTCTTCTTGTTCTTGGTGGTCGTGTAGAAGTGACCGGTGCCGGCGGTGGACTCCAGCTTGATCTTCTCGCGTGCGCCTTTAGCCATGGTGTCTCTCCTTAGATCTCACCGGCGGCACGCAGGTCGGCCAGGACCACGTCGATGCCTTTCTTGTCGATCAGGCGCAGGGCGGCGTTGGTGACGCGCAGACGCACCCAGCGGTTCTCGCTCTCAACCCAGAAACGGCGGTTCTGCAGGTTGGGCAGGAAACGGCGCTTGGTCTTGTTGTTGGCGTGGGAGACATTGTTTCCCACCATCGGCTTCTTGCCGGTCACTTGGCATACACGGGCCATGATTCGTACCCCGGAAATCGGTTGGCGTAATAAAGAAGGCGATTTATAGCACAGCCTGTTGCGCCAGGTCAAAGCCATCCGCGTTCGGCGAAGGATACCCCATGCGATCCGGCGACGATGAAGTGGTCCAGAACCCGCACGTCGACCAGTCCCAGCGCGGTCTTCAGCTGATCGGTGAGCCAGCGGTCGGCCTGCGAGGGTTCCGCCACGCCGGAGGGGTGGTTGTGGGCGAGGATGATGCCGGCGGCGTTGTGCGCGAGGGCGCGCTTCACCACCTCGCGCGGGTAGACCGAGGTCTGCGTGAGCGTGCCGCGGAACAGCTCCTCGCGCGCCAATACGCGGTTCTGCGCGTCGAGGAACAGGGCCATGAACACCTCGTGGCCGAGGCCGCCCAAGTGAAGGCGCAGGTAGTCGCGCACCGCGCCGGGGGAGCCGAGCGCGTCGGCTTGCGCCATTTCCTCGCCGAGGGCGCGGCGGGACATCTCCAGCACCGCCTGCAGCTGCGCGAACTTCGCCGGCCCCATGCCGGGAAAGGCGGCGAATTCGGCCTGCGGGGCATTGAACAGGCGCGTCAGGCCGCCGAAGTGCGCGAGCAGGTCGCGCGCCAGTTCCACCGCGCTCTTGCCGGTGACGCCGACGCGCAGAAAGATCGCCAGCAGTTCGGCGTCGGAAAGCGCGGACGCGCCGCGTCGCAGAAGCTTTTCCCTTGGGCGCTCGCCCTCGGGCCAGTCGCTGATGGCCATGTCGTCTCCCTAGTGTCGTTCTGGTTGGCGCCTGCCATCAAGGCATCGCCGGTGTCTGGCCGCTCAGGGCGGGGCGAGGCGCGCGAGCGTCTCCTGTGCGAGTGTGCGGATGAAGGGCTCGGGGTCACGCAGGGCCTGCCGGATGAACTGGCGCGCGATCTCGGTGTCGAGCTCGGCAAGGGCGCGCAGGGCCGCCGCGCGTACCTGTTCGTCCGGGTCGCCCAACAGCATCTGGCCGAGCAGCACGGGCGGCGTTTCGCCATAGGCCTGGCCCAGGGCCTGCGCGATCTCCCGCCGCAATGCCGGTTCCGGGGTCGCCAGGGCGAGCTCGAGGCCCTCGGTGGCCTCGGCTGGCGGGCGTCGCGCCAGTTCGTGGATGGCCTGGTAGCGCGGCTGCCAGGCCGGCGAATCCAGCACGGCATGGCCAAGCTGACCCGCGGACGGAGGGGTTTGACTGGCCGGGGCGGCGCTATGGGACGCGGGGGGCGATTCGTGGCGGATCTGCAGCGTCTCCTGGCCCATGGCCTCGCCTGCCAGGCCGCAGGCCAGCAAGGCCAGGGCGAGCCGGCTCGCCTTCATGGCGAGGTGTCCGTCGGGCTTGCTGGCGCGGGGAACCGGGCAAGATGCGCGGTGACCACGCGATCAAGATCGGGCTGCCAGGAGGCGGGCATGAGCGACTGGATCCTTGCCGCCAGTCCCCGCGCCTCCTCCTTCACCTGGCCATCCACGCCGCGCTGCCGTGCCGCGCTCGTCCACAGATAGGCCTTGGCCAGGTTCTCCGGTGTCGGCAGCCCGGTCGCTGGGTCTGTCGGGGCGTCGAAATAGAGCGTCGCGGTCGGCAGATAGGCGGGCAGCCAGCCCTGGCTCGCGGCGCGCTCCAGCCAGACGCGCGCGGTCGCCGGATCGGCCGCCCGGCCGACGCCGTCGCGCAAGAGCAGGCCGAGTCGATACTGCGCCTCGACGTTGTGGCCCTGCGCGGCCGCCTGCATCCACTGGAAGGCCGCGACGGGGTCGCGCACCGAGGCGTCGCCTTCCAGGTAGAGGCCGGCGAGGCGCAGTTGCGCGACGGCGAGGCCCTTTTCCGCCGGCTGGCGGCACAGTTCCAGGGCCTTGCGCGGGTCCTTTGGCACGCCCTCGCCGGCCATGTACATCCCGGCCAGTTCGCAGGGGGCCGTCAGGATCCCCGCCTGCGCCGCCTGCGCGTACCAATGCGCGGCCTGCTCGGGCGCGGGCGGGCCGGCGAGGCCATGCCGCAGGCAGTCGGCGTGGATCTGCATGGCGGCGGGAATGCCGCCCTGGGCCGCCCTGGCCTGCCAGCGGCAGGACTCGGCCATGTCCACGGGGCGGCCCCAGCCGTATTGATGGAACAGGCCCAGGTTGAACTGGGCGAGGGGGTTGTCCTGCTGGTGTGCCAGATAGGCTGGATAGGCCTGGGAGAAATCGCCGGCGGCCAGGGCAACCTGGGCGTCCCTGAGTTCGCCGGCGAGGTCGCGTGCGTGGACCGGGAGGCTGGCGGCCAGCCCCAGGCAAAGGCCCAGGGCCAGCCGCTGGAACGTCGGCCCAGTCCTCATGCCTGCGTCAATTACGCGCGGGGAAGATGCCTTCCAGGGCGATGATCGGGTTGAGAACGACATAGGGCTGCACGATCGACACGGGTTGGTTGCCGCCGGCAAGGCCGATGCTCGTCGTGGCGCTGCTCACCTGGATCGCGCCCGCGGACATGTCGACGTCCGGCGCCGCGCTGCTGTACTGCCCGGCGCGGGACTTGGCGGCCCAGGCGTTGCCGCTGGGGCTGTCGGCGTTGCCCTGGCTGCTCACGCCGCGCGCCTTGAGCGTGACGGCGGTGCTGGCGGCATGCGTGTGGGCGGGCATCTGATTCACGTTCAGGATTACGTTTTCCTGCCCGTCTAGCTGGCCCAAAACATAGTTGGACAAGCCAGGGCCCTGGCCGGCGCCAATGATCACGCGGCCGCGGGTGTCGGGCAGGGCGAAGGTGGTGCGGCCGTCGCCGCCGTAGGTGGTGCCCAGGAGCGAGAACAGCGCGGTGTTCTGGACGATGGGCAGGAGCTGGCCGTTGGTGAAGGCGTAGCCGCGCGGCGCGAAGTTGTAGGGGGCGATGCAGATGATGCCAAGGAAAGGATCGATGCCACAGGCGCTGGCGTTGGGGCTCCAGGCGCCGGCGAGCGAAAGGGTGGCGAAGGCCGCGGCGGTGAGGCGGGACTTGCAGGACATGGTTGTCTCCTTCTTGTGCGTGGGTGTTCGTCAGCGGGGGGGGGCGCTTGCGGGGCCGAGCCCCGCAAGCCGTGCAAGGGCCGGCCTAGCCTGCGTTTCAGGCGCGCCGGCGCGCGAGGCCCAGGCCGGCGAGTCCCAGGCCCAGCAGCGCCAGGGTGGCGGGTTCGGGGGTCGGGTTGGGGTTGGTCAGGTTTTCCACCGAGGCGATGGAGAGGAAGGCGTTGAGGCTGCCGGTGGCGCTGGAGTCGGACAGGTACGCGCCGCCTTCGAGGCGCCACAGGATCTGGTTGCTGCCGGGCCCGAAGGACAGCGATGCGCCGGGGGCGAGGGTGACGAAGAACGCGTCGGGGCCGGAATCCGAGAGGGCGGCGCCGAAAGTGCCGGTATCGACGCCGGCGACTTCGTCACCAAAAAAGGCGTCGCTCATGAGGTCCGTGAAGAACAGGTCCGCTCCGCCGGCCGGGTCGCGGACGAAGAACTCCGAGTCCGCATAGGCGTCGGTGCCGTCGGCGTCGACGGCGTTGTTGAAGGTCACGTCGAAGAAGATCTTGTAGGTGTCGGTGGCCGAGGTGTTGCTGAGGCTCAGGGAGATGTCGATGAAGCTCTTGAAGGTGGCGGTGCCGTTGCTGCCGTCAGCGCTTGCGCGTCCCGAGAAGCCGAAGCCGTCGCCGGTCTGGGTCAGGTTGCCGGACAGCGAGCCACCGGTGGAACCGGTGTAGGCCGCCGGAGAGGCGTCGACGCCGCCGGTCCTGGCCTGCAGCGAGCCGGCGCTGCCGGAGCCCGGGTCGGCATAGGAATTGACGGTGTCGAAGGCGACGTTGCCGCTGATCGACAGGTCCGGGGAGATCGCCGTGGCGTGCGCTGCCGGCGTGGCGAGTGCCAGGCCCGCGGCCAGCCAGATGGCGCGCTTGAGCATTTTCTCCAGCTGAATGGATATGACTTCCCGAAACGCGACTTGGCGCATGGTGTTCCTCCCTTGTTGGTCGTGTGTGGTCCGATAGTCGCAAGCAACATCCACGCCCGCTGTGTAACCCCATGTATCCAAAGGAGGTTCCCGCCGTGATGGCGGGGGGGTGTAAGAATTCCCGACAAAAATGCTCGGCTTGTGGCTGGGGGTCAGGCCGCCGGTGGTTCGAGCAGCGTGATCCAGTGCACCACCGGCACCTCGCTGCCGGCTGCCAGATGGGTCTGGCAGCCGATGTTGGCGGTGGCGATGAGCTCCGGCCGGGCGGCCTCGATGTGGCCGAGCTTGCGTTCCTTCAGCCTGCGCGACAGCTCGGGCTGGAGCAGCGAGTAGGTGCCGGCGGAGCCGCAGCACAGGTGGCTTTCTGCGAAGGGCACCAGTTCGAAGCCGGTGCGCGTGAGGATGCCCTCGACCACGCCGCGGACCTTCTGGCCGTGCTGCAGGCTGCACGGCGGGTGGAAGGCGATGCGGCGCGGCTGCGGTGCGCGCAGGGTGCTCAGGTCCTCGGCGGCGAGGACCTCGGCCAGGTCCCTGGCGAGCGCGGAGACGCGCGCCGCCTTTTGCGCATAGGCGGGGTCGTGGCGCAGGTGGTGGCCGTATTCCTTGACCAGGGAGCCGCAGCCGCTGGCGGTGAGGACGATGGCCTCGGCGCCTTTCCCTTCCCCGGCCTCGATGTGCGGCCACCAGGCGTCGATGTTGCGGCGCATGGCGGCCAGCGCGGCCTCGGGCGCGGCCAGGTGCTGGTCGATGGCGCCGCAGCACCCGGCGCCGGCGGCGGCGATCAGGCGGATGCCGAGGCGGTCGAGCACGCGCGCGGCGGCGGCGTTCGTCTCCGGCGCCAGGGCGGGTTGCACGCAGCCTTCCAGGACCAGCATCAAGCGCTGATCCCCTCTCCCTTGAGGGGGCGGAGGAGGGAATTCGCGAAGCATGCTTCGCGCCTCTGGAGCCGGGCCGGGATGCAGCCCGGTCCGTGGGCGCGGAGCGGTGGGAAGGGGCGAGGGTGGGCAGGGCGCAGCCCTGCGTGATTGATCAGATATACGCTCCACCCCCTCCCCAGCCCTCCCCCCTCGAGGGGGAGGGGGGAGGTGGTCGCGCAGGGGGGGCGGGCAGCCAGTCGCGCAGGGCACGGCCGAACTTGAGCGCAGGATCGAACAGGACCGGCGTGGTCAGTCCGGCGCGCAAGGCCTTGCGCATGACCTGCTGGGAAAGTGGGCGCGGCGCGCGCTGCTCGGCGATCTGGCGGCCGATGTCCACCAGGCGTCCGTACTGCACGCCGGAGGGGCAGGTGGTCTCGCAGTTGCGGCAGGTGAGGCAGCGGTCCAGGTGCAGGCGCGTCTCGGCCGTCACCGGCTGGCCCTCCAGCATCTGCTTCATCAGGTAGATGCGGCCGCGCGGGCCGTCGAGTTCGTCGCCGAGGATCTGGTAGGTGGGGCAGGTGGCGTTGCAGAAGCCGCAGTGCACGCAGGCGCGCAGGATGGCTTCGGCCTCGCGGCCTTCGGGGGTCTGCAGCAGCGCGTCGGGGAGATGGGTTTCCATTACAGCTCCGCGTACATCACGCCGGGGTTGAGGATGCCGTGCGGGTCGAAGCTCGCCTTCAGGCGCCGGTGCAGGGCCATGAGCGGCGCCGGCAGGGGCTGGAACACCTCGTCCGTGCCGTCGTGGCCGCGGCACAGGGTGGCATGTCCGCCGGCGAGGCTGGCGGCGGCGCGGATGAGCGCGGCCGGTGCGTCGCTGATCAGCCAGCGCTGCGCGCCGCCCCACTCCACCAGCCAGCTGCCGGGCAGGTCGGGCATGGGCGTGGCGGGGGGCAGGCTGAGGCGCCAGATCGGCCGCCCGGTCTGGAAGAAGGCCAGGCGCTGGTCGCGCGCCTCGGTCCAGAGCGTCGTGTCCGCGAGCTCCTCGCCGCCGAGCGCATCGCGCGCGGCGTTGACGCCGGCGTGCGTGCCGGAGAGGCGCAGCCACAGGCGCTCGCCGTCGTGCAGGCTGGCGGACAAGGGCCAGGCCCGGCCCTGCCAGGCGGCCAGCCGCGCGAGCGCGGTGGCGTGGTCGGCCTCCTGCACCAGGGTGATCTCCTTGGCCGGGCGGGGCAGGACCTTGAGCGAGACCTCCAGGATCACGCCCAGGCTGCCCAGGCTGCCGGCCAGCAGGCGCGCGACGTCGTAGCCGGCGACGTTCTTCATCACCTGGCCGCCGAAGCGCAGGACCTCGCCTCCGCCGGTGAGGACCTGCACGCCCAGCACGGCGTCGCGCACCGAACCGCCCCAGGGGCGGCGCGGGCCGGACAGGCCGCTCGCGACCATGCCGCCGACGGTGCCGCCGGGGCCGAAGTGGGGCGGCTCGAACGGCAGCATCTGGCCATGCGCGGCGAGCGCCGCCTCCAGTTCGGCGAGCGGCGTGCCGCAGCGCGCCGTGACCACCAGCTCGGTGGGGGCGTGTTCAACGATGCCGGCGTGGCCGAGCACGTCCAATGCCTCGCCTTGCACGGCGCGGCCATGAAAGGCCTTGCTGCCGCCGGCGCGGATCGCCAGGGGGGTGCGGGCGGCCAGGGCACCGAGCACCCGGTCGCGCAATGGGGCGGTGAGGTCGCTGCTCATGGTCAGAACCTGGGGATTTCCGGGAACGGCAGGGCGCCGCCGTGCACGTGCATGCGCCCGGCCTCGGCGCAGCGGTGCAGGGTCGGCACGGCCTTGCCCGGGTTGAGCAGGCCGGCGGGGTCGAAGGCGGCCTTCACCGCCATGAACTGGCGCAGCTCGGGGGCGGCGAACTGGCTGCACATGGCGTCCAGCTTCTCCACGCCGACGCCGTGCTCGCCCGTCACCGTGCCGCCGACCTCGACGCATAGCTCGAGGATGCGGCGGCCGAATTCCTCGGTCTTTTCCAGTTCGCCCGGCCGGTTGGCGTCGTAGAGGATGAGCGGGTGCAGGTTGCCGTCGCCGGCGTGGAAGACGTTGGCGACCTTGAGGCCGTATTCATCGGACAGGCGCTCGATCTCGCGCAGCACGTGCGCGAGGTGCTGGCGCGGAATGGTGCCGTCCATGCAGTAGTAGTCGGGCGAGAGGCGGCCGACCGCGGGGAAGGCGTTCTTGCGCCCGGCCCAGAACTTCATGCGCTGCGCCTCGTCCTGCGCGGTGCGCACCTCGGTGGCGCCGGAGTCGAGCAGCAGCTGGCGCACGCGCAGGATCTCCTCGGACACCTCGGCGTTGCTGCCGTCCAGCTCGCACAGCAGGATGGCGGCGGCGTCCTCCGGGTAGCCGGCGTGCACGAAGGCCTCGGCGGCGCGGATCGCCGGGTTGTCCATCATCTCCAGGCCGGCCGGGATGACGCCGGCGGCGATGATCGCCGCCACCGCTGCGCCCGCCTTCTCCACGTCGTCGTAGGCGGCGAGCAGCACCTGCGCGCGCTCCGGGCGCGGCAGCAGCTTCACCGTCACTTCGACGATCACCCCCAGCAGGCCCTCGGAGCCGGTGAACAGGGCGAGCAGGTCGAGGCCGGGGCCGTCCAGGGCCTGGCTGCCGAGGGTGAGGAGTTCGCCATCGATGGTGAGGATGGTCGCCGACAGCACGTTGTGCACCGTGAGGCCGTACTTCAGGCAGTGCACGCCGCCGGAGTTCTCGGCGACGTTGCCGCCGATCGAGCAGGCGATTTGCGAGGACGGGTCGGGCGCGTAGTACAGGCCGTGCGCGGCGGCGGCCTCGGAGATGGCGAGGTTGCGCACGCCCGGCTGCACGCGCGCGCTGCGGTTGGCCGCGTCGATCTGCAGGATGCGGTTGAACTTCGCCATGCCCAGCAGCAGTCCGCCCTGCACCGGCAACGCCCCGCCCGAGAGGCCGGTACCGGCGCCGCGCGCCACCACCGGCACGCCGTGTTCATGGCACAGGCGCAGGATCGCCCGCGCCTCCTCGACCGTCTCCGGCAGGGCCACCGCGTCCGGCGTCTGCCGGTAGGCGGAGAGGCCGTCGCACTCATAGGGGCGGCAGGCCTCCGCGCCCGTGAGCACGCGGCCGGGGACGGCGGCGTGCAGGGCGGCGAGGAAGTCAGCGGTGAGTGACATGGGCGGGGATGATGCCATCGATTGGTCCCTCCCCCTCCGGGGGAGGGTGGCCGCAGGCCGGGTGAGGGAGCAAGGTCTGCAATGCCGATGTTGCTCCCTCACCCCGACCCTCTCCCGGTGGGAGAGGGAGAAATGTGGCGGGGCGCCTCATGCCGCCTTGGCCTCCGCATCGTCGCCATGCCGGGACAGGCGTTGGAAGGCCTGCAGCAGGGCATCGTCGCCGCCCACGTTGCCGGGGAAGATCACCACCGGCATGTTGGGGAAGGACGGGTGGTCCTCCGGGCAGCGCACCACCGAGACGCCCGGCAGAATCTGCCCCAGCACGCGCGAGGCGGACAGCGCCAGGCCCTGCGACAGGGTGTCGTTGCTGGTGATGCCGCCCTTGCTGATGAGCCAGCCGAGGGTGCGCGGCAGGCCGCGCACCACGTCCATGAGGAAGGCCGACACCGCCTCGCCGAAGGCGAGCCGGCTCGCCTCGTCCGAGAAGGTGCGCTCCTGCCGGCTGGTGAACACCACCGGCGTGGCGCCGCGCGCGTGGATGCGCCGTGTCTGCTCCAGCACCTCGGCGAGCAGGGCGTCGCGCTCGGGCATGACGCGGTCCACGTCGACCTCCACCGGCAGCGCCTCCGGGTCCTGCAGCAGCGCCTGCAGCTGGCGCGTCGACTTGCCGACGTGCGAGCCCATGATCACCGCGCCCGGATAGCGGCCGCGCACCCAGCGCCCCATGTCCTCCGCCGCCACCGGCTGCGCGGGCAGGCGCGCCAGGGCGGTAAGCAGGCTGGCGGCGCTGCGGAACAGGAAGCGCTTGCCGCGCGCCGCGGCGGTGAGCACGTCGGCGGCGAAGCGGTCCAGGTCGGACTGGGTCTCGGCGTCGACCACGCAGCAGACGTTGCCCTTGAGGCCCATGAGGCGGTCGACCACGCCCGCGCGGACATCTGCGAGAAGGAAGCGCTCGACCTGCTCCGCCGGGATGCGGCCCCTGGTCTTCTCCGCCACGTAGTCCGGCAGGTAGCTGGTGGAGTAGCCGAACACCGAATCCCTGGCGAACTCGGTCTGCGCGGTGGGCACGGGCTGGCCGTCCACCATCAGGTAATGCACGGAGTCGCGCGTGACGCGCCCGCCCTCGAAGAAGGCGGGGGTGAGGAAGTGGGCGTCGAAGCCGCCCAGTTCCTCGGCCATCACGTCGGTCTCCACCGGGTAGTGGCCGCGCAGGGTGGAGTCTGAGCGGCTGACATAGAGGGCGTTGATGCGCTGTCCCGCCTTGTCGAGCTGCTCCAGCACCTGGTGCAGCTTCCAGCACACCTCGCGCGTCACCCCGGCGGCCCGCGTCGCATCCATGCCGCGCGTGTTGGTGAGGATGAAGAAGATGGGCGAGGGGTCGAGCAGGGCCTCGCGCAGCGTCGCCTCGTCCCAGCGGGTCAGCAGCAGGCAGCTGTGCACGGTCTGCGAGCCGGTCGGGTCGTCGTCGAGGACGATGATCTTGGTGTTGGTCATGGACAACTTCTCCTTGTGGCTGAGCCCCTCTCCCTTGAGGGGGCGGAGGAGGGAATTCGCGAAGCATGCTTCGCGCCTTCGGAGCCGGGCCGGGATGCAGCCCGGCCCGTGGGGCGCGGAGCGGGGGTTGGGGAGAGGGTGGGGGTTTTTGTGTTCAGACTGAAATCAGACTTACGCACCACCCTCTCCCCCGCCCTCCCCCCCCTCAAGGGGGAGGGAGTTGGCGTGGCGGCGGTCCAACCGTCCTCCACTCGGTGGTCGGGAGTCAGAGCGCCTTCACCCGCTCGACCATGCGCTCGGCGGTGATGCCGTTGAACGCCATGATCTCGGCCGGGCTGGCGGTGGTCTCGCCGCGCTTCCAGGCGACGGTATCGCGCTTCGCGGCGCGGCTGCGCAGCAGCACCGGCTCCAGCGAGGCGGAAGGGCCGCCGCTCACGGCCATCAGCACGTCGCCGTCGAACAGGGCGTTGAAGCGGTCGTCGTCCATGAAACCGTTGTCCGGCTCGGAGACGGTGTCCCAGGCCACGTCGGTCGGGCGGTAGAGCTGGCGCGGGTTGACCACGGCGACGATGCGCACGCGCCAGCCTTCGGCCTCCAGCCTGTCCTTGGCCTCGAACACGGGCAGGTAGACCATGTCGCCGGCGACGGCGAACACCACCGTGCCTTTGTCACCCGACTTGCTCTCGTAGATCGTCGCCGCGCCCTTCACCACCGCCGTGCGCGCCTCGTCCAGGCTCATGTACACCGGCAGCGGCGACTTCGAGGCGATGATCACCATGCCCTTGTTGTAGCTGGTGGTGGCGTACTCGTAGGCGGCCTGGATGGCGTTGGCGTCGCACGGGAACAGGGTGTAGACGTTGCCGTTGCGCATCTGCGCGGCGAAGTAGTTCTCGATCTCCGGGCGCTGGTGGGTCCAGCCGTTGCGGCCCTGCTCCAGGGCGCCGGCGGTGAACATGCAGACGATGGACGGCGTCTTGCGGCGCAGCTCGGCCATGGCCTGGGTGACGGTCTGCACGATCGGCCAGCCGTTGATCGCGAACGACTCGTAGGACAGCCACAGGGCGCGCGAACCGAACAGCGACAGGCCGGCGGCGAGGCCGGCGCAGGCGTCCTCGTTCAGGGGCTCGTACACCTGGCCGCGCGGGTCCTGGTTGTAGAGGGTGTCCTCGGTGGGGTGGCGGATCTTCAGGGCGTCGTTGATGTTCTTCATCGCCGAGGCCTCGTTGCCGTCGGCGTTGGTCACCACGAAGCGCTCGTCCTGGCCGCCCACCCAGGCGGCGAGGGCACCCATGGCGGTGGCGGGGACGGCCTTGTCACCCTTGGCGAAGGACTGCATGGGGAAGGCGCCGAGCGGGGCCAGTTCCAGGACATGTTCCGTCACCGCGGTCTTCACGGCGGGGCCGCCGCCGGCGCGCACGAAGTTCTCGCGCACCACCGACCAGGCCGCGGGGGCGAGGGCGCGGCGCTTCAGGCCTTCGACGATGTGCGGCGCGTCCAGGGTGTCGGCGGGGTAGAGGTTGTGCGACTTGGCGCCCAGGGTGTGCACGCCAGAGCCCTTCAGCTGCTTGATGATGAAGGCGGTGAGCTTGCCCGAAAGCGCGGCCTTGGCGGCGCGGTCCATGCCCTCCAGGACGGCCTTGGCGAAGGCGACGCGGCGCTCGTGCGAGAAGCGGGTGGAGTCGACGTAGGCGCCGACCTGGTCGGTGTCGTCGAACTCCTTGGCGTCCACCAGCACCACCTTCTCGAAGCCGTGGCCCTTCCAGTACGCGATCATCTCCTCGTTGGTGAGGCGCGAGACCATGGAGTGGTGCTCCTGGCTGTAGCCGTTCCAGATCAGGGTGGGCAGGAAGTTGGTGACCTTGGGGTAGGCGGTGTGGAAATGCATCATGGAGTTGAGCACGTAGGGCTCGCCCATGCCGCCGTCGCCGATGGTCACGGGGAAGAGCACGCCGGGATGCAGCAGCGCGCCGGCCATGGCGAAGTGCTGGCCCTGGCCCAGGGGGCCGGCGGGGGCGAGCAGGCCGGGAATGGCGCCGGAGAGGTGGCCGAGCAGGCCGTGCTTCTCGCGGAAGCGCGCCATCATGTCGCTCATCGTCTTGATGCCCATCTCCTCCAGCGAGGTGTCGAGGAACATGGCGCTGTAGAAGCCGGGGGCGTGGTGGCCGACCTCGGTGACGATGTTGGTGTGGCCCAGCATGACCAGCGCGGCATAGGCCTCGGCGCTGGAGGCGAAGCCGCCGGGATGGCCGGAGCCCTTGGAGCCGCACACCTGCAGGGTCACGTAGCGCAGGGCGTCCGCCATCATCAGGGTCTGGTAGGCGGCCGCCTCGTCCACCTTGCTGACGCGGCCGCTCGCGGCGTCCACCGCGGGTTGCGCGGCGTGGCTGTCGAAGCCCGGCCAAGCGTCGCCGAAGTACTGCATGCCGGCGCAGAAGTCGGGGGCGGTCTGTGCGTGGTTGAGGATGGCGTTCATGCGGGTTCTCCAAAGGGATCGGGGTCTGAGTGAAATCCTAGTGAAATACTCTGCTTTTCACAATACAGAAAATATTCCACAATGCGGAAAACAGTCACGGAGAAGCAGATGTCCGAACCCACCTCCGCCGCCGGCTCCGGCATCCAGGTCATCGACCGCGCCGTCGCCCTGCTAGACGCCCTGGCGCGCCACGAGGGCGGCGCCAGCCTGAAGATGCTCGGTCTGGAGACGGCGCTCTCCCCCTCCACCGCCTTCCGCATCCTCGCCGCCCTGGGCGAGCATGGCCTGGTCGCGCGCGACGGTGCGGGGCATTACCTGCTGGGCGCGCGCCTCACCCAGTGGGCGGCGCGGGTGCGCGTGGCGCGCGACGTGCGCGAGGTGGCGCGGCCGGTCATGGAGCGCCTTCGCGATGCCCTGGGCGAGACGGTGAACCTGACGGTGCGCCAGGGCGACGAGGTGGTGTACGTGGAGCGCGCGACCTCGTCGCGCATGATGCGCGTGGAGCAGGTGATCGGCAGCCGCGCGCCGCTGCACGTCACCGCGGTGGGCAAGCTGATGCTGGGCGAGGACGGCGCGGCGGCCTTGGGCGGCTACGCGCGGCGCACCGGCCTGCCCGCCTTCACGCCCAACACCCTGGACAGCGAGGCCAAGCTGCTGCCCGAGGTACAGGGGGCGGTGGAACGCGGTTACGCCTTCGACAACGAGGAGGCGGAACTGGGGGTGGGATGCATCGGCGCGCTGATCCGCGACGCGGCGGGCAAACCGGTCGCCGGCCTGTCGGTGTCGGCGCCGCGCGAGCGGCGACGCGACGCCTGGGCGGGGCAGGTGGTGGCGGCGGCGCGCGAGATATCTGCCGCCCTGGGCCACCGGGGCGACTGAGGGGGGGGGCTTAGGCCGGCGCGCCCTCCAGCAGCGCCGTGATCGCCGGCGACGCCGCCTCGCCGCGTTCGCGGTGCAGGGCGAGCATCGCCTGCGCGGTGTCCAACCAGCGCTGGCGGCCGGAGTCGGCGATCTCGCGCAGCGGGCGCAGGTCGCCCTCGTCGTGCCAGTACTGGTAGGCCGCCGCAAGTTCGGGGAACAGCTTGCGCCGCATGCCGACGAAGTTTGCGAAGTAGAAGTGGATTGCCGCCGGCTCGGCGCGCTGCAGCAGTCCGGGCAGGGTGGAGAGGCTGTCGGCGTAGAGGTCGCGCACGGCGCGCGCCATGATCTCGACGCGGCTGCGCATCACGTCCGCCAGCAGCCGCGGCCAGGACTCGCCGAGTTCCACCCCGGCGCGTGCCTCGCCGATCTCGTGCAGGATCACCGATTCGGTCTCGATTTCGGTCATCTCCGTGAGCGCCCGTTCGGTATCGCCGGTGAAGTCGTAGCAGGCGAGCGCGCGACCCAGGGCCTCGTTGCGCTGCGTCCAGCGCCACTCCTCGTAGCGTTCCCAGAGCCAGCGGCGCAGGGCCTCGGTGCGCACGAAAATCCGGTCGTCGAGCATCATGCCGGGCGGCGCGTCGAGGTCGCGTGCGTATTCGCAGGCGGAGACGTAGACCTTGAAGCCGGCACGCTCCTCCTCGCGCGCGAGGGTGCCCAGGAAGAAGTGCGGCTTGCATGCGCGCCCGTAGCCGCCGGCGTAGATGTAGCCGGCGGGGGCGAGGATCCGGTTGATGGCGGCGACCTCGAACGGATCGGTCTCCCCCCGCGGCAACGGCAGGGGGACGTAGGGCGCGGTCTCGATACCCTCCCATAGCTGCTCGCGCGCGTTCATCCAGTCGCCGATGGCGGCCTTGGGCATCTCCTGGGTGAAGGGCAGGTCGTGCTCCCATCGGTAGAGTTCGCGCATCTTCAGGAGGAAGGTGCACATGGTCAGATCCCCCGCGTATTGCGCGTCGGAGATGTGACAATTGGTCTGGACGGCGTTGACGATGGCGCCCAGGTCCAGTCCGGTCGGATGGTTGGCCATGGCCTTGCTCCTTGAATTGTCGAGCGATTTTGTCGGATTATGCGCCGGCCTTTTTTGCAGGGAAACACACGATGAGATACTGGTTGATGAAGTCGGAACCCGCTGAATTCAGCATCGACGACCTGCAGCGCGACGGCCACGTGGCCTGGTACGGCGTGCGCAACTACCAGGCGCGCAACTTCATGCGCGACCAGATGCGCGTCGGCGACGGCGTGCTGTTCTATCACTCGACCTGTGCCGAGCCGGGCATCGCCGGCCTGGCCGAGGTCTCGACCCTGGCCTACCCGGACGAGACCCAGTTCGAGGCGGGCAGCAAGTACTTCGACCCCAAGGCCACGCGCGACAACCCACGCTGGTTCAACGTCGAGGTCAAGTTCAAGAAGAAGACGCGCCTGCTGCCGATCGCGGAACTGCGCGGCTACCCGGAGCTCGCCAACATGCGCATCCTCGCCAAGGGCAACCGGCTCTCCATCACCCCGGTGGACCCGGACGAGTGGCGCTTCATCCTCGGCAGGCTGGGCTGACGCGGTGGAGTGGCTGCCCGCCTATCTCGCCCTGGGGCTGGCCACCGGCGTGATCGCCGGCCTCCTGGGCGTGGGCGGCGGCCTGGTCATGGTGCCCGCACTCACCTGGGCCTTCGCACAACAGGGCTTTCCCGCCGGATTCAACATCCACATGGCGCTCGGCACCTCGCTGGCGGTGATCATCCCCACCTCCATTTCAAGCATGCGCGCCCACCACGCGCACGGCGCGGTGGACTGGTCGGTGGTGCGCCGCATCACGCCGGGCATCCTGCTCGGCACCCTGCTGGGCGGCGGCGTCGCGGTGTTGCTGCCGGATCGTGGCCTGAGGCTTTTCTTCATCGCCTTCCTGCTCTATGCGGCGACGCAGATGCTGCTCGGCCTCAAGCCCAGGCCGACGCGCGGCCTGCCCGGCCCGGCCGGCATGACCTTCGCGGGTGGCGTCATCGGCCTGGTGTCGAGCTGGGTGGGGATCGGCGGCGGCACCATGTCGGTGCCTTTCCAGACCTGGTGCAATGTCGGCCTGCACCGCGCCATCGGCACCTCCGCCGCGATCGGTTTGCCGATCGCCGTCTCGGGCATGCTGGCCTACATGCTGTCCGGTCAGGCAGCGAGCGGTTTGCCACCCTGGAGTTTGGGCTTCGTCTATCTGCCCGCCTTCCTGGCGATCGCGGCCGGAAGCGGCCTGACCGCGCCGCTGGGGGCGCGGTGGGCGCATCGCCTGCCGGTGGCGAGGCTGAAGAAGGCGTTCGCAACCCTGCTCTACTTGCTTGCCCTGCGCATGGCCTATAGCGTATGGGCTCCCTGAACCCACTCATGGAGGAGAAGCGATGCTGCGTTTTATTGCCTTGTCCCTGCTCTTGCTGTTGTCCGGCCTGGTCCATGCCAGCGACTACGCGCGAGAGCAAAAGTGGGCGGAGGAGATCCTGCCCGCGGTGCTGGTCGGCGAGCCGGTGTGGCTGGAGGAGCGGGGCGGGCATCGCTTCCTCTCCCTCTACACCCCGGCGCCGGGGGCCAAGTCTGCGGTCATCCTCGGTCACGGCATCGGCGTGCATCCGGACTGGGGCCTGATCGGCGGCCTGCGCCAGAGCCTTGCCGACAAGGGTTACGCGACGCTGTCGCTGCAGTTCCCCGTGCTGGCCGCAGACGCCAAGGCGGAGGATTACCCGCCGACCTTCGACGCGGCGGCGGCCCGCCTGGCCAGGGTGGTGGATTTCCTCAAGTCGAAGGGCTATCAGCGCATCGCCATCCTCTCGCACAGCCTGGGTTGCCGCATGAGCTATCGCTACCTCAGCGGTTCCCCGGATGCAGCGGTGGTGACCTGGGTGGCGTTGTCGTCGCCGGGTACGGACGACTGGGGCAGGCTGAAGCTGCCGGTGCTCGACCTGTATGGGCAGAACGACCTGCCGGCGGTGCTGAAGAACGCACCGGCACGCGCGTCAGGGCTGAAGCAGGCAGGGTCGCGACAGCAACTCCTGCCTGACGCAGACCACTTTTTCGAGGGTCAGGATGCCGCGTTGCTGGACGCGGTGAGTGCGTATCTAGCCAAGACCCTGTAGTCGAGGCGCCTGCCCTCGGGGCGGGGGCGTCAGATCAATTTGACGTTTTCGAGACCGGTCAGCGGGCCGTCGCTGCCCTTGATGTGCAGCTTGATGCGTAGGCGCAGGTCGTTGAAGGAGTCGGCGTTGCGCAGGGCATCCTCGGCGCTGACGATGCCGCGTGCGAACAGGTCGTAGAGGGCCTGGTCGAAGGTCTGCATGCCGAGGTCGCGAGAGCGGGTCATGATGTCCTTGATCTCGTCCAGCCTGCCCTGCATGACCAGGTCGGAGATCAACGGCGAGTTGAGCAGGATCTCCACCGCGGGGACCCGGCCCTTGCCGTCCAGGCGCGGCAGCAGGCGCTGCGAGATGATCGCACGCAGGTTCATCGACAGGTCGAGCAGCAGTTGGTCGCGCCGCTCCTTGGCGAAGAAGCTGAGGATGCGGTCGAGCGTCTGGTTGGCGTTGTTGGCGTGCACCGTGGACAGGCAGAGGTGGCCGGTCTCGGCGTAGGCCATGGCGTATTCCATGGTCTCGCGGTCGCGGATCTCGCCGATCATGATCACGTCCGGTGCCTGGCGCAGGGTGTTCTTCAGCGCCGTCCCCCAGTTCTCCGTGTCGATGCCCACCTCGCGCTGGGTGATGATGCTCTTGCCGTGCGTGTGCACGAACTCGATCGGGTCTTCCACCGTGACGATGTGCTCGTGCGCATTCTGGTTGCGGTGGCCGATCATCGCCGCGAGAGTGGTGGATTTGCCGGAGCCGGTGGCGCCGGTGACGATCACCAGGCCCCTGGGCATCATGGTGATGTCCTTGAGGTTCTCCGGCAGGTTCAGGCCCTCGATGCTGGGGATGTCCGTGTTGATGTGGCGGAACACCAAGCCGGTGCGGCCCTGCTGCGTGAACACGTTGACGCGGAAGCGCCCCGCCTCCTGCACGTGGATGGCGAAGTTGCACTCGTGTCCCGCCTCGAATTCCTTGCGCTGGCGCTCGTTCATCACCGCCATGGCGTACATGGCGCTGTCGGTGGGGGTCAGGGTCTGCTGCGTGATCGGCGCGACCTTGCCGTTCAGCTTGATGGCGGGGGGGAAGCCGGCGGTGAGGAAGAGATCGGAGGCCTTGCGCATGACCATGAAGCGCAGCCATTCGTGGACCTTTCCCAGTGCTTCCATGGTCACCTCTCAAAAAAACGAAGGGCCGCCCCGAGTTTCCTTGACCCCACGGGGTGGCTGGCTGGGCGCAGCCCGGCCCTGGGGGCGCTCAGAACATGTCCTTGTTGACGGCGATGGCGCGCGCCTCGCTGGAGGCGATGGCATTGCGCTTCACCAATTCGACCAGGGCCTGGTCCAGGGTCTGCATGCCCAGGGCCTGGCCGGTCTGGATCGAGGAATACATCTGCGCGATCTTGTTCTCGCGGATCAGGTTCCGGATGGCGGGGGTGCCGAGCATGATCTCGTGCGCCGCGACCCGGCCCTTGCCGTCCTTGCGCTTGATCAGGGTCTGCGAGATCACCGCGCGGATGGATTCGGAAAGCATGGAACGCACCATCTCCTTCTCCGCCGCCGGGAACACGTCGACCACGCGGTCGATGGTCTTGGCCGCCGAGGAGGTGTGCAGGGTGCCGAACACCAGGTGGCCGGTCTCGGCCGCGGTAAGGGCGAGACGGATGGTCTCCAGGTCGCGCATCTCGCCCACCAGGATCACGTCCGGATCCTCGCGCAGCGCAGAGCGCAGCGCCTCGGCGAAGCCGTGCGTGTGCGGGCCCACCTCGCGCTGGTTGATCAGGCACTTCTTGCTCTTGTGCACGAATTCGATCGGGTCCTCGATGGTGAGGATGTGGCCGAACTGGTTTTCGTTGACGTAGTCCACCATGGCCGCGAGGGTGGTGGACTTGCCCGAGCCGGTGGGGCCGGTGACGATCACCAGTCCGCGTGGGTTGTCGGCGATGTCCTTGAAGATCTTCGGCGCCTCCAGCTCCTCCAGGGTCAGCACCACGCTGGGGATGGTGCGGAACACCGCGCCGGCGCCGCGCTCCTGGTTGAAGGCGTTGACCCGGAAGCGCGCCACGTCGCGCAGCTCGAAGGAGAAGTCGACCTCGAGGAACTCCTCATAGGCCTTGCGCTGCGCGTCGCTCATGATGTCGTACACCATGGCGCGGACTTCCTGGTTGCTGAGGGCGGGGACGTTGATGCGGCGGATGTCGCCGTGTACCCGGATCATGGGGGGCAGGCCTGCGGAGAGGTGCAGGTCGGATGCCTTGTTCTTGACCGAGAACGCGAGAAGCTCGGAAATATCCATTATAATTCGGCCACTTACGTGATTTTCCCCGAGGAGTTCGGCCCATTATGGGCGCAATCGCCGCAGCCTTGCAAGCTTGCCAGGACCGCATCGACGGGGCGTGCGGGAAGGCTGCCAGGGGCGCCTCCTGCGCGACCCTGCTGGCGGTCAGCAAGACCTTCCCGGAAGTGGCCATCCGCGAGGCCTGGCGGGCCGGTCAGCGCCGGTTCGGCGAGAGCTACGTGCAGGAGGCGCTGGGCAAGATCGCGGCCCTCGCCGACCTGCCCATCGAATGGCACTTCATCGGCCCCCTGCAGAGCAACAAGACGCGCCCGGTGGCCGAGCATTTCAGCTGGGTGCACGCGGTGGAACGGGAGAAGATCGCCCGCCGCCTGTCCGAGCAACGGCCGCCGCACCTGCCGCCCCTGAACGTGTGTGTCGAGGTCAACGTGAGCGGCGAGGCGAGCAAGCACGGCGTGCCGCCGCGCGAGGCCCTGGACCTCGCCGAGGTCGTCGCCTGCCTGCCGCGCCTGCGCCTGCGCGGCTTCATGGCGATCCCGGAGCCGACGCCGGAGACGGCGCTGCAGCGCGATCGCTTCCGCGTTCTCGCCGGGCTGCTGGCCGAGGCGCGCGCGCGCGGGCTGGACCTCGACACCCTGTCGATGGGCATGTCGGACGACCTGGAATCGGCGATCCTGGAGGGCGCGACCCTGGTGCGGGTGGGGACCGCGATCTTTGGCGCGCGTCAGTACGCGCAAACGGAGCAGACATGAAACTGGGATTCATCGGTGGCGGCAACATGGCCGCGGCCATCATCGGCGGCCTGATCGACAAGGGCTTCGCGGCGGGCGACATCACCGTCGCCGAACCGCTGGAGGCGCGCCGCGCCTGGCTGGTCGGCGAATACGGCGTGGCCGTGGAGGAGAGTGCGGCGGCCTGTCTGCGGGCCGATGTCATCGTCCTGGCGGTGAAGCCGCAGCAGCTGCGCCAGGTGCTCTCCGGCCTGCCCGCACTCGAAGCCAGGCAGCTGGTGCTGTCGGTCGCCGCCGGGGTGCGCGCGGCCGACATCGCGCGCTGGCTGGGCGGCCACGGCGCGGTGGCGCGCGCCATGCCCAACACCCCCGCGCTGGTGGGCGAGGGCATCACCGGCCTGTTCGCCCTGCCCGGCGTGGGCGAGACGCAGCGCGACTGGGCGGACCGCGTCATGGCCGCCGTCGGTGGCGTGGTCTGGGTGGCGGACGAGACCATGATCGACGCGGTGACGGCGATCTCCGGCAGCGGCCCAGCCTATGTCTTCTATTTCATCGAGGCCCTGGAGCAGGCCGGCATCGAGCTGGGCCTGCCGCCCGAGACCGCGCGCCGGCTCAGCCTGCAGACCTTCCTCGGCGCCGCCACCCTGGCGGTGCGCGATGCCGCGCCGCCCGCCGAACTGCGCGCGCGCGTCACCTCCAAGGGCGGCACCACGGAACGCGGCCTGCTGGCCCTGGAACAGGCCGGCGTGAAGGCCGCCATCGCCCAGGCGGCACGCGCCGCCGCCGCGCGCGCCGCGGAGATGGGCGAGCTGTTCGGGAAAGACTGATGCTGGCCGACGCCCTCGAATTCCTCCTGCGCACGGCCTTCGACCTGCTGGCCTCCGCGTTCTTCCTGCGCTTCTGGATGCAGTGGGCGCGGGTGCCCTTCCGCAACCCGTTCTCCCAGTTCGTCGTCAAGGTGACGGACTTCGCCGTGCGTCCGCTGCGCCGCGTGGTCCCCGGTCTGTTCGGCCTGGACTGGGCCAGCCTGCTGCTGCTGTTCGTCGCCGAATGCCTGTCGGTGCTGGCGGTGCACTGGGTGATGAGCTACCCCTTCGCCGCCGCCGGGGCGCAGGTCCTGCCGGGCTTCCTCCTGCTCGGGCTGGCTGCCGCCCTGCGGCTCGTGCTGTACGTGCTGATGGGGCTGGTCATCCTGCAGGCCATCCTGTCCTGGGTGAACCCCTTCTCGCCGCTTGCCCCCGTGTTCTATGCCCTGTCCCGCCCGGTCCTCGCCCCCTTCCAGAAACTGATCCCGCCGATCGGCGGCGTCGACCTCTCGCCCCTGGCGGCCCTGGTGGTGATCCAGCTGCTGCTGATCGCCCCCGTCGCGGCCCTGGAGCGGCTGGCGCGCGGCCTGGTGTGGTGACGCAGGCGGCCGTGCCGGGGGGCATGCCCTATCTGCGCGGCAGCGCGCAGGGCGTGGAACTGACCGTCCACGTGCAGCCGGGCGCCTCGCGCGAGGAGATCGTCGGCACGCACGGCGACGCCCTCAAGGTGCGGGTCGACGCGCGCGCCGTCGAGGGAGCGGCGAACGGGGCGCTGGTCGAATTCCTCGCGCACGCACTTGGCGTGCCGCGCCGGGAGGTTAGAATCCTGCGCGGCGAGAAGGCGCGCCGCAAGGTCCTGGCGGTGACGATGCCGATCCAGGACGCGACGGCCAGGCTGGCGCGGTTGCTGGGTGTTGAAAGTACAGAGAGGGTGGGCAAGAAGTGATGAATTTCGGGCTGGAAAGCGGGATTTCCCGGTTCAAGAACCGGCGTGACCGTCTGGTCAAGGTGATCGGCGACTTCCGCGACTGGATGGAGCATTACACCCAGTCCGAACCGGAACTGCTGCTGCGCATCTTCGACCTCACCGAGAACCTGAAGCGCGACCGCCTGATGCTCGCCTTCGTCGCGGAATTCAGCCGCGGCAAGACCGAGCTGATCAACGCCCTGTTCTTCTCCGATTTCAAGCAGCGCCTGCTGCCCTCCGACGTCGGCCGCACCACCATGTGTCCGACCGAGATCTACTACGAGGCGGGCAGCGAACCTTACATCCGCCTGTTGCCGATCGAGACCCGCTTCCGTGATGACAGCATCACCGGCCTCAAGCGCCAGCCGGTGGAGTGGAACACGGTCAAGCTGGACGTCGGCGATCCGGCGGCGATGACTGCCGCCATGCGCAAGCTGGCGGAGACCAAGGTGGTGTTCAAGGTGGAGGCGCGCGCCCTCGGCCTGTGGGACGAGAACGACCCCAATCTCGCCTACATGGTGAAGGACCAGGACCGCGTCGAGATCCCGGCCTGGCGCTACGCCATGATCAACTACCCGCATCCGCTCCTGGAGTCGGGCCTGGCCATCCTCGACACGCCCGGCCTCAACGCCATGGGTGCGGAACCGGAACTCACCGTGTCCGCCATCCCCAGCGCGCACGCCCTGCTGTTCCTGCTCGCCACCGACACCGGCGTGACCCAGTCCGACTATGAGATCTGGAGCAAGCTGGTGTCCAAGCACGCCGGCCAGCACTACGCGGTGCTGAACAAGATCGACATGCTCTGGGACGACCTGAAGAGCACCGAGGAGATCGGCCAGACCATCCAGCGCCAGATTGAATCGACCGCCTCGCAACTCAACATCTCGTCCGCCAGCGTGCTGGCGATCTCCGCGCAGAAGGCCCTGGTGGCGAAGGTGCGCGGCGACGACGAGCTGCTCAGGAAGTCCGGCCTGCAGGCCCTGGAGGTGTTGCTGGCGCGCGAGATCATCCCCTCGCGCGAGAAGATCATGCGCGAGTCGGTGACGCGCGAGATGGGGCCGCTGGTCGCCGAGGTGCGCGAGACCGCGCACCACCGCCTCGCCGCCGCGGTACAGAGCCTGAACGACCTGCAGGCCCTGTCCGGGAAGAACCAGCAGATCGTCGGCCAGCTGCGCGAGAAGATGCTGGCGGACAAGCAGAACTACGACGTGACCATGCGCAACTTCAGCGTCACGCGCAAGATCATCGCCGAGCAGGGGCAGGAGCTGCTGTCGCGCCTGGAGGACGACCGCATGGACAAGATCATCGAGGAGTCGATGGTCGCCATCACCGACAGCTGGACCACCGCCGGGCTGATCAAGGGCATGCACACCCTGATCCAGCGCATGGGCGCGGAGTTCGACTTCGCGCACCAGCAGTGCGGCGGCATCAAGCAGCTGCTCAACACCGCCTACCAGCGCTTCCACGACGTGCACGGCCTGGAGGAGGCGGACCCGCCGGTGCTGGACCTGACCCGCTACCGCGCGCGCCTGGACGAGCTGATGGTGAGCACCGAGGAGTTCTGCGCCGATCCGCTCAACATCATGCTGGAGAAGCGCTTCATGGTGAAGAAGTTCTACATCGCCCTGGTGGCGCAGGCGCGCATCGTCTTCCAGCAGGTGCGCATCGAGTCGGAGACCTGGCTGCGCCTCACCCTGGACCCGATCATCGCGCGCATCCACGAGCACAAGGCGCAGCTGGAGCGGCGCCTGGAGAACCTCGACAAGGTGCACGCCAACCTGGGATCCCTGCAGGAGCGCAGCGTCGCCGTGAACAACGAGATCATCAGGCTGCGCCACCAGATGGAGCGCATTGAGGCGGTGGTGAAGGAGTTCTCCCTGCTCACCGGCTACACGCCGCCGCCGCTCGCCCCCGTCCCCGCCTGAGGCACCGCGTCGCCCGGGGCACGCAGGACAAACCCGCGCGCCCATTCCGGCGCAGGCGCTCCGCGTCTTCCTAGAGCAGGATGATGTCGTACTGCTCCTGGCTCAACAGGCTTTCCACCTGCAGCGAGATGGGCTTGGCGATGAAGTCCGAGAGCTGCGCCAGGCTTTGCGATTCCTCGTCGAGGAACAGGTCGATCACCTCCTGCGAGGCGAGGATGCGGAACTCGCGCGCGTTGAACTGGCGCGCCTCGCGCAGCAGGCCGCGCAGGATCTCGTAGCAGGTGGTCTGCGCGGTCTTGATATGGCCGCGCCCCTGGCAGGTCGGGCAGGTCTCGCACAGCACGTGGCTCAGGCTCTCGCGCGTGCGCTTGCGCGTCATCTCCACCAGGCCCAGCGAGGTGAAGCCGTTGAGGGTCATGCGCGTGCGGTCGCGCGCCAGGGCCTTGGTCAGCTCCGCCAGCACCGCCTGCTTGTGCTCCGCGCTGACCATGTCGATGAAGTCCAGGATGATGATGCCGCCCAGGTTGCGCAGGCGCAGCTGGCGCGCGATCGCCTGCGCCGCCTCCAGGTTGGTCTTGAAGATGGTCTCGTCGAAGCTGCGCCCGGTGACGAAGCCGCCGGTGTTGACGTCGATGGTGGTGAGCGCCTCGGTCTGGTCGATGATCAGGTAGCCGCCGGACTTCAGGTCGACGCGCCGCCCCAGGGCGCGCTCGATCTCGTCCTCCACGCCGTACAGGTCGAACAGCGGCCGCTCCGCCACGAAATGGTTCAGCTTGCTCGCGACGTTGCGCGTGAACTCCTCGGCGAAGCCCTTCATGCGCAGGTAGGTCTCGCGCGAGTCGACCAGGATGCGGTCGGTCTCCGTGATGGAGAAGTCGCGCAGCACCCGGTGCGCCAGGTCCAGCTCCTGGTAGATGAGCGAGGGCGCGGCGGTGTTCTCGGAGCGGGCCTGGATCGCCTCCCAGAGGGTATGCAGGTATTCGACGTCGGCCGCCAGTTCAGACTCCTCCGCCATGTTCGCCATGGTGCGGATGATGAAGCCGCCGTGGCCGCCCTCCGGCAGCAGGCGGTTGAGGCGCTCGCGCAGCAGCTCGCGCTCCGCCTCGTCCTCGATCTTCTGCGAGATGCCGATGCGCGTCTCCTGCGGCAGGAACACCAGGAAGCGTCCGGCCATGCTGATCTGCGTCGACAGGCGCGCGCCCTTGGCGCCGATCGGGTCCTTGATCACCTGTACCAGGAGGCTCTGCCCTTCGTGCAGCACCTTCTCGATCGGCAGCGGGCTGTGTTCGTGGCGCGCCTGGATGATGTCGCCGACGTGCAGGAAGGCGGCGCGGTCGAGGCCGATGTCGATGAAGGCGGACTGCATGCCGGGCAGGACGCGCGACACCTTGCCGAGGTAGACGTTGCCGACCAGGCCGCGCTGGCTGCTGCGCTCGATGTGCAGTTCCTGTACCGCCCCCAGGTAGATCACCGCGACGCGGGTTTCCTGGGGGGTGACGTTGATGAGGATCTCTTCGCTCATGGGGGAAAGGTGGGAGAGTGGGCAGTCGTCAGGCGGCCGCTGGCCACCGCCTGACGACTGGCGACTCGGTCGTCATAGCACCTCGAAGCCGATCTCCCGCAACAGCTGCGCGGTCTCGCACAGGGGCAGGCCCATCACCCCGGAATAGCTGCCGGAGAGGTGCTCGACGAACAGCGCGGCGCGGCCCTGGATGCCATAGCCGCCGGCCTTGTCGAAGGGCTCGCCGCTGGCCACGTAGGCGGCGATCTCCGCGTCCGAGAGCGGCCGGAAGCGCACCTGGCTCTCGCTCAGCGTGACCTGCACCCGGCCCTGGTAGGCCGCGGCCACGGCGGTGAGGACGGTGTGGGTGCGGCCCGCATACTGGCGCAGCATCGCTGCCGCCTCGCCGGCGTCCGCGGGCTTGCCGAGGATCTGCCCGGACAGGGTGACGGTGGTGTCGGCGGCGAGGATGGGCCAGGGCGGCAGGCGGCGCGCCTGTTGCGCCCGCATGCCCGCCTCCGCCTTCAGGCGCGCCAGGCGCAGCACGTAGTCGACCCCGGGTTCGTCGGCCAGCGGCGTCTCGTCGACGTCGATGCGGCCGGGGCTGGAGCGTAGGGCGAGGACGGTGGGCTGGAGCCCGACCTGGCGCAGCAGTTCCAGGCGCCGCGGGCTTTGCGAGGCGAGATAGAGGTTGCGTTGCATGCCGCTATTGTCCGTCGTTTTCCTGCCCGGTGTCTGCGGCCGGGCCTATTCGCGGTGGTAGGGGTGGTTGTGCAGCAGGCTCACGGCGCGGTAGACCTGCTCCGCCAGCAGTACCCGCGCCATGGCGTGCGGCAGGGTCAGGCGCGAGAGCGCCAGCTTGCTCTCCGCGCGCGCCAGGATCTCGGGCGCGAGCCCGTCGGCGCCGCCGATCACCAGGACCGTGTCCTTGCCCTCCGTCAGCCAGCGCGCCAGCAGGTCCGCCAGCTCGCGCGTGCTCACCTGGCGGCCGTGCTCGTCCAGCGCGACCAGGCGGCTGCTGGACGGCACCTTCTCCAGGAGCCGAGCCGCCTCCGCCGCCTTGAGCGCGTCGCCCGACTGGCCGGCGCGCTTCTCCGGCTTCACCGTCACCAGGGTCATGCGCGCCTCGCGCGGCAGGCGCTTGAGGTACTCCGCCGTGGCCTCCTCGGCCCAGCCCGGCATCTTGTCGCCTACCGCCAGCAAGGTGAGCTTCATGTCGGTTCCGCACGGCCGTTCCGAAGGAATCGACCTCTCCCTCGTGGGGAATGAGCGCAGCGAGCAAGGGGAGGCTGTTTCATGGCAGCAGCGCCCGCACGCCGGCGGCCTCGCGCTCGGGGGCGAACAGTGGCGCGCGCGCCGCGCACTGTTCGCACAGCCGGTGGTAGAAGGCGGGGTCGCGCTCGGCGCGGTGGAGCAGGTCCGCCAGCGCGTGCGCGTCGCCGACCGGGAAGTAGCCCGCGTAGTCGCGTCCGAGCATGCCGACGTTGCCGGAGATGTCCGAGGCGAGCACGGGCGTGCCGGCGGTCACGGCCTCGCAGATCACGTTCGCCCCGCCCTCCATGCGCGAGGGCACCACGAGCAGGTGGCTGCGCGCGATGCGCTGCCGCGTCTGGCCGTGCGGACGGCTGCCCAGCCAGCGCCAGCGCGGCTCCGCTTCGGCAAGGGCGGTCGCCTGCGCCGCCATGCCGGCCTGCAGTTCGCCGCCGATGTGCCACAGGCGCACGCGGCTGTCCGCGGGCAGGTGCCGCAGCGCCAGGGCGGCGCGGAAGGGGTCCTTCTCGTCGCGCAGGTGCGCCACCACGCCGACGCTGAAGAAGCGCGCGGGACGAGGGCGCGGCTTGAGGCTGGGCGCGGACTGGTGGATCACCACGGCCTTCGCGCGATAGGGTTCGGGCAGTTCCGTCACGCCCTCCGCCTGCAGCACCGCCAGGGTGTGCGCCAGCGCGAGCGAGCGCTGCGCGTCGGCGTCGGTGCGGATGTCACGGTACAGGTCGGTGCCGGTCAATACGACGACGAGGGGGCGTCCGGGCAGGCTTGCGCGAAGCGGGCGATCGAGGCGTGGCTGCGGCGCGCGTGCAGGGCGACCATGGCCTGGGCCGGCTCGCCGTGCCACTCCTTCCGCATGTCCACGCGGTGCCCGCCCTGGCGCAGGAAGCGCCGCCAGCGCGCCGCCGTGTGGGCGTTGCCGTTGCGGGCCTCGGGAAGATAGGGGGTGACCAGGGCGATGCGCATGGCGAGACTATATCGGTTCACGCCCGCGGCCGGATGCGCTCGCGCGGAGATTGACCCGTGGGAGGTTCCTAATTAAGATGCGCGATCTTTTTACGGGGGGAACCCATGCGTCGCAAACTCGTCGCCGGCAACTGGAAGATGCACGGCAATCTGGCTGAGAACGAGGCCCTGCTGTCCGGCTTGCTGGCGGGCATGGCGGATGTCAATGCCGGGGTCGCGGTTTGCGTGCCTTTCCCCTATCTGTCCCAGGTGCAGGCCAAGCTCTCCGGCAGCGCCATCGCCTGGGGCGCGCAGAACATGAGCCAGCATGCCAAGGGCGCCTACACCGGCGAGGTGAGCGCGGCGATGCTGAAAGACTTCGGCTGCACCTACGTCATCGTCGGCCATTCCGAGCGCCGCGCCCTCTATGGCGAGAGCGACGAGGTGGTGGCGGAGAAGTTCGCCGCCGTGCAGGCCGCCGGCATGACCCCCATCCTGTGCGTGGGTGAGACCCTGGGCGAGCGTGAGGACGGCGTGACCGAGGCCGTGGTGGGCCGCCAGCTGGATGCCGTGATCGCCAAGTGCGGCGTCGCCGCGCTGGCGAAGTCGGTGGTCGCCTACGAGCCGGTCTGGGCGATCGGCACCGGCAAGACCGCCACGCCCGAGCAGGCGCAGGCGGTGCACGCCTTCATCCGCGCCAAGATCCGCGGCCTCGATGCCGCGGTCGCCGACGGCCTGGTCATCCAGTACGGCGGCAGCGTCAAGGCCAGCAACGCGGTCGAGTTGTTCGCGCAGCCCGACATCGACGGCGGCCTGATCGGCGGCGCCTCCCTCAATGCCGAGGAATTCCTCGCGATCTGCCGCGCCGGTTAAGGAAGAGACATGGAGTTCATCGTCTGGATCGTGCACCTGCTGGCCGCCGCCGGGGTGGTTGGGCTTGTGCTGATGCAGCACGGCAAGGGCGCGGACATGGGTGCGGCCTTCGGCAGCGGCTCCTCCGGCAGCCTGTTCGGCGCCACCGGTTCCGCGAATTTCCTGTCGCGCACCACCGCGGTGCTGGCGACCGTGTTCTTCATCACCAGCCTGGGTCTCGCCTATTTCTCCGGCACCAAGAAGACCCAGCCGGTCATCCAGGCCCCCGCGGTGCCGAGCGCGCCCGCGGCCCCCGTTGCGCCGCCGGCGCCCGGGAATGGCATGGATAAGTCCGGGGCGATTCCGCAATAATCGCCCGGTAGTTCGAGTTTTGCCGGATGCCTGCACGGTGTCCGGCCCACGTGCCGACGTGGTGAAATTGGTAGACACGCTATCTTGAGGGGGTAGTGACGAAAGTCGTGCGAGTTCGAGTCTCGCCGTCGGCACCAGATCAAGGGCAGGAATGCCCGCCAAAAGCCCGCCACGCCGCGGGCTTTTTTCTTGTCTGCAGGTCGTGCGTCTCGCGCCCACGCGGCCGCGCCGGCCGCTTCACAGATAGGCCTTCGCCTCCTCGCCCGGGTTGGGCAGCCCGGCGACGCGCCAGGCCTCGCGCGGGTTGGGGAAGAGGGTGTGCAGGCAGCCCCGTGCGAAGCCGCCCAGGTGGCAGACGTGCGGCAGGGCTGGCGGCGCGCCCCGGCGCAGATAGCTCGCGCGCAACTGCCGAAGCAGGGCGAGCTGGCGTTCGTCCAGTTCGCCCAGGCCGTCCAGGGCGGCGATACGGCGCGCGGTTTCCTCGTTCCAGGTCTCCATCTCGCGAATGAAACCGTCGGCGTCGAAACTGGGGTTGCGATCCATCATGTCCATGGCGTTGGCCTCCGTGCGGTCGTGGTGTGGTCAATACTGGTCCGCCGTCCACTCGTCGAGCGGCGAACAGTCTTCCAGGGTGGAGCCGCCGGCGCCCTTCGACATCGGTGCGTAGCAGAGGTATTGCCGCCCATCGCCGTCGTCCAGGTTGCGTAATGGGAGGTCGCCGATCGTTTCGTAGCCCTCGGTATCCATGACGATGAAGCGGTATTCGTCGCCATCGCCGACGCCGATCTCCATGCGTCCGCCGTTGCCTTCGCCGTACTTCTGCCACCAGGTGTCCGGGTCGCCGCCCGCGAAGCTGGGCGACATCGCCGACCCGCCGCGCCAGGAGACGATGGTGGGTTCGTGCATCAGGTGCTGACGCGCGGCGTTCTTGGCCAGGAAGCTGGCGCGCCGAAAGTCCAGTTCGCCAGCGGGGTAGTCGATGTGGATGTCCGTCATCTCGTTCACCTCCAAGCGGTCAGTGCGCCTCAGACCGCCTTGGCGAGTCCGCCGCGGCGCGCGCCGGCCTCCGCCTTGCGCGCGAACCACTTCTCGGCCTCCTCGTCCCAGCCGTCGGTGCGAATGTAGGGATTGGTGCGGGGGTGGAGGACCATGTTCGGGTCCACCTCCAGGCCGATCCCCTCCAGGAAGTTCACCGGGCCGATGCGCTCGATCATCTCGCCGGTGCGCTCGTGCTCCAGCGCGTTCTCGGCGAAGAAGTCCAGCACGCCGCGCGCCAGCTCGTTGAGGCGGTCGAAGTCGTCGTCGCTCTCCAGCTTCATGAACGGCACGATCACCGTGCCCATGCTGGCGCCGATCTTCAGCACCCCCTTGCCGCCGACCAGGACGGTCACGCCCTTGTCCCTGCCGGGCAGCAGCGCGCCAGGCATGACGTTCAGGCAGTGCATGCAGCGTACGCAGTTGTGGTTGTCGATCTCCAGTGCGTGCGCGTCGGACAGCGCCACCCGCGTGATGCCTTCCGCCACGGGGGCGTCCGTGTTGTCCGCCAGCTGGATCGCCTTGGTGGGGCACAGGTTCACCACCATGTTGATGGCGTCCTTGAGGCCGTGCGCGGCGAACCATGCGCGCGCCAGCCCCTCGTCGGCGCGGATGCCGTCGCGCCAGGTGCCGATGGTGGCCATGTCCGAGCGCTGGATGGCGTTGACGCAGTCGTTGGGGCAGCCGGAGAACTTGAACTTGAACTTGTACGGCAGGCTGGGCCGGTGCATGTCGTCGATGTTGCGGTTGATCACGGTACGCAGGGCGCGCGCCTCGTCGTAGCAGGACATCTCGCAGCGCGCCGCGCCGACGCAGGACATCGAGGTGCGCAGGGAGGGGCCCGCGCCACCCAGGTCGAAGCCCATGACGTTGAGGCCGTCGAAGGCGCGCTGCACGTCCTCGGTGCGGATGCCCTGGAACATGATGTCGCCGGACTGGCCGTGGAAGGCGATCAGGCCCGAGCCCCCCGCCTCCAGCCAGGTGTCGCAGAGCTGGCGCAGCAGGTCAGAGGTGTAGTGCATGCCCGCCGGCGGCTGCACGCGCAGGGTGTGGAACTCCGCCGCCTCTGGGAACAGGGGCGCGCCGTCCGCGTCCTTGAGCTCCGTGAAACGCGGGATGATGCCCGCGCCATAGCCCACCACGCCGACGGTGCCGCCCTTCCAGTAGCCGGCGCGGTCGCGGTAGGAGGTCTCCAGCTGGCCCATCAGGTCGGCCATCATCGGGGTGTCGTGCGCCAGCCGCTTCAGGCCGCTGACGAAGGAGGGCCAGGGACCGGTTTCCAGTTGGTCGAGCATGGGGGTGTCGGGCAGGGTGTTCATGTGAGTCCTCCAGATTGCGCCGCCTGCAAGGCCGGCAGCGGGCGCGGGAAAATGCACTAATATCCTAGTAAATTACTCAACAATTCCAAGCCGGTTCTCGCGCCCCCTGGAGCCACACCGAGACGCATCGCCGGCCTGGATGCAGAACGTGGGGTGTGCGGACATGGCGAACACCGAACTGAGATCCAGCCTCGACGGCGAATACCGCTGGGGCTTCGTCACCGACATCGAGCAGGAGACGGTGCCGGCGGGCCTCTCCGAGGCGGTCATCCGCCTCATCTCCGCCAAGAAGGACGAACCGGCGTTCATGCTGGACTGGCGCCTGCAGGCCTACCGCCACTGGCTCGGCATGAAGGAGCCGAAGTGGTCTTCGGTGCGCTACCCCCCCCATCGACTACCAGGCCATCCACTACTACGCCGCCCCCAAGGCCAAGGCGGGGCCGCGCAGCCTGGCGGAGGTGGACCCGGAGCTGCTGCGCACCTACGAGCGGCTGGGCATCCCGCTCGCCGAGCGCGAGGCCCTGGCGGGCGTGGCGGTGGATGCGGTGTTCGACTCCGTGTCCGTGGCCACCACCTTCAAGGGCAGGCTGGAGGCCCTTGGCATCGTCTTCTGCCCCTTCTCCGAGGCGGTGCGCGAGCACCCGGACCTGGTGCGGCGATACCTGGGTTCCGTGGTGCCGTACACGGACAACTACTTCGCCAGCCTCAACGCGGCGGTGTTTTCCGACGGCTCCTTCGTCTACGTGCCGCCAGGGGTGCGCTGCCCCATGGAGCTGTCCACCTACTTCCGCATCAACGCCCGCAACACCGGCCAGTTCGAGCGCACCCTGATCGTCGCCGACGAGGGCAGCTACGTGAGCTACCTGGAGGGCTGCACCGCCCCCACGCGCGACGAGAACCAGCTGCATGCCGCGGTGGTGGAGCTGGTCGCCCTGAAGGACGCGCGCATCAAGTATTCGACGGTGCAGAACTGGTACCCCGGCGACGCGGAGGGGCGCGGCGGCATCTACAACTTCGTCACCAAGCGCGGCGAGTGCCGGGGCGAGCACGCCCGCATCTCCTGGACCCAGGTGGAGACCGGTTCGGCCATCACCTGGAAGTACCCGAGCTGCATCCTGCGCGGCGACCACAGCGTGGGCGAGTTCCATTCCGTGGCCCTGACCAACCACCACCAGCAGGCGGACACGGGCACCAAGATGATCCACATCGGCCGGCACACCCGCAGCACCATCGTCTCCAAGGGCATCTCCGCCGGCCATGGCAGCAACGCCTACCGGGGCCTGGTGAAGGTGCTCCCCGGCGCCGATGGGGCGCGCAACCACACGCAGTGCGATTCCCTGCTCATGGGCCCGGACTGCGCCGCCCACACCTTCCCCTACATCGAGGTGAGGCAGCCGGGCGCCACTGTGGAGCACGAGGCCACCGCCAGCCGCATCGGCGAGGAACAGCTGTTCTACCTGAAGAGCCGCGGCCTCTCCGAAGAGGACGCGGTGAACCTGATCGTCAACGGCTTCTGCAAGGAGGTGTTCAACGAGCTGCCCATGGAGTTCGCCGTGGAGGCGCAGAAGCTGCTCGCGGTGAGCCTGGAAGGGGCGGTGGGGTGAGGCGCACACGGCCACCCCGGCGCGCCGGAATGACCGCCACGGAAAGGAGTCCGAGATGCTCTACATCAGCGATCTGCACGTAAGCGTGGACGACAAGCCCATCCTCAAGGGCATCGAGCTGGACGTGAAGCCCGGCGAGGTGCACGCCATCATGGGCCCCAACGGCTCCGGCAAGAGCACCCTGGCCCAGGTCCTGGCGGGGCGGGAAGGCTACGAGGTCACGCGGGGCGCTGTGCGCTACCTCGGCCGGGACCTGCTGGCGCAGCCCCCCGAGGCGCGTGCGCGCGACGGCCTGTTCCTCGCCTTCCAATATCCTCTGGAGATCCCCGGCGTGGCCAACGCGCAGTTCCTGCGCACCGCGCTGAACAGCCTGCGCCGCGCACGCGGCGAGGCCGAACTCGACGCCTTCGACTTCCTCGAGCACGTCAAGACGCGGCTGGCCCTCCTGGAGATGGACGAGGGGCTGCTCTACCGCGCCGTCAACGAGGGTTTCTCCGGCGGCGAGAAGAAGCGCAACGAGATCCTGCAGATGGCGGTGCTGGAGCCGCGCCTGGCGATCCTCGACGAGACCGACTCCGGCCTCGACATCGACGCCCTCAAGGTGGTGGCCCGCGGCGTCAACGCCCTGCGCGGCCCCGAGCGGGCGGTCATCCTGGTGACCCACTACCAGCGCCTGCTGGAGCACATCGTCCCGGACCGCGTGCACGTGCTGGCGGACGGCCGCATCGTCCGCAGCGGCGCGCGCGAATTGGCCCTGGAACTGGAGGCGCGGGGCTATGGCTGGCTGGGCGGCGGCGAGCCGGGCGAGGAGGCAAGGCCATGACCGACACGCAAACCTATGTCGAGGCGCTGTCCCGCATCACCGCCCCCGACTGGCTGGCCGCGCAGCGCAGCGCCGCCCTCGAGCGCTTCCTGCGCTCGGGCCTGCCGGGGACCGGCGAGGAGGCCTGGAAGTACACCTCGCTGGCGCGCCTGGAGCGGGCGACCCTGCATCCGCCCGCGGCCGGCGCGGGCGAGACGGTATGCCCGGACGTGGGCGCCTATCCCGGCCACGTCCTGGCCTTCCAGAACGGGCAGCTGGCCTGCCACGGCACCTGGCTGGCCAGCCAGGTGGCCGGCACCCTGCGCCACCTGGGCGAGACGCCGGTGACCCTCGAATACCTGGGGCGGCAGGCGGACAGCGGCGTCCTGGCCAGCCTCAACCTGGCGCTGTGGCAGGACGGCGCCCGCCTCTACGCGCCAGCGGGTGCGCGCCTGGCCGTGCCGGTGTTCGCCGTCTACGGCGCCGACGAGGCGGAGGCCATGCTGCACCCGCGCACCCTGGCGGTGCTGGAGGCGGATGCCGAGGCGGTGCTGGTCGAGCATTACCTGGGGCAGACCGGCCACGCCTACTGGCAGAACGCGGTGAGCGAGGTGCACCTGGGGGCGGGGGCCAGCCTCACCCACGTGCGCGTGGTGGAGGAGGGTGCGGCCGCCACCCATACCGGCCGCACCGCCGTGCGTCTGGGGCGGGGCAGCCGCTATCGCGCCCTGCACGTCGGCCTGGAGGGCGTCCTGGCCCGCCACGAGCTGGAAATCGAGCTGGACGGCGCCGGTGCGAGTGCGCGCATAGACGGCCTCGACCTGGCAGACGCCCGTCGTCATGCCGACCTGCGCCTGCGTGTGACGCACCGCGCCACCGACACCGCCAGCCGCGTCGCCTGGCGCGGCATCGCGGACGGGCGCGGCCGTGCGGTGTTCGACGGCCACGTGGTGGTGGAGCGCGCGGCGCACCGCACCGACGCGCAGCAATCCTGCAAGGGCCTGCTGCTCTCGCCGCATGCCGAGGTGGACGCCATGCCCCGCCTGGAGATCTACGCCGACGACGTGAAATGCGGCCACGGCGCCAGCGTCGGCAACCTGGATGCCGCGGCCCTGTTCTACCTGCGCAGCCGGGGCATCGCGGCGGACGCGGCGCGGCGCCTGCTGCTGCGCGGCTTTGCCGGCGAGGCCCTGGGGCTGCTGGAGGAGACGCACCTGACGGACTGGCTCGCGCCCAGGCTGGAGGCGGCGCTGGCGCGCGGCGACGCCGGGGAGGCGCGGCCATGAACGCGCGCGACGAGTTGCACGACAGCTCCCGCAGCCTCTACGAGGAGGTGATCCTGGAACACAACCGCCACCCCCGCCACTACCCCGAGAACCCGGCGGGCAGCACCCACCATGCGCATGGCTTCAACCCCCTGTGCAACGACGAGGTGACGGTGCACCTGCGCCTGGAGGACGGGGTGATTCGGGAGGCGGGCTTCGAGGGCGCCGGCTGCGCCGTGTCCATGGCCTCCGCGTCGCTGATGATGGAGGCCATCCAGGGCAGGAGCGTGGCGGAGGCGGCCGGCCTGTTCGCCCGCGTCCACGCCCTGCTGGCGGAGGAAGGGTCGGCGGAGGGCGTGGGCAAGCTGAAGGTGCTGGCGGGCGTGAAGGCCTTTCCCATGCGGGTGAAGTGTGCCACCCTGGCCTGGCACACCCTCATGGCGGCCCTGGAGAACCAGGCCGGCACCGTCACCACGGAAGACGCGGCGGCCTGGTGCCCGCAACCCGGGGACGCGCCATGAACATCGACCTGGGCGGGCTCCTCGGCCGGCGACCGGCGGCGGGCGGCCTGCGCGAGCGGGTCGTCGAGGCGCTGCGCGGGATCCGCGACCCCGAGCTGCCGCTCAACATCTACGACCTGGGCCTGGTGTACGGCCTGGAGGTCGACGAGGAGGCGGGCCGCGTGGACATCCGCATGACCCTCACCGCCCCCGCCTGTCCAGTCGCACAGACCTTCCCGGCATGGGTGGAGGCCGCCGTGGCGGCGGTGCACGGGGTCCGCGAGGCGCACGTGGAGCTGGTCTGGGAGCCGCCCTGGGACTGGAGCCATCTCAGCGAGGCGGCGCGGCTGCAGTTGGGGCTGGCCTGATGTCGGGCTGGGTGAGGGTGGCCCCTGTGGCGGCATTCCCCATCGGCGAGCGCTGTGTCCTCGACGTGGACGGCGTGGACGTCGCGGTGTTCCACCTCGCCGAGGGCTACTTCGCCATCGAGGACGTCTGCACCCACGATGGCGGCGAACTGGCGAGCGGCGAGCTGGCGGGGTGCGAGATCGCCTGCCCGCGCCATGGCGCCCGCTTCGACGTCCGGACCGGCGCCGTCGTCGCGCCGCCCGCCTGCCAGGACGTGGCGGTCCTGCCCACGCGCCTGCGCGACGGCTGGGTGGAGGTGCGGGACGTGCGCTGGGACTGAGCCGCGACGCGGCCTACAGGGCCGGGGGCTCCCGGCCGAGCAGGGCCTTCTTCAGGCTTGCCTGGATCGGCCGCTCGCCCAGCCAGATACGCATCAGCGCGCGGTTGAAGCGCTCGCCGGCGATCGTGCCGAGCAGGGTCTTGCCTATGCCCACACGCGTGCCGATGCCCGGCAGGTAGTCGAGCTGGATGGTCGTGCCCTTGCGTACCTCCGGCACGCGGCGCAGCAGGCCCAGGAACTGCTCGGTCTCGTGTCTGAGGGCGTCCAGTTCGGCGGACGGATTGTTGGCCTGCAGCCCGTCCTTCAGCGCATCCAGGTTCTGTTCCGTGGAGAAGTCGCGCTGCAGGGTGATCTCCAGCCGGCGCGGCAGGTCGTCGCGCAGCGCCGTCGCCGCGTCGTGGGTGGGCTCGGGCAGGTAGAGGGCGGCGACGTAGATGCGGAAGCCCCACAGGCTGCGCTGCCCGGCCCCGTTCAGGACCAGGCGCTCGCTGGCCAGGGCGACATGTCCCGGCAGGTGCACGCCGGCGATCTCGATGTCGGCCGCGTGCGACGCGGTGTGCGGTGTCGCCAGCGCGAGCAGGAGCATGGCGGACCAGAGGCGGCGGATCGCGCGGGGGGCGATGGGCTGGGTGGGCAGGGCGTCTGGCATGGCGTCCCCGTGGTGCACATTGGGCGATGGCCGACATGTTGCCTGACGGCGGCAAAATTGGCAGCCGTCGGTGTCGGTGCTAAAGCTGTAACAATTTCTTCATAGGCTTGGCCGGTCTGTGTCTTCGATGTGTGGTGCCGTATGTCCGCCAAGCTCTCATCGCGTTCAGGCCTGCATCCCTCTTCCGCGCCGCGCGAGACGGCCCGTGTCGGCGGCCGCGGCAAGCCGGGCCTGCTCGCCGACGGCCTGGCCAAGCCGAAGCAGCCTGACGCCGTGCATCCACTCCACGTGGCCTCTCCGGGACCGTTGGGCCTCCACGGCCTCGACCTGAAGCGCCCGGGGGTCGCCCAGCTGGTGCGGCCGGTGCCGCCGATGCCGGAGTCGGCCACCTGTCTGGAGGCACTCGACCGCTTTCACAAGGAGGCCTGGCTCTGGGCCATCCCGGTGGTCGACTGCGAGAACCGCCCCCTGGGCCTGATCGATCGCTATAGCTTCGTCGAGTTCCTCAGCCGCCTGTACGCCCGCGACCTGTTCGGCAAGCGCACCCTGCGCGAGATGCGGCTTGAGCACCCGGGAGCGGTCGGCGGCGGCGCGCCGGTGGTGGTCGATGCCGCCACCGGCATCGACGATGTGGCGCAGATCATCATCGGCGAGGGCATGCGGCACATGGTCAGCGGCTTCGTCGTCACCCAAGGCGGCGTCTACGCGGGCATCGTCAGCGGCCACGACCTGCTGCACGAGATCACCCGGCGCAAGCAGGCCGACCTCTACTACCTGGCGCACTACGACTCGCTCACCGAGATCCCCAACCGCATGCTGTTCACCGACCGGCTGACGCAGGCCTGCCGCGAGGCCCATCGCGACGGCACGCAGGTGGCGTTGATGTTCGTCGACGTGGACCGCTTCAAGCAGGTCAACGATTCCATGGGTCACCACTTCGGCGACCTGTTGCTGAAGGGGGTGGTGAAGCGCCTGCAGGTCTGCATCCGCGAGAGCGATACCCTGGCGCGGCTGGGCGGCGACGAGTTCGCCGTGCTGATGGACGGTCTGGCGGCACCCGAGGACGCGGAGATCCTCGCGCGGCGTTTCATCGAGAGCATGCGCGAGCCGTTCACCATCCTCGACCGCGAGATCAAGGTCAGCCTCAGCATCGGCATCGCCGTGTTCCCCCACGACGATGTCGAGGTCGGGGTGTTGCTCAGCAAGGCCGATGCGGCGATGTACGAGGTCAAGATCAACGGCCGCAATGGCTATCGCCGCTACACGGCGGGCATGTCCACCTATTCCGAAGAGCGTCTCGCCCTCGAGACCGACCTCAAGCGGGCGCTCGACAATCAGGAGTTCGTCCTCTGCTACCAGCCGCAGATATGCATGCGGACAGGCGAGGTGCGCGGCGCGGAGGCCCTGATCCGCTGGCGTCACCCGACGCGCGGCCTGCTCTCGCCAGGCAGCTTCATCGACATCGCCGAGGAGTGCGGGCTCATCGTGCCGATGGGCGAATGGGTCCTGGCCGAGGCTTGCGAGCAGCAGCGGATCTGGCGCGAACAGGGGCTGCCGCCCCTGCGCATGGCCGTGAACATCTCGCCCCTGCAGTTCCGTCAGCCCGACTTCGCCGAGCGGGTAAGGGACCTGCTCGCCAGCGCCCGCATAGATCCCGGCCTGCTGGAGCTTGAACTGACCGAGGGCATGGTGATGAGCAACTCGCAGCAGGTGGTGGAGACCCTGCGGGAACTGCAGGGTCTGGGGGTGCAGTTGTCGCTCGACGACTTCGGCACCGGGTTCTCCAGTCTCGGCTACCTGCGGCGCTTCCCGATCAACCGCCTGAAGATCGACCAGTCCTTCGTGCGCGACGTGGACCGCATCCCCGTCAACGCCTCGATCATCCGCGCCATCGTCGCCTTGGCGCGCAGCCTTGCCATGGAGGTGGTGGCGGAAGGGGTCGAGAACGAGGCCGAACTCGCGGTGGTCCGCGCAGGTGGCTGCGACGAATCGCAGGGATATTTCCATGCCCGCCCCATGTCGGCCGCCGACTTTTCCGCCTGGCTGCAGCGTGACAGGGCGCGCGAGACGGCACACGAAACCGTGGAGCGGGATTGAAGATGGCCGGGTATTTTTAGTATCAAATTTCCTTATTGGCCTCAAAAAATTTATTAAGCCATTGATATATATGGGTTTTTGGATTTGTTCAGCCTTGACATGGTTTCGCCTTAAAGCCTAAACTGGGTCCAACTTTGCCGCCCATGGCGTCGCCGCCATTTGCTCAGCCTGTCGGACTATGCTCGAAAACTACTTTCCGGTTCTGATGTTCATCCTGGTGGGCCTGGGCTTCGGTGTGGTGCCGATGCTCGCGGGCTGGCTGCTCGCCCCCAACCGTCCCGACGCACAGAAGCTGTCGCCGTACGAGTGCGGTTTCGAGGCGTTCGAGGACGCGCGCATGAAGTTCGATGTGCGCTACTACCTGGTCGCCATCCTGTTCATCCTCTTCGACCTCGAGATCGCCTTCCTCTTTCCCTGGGCCGTGGTCCTGGAGGAAATTGGCGGTTTTGGATTCGTCTCCATGGTGGTCTTCCTGTCCATCCTCGTCGTCGGCTTCGTCTACGAGTGGATGAAGGGCGCCCTGGATTGGGAGTGATCTGAGATGGGTATCGAAGGCATCCTGGAAAAAGGCTTCGTCACCACCACCGTCGACGCGGTGGTGAACTACACCCGCACCGGCTCCATGTGGCCCATGACCTTCGGCCTGGCCTGCTGCGCCGTGGAGATGATGCAGGCGGGCGCGTCGCGCTACGACATGGACCGCTTCGGCATCGTCTTCCGCCCCAGCCCGCGCCAGTCCGATGTGATGATCGTCGCCGGCACCCTGACCAACAAGATGGCCCCCGCGCTGCGCAAGGTGTACGACCAGATGGCCGAGCCGCGCTGGGTGGTGTCCATGGGCTCGTGCGCCAACGGCGGCGGTTATTACCACTACTCCTACTCGGTGGTGCGCGGCTGCGACCGCGTGGTGCCGGTGGACATCTACGTGCCCGGCTGCCCGCCCACCGCCGAGGCGCTGCTCTACGGTCTGGTGCAGTTGCAGAAGAAGATCCGTCGCACCAGCACCATCGCGCGCTGACAAAGGACCTGAAGACATGCCGCTGACACCGGAAGCCCTGCTTGCGCGCCTGGAGGAGACCCTGGGGGACGAGATCGCCAAGTCCACCCTGGCGCTGGGCGAAGTGACGCTGGAGATCGCCGCCGAGAACTGGGTCGCCACCTGCCTGCGTCTGCGTGACGAGCCGGGCCTCGGCTTCGACATGCTCATCGACCTGTGCGGCATGGACTACTCGACCTACGGGGATGGCGCCCATGAAGGCCCCCGCTTCGCGGTGGTGGCGCACCTGACCTCGGTGAAGAAGAACCACCGCCTGCGCGTGCGCGCCTACTGTCCGGACGACGACCTGCCGGTGATCGCCTCGCTGGTGGAGGTCTGGCCCTCGGCGAACTGGTTCGAGCGCGAGGCCTTCGACCTCTACGGCATCGTCTTCGAGGGGCATCCGGACCTGCGCCGCATCCTCACCGACTACGGCTTCATCGGCCACCCCTTCCGCAAGGACTTCCCGCTCTCGGGGCACGTCGAGATGCGTTACGACCCGGACCTGCGGCGCGTGGTCTACCAGCCCGTGACCGTGGAGCCGCGCGAGATCACGCCGCGCATCGTGCGCGAGGAGAATTACGGAGATACGGGCCGTGGCTGAGATACGCAACTACACCCTCAACTTCGGCCCGCAGCACCCCGCCGCGCACGGCGTGCTGCGCCTGGTGCTGGAACTCGACGGCGAGGTGATCGAGCGCGCCGACCCGCACGTCGGCCTGCTGCACCGCGGCACCGAGAAACTGGCCGAGCACAAGACCTTCCTGCAGTCCGTGCCCTACATGGACCGCCTCGACTACGTCTCGATGATGTGCAACGAGCATGCCTACGTGATGGCGGTCGAGAAGCTGCTGGGCATCGAGGTGCCGCTGCGAGCCCAATACATCCGCGTCATGTTCGACGAGATCACGCGCCTGCTGAACCATCTGCTGTGGCTCGGCACGCATGGCCTCGACATCGGCGCCATGACCATGTTCCTCTACACCTTCCGCGAGCGCGAGGACCTGATCGACATGTATGAGGCGGTGTCCGGCGCGCGCATGCACGCGGCCTACTACCGCCCGGGCGGCGTGTACCGCGACCTGCCGGACAGCATGCCGCAGTACCAGGCCCAGGTGCAGCACACCCGCAGCGCCGCCACCCTGGCGTCGATGAACGAGAACCGCCAGGGCTCGTTGCTCGACTTCATCGAGGACTTCACCAATCGCTTCCCGAAGTACGTCGACGAGTACGAGACCCTGCTCACCGAGAACCGCATCTGGAAGCAGCGCACCGTCGGCATCGGCGTGGTCTCGCCGGAGCGCGCCAAGGCCCTCGGCCTGACCGGTCCCATGCTGCGCGGCTCCGGCGTGGTCTGGGACCTGCGCAAGCACCAGCCCTACGAGGTCTACGACCGCATGGACTTCGAGATCCCGGTGGGGCGCAACGGCGACTGCTACGACCGCTACCTGGTGCGCATGGAAGAGATGCGCCAGGCCAACCGCATCATCCGCCAGTGCGTCGACTGGCTGCGCAAGAACCCCGGCCCCGTGATCACGGACAACCACAAGGTCGCGCCGCCCTCGCGCGAGGCCATGAAGTCCAACATGGAAGAGTTGATCCACCACTTCAAGCTCTTTACCGAGGGCATGCACGTGCCGGAGGGCGAGTGCTACGCCGCGGTCGAGCACCCGAAGGGCGAGTTCGGCATCTACCTGGTGTCGGACGGCGGCAACAAGCCCTACCGCATGAAGATCCGTCCCGCCGGCTTCACCCATATGGCGGCCATGGACGAGATGGCGCGCGGCCACATGATCGCCGACGCGGTGTCCATCATCGGCACCATCGACATCGTTTTCGGCGACATCGACCGCTGAGTCTATGAGTTCATCCATGCAGACCCCTGAATTCCAGCTGAGCGCCGAGGCCCTGGCGCAGATCGACCAAGAGGTCGCCAAGTACCCCGCGGAGCAGAAGCAGTCCGCCGTGATGAGCGCCCTGCGCATCGCCCAGGCCGAGAAGGGCTGGCTGTCCAAGGACGCCATCGCCTATGTCGCCGATTACCTGGGCATGCCCGCCATCGCCGCGTACGAGGTGGCGACCTTCTACAACATGTATGACCTGGAACCGGTGGGGCGCAACAAGATCACCCTGTGCACCAACCTGCCCTGCCAGCTGCAGGGCGCGGACAAGGTCGCCGAACACCTCCAGGCGAGGCTGGGCATCGGCTTCGGCGAGACCACCCCGGACGGCCGCTACACCCTCAAGGAGGGAGAGTGCATGGGCGCCTGCGGCCACGGTCCGCTGTGCCTGCACAACAACCACAAGATGCACGCGCACCTGACACCGGATGCGGTGGACAAGCTGCTGGACGACCTGAAATGAGCCTGAACACGCCCACCGACAAGGTCTGCCTCTGGACGCTGGATCACGACCAGCCGGCCAGCCTCGCCACCTACACCGCCAACGGCGGCTACGAGGCCCTGCGGAAGATCCTCGCCGAGAAGACCCCGGCCGAGCAGATCATCGAGCAGGTCAAGATCTCCGCCCTGCGCGGACGCGGCGGCGCGGGCTTCCCGACCGGCCTGAAGTGGAGCTTCATGCCGCGCAGCTTCCCCGGCGACAAGTACATCGTCTGCAACACCGACGAGGGCGAGCCCGGCACCTTCAAGGACCGCGACATCCTCATCTACAACCCGCACCAGCTGATCGAGGGCATGCTCATCGCCGGCTACACCCTGGGCGCGCGGGCGGGCTACAACTACATCCACGGCGAGATCTTCGAGCAGTACCAGTCCTGGGAGCGAGCCCTGCAGGAGGCGCGCGAGGCCGGTTTCCTGGGCAAGGACATCCTCGGCTCCGGCTGGGACTTCGACCTGCACGCGCACCACGGCTACGGCGCCTACATCTGTGGCGAGGAGACCGCGCTGCTGGAGTCGCTGGAGGGCAAGAAGGGGCAGCCGCGCTTCAAGCCGCCCTTCCCCGCCAGTTTCGGCCTGTATGGCAAGCCCACCACCATCAACAACACCGAGACGCTGACCTCCATCCCCTGGATCATGCGCCACGGCGGCCAGGCCTTCCTGGAGCTGGGCAAGCCCAACAACGGCGGCAGCAAGATCTTCTCCATCTCCGGCCACGTCAACAAACCCGGCAACTACGAGATCCCGCTCGGCACCCCCTTCTCCGCGCTGCTGGAGATGGCGGGCGGCGTGCGCAACGGCCATAAATTGAAGGCGGTGATCCCCGGCGGCTCCTCCGCCCCGGTGCTGCCCGCGGACGTCATGATGGACTGCACCCTGGACTTCGATTCCATCGCCAAGGCCGGTTCCATGCTCGGCTCCGGCGCGGTCATCGTCATGGACGAGACCGTGTGCATGGTGAAGGCCCTGGAGCGCCTGTCCTACTTCTACTTCGAGGAATCCTGCGGCCAATGCACACCCTGCCGCGAGGGCACCGGCTGGATGTACCGCATCGTCAACCGCATCGAGCACGGCAAGGGCCGGCCCGAGGACCTGGACGAGCTGGTGCGCATCGGCAACAACATCGGCGGCCGCACCATCTGTGCCCTGGGCGATGCCGCCGTCGGCCCGGTGGTGAGCTTCGTCAAGCACTTCCGCCAGGAATTCGAGTACCACATCGAAAACAAGCGCTGCATGGTGGGTGGCTGACATGCCAATCATTGAAATCGACGGCCAGCAACTGGAGGTCGCGCCCGGCGCGACGGTGATGGATGCCGCGCACCAGGCCGGCATCGCCATCCCCCATTTCTGCTACCACAAGAAGCTTTCCATCGCCGCCAACTGCCGCATGTGTCTGGTCGAGGTGGAGAAGGCGCCCAAGCCGCTGCCGGCCTGCGCCACGCCCGTCACCGACGGCATGAAGGTGAAGACCCACTCGCCCAAGGCGGTGGAGGCGCAGAAGGGCGTGATGGAGTTCCTGCTCATCAACCACCCGCTGGACTGCCCGATCTGCGACCAGGGCGGCGAGTGCACCCTGCAGGACCTCGCGGTCGGCTACGGTGCCTCCGCCTCGCACTACGGCGAGGCCAAGCGCGTGGTCAAGGAGAAGGACCTCGGGCCGCTGATCGCCACCGACATGACCCGCTGCATCCATTGCAGCCGCTGCGTGCGCTTCGGCCAGGAGGTCGCCGGCCTGATGGAGCTGGGCATGGCGCACCGCGGCGAGCACACCGAGGTGATGCCCTTCCTGGAGGCGCAGGTCACGCACGAGCTCTCCGGCAACGTCATCGAGCTGTGCCCGGTGGGCGCGCTCACCTCCAAACCCTTCCGCTTCGCCGCGCGTTCCTGGGAGCTGTCGCGGCGCAAGTCCGTGAGCCCGCACGACGGCCTGGGCGCCAACGTGCAGGTGCACGTTAAGAACGGCAAGGTCTTCCGCGTGGTGCCGCAGGAGAACGAGGCGGTCAACGAATGCTGGATCGCCGACCGCGACCGCTACAGCTACGAGGCCCTGGACAGCGCCGAGCGGCTCACCCAGCCCATGGTCAAGGAAGACGGCCAGTGGCGGGCGATCGGCTGGCAGGACGCCCTGGAGCGCGTGGCCGCGAAACTGGCCGCGCTCCGCGAGGCCAAGGGGGCCGACGCCATCGGCGGCCTCGCCTCGGCGCACCAGACCGTCGAGGAGCTGTACCTGTTCGCCAAGGTCCTGCGCGGCCTCGGCAGCGAGCACATCGACCACCGCCTGGCGCAGGCCGGGGCGACGGTGGGGCAGGGCGCGCGCTGGCTGGGCATGCCCATCGAGGCCATCGGCACGCTCGACCGTGTCCTGCTCGTCGGTTCCACCCTGCGCCACGAGCAGCCCCTGGTGGCGCGGCGCGTCCGCCAGGCAGTGAAGCACGGTGGCCAGCTGAACGTCGTGCACGCTGCCGACGACAACCTGCTCTGCAGGGTCAACGGCAAACTGATTGCCCGCCCCGCGGCGTGGGTGAACGCCTTGGCGCAGATCGCCAAGGCCATGAACGCCGAGGCCGGCGACGTGCAGGTCTCCGATGCCGCGCGCGGCATCGCCGAGAGCCTGCTGTCGGGGGAACGCAAGGCCGTGCTGCTCGGCGCCCTGGCGCAGAACCACCCCGATGCCGACCGCATCCACGCCCTGGCGCAGGCCATCGCCCAGGCCAGCGGCGCCACCCTCGGCTTCCTGTCGGTGGCCGCCGACAGCGTCGGCGCGCAGCTCGCCGGCGTCCTGCCGGGCCCGAACGGCCTGAACGCGAGCGCCATGCTGGCCAAGCCGCGCGCCGCCTATGTGCTGATGGGCGTCGAGCCGGAGCTGGACGCCTACGACAGCGCCGCCGCGCGCGCCGCCCTCAAGGCCGCGGAGTTCAAGGTCGCGCTCACCGCCTTCAAGAGCGCCGCCCTGGAAGACTGCGACGTGCTGCTGCCGATCGCCCCCTTCACCGAGACCGGCGGCGCCTACGTCAACATGGAGGGCCGCCTGCAGGCCTTCCATGGCGCCGTCAAGCCGCACGGCGAGGCGCGCCCCGCCTGGAAGGTGCTGCGCGTGCTGGGCAACCTGCTGTCGCTGGGCGGCTTCGACTACGACAGCGTCGAGTCGGTGCGCGCCGATGCCCTGCCGCAAGGCCAGGCAAACATCGCCGAACACCTGGACAACGCCATCGCCGGCGTCGCCCTCGGCGACCTGGGCGATCCGTCCGCGACCGAGGCCATCAGCCGTCTCGGCGAGACCCCGATCTACGGCCTCGACCCCCTGACCCGCCGCGCGCCCGCCCTGCAGGCCACCGCCGGCGTGGACGGCGCGGTGGCGGCGAATGCCGCGATGCTCGCGCGACTCGGTCTGGAGGCCGGCGCCAGCGTGCGCGTGCGCCAGGGCGACGCCAGCGCGGTGCTGAGCCTGCACCGCGACGACCGCATGGCCGACGGCGTGGTTCGTGTCGCCGCCGGTACTGCCCTGGGCGCCCGCCTCGGCGCCATTACCCTGGAGCGTGCCTGATGGATGCCCTGCTAGCCCCCGTTGCCGGACTCCTGGGCCCGGCCTGGCTGCCGATCTGGACCCTGGTGAAGATCCTCGTCATCGTCGTGCCGCTGATGCTCGGCGTGGCCTATCTCACCTATGCCGAACGCAAGATCATCGGCTACATGCAGATCCGCATCGGCCCCAACCGGGTCGGCCCGCTCGGCCTGCTGCAGCCCCTTGCGGACGGCCTCAAGCTGCTGATGAAGGAGATCGTCATCCCCAGCGGCGCCAACAAGGGTCTGTTCCTGCTCGGCCCGGTGCTGGCGATCGGCCCCGCGCTGGCGGCCTGGGCGGTGTTCCCGTTCACCGACGAGCTGGTGCTGACCCAGGTCGACGCCGGCCTGCTCTACGTCATGGCCATCACCTCCATGGGCGTGTACGGCGTGGTGGTGGCGGGCTGGGCCTCGAACTCCAAGTACGCCTTCCTCGGCGCCCTGCGTTCCTCGGCGCAGATCGTCTCCTACGAGATCGCCATGGGCTTCGCCCTGGTCGGCGTGCTGATGGCGGCGCAGAGCCTCAACCTGGTCGAGATCGTCAAGGCGCAGTCTGGCGGCTTCTGGCACTGGTACTGGCTGCCGCTGTTCCCGCTGTTCCTGGTCTATCTGATCTCCGGCGTGGCCGAGATCAACCGCGCGCCGTTCGATGTGGCGGAAGGCGAATCGGAGATCGTCGCCGGTTTCCACGTGGAGTATTCGGGCATGGCCTTCGCCGTGTTCTTCCTCGCCGAATACGCCAACATGATCCTGGTCTCCGGCATGACCAGCATCATGTTCCTGGGCGGCTGGCTCTCGCCCTTCCCCTTCCTGCCGGACGGCATGGTGTGGATCCTGGCGAAGATGAGCTTCGTGCTGTTCCTGTTCCTGTGGTTCCGCGCCACCTTCCCGCGCTATCGCTATGACCAGATCATGCGCCTGGGCTGGAAGGTGTTCATCCCCGTGACCCTGGTCTGGATCCTGGTGGTGGGCGCGGCCATGCAGACCCCCATCGGTCACCTGTTCCACTAAGGAGGGGGCGAGATGCTGAATCGGATCAAGTCCTTCTTCAACACCTTCCTGCTCGTCGAGCTGCTGAAGGGCATGGCCGTCACCGGCCGCCACCTGTTCGCGCGCAAGATCACGGTGCAGTTCCCGGAGGAGAAGACGCCGCAGTCCTTCCGCTTCCGCGGCCTGCACGCGCAGCGCCGCTATCCCAACGGCGAGGAACGCTGCATCGCCTGCAAGCTGTGCGAGGCGGTGTGCCCCGCGCTGGCGATCAAGATCGAGTCGGAACAGCGCGCCGACGGCACGCGCCGCACCACGCAGTACGACATCGACCTGACCAAGTGCATCTTCTGCGGCTTCTGCGAGGAGGCCTGCCCGGTCGACGCCATCGTCGAGACCCGCATCCTCGAGTACCACGGCGAGCAGCGCGGCGACCTGTATTACACCAAGGACATGCTGCTGGCCGTGGGCGACGCCAATGAGGCGCAGATCGCCAAGGACCGCGCCGAAGACGCCCGCTACCGCTGACGGAACATACATGGACTTCCAGGACTTCGTTTTCTACCTCCTCTCCGCCATCCTGCTGCTGGCGGGCCTGCGCGTGATCACCGCGCGCAACCCGGTGCACGCCGCACTGGCCCTGGTGCTGGCCTTCTTCACCGCCGCCGGCCTGTGGCTGCTGCTGCAGGCGGAGTTCCTCGCCATCACACTGGTGCTGGTCTATATCGGCGCGGTCATGGTGCTGTTCCTGTTCGTGGTGATGATGCTCGACATCAACCTCGAGGAAATGCGCCGCGGCTTCTGGAGCTACCTGCCGGCGGGCCTGGTGGTGGGCGGCCTGATGGTGGTGGAGATGGCCATGGTGCTGGGCGGCAAGGACCTGGGGCTGGCCGAGCCGGCCGCGCGCGCCGCCGACTACAGCAACACCAAGGAACTCGGCCTGCTGCTCTACACCGACTACGTCTATCCCTTCGAGCTGGCGGCGGTGCTGCTGCTGGTGGCGATGATCGCGGCGATCGTCCTGACGCACCGCAAGCGCGTCGGCAACAAGCAGATCGACCCGGCCCAGCAGGTCCGGGTGAAGCGCGCCGACCGCGTGCGCATGGTCAACGTGAAGCCGCAGAAGCCGGAAGCGAAAGAGGAAGAGGATTAAGCAGATGGACGTCGGACTCTCGCACTACCTCATCCTCGGTTCCATCCTGTTCGCCATCAGCGTGGTGGGCATCTTCCTGAACCGCAAGAACATCATCGTCCTGCTCATGGCCATCGAACTCATGCTGCTGGCGGTGAACATGAACTTCGTCGCCTTCTCCGCCTACCTGAACGACATGGCGGGCCAGGTGTTCGTGTTCTTCATCCTCACCGTGGCCGCGGCGGAATCCGCCATCGGCCTGGCCATCCTCGTCGTGCTGTTCCGCAACCTGAAGAGCATCAACGTGGAAGACCTGGACGAATTGAAGGGCTAAGGACATGGACATGCAGAGCCTTTACCTCACCGTGCCCCTGGCCCCCCTGGCGGGCGCCATCGTCGCCGGCCTGTTCGGCAAGGCCATCGGCCGCACCGGCGCGCACGTGGTCACCATCCTCGGCGTGCTGGTCTCCTTCCTCGCCTCCGTGCTGATCTTCCAGGACGTGCAGGCGGGCAACACCTTCAACGGCTCGATCTACACCTGGCTGACCACGGGCGACCTGTCGCTGGAGATCGGCTTCCTGATCGACCGCCTGACCGCGGTGATGATGCTGGTGGTGACCTTCGTGTCGCTCTGCGTGCACGTCTACACCATCGGCTACATGCAGGACGACCCGGGCTACCAGCGCTTCTTCAGCTACATCTCGCTGTTCACCTTCTCCATGCTCATGCTGGTGATGTCGAACAACTTCCTGCAGCTGTTCTTCGGCTGGGAGGCGGTGGGCCTGGTGTCCTACCTGCTGATCGGCTTCTGGTACACGCGCGAATCGGCCATCTACGCCAACCTCAAGGCATTCCTGGTCAACCGCGTCGGCGACTTCGGCTTCCTGCTCGGCATCGGCCTGGTGCTGGCCTACACCGGCAGCCTCGACTACCAGCAGGTGTTCCAGCTCGCGCCGCACCTGGCCAACCACAGCATCACCCTGATCGACGGCCACCCCTGGTCGCTGATGGCGGTGATCTGCATCCTGTTGTTCATCGGCGCCATGGGCAAGTCGGCGCAGTTCCCGCTGCACGTCTGGCTGCCCGACTCCATGGAAGGCCCGACGCCGATCTCCGCCCTGATCCACGCCGCGACCATGGTGACCGCCGGCATCTTCATGGTGGCGCGCATGTCGCCGCTGTTCGAGCTGTCCGACATCGCCCTCTCCTTCGTCATGGTGATCGGCGCCATCACCGCCCTGTTCATGGGCTTCCTGGGCGTGATCCAGAACGACATCAAGCGCGTGGTGGCCTACTCGACCCTGTCGCAGCTGGGCTACATGACCGTGGCCCTGGGCGCCTCCGCCTACTCGGTGGCGATCTTCCACCTGATGACCCACGCCTTCTTCAAGGCCCTGCTGTTCCTGGCCGCCGGCTCGGTGATCATCGGCATGCACCACGACCAGGACATCCGCAACATGGGCGGCCTGCGCAAGTACATGCCGATCACCTGGATCACCTCCCTGATCGGCTCCCTGGCCCTGATCGGCACGCCCTTCCTGTCCGGCTTCTACTCCAAGGACTCGATCATCGAGGCGGTGGGCCTGTCCCATCTGCCGGGCTCGGGCTTCGCCTACTTCGCGGTGGTCGCGGGCGTGTTCGTCACGGCCTTCTATTCCTTCCGCATGTACTTCCTGGTGTTCCATGGCAAGGAGCGCTTCCGCAACGCCCACGCGCACCACGGCCACGACGAGGAAGGCGAGCCGCACGGCCATCACCACGCGCCGCACGAGTCGCCCTGGGTGGTGACCCTGCCGCTGGTCCTGCTGGCCATCCCCTCGCTGGCGATCGGCTACCTGACCATCGAGCCGATGCTGCACGGCGGCTGGTTCGGCCACGCCATCCAGGTCAACGCGCAGGCCCACCCGGCGATGCTGGAGCTGAGCCACGAGTTCCACGGCGCCGCCGCCATGGCGCTGCACGCCCTCACCACCCTGCCGTTCTGGCTCGCCGTCGCGGGCGTGGGCGCCGCCTACTACCTGTACATGGTGAACCCGGCCCTGCCGCAGGCGATCCGCGAGCGCTTCAATCTCCTGTACGTGATCCTGGAGCGCAAGTACGGCTTCGACGAATTCAACGACTGGTTCTTCGCCGGCGGTGCGCGCCTGGTGGGCGGCCGCCTGTGGCGCTGGGGTGACGTGGCGGCGATCGACGGCGTGCTGGTGAACGGCAGCGCGCGGCTCGTGGGCCGCATCGCCAACGTGGTGCGCCACCTGCAGTCCGGCTACATCTACCACTACGCCTTCGCCATGCTGGTGGGCGTGCTGTTGCTGGCGACCTGGTTCGCGCGCGGCTGAGTCGTGAAAAATCAAACGAAAGTGACATACGCATGATGGACGGTATCGGACTGCTCAGCCTCGCCATTTGGCTGCCCATCGCGGCCGGGGTGCTGATCCTCGCCACCGGCGGCGACGGCAACAAGGACGGCCAGCGCACCCTGGCGCTGGTCGGCTCCCTGCTTGGCTTCCTCGTCACCCTGCCGCTGTGGAGCGGCTTCGACAGCCAGACCGCGGCGATGCAGTTCGAGGAGCTGGCGACCTGGATCCCGGCCTACAACATCCATTACCACCTGGGCGTCGACGGCATCTCCATGCCCTTCGTCATCCTTAACAGTTTCACCACCCTGCTGGTGGTGCTGGCCGGCTGGGAGGTGATCAAGGACCGCGTGGCGCAGTACATGGCGGCCTTCCTGATCCAGTCCGGCCTCCTCAACGGCGTGTTCGCCTCGCTCGACGGCGTGTTGTTCTACATGTTCTTCGAGGCCATGCTGATCCCGCTGTACCTGATCATCGGCATGTGGGGCGGCCCCAACCGCGTGTACGCGGCGATCAAGTTCTTCCTCTACACCCTGCTCGGCTCCCTGCTCATGCTGGTCGCGCTGGTCTATCTGTTCTTCCAGAGCGGCGGCAGCTTCGAGATCCTGACCTGGCACAAGGTGCCGCTGGCGATGACCGCGCAGATCCTGCTGTTCGTCGCCTTCTTCTTCGCCTTCGCGGTGAAGGTGCCGATGTGGCCGGTGCACACCTGGTTGCCGGACGCACACGTCGAGGCCCCCACCGGCGGCTCCGTGGTGCTGGCGGCGATCACCCTGAAGGTCGGTGCCTACGGCTTCCTGCGCTTCATCCTGCCGATCGTGCCGGACGCCGCGCACGAGCTGACCTGGCTGATCGTCACCCTGTCCCTGGTCGCGGTGGTCTACATCGGCCTGGTGGCCCTGGTGCAGAGCGACATGAAGAAGCTGATCGCCTATTCCTCGATCGCCCACATGGGCTTCGTCACCCTCGGCTTCTTCCTGTTCAACCCGCTCGGCGTCGAGGGCGGCCTGGTGCAGATGATCTCGCACGGCTTCGTCTCGGCCGCCATGTTCCTGTGCGTGGGCGTGATGTACGACCGCGTGCATTCGCGCCAGATCAGCGACTACGGCGGCGTGGTCAACACCATGCCGAAGTTCGCGGCCTTCTTCATGCTGTTCGCCATGGCCAACGCGGGTCTGCCGGCCACCTCCGGCTTCGTCGGCGAATTCATGGTGGTGCTGGGCGCTGTGCAGGTGAACTTCTGGTGGGCCGCGCTGGCCGCCACCACTCTGATCTTCGGCGCCGCCTACACCCTGTGGATGTACAAGCGCGTGGTGTTCGGGCCGGTACGCAACGAGAAGGTCGCCGAACTCACAGACATCAACTCGCGCGAATTCCTGGTGCTGCTGCTGCTCGCCCTGGCCGTGCTCGGCATGGGCCTGTATCCCGCGCCCGTCACCGAGGTGATGCACGCCTCCGTGAACAACCTGCTGGAACACGTGGCCCACAGCAAGCTGGCCTATTGATCAAACGGACACCATGACCATGTCTGCCACCTACGCCATGCCCGCCCTGGCCCCCGCCCTGCCGGAGATCGTCGTCCTGGCCATGGCCTGCGCCATCCTGCTGCTCGACGTCTTCACCAAGAACAGCAGGCTGTCCTACGGCCTCACGCTCGTCACCTTGCTCGTCGCGGCCTGCGTCACGGCCTTCACCGCTACGGCGCAGACCCAGTACACCTTCGGCGGCCAGTTCGTCGACGACGCGATGGGCGACGTGCTCAAGCTGGTGGGCTACTTCGCCACCCTCGCGGTGGTGGTGTACTCGCGCAACTACCTGGCGGAGCGCGGCCTGATGCGCGGCGAGTACTACGTGCTGGCGCTGCTCGCCATGCTCGGCATGATGGTGATGATCTCCGCCAACGACTTCCTGGTGCTGTACGTGGGCCTGGAACTGCTCTCCCTGGCGCTCTACGCCATGGTCGCCTTCCAGCGCGAGTCCGCGGTCGCCACCGAGGCGGCGATGAAGTACTTCGTGCTCGGCGCGCTGGCCTCCGGCCTGCTGCTGTACGGCATGTCGCTGCTCTACGGCCTCACCGGCACGCTGGAACTGCAGAAGATGGCGGAGGTCCTCCACGTCGGCGTGAAGGACGAGATGATGCTGGCCTTCGCCCTCGTCTTCATCGTCGCCGGCCTGGGCTTCAAGCTCGGCGTCGCGCCCTTCCACATGTGGGTGCCGGACATCTACCAGGGCGCGCCCGCCGCCGTGACCCTGTTCATCGGCTCCGCGCCCAAGCTCGCCGCCTTCGCCTTCGCCATGCGCCTGCTGGTGGACGGCCTGCAGCCGGCGATCGGCGACTGGCAGGGCATGCTCGCGGTGATGGCGGTGATGTCCCTGGCGGTCGGCAACCTCGCCGCCATCATGCAGACCGACATCAAGCGCATGCTGGCCTACTCCACCATCTCGCACATGGGCTTCCTGCTGCTCGGCATCCTTTCCGGCACCTTCGCCGGCTACAGCGCGGGCCTGTTCTACGCCATCGCCTACGTGCTGATGAGCCTGGGCGCCTTCGGCCTGGTGGTCTACCTCTCGCAGGGCGGTTTCGAGGCCGCGCAACTGGACGACTACAAGGGCCTCAACAGCCGCCAGCCCTGGCTCGCCGCGGTGCTGGCCATGCTCATGTTCTCCATGGCGGGCATCCCCCCCTTCGTCGGCTTCTACGCCAAACTCGCGGTACTGCAGGCCCTGGTGGGCGCCGGCTGGACCTGGCTGGCGGTGGTCGCGGTGATGTTCTCCCTGATCGGCGCGTTCTTCTACCTGCGCGTCGTCAAGCTCATGTATTTCGACGCCCCCAAGGCGGAAGTCCGCGCGTTCACCCCCGCGGGCGAGGTGCAGGGCATGCTGTCCGTGAACGGCCTCGCCGTCCTCGCCCTGGGCATCGCGCCGCAACCCCTCATCGCCCTGTGCAACCAGGCGATGCAGATGACCCTGCAGTGATCCCCCGCCGGCCGGGCGGCGCCCGGCCGGTGCAGTCTGATTCCCCCGCTGTTCCCTTGCGCGCCGCGCCGACTCAGTAGGCGTCGTGCCCCATGCGCCGCAGCCAGTCGAGCTGGGGCTCCGGGCGATGGAAGAGATAGCCCTGGAAGCGCTCGCAGCCGTGGGCCTTCAGAAAGGCGAGCTGGGCCTCGCTCTCCACCCCTTCCGCCACCACCTCGAAGCGCATGTGCTGGGCCATGGACAGGATGGTCTCCACCAGGGCGACGTCGTTCGCGTCGTGCGGTACGTCCTGGACGAAGCTCTTGTCGATCTTCAATTCGTACAGCGGCAGGCGCTTCAGGTAGGAGAGCGAGGAATAGCCGGTGCCGAAGTCGTCGATGGCGAAGCGGATGCCCAGGTCGGCCAGTTCCATCATGCGCGCGACCACGTCGGAGGCGCGATCCACCAGCAGGTTCTCGGTAATCTCCAGGGTCAGGTAGAGCGGGTCGGCGCCGGTCTCGCCCAGGATCTCGCGCATGCGGGGCACGAAATTGGCCTGGTGGAACTGGCGCGGGCTGACGTTGACGGCGATGCGCAGTGGGCGGCCCGCGGCGTCGAGACGCGCGATCAGGCAGCAGGCCTCGTGCAGCACCCAATCGCCCAGCTCGCTGATGAGGCCGGTCTCTTCCGCCACGGGGATGAAGGAGATGGGCGGGATCAGGCCGCGTCCGGGGTGGCGCCAGCGCACCAGCGCCTCCGCGCCGATCACCCCGCCGTCGGCATCCACCTGCGACTGCAGGTGCAGCTCGAAGGCGTCGTCGCGGATCGCCTCGCGCAGGTCCTGCTCCAGGGCATAGCGCTGCGCGACCATCTCCTGCATGGCCTGCTCGAAATAGGTCAGGGCATTGCGCCCGCTCTCCTTGGCGCGGTACATGGCGATATCGGCCTCGCGCATCAGGTCGTCGGCGCTCTCGCTGCCCTTGGGGAAGAGGGTGACGCCGATGCTCGCCGCGGTCGTGTAGTCCTGGCCATCGACACGGATCGGGCGCTGCAGGGCGGCGCGCAGCTTCTCGCCGACAGACATGGCGAGGCTGGCGGCGGCGGCCTCTTCGCTCGCCAGTTCCGGCAGGAGGACGACGAACTCGTCACCGCCCAGGCGCGCCACGGTGTCGCCCTGGCGCAGGTAGTAGCGCAAACGCTGCGCCACCTCCTTGAGGACCGCGTCGCCCAGGGCGTGGCCGTAGACGTCGTTGATGCGCTTGAACTGGTCGAGGTCGACGAACATCACGGCGCCGAAGCGGCCGGCGCGCCGCGCGGCGGCGAGCGCCTGCACCAGGCGGTCGAGGAACAGCGAACGGTTGGGCAGGCCGCACAACTGGTCGTGGAAGGCGAGGTGCTCGATCGCCGCCTCCGCGCGCTTGGCCTCGGTGATGTCTAGGCAGTGGCCGACATAGCCGACGAATACACCCTCGCTGTCGTGGCGCGGGCTGCCGTGGTCGAGGATCCAGTGATATTCGCCGCTCGCGTGGCGCAGGCGGTATTCGAGGTTGAACACCTCGCGCCGGTCAAATGCCGCGTGATAGTCGTGCAGGGTCTGCGGGAGGTCATCAGGATGCACGCCCTCGCTCCAGCCGTCGCCGAGCTCCTGTTCCAGGCGTCGGCCGGTGAAGCGCAGCCAGGGCTCGTTGAACCAGTCGCACTTGCCGTCCAGGCCGGCGGTCCAGATCAGGACGTTGCCGCTGTTGGCGAGGGAACGGAAATGCGCCTCGCTGTCGGCCAGGGCCTTGCGCAGGGCATACTGCTCGGATACGTCCTGGAACACCAGCACCACGCCCAGTACCTTGCCCTGGCGGTCGCGGATCGGCGCGGCGCTGTCGGCGATGTGGTAGCGGGCGCCGCCGCGCGCCTCCAGGACGGTGTGGTTGGCCAGGCCGACCACCACCCCCTCGGCCAGCACACGGTCGACGGGAATCTCGGCCGGCTTGCCGGTGAGGGCGTTTTTCACCACGAACACTTCCGCGATCGGTCGCCCTTGCGCCTCCGCCAGCGGCCAGCCGGTCAGGGTCTCCGCCACCGGGTTCATGAGCGTGACGCAGCCGTTGGCGTCGGTCGCCATGAGGGCGTCGCCGATCGAGTGCAGGGTGATCGAGAGGCGCTGTTCACTCTCCGCCAGAGCTGACTGCGCAGCCTGCACGGCGGCGGCCATGGCGTTGAAGTCCCCGGCCAGGGCGGCGATCTCCGCCGGGCCGCCCGGTGTGACGCGCGTATCGAGGAAGCCCTTGCGCAGGGCATCGGCGGCCCGCGCGAGCAGGTCGATGGGCCGCGCGACCAGGCGGTGCAGCAGCCAGGCCACCAGCAACAGCACCAGCAAGGTCGCGACCAGGTCGGGAAGGCGGTCGCGTACCTGCAGGAAGCGCGCCTCGGCGCGCGCGTCCGCGAGGTCGTAGGCGAGATACACGGCGCCGCGGCTGCTGCTGCGCACCTCGGTGGCGGTGGCCGGCAGCGTGAAGGGGTGCAGGACCTCCATGCGCATGCGGTCGGTGCTCATGCGGTGGAGCGGCATTTGCCCCGCGGTCGCGCTCTGGAACCAGACCGTGTCGAATGACGGCATCACCTCGGAGACCGGGCGTCCCCGCCAGGCAAGGCGGTGGCTGACGATGACCCTGCCATGGCTGTCGAGCACGACGATCCCGGTGGCCCTGGGGTCCATGGCGGCCTGCGCAAGGTCGCTCTCGACCAGGCCGCGCGTGTTCCACCAGCCCTGTTCCACCATGCGCGCCAAGTGGGCGGCCTCGGCGAGCAGGTCGCGGCGCGACTCCTGCGTCAGCGCGTCCTGGCGCTTGTCCAGGGCGGTCAGCAGGGACAGGAAACCGATGAGCAGCAGCACGCAGGCGAGCCCGACCGGCAATGCCCACTTCAGGGGGAGGCGTCGGGCCATCAGACGGTCTCCCCGTTCGCGCCGGCGGGGAGGAAGCGCGGGTCCGCCAACCTTTCCAGGTTCGGTCGCGTGCGCAGCAGGGCCTCGCGTTGCATGACCTCCGCCACCATGTCGGCGGTGCCGACGAGCAGGGGGGGCTCGCCGCCCAGCCAGGCATGGTTGGCGGCCCTGTCCATCATGCGCACGCCGTTCAGGGCTTCGGTCACCTCGGCGGGGGTGATGCCCATGCGCGGCGCCATGCGCGCGGCGGCGTCACCGCCCCCGCGCTGCAGGTGGTCGAGGGCGCGGAAATAGCCGCGCGTGAGGTGGGCGAATTGCTCGGGTGCCCGCTCCAGGGCCTCGCCGCGCGCGGCCAGGACATCGACGATCAGCCCGGGAAAACGCCTGCTGTCGAGCAGGCGCCGCGCGCCCACGCCCGCCAACTGGGTGGCGAAGGGCTCGAAGCTCACCAGGGCATCCACCTCGCGGGCCTGGTAGGCGGCGACATGGTTGGCGGCGATGAGCGGCACCTTGCGTACCTCTTCCGGGCGCAGCCGCGCGGCCTCCAGGAGCTTGCTCAGCATCAGCGCGCCGGCGGCGGTGGCCTCCACGCCGATGCGCTTGCCGCGCAGGTCGCCCAGATCGCGGATATCCGGCTGCGCCATGATCACGTCGGCGCCCGCCGAGTCGTCGAACACGAGGATCGCGCGCACATCCAGGCCGCCCTCGCGGGCGATCAGGCATTCGTCGAGCGTGAGGGTCGCCGCCTCCACGTCGCCCGACGCGAGGGCCGTGAGGCTGGCGGTATTGGAGGGGGTCTCCACCAGGCGCAGGCGGGAGTCGTCGAAGTAGCCCAGTTCCCTGGCGAGAAACAGCGGTTCGTAGCCGATCCAGACGATCCCGGCAACGCGGATCAGCGGCTCGGGGCGGGTACACCCGAGCAGGGGCGCGAAGGGCAGCGAGAGTCCGGCCGCAAGCAGCCGCCTCCTCAGTGGGATCATGCGATGCCTCCTCTCGTGGTGGCGTGGTTTGCTTCTAGGTTGTTTGCCGGATATTACCCGAGGGAGACCCCTGTCGCTGTGAGGGGAAGCGGGGATGCATCTGCCGCGGCAGGCGGGGAAAGCGCTGAATGGATGCTGCGCGGGCATTCCTGCGCAGGCCGGAATCCAGGAATGCCAGTTGCACTCGACCCCGGCCTGCGCCGGGGTGACGGAGGCATGGGGTCGAGGCTTGGCTTGATTGCTTGGCCGGCTCGTTGAGCGGGCCGGGGAGGGGGTTTGGCTTTGGCCGCCGCTGCGCGGCTTAACTTGCCGTGCGGCAAGTTGGCCTGCGCCGAAACCCGGCCAGCCGGCAGCGCCGGCGTGCGACGGTGTGGCTTACTTCACCACTTCCTTCAACTGCTCCAGGATGGCCGGGTTCTCAAGGGTCGAGGTGTCCTGGGTGATCTCCTCGCCCTTGGCGAGGGCGCGCAGCAGGCGGCGCATGATCTTGCCGGAGCGGGTCTTGGGCAGGTTGTCGCCGAAGCGGATCTCGTCGGGCTTGGCGATCGGTCCGATTTCCTTGCCGACGTGGTTGCGCAGTTCCTCGACGATCTTCTTCGCCTCGTCGCCGCTGGGGCGGGCGCGCTTGAGGACCACGAAGGCGGAGATCGCCTCGCCCTTCACGTCGTGCGGCTTGCCGACCACGGCGGCCTCGGCGACCAGGGGGTGGGAGACCAGGGCGGATTCGATCTCCATGGTGCCCAGGCGGTGGCCGGAGACGTTCAGCACGTCGTCGATGCGGCCCATGATGGTGAAGTAGCCGGTCTTCTGGTCGCGCACCGAGCCGTCGCCGGCCAGGTACAGGCCGCCCAGCTCCTCGGGGAAGTAGGACTTCCTGAAGCGCTCCGGGTCGCCCCAGATGGTGCGGATCATGGACGGCCAGGGCCGCTTGATCACCAGGAAGCCGCCCTTGCCCCAGTCCACGTCGTGGCCGGCCTCGTCGACCACCTGCGCCATGATGCCCGGGAAGGGCAGGGTGCAGGAGCCGGGCACGGTGGGGGTGACGCCGGGCAGGGGGGTGATCATGTGGCCGCCGGTCTCGGTCTGCCACCAGGTGTCGACGATGGGGCAGCGGCCGCCGCCCACGGTCTCGTGGTACCACATCCAGGCCTCGGGGTTGATCGGCTCGCCCACGGTGCCGAGCAGGCGCAGGCTGGACAGGTCGAACTTGTCCGGGTGCACGTCGGCGTTGCCGTTGGCGATCTTGATCAGCGAGCGGATGGCGGTGGGGGCGGTGTAGAACACGCTGACCCCGTGCCCCTGGATCATGCGCCAGAAGCGGCCGCCGTCGGGGTAGGTGGGCACGCCCTCGAACACCAGCTGGGTGCCGCCGCAGGCCAGCGGGCCGTAGGCGACGTAGGTGTGGCCCGTGATCCAGCCGATGTCGGCGGTGCACCAGAAGACGTCGTCGGGCTTCAGGTCGAAGGTCCACTTGGTGGTGAGGATGGCATGCAGCAGGTAGCCGCCGGTGGAGTGCTGCACGCCCTTGGGCTTGCCGGTGGAGCCGGAGGTGTAGAGCAGGAACAGGGGGTGCTCGGCCTCCACCCACTCGGGCTCGCACACCTCGGACTGGCCCTGGATCGCGTCGTGCCACCACACGTCCTTGTCCGCGTTCCAGGCGCAGTCGGTGCCCGCGCGCTTGTACACGATGACGTGCTTCACGCTGCCGCAGCCGTCCATGGCCAGGGCCTCGTCCACCGCGGGCTTGAGGGGGATGGCCTTGCCGCCGCGGTGCTGCGCGTCGGCGGTGATCACCATCACCGCGCCGGCGTCCTCGATGCGGTCGCGCAGGGAGTGGGCGGAGAAGCCGCCGAACACCACCGAGTGGGTGGCGCCGATGCGCGCGCAGGCCTGCATGGCGACGATGCCCTCGATCGACATGGGCAGGTAGATGATGACCCGGTCGCCCTTCTTCACGCCCATACCCTTGAGAGCGTTGGCGAAGCGGGCGGTGCGCGCCAGCAATTCCTTGTAGCTGACGCGCGTCACCTCGCCGTCGTCGGACTCGAAGATGACCGCGGTCTTGTCGCCCAGGCCCGCCTCGACGTGGCGGTCCAGGCTGTTGTAGGAGGCGTTCAGCCGGCCGTCGGCGAACCACTTGTAGAAGGGGGCGTTGCTCTCGTCGAGGGTCTGCGTGAACGGGGTCTGCCAGGTCAGATGCTCGCGCGCGAGCTTGGCCCAGTAGCCTTCATAGTCCGCGTTCGCGGCGTCCACCAGGGCCTGGTAGGCCTCCATGCCGGAGATGGCCGCTTGCGCCCTGAAGGCGTCGGAGGGGGGAAAGACCCGGTTTTCATGCAGGACGGACTCGATGGTGTTGCTCATGACTCATGCTTCTCCATGACGTTGGCAAGGCGCCGGCGAAACTCGGCCAGGCGCGGATGTGACCCTTCCCCGGGAACGGGGCAAAATTAGGCTACTTCTGTCTTTTTTTCAAATGGCGCCTGTGAACAAGACCCCGGACGAACTGATCCTGCATGCCCGCACCTACAGCCGCTGGCTGGCGCACCGGCTCGAGGCCCGCGCGGAACTGGGCGAATGGCTGCGCCAGACCGTGGCGGCGCCGGTGACGCGCGAGGAGATGCGGGCCCTGCTGGGCGAGGGCATCGCCGCCGAGGACGAACTCAACCGCCGCCTGCGCCGCCTGCGCGAGCAGGTGTTCGCGCGCGTGATGACGCGCGACCTGGGCGGCCTGGCGGACCTCTCCGAGGTCACCCGCACCCTCACCGCGCTGGCGGAGGAGGCGGTCCGCGCCGCCCTCGACTTCCACCACCGCGACCTCGCCGCCATCCACGGCGAGCCGCTCGACGCCCAGGGCAGGGCGCAGCGCATGATCGTCGTCGGCATGGGCAAGCTGGGCGGCGGCGAGCTCAACGCCTCCTCGGACATCGACCTCATCTTCGTCTTCCCTGAGGACGGGGAGACCGGGATACCTTCCCCTCCCCCGGCGGGGGAGGGGCCAGGGGAGAGGGTGGCGACCGAAGGGCGCCTTGCAGGCGCCGCCCTCTCCCCCACCCTCCCCCTGGGGGGGAGGGAGCCGCACATTCGCAAGCTCGCCAACTTCGAGTTCTTCACCCGCCTGGGCAAGCGCCTGATCGCCGCGCTCGACGACAAGACCGGCGACGGCTACGTGTTCCGCGTCGACATGCGCCTGCGCCCCTACGGCGACGGCGGGCCGCTGGCCTCCAGCTTCGCCATGCTGGAGGAGTACTTCTACACGCAGGCGCGCGAGTGGGAGCGCTACGCCTGGATCAAGGGCCGCGCCCTCAGCGGCGAGCGCATCGACGAGCTGGAGCAGCTGCGCCTGCCCTTCGTGTTCCGCAAGTACCTCGACTTCGGCGCCTTCGCGGCGATGCGCGACCTGCACGCGCAGATCCGCCGCGAGGTGGCGAAGAAGGACAAGCAGGACAACATCAAGCTCGGCCCCGGCGGCATCCGCGAGATCGAGTTCATCGCCCAGGTGTTCCAGCTCATCCGCGGCGGCCACCAGCCCTCGCTGCGCATGCGCCCGACGCGCACCCTGCTGCACCAGCTCGCCGCCTACAACCTGATCCCGGAGGAGCAGGCCGCGGACCTGGAGGCCGGCTACGTGTTCCTGCGCAACCTGGAACACCGCCTGCAATATCTGGACGACGCGCAGACCCAGATGCTGCCCCACGGCATCGAGGACCGCGCGAGGGTGGCGGGGGCCATGGGTTATGCCGACTGGGAGGGCCTGGAGGCCCACCTCAACAGCCTGCGCAAACGGGTCGCCAACCAGTTCGAGCAGGTGTTCGGCGCGCCGCAGGAGGATCAGTCCGCGCACCCGCTCGCCGGGGTCTGGCTGCGCGGCGACGAGGAGGCGCTGGACGCCCTGCGTCTCGCCGGCTTCAGCGAGCCCGAGCCGGCGTTGCGGCAGTTGCGCGGCCTCACCCAGGGCAGCCGCTACGCCAGCCTGCCGGAGCGCAACAAGACCGCGCTGGACGGCCTGCTGCCGCCGCTCATCGAGGTGGCGGCGCGCTTCGCCAACGCCCAGGAGACCCTGGGCCGCATCCTCGACCTGCTGGAGGCGATCGCGCGGCGCGCACCCTACCTGTCGCTGCTCAAGGAATATCCGCAGACCCTCATGCAGGTGGCGCGCATGGCCAGCGCCAGCCCCTGGGCGGCGGCCTATCTGACGCGGCAGCCGCACCTGCTCGACGAACTGCTCGACCCGCGCCAGCTCATGACCCCGCCCGACTGGCCGCAGGCGCGCGAGGAGCTGCGCCTGCGCATGGCGGGCCTGGCGGGCGACGTGGAGCGGCAGATGGACGAGCTGCGCATCTTCAAGCAGTCCGAGACATTTCGCCTGCTGGCGCAGGACCTCGCCGGCCTGTGGACGGTGGAAAAGCTCTCCGACCACCTCGCCGACCTCGCCGACCTGCTGGTGGAGGCCACGCTTGACCTGGTCTGGGCGACGCTGCCGGGCCGGCACCGCGACAAGCCCGCCTTCGCCGTGATCGCCTACGGCAAGCTGGGCGGCAAGGAGCTGGGCTACGCCTCCGACCTCGACATCGTCTTCCTGCACGACGACCCGCACCCGGACGCGCAGGAGATCTACGCCCGCCTGGGCAAGCGCCTCAACACCTGGATGTCCACCCTCACGCCCGCCGGCATCCTCTACGAGACCGACCTGCGCCTGCGCCCGGATGGCGCCTCCGGCCTGCTGGTCAGCTCAGTCGAGGCGTTCGAGGACTACCAGCGCCACCAGGCCTGGACCTGGGAACACCAGGCCCTCACCCGCGCCCGCTTCTGCTGCGGCGACAAGGCCGTTGGGCAACGCTTCGACGAGATCAAGGAGGCCGTGCTGTGCCAGCCGCGCGACCAGGCCAAGCTGCGCGCCGAGGTCCTGGAGATGCGCCAGAAGATGCTCGACGGCCACCCCAACCCCTCGGGCCTGTTCGACCTCAAGCACGACCGCGGCGGCCTCGTGGACGTGGAGTTCGCCGTGCAGTACCTGGTGCTCGCCAACGCCTGCCGCCATCCGGAGATGACCGCCAACGTCGGCAACATCGCCCTGCTGCGCCGTGCCGGCGGGCTGGGTCTGATCCCCGCAGACCTTGCCGAGGCCGCCGGCGACGCCTACCGCGAACTGCGCCGGCGCCAGCACGCCCTCAAGCTGCAGGGCCTGGAACACGCGCGCGCCGAGCACGGCGGCCTGGCGCAGGAGATCCACGCGGTGAAGGACCTGTGGAACCATGTATTCGGCGCGGCCGCGTGAACGCCGCGGTGCGCCCCACTGAACTGGAGAAGACCTTGAGACTCAAGATGCCGCTGCCGTGGAAGCTGTTGTCGCTGTCCCTGCTCGCCCTGGGCGTCGCCGGCTGCGCCACCTCGCGCTCGGTGCGCCAGGCCGACGGCTGGCTCACGCACGTGGTGGGCTGCGGCGGCCCCTTCCTCAACATGGGGCACTGCGTGGAGAAGGCCGGCGAGGTGTGCGGCGGGCGCGGCTACACCGTGCTCAATGCCGTCGGCGGCGAGCTGCCGAAGCCGAACGCCATGCCGACGGGCGGCCTGCCGGACATCCCGAACGCCGCAGCCGACCTGAAGGCGGCGCCGGAACGCAAGCTGCTGATCAAGTGCAACTGAAACCCCGTCAGGCGCGCCGCCGCGCGAGGAGGAGCGCCGCGCACGCCAGGGTCACCACCATGACGCCGCCCGCCGGCAGGTCGAACAGGGCGGACGCCGCCAGCCCGGCCACGCAGCCCAGCACGCCGATGGCGTAGCCGCGCGGCAGCGCGGCGCGCGCCGCCAGCCCGCGCACCGCGAGGGCGGGGAAGATGAGGCTGGCGAACACCAGGTACACCCCCAGGAGCTGCACGGACTGCGTCACGCAGATCGCGAAGGCGAGGTAGAAGGCCCAGCCCTGCCGCCGCCAGCGCCACCAGACGGCCATGGCGGCGAGCATGGCGAGGGCGGCGGTGCCGACCTGGGTGGGCGAGACCCAGAGGACCTGCCCCACGAGGATGTCGCGCAACTGCTCGCTGCCGTGCGGGTCGCCCGCCGCGAGCAGGGAGCCCAGGCTGGCCGCGAGCACGAACACGGAGCCGATCAGCGGTTCCTGGATCGCCGGCCAGCGCCGCTCCGCCAGGCGCATGCCGGCGCCCGCGAGCAGCGCGGCGGCGAGCGCCGCCGCCTGCATGCGCCAGCCCGCCGCCGGCCAGCCGAGGCTGGCGGCGACCAGGATGCCGAGGCCGGCGACCTGCGCCACCGCAAGGTCGAGGAAGATGATGCCGCGCGCCAGCACCTCGCGCCCCAGCGGCAGGTGCGTCGCCAGCACCAGGGCGGCGGCGGCGAGGGGCCAGGCGAGCAGGCCGGGGTCGAGCGCGGCCCAGTTCATTTCACAGCCGCGAGCAGGCGCGCCAGGGTGTCGTCGAACAGGCCGAACAGGTCGCGCGCCTGCGCTGAGCCGCCGACGCTGTAGGGCAGCACCACCACCGGCAGGCCGCTGCGCGCGGCCAGCCATTCGCTGGCGCGTCCGGACTGGTAGGCCGCGCGCAGGATCATGCGCGGCGGCCGCGCCGCCAGCCGCTGCTGCACCGCGGCCAGGTGGCCCGCGGATGGCTCCACGCCGGGCTTGGGCTCCAGCACCGCCACCTCGCGCATGCCCAGCCAGGCGTAGAGGTAGGGGAAGCCCTTGTGCTGCGACACCACCTCGACGCCGCGCAGCGGCACCGCCTGCGCCTCCCAGCGCGCCAGCGCGGCCTGCCAGCGCCGGCCGAAGTCGGCATGGCGGGCGGCGTAGTGGGCCGCGTTGGCCGGGTCGAGTTGCGCCAGGCGTTGCGCCAGGGCGGCGGCGACCCTGAGGACGTTGCGCGGGTCGGTCTGGATGTGCGGGTTGCCGGCGGCGTGCACGTCGCCCTCGCTGCGGTCGACGCGTGCCGGCCGCTCGAGCAGCGGCACCAGGGCCGCCGCTTCCAGGTAGCCGGGCGCGCCCGCCTGGATGCGCGGGTTGCCCGCTTCGCGCTGCAGGATCGGCAGCCAGCCGATCTCCAGTTCCGCGCCGGTGCATACCAGCAGGTCGGCGTTGCGCGCCCGCGCGATCAGGCTGGGGCGCGCCTCGATGTGGTGCGGGTCCTGCAGGGCCGTGGTGGCGGAGGTCGCGGCCACGTGCTCGCCGCCCAGCTCCGCCGCCAGCGCCGCCCATTCCGGCTCGCAGGCGAGGACCCTGAGGTCGGCGCGCGCCGGCAGGGCCAGGATGGCCAGGAAAAACAGCATCCATCGTTTCATCGCTGGCTCCTCAGAACGCGTGCGCGCCGTGCGCGCCCAGGCTCATCACGTATTGCAGGGTCCACTGGTCCTCGTCGATGCCGGGCATCGACTCGTCGCGCGCGTACTGCACGCGGAAGCGCGAGAACTCCGAGGGCGAGTAGTCGAGCATGAGGCTGTAGCGCTCGGGCGCGTAGTCCACCGGCGCGAGCACGCCCGTGAAGCCGCCGCCCAGGGCCTGCGTGCCGGAGTCGAGGCGGTCGACGCGCAGGCCGGCGCGCCAGCGCGGCATGAACTGGTAGACGCCCTGCGCGTACCAGCCGTCCTGGCGCGTGCGGTAGGCGTCGCTCACCCCGGCGCAGGCGCCCGCGACGGGCAGCGCCGCGGTGTTGTCGGCGCAGCTCAGGGTGCCGGTCTCGGCACGGCGGAAGTACTCGGCCTGGAACTTGAAGTTGCGCTCGCGCGCGTTGCCGTCCGGCGCCCACTTCCAGACGAAGTCGGCGACCCAGGCGCGGCTGCTGCCGCCGAACAGGGTCTCCGCCTCGACGCCGTTCGCGTCCTCCCAGTGGCTCGCGCGGTCGCGCGGCCTGGCGTCCAGGTAGGCGAGGCCGGCGCGCCAGCTGTTATCGGTGCCCACATCGCCGCCGAGCTTGGCGAAGGCGGTCCAGGCGCCGACGCCGTTGCCGTCGAATTCGCCCGCCACCACGCCGCCCCGGCCCGCCTCGAGGCCGAATTCGAGGTAGGTCTCGGTGGGCGCCAGCCACTTCAACTGCAGGCCGTCATTGCTGAAGCGCTCGCCGAACAGGGCCTGGTACATGAGCGGCGCATCGGCGAAGTCCCAGGCGTGCGGGTGCTGTTCGTTGAGGTATCCGAGGCCGGAATAGAAGCGTCCGCCCTTGAGGGTGAGGCCGTTGCCCAGGCCCAGTGACTGGAACCAGGCCTCTTCCACCTCGACCGCCCCGTCGGCCATGGCGAGGATGGCATGGCCGCGCCAGTCGGGGTCGACGCTGGCAGAGAGGAGCAGTTCGCTGTGGTCGAGCGAGAAACCCCGCCCGCCGCCTTCGGCATGTCCGCCCACCGGGGCGAAGCCGCCGATGAAGCGCTCCGCCAGGTCGTCGCGCTGGGCGTAGCGGCCCTGCAGGATCAGGCCGATGTCCGGGTTCATGCGGCCGCCGCCCGTCGCGGGCGCCTGCGCGGCGGGCTCGGGGACGGCGGTGCGTGTCTCCGCCTCCTGGAGGCGGGCCTCCAGGGCGGCGATGCGCGTCTCGTAGTGTTGTTTCATGGCGGCGATCTCGGCGCGGATCGCGTCGATCTCGCCGTCCGCGGCGGCTGGGGCGCAGGCGGCCGCCAGGGCGATGGCCAGGGGAGCGGCCAGGGGCTTGCGTGGCAACATGGGTAACCTCGTCTGATGGCAATGGGAGCCGCGCGCCGATGGCGGCGCGCAGGCGTTCGCAGGGCGGTTCAGGCGAGGCTGGGCGGGGCGCGGCTGGCGTAGGGGGGGAGGGAAGCGGTGCCGGTGCCGGTGGGCAGGGGGGCATCCGGCGCGATCTGGGTGGCCTCGCCAGTCACCGGCGGCACGTGGGCGGCGGCACCCGCGTCCAGCGCCGCGTAGGCCACGCACAGCTCGCACACCGTGTGCGGACGGTCCTTGTCGCCCTCCTTGAGGTGCGACGCGGCGTGCGCGAAGCCCCCCAGCTGGCCGATCAGCAGGGCCAGGCCGACGAGGAGGGCGATGAGGTGGCGGCGGAGCATGGTGGGCGATGATAAACGCAGTGGCTCAGCGCAGTGCGTCAGAGCAGTGTGCCCAGCCGTTCGCAAAGCTGGGTCCCCGCCTCTTCCGGGGACAGCGTCGAGCCCAGGTCGCGCAGCCGGGTCACGGCCATGCCGGCATAGCCGCAGGGGTTGATGGCCTGAAAGGGTGTGAGGTCCATGTCCACGTTGAGGGCGAGGCCGTGGTAGGTGCGCCCGCCCTTCACGCGCAGGCCTAGGGCGGCGATCTTCGCGCCCGTCACGTAGATGCCGGGGGCGCCCTCCAGGCGCTCGCCGCGGATGCCCTGCGCGGCCAGCAGGTCGATCACCGCCTGCTCCATGCGCCGCACCAGCTCCTTCACGCCGTAGCCGCGCCGCTTCAGGTCCAGCAGCAGGTAGACCACCACCTGGCCGGGGCCGTGGTAGGTGACCTGGCCGCCGCGGTCGATGGGCACGACGGGGATGCCGATGTCGGCGAGCAGGTGCTCGCGCCTGCCGGCCTGGCCGAGGGTGAAGACGGGGGGGTGCTCCAGCAGCCACAGCTCGTCCGGCGTGTCCGCCACGCGCGCGGCGGTGAAGGCCTGCATGGCCTGCAAGGTGGGCAGGTATTCGACGCGGCCGAGACGGCGGAGGGTCAGGCCCGGCGTATCCAAGTCAAAGCACCACCTTCACCAGCGGGTGGCCGGTGAGTTCGAGATACAGGGCATCGAGCTGCTGTTTCGAGGTGGCGCGGATGGTGCAGGTGACGGCGAGGTATTTGCCGCCGCTGGAGGCGCGCATCTCCACGGTCTCGGCGGCGAAGTCGGGGGCGTGCCGCAGGACGATCTCCACCATCACCTGGGCGAAGTCGTCGGTGCGGCTGCCCATGACCTTGATGGGGAAGTCGCAGGGGAATTCCAGCAGGGTGTCCTGTTCGCTCATCGTTTGTGTCCGCGCATCACGCTGTGTTTGTAGTCCCGGTAGGCCGCCAGCATGCGGCGGAACGCCGGGCCGGGTTGGCCGTCGCCCACGGCCTGGCCGTCCAGATGGGTGACCGCCATGACCTCCTTGGTCGAGGAGGTGATCCAGACCTCGTCGGCGGCGCGCAGTTCCGCCTCGCTCACCGGCCTGACCTGGTGCGGCATGCCGTGCGTGCGCGCCAGTTCCAGCACCACCTCGTAGGTGATGCCCGGCAGCACCAGGTGGGTCTCCGGCGGCGCGAGGATGACGCCGTCGCGGACGATGAACACGCTGCTCGCCGAGCCCTCGGTGAGCCAGCCGTCGCGCAGCAGGAGGGTCTCGGCGCAGCCCGCGTCGACGGAAAGCTGGCGCAGCAGCACGTTGGCGAGCAGGGAGACGGTCTTCAGGTCGCAGCGCAGCCAGCGGTTGTCCTGGGCGGTGACGGCGGCGACGCCGTGTTCGATCAGCGCGGGCGCGGGCGGCTTCAGCTCCAGCGGCATGAGGAACACCGTCGGGCGTGCCTCGGCCGGGAAGGCGTGGTCGCGCGGGCCGGGGCCGCGCGTCACCTGCAGGTAGACGCCGGTGTCCTCCCAGGGCGCGCGCTCGACGATGCCGCGCACCAGGGCCTCCCACTCCGCGACGCTGTGCGGGCTGGCGAGGCGGATGCCGGCCAGGCTGTGGTCGAGGCGGCGCAGGTGGTCGGCGAGGCGGAAGGGCTCGCGGTCGTAGACCGGGATCACCTCGTACACGCCGTCGCCGAACAGGAAGCCGCGGTCCAGCACGGAGACGCGCGCCTGGTCGAGCGGCAGGTATTCGCCGTTCAGGTAGACGATGGGCGCGGCGTCCACGGCGTTCACTTGAACATCAGCAGCAGGCTGTCCCAGCCGCGTCCCAGCAGGCCGGCGACGGAGACGTCGTGCAGGGCCTGCAGGGGGTAGTCGCCCACCACCTGGCCGTCCACTGTGAGGCGCAGCGAGCCCACACGCTCGCCGCGGCGCACCGGCGCCAGCATGGGCTGCCGGGTGACCAGGCTGGCCTTGATGCGGCTGGCGGTGCCGCGCGGCACGGTGACCAGGAAGTCGCGCGTGAAGCCCGCCTGCAGGTCGCTCTGCGAGCCCTTGTAGATGCGCAGGGAGGACACCGCCTTGTTGGCGGGATACAGCTTCACGGTCTCGAAGAACTGGAAGCCGTAGTTGAGCAGCTTCTGGCTCTCCATCGCGCGCGCGGTGTCGGAGCCGGTGCCCAGCACCACGGAGAGCAGGCGGCGGCGCTCGCGCTGCGCGGAGGCGATCAGGCAGTAGCCGGCGCTCTCGGTGTGACCGGTCTTCACGCCGTCGACGCTCGGGTCCATGTACAGCAGGCGGTTGCGGTTGGGCTGGCGGATGCCGTTGTAGGCGAACTCGCGTTCCGCGTAGATCCGGTAGTGCTCGGGAAAGTCGCGGATCAGGGCCGTGGCGAGGATGGCGAGGTCGCGCGCCGTGGTGTAGTGCTGCGGGTCCGGCAGGCCGGTGGCGTTGACGAAGTGGCTGCGGCTCATGCCGAGGCGCTTGGCCATCTGGTTCATCATCGAGGCGAAGCCCTCCTCGGAGCCGGCGATCGCCTCCGCGAGGACGATGCAGGCGTCATTGCCGGACTGGATGATCATGCCTCGCAGCAGGTCCTCGACCTTGGCGGGCTTGGAGGGCTCCAGGAACATGCGCGAGCCCTCGGCGCGCCAGGCCTTCTCGGAGACCGGCAGGGTCTGGTCCAGCTTCAGTCGGCCCTCCTTGATCGCGGCGAAGCTCAGGTAGGCGGTCATCAGCTTGGTCAGCGAGGCGGGCTCCACCTTGGTGTCGGCGGCCTTCTCCGCCAGCGGCACGCCGCTCGCGGCGTCGATCAGCAGCCAGGCGCGGGCATCGAGCTGCGGCGCGGGCGGGGTGGGCAGGGCGGCGAGGGCGCCGGGGGCGGCGAGGGAGAGACAGAGGGCGAACAGCGAGGACAGGTGCTTCAGCAGGGACATGGGCGAATCGCTTCCGTGTGTTACTAGGCAATGGGTTGTAGGGAATGGCGCGGCGCGGCCATCAGGCCGCCCCGGTCGCGCTGCGTACCGGCCCGCGCCGGCCGTGCTAGCGCATGACCCGGTAGGGCGTGGTGCCGAAGTCCTGCCGGTAGGCCACGCTCAGCTGCGCGGCGGCCTCGGTGGAGGCGAAGGGGCCCGCCTGCAGCCGGTACAGGTTGCCGAACTGGACTTGCGTGAGACCGGGAAGTTCCGTGCCGTATTTCGCGCGCACCCGCTCGCCGAGCGCCTCGGCGGCGGCGGCGCTGGAGAAGGAGGCGAGCTGCAGGTAGAGGCCTGGCGCCGGCGCCTCGGCGGTCTGCCCGGGATTCGCGGTGGCCTCGGCCGGCGCGGCCGCCGTGGCGGTGGGCGGTGTCGCGGGGGCCGTCAGGGCGGGGGCGGCCGGCCGCGCGCCGCCGGCGAGCTTGAACGACTTCAACCCCATCTCGTCGTGCAGCAGGGCGGCGGCGCGCTCCATCTCGGCGGGGTCGGTGAAGGGACCGGCCTGGACCTTGTACAGGCCGTCCAGTTCCAGGCGCAGCACGCCGGGGAAACTGCGCGACAGACGGGTGCTGACGCGTTGCAGCAGCTCGTTGGCGCGTTCCTTGGCGGAGAACGCGCCCAGCTGCAGGTAGTAGGCGGCGGCCGGCGTCTCGACGCCCGCGGCGGGGGCGGCAGGCGCCACGGCGGCGGGCGCCACCGGCTCGGCGGCGGCGTTGGCGGCGATGGTGACGGGCTGGGCGACCGGCTCGACCACCTGCTCGCCGGCTTGCGCGACGAAGGAGTCAGGCGCGGTCTCGGGCAGCACCGCCTCGACGGTGACCGGCGTCACGCCCTTGAGGACGTCCAGCTTGTAGGCGGCGGTGTAGGAGAGGTCGATCAGGCGGTTTTCGTGGAACGGGCCGCGGTCGTTGATGCGCACCACCACGCTCTTGCCGTTCTCGTTGTTGGTCACGCGCGCGTAGCTCGGGATCGGCAGGATGGGGTGGGCGGCGGTCATGGCGAACATGTCGTACGGCTCGCCCGAGGAGGTGGGCCTGCCGTGGAACTTGCGCCCGTACCAGGAGGCCTGGCCGGAGGCCTTGTAGCCGGCGTTCGACTTCAGCGGCGTATAGGTCTTGCCCAGGACCTTGTAGGTGTTGTTGGCGAAGGCGTGCAGCGGTTCGTCGCGCGGCACCGCGTCGGGGATGGCGCCCAGGTTGTCCGGGGTGTTCGCGCTGGGGCCGTCGTCCTTGTAGTAGCCGCCGCCCTTGTATGGCGGCTTCACCGCGGCCGTTCTGGCCTCGCCCGTCTGGCCGGTCTTCTGCGGCGTGGTGCCGCAGGCGGCGAGGAAGGCGGAGACGGTGATCAGCAGGAGGGGCAGGCGCGGGCGGAAGGGCTTCATGAGCGGATAGGCGGCGAGGGCTGCCAAATCGTTACAAGACGCACCAAGTTTAGCGCGTATCCACTATGTTTTTACGAGTTTTTTGTGGGTCGCCAGGCTCATGAGGATGCCGAAGCCGAGCATCACGGAGAGCATCGAGGTGCCGCCGTAGCTCACCAGCGGCAGGGGCACGCCCACCACCGGCAGGATGCCCGAGACCATGCCCATGTTGACGAAGGCGTAGGTGAAGAAGGTGAGCACGATGGCACCCGAGAGCAGGCGCGCGAACAGCGTCGGCGCGCTCGCCGCCAGCCACAGGCCGCGGCCGATGATGGCGGCGTAGAGCAGGAGCAGGAACAGGTTGCCGAAGAGACCGAACTCCTCCGAGTACACGGCGAAGATGAAGTCGGTGCTGCGTTCCGGGAGGAAGTCGAGATGGGTCTGCGTGCCCCCCATCCAGCCCTTGCCGGCGAAGCCGCCGGAGCCCACGGCGATGGTCGACTGGATGATGTGGTAGCCGGCGCCGAGCGGGTCGGACATCGGGTCGATGAGGGTCAGCACGCGCTGCCGCTGGTAGTCGTGCAGCAGGTAGTTCCAGGCCAGGGGCACGATGCCCGCGGCGGCGGCGCCGGCGCCGGCGATGACCTTCCAGGAGAGACCGGCGAGATAGAGCACGTAGAAGCCGGAGGCGGTGATCAGCAGCGAGGTGCCGAGGTCCGGCTGGCGCGCGATCAGCCCCACCGGCAGCACCAGCAGGACGCCGGCGACGAGGAAGTCGCGGCCGTTGAGCGTGGCCTGCTTGTAGTGGAAGTACCAGGCCAGCATCATCGGCGCGGCCAGGCGCATCAGCTCGGAGGGCTGGATGCGCGCCACCCCGAGGTCGAGCCAGCGTCGCGAGCCGTTCACCACGATGCCGAACAGGGCCACGCCGATCAGCAGCAGCACCCCCAGCACGTAGGCGGGCAGGGCGAACTGCATGATGCGCTGGGGCGGGATGTGCGAGGCGAGCAGCATCGCGCCGAGGGCGAGGCCGATGTTGAGGAGGTGCCCGGTGATCCGGTCCGCGCTGCCGCCGGAGGCACTGTAGACGGTGGCGATGCTGAGGCCGAGCAGGATCGCCAGCAGACCCAGCAGGGGCGCGTCGAAGTGTGCGAACAGGCGGGCAAGCAGGCGCGCGATCATTGCGGTGACTCGTGGGTTGCGACGGGGTTTGCGGCGAGGTTCGCGGTATCGTCGGCCTGGGCGCTGTCTTCCTGCTCTTCCGCGGCTTCCGCGGCCTCGACCGGTTCGTAGACGGTGGGCAGCTTGCCCAGCAGCCAGTAGTCCATGACCTTGCGCGCGATCGGCGCGGCGGTGGAGCCGCCGTGGCCGCCGTTCTCCACCATCACCGCGAGCGCGATCTTGGGGTTGTCCGCCGGCGCGTAGGCGATGAACAGGGCATGGTCGCGGTGGTGCGCGGCGGTCTGGCTCTCGACGTAGCGCGCGCCCTGCTTGATGCCCTTGACCTGCGCGGTGCCGGTCTTGCCGGCGATCAGGTAGGACGCCCCCGCCCCCGCGCCGGCGGCGGTGCCGCCGGGCAGCATCACCTCGATCATCGCCTGGCGCACCAGCTCCAGGTTGCGCGGCTTGAGCGGGATGCGCCCCGCCACCTGCGGCGCGGCCTGACTGACCTTGCCACTGATCGGGTCCTGCCAGGCGCGCACCAGCTGCGGCCTGTACATGAGGCCGCCGTTGGCCAGGGTCATGGTGGCGAGCGCGAGCTGCATGGGGCTGGCCAGCATGTAGCCCTGGCCGATGCCGGCGATCACCGTCTCGCCGGGCCACCAGGGCTGCTTGAAGCGCTTCGCCTTCCAGGCCGGCGAGGGCAGCAGGCCGGCCAGCTCGCCGTCCAGGTCGACGCCGCTGCGCCTGCCGAAGCCGAACTGGGCGAGGAAGCCCCCCATGCGCTCGATGCCCATGTCGCGAGCCAGACCGTAGTAATAGGTGTCGCAGGAGACGGTGATCGACTTCTTCAGGTCGACCGTGCCGTGGCCGTCCTTCTTCCAGTCGCGGTAGCGGTGGCTGCTGCCGGGCAGGGTGAAGTAGCCCGGGTCGGCGATGGTGTCGCCGGGGGTGCGCAGGCCGAGCTCCAGGCCGGCCAGGCCCATGAACGGCTTGATCGTCGAACCCGGCGGGTAGATGCCGCGCAGGGCGCGGTTGATGAGCGGTCGCTCGAAGGCGTCGTTGAGCTCCTTCCAGGTCGCCACATCGATGCCGTCGATGAACAGGTTGGGGTCGAAGCCGGGCTTGGATACCAATGCCAGCACGCCGCCGTTGCGCGGGTCCAGGGCAACGAGGGCGCCACGGTAGTCGCCGAATACCTTCTCCGCGACCTGCTGCAGGCGCGAATCGAGATGCAGCCAGATGTTGTTGCCGGCGACCGGGGGGGTGCGCGAGAGCAGGCGCACCGCGTGGCCGCCGGAGTCGGTCTCGACCTTCTCGATGCCGGTGCGGCCGTGCAGCCACTCCTCGTAGCTGGCCTCGATGCCGAGCTTGCCGATGTGGTCCGTGCCCTTGTAGTTGGCGGCGCGGCCGGTCTCCTCCAGGCGCTGCGCATCGCGCTCGCCGATGCGGCCGATGTAGCCCACCACGTGCGCGAAGCTCTCACCGAAGGGGTACTGGCGGAACAGGCGCGCCTTCACCTCGACGCCGGGGAAGCGGTAGCGGTTGACCGCGAAGCGCGCCGCCTCCTCCTCGGAGAGCTGGGTGCGCAGCGGGATGCTCTCGAAGTTCTTGCTCTCGGCGAGCAGCTTCTTGAAGCGCTTGCGGTCGCCGGCGTCGATGGTGACGATCCCGGCGAGCTGGTCGACCACCTCGTCCAGGTCGCCGGTCTTGGCGGGCGTGACCTCCAGGGTATAGGCCGAGTAGTTGTGCGCCAGCACCGTGCCCATGCGGTCGTAGATCACGCCGCGCGAGGGCGGCGCCGGCACCAGGGAGATGCGGTTGCTCTCCGCCAGCGCGTGGTAGCGCTCATATTCGACGACCTGCAGCCAGACGAAGCGGCCGAACAGGCCGAGCAGCATGAGGGCGATGAGGATGGCGGCGATCTCCATGCGTCGCCGGTAGCGCTGGAACTCCTCCTCCGGGTTGATCAGGCGCAGCTTCAAGCCCCGGCCCCGTCAGCGGTTTTCCTGCGGCGGCTCCAGCGGCCGCCCGGTGAGCAGGTCGAACAGCCAGGCCATGGGGGTCCACAGCAGCACCGCGGTGACGCCGGCGGCGAGCCAGCGCCAGTCCGCGTCGCCGTGGCCGAACGCTAGGCCGAGGGTCAGCACCAGCAGTTCCTTGCCCAGCAGCACCGGCACCAGGTGCAGGTTCTGGCGCGGCGCGTCGAAGTTCTCCAGGCGCCGCTGCAGCAGCAGCACGACGAAGGCGGCGGCGCAGTAGGCCAGTGCGTTGAGGCCCATGTGCAGGCCGCGCGACACGTCGATCAGCAGGCCCAGGAGGAAGGCGGTGCCGAGCCCGGCCAGGCGCGGCGCGCGGATGTTCCAGTAGAGCAGGGCCATGAGGGTGAAGTCCGGCACCAGCCAGCGCGCCGCGTCGGGCCAGGGCGAGAGGTTGAACGCCAGCGCCAGGGCCAGCAGGGCGTACACCTTGGGACGGCTGGGCGGCGCCACCAGCACGGAACCCTTGGGCAGGAAGTGCTTTTCGGTGCGGGGCGGGCGCGCGTTCATGGCTTGTGCCCCTGGGGGGCGGCAGGGGGCGAGGCCGGCTTGGTGGCCGGGGCGGTGGGCGCGAGCTTCAGCACCGCCACGTGGCGATAGCGGCCGACGCCGCCGATCGGCCGGCACAGGGCCTTGGCGAACGGCGTGTGGCGCGGCGGCTCGGTCTGCTCGACGCGGGCGACCGGGATGCCCGCCGGATACACGCCGTCGATGCCCGAGGTGTAGAGCAGGTCGCCGCGCCTGATGTCCGCGTGCATGTCGAGGAAACGCACCTCCAGGAGGTTGTCCGCGCCGGTGCCGGAGACGATGACGCGCAGGCCGTTGCGCAGGTTCTGCACCGGCGCGCCCTGTTCGCGGTCGGTCAGCAGGGTGACCTCGGCGGTGGCGGGGAAGACGCGCGTCACCTGGCCCACCAGGCCGGCGCCGTCGATCACCGGGCGGCCGGCGACGATGCCCTGGGCGCTGCCGCGGTTGATGATCACCTTGCGCGAGAACGGGTCGGCCGCCACCTCGACGATCTCGGCCAGTTGCGTGGTCACGCCGGGACGCGGCGGCAGGGCGGCGAGACCGCGCAGCTGCTGGTTCTCGCCCAGCAGGGCCAGGCGGTCCTGCTGCAGGGCGAGCAGGTGTTCGCGCTCGCGCCGCAGGCGTGCGTTCTCAGCCTGCAGTTCGCCGTGCGTGACGAAGAAGCCGCTCACCTCGCGCGCCCATTCCCAGGGCATCGCCAGGCCGACGCGGATCGGCTGCAGCAGGGTGTTGAGGCCGGCGCGCGCCTCGTTCAGGGCGGCGTAGCGGCTGTCGACGGCGGCGATCAGCAGGCCGAGCAGGACGTATACCCCGAAACGGGCGGGCAGGCCCATCTCGCGCACGAACAGCGGGGCCTGGGGGGCGCGGGACATTGTGCGTGAGGCGTTGCGCGTGAGGCGTTGTGCGGGGTCCGGGGGGAGTGCCTAGCGCCTCACGCCTGACGGTCATCAGTCGTTGGTGAACACCGTGGCGAGGCGATCCATCTCCTCGAGGGCGCGGCCGGAACCGCGCACCACGCAGGACAGCGGGTCGTCGGCGACGATCACCGGCAGGCCGGTCTCTTCCATGAGCAGGCGGTCCAGGTCGCGCAGCAGGGCGCCGCCACCGGTCAGCACCATGCCCTTCTCGGCGATGTCCGCGCCGAGTTCCGGGGGGGTCTGCTCCAGGGCCGACTTCACGGCGGAGACGATGGTGTTGAGCGGCTCGGTGAGGGCCTCGAGGATCTCGTTGGAGGTGACGGTGAAGCTGCGCGGGATGCCCTCCGCCAGGTTGCGGCCCTTGACCTCCATCTCGCGCACCTCGGAGCCGGGGAAGGCGGAGCCCATCTCCTTCTTGATCGCCTCGGCGGTGGACTCGCCGATCAGCATGCCGTAGTTGCGGCGGATGTAGTTGATGATGGCCTCGTCGAACTTGTCGCCGCCGACCCGCACGCTGGCGGTGTAGACCACGCCGCCCAGGGAGATCACGCCCACCTCGGTGGTGCCGCCGCCGATGTCCACCACCATGGAGCCGGTCGCCTCGGCCACCGGCATGCCGGCGCCGATCGCCGCCGCCATCGGCTCCTCGATCAGGTAGACCTGGCGCGCGCCGGCGCCGATCGCCGATTCGCGGATCGCGCGGCGTTCCACCTGGGTGGCGCCGGAGGGCACGCAGATGATGATGCGCGGGCTGGGGTGGAAGAGGCGCGTGTCGTGCACCTTCTTGATGAAGAACTTGAGCATCTGCTCGGTGACGTTGAAGTCGGCGATCACGCCGTCCTTCATCGGCCGGATGGCCTGGATGTTGCCGGGGGTGCGGCCGAGCATCTGCTTGGCCTCGATGCCGACCGCCTGGATGGTCTTCTTGCCGGTGGGGCCTTCCTGGCGGATGGCGACCACGGAGGGCTCGTTGAGGACGATGCCGCGGCCCCGGACATAGATCAGGGTATTGGCGGTGCCCAGGTCGATGGCCAGGTCGGTGGAGAAGTAGCCGCGAAGGAATCCGAACATGAAACGTTCCCGATGGGGTCGAAAAAATAGCTGCGTATAATACCGCACGGTGCCTTGTGAAATAAGGCGTTGGACGCTCGAAAACGCCTCGGGACGGACGCCGGTCCGCGTCCCGATCAGTACGGAACACGCACGCAAATGTCTCTATCCATCGCAGATATCGGCCGCATCGCCCGGCTGGCCCGCATCCGGGTCAGCGAGGACGAGGCGCGCCACACCCAGGAACAGCTGAACGGCATCTTCGCCCTCATCGAGGAGATGCAGGGCGTCGACACCTCGGGCGTCGCACCCATGGCGCACGCGCAGGACCTGTCGCAGCGCCTGCGCCCGGACGCCGCCAGCGAGCCCGACCGCCGCGCCGCCTTCCAGGCGGTCGCGCCGCAGACCGAGAACGGCCTCTACCTGGTCCCCAAAGTCATCGAGTGACCGCCATGCCGCACACCCTCAGACAGCTCGCCGACCAGCTGGCGGCGGGCCAGGCCTCCAGCGTCGAACTGTGCCAGGACTACCTGGGCCGCATCGAGCGCCTGAACCCCAGCCTCAACGCCTTCGTCACCGTCGACCGGGAAAAGACCCTGGCCGAGGCCGCCGCCGCCGACGCCCTGCGCGCCTCCGGCAGGGGCGGCGTCCTCGCCGGCGTGCCGGTCGCGCACAAGGACATCTTCTGCACCGAGGGCTGGCTCACCACCTGCGGCTCGCGGATGCTGTCCAACTTCGTCTCGCCCTACGACGCGCACGTGATCGAGCAGTTCAAGGCGGCGGGCATGCCCAGCCTGGGCAAGACCAACATGGACGAGTTCGCCATGGGCTCATCCAACGAGACCAGCTTCTACGGCCCGGTCAGGAACCCCTGGGACACCGCGCGCGTGCCCGGCGGCTCCTCCGGCGGCAGCGCCGCCTGCGTGGCGGCGGGCATGGCCCCGGCGGCGACCGGCACCGACACCGGCGGCTCGATTCGCCAGCCCGCCGCGCTGTGCGGCATCACCGGCCTCAAGCCCACCTACGGCGTGGTGTCGCGCTACGGCATGATCGCCTTCGCCTCCTCGCTCGACCAGGGCGGCCCCATGGCGCGGACCGCCGAGGACTGCGCCCTGCTGCTCAACGTCATGGCCGGCTTCGACAGCCGCGACTCCACCAGCCTGGAACGCGCCAAGGAGGACTACGCGCGCGACCTCGACAAGCCCCTGGCCGGCCTGCGCATTGGCCTGCCGCGCGAGTTCTTCGGCGAGGGCCTGAGCGGCGACACCGCCAAGGCCGTCGAGGAGGCGATCGCGCAGTTCCGCAAGCTGGGCGCCGAGACCGTCGAGGTGGGGCTGCCCAACTCCAGGCTGTCGGTCGCCGCCTATTACGTGCTGGCGCCGGCCGAGGCCTCCAGCAACCTGTCGCGCTTCGACGGCGTGCGCTACGGCTACCGCACCCCCGAGTACGCCGACCTCACCGACATGTACGAGAAGAGCCGCGCCGAGGGCTTCGGCGGCGAGGTGAAACGGCGCATCCTGATCGGCACCTACGTGCTGAGCCACGGCTACTACGACGCCTACTACATCCAGGCGCAGAAGCTGCGCCGCCTGATCGCCAACGACTTCACCGAGGCGTTCAGGCAGTGCGACGTGATCCTCGGCCCCACCGCGCCGACCACCGCGTTCAAGCTGGGCGAGAAGTCCGACGACCCGGTGCAGATGTACCTCTCCGACATCTACACCATCGCCGTCAACCTCGCCGGCCTGCCCGGCATGTCCCTGCCCTGCGGCTTCGACGCCCAGGGCCTGCCGATCGGCCTGCAGTTGATCGGCGACTACTTCGGCGAGGCGCGCATGTTGAACGTGGCGCACCAGTACCAGATGGCGACCGACTGGCACCAGCGTCGGCCCGCCGTGGCGGAGTGACTGCCATGAGCCGGCCCTTGGACAAACGTTTCAGCGACGCGCAGCTGCGGCAGATCCTGGAGGAGGCGATGGTCTACATGTGTGCCTGCCCCGCCCAGGTCGCACAGGAGATCCTGCGTCTGCGCGAGCTCCACGACTACCAGCGCAACTGCCTCTCCTCCGCAGGCCACGTGCCCGGGGTGCACGAGCGCATCGCCGATTCCACCGTTGCCTGCCATGCGGAGATGGAGCAGTGCCTGGAGGCGGTGATGCGTTTGGAGGGGTGGGACATGGGGCGCCTGACCATGCCGCCAGGCCTGCGGCAACGACGTGACGAACTGATCGACAAGCTCTGACGGCGAACGAGGATAGATAGCCATGCAATGGGAAACCGTCATCGGGCTGGAGGTGCATACCCAGCTCACCACCCAGTCGAAGATCTTTTCCGGCGCCAGCACCGCCTTCGGCGCTGCGCCCAACACCCAGGCCTGCGCGGTGGACATCGCCCTGCCCGGGGTGCTGCCGGTGCTGAACAAGGGCGCGGTGGAACGCGCGATCAAGTTCGGCCTGGCGATCGGTGCCAAGCTCAACCGCACCAACGTGTTCGCGCGCAAGAACTACTTCTACCCGGACCTCCCCAAGGGCTACCAGATCAGCCAGTTCGAGCTGCCCATCGTCGAGGGCGGCAGCATCGACATCCAGGTCGGCGAGGGCGACAAGGCCGTGACCAAGACCGTGCGCCTGACCCGCGCGCACCTGGAGGAGGACGCCGGCAAGTCCCTGCACGAGGACTTCCACGGCATGACCGGCATCGACCTCAACCGCGCCGGCACGCCGCTGCTGGAGATCGTCTCGGAACCGGATATGCGTTCCGCCAAGGAGGCGGTGGCCTACGCCAAGGCGCTCCATACGCTCGTCACCTGGATCGGCATCTGTGACGGCAACATGCAGGAAGGCAGCTTCCGCGTCGATGCCAACGTCTCGGTGCGGCCCAAGGGGCAGGAGCGGTTCGGCACGCGGCGCGAGATCAAGAACCTCAACTCGTTCCGCTTCCTGGAGCAGGCCATCGACTACGAGGTGCGCTGGCAGATCGGCGAGATCGAGGACGGCCGCGAGATCCATCAGGCCACCGTGCTGTTCGACCCGGACACCGGCGAGACGCGCATGATGCGCTCCAAGGAGGACGCGCACGACTACCGCTACTTCCCCGACCCGGACCTGCTGCCGGTGAGGCTGGACGAGGCGCTGATCGCCGACATCCAGGCCGGTATGCCGGAGCTGCCGCAGGCCAAGCAGGCGCGCTACAAGGCTGAGTTCGGCCTCTCCGCCTATGACGCCGCCACCCTCACCGCATCGCGCGCCATGGCGGACTACTTCGAGGCGGTGGCCGCCGCCCTGCCGAAACCGGACCCCAAACTCGCCGCCAACTGGGTGATGGGCGACCTCTCCGCCGCCCTCAACCGCGCGGAGCTGGAGCTGGCCGCCTCGCCCATCGCCGCGCCGGCACTGGCGAAACTGCTGGGCCGCATCCAGGACGGCACCCTGTCGGGCAAGCTGGCCAAGCAGGTGTTCGAGGTGATGTGGAGCGAAGGTGGCGAGCCTGACGCCATCATCGAGGCGCGCGGCCTCAAGCAGATGTCCGACTCCGGCGAGGTGGAGCGCATCATCGACGAGGTCCTGGCCGCCAACGCCAAGTCCGTCGAGGAGTTCCGCGCCGGCAAGGAGAAGGCCTTCAACGCCCTGGTCGGCCAGGTCATGAAGGCCACCAAGGGCAAGGCCAATCCGGCCCAGGTGAACGAGCTGCTGCGCGCCAAGCTCGCGGGCTGAGGCGGCTGCGTCGTTCCCGCGCAGGCGGGGAGGACGTAGTGGGGTGGCCTCGCGCCTTTCCCGGTCAGCGGTCGCTGGATTTCAGCTCGCGGAAGCGCAGCTTGTCGGCCTCGTACTTGGACTTCAGCTGTTCCATGTTCTGCTGGCGCTGGCGCAGCATCTCGCCGATCTGCGCCAGTTCGTTCTGCGCCTCCTCGCGCATCTGCAGGTAGGACTTCGGCACCTTCTCGCCGGGGCCTGAGAACTTCTTGATCTCCTGGTTGGCGTAGGAGAGCTTCTCCGAGGCGTTGTTCATGCGCGCCTGCAGGCTGTTGATCTGCAGGTTCTCCAGTTCCAGGGCGCGGTCGCGCACCAGGTCGATCTCCGCTTCCGTGGTGAAGCTGCTGAGCAGCGCCTTGTCGCGGCGCAGCCGCTCCAGCGCCTGCTGGCGTTCGAGTTCGGCGCGGCGTTTTTCCACGGTGGAGCGTTGCTGGGTCCGCGTCACCTCGCGCACCACGCGCCCCTCCTTGTCCAGTTCGCGGTGTCCCTGGCTGGCCTGTTGCGGCGGCATGGTGTCGCTGTAGTGCACCCGTCCCTGCTCGTCGACCCAGCGGTAGGTGGCGGCCTGCGCGGACAGGCCGGCCGCCAGCAGGAGGCCGCCGAGGATGCAGGGGAGGGGGCGTTGGGTCATGTGCGGATCCCGTACTCGTTGCGATAGGCCTGGATCGCCGCCAGCGTTGCCGCCCAGCCGGGCTTGCCGGTGAGGTGATGGGTCAGATCGTCCAGGTCGACGATGCTGATAACGGGCAGGCCGTAGTCCTGGCTGACTTCCTGCACTGCGGAGAGGTGGCCGAGGCCGCGCTCCATGCGGTCCAGGGCGATGGCGACGCCGCAGGGTGTGGCGCCGGCGGCGCGGATCAGCTCCACCGATTCGCGCACCGAGGTGCCGGCGGAGATCACGTCGTCGACGATGAGGATGCGGCCGCTCAGCGGCGCGCCCACCAGGGTGCCGCCCTCGCCGTGGTCCTTCGCCTCCTTGCGGTTGTAGGTGAAGGGCACGTTGCGTCCCTCCGCGGCGAGGGCGATGGCCACCGACGCGCCGAGCGGGATGCCCTTGTAGGCGGGGCCGAACAGGCCATCGAAGGCGAGGCCCGAGGCCTGGATGGCTTTCGCGTAGAATTCGCCGAGCTTTTTCAGCGACGCGCCGTCGTTGAACAGGCCCGCGTTGAAGAAATACGGGCTCATGCGCCCGGCCTTGGTCTTGAACTCGCCGAACAGCAGCACCTTCTGCTTGATCGCCAGCTCAAGAAACGCGCTTTTGAAATCCTGCACTCGCCCCATCCTCGTATATGCGTGTCATCAGCCTGAATCTTAACGGTATTCGTTCCGCAGCCAGCAAGGGCGTGTATGCTTGGCTGGAAAACCAGAACGCCGATCTCGTCTGCATGCAGGAGCTCAAGGCCCAGGCCGCCGACCTGAGCCTGCAGATGCTCAACCCGCCGGGGTTCCATGGCTACTTCCACTATGCCGAGAAGAAGGGCTACAGCGGCGTCGGCCTGTATGCCCGGCGCCAGCCGGAAAACATCGTCGAGGGCCTGGGCATCGCCGACATCGACGCCGAGGGCCGTTACATCGAGGCCTGCTTCGGCGACCTGTGCGTGGTCTCGGTGTACCTGCCCTCCGGCTCCAGCTCGGAGGAACGCCAGCAGGCCAAGTTCGCATTCATGGCCCGCTTCATGCCGCACCTGGAGGGCCTGGCAAAGTCCGGCAAGGAGATCATCCTGTGCGGCGACTGGAACATCGCGCACCGCGAGATCGACCTGAAGAACTGGAAGGGCAACCTCAAGAACTCCGGCTTCCTGCCCGAGGAACGCGCCTGGCTCACGGAGGTGTTCGAGCGCCTTGGCTTCGTCGACGTCTATCGCCGCCTCTATCCCGAGCACGAGGGCGAGGCCTACACCTGGTGGAGCAACCGCGGCCAGGCCTGGGCGAAGAACGTGGGCTGGCGCATCGACTACCAGATCGCCACCCCCGGCATCGCCGCCAAGGCGAAGGCCGCCTTCGTCTACAAGGACCAGCGCTTCTCCGACCACGCGCCGCTGATCGTCGATTACGACCATGCCCTCTAGCCTGGCCTCGATCCACCGCCTCGCTGCGGTCCTCTTCCTCGGCTTCGCCTCCGGCCTGCCGCTGGCGCTCACCGGCCAGGCCATGCAGGCGTGGCTGTCGGTGGAGGGGGTGGAGGTGGCGACCATCGGCTTCCTCGGCCTGGTGGGCGTGCCCTACACCTTCAAGTTCCTCTGGGCGCCGCTCATGGACCGCTTCGAGCCGCCCTTCCTGGGGCGGCGGCGCGGCTGGCTGGTGCTGACGCAGCTCGGTCTGGCGGCGATGCTGTGGTGGATGGCCGGTGTCGACCCGAAGGCGACGCCGCTCCTGTTCGCGGCGGCGGCGGTGGGCGTCGCCTTCCTCTCCGCCTCGCAGGACGTGGTGATCGACGCCTACCGCACCGACGTGCTGGAGGCGCGCGAGCGTGGCCTGGGCGCGTCGATGTCGGTGTTCGGCTACCGCATCGCCATGATCCTGTCCGGCGGCGTCGCCCTCATCTGGGCCGAGCAGTGGGGCAGTTGGGGCGCGGTCTACCGGACCATGGCGGGCATCTTCGTCGCGGCGGCGGCGGTCTCGCTGCTCACCCTGCCGCGCGCAGCCGGCGCTGCGAGGCCGCTCGACTCCGACCCGCTGCGCGAGCTGCTGGGCTTCCTCGCCATGCTGGGCGGGGTGTTGGCCGGCGCCTTCGCGGCGCGCTGGGGCCTGATGGCGCTGGGCCTGAGCCCGGACGATCCGAACAAGTGGGTGCAGCTGCTGTTCGTGCTCGCCGGCATCGCCCTGGCCCTGCCGCTGGGCTGGCGGGCGGCCAGGGCGGCGCGCTTCGAGACGCTCAACCGCTCGCTCGCGAGTTTCTTCGCGCAGCCTGGCGCGTGGGCCTTCCTGCTGATGATCGTGCTGTACAAGCTGGGCGACGCCTTCGCCGGCAGCCTCACCACGCCCTTCCTGATCCAGGGCATGGCCTTCACGCAGGCGGAGGTGGGCATCGTCAACAAGATCATCGGCATCTGGCTCACCATCCTCGGCGCGGTACTGGCCGGCACCCTGATGCTGCGCCTCTCCCTGTTCCAGGCCCTGCTGGGCTTCGGCGTGCTGCAGCTCTTGTCCAACTTCGGCTTCTACGCCCTGGCGGTGCTGGGCAAGGGGGCCTGGGGCAGCTTCACCCTGCCGCCCTTCGACCTCGGTTTCGTCGCCCTCGACACCGCCTCGGAGATCGACGGCCTGCTGATGGCGGCGATCGCCTTCGAGAATGTCTCCAGCGGCATGGGTACGGCGGCCTTCGTCGCCTTGCTCATGGGGCTGTGCAGCCACAAATACACCGCCACCCACTACGCCCTGCTCTCCGCCCTGGCGGCGGTGGGGCGCATCTACGTGAGCCCCGTCTCCGGGGTGCTGTCGGAGTCGGTGGGCTGGCCGGCCTTCTTCCTGTTCTCGGTGGTGGCGGCGTTGCCGGGGCTGGTCATGGTATGGGTCATGCGCGGCGGCATCGCCGCGCTGGCGAGCCCCGGCAAGGCGGACTGAGCGGCGTCGGGCCGATAACCTTTTCCTGGACAGGGATAAAGTTTCACGCCGACCCGCCGATAAGCGGGGAGATGTCCTTCGTCATTACTAGGGGAGGCGGCATGCTATTCGGCGCGGACAAGAAGATCGGCATCATCCAGGCGCGTGTCGGCGAACTCGAGACCGAGAACGCCGCACTGCGCGAGCAGTTGCAGACCCTGGCCGTGCGGGGGGAGGCGGAAGCGCCGCCGGACCACGCCAGGAATGCCGGACTCTTCAGCGGGCTGGCGCCGCACTTCGGCAGCTTCAGCGACTCGCTCAAGGAGTCGCAGACCTCGCTCGCCGCCCTCGCGCAGGCGATGAAGCGAGAGGCCGAGCAGGTTGGCAGCGCCTGCCACGACGTGGGCTCGAACCTCGGCATCATCCGGCAGATGTCCGGCAATCTCTCCGCCTTCGCCGAGCGCATGAGCGCCACCGCCAGCGCCGTGGACCAGCTGCACGGCCGCACCGGCGAGATCGGCGGCATCGTCAAGCTGATCCACGGCATCGCCTCGCAGACCAACCTCCTCGCCCTCAACGCGGCGATCGAGGCGGCGCGCGCGGGCGAGTTCGGGCGCGGCTTCGCCGTGGTCGCGGACGAGGTGCGCAAGCTCGCTGAGAACACCCGCCGCGCCACGGACGAGATCTCCGGCCTGGTGCGGACGGTGCAGGACGAGGCCGACCAGGTGCGCGAGCAGGTGCAGATCGACCCCGCCGAGACCTCCGCGATCAGCCAGGACGGCGAGCGTGCCCACCAGGGGATGAAGTCGCTCCTCGACTCCTCCAGCGACATGGTCAACACCATCGCCGCCAGCGCCTTGCGCAGCTTCGTGGAGACCGCGAAGGTGGATCACCTGGTGTTCAAGATGGAGATCTACAAGGTCTTTCTCGGCATTTCCGACAAGCAGGAAGGCGATTTCGCGAGCCATACCGGCTGCCGCCTCGGCAAGTGGTACTACGAGGGCGACGGCCGACACAGCTTCTCGCAGCTGCCTGGCTACCAGGAGATCGAGTCACCGCACATGGCGGTGCACGACCACGGCGTGCAGGCGGTGCGCCATTTCCATGCCGGCGAGCACGAGCAGGGGATGGCGGCGCTCGGACGGATGGAGGCGGCGAGCCTGCTGGTGCTGCGCAACCTGGAGACGATGGCGGCGAGCGGCGCCAGCGATCCCTCGGCGTTCTGCATGCACGGCAAGCCGGCGGCGTGACGCGCGCGGGCTTGCCCGTGTCGGCGCGCTGCGCCACCATGCGCCCGGTCTGAGTCACCCGGCACCGCCCGCACCATGTCGTTCAAGGCCATCCTGCTGCAAAGCCAGCCCGCTTTTTCCGCCCAGGTTTCCGATCTCGACGAGGCCCTCTTGCCGGAGGGCGACGTCCTGGTGCGCGTGGCCTACTCGAGCCTCAACTACAAGGACGCCCTCGCCCTGTCCAACAGGGGGCCGGTGGTGCGGACCTGGCCCATGGTGCCGGGGATCGACGCGGCGGGCGTGGTGGAGGCGTCGAGCCATCCGCGTTTCCATGCGGGCGACGCGGTGCTGGTGAACGGCTGGGGCCTGGGCGAGACGCGCTGGGGCGGCCTGGGCCAGCTGCTGCGCGTGCCGGGCGACTGGCTGTTGCCCATCCCCGCGCCCTATTCGGCCTTCGAGGCCGCGGCCCTGGGCACCGCCGGCTACACCGCCGCGCTGTGCGTGCAGGCCCTCACCCGCCACGGCCTCAAACCCGCCGACGGGCCGGTGCTGGTGACCGGGGCGACGGGCGGCGTCGGCTCGGTGGCGGTGATGCTGCTGGCGCGCATGGGCTTCCAGGTCAGCGCGGTCAGCGGCAAGGCCGCGGCGGCGGATTACCTCACGGGCCTGGGCGCCGCCGAGGTGCTGGCGCGCGATGCCTTCGCCGCCCCCGGCCGGCCGCTGCAGAAGGAGCGCTTCGCCGGCGTGGTCGACACCCTCGGCAGCCACGCCCTCGCCAACGCCTGCGCGCAGGTGCGGCGCGACGGCGCGGTGGCCGCCTGCGGGCTGGCCATGGGCATGGACTTCCCGGCCAGCGTCGCGCCCTTCATCCTGCGCGGCGTCACCCTCTACGGCATCGACTCCGTCTACGCCCCGGCCGTGCGCCGCCAGGACGCGTGGTATCTGCTGTCCTGCTATGTGGGCGCAGCCGACCTCGTGGCGATGAGCCATGGTATCGGCCTGGCGGAGGCGATCCCCGCGGCCCAGCGCCTGCTCGCCGGCGAGGTCAGCGGGCGCTATGTGGTGGACGTGAACGCCTGACACCGCCCCGGTAGTTTTGGCGGATTGCCGCGCCGCCGCGCCCCCCGTATAAAGCCCGCCATGCCGCGCCTCCTGCTCACACTCGCCGCCTGCCTGCTGCTGATCCTCCCCGCCCGCGCCGCCGAGGAGGTGGGCATCGTCCTGCCCGCCGGCGTCGAGGTGACGAGCCAGCGCTTCGCCGCCGCCCAGGGGCCGGTACTGCTCTGGTTCACCGGACAGTACGGCGACGTCGAGGCGGAGCGCAATGCCGCCGCCGCGCTGGCGGCGCGTGGTGTCGAGGTCTGGCTGACGGACTGGCTGGCGCCTTACTTCCTGCCGCAGCTGCCGGGCAGCATGGCCAAGGTGCCGGCGCGCGACCTGGGCGACTGGCTGGCGGCGCTGCGCCAGCGCCTGCCGGGGCGGACCGTGGTCCTGCTCGGCTCCGCCCACACCGCCGACCTGGCCCTGCGTGCCGCGCGGGACGCCCGCGAGCGCCTGGGCGTGGGGGTGGACGGCGCGCTGCTGCTGTTCCCGCTGCTGTACCGCGACATCGAGGTGGGGGCCGAGCCCGAGTACGCGCCGGTGGTCGACGCCACGCGCCTGAAGCTCGCCGTGCTGGTGCCCAGGTCGTCGGCCGGCTACTGGTGGCGCGAGCGCCTCAAGGCGCGCCTGGAGGCCGCCGGCAGCCAGGTCTCGCTGACCGTCCTGCCAGGCCTGCGCGACGGCTTCTACCGCCGTTCGGACGCCACAGAGGGCGAGGTCGCGGCGGGTGGCCGGCTCGCCGAGATGCTTTGGCAACCGCTGCAAGACCTGATGGGAGACAAGACGCCGTGAAGACCCTGTTCGCCATGTTCCTGGCCCTGTGCCTGGCCACCCCGGCCCTCGCCGCCGAGCTCAAGGACCTGCCGGCGAAGCCCGCCGCGCCCCTGGCCCTGCCCGCCCTGGCCGGCGGCAGCGTCGACCTCGCCCAGCTGCGCGGCAAGGTGGTGCTGGTCAACTTCTGGGCCGCCTGGTGCCCGCCCTGCCTCAAGGAGATGCCCTCCATGAACCGCCTGGCGCAACGGCTGGCGGGGCGGCCCTTCGTCATCCTCGGCGTCAACGCCGGCGACGACGCCGAGGCGGTGCGCGCCTTCCTGAAGAAGGCGCCGGTCGACTTCCCCATCCTGCTCGACGAGGAGGGGCGCACCCTCAAGTCCTGGCAGGCCTTCGTCTTCCCCACCAGCTACGTGGTGGATCGGCAGGGGCGGGTGCGCATGGGTCTGTTCGGCTCCATCGAGTGGGACGAGGCGGAGACGGTGGCGCGCATCGAGGCGCTGATCGACGAGAAGCACTAGCGCGTGGCGATTGGCAATGTCTACTAATTTGTTGTCAATTTAGTAGACATTGCCGCATCGCCTTGTCTATGCTCGGGTCTACTAATTTGACTCAGGTTTAGTAGACCATGCGCCTGCCAGACCCCGCGCCCGCCCTGGAAAGCGTGCTGGCGCAACTGCCGCCCGACCGCATCGAGGCGGCCATTCCGCACGTCAACCCGCTGCCCGCGGGGAAATACCTGCATTGGGACGAGCTGCGCCGGCGCCCCGCCCCGGACGGGCTGACGCACGCGGAGTGGTGGGCGGCGGTCACGCTCGCGCGTGCCTCGTCGTTCCAGCGCCTGCCCTTGCTGGACAAGCGGGGCGAGCCCTTCGTGTTCGCCGTGCCCAGCCCGGTGGCGATCGACCTGCACCACATCGACCGCGATGCGGCCGGGCGGATCCGTTCGAGCGCGGGCGGGCCGCTGCAGGAGGAGTCGCAACGCTACCTGATCGGCTCGCTGATCGAGGAGGCCATCACCTCCAGCCAGCTGGAGGGCGCGTCGACCACGCGCAAGGCGGCGGCGGCCATGCTACGGAGCGGGCGCAAGCCGCGCGACCTGAGCGAGCGGATGATCTTCAACAACTATCGGGCCATGGAGCACCTGCGGGCGCTGCGTGAGGTGGCGCTGACCCCGGATCACGTCCTGGAACTGCACCGCATCCTCACCGAGGACACCCTGGACGACCCGGAGGACGCGGGCAGATATCGGCGCGCGGATGACGTGCACGTGGTCGACGCGCGGGACAGCACCCCGCTGCACGTGCCCCCCGCCCACGGCGAGTTGCCGGCGCGCATGCGGCGGCTGTGCGATTTCGCCAATGCCGACGAGGCCGCCCTGCCGTTCGTGCACCCGGTGCTGCGCGCCATCCTGCTGCATTTCATGATCGGCTACGACCACCCCTTCGCCGACGGCAACGGGCGCACGGCGCGCGCGCTGTTCTATTGGTCCATGGCCCGGAGCGGCTACTGGCTGATGGAATACACGTCGATCAGCCACATCCTGCGCAAGGCGCCGGCGCAGTACATGCGCGCCTATCTGCACACGGAAACGGACAAGAACGACACCACCTACTTCCTGCTGCACCAGCTGCACACCATCCGCCGGGCCATCGCGGCCCTGCACGAATACGTGGACAGGAAGTCGCGCGAGCAGAAGGAGACGGAACGCCTGCTGGCCGGTTCGCCCAGGCTGCGCGGGCGTTTCAACCGCCGCCAGACCGCGCTCCTGAACCACGCGCTGCGCCACGGCGGCGAGGCGTATCGGGTCGATGCCCACCAGCGCTCGCACGGCGTGGTGTACCAGACGGCGCGGCACGACCTGCTGGACCTGGAATCGCTGGGCCTCCTGGAGAAGACCCGGCAGGGCAACGCCTTCCTGTTCTACGCGCCCGCCGACCTGCGCGACCGGCTGGCCCGCCTGGCCGCCATGCCCGCGTAGGGCGCGGCGCCGGTGCGCCTCAGCCCAGCCAGGCCTCGATCTTCTTGCGGTCCGGCACGCCGCCGGCGTGCACCACCTTGCCGTCGATCACCACGCCGGGCGTGCTCATCACACCGTAGCCGAGGATGGCGGCCATGTCGGTGACCTTTTCCAGCTGGATGGCGAGGCCCCTGGCGGCGGCGACCTCCTCGATCAGTTTCGCGGTGGTCTCGCAGTTGCGGCAGCCGGTGCCGAGTACCTTCACGTTCTTCATGCGCTCTTCCCCAGGGGTTTGACGGCCTCGATGTTGGCCGAGGCGATGTAGTTCTCCACGCCGCGCCCCGGCGCCCAGTGCTGGATGAACTCGCGGCTGGCGTCCTTGGGCGAGATGCGGACCTGGGCGAAGCCGGCGGCGACCAGCATGTGGGTGAGCTCGCCGACGCTCGCGGCACCGGCGACGCAGCCGGTGTAGAGCGCCACCTCGGCCTGCATCTCCGCCGGCAGTTCGGCGGTCAGGACGATGTCGGAGATCGCCAGGCGGCCGCCCGGCCTGAGCGCGCGGAAGGCGTCGCGGAACACCTGCGCCTTGTCGGGCGAGAGGTTGATCACGCAGTTGGAGATGATCACGTCGATCGTCGCGTCGGCCACCGGCAGGTGCTCGATCTCGCCGAGGCGGAACTCCACATTGGCGTAGGCCCCCTTGGCCGCGTTGGCGCGTGCCTTGCTGACCATGTCCGGGGTCATGTCGACGCCGATCACCCGCCCGCTCCCGCCCACCTGGCGCGCGGCGAGGAAGCAGTCGAAGCCGGCGCCGCTGCCCAGGTCGAGCACCCTCTCGCCCGGCTGGAGCGCGGCGATGGCCTGCGGGTTGCCGCAACCCAGGCCCAGGTTGGCGCCTTCCGGCACGCTGTCGGTCTCCTCGGCGCTATAGCCGATGCCGCGCGACAGCAGGTCGGCGACGGACTCCTCGGACGGCGCGCAGCAGCTCGGGCCGCAGCCGCAGCCGCCGTTCTCGGCACGCGCCACGGCGCCGTAGGCGCTGCGTACGTGCTGGCGGATCTCGTCGTGCTTCATCGCGCTCACCTCAGCAACAGGACTGGCCGGACTTGGTCGGCGTGCAGCACGTGCCGCCCTGCACCACGGCGATGTTGGCGAAGGGGTCGACGGGCTGCTTCGGCTTGGCCGGGGCGAAGGCCTCGGCGTAGGCGGCGTCGAAGCTCGCGTCCAGGGCCTGCGGCGCTTCGTCGCGGATGTGGCGAGCGATCTCGATCACGGTGTCGATCTGCTCCTTCGCCACGCCGTACTCCTTCAACTTGTCCACCTGGCACAGGCCCTGTTTCGGGTGGTTGGCGGCGATGTTCGCGGCGAGCGACACCAGGGCGACGATGGAGGGGTGAAGGTCAGCCATTTCTTGCTCCTTACAGCACGGCGTTGAAGACGAAGCCCACCAGCACGATGCCGGCGGCCACCACCCCCGCGAACACCGCGATCAGGGTGGGTTTGAGGACCTTGCGCAGGATCACCATCTCCGGCAGGGAGAGCGCGATCACGCTCATCATGAAGGCCAGCGCCGTGCCCAGGGCCGCGCCCTTGCCGAGCAGGGCCTGGATCACCGGCAGGATGCCGGCGGCGTTGCTGTACATGGGCACGCCCAGCAGCACGGCGGCGGGCACCGCCCACCACTGGTCCTTGCCCATGATGCCGGCCATCAGGTCCTGCGGCACGTAGCCGTGGATGCCCGCGCCGACGGCAATGCCGCCGACCAGCCAGGGCCAGACGCGGCCGACGATCTCCTTGACGTAGGCGACGCCCTTGCCCAGGCGGTCGCGCCAGCCGGGGTCGGCGTCGTCCAGCGCCGGCGCGGCGCCGACCTGGATGGCGCGCACCCAGTCCTCCAGGTGGTGCTCCATGCCCAGGCGGCCGATCACCAGGCCGGCGACGATCGCCACCGTCAGACCCAGCACCAGGTAGAGCGCCGCCACCTTCCAGCCGAACAGGCCGAACAGCAGGGCCAGGGCGATCTCGTTGACCATGGGTGCTGCGATCAGGAAGGAGAAGGTCACGCCCAGCGGCACGCCGGCGGAGAGGAAGCCGATGAACAGCGGCACCGCCGAGCAGGAACAGAACGGCGTGACGATGCCCAGGGATGCGGCCATCACGTTGCCCAGGCCCAGCGGCCGGTTGGCCAGCCAGGCGCGCGTGCGCTCGGGCGAGATCCAGCTGTGCACCACGCCCATGACGAACACCACCGCGACCAGCAGCAGGAAGACCTTGGGCGTGTCGTAGAGGAAGAACTTCACCGCCTCGCCCAGGCGGGTGCCCGGGACGAGGCCCAGGACCTCGAAACTCAGCCAGGCGGCGAAGGCGTCGAGCATCAGGGGGCCTCGAACTCCACGAAGGCGCGGTTCATGTTGGCGCGGTGCAGGCCGTCGTAGTTCTGCAGGTGGCGGAAGCGGGGCAGGTCGGCGTACTTGTCGAGGGTGGCGTCCATGGGCTCCATGTCGCGTGCGGCCTGGCCGATGACGTCGGCGAGGAAGTCCTCGTAGTCGCCGGATTCGCGCCTGGCCTTGGCCAGGTCGCACACGCCGCCGTGGCCGGGGACGATGTGCTGCGGGTTCAGCGCCTCCAGCGCATGGAAGGCCTTCTGGCTGGCCTTGACGCTGGACCAGGGCAACACGCCGAGGAGGCGGTCGACGAAGACCAGGTCGCCGCTGAAGAGCACGTTCCGCTTCGGCAGCCAGACCCAGGCGTCGCCGGGGAAGTGGGCGTCGGTCAGGCGCAGCGCCAGGGTCTCGCCGCCCAGTTCGATGCGGGCCTCGTCGCCCGCCAGCACGCGCCGCGCCGGCATGGGCAGGGTGCCCTGCAGGCGCTCGCCGAGAAAGCCGCGCAGCATCTGCATGTGCTGCTCGGCGAATTGGTCCTGGGTGGCGGCGGTACGGGCCAGGGCGATGATCTCGGCACCTTGCGCGGCGAAGAAGGCGTTGCCCAGCCAGCGGTGGTCCTGGCTGCCGGTGTTGACCACCCAGCGCACCGGCTGCGGCGTCACGGCGCGGATCGCCGCCGCCAGCTTCTCGGCGCCGACCTTGCTGGCGCCGGAGTCGATCAGGATCACGCCTTGGGGCGTGACGACGAAGCCGTAGTTGGCGTTGAGGCCGTCGTTGTCCGCGCTGCGCTGGCCCAGGGGGCCGACGATGGCGTAGACGTTGTCGACCACCTTTTCGGCCTTGGGCTGGAAGTCGGCCCGGCCCGGGAGCGGCAGGAGTGTGAGGGCCGTGAAGAAGGTCAGCAGGAGTTTGCGCACGCGCGGTACCTCATTCGTTTTCGGGGTGGGGCAGGATCACGTCCGGCGCGCGTTTCGGCAAGGTGGGAATCAACCAGCGGAACAGCGCGGTGGCGGCGAAGGCGCCGAGCAGCTGCGCGGCGATGAAGGCGGGCGTGTCGACGGGGCGGATGCCGGCGAAGGTGTCGGAGGCGGCGCGCGCCAGGGTCACCGCCGGGTTGGCGAAGGAGGTGGAGGCGGTGAACCAGTAGGCCGCCGTGATGTAGGCGCCGACCACGAAGGGGGTGGCGGAGGGGCGGCTCCTCACCGTGCCCCAGATCACCGCGAGCAGGCCGAAGGTGGCGACGAACTCGCTCCACCACTGCGCCGGGCCGCTGCGCTCGTGCAGCGAGGCGAAGAACAGCGGCTCGCCGAACATCAGGTGCGCCGCCGCCACGCCGGCGAAGGCGCCCAGCACCTGGGCGGCAACGTAGGCCGGCACCTCGCGCCAGGGCAGGCCGCCCTGCCAGGCATCCGCCAGGGTCACCGCCGGGTTGAAGTGGGCGCCGGAGAGGGGCCCGAAGGTGAGGATCAGGGCCACCAGGCCGGCGCCGGTGGCGAGCGTGTTGGCGAGCAGGGCGATGGCCACGTTGCCGCCCGCCAGACGCTCGGCCATGATCCCCGAGCCCACCACCACGGCGAGCAGGAAGGCCGTGCCCAGGGCCTCGGCGGTGAGCTTGCGGCCCAGGGTCATGATTGGCCGATCTCGCTGACAGCCTTCTGCAGCTTGATGCGGTCCAGCTTCTCGAAGGGCAGGTTGGCGAACAGGCTGATGCGGTTCAGCAGCTGGGTGTAGGCCTGGAAGAAGGCCTTGTGCTTCTCCTCGTCGCTGCCCGTCACGGCGGCCGGGTCGGGCACGCCCCAGTGCGCGGTCATGGGCTGGCCGGACCAGGCCGGGCAGACCTCGCCGGCGGCGTTGTCGCACACCGTGAACACGAAATCCATGGCCGGCGCGCCGGGCTGCGCGAACTCGTCCCAGGACTTGCTGCGCAGGCCCTCCGTGGGCAGGCGGTTCTTCTCCAGCAGTTCGATGGCGAAGGGATTGACCTGCCCGGCCGGGTGGCTGCCCGCGCTGAAGGCGCGAAATCGCCCCCGGCTCACGGACAGGTTGTTGAGCATGGCCTCGGCGAGGATGGAACGGGCCGAGTTGCCCGTGCACAGGAACAGCACGTTCAGGATCTGCTCGGACATGGCGTCCTCCGCTGCGTGGTCTGGGGGTTACAGGCCCAAGTGCTCGCGCACCGCCGGGATCAGGCGCGCGCGGATGTCGTCGCGCACCGCCAGGAAGGACTCCAGCGGTTCGCCGTGCGGGTCGTGGAAGGGCAGGTGGATGGACTTCACCGGGCGCGGGAACACCGGGCAGGTCTCCTTGGCGTTGTCGCACACGGTCACCACCAGGTCGATGTCTTCATTCATCACCGCGTCCACGTCCTTGGGGTACAGGCCCTCGGTGTTGAGACCGGCCTCCTTGAGGGCGGCGATGGCGCCGTCCGCCACCTTGGGTTGCGGTTTCGTGCCGGCGGAGAGGGCGCGCACCTGGCCGGCCAGGTCGTGGTTGACCAGGACTTCGGCCATTTGCGAGCGGCAGGAGTTGCCGGTGCAGAGGATGAGGACGGTCTTGCTCATGCGGATTCCTTTTTCGGTTGGGTCAACAGGTCTTGCAGTCCGCCTTGCCCGCCGGCAGGCACAGCTCCGGCCGGCCGCCGCAGCATTCCTCGCTGAGGAAGGCGATGAGGCCGGTCATCGCCGCGTAGTCGGCGGCGTAGATGACGAAGCGCCCCTCGCTGCGGCTCTTCACCAGGCCGGCGTGGGTCAGTTCCTTGAGGTGGAAGGACAGGGTCGCGGGCGGCACGTCCAGGCGGCTGGCGATCTCGCCCGCGGGCAGGCCCGCCTCGCCCGCCGCGACGAGGGCGCGGTAGGCGGCGAGGCGGGTCTCCTGCGCGAGGGCGGAGAGGGCGGTGACGGCAGTTTTTATTTCCATGTTTCCATGATCGTCGAAATATCAAAACGATGTCAAGCCACACTACGGGGGATGTGTTTTCCTATGTGTTTCCCACTCGGCAGCCGGCTTGACGCACCCACCGTCATAAATATACTTGGAAGTATAATTTTCCGAGCAAAGGGGTTGCCGCCATGTCACAAATCACCCTGTATCTGGACGATGCCACGCAGGCATTGGTGGATCACGCCGCCCAGGCCAACGGCATGTCGAAAAGCCGTTGGGTGGCGGAGATCATCCGCAAATATGCGGCCCAGGAATGGCCAAGGGACTGCCTGGAGCTGGCGGGACGCTTCGCCGATTTCCCGCTGCGCGAGGACCGCCCGGCCGAGCAGGCGGCCGATGTGCCGCGCATCGGTTTTTGACGGTCCGCCATGCTGATCCTCGATAGCAACACCATCAGCTACTACTTTCGCGGCGACCCTCGGGTGGTGCCGCGTCTGCAGGCCTTGTCCCCCGCGGAGCTTGGCGTGCCGGCCATCGTCGAATACGAACTGCGCTATGGACTGCTGCGCCTGCCGCAGGACGCGGCGGCCCCGCGCCTGGCGGCCTTGGCGCAGTTGCTGCGGCCGATGCGGATTCTGCCGTTCGACAGCGAATGCGCCGCCCATGCCGCGCGCATCCGTGCCGATCTGGAGGCCGCGGGCACCCCCATAGGCCCGCACGATACGCTGATCGCCGCCACCGCCCTGCGCCACCAGGCCACGCTGGTGACCAGGAACACGCGCGAATTCTCTCGTGTGCCGGGCATGCAATGCCTGAGCTGGCACGAGGAGACATGATCGCCACGGCGACCATCCATCAAAGACGGAATCCCCCATGCTCAGTTACAGACACGCCTTCCATGCCGGCAACCACGCGGACGTGCTCAAGCACTTCATCCTGGTCGGCCTGATCCGCTACCTGGAGCAGAAGGACAAGCCCTTCTGGGTCATCGACACCCACGCGGGCGCGGGCGCGTATGGCCTGGACGCGGGTTACGCGGCGAAGAACGCGGAGTGGGAGGCGGGCATCGCCCGGCTTTGGCAGCGCGCCGACCTGCCCGCCGCCCTGGCCGACTACGTGGAGCTGGTGCGCGGCATGAACCCGGAGGGGCGGCTGTCCTTCTACCCCGGCTCGCCCTACCTGGCGTGGAAGCTGCTGCGCAAGGACGACCGCCTGCGCCTGTTCGAGCTGCACACCACGGACGTGGACCTGCTGGGCAAGACCTTCCAGGACGCCAAGCGGCAGGTGATGGTGACCCTGGGCGATGGCTTCGCCGGCCTCAAGGCCCTGCTGCCGCCGCCGCCGCGCCGCGCCCTGGTGCTGATCGACCCGTCCTACGAGGACAAGCGCGACTACGCGCGCGTGGTCGAGTCGCTCAAGGACAGTCTCAAGCGCTTCGCCACGGGTACCTACGCGGTGTGGTACCCCATGTTGCATAGGCCGGAGGCGCAGCGTCTGCCGGAGCGCCTGCACGGCATCCAGGCGGAATGGCTGGACGTGCGGCTCACCGTGTCGCGCCCCGGCGCCGAGGGCTTCGGCATGCACGGCTCGGGCATGTTCATCGTCAACCCGCCCTGGACGCTCGCCGCCACCCTGCGCGAGTGCCTGCCGGTGCTGAGCGCCGCCCTGGCACTGGACGCGGGTGCGGGCTTCCAGATCGAGACCTCGGAGAAGTAGGACCATGCTCCCCCCCATCCATCACGCGCACGGCATCGTCACCCTGGACGCGGACTATCTGCGTCCCGGCCTCGCCGCCATCCACCTGATCGTCGAGCAGGGCCACGTCGCCATCGTCGACACCGGCACCAACCAGTCCGTGCCGACGGTGCTGGCGGAATTGCAGCGCACCGGCCTGACGCCGGCGGACGTGGACTACGTCATCGCCACGCACGTGCACCTGGACCATGCCGGCGCCGCGGGTGCGCTCATGCAGGCCTGCGCGAACGCCCGCCTGGTCGTGCACCCAAAGGGCGCGCGCCACCTGATCGACCCCGCGAAACTGGTGGCCGGTTCCATCGCCGTCTACGGCGAGATGGCCTTTCGCGAGCTGTACGGCGAGATCGTGCCCGTGCCGGCGGAGCGGGTGATCGAGGGCCACGACGGACTGCGCCTGGATTTCCAGGGGCGCGTGCTGACCTTCCTCGACACGCCCGGCCATGCCCGCCACCACTTCTGCATCCACGACGCGAGGAGCGAGGGCGTGTTCACCGGCGACACCTTCGGCATCTCCTACCGCGAGTTCGACGTCGAAGGCCGGCCCTTCATCTACCCCACCACCACGCCGGTGCAGTTCGACCCGGCGGCCCTGCACGGCTCCATCGACCGCATCGTCGCGCTGGAGGCCGAGGCCGCCTTCCTCACCCACTACGGCCGGATTACCGGCCTGGCCGCGCTGGCGCCGCGGCTGCACGAGCTGATCGACGAATGGAGCGAACTGGCCCTGGCCGCGCCGGGCGTGGGCGAGGCGCGCCAGGCGGCGCTCGAAGCCGCCTTGGAACGCGGACTCATGGCGCGCCTGCGTGCGCACGGCTGCGTCCTCGACGACGCCACCTGCCACGAGCTGCTGGCCAACGACGTGCGCCTCAACGCCATGGGCCTGCTGGTCTGGCGCGATCAGCAGGAGGCACCCGGCGGCGACCGGTAGGGCGCCGATCGATTCGTCGCCCCTGCGAAGAACGGGGGGCAGGGGGTTCGCCCGGGCGGGATCGGCGGACGGCCGTTCGTCGCCTTGGGGGTTTCCTCGCTGCCACGAGCGTGTTACTAATTCACACAACGACCGTCTCAGGTCGCCGGTATCTTCCCAGGCCCACCCGGGCCGCGGCGGAGCCAAGGGCAAACCCGGTGAAAGCCGGGGACGCAAAGCCATGGACCTACCGCTCTCTTGAGCCACGGTCGCCAGGTTGCCTCCAGCGTCTTGCGGGTCCTCCGCATCTGCCCTCCTTCAGGTATTTCGGCGCGCAGCGTCGCGCGCGGTCAGCAAGGAGCAGAGCATGAAGTTGCACACAAATCGTCATCCCATGGCCCTCCTCGTGGCCGGGGCCCTTTTATGCGGCGCGGCGCCGGCGCAGGCCGAGCGTGCACCGTTCCCGGACCTGGACTTCAAGCGCCACTCGCATGGCGAGGAGGCCGTCAGGAATCTCGGCGGCAGACTGCACGATGTCGCTGCCTGGTACGGCATGAACGGCGAGCGTTTCGCGCGCATGCTGCGCCAGGACCGCCACGCGCGCCTCGACCGGAAGGGCCGCCTGCTGTTCGTCGACGGCTTCGAGCCGCCCAGCGAGGCGATCGGCGAGGTGGCCGCCAGCGCCAACATCAGCGGCACGGTGCCCGCGCCCCTGGACCAGACCTTCCTGCTGCACAGCAGGCCAGGCGCCAGGCGCACCATCTATCTCGACTTCAACGGCCAGGCGGTCAGCAACACCGCCTGGAATAGCGGCTGGTCGATCGCCGCGATCAACGCCCCGGCATTCGACCTGGACGGCGACCCCAACACCTTCAACAGCACCGAGCTGCAACGCATCCAGAGCATCTGGCAGCGCGTGGCCGAGGACTACGCCCCCTTCGACGTCGACGTGACCACCGCCGAGCCGCCCGCGGATGCCCTCACCCGCGCCGGCAGCACGGACGAGGTCTACGGCACGCGCGTCGTCATCAGCCGCGACTGGACCAGCCAGACCGCCAGCCCGTGCAGTTGCGGCGGCATCGCCTACGTCGGCGTGTTCGACTACACCAGCGAGTACTACAAGCCGGCCTGGGTGTTCTTCGACCGCCTGGGCGCCGGCAACGAGAAGTACGTCGCCGAGGCGATCTCCCACGAGGCCGGCCACAACCTGGGTCTGAGCCACGACGGCTACAACGACGGCACCACCAGCCTCGGCTACTACCAGGGCCATGGCAGCGGCGCCACCGGCTGGGCGCCGATCATGGGCGCGGGTTACTACAAGGAGCTGACGCAGTGGAGCGCCGGCGAATACGCCTACGCCACTCAGCTTCAGGACGACCTCGCGGTGATGCAGGCGCGCGGCGCGCCACCCATGGCGGACGACCACGGCGACAGCCTCGCCGCGGCGACACCCATGGACGCGGTCGAGCAGGGCGGCGTGCTGAGCCTGGGTGCGAGCGGCCTGATCGGCACGCGCGCCGATGTCGATGTGTTCCGCTTCGCCATGGGCGCCGGCACCCTGGCGCTCAACCTGACGCCTGGCACGCGCGGCGCCAACCTGGACATCGCCGCCGGCCTGTACGACGCCAACGGCGTGCTGCTCGCCAGCAGCAACCCGGCCGACGCCCTGACCGCCGGCTTCAACCTGGGCCTGCCTGCCGGCACCTACTTCCTCAGGGTGGACGGCGCAGGCAAGGGGACGCCGACGACGGGCTACTCGGACTACGCCAGCCTGGGCGAGTTCTTCATCGCCGGCACCGCCCCCGCACCCTCCGGTGCCCCGCCCGTGGCCGTGGCCGGTGCCACGCCCCTGAGCGGCGACGCCCCCCTGCCGGTGAGCTTCTCCAGCGCCGGCTCCTACGACCCGGACGGCGGCGCGCTGAGCTACGACTGGGACTTCGGCGACGGCTCCGCCCACGCCAGCACCGCCAACCCCAGCCACACCTATGCCGCCGGCAGCTACACCGCCCGCCTCACCGTGACCGACCCGAGCGGCAGCGTGGCGCAGGCTAGCGTCGATATCACCGCCAAGCAGCCGGTGGTGGTGCCGACCCTGCACGTCGCCAACATCGCCATGAGTGCATCGACCAGCCGCAGGGGCACCCGCGCCACCGCCACGGTGACGGTCAAGGACGCCACCGGCAAGCTGGTGAGCGGTGCCGTGGTGCAGGGCGCCTGGAGCGGTGCCACCAGCGCCGGCGTCAGCGGCACCACCGGTTCCACCGGCACGGTCAGGTTCACCTCCGCCTACAGCAAGGCCGGCGGCACCTTCACCTTCACCGTCAGGGGCGTCAGCCTTTCGGGCTATGCCTACGACGCGAACCAGAATCTGGAAACCAGCGACAGCATCACACGCTGAACCCCGTAGCCGAGCGACTTTCAAGGGCCCTTCGGGGCCCGTTTTTTTGCTTGGCTTTCCCTGCGCGGCGCGGGGCGCGATACTCGGCCGATTCGAGAGGAACCCGCCATGCCCGCCATCCGCCAGGAAGACTTCATCCAGTCCGTCGCCGACGCCTTCCAGTTCATCTCCATCTACCACCCGCTCGACTTCGTGCAGGCGGTGAAGGCCGCCTACGACCGGGAAGAGTCTCCCGCCGCCCGGGACGCCCTGGCGCAGATCCTCATCAACTCGCGCCTGTGCGCCGAGGGGCACCGCCCGATCTGCCAGGACACGGGCATGGCCGTGGTCTTCCTCAAGATCGGACGCGACGCGCGCTGGGACGCGGAGATGTCGGTGGAGGACATGGTCAACGAGGGCGTGCGCCGCGCCTACCTGAACCCGGACAACCCCCTGCGCGCCTCGGTCCTCGCCGACCCGGCGGGGGCCAGGCGGAACACGCGCGACAACACCCCGGCGGTGATCCACTACGAGCTGGTGCCGGGCGACCGGGTGGAGGTGACCTGCGCCGCGAAGGGCGGCGGCTCGGAGAACAAGGCCCGGTTCGCCGTGCTCAACCCCTCCGACTCCATCGTCGACTGGGTGCTGGAACAACTGCCTGAAATGGGCGCCGGCTGGTGCCCGCCCGGCATCCTCGGCATCGGCGTCGGCGGCACGCCGGAGAAGGCCCTGCTGCTGGCCAAGGAGGCCCTGATGGAGCCCATCGACATCCACGAACTGCGCCAGCGCGGCCCCGCCAACCGCATCGAGGAGCTGCGCCTGGAGCTGATGGACAAGGTCAACGCCCTGGGCATCGGCGCGCAGGGCCTGGGCGGCCTGACCACGGTGCTGGACGTGAAGATCCGCGACTATCCCACGCACGCCGCCAGCCTGCCCGTGGCCCTCATCCCCAACTGCGCCGCCACGCGCCACATCCACTTCACCCTGGACGGCGACGGCCCCGCCCACTTCGCGCCGCCGCCGCTCTCCGCCTGGCCGGAGGTGGCCTGGGACGGCCCGGCGCGCGCGCGGCGCGTCGACCTGGACACCCTCACCAAGGCGGAGACCGCCGCCTGGAAGGCCGGCGAGCAGCTCCTGCTCAGCGGCCGGTTGCTCACCGGCCGCGACGCCGCGCACAAGCGCCTGGCCGACATGGTGGCGCGCGGCGAGCCCCTGCCGGTGGACTTCACCAACCGCTTCATCTACTACGTGGGCCCGGTGGACGCGGTGCGCGACGAGGCGGTCGGCCCCGCCGGCCCCACCACCGCCACGCGCATGGACAAGTTCACCGAGCTGATGCTGGGCGAGCGGGTCGGGCTCATCGGCATGGTCGGCAAGTCCGAGCGCGGGCCGGAGGCCGTCGCCACCATCAAGGCGCACGGCGGCGTGTACTGCATTGCCGTCGGCGGTGCCGCCTACCTCGTCTCCAAGGCCATCCGCTCGGCAAAGGTCCTCGCCTTCCCGGAACTGGGCATGGAGGCGATCTACGAATTCGAGGTCGTGGACATGCCCGTCACCGTCGCCGTCGACAGCACCGGCAACTCCGTGCACGAGACCGGCCCGCGCGAATGGCGCATGCGCATCGGCAAGATCCCTCTCGCCAGCCACCCGGCCTGAGTTCGGAGGCGCTCCCTCTTCCCCCGGTGGAAGAGGGAAATGGCGCCCCCAAGGGGTATGCCAGCGCCGAGCAGCCCTCATTAGGCGGCGCCCTTGCCACGCCTCAGCGTCCGGCGTAAAACGGCAAAAAACCAAAGCAAACCAGGGAGAAGGCCTTGCCGCAGGCAAAGTCCGCATCATCAAACGCCACCCCTCACCCGGCAGGCAGGGCGTCCGTGCGCAAGAAACTCGACGCCGGACAGGCGGGCACGCTGCGTTACCAAAGGCAATTCGGCGACGCCTTGGTCTGCGTGCGCTACCGTCATCATCCGGAAAACGGCAAACGCTATACCACCGTGGAAATCGTCGTGGACGAGCGGCAAACCTTCGCCGTGGCGCACGCCACCCCCATGCAGGCCGACACGCTGATCGCCGTCCACATCGACTACGCCGAAACCGAACTGCGGGCCCGTGCCAAGGAGGCCGGTGCAAGATGGGATGGCGGGCGCAAGGCCTGGCTCATGACCTACATGGAGGCGAAACGCCTTGGTCTGCTTGGACGCATCAAGGGCGCGGTGGAATGACTAGCCAAATATGGATATGCCTAAATATGGCAATGACCAGATATGGAAAACCCATGTCTGGATATGGAAACAATTTGCCACATATGGAAGGTTTTCCATATGTGGAAGTGGTGTCTAATTAATAGTTGGGCGTCACTGTCCGGGCCATGTCAGAGCGTCGGCCTTGCCAGTGAATACCAACCATGCCAAGCGGAAACGCCGCCACATGGAGTAGTATCCAAGCGGTCTTGCTGGTTGCCACTTGCCGTCAATTTCTGTCTGGCAATCAATCAGGTTGTGCATCGCAAGGCTGGTAATGTGGTTCGGGCATTTCATGGTCTTTTCTCCAGGGCGTCACGCCCAACAATTACGTCAACTCGGACCTGCCGCCGGCAGGCTTCGGTGGTATTTCAACGGTCTGCGCGGGCAGTAGGCCGGTTACGCCAGCGTTGGGCGTCAGCAAAACCACGACGCCGTGGCCGGCACCGCCACCACGTGGCCTGCCCTCGTAGGCCACACCAGCCTCTCGCAGCTCGCGCAACGCACGACCGAGCGGCATCGCCCACCCAGGAGGCCCCCCGTTGGCACTGTAGCGCCACGCCCGAGGACATTGATCTGGCGGCCACAGCGTGCGCGCTAGATCGTGGTAGCCCATCCGGCGCGCGGGGGAGGCTGTGAGAGCAGCGACAATCCGCTGTTTCAGCGGCGTCAGCCCAACAGGCGCTTCGAGGGCGACGCCCTCCATGCCGCTCCGCGTCATTCCGGGCGCCCCTCAAGCTGGTCGTTAGGTATCATGAGCATTGAATCAACATGGTGAAGAGATAATGGAACAGCTTACGTTAGTTGAGCCCTGTGAAGTACGGAAAACGCCAAAAGGGCGGGAGATACCCTTTGAGCCTGTTTCCGAAGGATTTCAACTGCAATATGAACACCCTAATGGTCGGCTCTACCAAGGCAATTCCATTGATTGGCTAGCGTCCTTGGATGACGCAAGTGTTGACCTTGTTTTTGCTGACCCTCCCTACAACATAAAAAAAGCCGACTGGGATAGTTTCGAGAGCCAAGAAAAATATATTGAGTGGTCTATCAAGTGGATAACTCACGCGTCGCGTGTACTGAAACCTACTGGATCATTGTATGTGTGCGGGTTTTCTGAAATCCTGGCCGACCTAAAGCACCCTGCATCGAAGTATTTCAAACACTGCCGTTGGCTAATCTGGCACTACAAAAACAAAGCTAATCTTGGTAACGACTGGGGCCGCTCACACGAAAGCATCATTCACTTCCGCAAATCGGATTCCACAAAACTAAACATCGATGATGTGCGCACCCCATACGGTGCGCACACGCTGAAATATCCTTCGCATCCGCAAGCCGAGACAAGTGCCTATGGAAAGGGCGCAAACAAGCCGCGCGACAATTGGACCCCTCACCCCAAGGGAGCCAAGCCTAAAGATGTGATCGATATTCCAACGACTTGTAATGGCATGGGGGAAAAGACCCCGCATCCCACGCAAAAGCCAGAAGAGTTATTACGCAAGTTTGTTCTTGCGTCATCGAACGAAGACGATTTGGTTGTTGATCCGTTTTCTGGTTCAGGAACTACGGCTGTTGTTGCAGAGCAACTCAACCGTAGATGGATGGGGTGTGATCTGGACGCTCAATATAACCGCTGGGCAATCGAACGGATTGAGAATGTCCGGCGCATGACAAAGGATGAGTGGATTGCCTTCGACCGAAAAACCGCAGAGAGAAGAGAGTCCATTCGATGAGTCTTGCTGATTTGGTGGCTCACGCCACCGACAAAGAACGCTTTCACACTTTAGAACAGTACATTGCGTTTTGCTCTCGATACTTGGAGTTTGTCGAGACAGGATTGCAGGCACGCATCGTTTCTCAAAATGAAGTTCACTATCAGTTTTTCCAGTATCGGCAAGACGGAAGCTTCAATATATCGAGGCCGTTGAACTCGTTACTTATGTACGAAGCTGCGACGTTTGCGACTGAAGCACCACGATTCACACAAACACTCGAGCAGCTCAAAGATGGCGAACAGCCATCGGATGATTTACGCCAAAACATCATTCGCACAATTTACACGATTCAGCAATCTATAGGCGCAGCACTTGATGCACTTCCTGCTGGAATGTCAAATCAAGCTCGCAAGGTTAATGGCGATTTGTTTGAGCGTTTCATTCGCTTATTAATAGTCTCGCTGAACGTTGACTGCGTATCTGGAACGATGCAAGTCCCTGTTAAGGACTCTGATGGCGCAGAGCTTTTCAAATCCAGTTACCAGCATGACCTGTTAATCAGCAAAGATGCTGAGTTAAAAATCATAGGGTCGGTTAAGACTTCGAGCAAAGATCGAATTGACAAAGTATTTATGGATAAATTTCTTTACAACAGGCTTACCGATACTGCGCTGCCGCATATAGCTATCTTTCTTAATGACGTACAGCGCAAGAAAACGCGGCGCGAAAACGAATATGGCGTTAGCGCCACATTTTTGCCCGGCCACTTCAAGGCATACACCGTTAAGCTTAATCCGCTTGATGGTGTGTACTACTGTGACATTCGTCCAAACATGGTCAGCGATGAGCTCCTGTCGCAACACATAAAAACCATCGACCACTTCTTCTATTCCGATCTGTGGGAACTTCTAAATAGGCACGGCCAAAATCTGGAAGGGATTGCGATTGAAAAGAAGGAAAATGGCGATGGCGAAAATGATACCTAACAACGCCATCAACGCGGACAGTGAAAAGCGGCGCTCCTTCGTCGCACCGCTTTTCACTGCCGGTTATGGCGAACGTTATGTGGCAAGGAGCAACCATGAATCTTGAGAACAATTTCGAATATATTTTCTTTGCTATTTTTGCCTTCGTGGCGGGCTCGTTCGTTTTTAAAATCATCAAAAACGGTGGGTTCAAGGCAGCAATGTTTGGAGCGCCCATCGCTCGAACGGTGGGCGAGGTTGAGGGAAGCGGTACAAAACTCATGAACATCAAGGTTAAGGTACACACCCTCGGCGGCTCCCAAGATAAAGCAATTGGTCTTGAATTTGTTGCAAAGAGTGTTGGCAGCTACCAAATGTTGCCGGTTACTTTGTCGGCCTCAGAGGCAAAAAAACTCACAACACTTTTGCAAGCAGCCACATCTGATAGCAATGCTGCATAACACTGCGCTCAACACGGACGCCCTCCAGCAAGCTTCGCTTGCTGGAGGGCGCCGGTTAGCTCCACGTTAGCAACTGTGTTGTAAGTCAATAGAAGAAGGCATCCAGGGAGAGTGATGTTTCAGCATGGCATTCATGATGACGAGCAGTTTGCGCATGCAGGCAGTAAGGGCCACCTTGGCGGGTTTGCCTTGTGCTCTGAGCCGCTGGTAGAAGTCCCGGATCACCGGGTTGCAGCGCGCTGCCGACACGGCGGCCATATACAAAGCCCGTCTGACCTGGGCACGGCCGCCCCAGATGATGCGCTCGCCCTGATGCTTGCCACTGTCCCGGTTGAAGGGCGCCACCCCCACCAAGGCGGCGATCTCTTTCCCATTCAGCGATCCCAATTCCGGCAACTGCGCCAGCAGGGTTGCGCGGGTCACCATGCCCACGCCGGGAATCGCTTGCAGCAGATCATCCTTGTCGCGCCAAACCGGCGAGGTGCGCAGGGTGTGGGTCAGGTCGATGCCGATCTGAGCGATGCGCTCGTCCAGCCAGGCGATGTGCTCCTTGAGGCTAGCCCGTTGCCATGCCGAGGCCCGCTCAAGGCGCAGTTTCTCCTGCACCCGCATGTCGATGAGCTGGCGTCGGCGCGCCAGCAATTCGCCCAGGGCGCGGGTGTCTTCATCGGGCAGGGGCCTTACCTGGGGGCGGATGGCCTGGGCGAAGGCAGCCAGGATCAGGGCGTCGATGCGGTCCGTCTTGGCCAGGCGACCGCACGCCTTGGCGTAGTCCCGTACCTGACGGGGGTTGACCACGGCCACGGGCAGTCCAGCGGCAGCGAGGGTGGTGGCCAGTTGGGTCTCCAGCCCGCCGGTGGCTTCCATCACCACCAGGGTGGGGGCATCGGCCCGCAAGCGCTCGGCCAAGCCCAGCATGGCCTCATCCGTATGTTCGACCCGCAGTGTCTGGCCCGTGAGCCAGGCCACGTCGAGCCAGTCCTTGGCCACGTTTGAACATACAAGGGCTCTATATCAGCAATGCCTGATGAAATCTTGAAACATCCACGAGCCGAATTGCGTTCCGCCGCAAGGGCACTTGATGGCATGCGAAATGCAAAATCACTAGACGAGTTCGAGGCTGAATGGAAGGAATTTCTCTCTTGCCTTGAGAAGGTGTGGAACAAGGTTGAACGTAGCTGCCAACATGTACGCAATCGCTTCGAGCCATGGCAAGGTACATACCATCGCCTAAGAAAAAAAGACATGTTGTTGCGCTATTTAAAACAGGCACGCGACGCTGACAACCATTCAATTCAAGATTTCACGAAGATAGAACCCGGTTCACGCAACATTCGGTTTCTCAATCCTCGTGGCGGTTACATAAAACACATGGAGATTCGTGGTGGTGAGGTTACGGCCTACGAGGGAGATCCAATAGTCGTAGAAGACCGGCCACCCCAGCCGGTAGCTGTTACCGTAAAAAACAATGGTGAATGGTTTAACCCTCCATCTAGCCACCTCGGCAACCCTGTTACTACTCATCATCCCGTAGCCCTTGCCGAGCTTGGCCTTAAATTTTACGAGGAGTATGTCAATTAAGTTGAAAAGCAATTCTTCGAAACGCCCTAACAAGCGCTTCGAGCGGGACTGGCCAACAGCTCGCTTTGCAAGCTGTCAGCCAGCCCCTCAAGCTAAACGTTGGGCCTCATGAATCCGCCTACCCCTACGACACATATGAAGACGACTGTATCTCTTTTGCTGCTGGTTCTTTTTCCGCTTCATGCGGGTGCAATTCCTTCAACCGACCCTACCGATAGCTTTGACTGGGCGCTACTCCAAGGCAAGTGGGCGGAAAGCACAGAGCATCAGTTTGGTTGCCGAGCAGAGAATGTTCACCAATGGCTTACGGTTAGCGACGATAAGAAAATCCTGACGTTTAACAACGACCGGAAATGGAAGATTGGTTCTGGGCAAGTTGTTGAGAAATACACCGCATCGATTATTCGATCATCTCCCAATGTTTTGGTGATTCGATATGGCGGTGATCTTTTAGATATTCCTGATGAGTTCCGCGAATGGGAAATGAGGTTCATTGGCCCAGGAACATATAGGTGGCGTGCTACCACATGGCCGCATGGAACGTATAACGATGTGATTGGTGTCAAATGCTCTACGCAATGAGGCCCAACCAATCATTCCACCGGACCTGCGCAAAAAGCCGCGCAGTCCGGTGAATTCAAACGCTGGGCGTAATCAATTTATATGGAGTTTCGGCCGTATATAAAATCAAGAAAAACGAATCACCGTAGATGCAACTGTGGACGTGGTCGCCCAATTAAGGGGCAATAATAGGGGGCAGACCACAGTTTTGATTGATGCCTCTGTGGGGCCGACTGATCATGGAATCGATTGGTTGACAGGGACTGCTCATTTAGTTGGGTTGCCCTTCCAGACTGGTGCAGACGGCCTCCTCCCGCGCGCGCCCTTCAACGCCATCACCATCCGGCCTGAACATCCTCCCCGCCTTTATGCGGCAAGCCGTTAGAATCCACCGAACGGTTTGGCGAGGGACTCGCATGGAACTGCTCTGGTGGCATTGGCTGGTGTTGGGCATGGTGCTGATCGGCATCGAGATGCTTACGCCCACCTTCTTTCTCATGTGGTTCGGCTTGGGCGCGCTGCTGATGGGCGGCGCGGCGGCGGCCCTGCCGCTGAGCTTCACGGCGCAGGTGCTGGGCTGGGCGGTGGCCTCCCTGACCATGACGGGGGTTTGGCTGAGGTTCTTCAAGAATCCGGACCGCACCCATGCCGGCCAGGCGAAGGAGGGTGTGGTGGGGGTGGCGGGTCTGGTGACGCGCGCGATCCCGGAGATGGGCGAGGGCGAGGTGCTGTTCCAGCGCCCGGTGCTGGGCTCGGACCGTTGGCCGGCGGTGGCGGACGCGCCCATCGCCGCGGGCGAGAAGGCGCGCATCGTCGACGTGCTGGGACAGACCCTGAAGGTCACGAAAATCTAGGAGGTCGTCATGGGTGGTGAGATCGTTTCCGTCGTGTTGCTGGTATTTCTGTTCGTCACCTTGTGGAAGGGCGTGCGCATCGTGCCGCAGGGCGAAGAGTGGGTGGTGGAGCGCCTCGGCAAGTACATGAAGACCATCATGCCCGGCCTGCATGTGCTGGTGCCCTACATCGACAACGTCTCCTACAAGGTGACCACCAAGGACCTGATCCTGGACATCCCCGAGCAGGAGGTGATCACGCGCGACAACGCGGTGCTGGTGACCAATGCCATCGCCTTCGTGAAGGTGACCGACACGCAGAGCGCGGTGTATGGCGTCACCAACTTCCAGATGGCGGTGATGAACCTGGTGCAGACCAGCCTGCGCGCGATCATCGGCGACATGGACCTGGACCAGGCCCTCTCCAGCCGCGATCAGATCAAGGCGCGCCTGAAGGAGTCCATCGCCGACGACGTGGCGGACTGGGGCCTGACCCTGAAGTCGGTGGAGATCCAGGACATCAAGCCCTCGCCCACCATGCAGCGTTCCATGGAGATGCAGGCCGCCGCCGAGCGGGAGCGCAAGGCGACGGTGACCAAGGCGGAGGGCGACAAGCAGGCGGCGATCCTGGAGGCGGAGGCGCGCCTGGAGTCCGCCAAGCGCGACGCCGAGGCGCAGGTGCGTCTGGCCGAGGCCTCCGCCGAGGCGATCCGCCGCATCGCCGCCGGCATCGCCGACAAGGAGCTGCCCGCCTACTACCTGCTGGGCGAGAAGTACGTCGCTTCCCTGAAGGAGATCGCGGTCGGCCAGGGCAGCCGCACCGTGGTGCTGCCGGCGGATCTGATGAAGTCGCTGGAAGGCCTGCTGGGCGGACGGCGCTGAGGCGCAAGGACCGCGGCGACCGAAAAAATCTTAAAGTGACTTCTAAAGATCGCTTGGCAATGACCGATAATCGCGGTACTAAAAGTTGTAACGGGCAAGGGACACGAGAATGAAGAAACCACTCATCTATCTGGCGTTGCTGGCCTTCCTGGCCGGTCCCGCCGTGGAGATGCCAGTGGCCGAGGCCTCCTCCTCGTCGCATGCCGGCAAGCACGCCAAGAGTCACGGCGCGAAGAAGGCCAAGGCCAAGTCCAAGACGAAGATCAAGTCGAAAGCGAAGTCCAAGGTCAAGGCCAAGTCGAAGTCAGGCCTGAAGGCCAAGAGCAAGGCCAAGCTGAAGGCGAAGTCGAAATCCCGCCTGAAGGCCTCCAAGCGCCAGCGCATGGCGGCGCCGCGGGTGGTGACGCCGCTGCGTGCCGCGAGCGCCGCGGGCCTGGGCAGCGTGACGCCGGCCGGAAACCTGGGCTTGCTTTCCACCGCCGCCCTGGTGGTGGACCAGAGTACGGGCGAGGCCCTGTATGCGAAGAACGAGGCGATTCCCACGCCCATCGCCTCCATCACCAAGCTGATGACCGCCATGGTGACCCTGGACGCGGGCCTGCCCATGGACGAGGAGATCACCATCACGGACGCCGAGGTGGACCGCCTCAAGGGCACCGGTTCGCGTCTCGCCGTGGGCACCACGCTGACGCGCGGCGAGCTGATGCACCTCGCCCTCATCGCCTCCGAGAACCGCGCCGCCGCGGCGCTGAGCCGCGCCTACCCGGGTGGGCGTGCCGCCTTCATCGAGGCGATGAATCGCAAGGCACGCGCCATCGGCATGTACGACAGCCGCTTCGTCGACGGCACGGGCCTCAACAGCGACAACCGCGCCACTGCCGCCGATCTGGCGAAGATGGTGGATGCCGCCTACCGCTATCCGCTGATCCGCGAGATCAGCCGCACGGGCAACTACGACGTGGGCCTCCCCGGTCGACGGGTGGTGAAGGTGCGCGAGGACGGCAAGGTGCGCCGCGTCACGCGCGAGGTCACGCGCCAAGTCGCCTTCCACAACACCAACGCCCTGACGCGCAGCCCGGACTGGGAGATCGGCGTGTCCAAGACCGGCTTCATCAACGAGGCCGGCAAGTGCCTGGTGATGCAGGCGCGGATCGCCGACCGGCCGGTGATCATCGTCCTGCTCGACTCCTGGGGCAAATGGAGCCGGTTCGGCGACGCCAACCGCATCCGCAAGTGGCTCGAACAAGGGGGGCACCTGGCCAGCAAGACCGGACGGGACGCTGTCTGAGCCGGACCCGGCGAGACGAGACAAGGCGGCCATGGCCGCCTTTTTTCATGTTCGCGTCGTGGTGGCGAGCGGCTTCTTGATGTGCGTCAAATTCGGCGTGCTTGCGTTCGCGCGCGGCGCTGAATGGCCTTATCGTTCGAATATTGCACAACCCTCGGGACACGCCGGGAGGCGAGATGAAAGGTAGTAGTGGCAAGACGCGGATGGCGTCGCTGATGTTGATCCTGGGTGCCGGGATTGCGTTCGGGGCCGCGGCGAGCGGAGAAATGGCGGCCCAGGTTTGCGGCGGTTGCCACGGCGCCGACGGCAACAGCGCGGTGGCGGAATTTCCCAAGCTGGCCGGGCAGCAGAAGATTTATCTGTTGCGCGAGATGCTGGACTACCGCGAGGGGCGGAGGCACAGCGAGGTCATGGTGCCGCTGCTCACCCCCTTGAGCGAGCAGGAGATCGCCGGCCTCGCCGAGTATTTCGCCGCCCAGGCGCCCGCGCCGGGCACGGTGGCGCGCCCGGAGCTGCTGGCGCTGGGCAAGCGCGTCTATCTGGAAGGCAACACCAAGACCGGCGTGCCTTCCTGCGACGGCTGCCATGAGGAAAACGGCGAGGGCTCGAAGAAGTTCCCCCGCGTCGCCGGGCAGCACGCCGCCTACGTGCTGGGGCAGATCGCGCAGTACGCGAGCGGCAAGCGCAGCAACGGCGTGAAGGTGATGCGCACCATCGCCGAACGTCTGAGCAAGGAAGAGGCCGAGGCGGTGGCCGAATACATGGCGAGCTTGAAGTGAGGGGGGCGAGATGAGGTTCACGCAGATCGCAATCCTGTGCCTGGGCGCGTTGGCCTGGGGCGTCCAGGCCGCCGAGGCCGCGAAACCCGCCGCGTCCGTGCCGCCCGACGCCGAGCTGGCGCGCGTGCTCGCCATGAAAGGGGATGCGGCCAGGGGCAAGGAGGCCTACCGGATCTGCCGCGGCTGCCATCGCGCGGATGCCTCCGGCAAGGTCGAGGCGGGCTACCCGCAGCTCGCCGGGCAGCACCCCGGCGTGATCGTCAAGCAGATGGTGGACGTGCGCGCGGGGCGCCGCGACAGCCCCCGCATGCACCCTTTCATCACCGGCGAGGTGGTGCCGGAGCGCGACATCGCCGACATCGCCGTCTATCTCCACGGTCTGCCGGTCCCCGCCAGCAACGGCAAGGGCAGCGGCCGTATGCTGGAACTCGGCAGGCATCTGTACGAGCGTGATTGCGCGGAGTGCCATGGCAAGCGGGGCGAGGGGGACGGCGCCAGGCTGTATCCGCGTGTCGCGGGGCAGCACTATGCCTATCTGCTGCGCGAATCCATGGAGAGCCGTGACCGCGGCCGGCGCAATGCCAACCCGGACATGGTGCGTCGAATCCGTCACTACACCGATGACGACCTTGCCGCCGTGAGCGATTACATGTCGCGGCTGGTGCCGAAACGACCCTGAGCCGCAGGGGTGCGTCGTGACGAAGGGCCGGGTGATCCGGCCCTTCGTCTTTGCGGCTTTTCCCGGCCTTTGTTGATGCGCATCAAAGTTTCCGGTGTGGGTCTTTGGTAAATACGTACTTCTCCACACTGCTGGGAGGGTTGCATCATGGATCGTCGTACGTTCGTCTTCGCCGCGCCTGCCCTTGCCTTGCTGGGCTGCGCCACCGCCAACACCCCGCCGGTCGACACGAGCGGCCTCAGATTCAGCGATGCGGAACGCGGCGCCATCATCGACTACTACGCCAAGGAGCGCGCCCGCGCGCCGGCCCGCGACAAGCCCGCGCAGCAGGCGAAGGCGGGCGACAAGCTGCAGTCCGGCGCGCGTCCCGCGCATCTGCCCAACGAGCTAAAGGACCGGCTGCCGACGCTGCCAGACCCCTATACCCGCCTGCTGCTGGGCGCGGACGTCATCCTGCTGAACCGCAACACCCACGACATCCTCGATGTCGTCCCCCAGGTCGCTTATTGAGGACAAGGGAGTGCGAAATCCAAAAAGCTTGATTGCCATCAAGGTTATGGCGAATGGGACATCAGTACCATGCCCACTCCGGCCTGGGGGATTCACCTACGCCGTGTGGAAAGCAACCGATCGGCACATGTCCTGCCTGGAGGAGACGATGAAGAAAGCCATCCTGTTTGCCCTAGCCGCCGCGAGCCTGAGCGCGGCAAACACCGTTCCGGCCGCGGATAACATCGAGGGTCTGGCGCGCACTTGCAACAACTGTCACGGCACGGGCGGCACTAGCGTCGGCATGAGCATGCCGTCCATCGCCGGCCAGTCGGAGTCCTACCTCAAGAACATCATGATGGAATGGAAGAGCGGCGCCCGCGCCTCCGCCAACATGACCCGCCTGATCAGCGGCTACACCGACGAGGAGATCGCCGGCCTGGCCGCCTACTACGCCAAGCTGCCCTGGAAGCCGCAGGTGCAGGCCGCCTCCGCCGAGGTGATGAAGAAGGGCAAGGAGGCCACCGAGCGCTGCGAGACCTGCCACGGCGCGACCGGCGGCCAGCCCGACGACAAGGACACGCCGATGCTCGCCGGGCAGTGGGCCAAATACCTGGAGCTGGAGCTGACGAAGTACCGCGATGAGGGCTTCCAGATGGTGCACAAGAAGATGACCAAGAACGCCCGCAAGATGGAAGAGGGCGATGTCTCAATCGCCGCCCAGTTCTTCGGCGCGCAGAGCAAGTGAGGGGAAAGCAATGAGCCAATTCAATCGTCGCGAGTTCATCAAGGCCTTTGCCGCCGCTTCTTCCGCCGGTGCGCTGGCCTTCCCCTCCATCGCCAGCGCCAAGGCCAAGGCCAGGGTCGTCGTCATCGGCGGCGGCTACGGCGGCGCCACCGCGGCCAAGTACGTGAAGATGCTGGACGGCGACATCGACGTCACCCTCATCGAGCCGAACAAGACCTATACCTCCTGCCCGCTTTCCAACGAGGTGATCGCCGGGCACCGCGAGATCAAGACCCTGCAGGTCGGCTACGACGGTCTGAAGAAGCGCGGCGTCAACGTGCTGCACGACCTGGTGGCCTCGGTGGACCGGGCCAAGAAGACCGTCACCACGAAGGGTGGCAGGACCCTGGGCTACGACGCCCTGGTCATGTCGCCCGGCATCGAGTTCAAGTTCGACACCATCGAGGGCTATTCCGAGTCGCTCATCGAGCAGATCCCCCATGCCTGGAAGGCCGGCGAGCAGACCCTGCTGCTGAAGAAGCAGCTGGAGGCGATGCCTGACGGTGGCAAGTTCGTCATCGTCGTGCCCAAGGGGCCGTTCCGCTGCCCGCCCGGCCCCTACGAGCGCGCCTCCCTGGTTGCCAGCTATCTCAAGCACCATGGCAAGGCCAAGTCCAAGGTCATCATCCTCGATGCCAACGACTCGCACTCCAAGAAGGGCCTGTTCAATCAGGGCTGGGCCAAGCTGTACGGCTGGGAGAAGGAAGGCCTGGGCACCAACGGCATGATCGAGTGGGTGAAGGGCGCCGAGGGCGGCACCGTCACCAAGCTGGACGCGAAGAGCAAGAGCGTGTCCTCCGACTTCGTCGACGTGAAGGCCGACGTGCTCAACATCATCCCCGCGCACAAGGCCGGCAAGATCGCCGCCGACACGGGCCTGACGGGCACGGAGGGCAACAACTTCGAGAAGGGCTGGTGCAAGGTGGAGCCCATGACCATGGCCTCCGCCGTGGACCCCAATATCTACACCATCGGCGATTCCTGCGTGGCCGGCGAGATGCCCCTGTACGGCAACCCCAACGCCTCCTTCGACATGCCGAAGTCCGCGCACATCGCCATGACCCAGGCCAAGGTGGCGGCCGCCGCCATCGTCGCCAAGGTCAACGGCCTGCCGGCACCGACGCCGTACTACGCCAACACCTGCTACAGCATCCTCGACGAGGGCTATGGCATCTCGGTGGCGCACCAGTACCGCGTGGTCAACGGCACCTTCAAGTACATCAAGGAAGGCAGCGGCCTCTCGCCCATGACCATGCCGGACAAGTCGCCGGTGCCCATGATCTACCGCAAGCTGGAGGCGGAGTATGCCGATGGCTGGCTGCGCAACGTCATGGCCGACGCCTTCTCCTGATCGGGTTTGTTCGCGTCAAACGTTTACGGAAAGGGGGCTCGATGAAGGAACGGAGGAAAGTGGCAGTTGGTTCGCAATGCGGCTTGGCCGGCGTCCTGATTCGCGCCCGTCAATACCGCTGAGGCTGCATAACACGGTATCAAAAGGAGATAAGACCATGAAGATCGCAAACCTGCTGGGACGGATCGCGCTGGGCCTCGGGGCCGCGCTGTTCGCCCTCGGGGTGCAGGCCAACGCCGAACCGGCCGCGCCCGCACCTGTCAAGGCCCCGCCCATCAAGCCGGTGGAGGAGAAGAAGTGCTACTCCTGCCACGACAACATCGAGGAGTTCCACACCGAGGGGCGTCACGCCACCGTCAACTGCGCGCACTGCCACGACGCGGTGGAGCACCTGAAGACGGCGAAGAACAAGGAGATGGGCACGCGGCCGGCCACCGTCAAGGACCACCGCGCCTGTGCCACCTGCCACGTCGAGCAGTACAACACCTTCGTGCAGACCAACTACGAATCGAAGGCCCGGCAGGAGAAGGCCAGCTTCAAGAACCGCTCGCCGCTGTTCGACAAGCTGATGGAGGGCTACGGCTTCACCAAGGAGCATAACGAGCCGCGCTCGCACGCCTTCATGCTGGTGGACCAGTGGGCCGTGGACCGCGCCTTCGGCGGCCGCATGAAGTTCAAGGACTGGACCTACGTCAACCGTGCCGAACTGGCCGCCAACGGCGCCTGGAACGTCATCGTCGACAAGGAGCCCTCCACTTCCGACCAGAAGATCTTCATGCGCCAGACCGTCACCGCGGTGAACCCCGTCTGCATGAACTGCAAGACGCAGGACCACATCCTGGACTGGAAGTACATGGGCGACCCGGACCCGAAGGCGAAGTGGGATCGTACCTCCAAGCCTGTGGAATTCGCGCGCGCCGTGAACCACCCCCTGAACTGCTACATGTGCCACGACCCGCACTCCGCCAAGCCGCGTGTGGTGCGTGACGCCCTGATCAACGCCGTGGTCGACCGCAAGCTGGGCACCTATCCGCAGGACAAGGTGAAGTCCGGACAGACGACCATGACCAAGGTCATGTTCCAGCGTGACGGCAAGGATTTCCGCGCCATCGGCCTGCTGAACAAGGCGGACTCCAACCTGATGTGCGCGCAGTGCCACGTCGAGTACAACTGCGGTCCCGGCTTCGATTGCGCCGAGAAGGGCAAGGAGTACTACGTGAAGATGTCCGACCCGCGCACCAACCTGTTCCCGTGGACCAACGTCTTCGGCTACAAGAAGGTCATGACCGAGGACTACAAGTTCAAGGACTTCAAGCACGCCAGCACCGGCGCCCTGCTGCCCAAGATCCAGCACCCGGAAATGGAGACCTACTGGGGCTCCAAGCACGAGAAGGCTGGCGTCGAGTGCAAGGACTGCCACATGACGAAGAAGAAGCACGCGAACGGCAAGGTGACCACCAATCACCAGCAGATGTCGCCGCGCTACAACGTCAAGGCGGCCTGTATCACCTGCCACAAGGAATGGAGCGAGGAAGAGGCCAAGTACCAGATCGACGCCATCCAGGGCTACATCCGCGGCAAGATGACCAAGGCCGAGTTCTGGATCGCCCAGTTCATCGACGTGATCATGAAGGCCAAGGAAGCCGGCGTCTCCGCCGAGGTGATGGACAAGGCCCTCGACATGCAATACGACGCCAACCTGTACTGGGAATGGTGGACCGCCGAGAACTCCGACGGCTTCCACAACCCGGATGACGCGCGCGAGTCCCTGACCCGCTCCATCGATTCCTCGCAGGCCGGCATCAAGATGCTGAAGGAAGAGTTGGCGAAGATGAAGGGTGCCGCCGTCGCCGCCAAGTAAGCGACAGCAGCCAGGAAAGGGGCGGAGCGATCCGCCCCTTTTTATTGAGGGGCCGGTTTTTTCGCCCTGTGTTTGCAGGTATCCTCGCCCGGCCATGTTTGCCGCAGTTCTATGACCGATCCCACCCTTTCCGTGCACGACCTTGCCTGCGCCCGCGGCGACAGGCTGCTGTTCAAGGGCATGAACTTCAGCGTCACGGCCGGCGAGATGCTGCTCGTGCAGGGAGGCAACGGCCAGGGCAAGACCAGCCTGCTGCGTCTGCTCACCGGCCTGGCCCGCCCCGAGGATGGGGAGGTGCGTTGGCGCGGCGAGCCGATCGGCCGGCAGCGTGAGCGCTATCACGCGGAGATGATGTACCTGGGGCACGCCAACGGCGTGAAGGACGACCTCGATCCGGTGGAGAACCTGCGCTTCGCCGAGGGCCTGCAAGGCCGCGCCCTCGATGACGCGCGTGCCATCTCCACCCTGGAGCGCCTGGGTCTGTCGCGTTGCCTGGACCTGCCCTGCCGCGTCCTCTCCTTCGGCCAGCGTCGCCGGGTCGCCCTCGCGGCCCTGCTGCTCGCCGGCGCGACGCTATGGATACTCGACGAACCCCTGACCGGGCTGGATGTGCACGCGGTAGCGATGATGGAGGGCCTGATCCGCGACCATCTGGCCGCCGGCGGCATGGTGGTCGCCACCACCCACCAGGCCCTGAACCTGGAAGGTATGCCGGTGCAGCGCCTGCTGGTCGGCAACGTCGCCATCCCGGAACTGGCCTGAGGCGACGGTTTCGATGCACCGCTTCCTGCTCGCCGTGCTGCGTCGCGACCTCACCCTGGCGGCGCGCCGCCGCGGCGACTGGTTGATCGCGCAGTTCTTCTTCGTCATGGTGGCGAGCCTGTTCCCGCTCGGCGTGGGGCCGGAGCCGGAGATGCTGGCGCGCATCGGCCCCGGCGTGTTGTGGGTCGCCGCCACCCTGGCCTCGCTCCTCTCCCTTTCCCGCCTGTTCGCCGACGATCACCGCGACGGCAGCCTGGAGCACATGATCCTCTCGCCCGAGCCCACGGTCCTGCTGGTGCTCGGCAAGGCGCTCGCGCACTGGCTGATCTACGGCATCCCCCTCCTGCTCGTCGCGCCGGTGCTGGGCCTGCAGTTCAACCTGCCGGGCGAGGCCATCCTCACCCTGGAGTTCTCCCTCCTGCTCGGTACCCCCATCCTCTCGCTGCTCGGCGGCGTGGGCGCCGCCCTCACCCTGGGGCTGCGCGGCGGCGGCGTGTTGCTGACCCTGCTGATCCTGCCCCTGTACGTGCCGGCACTTATTTTCGGCGCCGGCGCCGTCGATGGCGTGATGGCGGGAACCGGGGCCGAGGCCCACTTGTCATTGCTGGGCGCGTTCCTGGTGCTGTCCTTTATGATTGCGCCCTGGATCGCCGCCGCCGCCTTACGTGTCTCCATGGAATGAACCTCTACACCTACGCCTCCCCCGCCACCTTCTACCACCTCGCCGGCAGGCTCATCCCCTGGTTCGCCTGGGGCGCGGGCATCCTCGCCGTCTGGGGCTTGTATATCGGTTTCTTCCTCGCCCCCACCGACTTCCAGCAGGGCGAGGCCTACCGCATCATCTTCATCCATGTGCCGGCGGCCTGGATGTCCATGTTCATCTACCTCGTGATGGCCTTCTGGGGCGCCATCGGCCTGGCCTTCAACACCCGCCTGTCGTTCATGATGGCGCGCGCCCTGGCGCCCACCGGCGCGATGTTCACCTTCGTCGCGCTGTGGACCGGCGCCTGGTGGGGCAAGCCCATGTGGGGCGCATGGTGGGTTTGGGACGCGCGCCTGACCTCCGAGCTGATCCTGCTGTTCCTCTATGTCGGCATCATCGCCCTGTGGGCGGCGATCGACGACATCCGCCGCGGCGACCGCGCCGGCTCGCTGCTGACCCTGATCGGCGCGATCAACGTGCCCATCATCTATTTCTCGGTGAAGTGGTGGAACACCCTGCACCAGGGGGCGTCGGTGAGTCTTACCAAGGCGCCGAGCATGGCCGCCGTCATGCTGCAGGGCATGCTGGTGCTGGCCTTCGCCGCCTGGTTCTACACCATCGCCGTGGCCCTGGTGCGCGTGCGCCGCATCATCCTGGAGCGCGAGCGACAGACCGAGTGGGTCAAGGCCCTGTTGGAAAAGGGGAACTGAGATGGAATGGGCTAGCTGGTCGGCATTCTGGGACATGGGCGGCTACGGCCTCTATGTCTGGGGCTCCTACGGCGTCACGGCGTTGTGCGTCTTGATCGAGGTCATGTTGCTGCGGCGCGCCGCCGGCGACACTCGCCGCCGCCTCAAGCGCATGCAGCAATGGGAAGAGCAATGAAATCGCGTCACAAGAAACTCCTCGTCATCGTCCTCGCGCTCGCTGGCATCGGCATCGCCGCCGCCCTGGTGCTGAACGCCTTCCAGAGCAATCTGGTGTTCTTCTTCTCGCCCACCCAGGTGGCGCGCGGCGAGGCCCCCACGGACCGCGCCTTCCGCATCGGCGGCCTGGTCGAGGCCGACAGCCTGAAGCGAGAGCCCGACGGCCTGACCGTGCGCTTCGTGGTGACCGACACCGCCAAGTCCATCCCCGTCGCCTACAAGGGCATCCTTCCCGACCTGTTCAAGGAGGGCAAGGGCGTGGTGGCGGAGGGCAAACTGGGTCAGGACGGTCTGTTCACCGCCACCCAGGTCCTCGCCAAGCATGACGAGAACTACATGCCGCCCGAGGCTGCGCACGCGCTGGAACAAGCGGCCAAGGCGCAAGAAACGCTGGCCCAGTAAGCAGTCGGCACAGATACCCCCGAGGAGAAGACATGATTCCCGAGCTAGGCCATTTCGCCCTTATCGTCGCGCTGTTGCTGGCGCTGACCCAGGCCATCCTGCCCTTGATCGGCGCCGCGCGCGGCAATGCCGCCCTGATGGCGGTGGCGCGGCCGGCGGCGCAGGGACAGTTCGTGTTCGTCGCCCTGGCCTTCGGCTGCCTGGCCTGGTCCTTCCTCACCAACGACTTCTCGGTGGAGAACGTGGCGCGCAACTCCTTCTCGCAACTGCCCGAGGTCTACCGCTTCACCGCCACCTGGGGCTCGCATGAGGGCTCCATGCTCATGTGGGTGATGATCCTGGGCTTCTGGACCACGGCGGTGTCGGTGTTTTCGCGCCACCTGCCGGACGAGATGGTGGCCCGCGTGATCGGCGTCATGGGCCTGATCTCCGTGGGCTTCCTCGCCTTCCTGCTCACCACCTCCAACCCCTTCGAGCGCCTCCTGCCCGCGCCGCCGGATGGCCGCGACATGAACCCGCTGCTGCAGGACTGGGGCATGATCATCCATCCGCCCATGCTGTACATGGGCTACGTCGGCTTCGCGGTGGCCTTCGCCTTCGCCCTCGCCGCCCTCATGTCGGGCAAGCTGGACGCCGCCTGGGCGCGCTGGTCGCGGCCCTGGACCACGGTGGCCTGGGCCTTCCTGACGGCCGGCATCGTCCTCGGCGCCTGGTGGGCCTACCGTGAGCTGGGCTGGGGCGGCTGGTGGTTCTGGGACCCGACCGAAAACGCCTCCTTCATGCCCTGGCTCGCCGGCACCGCGCTGATCCACTCCCTGGCGGTGACCGAGAAGCGCGGCGCCTTCAAGGCCTGGACCGTGCTGCTGGCGCTGATCGCCTTCTCGCTGTCGCTGCTCGGCACCTTCCTGGTGCGCTCCGGCGTGCTCTCCTCGGTGCACGCCTTCGCCACCGACCCGGCGCGCGGCAGCTTCATCCTCGGCTTCCTCGCCGTGGTGATCGGCGGTTCCCTCATCCTCTACGCCTGGCGCGCGCCGAAGATGCTGACCGGCGGCGCCTTCACCTGGTTCTCGCGCGAGGCCATGCTGCTCGCCAACAACGTGGTGCTGCTGGCGGCCATGGGCTCGGTGCTGCTCGGCACCCTCTACCCCCTGTTCATGGACGCCATGGGCCTGGGCAAGATCTCCGTCGGCCCGCCCTACTTCAACGCCGTGTTCGTGCCGGTGATGGCGCCGGTGCTGTTCCTCGTCGGCGTGGGGCCGCTGGCGCGCTGGAAGGAGGCGAGCCTGCCGGACATGTTCGGCCGCCTGAAGTGGGCGCTGGCCGTCGCCGTCGCCACCGGCCTGCTGCTGCCCCTCACCCTCGATGGCTTCAATCCCTGGGCCGCGCTCGGCTTCTCCCTCGCGGCGTGGATCCTGCTGACCGTGCTGGTCGGCTTCCGCGAGCGCATGAAGAACGGCGCCCGCCTGGGCAGCCTGCCGCGCGCCTTCTGGGGCATGCAGCTGGCGCACCTGGGCCTGGCCTGGGGCGTGGCGGGCATCACCCTGGTGGCGAACTACCAGCAGGAGCGCGACGTGCGCATGAACGCCGGCGACTACACCGAACTGGCCGGCTACACCTTCACCTTCCAGGGTGCCGAGTCCTTCCCGGGGCCCAACTACCAGGGCATGCGCGCGACCGTCGAGGTGAGCCAGGGCGGCCGCAAGATCGCCACCCTGCACCCCGAGAAGCGCGTCTACAACGCCTCCGGCATGCCCATGACCGAGGCGGCGATCCATCCCAACTTCTTCCGCGACGTCTACGTCGCCCTCGGCGAGCCGCTGGACGAGGAGGCCAGGTCCTGGTCGGTGCGCGTGTTCCACAAGCCCTTCATCAACTGGCTGTGGCTGGGCGCGCTGTTCCTGGTGATCGGCGGCTTCCTCGCCGCCTCCGACCGGCGCTACCGCATCGCCGTGAAGAAGTCGGCGGTCCCCGCCGGCGCCGCCACCCAGGGGGCCTGAGCATGAAACGCTGGCTCCCCGTCATCATCTTCTTCGTCCTGGTCGGTTTCTTCGCCAAGGGGCTGTTCCTCAACCCGCGCGAGGTGCCGTCGCCCTTCATCGGCAAGCCCGCGCCCGCCTTCACCCTGCCGCTGGTGGGCAACGAGGCGCAGAGCTTCAGCCCCGCGGACATGCAGGGCAAGGTCTGGCTGCTCAACGTGTGGGCGCCGTGGTGCGTGTCCTGCCGCCAGGAACACCCCGTGCTGATGCAACTGGCGCAGGACCAGGCGGTGCCCATCGTCGGCCTCAACTGGAAGGACAAGGACCGCGAGGCCGCGCAGCTGCTGGCGCAGCAGGGCAGCCCCTACGCGGCGGTGCCGGACGACCTGTCCGGCAAGGTAGGCATCGACTACGGCGTCACCGGCACGCCGGAGACCTACGTGATCGACAAGGCGGGCATCGTGCGCCTGAAGCACATCGGCCCCATCGACATGGACGTGTGGAAGAACAAGATCGAACCGAAGCTGAAGGAGCTGGGCGCATGAAGAAGCTGCTGTTCGCGATCCTCCTGGCGCTTGCCGCGCCGACCTTCGCCGGCGAGGCGGCACCCAACGCCGAGGACCCGGTGATCGAGCAGCGCATGATCAGGCTTGCCGAGGAGCTGCGCTGCCTGGTGTGCCAGAACGAGTCGCTCGCGGGCTCGCATGCCGAGCTCGCCGAGGACCTGCGGCGGGAGATCCGCGCACAGATGAAGGCGGGCAAGAACGACAAGGAGGTGATCGAGTACCTCACCAACCGCTACGGGGACTTCGTGCTCTACCAGCCGCCGTTCAAGCCGGTGACCTATCTGCTCTGGCTGGGACCGCTGCTGTTCCTGATGATCGGTGGCGTGGTCTGGTACGCCACCCTGAAGAAGCGCCGCGCCCTCAAGGATGCGCCGCTGGACGAGAAGCGGCTCGCCGCCGCCGCGCAACTGCTGGAAGACAACAAATGACCCCGTTCTGGACCGTTTCCCTGTTCTGGGCCGCCGCCGTCGCCTGCGTCGCCGTCGCCCTCGCCTTCGTCCTGCCGCCCCTGCTGCGCCGCAAGCCGCGCGAGGCCAAGGCGGCGCGGCGCGACATCAACATCGCCGTCTACCGTGACCAGATGAAGGAGATGGAGGCGGATCGCGCCAACGGCCTGCTCTCCGAGGACCAGTTCCAGACCGCCAAGCTGGAGCTGGAGGCGCGCCTGGCCGAGGACGCGCTGGCGCAGGAGGCAGCCGTCGCCCCCTTGGCCGCAGGGGGGCGCAAGCTCGGTTTCTCGCTTGCCGCCGTGATCCCGGCGGCCGCCTTCGGCCTGTATTTTCTGTTCGGCAACCCCACCTCGCTGATCGCCATCGCCGAGGCGCAGGCGAATCCGGATGCCAACGTCGTCAAGGGCGAGCACGACATCATGAAGATGATCGCCAAGGTTGAGGAGAAGACGCGCACCGATCCCAACGACGGCGTGGCCTGGAGCATGCTGGCGAAGACCTATGCGGTGGTCGGCCACTGGCCGGAGGCGCTCAAGGCCTACGAGAGGGCGATCCAGTTGCGCCCCGAGGAGCCCTCGGTGATGAGCGGCTACGCCGAGGCCCTGGCGATCACCAACGACCGCGTGCTGCAGGGCAAGCCCATGGAGCTGGTCCTCAAGGCGCTGGAGAAGGACCCCGACGACCTCAAGGGCCTGGAACTGGCGGGTATCGCCAACTTCCAGCAGCGCAACTTCGCGCAGGCCGCCTACTACTTCAAGCATCTGCACAAGCTGCTGCCGCCCGAGTCGCCCTACGCCCAGGACATCCTGGAGGCGCAGAAGGAGGCGACCCGCCTGTCGCGCGGCGGCGTGACCGGGCTCGACAACCTCGCCGACCAGGGCGAGGCTGCGGCCCAGGGGCCGACGATCCGGGGCAAGCTCGACATCGCCCCCGCCCTCAAGGCGAAGGTCGACGAGAAGGACGTGGTGTTCCTGTTCGCCCGTACCGGCGAGGCTGGCCCGCCGGTGGCGGCGATCCGCGCCAACGCAGGCGCCTTCCCGCTCGAGTTCGAGCTGAACGACAGCATGGCCATGAACCCTGACCACAAGCTGTCCAACTTCAAGGAGGTCAGCCTCACCGCCCGCATCGCCAAGTCGGGCGACATCAAGGGCGCGAAGGGCGACCTGGAGGGCACCTTGAAGCTGGTCAAGGTCGGTGCGAAGGACGTGAGACTGGTGATCGACACCGTGCGGCAGTGACCGCTTCCTGACTTTCCCCAGATGTGCGGCCCGCCCAGAGCGGGCCGATTTTTTGCGTGCGCGACGGGTGGTATGAACTTGCCATGCGCCGGGTGGTCTGACTTGCCGATAAGAATATAAGCATTTTCTTATTTACTGTCAGATCCTTCGAGGGAGAACCCATCATGCGACTCATCACCCTGATCCTCACGGCATTCCTGCCTCTGCTTGGCCATGCCGGCATGGCGGAGGACTATCAGGCCCACTGTATCGAAAGCCAGGCGGCCATGGCGTCCGTCCGGCCTGCCGCGAGCAATGACAGTGCCGTGGCGCCCCGCCGCGCGGTGCCGGCTCGCGACAGGAAGGGCATTAAGACCAACGTCGATCACCGCGCCGCGCCGGGGAAGGTCACGGGGAACTGAGCCCGCTGCGGTCGCGGGTGGGCTTCACTCGCGCCGCAGCACCACGTCGTTGATGAAGCTGGCGAGGCCGCCGGCCTTGTACTCGCGGTCGATCCGGTCGCGGTCGGCGACCTTCTCCGCCCACTCCAGCAGGCCGACCTCGGGGTGGTCCTTGTGGTAGGCCATGTACAGGTCCAGGTAGTGGTCGAACTTGCCGGCCTTGGAGTGGCGGATGTGGCCGTAGGGCCAGAGCTTTAGCTGGTCGGTCTCCTCGATCGGTCGGCCCTGGCGGAAGTGCTGGTAGAGGGTGGAATAGATGCCGGCCCGGTCGGCGCCCGCCTTGCAATGCATCCATACCGGGTACTCGACGGTCTCGAACACCTCCTTGGCGCGGCGGATGCGGTCCAGGTCGGGGATGCTGCGCGAGGCGATGCTGATGTTGACCAGTTTCACCCCCAGTTTCGCGCACTGCTCCTGTTCGAAGTACCAATAGGCGGAGTTCGGGTTGGCGCCCTTGAGGTTGAGGATGGTCTTGATGCCGTGCTTCCTCACCATGCGGCGCATCTGCCACATGGTCGGCTGCGAGGAGCGGAAGGCCTCCGCCGAGATGCGGTGGAAATTGAAGCGGAACAGGTTGGTGAAGTTGTGTTCCACCAGCATGGCGTAGAGCCAGGCGGTGAGTCGCCCCCACGGGGTCTGGATGTTGAATCTCACTGGTACAGCTCCCGGAAGTGCTCGCAGTCGCGCATCAGCTCGGCCTTGCCGCCCTGGCACAGGACATGGCCGTCCTGGATCAGGTAGATGCGGTCGGCGATCTCTACGCTCTTGAGGCGGTGCGCGATGATGAGGGTGATGACCTCCGGCGCCAGCACGCGGATCGTCTCCAGGATCGCCGCCTCGCTCTGGTTGTCCAGGGCGCTCGTGGCCTCGTCGAGGATCAGGACTGCGGGGGCGCGGTAGAGGGCGCGGGCGATGGCGACACGCTGGCGCTGGCCGCCGGAGAGGTTGGTGCCCGCCTCGTTGAGCAGGGTGTGGATGCCCTGCGGCAGGCCGGCGACGAATTCCCACAGATTGGCCTTCCGCAGCGCCTCGACCACGCGCGCCTCGTCGATCTCGCGGCCGTAGGCGACGTTGGCGGCGATGCTGTCGTTGAAGATGTGCACCCGCTGCGTGACGATGGCGATGCGGCCGCGCACGGAGGCGAGGGAGTAGTCGCGAATGTCGCGGCCGTTGAGGGCGACGCGCCCGGAGGAGGCGTCGAAGAAGCGCAGCAACAGGGCGGCGATCGAGCTCTTGCCGCCGCCGCTGCCGCCCACCAGGGCGATCACCTCGCCCTTGCGCGCCGCCAGGCTGACCCCGTGCAGTGCGGTTTTCTCGCCGTAGGCCAGGCCGGCCTCCTCGAACGCCAGCGCCGCCACGTCCGCCAGTTCCGCCTCGCCGCTGCGCACCTCGGGCGCGAGTTCGAGCATGGCCTGGATGCGTTCCTGCGCCGCCACCGCGTCCTGGAACTGGGTGTAGGTCGAAGAGAGGCGGCGGATCGGGTCGACGGCCATGAACAGGGCGGTCATGAAGGAGAAGAAGGCCCCCACCGTGAGGCTGCCGTCCACCACCTGGCGGCCGCCCACGGCGATCACCGCGGCGGCGGAGAAGGAGGCGAACAGCTCCATCACCGGCACCACCAGGCCGCTGGTGCGCACCGACTTCATGCTGATGCCGAAGAAGCCGCGGTTGGCGCGCGCGAAGCGCGCGGCCTCGAAGGACTCGGTGTGGTAGGCCTTGATCGCCTCGACGTTGGCGAACATCTCCGACAGGCCCGAGGTCAGTTCGGCGTTGCTCGCCTGGGTGGCGTGGGCGATGCGCTTGAGGCGCTTGGACAGCACGTTGACCGGGATGTAGGCGGCGGGAATCACCACCAGGGTGATGAAGGCGAGTGCCGGGCTCTGGTAGATCACCACCCCGATCAGGGCCAGCGCGGTCAGCGACTCGCGTACCAGGGTGGCGAGGCTGGTGGAGACCGCGTTCTGGATGCGGCCGATGTCGTTGGTGACGCGGCTGATCAGCTCGCCGGAGTGATAGCGGTGGAAAAAGGCCAGGTCCAGGTGCAGCAGGTGTTCCAGCAGGCGATCGCGCACCTTGCGCACGATGTCCTGGCCGACGAAGCTCATGGCGTAGATCTGCGCGTAGCTGCCCAGCCCCTTGGCGAGATAGGCGAGGATGATGAACAACGGCAGGACGTAGAGCAGGCGGGTGTCCTTCTCGATCAGGATCTGGTCGAGAAGGGGCTTCATCATCCAGGCGATGGCGGCGGTCGCCCCTGCGACCATGAGCATGGCGGCGAGGGCCAGCAGCAGCTTGCCGCGGTAGTCGCGGTACTCGGGCCAGTAGGCGCGGATCAGTTGCAGCATGCCGCGGCTCCGGTCGGGTGGCGTGGCGGGCGGTGGGGGCGGGCGGGCACTTCGGCAGGGGGCGGTTCGGGACGGCGCATAGTATCCCTCATTCCGCCGCGCGCCCTGTCTTTTTGCCGCGCGGGAGGCGAGAATCCGGGCATCGACGACAACCCCACGACACCATGCGCACACTCATCTGCGGCTCCATGGCCTTCGACACCATCATGGTGTTCAAGGACCACTTCAAGAACCACATCCTGCCGGACCAGATCCACATCCTCAACGTCGCCTTCCTGGTGCCGGACATGCGCCGCGAGTGGGGCGGCTGCGCCGGCAACATCGCCTACAACCTGAAGATGCTGGGCGGCGAGCCGGTGATCATGGCGACGGTGGGCGACGACTTCGGCCCCTACGATGCGCGCCTCGAACAGTTGGAGATCGGCCGCGAGCACATCCGTCGCATCGCCGACACCTACACCGCCCAGGCCTTCATCACCACCGACCTGGACGACAACCAGATCACCGCCTTTCATCCCGGTGCCATGAATCACGCCCACCATAACCGGGTCGGCAGTGCAGCCGACATCCGGCTGGGCATCGTCTCGCCGGACGGGCGCCAGGGCATGATCGAGCACGCGCGCCAGTTCGCCGAGGCGGGCATCCCCTTCATCTTCGATCCGGGCCAGGGCCTGCCCATGTTCAACGGCGAGGAGCTGATGGCCTTCGTGCGCCAGGCGGATTACCTCACCTGCAACGATTACGAGGCGAAACTCCTGCAGGAGCGCACCGGTCACACCCTCGAGCAACTGGCCGGGGAGGTGAAGGCACTGGTCGTCACCCTTGGCGGCGAGGGCTCGCGCATCTACGCCGACGGCCGCGTGCACGAGGTGCCGGCGGCTCGCGCGAGCGCCGTCATCGACCCGACCGGCTGCGGCGACGCCTATCGCGCCGGCCTGATGATGGGCATGCACAAGGGCTACGATTGGCCGACCTGCGGCCGCCTCGCCGGCCTCCTGGGGGCGATCAAGATCGCCCAGCGCGGCGGGCAGAACCACCGCTTCACCTGGGAGGGGATCGAGGAACGCTTCCGGACCGAATATGGATACGCACTCTAAGGAGAGGAACATGAAGAGGCATCTCGCACTGTTGTTGATCCCCGCCCTGCTGGGCGGCTGCGCCAGTGGCCTGGGCAGCGGCGATTACGAGCGCGCCGAGGCGCGCCGCGTCTACGAGGTGAAGATGGGCGTCGTCGAGAGCGTGCGCCAGGTGCGCCTGGAGGGCACCGACAGCGGCGTCGGCACCATCGCCGGCGGCGTGGTCGGCGGCGTCGCCGGCAGCGAGATCGGCGGCGGCAAGGGTGCGGCGATCGGCGCCGTGCTCGGCGCGGTGGCCGGTGGCGTGGCGGGCAAGGCGGCGGAAGAGGGCCTGACCCGCAAGCCGGGCCTGGAGATTACCGTGCGCCTGGACTCCGGCCGCACCATCGCCGTGGTTCAGGAAGACACCGGCGAGTCGTTCGCGCGCGGCGACCGCGTGCGCGTGCTGGAGTCCGGTGGCCAGGCGCGCGTCACCAAGTAAGGCGCGTCCCCCCGGCATGGCCTTCCTCAAGCTGTTGCGCCTGGCCGGCCACCTGCTGGCCGGCGCGCTCACCATCCTGCTGCTGTTCCCGCACCTCGACGCGGCCGAGCGGGGACGCCGCGTCACGCGTTGGGCGGTGGGCATGCTCGCCATCTTCAACATCCGCGTGACGACGTGTGGCCGCCCGCCCATGGTGCGCGGCGGCGGTGCCATGCTGGTGTCCAACCATGTCTCCTGGCTGGACATCCACATCCTGCACAGCCTGCTGCCGGTGCGATTCATCTCCAAGGCCGAGGTGCAGGGCTGGCCGCTGATCGGCTGGCTGGCGCAGGAGGTCGGCACGGTGTTCCTGGTGCGCGAGAAGAAGTCCGACGCCATGCGGGTCAATCAGGTGATGAGCGGACACCTGCGCGGCGGCGACCTGCTCGCCCTGTTCCCCGAGGGCACGACCTCGGACGGACGCGAGGTGATGCCCTTCTACCCTTCCCTGTTCCAGCCCGCCGTCCAGGCCGGCGCCGAGGTCTGGCCGGTGCGCCTGCGCTATCTGGATGCCGAGGGGCGCCACAGCGACGTGGCGGCCTACTTCGGCGACATGAGCCTGGGCCAGTCCATGTGGCAGATCGCGCGCCAGTCGCGCCTGTTCGTCGAGGTGGAGTTCCTGCCCATGATCCCGCACGAGGCGGGGCGCGGGAGACGGGAGCTGGCGGCGCTGGCCGAGGCGGCTATTCGTGGTGCGACTGGCGCACGTGGCACTGCACCTGGAAGCGACGCCCGTCTTCCAGCCTGAACGCCGTCAGGGTGCCGCCCCACAGGCAGCCGGTATCCAGCGCCACCACATCCTCCCGCACGAGCAGGCCCAGTGCAGACCAGTGACCGATCAGGACGCGCACGTCGCGCGCCTTGCGGCCGGGGAAGTCGAACCAGGGGACGAGGTCGGCTGGGGCGGTGCCGAGGCCCAGCTTGTGCTGATACTCCAGGCTGCCGTCGCGGTGCAGGTAGCGCGTGCGGGTAAAGGCGTTGGCGAGGAAGCGCAGGCGTTCCTGGCCCTCCAGGTTGGGACTCCAGCGGCGCGGCTCGTTGCCGTACATGTGCTTGAGGAAGTGGCGCCATTGCGGGCCGCGCAGGGCCTGTTCCAGTTCGCGTGCGTGCGCCTCGGCGTCGTCTCCCGTCCACTCCGGCGCGAGGCCGGCGTGCACCATCAGCCACTGGCCCTGGCGATGCGCCATGGGGCGGTGGCGCAGCCAGGTGAGCACCGCTTCGCGGTCGGGCGCGCCGAGGATCATCTCCAGGGTGTCCTTGCGGTGCGGCGGCACGAAGCCTTCCGCCACCGCCAGCAGGTGCAGGTCGTGGTTGCCCAGCACCGCCACCACTGCGTGGTCGTGCGCCATGCACCAGCGCAGCACCGCCAGCGAGTCCTCGCCGCGGTTCACCAGGTCGCCGGTGATCCAGACCCGGTCCCGCGCCGGGTCGAAGCCGACCGCGTCGAGCAGTTCCAGGAAGGCGCCGTGGCAGCCCTGGATGTCGCCGATCACGTAGGTGCTCATGCCGCCTCGCAGCTGCCCACCTCGGCGGCGGAGAGGGCGTCGGAGATGGGGGCGTCCTGATCGCCCGCTTCCGCGATCTGCAAGGCCATGAGCGGGCGCATGGCGGTGAGCAGGTTGGCGAACAGCTGCGGGTGCTGCCGCTCCTGCTCGCCGAGCAGGGCCTTCATCTGGTAGCGCTGCATGGGCATGGAGAAGCAGGCCGGGCAGTTTTCATAGATCACCGGCAGGCCGGCGTGCGCGGCGAAGTCGCGGGTCTGGCGCTCGCGCGCGTAGACGAAGGGGCGGATCACGCGCACGTCGCCGGCGTCGTTCAGGTAGTGCGCCTGCATGGTGCGCAGCTTGCCGCCGAAGAAGGCGCTCATCATGAAGGTCTCGGCCAGGTCGTCGAGGTGCTGCGCCAGGGCCAGCACGTTGTAGCCGTTCTCCCGCGCGATGCGGTAGAGGATGCCACGCCGCATGCGTGAGCAGTAGGCGCAGAAGGAGTCGCCGCGCATGTGTTCGGCGGCGGACTCGACGATGGGCTGCGACTCGTAGAAATAGGGCACGCCGAGCGCCGCCAGGTAGGGCTTGAGCGGCGAGGGGTCGTATTCCGGCGACTGAGGGTCGACGGTGCAGGCGGCCAGTTCGAAGCGCACCGGCGCGCGGCGTTGCAGGTGTAGCAGGACGTGCAGCAGCGCGAGGCTGTCCTTGCCGCCGGATAGGCCGAGCAGCACGCGGTCGCCGTCGCGGATCATGGCGTAGTCGCCGATCGCGCGACCGGCGGCGCTGATCAGGGAACGAGGCGGTTTCACCGCCTGCGCGGGGGCCTCGACGGTCAGGGCGTCGTTCATAGCAGCGGCGCGACGATCCCGGCCAGGCGTTCTTCCGCCACCGCGCCGGTGAGCGTGGCCACTGCGTTGCCCTGGCGGTCGAACACCACCGTGTAGGGCAGGCCGCCCAGGCGGTTGCCGGCGTCCTGGCCGAGGGTCACCGCCTGCAGGCCGCCGAGCAGGATGGGGTAGTTGATGCCGGTCTCGTCGACATAGGCCTGTACCTTGTCCGCCTCGTCCAGGGCGATGCCGACGAACTGCAGGCCCTTGCCGCCGAGCCGCGCCTGCAGCTCGATGAAGCCGGGGATCTCCTTGCGGCAGGGCGGGCACCAGGGCGCCCAGAAGTTCAGCACCACCACCTTGCCCAGCCACTGCTTCAGGGGCTGCGGGCGCTCCGCGAGGTCAGGCAGCGTCGTCGCCCAGACGCCGGCGGCGCGCACCTCCTCGGGGGCGCCGAGGTGGGCGGATTCCGGGGCGGGGCCGCGCCGCGCCGCCAGCCACGAGGTGGTGGCCAGGCCGGCCGCCACCAGGGAGAGCACCAGCAGCGCGTGCCGGGAGGTCAGCGCGGGCATCAGGGCAGGGCTTTGTCCAGGCTGGCGAGGAACTGCTCGGTCTTCTCGTAGCCGACCACGCGATAGGGGATCTCCTTGCCCTCACGGTCGAAGAAGATGATGCCGGGCGGGCCGAACAGCTTGAAGCGCGCCAGCAGGGCCTTGTCGTCGGCGCTGTTGCTGGTCACGTCCACCTGCAGGAGCACTGCGTCCTTGAGGCGCGCCTGCACCCTGGGGTCGGCGAAGGTGAAGTTCTCCATCTCCTTGCAGGACACGCACCAGTCCGCGAAGAAGTCCAGCATCACCGGCTTGCCGGCGGCCGCCGCCAACGCGGCGTCCAGCTCGGCGACGCTCTTCACGCGCTTGAAGGCGAGGTGCGGCTTGCTTTCCGCGGCGCTCGCCGTGCCGCCGCCCTGGAACACCGAGAGGGGCTGCAGCAGGTTGCGGCCGCCGCCGAGGGCGCCGAGCAGCAGGGCGATGCCGGCCACCAGCATGATCACGCCCACGCCCTTCCAGAAGCGCGCCAGGCCCTTGGCGTTGACGGCCAGGGGCTCCAGGGCGTGCAGGTACATGGCGCAGATGATCAGCAGGGCCGCCCACAGCGCCATGTTCACCACCGGGCTGAGCATGGGCGAGATGAGCCAGATCGCCACCGCCAGCAGGGCGACGCCGAAGAACTTCTTCACCGCCTCCATCCAGGCGCCGGCACGCGGCAGCAGGGCACCGGCGGAGAGGCCGACGAGCAGCAGCGGCACGCCCATGCCGAGGGCCAGCGAGAACAGGGACACGCCGCCCAGCAACAGGTTGCCGGTCTGGCTGATGTAGAGCAGGGCGCCGGCGAGCGGCGCGGCGACGCAGGGGCCGACGATCAGGGCCGACAGTGCGCCCATCGCGAACACGCCGCCGAAGCGGCCGCCCGGCACCTTGTTGCTCGCCTCGGTGAGGCGGCTCTGCAGGAAGCTGGGCATCTGCAGCTCGTAGTAGCCGAACATCGACAGGGCGAGGGCGACGAAGATCGCCGCGCCGGTGCCCAGTGCCCACGGGTTCTGCAGGGCGTTGGAGATGAGGGTGCCGGAAAGGCCGGCGACCACGCCGACGATGGCGTAGGTGGTGGCCATGCCGAGGACGTAGGCCAGGGACAGGGAGAAGCCGCGCGTCTTGGTGATGTGCTCGCCGCGGCCGACGATGATCCCGGAGAGGATGGGGATCATCGGGAACACGCAGGGCGTGAGCGAGAGCAGGAGGCCGAAGCCGAAGAAGCTGACGATGACCAGCCAGAAGTTGCCGCTCTCCAGGATCCGCGTGACGCGGCCGGTCTCGGAGGTGTCCTGCGCCGCCGGCGCGCCGGCTTCGGCTGCGGGTGCCGTGCCGGCGGCGGAGGCGCCCAGGTCGACGAGCAGTTCCGCCTCCTGCGGCGGGTAGCAGATGCCCTTCTCGCTGCAGCCCTGGTAGCCGGCCGCGAGCTTCACGGACTTGGTGCCCGCGGGCACGCCGGCGAGCCTGATGCCCACCGCGAAGGGCTGGTGATAGACGTAGGTCTTGCCGAAGTTCGGATCGTCCTTCGCCTCCGCCTGCGGCAGATCCAGGCCGGCGACGCTGGCGCCGGCGGGCTCGATCACCTTGAAGTGGATCTTGTCGCGGTACAGGTAGTACTGCGGCGCGACCGTGAAGCGCGCCTCCAGGTTGCCGTCCGCGCGCGGCGCGACGGCGAGCTTGAAGGCCTCCTCCGGGGACAGGAACTCGGGCTCGTCGCCGCCGCCGAACGAGGCGGCGAGGTCCTTCAGGCGCCCCAGCACCTCCTCGCTCTGAGCTTGCACCGGCGCGGCCGCGGAGGTGGCGGGGGCCGGGCCCGGCACGACCTTGATGACGGCGGTGCCGGACTGCGGCGAATAGCACACGCCGACGTCCGCGCAGCCCTGGAAATCGGCCTGCAGCTTGAAGGTCTTCACGCCGGCGGGGACGCTGGCGGGGATGCGCACGCGCAGGTCGCCGCGGTGGGTCTCGACCTTGCCGAGGAACTCGTCCTGCTTGACCTTGCCGGGGGGGATGTCGGGGGCGCCGAGCTTTACGCCGCTGTCCGCCGAGAAGCGGATCTTGCTGTGGTAGAGGTAGTAGCCCTCGGCGATCTGGAAGCGCGCCTCGACGCTGCCCGACTCCTTCTGCTGCGCCGAGAACTGGAAGGCCTTTTCCGGTTCGAGCAGGTCTTCCTCGGCGTGCGCGGCTGGTGCCGCGAGGCTGAACAGGCAGAGCAGGGGGGCGAACAGACGGGTCAAAGTGTGGCGCATGCGGGCTCCAATCAGGCCGGTCCGGCCGACGTGTCCGTCGACTCGGCAACCCAGCGTAAGTAGGCGGGCAGGCCTGCGGCGACGTCGAGGGCGACGATCTCCGGCAGGTCGTAGGGGTGGTGCTGTAGCAAATAGGCCTCCAGGGCCGGGTAAAGTTTCGCCGTGGTCTTGATCAGCAGCGGAATCTCCCCATCTTCCTGTAACGCCCCCTGCCAGTGGTAGAACGAGCGGCAGGCCGGCAACACGTTCACGCACGCCGCCAGGCGCCGCTGCACCAGCTCGCGCGCAAGCCGCACGGCGACCTCGCCGTCGGGCAGATTGGTGAGGACGAGTCGGATGTCGGACACGGCGGGGCGTGGACTAACGAGGAAAGGTGATTTGTGAGGCCAGGAATTTTCGGGATTATAGCCATGGGCTTTTTCGCCCTGGAAATAGTAGGAATAGCCGTGATCGGTGGCGAAATCGGCGTGTTGCGCACCGTCCTCTGGCTGGTGGGCGCGATGTTCGCCGGCGGCTGGCTGATCCGCGCCGGCGGCGCCGGCTTCCTGCCCGCGCTGCTGCACGCCGGCAGCCGCGGCCAGGACCCGTTCGCGGCGATGTGGCGCGCCGGCCGGCATGTCCTCGCCGGCATGCTGCTGATCTTCCCCGGTGCGATCAGCGACGTGCTCGCCCTGCTGCTGCTGCTCGGCGCGGGGCTGCCGCGCCTGCCCGCCGCCACGCGGCACGGCGGGCAGGCGGATGCGGGGTCCGCCGAGATGGGCAGGGGCGTGCACCGCGACCACGCGGCGCAGCGTGGCGCGGGTGACGTGATCGAGGGCGAGTTCCGGCGCGAGGACTGATCAGTCCAGGTGCCGCTTGAGGTGCCGCAGCGCCACCAGCGAGATGGCGGCGGCGGGGATGGCGATGAGCACGCCGACGAAGCCGAGCAGCTGGCCGAAGGCCATGAGGGCGAAGATCACCGCCACCGGGTGCAGGCCGACCTTCTCGCCCACCAGCCAGGGGGTGACGGCCATGCCCTCCAGGAGCTGGCCGAGGGCGAACACGCCCCACACCGGCAACAGGCCGGCGAGGCCACCGAACTGGGCCCAGGCGGCGAGCGAGCCGAGCAGCACGCCCACCACCACGCCCAGATAGGGCACGAACACCAGGATGCCCGAGACCAGTCCGACCGCGAGTGCGTAGTCGAGCCCCACCAGCCACAGGGCGAGGCTGTAGAACACCGCCATCACCAGGATCACCAGCACCTGGCCGCGCACGAACTGCGACAGCACCGCGTCGATCTCGCGCGCGAAGCCCTCGACGCGCGGCCGCAGGCGCTCCGGCAGCCACTCCGCCAGGTGCGCCACCGCGCGGTCCCAGTCGCGCAGCAGGTAGAACAGCACCACCGGCACCAGCAGCAGGTTGGCGAGGAAGCCCAGCACCGCCAGGCCGCTGTCAGCCAGCTTCGGCAGGTAGGGGGTGAGGCGGCTCAGCTCGGAGACGTGGGCGCGCAGCCAGGCGAGGATCTCCGCCTGGTCGCGCACCAGGTCGACGCCGAAGGTGGCGGCGAACCACGGCAGCAGGGTGTCGCCGGCCCATTCCGCGAGCAGGGGGATCTGCTGCATGAACAGGCGCGCCTGCGCCTGGAACAGCGGCGCGAGGATGAGCGCGAGGAGTACGAACACCAGCACCAGGCCGGCGAGCACCAGCGTGGTCGCCAGGGTGCGGTTGAGCCGGCGCGCCTCCAGGCGGTCCACCAGCGGGTCGCACAGGTAGGCGAGTGCGGCGGCGAGCAGGAAGGGCGCGAGGATGGGCGAGAGCAGGTAGAGCAGCCAGGCACCGGCCAGGACCACGGCGACGGTGAGGGCGGTGCGGTAGGGGAGGGGCTGGGCGTCCATGTCGGCTAGAATAGCACCCTGTTTTTGCCAATCCCGCACAGCGAACACCGTGACCACGCCCAACTCCCCCACCTCCCTCTCCTATCGTGACGCCGGCGTGGACATCGACGCGGGCGATTCCCTGGTCGAGCGCATCAAGCCGCACGCCAGGCGCACCCTGCGCCCCGAGGTGCTGGCCGGCATCGGCGGTTTCGGCGCGCTCATGGAGCTGCCCAAGAACTACAAGGAGCCGGTGCTGATCTCCGGCACCGACGGCGTCGGCACCAAGCTCAAACTCGCGTTCCAGATGGACAAGCACGACACCATCGGCCAGGACCTGGTGGCGATGAGCGTCAACGACATCCTGGTGCAGGGCGCCGAGCCCCTGTTCTTCCTCGATTACTTCGCCTGCGGCCATCTCGACGTGGACGTGGGCGAGGCCGTGGTGTCCGGCATCGCGCGGGGCTGCGAGTTGTCCGGCTGCGCCCTGATCGGCGGCGAGACCGCGGAGATGCCCGGCATGTACCCGGCCGGCGAATACGATCTGGCCGGCTTCGCCGTCGGCGTGGCGGAGAAGTCCAGACTCATCAGCGGCCGCGACATCCGGCCCGGCGACGCGGTGCTCGGCCTGGGCTCCAGCGGTCCGCACTCCAACGGCTACTCCCTGGTGCGCAAGATCGTCGAGGTGACTGGCGCCGACCTGGCCTCCGACTTCCACGGCCGCCCGCTCGGCGAGGTGCTGCTGGAGCCCACGCGCATCTACGTCAAGCCGCTGCTCGCCCTGATGAAGCAGCTCACCGTCAAGGGCATGGCCCACATCACCGGCGGCGGCATCACCGGCAACGTGCCGCGCGTCCTGCCCGAGGACTGCACCGCCGTGATCGACGCCAATGCCTGGACCTGGCCGGCGGTGTTCCAGTGGCTGCAACAGGGCGGCAACGTTGCCCTGCCCGAGATGCACCGCACCTTCAACTGCGGCATCGGCATGGTGGTGATCGTCGCCCCCGCCGACGCCGAGGCGGCCATGGCCTTCCTCGCCGACCAGGGCGAGACCGTGTATCGCCTGGGCGAGATCAAGGCGCGCGAGGCGGGCCAGGAACAGACCATCATCGTTTGATGAGAGTCGTCGTCCTCATCTCCGGCCGGGGCAGCAACATGCAGGCCCTGCTGGAGGCGAATCTCCCCGTCGAATTCGCCTGTGTCATCAGCAACCGGCCGGACGCCGCCGGCCTGACGTTCGCCGCCGGGCGCGGCGTGGCCACCGCCGTGGTCGACCACAAGGCCTATCCCGACCGCGAAGGCTTCGACGCCGCCCTGGCGCAGGAGATCGACCGCCATGCCCCCGACCTGGTGATCCTCGCCGGCTTCATGCGCGTCCTCACCGACGCCTTCGTGCGCCGCTACCAGGGCCGCATGATCAACATCCACCCCGCCCTGCTGCCGGCCTTTCCCGGCCTGCACACGCACGCGCGGGCGCTCGATGCGGGCGTCAAGCTGCACGGCTGCACGGTGCACTACGTCACGCCGGAGGTGGACGTCGGCCCCATCGTCGTCCAGGCGGCGGTGCCCGTGCTGGCCGACGACACCCCGGCAAGCCTGGCGGCACGCGTGCTGCGCCAGGAACACCGCATCTTCCCCATGGCCGTGGCCTGGATCGCGGCGGGGCGTGTGGAGCTGCGCGAGGACGGCACGGTGGCGGTGCGAGATGCCGCCGACGGCGAGGCCGCGGCACTCGTTTCCCCCTCCGACTGAGCCATGGGGCGCGGGCGCAAGGTCTTCGCCGCCGCCTGCGCAGTCTCCCTGCTCATCCACCTCGGCGTGATGGGCTCGGCGGGGCGATGGTGGGAGGCCCCACGCGAGGAGGTGCCCTTCCCGCTGCAGGCGCGCCTGGTCGAGCCGAGGCCCAAGCCAGCCGGCGCGCCGAGACCTGCCTCGCCCCTTGCGCCGGATGCCGCGGCGAACCCCGCGACGGACCCTGCGACACCTTCGCCGGTGATGACGAGCCCTGCCCCCGCGCAACAGGAGCCAGAGGCCGCGGAGATGTCTGGATCCCCCACCGCTGGTGCCACCGCGCCGGCGGACTTGGTGCCCGCGGCGTCACCTGCCGAGGCGATGCCCGAGACCGCCCCGCCTGCCGCGGCCCCCGCGCCTGCCGGAATGCCCGGCGCGCGTGTCCTGCCGGAGCGCCTGACCCTGGTCTATGACGTGTACGCGGGCGAGGACGGGCTGCGGCTGGGGCAGGCGACCTACACCTGGCGGGCGCAGGGGGGGCGCTACCGCCTGGAGAGTGTGGCCGAGGCACAAGGACTGGCAGCCTTGTTCGTGAGCGGGCGCATCGTCCAGAGCAGCGAGGGGAGCGTCACGCCCGCCGGCCTGCAGCCTGAGACCTTCCGCATGACGAAGAACAAGCGGCGCGAGGACAGCGCGCACTTCGACTGGGCGCGGCGCGAGCTCACCTTGCCCAGGGGGCGCGAACCCCTGCGCGACAACACCCAGGACCTGTTGAGCTTTCCTTTCCATCTGTCGATGACGGTCGACGAGTCGCGCGGAGACTGGGTCCTGCCTGTCACCAACGGCCGCAAGCTCAAGGGCTACCGTTTCACGATCCTGGCGCGGGCGCGGCTGGAGACGGGGGAGGGCGCGCTCGATACCCTGCACCTGCAGGGCAGCCGCGTGGGCGAGGGCGCCCTGGATGTCTGGCTCGCGCCGGCGCGGGACTGGTTGCCGGTACGCATCCGCACCCAGGACGAGAAGGGGCAGGTCGTGCAGATGAACCTGGTACGGCGCGACGACGGCCCGTCGCCGCGCTAGGGAGGCGACGAGCCGCGGCTCAGCCGTTGGCGAGTATCCGCTCCATCATCTCGATGGTGGCCTCGTACTTGACGCGGTTGGGGTCGCTCTCCTCGATGTGCCTGAGGGCGTCCTTCAGGTTGCCGAGGGCCTCCATGATCCCCGCGCGTTCCCGCGCCCGTTCCTCCGCCTCCGCCTCGGCGCGCGAGGCCGTCCGCCCCGTCTCGGGTCCGCGGAAATCGTGCTGGTGCCGGTGGATGTGCCGGATCAGCATGCTGTGGCTGGACTGCGCGACGACGATGTTGGCGCGCAGGCTCATGTACTTCATGACGACGAGGAAGGTCATCATGCCGATGGCCAGGTAGAAATTGAGGCTGGCCTTGTCGAAGTTGCGGCTCAGCATCTCGATGAAGCCAAGCGCGAAGCACGCGCCGATCAGCACCACGCCGGTGGTGGTGGCCGCCTTGTCCGGCACGAACACCATGAGGATGCGGTTGAAGAGGCCCGCGTTTCCCATCTCGATCGCCGCCTGCGGATGGTTGGCCATGACGCGCGCTCAGGGCCTGGGCCGGGTCGCCTCGGCGAGGCTCAGCGCCTCTTCCAGCGTGGGGGCGAGGCAGTTGTAGTGCCCCATCTTGCGTCCCGGTCTCGCCTCCGCCTTGCCGTACAGGTGCAGCTGCACGCCGGGGTGGCTGAGCAGGCCCTGCCAGTCCGGTTGCGGCTGCCAGGCATCCCCCAGCAGGTTGACCATCACCACCGGCGTGAGCAGGCGCGGGTCGCCCAGGGGCAGGCCGCACAGCGCGCGCACCTGCTGCTGGAACTGGTCGGTGGCGCAGGCATCCAGGGTGTAGTGGCCGCTGTTGTGCGGGCGCGGCGCCATCTCGTTGAAGACGATGCGGCCGTCCCGGAGGACGAAGAACTCCACCGCCATCACCCCCACGTAGCCCAGCTCCCGCGCCAGATGGGCGGCCATGTCGCGGGCGCGTTCCGCGAGCGCCTCCGGGATGCGGGCGGGGACGATGCTGATGTCGAGGATGCCGTTGCGGTGCTGGTTCTCCGCCACCGGGAAGAAGGCGATCTCGTCCCGCTCGTTGCGCGCCAGGACCACCGAGACCTCGCGTTCCAGCGGCAGGAAACCCTCCAGCAGGCAGGGCACGCCGCCGAGCTGGGCGAACGCGGCGCCGAGCGCCTCGCGGCTGTCCACCCGCGCCTGGCCCTTGCCGTCGTAACCCATGCGGCGGGTCTTCAGCAGGGCGGGGGCGCCGATCGCCTGCCAGGCGGCGTCGAGATCGGCCTCGGTCTCGATGTTGGCGAACGGCGCGGTCTCGCAGCCCGAGGCGCGCGCGTGGGTCTTTTCCTCCAGGCGGTCCTGCGCCACCGCCAGCGCGGCGGCCGAGGGCGCGACCAGGCAATGCCTGGCGAGCATCTCCATGCTGCGCGCCGGTACGTTCTCGAACTCGGTGGTCACCGCGTCGCACAGGCTGCCCATGCGCAACAGGGCGACGGCGTCCGTGTAGTCGGCCTTGAGATGGGTGTCGGCCAGCTGGCCGGCGGGCGAGGCGGGGTCCGGATCCAGCACCACGACCTTGTAGCCCATGACGCGCGCGGCGAGGGTGAACATGCGGCCCAGCTGGCCGCCTCCCACCACGCCCAGGGTGGCTCCCGGCAACAGCATGCTCATTCCTTGGGCAACTCCATGGCCAGCACCGCCTCGGTCTGGCGCGCGCGGAAGGCGATCAGGCGCTCGCGGACCTCCGGCAGTTCGTTGGCCAGCAGGGCGGTGGCGAACAGGGCGGCGTTGGCCGCGCCCGCCTCGCCGATCGCGAAGGTGGCGGTGGGGATGCCCTTGGGCATCTGCACGATGGAGAGCAGCGAATCCATGCCCTTCAGGGCCTTGGACATGACCGGCACGCCCAGCACCGGCAGGTGGGTCTTGGCGGCGACCATGCCCGGCAGGTGGGCGGCGCCGCCGGCACCGGCGATGATGCACTTGAGGCCGCGTTCGGCCGCGCTCTCCGCGTACTGGAACAGCAGGTCGGGGGTGCGGTGCGCGGAGACCACACGCTTCTCGAAGGGGATGCCCATCTGCGTGAGGATGTCGGCGGCGTGGCGCATGGTTTCCCAGTCGCTGACGCTGCCCATGATGAGACCGACGAGGGGTGCGTTCATGGCGTCGCTGCGAGTTTGCTCAATCGCGAATGATACCCGGAGCCTAGAAAGGGAGCACCGTCCCGGGCAGCGCGCCGGCGATGACGCGGCGGAAGTCGCGCTGGATGCGCGCCAGGCCGGCGGGGTCGTCCGCCTCGAAGCGCAGCACCAGGCTGGGCGTGGTGTTGGAGGCGCGCATCAGGCCGAAGCCGTCGGCGTATTCCACGCGCAGGCCGTCGATGTCGTTGACCTCGCGCGCGCCCTCGAAGGTGGCGCTGCCGCGCAACTGTTCGACCAGGCGGTGCGGCTCGCCCTCCGGCAGGCGGATCTGCAGCTCCGGCGTGCTGAGGGAGTCCGGCAGGCCGTGCAGCACGGCGCTGGCGTTGGCGGAGCGCGCGAGGATCTCGATCAGGCGCGCGCCGGCGTAGAGGCCGTCGTCGAAGCCGTACCAGCGTTCCTTGAAGAAGATATGGCCGCTCATCTCGCCCGCCAGCAGGGCGCCGCTCTCCTTCATCTTCGCCTTCAGCAGCGAGTGGCCGGTCTTCCACAGCAGCGGCTCGCCGCCGTGCGCGCGGATCCAGGCGTACAGGTTGCGCGTGGACTTCACGTCGAAGATCACCAGGGCTCCGGGGTTGCGCGCCAGCACGTCGGCGGCGAACAGCATGAGCTGGCGGTCGGGGTAGATGATGCGGCCCTCGCGCGTCACCACGCCCAGGCGGTCGCCGTCGCCGTCGAAGGCCAGGCCCAGCTCCGCGTCGCCCTGTTTCAGGCGGGCGATCAGGGCCGCGAGGTTGGCCGGCACCGAGGGGTCCGGGTGGTGGTTGGGGAAGTGGCCGTCCACCTCGCAGAACAGCGCCTCCACCTCGCAGCCGAGGGCGCGGTAGAGGGCGGGGGCGAAGGCTCCGGCCACGCCGTTGCCGGCGTCGACGATGATCTTCATGGGGCGCGCAGGCCTCACGTCGGCGGCGATGCGCGCGAGGTAGTCCGGCGCGATGTCGAGCTCGCGGTAGCCGCCCCGACCGCTGCTGAATGCGCCGCGCTCGATGCGCTGGCGCAGGTCCTGGATCGCCGCGCCGGAGAGGGTCTCGCCCGCCAGCACCACCTTGATGCCGTTGTAGTCCGGCGGGTTGTGCGAGCCGGTGACCATGGCGGCGCAGCCGTTGCCGAGGTGGCAGGCGGCGAAATAGGCCATGGGGGTGGTGACGCGGCCCAGGTCGACGACGTCGACGCCGCTGGCGCGCAGCCCCCGCGTCAGCGCCGCCGCCAGCTCCGGCCCGGAGAGGCGGCCGTCACGGCCCACGACCATCTCCGTGCAACCGCGCGCGCGCGCCTCGCTGCCGATGGCGCGTCCGATCGCCTCGACCCCTTCCGGTGTCAGGGTCTTGCCGACGACGCCGCGGATGTCGTAGGCCTTGAAGATCTCGCTGGGGAGGGTTTGCATCGCCGGGATTCCCTGTTCTTTCGCCGATTATGGCGTGACCACGCGCGTGGTGTGGGCAAAAAAAGCGGCACCGGAGACCGGTGCCGCGAAAAACCGTCTTTGCGACGGTCAGGGAGGTAAAGAAAGTGTAGCAAAATATATATCGAAAGGAATAGTCACTTTTTTCCATCCCGCCATATCCGCCACCAGACCTTGGTCAAGGCGAGCCGGCGGCGGCGGGCTAGAATGTGCATATTCATCGACAGGCCACTTCAATGTCCGCATTCACCGAACTCCTGGAGAAGTACAGCAAGCCGGGTCCCCGCTATACCTCCTACCCCACCGCGCCCTATTTCCAGACCAGCTTCAGCGAGGCGGACTGGCTGCAGGAGCTGCGCGCCAGCCAGGGCACGGGGCGCGACCTGTCCCTCTACGTGCACATCCCGTTCTGCGACACCCTCTGCTACTACTGCGGCTGCAACATGGTCGCCACCGGCCATTACGAGAAGGCCGAGGAATACCTGCGCTACCTGGAGCGGGAGCTGGACATGGTGGCGGCGCTCACCAACCCCGCGCGCGTGGTGCGCCAGCTGCACTGGGGCGGCGGCACGCCCACCTACCTGCGGCCGGACGACATCCGCCGCGTCATGGAGATGATCCGCTCGCGCTTCAACATCGCCCCGGACGCCGAGATGGGCTGCGAGACCGACCCGCGCGAACTCACGCGCGCCCACCTGGAGGCCTTGCGCCAGGGGGGCTTCAACCGCCTCTCCATCGGCGTGCAGGACCTGGACAACGCGGTGCAGGTGGCGGTGAACCGCGTGCAGCCGGAACCTCTGATCGAGCAGGTCTACGGCTGGGCGCGCGAGCTGGGCTTTTCCAGCATCAACATGGACCTGATCGTCGGCCTGCCGCACCAGACGGTGGCGAGCTTCGAGCGCACCCTGGACACGGTGCTGAAGTGGGCGCCCGACCGCTTCGCCATCTTCGCCTACGCGCACGTGCCGTGGATGAAGAAGCACCAGAAGCTGATCAACGAGGCGGACCTGCCCAGCTTCGCCACCCGCCTGGACCTGCAGCAGCTGATCCACGAGCGCCTGGGCGCCGCCGGCTACAACAACATCGGCATGGACCACTACGCCAAGCCGGACGACGAGATGTTCAAGGCGCAGCAGAGCAAGACCCTGTGGCGCAACTTCCAGGGCTATACCACGCACAAGCACTGCGACATCTACGCCTTCGGCGCCTCCAGCATCAGCCAGACCGCCGACGTGTACCTGCAGAACGAGAAGAAGATCGGCCGCTACCAGGAACTGGTGGGCGGCGGCCACCTGCCGGTGGAGCGCGGCCTGCGCCTGACGCGCGACGACCACATCCGCCGCGACGCCATCACCAAGGTCATGTGCGACCTGGAACTGGACATGGCGGCCTTCGGCGCGGAGTGGGGGATCGATTTTTCCAGCTACTTCGCCGACGCCCTCGCCGACCTGCCGCCGCTGGCGGCGGACGGCCTGGTGCAACTGGAGCCGGGGCGCATCGCCGTCACCGACCTGGGGCGCCTGTTCCTGCGCAACATCGCCATGGCCTTCGACAGCTACCTGCGCCAGGCCAGCACCGACCAGCCGCGCTACTCGCGCACCGCCTGATCCGCCAGCGCGCCGTTGCCCGGCAGGGCCGCGCCGAGCGCCGCGCGCATGCGCCGCCAGTGCGAGCCCGGCCAGTACACGCGGCCGCAGGCCTCGCAGCGCCGGAACGTCGTCTGGCCGGCGCGCACGGCCGGCGGCAGGCGCTCCCACACCTCCGCCTTGTCGACCGCGCGTAGCGGCACGTTGCACTCCAGGCAGCGGCTGAACGGCCGCGCCAGGCGCGCGAGGTCGAGCCGCTCCGCGACCTCCTGGAGCTGCGCCATCGGCCTCAGGGCGTGCACGAAGCAGCCGTGCGTGACGTTGCGCCGCTTCAGCAGCTCCAGGTCGCGCGTCAGGATGGTGCGCGCCTCCGCCTCGGCCAGCGCGGCGATCTCGGCGTCGTCCATGTGGTTGTCGTAGCGGGTGTCGAAGCCGGCCATGCGCAACAGCCGCGCCAGGCCGCCGAGGTGGGCGTCGGCGAGGAAGCGCACGCCGTTCTGCGCCTCGCGCAGCGGCACGGGCCGCACCCGCAGCAGGGGAAGGACGTCCAGGGACTCGAACCGGGGATACACCGCGACGCGGTCGCCGTCGCGCAGGCGGTGGCCGAAGCCCACCGACTCGCCGTTCACCAGGATCAGCTCCACCTCTGTGTGCGGCACCCCCAGGGCCTCGATCATGTGCTTGGCCGTGGCGGCCTCGGCGCAGGCGACGGAGAAGGCCTGCTTGCGCCGGGGCGGCGGCAGGAAGTCGTTCAGCTCCTCGTAGAAGCGGAAGGTGGCGGTGACCGGGGGCATGCCCCCAGCTTAGGTGATCGCGCGCGCCGAGGCTCAGATGCGCGTGCCGCCGCGCCGGTTCTTCACGCGCGTGAGCAGCTGCTTGCAGTCCACGCGGACGATGTGGCGGCGCGACAGCAGGTTCTTGCGCGCGAACTGCTCCAGCGCGGTGTTGTTCTCGGTGAGCGTGTGGATGTGCAGGCTGCGCATGTCGCTCATGATGTAGAGGCTGCGCACCTCGGGCTGGCGCGCCAGGTCCTCCGCCACCGACTCGATGCCCTGCGGGTCCACCTCGACGTCGAAGAAGGCCGAGACGGTGGTGCCGATCTTCTCCGGGTTGACGATCACCGTGAATTTCTCGATCACGCCCTCGTCGATCAGGCGCTGCACCCGGTCGCGCGCGTGTACGCGCGAGATGCCCAGCTCGCGGGCGATGTCGGCGAAGCTCATGCGGCCGTCGTCGATCAGCATGGCGAGGATCTTCTGGTCCATGTCGTTCATGGCATTCCTTTACGTCATCACGTCCCACAGCATGCGCAGCGAGATGGCGAGCACCAGCGCGCCGAAGGTGCGCTTGAGGCGTTTCACCGGCAGGGCATGCGACAGGCGCACCCCCAACGGCGCCGCGAGGATGGCGCTGGCGGAGATGCTGGCCAGCGCCGGCAGGGAGATATAGCCCAGGCTGCCGGGAGGTAGGGCGCTGTGGCCCCAGCCGGAGAGCACGAAGCCCGCGGCGCCGAACAGGGCGATGGGCAGCCCCAGCGCGGTGGAGATGGCGATGGCCCGTTTCAATTCCAGGTTGCAGGCATGCAGGAAGGGCACGGTGATGTTGCCGCCGCCGATCCCCAGCAGGGCGGACAGTGCGCCGATCCCCAGGCCCGTGCCCCACAGCCCGGTCTTGCCCGGTAGACGCCAGTGCGCCGCGGGTTTCCAGTCGAGGACGAACTGGGTGCCGACGAACAGCAGGAACACGGCGAACAGGCCCTTGAGCACCTCCGCCGGGACGTCCCCCGCCAGATAGCCGCTGGCGAAGCCGCCCAGCAGGGTGGCGGGCGCCAGCAGGCGCACCACCGGCCAGTCGATGGCACGGCGTTTCTGCTGGGCGCGGATCGCCGAGAGCGAAGTGAAGACGATGGCGGCGAGCGAGGTGCCGATGGCGAGGTGGGGGATGACCTCGCCGGGCAGGCCCTGGTGCTGGAAGATCCAGATCAGGGCGGGTACCACCACCACGCCGCCGCCGATGCCGAGCATGCCGGCGAGGAGGCCCGCGACGAGGCCGAGGGAGAGAAAGGAGGCAATGTCCAGCACGTGGGTTTTCCTAACGTTTCGTGGTTTCTTCAGGCGCCTGCCGCCGCGCCGTCGCTGCGCGGGTCCGCGGCCGCCTCGCGGCTGCCGTCTGGCAGTGCGCGGATGACGCCGGCGTGGCCCATCATCTGCGCGTAGTCCTCCACCCGCTCGACCGGGTGGCCGCGCCGCGCCAGTTCCGCGAACACCTCGGGGGCGAAGCGGCCCTCCAGCTTCATGGTGTCCGAGTCCTGGCCCCAGGTGCGCCCCAGCAGCCAGCGCGGCGCGTCCAGCACCTGTTCCAGGGGCAGGCCGAAGTCCAGTGCGCGCGTGGCGACCGCCGCCTGGGTCTGCGGCTGGCCGTCGCCGCCCATGGTGCCGTAGACCAGGCGCGGGCGGCCCTCCTCCAGGTACATGGCGGGGTTGAGGGTGTGGAAGGGGCGTTTGCCGGGGGCCAGCACGTTGGGGTGCGCGGGGTCGAGCGAGAAGGAGCAGCCGCGGTTCTGCCAGAGGATGCCGGTGTCGCCGGCGACGATGCCGCTGCCGTACTCGTGGTAAAGGCTCTGGATGGCGCTCACCGCGCGGCCCTGCGCGTCCATGACGCCGAACCAGACGGTGTCCCCCGGACCCACGCCCCGGCCCCAGGGCATGGCGCGCGCCGGGTCGATGCCGGCGGCGAGGCTGTCGAGCCGCTCCTCCGACAACAGCTCGGCGCACGGGATCGCCACGTGGTCGGGGTCGGCGACGTAGCGGTCGCGCAGGCGGAAGGCCTTTTTCGTGGCCTCCGCCGCGAGGTGCACGTAATCCGCGGAGAGGTGCCCGAGCCGGCCCAGGTCGAAGCGGGCGAGCTGGCCGAGGATGAGCAGCGAGGCGAGCCCCTGCGTCGGGGGCGGCATGTTGGCCAGCATGCCCTGGCGATAGGGCGCGGTGAGCGGGACGACCTCGCGGCAGCGGAACGCCGCCAGGTCCTCCGCGGCGAGCCGGCTGCCCGCCTGCGCGAGCCCCTGGGCGATGCGCGCCGCCAGCTCGCCGCGATAGAAGTCGTCCGCGCCGTTGCGCTGCAGCAGGCGCAGGGACTCGGCGAGTTCGGGCTGCTGGAAGCGGCTGTCGGCGCGCGGCACCTGGCCGTTGCGCGCATAGATGGCGGTCAGCCCCCAGAAGTCGCCCAGTTCCGCCCATTTCTGGTTCAGGAACGCCCCCTGGCCGGCGCTGCAGGCGAAGCCCTCCTCGGCATGGCCGTGCGCGGGGTCGAGCAGGTCCGCCCAGCCCAGGCGCCCGCCCCAGCGCGCGCGGCTGAGCGCGTGCGCGGCACCCCACACCGAGACCAGGCCGGCCACCGTGTTGGCGGCGTGCGGGCCGCGGGCGGGGATGGCCGGCAGGCCCTGCTCCGCGTAGAAGGCCCGGCTGTAGCCGCGCCCCGCGGGGCCTGCGCCGTCCAGGCCGGTGAGGCGGCCGGCCTCGTCGCACAGCAGCCAGAAACCGTCGCCGCCCAGGCTGTTCATGTGCGGGTAGACCACGCACAGGGTGGCGCCGACGGCGAGGGCCGCCTCGATGGCGTTGCCGCCCGCCTCCAGCACCGCCTTGCCGGCGGCGGTGGCCAGGTAGTGGGGGGCGGTGACCACGCCCCCTGCCGAATGCGCGTGGCGGGCCGTCATGCCGCCTCCAGCGGGAACAGGCAGGCCACCTGGCGCCCCGCGTGTTCCGTGAGCACCGGGTCGCTGGCACGACAGGGGTCCTGGGCCTGCGGGCAGCGGCCGGCGAAGCGGCAGCCCCTGGGCAGGTTCACCGGGCTGGGGATCTCGCCCTTGAGCGGTGCGGTGAGGGGCGCGCCGAACCGGGGGAAGGCCTGCATCAGGCCGCGTGTGTAGGGGTGGCGCGGGTGGTTGAGGATGGCCTCGGTCGGCCCCTGTTCGACAATGCGGCCCAGGTACAGGACGGCGATGCGCTCGCACAGATAGCTCGCCACCCCCAGGTCGTGGGTGATGAACACCAGGGTGATGCCGGCCTCCCGGCATAGCCCGCGCAGCAGGTTGAGCACCTGCGCCTGCACCGAGACGTCGAGGCCGGCCACCGACTCGTCCGCCATGATCACGCGCGGTTCGGCCGCCAGGGCGCGGGCGATGGCGACGCGGCGGATCTGGCCGCCGGACAGCTCATTTGGGAAGCGCGCCGCCATCTCCGCCGCCAGGCCGACGCGCGCCAGCAGTCCCGCCACGCGCCCGGCCACTTCCGCTTCCGGGCACAGGCGGTGCAGGCGGATGGGCTCGGCGAGGATGTCGGCAATGCGCATGCGAGGGTTCATGGAGCCGCGCGCGTTCTGGTAGATGAAGGCGACCTCGCGGGCGAATCGCCTGCGTTCGTCCGGGCCCAGCTGGTCCAGGTCGCGCGTGCCGTAGAGGACGCGGCCATCGCTCGCGGGCTCCAGGCCCAGCAGCAGGCGGATCAGGGTGGACTTGCCGGAGCCGCTTTCCCCGACCACGGCGAGGCTGTCGCCGCGCCGGATCTCCAGACGCACGCCGTCCAGGGCCTTGAGGCGGCCGCGCGGCCGGCCGAACCAGCCGGCGCGGCCCAGCTCGTAGCCGCGCTCCACGTCCAGCAGGGTGAATACGGGTTCAGAGTTCATGGTCTTCCTAATCCTTAAGCTCACATCCCCTCTCCCATCGGGAGAGGGTTAGGGAGAGGGTGGCGCCGCAAGGCGCCCTGGCGGGCGCCCCCTTACCCGGCTTCGCCACCCTCCCCCACGGGGGGAGGGTTCTTCCCGCTGGCTTCAAGTCAGGCGTCCTCATTCAATCCGGAAACCAGCAGGCGATATGACGGCCCTCGCGCCATTCGACGGCGGGCCGCTGTTCCGCGCAGCGTGCCTGCGCCTTCGGGCAGCGCGGGGCGAAGCGGCAGCCGCCGGGCATGGCGGAGAGCGGCGGCACCTGGCCGGGGATGGGCTGCAGTTCGTGGGCGCCCAGCTCCACCACGCAGGACTTGAGGCCCTGGGTGTAGGGGTGCAGGGGCCGCGCCAGCACCTCGGCGCTCGGGCCCTCCTCGACGATCTGGCCGGCGTACATCACGGCGATGCGGTCGCACACCTGCGCCCCCAGGGCCAGGTCGTGCAGCACGAAGACGGCGCTGGAATTCAGCGCCCGCACCCGCTCCAGGATCAGTTCCATGATCTGCGCCTGGATGGTCACGTCGAGCGCGCTGGTGGGCTCGTCCGCGAGCAGCAGCGCCGGGTTGCAGGCCAGGGCGATGGCGATCATCACCCGCTGCTGCATGCCGCCGGACAGCTCATGGGGATAGGCGTTGAGGCGCAGGCGCGGCTCCGGGATGCCGACGCTCTGCATCAGCTCCACGGCGCGCTCGCGCCGGTCCCATTTGGACAGGCCGAGGTGGCGCTGCAACGGCTCGGCGATCTGCGCCCCGACCGTGAAACAGGGGTTCAGTGCGGCGGTGGCGTCCTGGAAGATCAGGCCGATCTGGTTGCCGCGCAGGCGGCGGAACGCCTTCTCCGGCAGGGCCGTGAGCTCCTCGCCGCGAAACCGCAGGCTGCCCGAGAGGGCCACCTCCGGCGCGCGCAGCAGGCCGATCACGGCCATTGCCAGGGTGGACTTGCCGGCGCCGGATTCGCCGATCAGGCCCAGCGTCTCGCCGGCGCGCAGGGTCAGGTCGATGCCGTCCAGCACCGCGGCCTTGCCGCGATTCAGGCTGAAGCCGCGCGCCTCCAGCAGCGGTGGCTGGTCCGCCGGCGCGGCGGGGAGTTGGCTGAGGCTGTTCATCTGGGATCAGTCCCTGTTGCTATTGGGGTCGAAGGCGTCGCGCAGGCCGTCGCCCACCAGGTTGAGGGCCACCAGCAGCAGCGCCAGGGCGACGCCCGGCACGCCGGAGATCCAGGGCGCCATGGTGATGAAGGCGCGCCCCTCGGCGATCATCAGGCCCCAGTCCGGGGTGGGCGGCACCACGCCGATGCCCAGGAAGGACAGGCCCGACTCCAGCAGGATGGCGATGCTCACGCGCATGCCGGCCTGCACCAGGATGGGCGAGACGACGTTGGGCAGCACGTGGCGCCAGATGATGGCGCGGGTGGGCACGCCCATGAGGCGGGCCGCCTCGATGTAGGGCTGGCCCTTCACCTGCAGCACGTCGCCGCGGGTCATGCGCGCGAAGGGGCCGACGAAGGACAAGGCCAGGGCATACACCACGTTCTCCGTGCCCAGGCCCAGCACCGCCATGAAGGCCATGGCCAGGATCAGCTCCGGGAAGGCCAGCAGGCCGTCCACCAGGCGCATCAGCGCCCATTCCGTGCGGCCGCCCACCAGGCCCGCCACCAGGCCGATGGCGACGCCCACCACCAGGCCCATGGCGACCGAGGCGAAGCCGATGACGAGCGCCAGGCGGGCGCCGTAGAGCAGACGCGAGTAGAGGTCCTGGCCGTAGGAGTCGGTGCCCAGCCAGTGCGCGGCGCTGGGCCCCTGCATGGCCGCCATCAGGTCCTGGGCGGTGGGGTCGTGGGTGGCGAGCCAGGGCGCCAGCAGGGCGGCGGCGACGTACACGGCGAGGATAGCCAGGCCGAGCACGGCGGTGCGCTGCCGCGCGATCGGCTGGATGAAGCGCCGCCGCCAGCCGGCGTGCGCGGTGAGGGTTTCGCTGCTCATGGTTAGCGCCTGCGCAAACGGGGGTCGAGGAACTGATAGGTCTGGTCCACCGCCAGGTTGACCGCCACGAACAGCAGGCCGGTGAGCATGATGCCGGCCTGCACGACGATGTACTCCCGGTTCAGCACCGCCGTGGTGACCATCATGCCCAGGCCGGGCAGGGCGAACACCACCTCGGTCATCACCGCGCCGCGCAGCATGCCGCCCAGCTGCAGGCCGATCACCGTGACCAGGGGCATCAGCACGTTGCGCATGCCGTGCACCCAGACCACGCGCCAGGCCGGCTCGCCGCGCGCCTTGGCGGCGAGGATGTAGGGCTGGCCCAGCACCTCCAGCAGGCTGGAGCGGGTGATGCGGGCGATCAGGCCCACATACCAGGCGCCCAGGGTGATGGCGGGCAGGGCCAGGTGCCACAGCCCCTGCCACAGGTCGTCCCAGGGGGCGACGAAGCCCAGGGTGGGGAACCAGCCCAGGCCGACGCCGAACACCCAGATCAGGATGATGCCCAGGTAGAAGCTGGGGAAGGCGTTGCCGCCGATCGCCAGGGCGGTGGCGGTGACGTCGACCCAGCTGTTGCGGTACAGGGCCGCCAGCACGCTGGCGGGGATGCCGATGAGCAGCGCCACCAGCAGGGACAGGGCGGCGAGCGCCAGGGTCACCGGCAGGGCCTGCAGCACCGCCAGCTCGAAGATGTCCTGGTTGGTGATGTAGGAGGTGCCCCAGTCACCGCGCAGGAAGGCCCCCAGCCAGTGCCCGTACTGGGCCGGCAGGGGCTGGTCCAGGCCCAGTTCGCGCACCAGCTGGTCGTAGGCGGCCTGCGAGTAGTCCGCGCCCAGCATGATGCTGACCGGGTCGCCCGGCGCCAGCTTCAGGAAGGTGAAGCTGGCGGCCGAGACGAGCAGCAGCACCAGCAGGGTCTGCGCCAGTTTGGCCAGGGTGGCGCGCAGCATCAGGCGATCCAGACGGCGTGGAGGTTCATGAGGTCGACCGGCACGTACTGGAAGCCCTGCACCCGCTTGCTGAGGATCTTGAACACCTTCATGTGGGCCATCACCGCCAGCGGCGCGTCGGCCATGATGACGTCCACGGCCTGGTCGTAGAGCTTCTTGCGCGTGCCCTGGTTGAGCGTGTCCTGGGCGGCGGCGACGAGCTTGTCGAACTCGGGGTTGCTGTAGCCGACGAAGTTCCAGGGCTTGCCGGTATGCCACTCGGGATAGATGGTCTCGTCCGGGTCCAGGTCGGCGATCCAGGCCTCGTCGTACATGTCGAAGTCGCCGCCGTTGCGCCGCTTGGTCCACACCGCGCGGTCCAGCAGTTCGATCTTCGGCTTGATGCCGATCTTCGCCAGCATGGGCAGGAGCAGCTGGGAGTTGCGCGTGCCGCTGCCGCCCGAGCCGGTGAAGCCCTGGCTGACGATGTACACCGGGTTCACCTCGCCCTGGTACTTGGACTTCCGCCGGTATTCCATGGCCTTCTTCAGGTCGAAGAACTGGCCGCGCCCGGTCTTGCCGATGTTCCCGTCGTAGAAGCCGGTCATGGGCGGGGAGATCGGCGAGTAGGCGGGGATCGCCTCGCCGAAATAGCCTTGCTTGACGATGGCGTTGCGGTCGATGGCGAAGGCCACGGCCTTGCGCAGCATGGGGTCGTCGAAGGGGGCGCGGCGGTTGTTCATGCCGACGAAGCTGTAGTTGCCCTCCACCTCGCCGTAGACCTTGAGGTTGGGGTTGGAGCGCAGCTGCGGGATGAACTGGAAGGGCGACAGGCTCATGCCGTCCACCTGCCCGGCCATCATCGCCGCCACCGCGGCGGAGGGCTCCTTGATCAGGAGGATCTGCACGCCGTCGAGATAGGGCAGGCCCGGCTCGAAGTAGTCCGGGTTGCGCTCCAGGGTGATGGATTCGTTCTCGCGCCAGCCGGCGAACCTGAACGGGCCGGTGCCCACCGGGTTGCGGCCGAAGGCCTTGCCGTGCTGCTCCACCGCGCGCCGGTTGACGATGGTGCCGGCGCGTCCGGTGCTGCCGGTCAGCGCCACCGGCAGGAAGGCGTAGGGCTTGGAGAAGCGCATGCGGATGGTGGCGTCGTCGACGATGTCGATGCCCGCCAGGGTCTCGAACTTCCAGGCGTGGGGGGAACCCACGGCCGGGTCCTTGACGCGCTCCAGGCTCCACTTCACGGCGGCGGCGTCGCAGGGGTCGCCGTTGTGGAACTTCACCCCCTTGCGCAGCTTGAACACGTGGGTCTTGTCGTCCGGCATCTCCCACTTTTCCGCCAGGTCCGGCACGAAGGACACCTTCCGGCCGTCGTAGGCCACCTTGAGCAGGCCGTTGAAGAGGTTGTTGAGGATCTTCACCGAGCCCAGGGAGGCGGTGAAATGCGGGTCCAGGGTGTCCACGGCGTCGATCCAGGCGAGCTTGAGGGTGCCGCCGCGCTTCGGCGCGGCGGCCATGGCGTCCCGCACCATGGCGCCGCCGAACAGGCCGCTGCCTGCGGCCAGGCCGGCGCCGGCGCTCATCATCTTGAGAAAGCCGCGGCGGTTGAACCGCGCGCTCAGAACCTCGGCCAGCTTGTCCTTGTGATCCAGTTCGGACATGGTGCGCTCCTTACAAATGAAAGGGGTGGAAAAGAGATGGCCGGGGACCATCAGCAAGCGCCATGCCATACCAGGTTGGTTCTGTTAACTATATGAAATATATGGAGATAACCCTCGCATGACAGGGTGTCGCGGGGCCTTGAGGGGGTTGCGGTGCACTGTCTTCATGCGGCCCGCACCAGAGGTGTTTTTCGACGGATGTTAGGGATGTTTGCGAGATGAGCTAACAAACGCAGGCATTGCGCCTTGCAAATGCGTGCCAGACGGCCGTGCGACGCCGGAATGGATCGATTGTTAGATGCGTGGGGGGGTGCCGGCGCACCGGAATGAGGCATCCGGTGCGCCGCGCGGAGAGAGGCTTACTGGACGAGGTCCCGGTACAGCGCCTCTTCCTCGGCGCCGATCTCCGCCATGGTCTTGGCGACCGCAGGGTCCTGCATGAGCTTGGCCATGTTCGCGGTGTTCATGCGCATCAGGTAGGTCTTGCCGTCCTTGCCCTCGTACACCGTGGTGCGGCAGGGCAGGGGCGGGGCCTTGCCGCCGCTGGCCCTGGCGAGCCGCTCGTTGGCCTGCGCGGGGCAGGTGGCGACGACCTTCATGCGCTTGGCGTCCTTCACGCCCGCCTGCTGCAGCCTGGCCTGCATGTCCTGTTCCTCGCCCACCGGCCAGCCGCGCTTCGCGGCGCCGGCCTTAACGGCCTGCAGGGTGGCGTCGTAGCCCTGCCGGGCGGGGCGCACGTCGAACATCAACGCCATCATCTGCATCTGGTATTGCATGCGCGCCTGCATCATGGCCTGCATCTGCTTCATCTGCTCGGGCGTGGGCTGCGTGGGCGCGGCGGCCTGTTGCGCCTGGGCGGGGCCGGCGAGCAGGGTCGCGGCGAGGAGGATGCCTGCAAGACGTTTCGCCATTGGGGGCTCCTGGAGTTCGGGTGGCTCAGTGGTGTTTGCGCGGCTTGCCGTCCCAGCCCTTGAGCCGGTACAGGGTGCCGCAGTAGGGGCACAGGGCCTCGCCCTTCTCCTCCACCGCCAGGAACACGCGCGGGTGCGAGCACCACGCGGCCTCGCCGGGCATGGGACAGTGCAGGGGCAGGTCGGCGTCGCTCACCTCGATGGTGCGGACGGGGCTGGAAACGGCTTGGCTCATGGCGGGTTCCTCAGACGTGGCTCAACCAGGCGGCGTGGTCGGGCGAGCGGCCCTGCACGCAGTCGAAGTACTTGGCCTGCAGCTGCGCGGTGACCGGGCCGCGGGCGCCGTTGCCGATGGTGCGGTTGTCGAGTTCGCGGATCGGCGTGACCTCGGCGGCAGTGCCGGTGAAGAAGGCCTCGTCGGCGGAGTACACCTCGTCGCGCGTGATGCGCTTCTCGACCACCTGCAGGCCCATCTCGCCGGCCAGCTGGATGATGGTGTCGCGCGTGATGCCCTCGAGGGCGCTGGTGAGGTCCGGGGTGTACATCTTGCCCTTGCGGATGATGAACACGTTTTCGCCCGAGCCCTCGGCGACGAAGCCGTCGACGTCCAGCAGCAGGGCCTCCTGGTAGCCATCCATCTCCGCCTCGCGGTGGGCGAGGATGGAGTTCATGTAGTTGCCGTTGGCCTTCGCCTTGCACATGGTGATGTTGACGTGGTGGCGGCTGAACGAGGAGGTCTTGACGCGGATGCCCTGGGTGAGCGCGTCGGCGCCCATGTAGGCGCCCCAGGGCCAGGCGGCGACGATCACGTGGGTGGACAGGGCCTTGGCGGAGATGCCCATGGCCTCGGCACCGTAGAACGCCATCGGCCGCAGGTAGCCGGACTTCAGGCCGTTCTCGCGCACCACCTGTCTTTGCGCCTCGTTCAGTGCCTCCTTGTCGAACGGCATCTTCATGCCGAGGATGTGGGCGGAACGGAACAGGCGGTCGGTGTGGTCCTGCAGGCGGAAGATGGCGGTGCCCCCGGGGGTTTCGTAGGCGCGCACGCCTTCGAACACGCCCATGCCGTAGTGCAGGGTGTGCGTGAGCACGTGGGTGGTGGCCTCGCGCCAGGGGACGAGTTTGCCGTCGTACCAGATGACGCCGTCACGGTCGGCCATGGACATGATGTGAACTCCGGGTTGTGCGATGGATCGGTAATTCTAGCCGTCGCCGTGGCGCCTTGCATCGCCCCCCGGGGCGTCGTCAGGGGCATGGCGCACGCGCATCATCATGGTGCGCGCAGGGCGTTCCGCGGGGCGAGGGCGGAATGCCCCGATGAGCGCGCGCATATAATCCACGACGCCGCCTTCATTCCCCTCCTGCCGCCATGATCCACTACTCCGCCTCCACCGCCGTCAACCTGGCGCTCACCCTGCTGGTCCTGTTCTCGCTCGTCACCTGGGCCATGATCTTCGCCAAGGGCTGGCTGCAGTGGCGCATGCGCCGCGACAACCAGACCTTCGCGCAGCGCTTCTGGCAGGCCGCCGACCTGGAGGCGGCGGCGCAGGTCGCCAAGGCCGCCGAGGGCTCGCTGGCCAGTCTGGCGCGCGCCGGCTTCGACACCCTCGCCAGCCTGGGCGAGCACAAGACCCTGCAGGGCGCGGGCGACCGGCAGGTGGTGATGGAGCGCAGCCTCTCGCAGCAGGTACGCAAGGAGCAGCACCGCCTCGAATCGGGCCTGATGCTGCTGGCGAGTATCGGCAGCACCGCCCCCTTCGTCGGCCTGTTCGGCACCGTGTGGGGGATCATGAACGCCATGGAGAACATCGCCCGCTCCGGCAGCGCCGGCCTGGAGGTGGTGGCCGGCCCGGTGGGCGAGGCCCTGATGGCGACGGCGGTCGGCATCGCCGCCGCGGTGCCGGCGGTGCTCGCCTACAACTACGGCGTGCGCGTCACCCGCCTGTCGGTGGCGGAGATGGACCGCTTCGCCAACGACTTCATGTCCCTCGCCTGCACCCAGTCCGCCAAGCAGGACTGAGGCCATGATCCGCCGCGACCCCTTCTCCGCCCCGGAAGAGTCCGACTTCCGGGCGATGAGCGAGATCAACGTCACGCCCCTGGTGGACGTGATGCTGGTGTTGCTCACCATCTTCATGGTCACCGCCCCCTTCATCCTCCAGTCGGTCAAGGTCAAGCTGCCGCAGACCGCGCCGGTGGCGGCGCTGCAGCCGGCCAAGTCGCTGATCGTCACGGTGCAGGCGGACGGCCGCGCCCTGCTCGGCCGCGCCCCGGTGGCGCTGGAGGCCCTGGAGGCGCAACTCAAGGGCGAGCTCGCACGCGCACCCGAGCTGAGCGTGCAGCTGCGCGCCGACACCGGCGTGCCCTACGGCCGCATCACCGAGGTCATGGCCGCGATCAGTCGCGCCGGCGTGGTCAAGCTCACCTTCGTCACCGCAGTGGCGCCCAAGGCTGCACAGGCAGGCAAGTGACACCCTGGTTGCGACTCCTCGCCCGTCTGCGCCAGCTGGAGGCGCGCCACTGGTCGGCCATGGCCGCCAGCGTCGTGCTGCACCTGGCGGTGCTGCTGGGCCTGCGCCAGGCGCCGCCGCCGCCGCCCGAACAGATCAGCTTCGAGATCGCCCTGAAGGCGCCGGAGGCGGAGCCCATCAAGCGGCCACGCGCCAAGGCCGACAAGCCGGCGGACACGCGCACGCGCCTGGCGAAGGTGAAGAAGCCCAAGCGCAAGGCCGAGCCGCGCCAGCCGCACACCCTGGAGGCCGCGTTCAAGCCGGAGAAACGCCGGCGCAAGGACGTGCCGGCGGTGAGCCTGCCCAAGGCGGAGACCCAGGCGGCCCAGGCCGGCGAGGAGCCGCGTCCCCAGACCCCGTCGACGCGCCAGGCACTCGCGGCGGCCAAACCGATGGAGGCGGCGGCGACTGCGCCGGCGGGCGCGGTTCAGACCCCGCCGCAGGGCAGCGAGCCCGCAGGCGCCAGCCAGCCGGCCGCCACCCCCAGCGAGCAGAGCGGCGCGGCCGGCATCGCCCTGGCGGCCGCGCGCACCCTTGCCGCCAGCACGGGCGGCGCGCCGCAGGGGGCCGAACAGAGCCTGAGCGCCGGCGCCGTCGCCCCGGGCGCCGAGGCCGGCAGCGGTGCCGCCGGCTTCAGCGCCAGCATGGGGGCGGGCAGCGGCCTCAACCTCGCCGCGGGACGCGGCGCCAACGCCAGCAGCGCCAGCGAATCCACCCCCCTGCCGGGCGGCGAGCCGCAGGGCCTGCGCCTCACCGCCAGCGGCAGCCTGTCCAGCCTGCCCGAGTTCGCGCAGGGCCAGGGCGGCCTGGCGAGCGGCCAGCTGGCGCAGGATGCCGGCGTGGCGAGCGCCGCCGACGGACAGGGGCAGGGCCGGGCCCTCGCCAGCAGCCTCGCCGGCGGGGTCTCCGCCACGCCGCCCACCGGCCCCGCCGGCGTGCCCGGTCAGGGTGGCGCGGGGGC
>JBFMHC010000047.1:0-3708 GCA_040751755.1 Pseudomonadota bacterium
CCGCCTTCACCCCGCTTTGAACCTGCACATAGAGATGCCGGGTCAGTTCATAGCGCAGGACGAAGGTTTGCAACCCCGCCTCCAGGCCCTGCGCGTAGCGCAAGTAGAGGCGCGGGGTGAGGTAGCGCCCCAGCACCAGGCTGAGTTCTCGGGTCCCCACATCGCTCTCGATCGCCGCCTCCTCCAGGCCGAAGGCCTGGCCGATCCTTCCGGCAAGCATGTCGCCGCCGGCAAACCCTGCCGCGCGTGCGGCCTGCACCATGAGCGCGGCATCGCCGCTGCTGCCCTGCTGCAACGGCCTGCCGGTGACCAGGTAGGAGAGCACTTCGGCCTGCTCCATGGCCGGGACGGAGAAGAGGGCCAGCTCGGGACGGCTGGCGCGCCCGGCGATGCGCACGCCGGCGATGGTGCCGTCCATGATGCCGCGGCGCACGGCACGGATGTCCAGCGCCGGATCGTCGAGCGGCGTGTCGGCGAAGATCAGCCGGCCTTGCTCGATCGCGAGGTCCTGGCCGTAGGCCTTGTAGCGCCCGTCCATGATGGTCAGCTCCCCCTGGCCGACGGGCCCGGGCAGGCCGGGGCGGTCGATGACCTCCAGGCGGCCGGTGACGCGGCCGGTGAAACCCTTGCCGCGCACCCGCACCTTCTCGCCAAGGAACAACTCGATGCGGGTATGCAGGACGTGAGGGCGTGCGGCCTGCGCCTCGCCGACGACGCGCACATCGGGCGAGAGACGCGCCGCGGCGGGCGTCTCCCCCCCCAGGTCGAACAGGGCCTCCGGCACCTCAACCCGCCCGGCGACAAGGGTATCGCCCGGACGCAGGGCGATCTTCAGGTCCGGCGAGGCCTGCACGCTGGCGGAGGGGAGGCGCAAGGCCGTGAGGTTGTCGCCCTTCAAGCCCAACTCGGCGCGCCAATCCGGCAAGCCGGCGAGGTCGACCCGGCCGTCCAGGCGCAGGCGACCGCTGCCCAGACGGGCACCACCCTGCAGGCTCAGGTACGGGCCGGGACCGGCGTGGACGACCACCTCGCCCTCCTCGACACGGATGCCGAGGTCGGGCAGCACCACGCTCGCCTCCGAGACCTGCGCACCGCCGAACAGACTGGGCTGGCCGAGGGTTCCGGCGAGCTGGAGGCGCCCCGCCAGCACGCCCTGCGGCTCGCGCAGGGCGGGGATGAGGGCGGCGAGCATGAGCGGCTCGCGGTAATGCAGCTCGACCAGCCCGTCCAACCGCTGCCCCGGGGGCCAGCCGTCCTCGATGCGGTGTCCCGGCAGGGCCAGGCGCGCCTCGAGGCGGTTGGAGGCATCCCGGCGCAGCACGACCGCAAGGCGGCTGTCGCCCCCCCCGAGGCGGGCCTCCATGCGCGCCACCTCCAGCGGCACGTCCAGCCACTCGCCGCGCCGGCTTCCGGGCACATGAACCACGGCCCGCTCGGCCCCAAGGCGGACGGTCACCGTGAGCGGCCCCTTCGGCGCAGCCTCGAGCACGGCCTCGCCCGCAAGCCCGCCGGAGAGACGCAGGCGCTGCCGCGCCAGCCAAGGGTCGGCCCGGGCGAGGTCGAAACCGGCCAGCTCCACCCTCGCCGTGCCCCGCTGCCCTTCTGACCACGCGCCTTCCATGCACAGGCTGGCCTCCCCTTCGCCCCAGCACCAGCGTGGCAGCTCGACAGCGCGCGGCCCCACGACCCATTCCGTCGGTGCGACGGTGCGCCAATCCCCCAGCGGCGTGCGGCTCACCCGTCCCTCGGTCAGACGCAGGCGCTCCTGCGCCCCGTCCCAGCGCCCCGTCCCGGCCAGCCACAGCGCGGCCCCCGCCCGCCCCTGCGACAGTTCAAGCCTCAGGTCATGCGCCGCCGGCTGCCCCTCCAGCGTGAGGCGGGCGGACGCAAGCCGCACCGCCCCCGCATGGCTGACCTGTTCGGCCGCGAGCACCAGTGCCAGCGGTGCCCCGGGTTCCAGCCCGCCCCCGGCCCGCAGGCTCAGACTGGCGATGCGCCAATCCTGCCAGCCCAGCTGCTGCCCCACGAACGCCCCCTGAAGGCGCGGCGCCCGAGGCGTGCCCACCACCCGGGCCTGGCCGCGCAACGCACCCACCGCCCCCGGCAGCAGCTCGGCGAGGTCGGGGGTATCCATGACGAGGTCAAGGTCGAGGGCCTCACCCAGCGTGCCATGGGCCTCGACCCGGCTGCGGCCGGAGTGCAGGTCGAGCTGCTCGAGCGCCAGCCTCGCTCCGTCGAGCTGGCCGCGCAGGCGGGCCTCGACGGGGTAGCCTCGAAGCGCACCGTGCAGGCGTTCGACCTCGAGGCGGGCCACGGGTCGGCCATCCCGCAGCGCCCCAACGCTCTGGGCAACGGCCGACAGCCGGCCCGGCCAGGCAGGCAGCAGCACCTCGGGCCGCAGATCGCGGGCGATAAGATCGACCTGCCAGCGCACCTCGGGCGCCCAGTGCGCCTCACCCCTCGCCTCAAGCACCCCTTCCATGGCGCGCGCGGTCAGCTCGTCGAAGGTCAGGTGGGCGAGATCCCCCGCACCCCGGAGCGCGATCACGGCGGCGGGTTGCCCCGGTGCGGCCAGCTGCGCCTCCCCGGCGACGCGGTAGTCGGTGGGGGAGCCCCGCCATTCCAGTGTTCCTCGGGACGACTCGAGCGCCACCGGGCCGACCAGCGGCCAGGCGAGGTTCTGCCAATTCAGGCGGGCCTCGCCGCGCAGTCCCACGGAAGGGAGGAGGCCCGCCCCCGGGCCGACATCAACGCCCGTCGCGGCGTGGGCACCGCTCCCACCTGCCGAACCGAGGGGCTTCTCCGGCATCCCGGCCCAGTCGAGTCTCCCCTCGCCATGCAGCCTGCGCCCCCCCTGGTGCAGTTCGAGTGGGCTGACCTGTGCCCCCTGCAGATCGCCCGCGGCCGCAAGGTGCACCGCCCAGGCCCCGAGCTCGGGCAGCCCCTCCAGCAGCGCATTGAACACCACCTCGTCGGCATCCAGCGTGGCGTGCCACGGCAGCCCCGCGGTCAGCGGCTCCATCCCCCCTGTCAGCCGGGCGGTCAGGGGTTGGGTCAGCCGCTGCTCGAAGCTGATCTGGCGCAGCGTGCCCCCGAGCTGTCCCTCCCCCTCCAGCGGCGCCTTCAGCCCCGCCAAGGTCGCCTTCCAGCGCAGGGTCAGGGCGCCGGCATCGTCGGGGTTCAGTCCCCAGTGGCCCGCCGCCTCGAGCGTGGCCCAGGGGGTGTCCAGGGCAAAGTGCGCAAGGCGCATCTGGCCGTCGGCCAGTTGCACACCGGCCTCAAGACGGCGAACGATCTGGAGCGCATCCTCGCCCTGGCGCAGGGCCAGATCCTCGATCTGCAGCCGATCGAGCTGCACGTCCACCGGCAGGGCCCACCCGCTGGAGCGTTGGGTCGGCACATCGGAAGGCCCGCTGGGCGGCAGGGTCATGCGGATGCCCGAGGCCGCAAGTGTGCTCACATGCAGCCGCCCGTGCAGCAAGGCCCCCGGATGCCAGTCGAGCGTGAGATGGTCGACCGCAAGATCCAGCCCCGGCAGGCGCAGCGCGGCGCCTTTCACCTCGAGACGGCCGAGCACCCTGCCCTCCACCGCCTCGGCCGTCAGCCAGCCGCGCGCCTCGAGCTGCGCGGCGATGAAGCGCAGCCCATCGCTGCTTCCCAGCAGCCAGCCGCCCGCACCCAAGACGAGGACCAGGGCGAAAAGGGCCA
>JBFMHC010000048.1:0-2783 GCA_040751755.1 Pseudomonadota bacterium
GCCTCGCCCTCGATGTCCTCGGCGATGATCAGCATCGGACGGCCCGCCTTGGCGACGGCCTCGAGCGCCGGCAGCAGGTCACGGATGTTGGAGACCTTCTTGTCGGTGATGAGGATGTACGGGTTCTCGAGAACGGCCTGCATGTTCTGCTGGTCGTTGACGAAGTACGGCGAGAGATAACCGCGGTCGAACTGCATGCCCTCGACCACGTCCAGCTCGTTCTCAAGGCCCGAGCCTTCCTCGACGGTGATCACGCCTTCCTTGCCTACCTTGTCCATCGCCTGGGCGATGATGGAACCGATGGCCTCATCGGAGTTGGCAGAGATGGTGGCGACCTGGGCGATGGACTTGTTGTCGGTGCAGGGCTTGGAGATCTTCTTCAGCTCCTCGACGGCCGCGGCCACGGCCTTGTCGATGCCACGCTTGAGATCCATCGGGTTCATGCCGGCGGCCACGGCCTTCATGCCCTCGCGCACGATGGCCTGGGCCAGCACGGTCGCGGTGGTGGTGCCGTCACCGGCCACGTCGGCGGTCTGGGAAGATACTTCCTTGACCATCTGCGCGCCCATGTTCTCGAACTTGTCTTCCAGTTCGATCTCCTTGGCGACGGACACGCCGTCCTTGGTCACGGTCGGGGCGCCGAAGGACTTCTCCAGCACCACGTTGCGGCCTTTCGGACCGAGGGTGACCTTGACCGCGTTGGCCAGGATGTTGACACCGTTCACCATGCGGGCGCGGGCATCCGCGCCGAAACGTACGTCTTTGGCTGCCATGGAATGAAACTCCTAAAAATGGGGAATAAAGGATTGCAGTCTGGAATTACTTCTCGATCACGGCGAGGATGTCGTCCTCACTCATCATCAGCAGCTCTTCGCCGTCGACCTTGACCTTGGTGCCGGCATACTGGCCGAACAGGACCTGGTCACCGACCTTCACGCCGATCGGACGAAGCTCGCCCTTGTCGTTGCTCTTGCCAGGACCGGCGGCGATCACTTCGCCACGGTTCGGCTTCTCTGCCGCGCTGCCCGGCAGGACGATGCCGCTGGCGGTGGTGAGCTCTTCCTCGACACGCTTGATCAGGACACGATCATGCAAAGGACGGATCTTCATGGTTCACACTCTCTTGGCATACGTTGAGTTGGTGGTTGAGCATCGAGGGTTGTTAGCACTCGATGCAGGCGAGTGCCAATCATAAGGACGAGCCCCCGCAGGTCAAGCCCCCGGGAAGATGGTCTTTTCAGGCGGCGACGGGCCGGGGCGGGCCGCCGGCCAGCACCACGCGATTGCGCCCTTCCGTCCGCGCCTGATCGACCGCCCGGCAGGCGCGGGCCAGAAACGCATCGAAGTCCGTGTCGATATCCGGACTAAAGGTGGCCACGCCGACGCTCGCGGTGATCCGCATGCCGAACGGCCACAGGCCCTCAATGGCCTCGCGGAAGCGTTCGCTCACCTGCAGCGCATCGCCGACGGTGCAGTGCGGCAGGGCCAGCGCGAAGCGGGTATCGCCGACGCGGGTCACGAGGTCACTCTCCCGTACCCCCTTGAGCAGGGTGGCCGCCGCCGAGCGCAAGACCTCGTCGCCCGCCTCGTGGCCATACTGGATGTTGATGTCGCCCAGCCGGTCGAGGTCCAGCACCAGCAGGCTGAGCGCCCCGCCGCCGCGACGCGCCATGGCGAGGTACTTGGTACCGAGTGAGAACAGCATGCGCCGGTTGTGCAGACCGGTCAGCGGATCGGTCACCTCGAGCAGGCTCAGGCGGGCGCGCTGGGCCTCGACCCGCGCCGCAAGACCGGTGGCGATGATGAGGTTGCGGGTGCGCACCAGCAGCTCCTCCTCCACCACCGGCTTGGTGACATAATCGTTCACCCCCAGGCGGAACAGTTCGCGCCTACGCGCTGCGTCGTCGAAGCCGGTCATCGCCAGGATGGGCAGACTGAAGTCGGCGAACCCGGCCTGGCGCAGATGGCCAACGAGGGCCATGCCGCTCATCTCCCCCTCGAGTAGGAGATCCGTGATCAGCAGGTCATAACGCCTATGGCGGACGCGCTCGAGGGCATCTTCGGCACGCTTGACCCAGTCGACGAGCAAGCCGTGCGCAGTGAGCATGCGGGTGATGACGAAGGCCGCGGTGCGCGAATCTTCCACCAGAAGGACGCGCTTGCCATAAATGTGCTGGCCGCGTGGATCGCGCCGCTCGGCATCGCGGGTAAGGAGATAGGCGAGGAGCTTGTCCGGCTGCGAGGCGGGGATGACCTCGGTGATGCCCAGGGTGAACAGGGCCTCGTGCTCGGTTGCGTCGCCGGTAGACGTCAGCAGCAGTAGGGGCGCCCCCTCGGGCAGCTCGACGCGCAACCCGCCCACCAGCGACGCCAGAGAGGGATCATTAGCCGCGAAGGCCAGGCAGCAGACGTCGATGCGATGCTCGCGCGCCAGCGCCACCGCCTCACGCTCCGTGGCGCAATCGATGGGCTGCAGGCCAACCTGCTGGCAGATGCGCTCCAGCGTCTCGCGCATCGAAAGGTCCGTGGTGACGATCAGGGCCTGGCGTTCTGTGCCGGCGTCCGGGCCCGACTGCGCCCCCCTGGAATCCTGGGCCACGACATCATGCCTGCTCATTCACTGACTCCTCGATTCGTGGGGCGCGCATGACCACCCGGTGAAGCCGCGCGCGAAAAATTTCACGTATTCTGCACGATAAATTGCAGTTTGGGCTGCTTCCGCCTTACGGAAGTGAATTGCGTAAGGCGGGGATTCAGTACATCTACCAGTTACGTATGATCAG
>JBFMHC010000049.1:0-2345 GCA_040751755.1 Pseudomonadota bacterium
AGAACCCGTACATCCTCATCACCGACAAGAAGGTCTCCAACATCCGTGACCTGCTGCCGGCGCTCGAGGCCGTCGCCAAGGCGGGCCGTCCGATGCTGATCATCGCCGAGGACATCGAGGGCGAGGCCCTGGCCACCCTGGTCATCAACAACATGCGTGGCATCCTCAAGGTCACCGCCGTCAAGGCCCCGGGCTTCGGCGACCGTCGCAAGGCCATGCTGCAGGACATCGCTGTCCTCACCGGCGGTATGGTGGTTTCCGAAGAGGTCGGTTTGACCCTTGAGAAGGTCAGCCTGAACGAAATGGGCCAGGCGAAGAAGGTTGTCGTCACCAAGGACAACACCACCATCGTCGATGGCGCGGGTGCCAAGGATGAAATCGACGGCCGCGTGGCCCAGATCCGCGCCCAGGTCGAGACCACCACCTCCGACTACGACCGCGAGAAGCTCCAGGAGCGCATCGCCAAGCTGGCCGGTGGCGTGGCCGTGATCAAGGTCGGTGCCGCCACCGAGGTCGAGATGAAGGAGAAGAAGGACCGCGTCGACGACGCCCTGCACGCCACCCGTGCAGCGGTCGAAGAAGGCGTGGTTCCGGGCGGTGGTGTGGCCCTGGTGCGCGCGATCAAGGCCATCAAGGGCCTGACCGGCGCCAACCACGACCAGGATGTGGGCATCAGCATCGCCATCCGCGCCATGGAAGAGCCGCTGCGCACCATCGTCTCCAACGCCGGCGATGAACCCTCCGTGATCCTGAACAAGGTCTCCGAGGGTAGCGGTAACTTCGGTTACAACGCCGCCACCGGCGAATACGGTGACATGATGGAAATGGGCATCCTGGATCCGACCAAGGTCACCCGTTCCGCCCTGCAGAACGCGGCCTCCGTGGCTGGCCTGCTGCTGACCACCGAGTGCATGGTGGCCGAGCTGCCGAAGAAGGAAGCCGCGGCCCCGGCCGCCGGCGGCATGGGCGACATGGGCATGATGTAATCATCCCGGACGCTCTGTCCCTTCCGAGCCCCGCCCGCGTGCGGGGCTCTCTATTTGGAGCCCATCCACTGGATGGGCTCCTGCCTTTTTGCCCCATCAGGCCACTTTATGCTGAAATGGATCCATCCATCATGCATGGGGTTGCACGCATGGTACGAAACCTCCTGTTCCTGGCCTTTCTCATGCCTGTTGCCGCGCAGGCGGAGGGCAATCTCGAATCCGGCAAGGCCCTCTACAAGGCCCATTGTGCCCTCTGCCACGGGGGGCAGGGGCAAGGTGTGCCGCCCATGTTCCCCAACCTCACCTCCAAGTCCAGCGAGGCCTATGCCGCCATGATGCAGAACTACCGCGCAGGTATGGGGCACAAGGTGATGGTGGAGATGGCGAAAAGCCTGAACGAGCAGCAGCTTGAGGATCTTCTGGCCTTCATCGCCGCCCTGCCGAGAAAGTAGCAGGTGGCGGAAGCCGCGCAGCCGTACGGATGACCGTCCACGGACGGCCAACTTCTCTTCCCGCACGTACCCAAGGTGAATTCGGGGGGCGGTTGGGGTACATTTGCCCAATCTTTTGACCATTTCCGGAGTCCTCCCATGTCGAAGTTCCTTATCGCCCCGTCCATCCTCTCCGCCAACTTCGCCAAGCTGGGCGAGGAAGTCGATAACGTGCTGGCCGCCGGTGCCGATATCGTCCACTTCGATGTGATGGATAACCACTACGTGCCGAACCTGACCATTGGCCCGCTGGTGTGCGAGGCCCTGCGCAAACACGGCGTGACCGCGCCGATCGACGTGCATCTGATGGTCAAGCCGGTGGATCGCATCATCCCCGATTTCGCCAAGGCCGGCGCCACCTACATCACCTTCCACCCGGAGGCCTCCGAGCACATCGACCGCACCATCGGCCTGATCAAGGACTCCGGCTGCAAGGCGGGCCTTGTGTTCAACCCGGCGACCCCGCTGGATGTGCTGGAGTACACCCTGCCCAAGCTGGACATGGTCCTGCTGATGTCGGTCAACCCGGGCTTCGGTGGGCAGAAGTTCATTCCCTACGTGCTGGACAAGGCCCGCAAGGTCCGCGCCATGATCGACGCGGGCGGCTATGACTGCCGCCTGGAGATCGACGGCGGCGTGGGTCCGGCCAACATCCGCGAGGTGGCCGAGGCCGGCGTGGACACCTTCGTTGCCGGCTCCGCGATCTTCGGCGCCGCCAAGGACAGCGATCCGCACCGCTATGACTCCGTGATCAAGGCCATGCGCGACGAGCTGGCCAAGGTCGGTGGCTAAGGCATGAAGACCTTTGCCCCGAAGATGGTGCTGTTCGACCTGGACGGCACCCTGATCGACAGCGTGCCCGATCTCG
>JBFMHC010000005.1:0-2529 GCA_040751755.1 Pseudomonadota bacterium
CCCGCAGCGACAGCCAGGCACGCTGGGCCTCCGTTTCCACCCCTTCCGCCACGACCCGCAGACCGAGGGCATGCGCCATGGACATGATGGCGTTGACGATGGCGGTGTTGTCCGGGTCGTCCGGTAGTGCGCGGGTAAAGGTCTGGTCGATCTTGAGACGGTCGACCTGGAAGGTCTTGAGATAGGCTAGCGACGAGTAGCCGGTGCCGAAATCGTCCACCGCGATCGCCACGCCGAGTGCGGCCAGCTCCCGCAGGGCGCTGGCGGCTTCCTGCGGCGCCTCCATGATCATGCTCTCGGTGATCTCCAACTCCAGCCGTGCGGCAGGCCAGCCGGTCTCCTCCAGAACCTGGCGCACCTGCTCGACGAAGCCGTGCTGACGGAACTGGCGGGCGGAGACGTTGATGGCCATGCTGCCCAGCGTCAGGCCCTCGTCCAGCCACTGGCGTGCCTGCCGGCAGGCCTCGCGCAGTACCCAGGCGCCCATCGGTACGATCAGGCCGTTTTCCTCGGCCAGCGGAATGAAACGATGAGGCATGACCAGCTGGCCCTCGTTGCGCCAGCGCAGGAGGGCCTCTGCACCCACCAGCTGGCCATCGGCGCGGACCTGGGGCTGGTAGTGCAGCTCAAGGCCCGTGTGCAGGCCGGTGGCCACGGCCTGCGGCGAGGCCGTCTGGGTGATGGCGATGGCCCGGCGCAGTTGCGTTTCCAGGGTCAGCCGCTCCTGGGCCTCGCGATCCATCTCGCGCGAGAAGAAATGGAAGGTGTTACGCCCCGTGGCCTTGGCCTGGTAGAGCGCAAGGTCGGCATTGCGCAGCAGGGTTTCGCCCGCCTGTGCATCGTCGGGGTAGAGGGTGATGCCGATGCTGGCGCCGATGTACACCTCCTGCTCGCCGAGCCGGAAGGGCTGCCCGAGGGCGTTGAGGAGGTCTTCCGCCATCCGCGATGCATCGGCCCCGCTTTCCAGTCCCGCGCGCAGGATGACGAACTCGTCGCCCCCCAGGCGGGCCAGCGTATCGTCTTCGCGCAGCACACTGCTCAGGCGTTCGCTGACCTGTTTCAACAGCAGGTCGCCCTGCTGGTGGCCGAGGCTGTCGTTAATCCTTTTGAAGTAGTCGAGGTCGAGGAACATGACCGCGAACTGGGTACCGCTGCGCTGGGCATACAGCCGGGCCTGCTCCATGCGGTCGAGCAGCAGCACGCGGTTGGGGAGGTCGGTGAGGGCATCGTGCATCGCCTGGTGGACAAGCTGGCTTTCGAGGCGCTTGCGTTCGGTGACGTCACGCATGATGCACATGCCCGCGAGGTCGTCGGCATCGGAGTGCTCCAGCGGCACCAGTTCGACCTCCATGGGGAAGCGGCTGGCGTCCCGCCGCTTCCCGGTCAGTTCGGTGCCCTTGTCGACCGTCAGCGTGTGCAACGACCGCAGGGGCACATGGTCGTCGTGCAGCCGTGGCGAGCCCTCCGGCCCATCCCAGGCGATGAGGCTGTCGAGGGGGCGCCCGAGCAACTCTCCGTCGGCATGCCCGAACATGCGTGTGATGCTCGGGTTGGCCTTCCGGATCCTGTTATCGGCATCGAGCAGCAGGATGCCGTCCGGTGAGGTCTCGAACAGCTGCTGGTAACGCGCCCGGCTCTCTGCCAGCGTGCGTTCGGAGTCGGCCATGCGCTGGTAGGGCAGCTGCACGCCATGCACGAACAGGGCCTGGTAGACCAACAGGAAGGCGGTGATCCGGTAGAAATGGCCGAGCAGGGCGACCCAGTCGCTGACGCCGCTGTAGAGCGTGAAGGCCAGTTCGCCGATCGACAGGATCAGGGCCGCCCAGGCCAGCAGGGTGGAGGCGGTCCGTTCCTCGGTGGAGGTGTCGCGCCAGGCTCGCAACACCAGCAGCAGAGTCGCCCCGGCAAAGGCGATGGCGATGAGGTATTCACCCAGGACCTTGGTGGAGGTGAGGCCACTGCCCGCCACCCACCACGCCGGCAGCCAGTCGGGCCGGAGGAACTCCAGCCCCAGCATCAGGCCGCTCGCGACCAGCGTAAGGGTGCCGCTCAGCCTGATCAGGTTGCGCGCATTCCCCACAGCGGAGGGCAGCAGGGCCGCGGCGAGCAGGGCGGCGGCCGTCATGGCCTGGGTGGGCATCCAGAAGCTCAGGGAACGCTGCAGGCCGGAGTGTTCGTCGACGCCGGGCATGCCGGGAAAGGTCAGGAAGTGCGCCATGTTGAGCATGGCGATGCCGGCGAAGATCATGCCTGCGGCGCCGAAGCGCGCCTCGATCCCGGACCCTCGGGTACTCCAGGCGAGCATGAAGATCATGACCGAGAGGGCGACCGTGAGTCCCTCCAGCACCGCGTGGGCCTGTGTGTAGGTGACGAAGGGCATGGCGCCGGCGCTCGTCTGCCCCAGCACGACCAGCGGCAGCAACAGGATCACCGCGCCGATCAGGAACCTGTTGGTGGCCGCCGCCGGGCTGGCCGGGATGGCCAGCACGGCGGGTAGGCGGAGGACGGTGGATTTCATCGCTTCAAATC
>JBFMHC010000050.1:0-218998 GCA_040751755.1 Pseudomonadota bacterium
ATTCCCCACTGCTGCCTCCCGTAGGAGTCTGGGCCGTGTCTCAGTCCCAGTGTGGCGGATCATCCTCTCAGACCCGCTACAGATCGTCGCCTTGGTAGGCCTTTACCCCACCAACTAGCTAATCTGACATCGGCCGCTCCAATCGCACAAGGCCTTGCGGTCCCCTGCTTTCACCCTCAGGTCGTATGCGGTATTAGCGTAACTTTCGCTACGTTATCCCCCACGACTGGGCACGTTCCGATGCATTACTCACCCGTTCGCCACTCGCCGGCATCCCGAAGGACCCGCTGCCGTTCGACTTGCATGTGTAAAGCATGCCGCCAGCGTTCAATCTGAGCCAGGATCAAACTCTTCAGTTCAATCTTGTTACTCTAAGTTCGTCTACCGAAATAGACCGCTTACTCAATTCAGAAATTAACTGACTTGTGTGTAAGCATTAGGTTTTACTTTCGCTTCCCAAACCCACCTAAGCAGGTCCGGGCGCCTAACCCAATGCTCACACCTTAAGGCTGTAAGTGACTTGTTAAAGAACTGTTTTTACTGCGTTTTTTCTCGTTTCGCTGCGTTCGTTGCAGCAGCGAGAGACCGGCATTATAGAGATCAAAATCAGACGGTCAAGCGTTTGTTGCAACTTTTTTTCATCTTTTTTCGAACCCCTTTTGGATCAGTCACTTAGTCACACCAGGGTAACGCGCGCGAAGCGTCGCTTGCCCACCTGGGCGACCACCGTCACACCCTTTTGCAGCACCAATCCCTTGTCTTCCACCTTGGCACCATCCAGCTTCACGCCGCCGCCGGCGATACTGCGCAGGGCCTCCGATGTACTGGGCACCAGGCCAGCGACCTTAAGCAGCTGAGCGATCGGCAGGCCGCCGGCAGGCGTCTCCAGCTGGAATTCCGGCATCTCCTCGGGGATCGCCCCCTGCCGGAAGCGCGCCTCGAAGTCGGCCAGCGCGGCATCGGCCGCTGCACGGCTGTGGAAGCGGGCGACGATCTCCTGCGCGAACATCACCTTGATGTCGCGCGGGTTGCGCCCCTCGTCGACCTCGCGTCGCCACTGCCGGACGACCGCCAGCGGCTCGAAGGACAGCAGTTCGATGTAGCGCCACATCAGGGTGTCCGAGACCGACATCAGTTTGCCGAACTGCTCGGCGGGCGACTCGGTGATGCCGACATAGTTGCCAAGCGACTTGGACATCTTATTGACGCCGTCCAGCCCCTCCAGCAGGGGCATGGTGAGGATGCACTGCGGCTTCTGGCCGAAGTGCTTCTGCAGCTCCCGCCCCATCAGCAGGTTGAACTTCTGGTCGGTACCGCCCAGCTCCAGGTCCGCCTGCAGGGCGACCGAGTCGTAGCCCTGGATAAGAGGGTAGAGGAACTCATGAATGGCGATCGGCTGGTTTGCGCCATAGCGCTTGGAGAAGTCGTCCCGCTCCAGCATGCGCGCCACGGTGTGGGTGGCGGCGAGCTTGATCATGTCGGCGGCGTTCATGCCGCCCATCCAGCGCGAGTTGAACTCCACCTCGGTCTTTTCCGGATCGAGGATCTTGAACACCTGCGCCTGGTAGGTGCGGGCGTTCTCCTCCACCTGCTCCGCCGTCAGGGGCGGGCGCGTGGCGTTCTTGCCGGTGGGGTCGCCGATCATGCCGGTGAAGTCGCCGATCAGGAACACGGCCTGGTGGCCCAGGTCCTGCAGCTGGCGCATCTTGTTCAGCAATACGGTATGCCCGAGATGCAGGTCCGGCGCGGTGGGATCGAAGCCGGCCTTGACCCGCAGCGGGCGGCCGGATTTGAGTTTCTCGACCAGCTCGGCCTCGACCAGCAACTCGTCGCAGCCGCGCTTGATCACATCAAGGGCTTCTTGGAGGTCGGCCATGGGATCGAACGGGAAGATTGAGTGGAGCGGGTGAAGGGAATCGAACCCTCGTATGCAGCTTGGGAAGCTGCCGTTCTACCATTGAACTACACCCGCGAATCGGTCGGCGAGGATAACCAACGCGGCCGGCAATGCCAAGTCCGCGCCCTCGCCGGCTGGATTGACCTATGCCGCCGGCGCGGCGACCGGGTTGCGCAGGCGGATGTGCAGTTCGCGCAGCTGCTTCTCGTCCACCAGGTTGGGCGCGTTGGTCATCAGACAGGAGGCACGCTGGGTCTTGGGGAAGGCGATCACGTCGCGGATCGACTCGGCGCCCGCCATCAGGGTGACCAGGCGATCCAGGCCGAAGGCCAGGCCGCCATGCGGCGGCGCGCCGTACTTGAGGGCGTCGAGCAGGAAGCCGAACTTCTCCTGGCGCTGCGCCTCGTCGATGTTGAGCGCGGCAAACACCTTCTCCTGCACCTCTTCGCGGTGGATGCGGATGGAACCGCCGCCTACCTCCCAGCCGTTCAGCACCATGTCATAGGCCTTGGACAAGGCCTTGCCGGGGTCGGAGGTGAGGTAGTCCTCGTGCCCCGCCTTGGGGCTGGTGAAGGGGTGGTGCAGGGCGTCCCAGCGGCTCTCGTCCTCGTTGAACTCGAACATGGGGAAGTCCACCACCCACAGCGGCGCCCAGGCGCGGCCGTCGACGTGGCCCTTCTCGTGGCCGATCTTCAGGCGCAGGGCGCCAAGGGCGTCGTTGACCACCTTGGCCTTGTCGGCGCCGAAGAAGATCAGGTCGCCGTTCTGCGCGCCGGTGCGCTCCATGACCGCCTTGAGCGAGGCCTCGGACAGGTTCTTGACGATGGGCGACTGCAGGCCGGTCTCGTTCAGTTGCGTCACGTCATTGACCTTGATGTAGGCCAGGCCCTTGGCGCCGTAGATCTTCACGAACTCGGTGTAGCCGTCGATCTCGCCGCGGGAGAGCGCGGCGCCGCCGGGGATGCGCAGGGCGGCGACACGCCCCTTGGGATCGTTGGCGGGGCCGGAGAAGACCTTGAAGGCGACTTCCTTCATCGCATCGGTCACCTCGGTGATCTCCAGGGTGACGCGCATGTCCGGCTTGTCCGAACCGTAGCGGTTCATCGCCTCTGCGTAGGGCATGCGCGGGAAGGGATCGGGCAGTTCGATGCCCTGCGCCGCCTTGAAGGTGGCGCGGATCATGCCCTCGACCAGGTTCATCACGTCCTCCTCCTCGACGAAGGACATCTCCAGGTCGACCTGGGTGAACTCGGGCTGGCGGTCGGCGCGCAGGTCCTCGTCGCGGAAGCACTTGGTGATCTGGAAGTAGCGGTCATAGCCGGCCACCATGAGCAGCTGCTTGAACAGCTGCGGCGACTGCGGCAGGGCGTAGAACATGCCGTCGTGCACGCGCGAGGGCACCAGGTAGTCGCGCGCGCCCTCGGGGGTGGAGCGGGTCAGCATGGGGGTCTCGACCTCCATGAAGCCGTGCGTGTCGAGGTAGTCGCGCATCAGCTTGGAGACGCGGTAGCGCAGACGCATGTTCTGCTGCATCGGCTCGCGGCGCAGGTCCAGGTAGCGGTACTGCAGGCGGATGTTCTCGTTGATGTTGTCCTCATCCATCTGGAACGGCGGTGTCACGGACGGGTTCAACACCGTCAGCTGTTTGGTGAGGACCTCGATCATGCCGGTCGGCAGGTTGGGGTTCTCGGTGCCGGCGGGACGGGCGCGCACCTTGCCGACCACCTGCAGGACGAACTCGGAACGGGTCTCCTCCGCCACCTTGAAGGCCTCGGCGGTGTCCGGGTCGATCACCACCTGCACCATCCCCTCGCGGTCGCGCAGGTCGACGAAGATCACGCCGCCGTGGTCGCGCCGGCGATGCGCCCAGCCGCAAAGGGTGATTTCCTGGCCGATGTGGTCGGCGTTCACGGCGCCGCAGTAGAGAGTACGCATATCCTGGTTCCTGGTTATTGCTGTGTTTGGTTATTGCTGTGTTAATCGCCGGGGTAGGTGCTGGCGGAGGGTTTCGTTCCGGGGGCCACCACGCCCATGGAGACGATGGCCTTGAGCGCGGCGTCCACGCTCATGTCGAGCTCGATCACCGCTTCGCGCTGCACGTAGAAATAGAAGCCGTTGACCGGGCTGGGGGTGGTGGGGATGAACACCGCCACGTGGTCCTCCGGCAGACGCTGGTTCACCTCGTCCGGCACGTTGGTCTGAAACGCCAGGGACCACGCCTGCGGGTGCGGGTAACGTACCAGCAGGACCTTCTTGAAGGCCATGCCGGAACCGGAAAAGAGGCTGTCCGAGACCTGCTTGACGCTGCCGTAGATGGTCTTGACCACCGGAATGCGATTCAGCAGCCCCTCCCAGATCGCGACCAGGCGCTGCCCCAGCAGGTTGGTGGCGAGCAGGCCGGTGAGCAGCACCACGCCGGCGGTGAGGATCACGCCCAGGCCGGGGATGGTGAAGCCCAGCCAGGAGTCCGGGCGCCAGGGCTCGGGTAGCAGCAGCAGGGTCTGGTCCATCATGCCAAGCAGCGCCGTCATCACCCAGAAGGTGATGCCGAGCGGCACGAGGACGAGGAGTCCGGTCAGGAAGTAGCGTTTCAGGGCGGCCATGGCTTCACATAAACAAAACGGGCAAACGCCTCATGCGTTTGCCCGATCGATGGGGCGGATCCGGGTCAGCCGGTGCAGGCCGGGCAGGCGCCGGTGCCGCAGGCCGGCGAGGGTGCGGCGGGCTTCTGGCCGTTCTTGAAATCGGTCACGTAGTAGCCGTTGCCCTTGAGCTGGAAGCCGGCGGCGGTGAGCTGCTTGGCGAAGCTGGGCTTGCCGCACTGCGGGCAGTCGCTCAACGGTGCGTCGCTGACCTTCTGCATGACGTCCTGCTCGAAGCCGCAGTCAGTGCACTTGTAGGCGTAGATAGGCATGGCGATCTCCAATCACGAAATTGCGCGAATTATATCAATGGTTTCTTATATTTAGCCGCCGCCGGAAGTTTCAAGCATCCGCCTCAGCCAAGGCCTTGAGGCGCACATAGTCCGTCTTCCCCGTACCGAGCAGGGGCAGGCTCTCCAGCAAGCGGATGCGGCGCGGCAGGACGAGCTCCGACAGCCCCTGGGCCTTGCAGGCGTCGGCGAGCTGTTCGCGCGTCAGGCCGGGATCGGTGGAAAACAGGACGATGCACTCGCCCCGGGCGGCGTCGGCGACGCAGGTGGCGGCGTGCATCGACTCGGGCGAGACGGCGCGCGCCAGGCCCTCCACCACCTCCAGCGAGACCATCTCGCCCGCCACCTTGGCGAAACGCTTCAGCCTGCCCAGCACGGTGAGGTAGCCGTCGGCGTCGACCTCCACCACGTCGCCGACGTCGTACCAGCCCTCGCCCAGGGCGGACCAGGCGGGCACCAGCTCGCCCGGCCGGTCGTAGAGGTAATAACCGGACAGCAGATTGGGGCCGCGCACGTGCAGCTCGCCGCCGCGCGCGATGCCTTCTACCGGCAGGACACGCGCCTCGATGCCCGGCAGGAGGCGCCCCACCGTGCCCGGACGGTTCCGCCCCGGCAGGTTGACGGAGAGGACCGGCGCGGTCTCGGTGGCGCCGTAGCCCTCGAGGATGTCGACGCCGAAGCGCTCCAGCCAGGTCTGCCGCACCGGCGCAGCGAGCTTCTCCGCCCCAGCCACCACGTAGCGCAGGCAGCGCAGATCCTCCGCCTCCGCCGCGCGCGCATAGTGGCCAAGGAAAGTGCTGGTGCTGAACAAGGCCGTCGCCTGGGTCTTGCCGATCAGCCTCGGCACCTCCTTGAAGTGCAGGGGACTGGGATACAGCACCAGGCGCGCGCCGCTCACCAGTGGCAGCAGGGTACCCGCGGTGAGGCCGAAGGAATGGAAGATGGGCAGGCAGTTGAACACCTTCTCCCCCGGCCCGAAGTCGAGGGAGGCGATGACCTGCTCCACATTCGCGAGCAGGGCGCGGTGCGACATCACCACGCCCTTCGGCTTGCCCTCGGAGCCGGAGGTGAACATCACCACCGCCGGCGCCTCCGCGTCGCCCGCGGGCACCGCCGTGCGGGGAAACCAGAGGGCGAAGCCCATCAGCCACAGCTTGTCCAGCCAGCCGAAACGCGCACGCAGGTCCTCCAGATACAGCACGTCCACGTCCTGCAGGGCCTCCACCTGCTGCTCCAGCCCCGCCTTCCTGATGAACAGGCGCGAGGCGATGACGCGGCGGATGCCGGCGACGCGGCAGGCGTTCTGCATGCCCTCGGCGCCGGCCGTGTAGTTGAGCATGCAGGGCACGCGGCGGAATGCGGAAAGCCCGATCATCAGGCACACGGTGGCGGCCATGTTGGGCATCAGCACGCCGACGTGCTCGTCCGGCGTGGAGACCTTGCCGGCCAGGCGCCCCAGGGCCAGGGTCATCTTCAGCAACTCGCCATAGGAATAGCTGCCGGGCTTCTGGTCTTCCCATTGACCGGGCGTGGTGCGCCCGAAGCGGGTGCAGGCTTCGACGAGCGCGATGAACAGGGTGCGAGGCATATGGCGGCGTTCAGAAGTTGTGGGTGAACTGCAGGCTGAGGATGTCGACGTGGCCGCGGTAGCTGCCGTTCAGCGTCACGCCGGGCGCGGGACAGCTTGTCTCCGGCTCGCAGTGGGCGATCGGCGCATCGGCGAAGAAGAGGTGCGCATAGCCGTAATCCAGCGCGGATCTCGGCGACAGCCGGTACTGTCCGCCCAGCGCCAGCCAGGTGCGATCGGAGTCGGGGATGCGCGGGGTGCGGTGCGTGGCGTCCCGCACCGGGGTCTGGTCGTGGGCCAGGCCGAAGCGCCAGCTCATGCGCTCCCCCGCATGCCAGGTCAGGCCGAGCGCGACCCGCCAGGTGGCTTTCCAGTCGTCCGTGACGAGGGAGAGCGGCGCGCCGCCGCCCGCCGGCACCACGCGCAATTCATCGAAGCTGTCCCAGCCGGTGCGCGTGACATCGGCGAGCAGGTCCCAGGACGGGGTCAGGCGGCGGAACAGGCTCAGCGAGACGGAATCGGACAGGCTCAGCGCGGCCGTCACCGCCACCCCGGCGGGCGCCAGCGTGCCCGTCAGCTTGTGCTCGATGCCGCCTCGGTAGGCCAGGCCGATGCGCGTCGCGTCGTCCGGCGCCCACAGCCCCCCCCGCATTCCAGCCCCAGCTCGCGTCGTCGCCGCGCATGACCACCGGCAGGCCCGTGACGGGATGGATGGAGGACAACTCGGCCTCGACCCGCTGCCAGTTCACACCGACCCCCAGCGACAGGCGGTCGTCGATCCGCCAGGCGAGCGAGGGGTTGACGTTGTAGCTCTTCAGCTCCGACTTGAGGGCCTGCGCCTGCCCGGCCCACGGCGCCTCGTACTTGGTGGCGAGCCCGAACGGCGCGTTCAGGCCGATGCCGAACTTCAGGTCGGGCGCCAGATCCAGCGCCAGATAGGCGTTCGGCACGAAGGCCGCGAGGCCGGCATCGCCCCCCTGACCCACAGGCTGCGCCGGCAGGCCGACGGCGCTGGCGGTGCCCGAGAAGCGCGCCGAAGGGACGATCGCATGGCCGGCGAGCACCGCCTGGCGGCCGGCAATGCGGCTCAGTCCAGCGGGATTGAAGTACACGGTGCTGGCATCCTCCGCCACCGCCGCCTGGCCGGCGTAGGCGTTGCCCAGCCCGCTGGCGTTCTGCTCGACGAGGGCAAAGCCGGAGGCGTGCGCCGGCGCCGCTGAAACGAGGCCGGCGAGACCCAGGCCCAGAGTCGCGAATCTCATGTGTGGTTCACCCTATTTCACCCTATTCCGCGCCCAGCCAGCGTTCGGCGCTGGCCAGGCGCTCTCTGTATGGCGGCAGGTCCGCCAACCCCACCCGTACCAGCAGCACCGCCCAGCGCCGACGGTCCTTGCAGACCATCTCGCTCAGGTGCAGCGTGCAGGCCCGGCCGTCCACGCCCTCGATCTGGCGTATCCCCATGGCATCCAGGCTGAGCGAGATCGGATCGCCGTGCAGGTGCAGCTGCGGCTGCATGAACACCGTCTCGATGTGCTCCGCGTAGTGGCGCAGGTCGAGGGCGGTGACCACCTCGCTCAGTTCGTGCAGGACCCCGGCAAGCGCCTCTCGCAGGCCGGCATCGTCGCCGTGCGCACGCAGCTTCGCCTGCAGTTCGTCGCGTTCCGTCTCCAGGTGCTGCTTGCGCTGGCGGATCTCGTCGATGCGGTCCTTGACCCGCGCCAGCAAGGCCGCGAGAAACTGCCGCGCCAGCAGCTCGCGGGCGGCCTCCGGCGTGGTGGCGAGGTTGGTGAGGGTATGTTCGGAGAAGTACACCACCGTCTGCGGCACGTCGCGCCGGATCCCGCCCGCCCCCTCGTCCACCCCCAGGGTGTGGCGCTCCTGCAGGCGCATCACCATCAGCGCATAGACGTCCGGCTCGCTGGCGTGGGCCTCCTGCCACTCGCGCACCGCCTTGTTCTGCGCCAGGACCTCGACAATCGACTCCGCCGAGCCGAACAGGGCATGCACCAGCGGGTCCTGCGTGAAGGCGTGGCGGCTCACCGTGACCGGGCCGGGCACCTGTCCCGCGAGGGCGCGGCAATAGGCAACGGCATGCCCCACCGCGGCCGCGTAGCGGCGCGGATAGCCGCCGATCTGCCGCAACCGCGGCTCCAACTGGTCGACGACACGGGCGATGGCCTCGGCCAGGTCGGCATCGATGCGCGGTGCCGCGAGGCGTTTGCGCAGCCCCGCGAGCAGGCTCAATCCGCCCCTCGCGTCACGCACGCCGGCCGCGCGAAAAAAGAAAACCGGCCCAACAGGCCGGTCTGTCTTTTGGCTTCCGTCACAGCGACCCGCCGCTTAGAACGGGATGTCGTCGTCCGGCATGCCGGCGAAACCGCCGCTGTCCGCCGGCTTGGCGGGCTTGCCGGCGCGCGGCGGCGGCGCGTCGTCCATGGGGCCGCTGTCGTAATCCGCCACACCGCCGCCGCCACGGCCGCCCAGCATCTGCATGCGGTCGCCGCGGATCTCGGTGGTGTAGCGGTCGTTGCCGTCCTTGTCCTGCCACTTGCGGGTGCGCAGACTGCCCTCGACGTAGACCTGGCTGCCCTTCTTCAGGTACTGGCCGCAGATCTCGGCGGTCTTGCCGAAGAACGCCACCGAGTGCCATTCGGTGGTCTCCTGCATCTCGCCGTTGCGGTCCTTGAACTTGTCGGTGGTGGCGATGCGCAGGTTGGCGACCGCGTCGCCGCTGGGCATGTAGCGCACCTCGGGGTCGCGCCCCAGGTTGCCGATGATGATGACCTTGTTCACGGATGCCATGGCGTCTTCCTCTTGCTGCGTGCTGTTGGGTTCATGGGAATCGGCGAAGCATAACCGAAATGCGCCGCGTCACGCCTGCCCCCCCTTGTGCCCCAGGAGCTGGCGCACGCCCTCCTCGTCCCAGCCCATCTGGCTGACCTTGAGCAGCACCGAGCCCTCCTCGGCCAGCACCGTCACCGCTTCCACGCCGGCGAACACCACCAGGTTGGCGGAGAGGGCCTGCGCCTCGGCGGCATTCAGGCGGCCGACGTGGAACATCTGCGTCTTCACGCGCGGCGGCGGCGTCATGCCCAGGGCCAGCACCAGCCAGACCGCCATGAGCCCGCCACAGAACAGGAACACGGCGAAGAAGCCCTGGTGCTGCGCCAGCCAGCCGCCCACCGCGCCGCCGAAGAACAGGCCCAGGGCCTGCGAGGTGTTGTAGACGCCCATGGCGGTACCCTTGGCCTCGGGCGGGGCGATCTTGGAGATCAGGGAAGGCAGGGTCGCCTCCAGCACGTTGAAGGCGACGAAATACGCGAACAGGGCCGCGACGATGCCCCAGAAGGCATGCATGGACAGGGCCAGTCCCAGCTGCGCCGCCACCATGAGGGCGATGGCGGCGACGAACACCCGCTTCAGCTCGCCGCGCTTCTCGCCATAGATGATCGCCGGCACCATCAGGGCCAGGGCGCCGAGCAGGACCGGCAGATAGACCTGCCAGTGGTGCTGCGCGTCCAGCCCGCCTGCCTGCACCAGTGCGAAGGGCACCACGGTGAACATCGCCATCTGCGCCGCGTGCAGGGCGAAGATGCCCCAGTTCAGGCGCAGCAGCTCGCCGTGGCGCAGCACATCCCTGAGGCGCGCCGGGTTGGCCTGGGCGTCGGAGTGGAAGGCGCTGTGGCCGGGGTCGGGCGTCACGAACTTCACCACCAGGATGGCGAGCAGCGACAGCACGCCGGTGAGTGCGAACATGCCCGGCACGCCGATCCAGCGGTAGATGGCCGGGCCGGCGGCCAGCGAGAAGGCGAAGGACAGGCCGATGGTGCTGCCGATCATGGCCATCGCCTGGGTGCGCTTCTCCTCGCGCGTGAGGTCGGCGAGCAACGCCGAGACCGCCGCCGAGATCGCCCCCGCGCCTTGCAGGGCGCGGCCCAGCAGGACGCCCATGAGGCTGTCCGCCGAGGCGGCGAGGAAACTGCCGAGGGCGAAGATCAACAGGCCGGCGATGATCACCGGCTTGCGCCCGAGGCGGTCCGAGGCCATGCCGAAGGGGATCATCAGGATCGCCTGGGTGAGGCCGTAGATGCCCAGGGTCAGGCCCACCAGGGTGTGGTCCTCGCCGCCGGGCAGGGTCTTCGCGTAGAGGGCGAACACCGGCAGGATGAGGAACATGCCGAGCATGCGCAGGCCGAAGATGCCGGCCAGGGACACGGCGGCGCGGCGTTCGGAAGGTAATAGCGGATTCTTGTCGGTAGCCACGAGGGTCTATGTTTGAGGCGGGCAACGAAAGGCCCGTAATATTAGCCGTTTACTGATACACGCCCAGCCCCATGATCCGCGTCCGCGGTGCCCGCACCCACAACCTGAAGAACGTCAACGTCGACCTGCCGCACCATGAGCTGGTGGTGATCACCGGCCTGTCCGGTTCCGGCAAGTCCTCGCTGGCCTTCGACACCCTCTATGCCGAGGGACAGCGCCGCTACGTGGAATCGCTCTCCGCCTACGCGCGCCAGTTCCTGCAGCTCATGGAAAAGCCGGACGTGGACCTGATCGAGGGGCTCTCCCCCGCCATCTCCATCGAGCAGAAGGCCACCAGCCACAACCCGCGCTCCACGGTCGGCACGGTCACCGAGATCCACGACTACATGCGCCTCTTGTTCGCGCGCGCCGGCACGCCGCGCTGCCCGCACCACGGCATCGAACTCGCGGCGCAGACCGTGTCGCAGATGGTGGACACGGTGCTGCAGCTGCCGGAGGAGACCAAGCTGATGGTGCTCGCCCCCCTGGTCGTCGGGCGCAAGGGCGAGCAGCTGGGCCTGTTCGACGAGCTGCGCGCGCAGGGCTTCGTGCGCCTGCGCGTGGACGGCGAGGTGTACGACATCGACGCCATCCCGGCCCTGGAGAAGAACAGGAAGCACACCATCGAGGCGGTGGTGGACCGCCTGAAGATCCGCGCGGACATGAAGCAGCGCCTCGCCGAGTCGTTCGAGACCGCATTGCGCCACTCCGACGGCAAGGCCCTGGCGGTGGAAATGGATTCCGGCAGGGAGATGCTGTTCTCCGCCAAGTTCGCCTGCCCGGTGTGCGACTACGCCCTCCCCGAATTGGAGCCGCGCATCTTCTCCTTCAACAACCCGATGGGCGCCTGTCCCAAGTGCGACGGCCTGGGCCAGGTCACCTTCTTCGACCCGCAGCGCGTGGTCGCCTTCCCGCACCTGTCCCTCGCCTCCGGCGCGATCAAGGGCTGGGACCGGCGCAACGCCTTCTTCTACCGCATGCTGGAGTCGCTGGCGATGCACTACGGCTTCGACATCGACACGCCGTGGGAGCAGCTGCCGGAGGCGATCCAGCACATCGTCCTGCATGGCAGCGGGCGCGACGAGATCGCCTTCATCTACCTGAGCGAGGGCGGGCGCCGCAGCACGCGCAAGCACCGCTTCGACGGCGTGATCCCCAGCCTGGAGCGGCGCTACAAGGAGAGCGAATCGCAGCTGATGCGCGAGGAGCTGGCCAAGTTCATCGCCACCCGCCCCTGCCCCGAGTGCGCCGGCTCGCGCCTGCGCATCGAGGCGCGCCACGTCACCATCGGCGGCGCCACCCTGCACCAGCTCTCGCACCTGCCGATCCGCCAGACCCTGAGATTCTTCGAGGAACTGAAGCTGGAGGGGCATCGCGCCCAGGTGGCGGAGAAGATCATCAAGGAGATCAGCGCCCGCCTCTCCTTCCTCAACAACGTCGGCCTCGACTACCTCTCCCTGGAACGCTCCGCCGACACCCTGTCGGGAGGCGAGGCGCAGCGCATCCGCCTCGCCTCCCAGATCGGCTCCGGCCTCACCGGCGTGATGTACGTGCTGGACGAGCCCTCGATCGGCCTGCACCAGCGCGACAACGACCGCCTGCTCGGCACCCTCAGGCACCTGCGCGACCTCGGCAACACGGTGATCGTGGTGGAGCACGACGAGGACGCGATCCGCCACGCCGACCACATCGTCGACATGGGCCCCGGCGCGGGCGAACACGGCGGCGAGATCGTCGCCCAGGGCAAGCTCGCCGACATCCTCGCCAACCCCGCCTCGCTCACCGGCCAGTACCTGTCCGGCGCCAAGTCCATCCCCGTGCCCAAGGAACGCAAAGGTCCGCGGGAAGGCCGGGTGCTGAAGCTGGTGAACGCGCGCGGCAACAACCTCAAGGACGTCACCCTGGAGCTGCCCACCGGCATCTTCGTGTGCGTCACCGGCGTCTCCGGCTCGGGCAAGTCCACCCTGATCAACGACACCCTCTACGCCGTCACCGCCAACCTGCTCAATGGCGCCGCGCACGAACCGGCGCCGCATGAGGCGATCGAGGGCGTGGAGTTCTTCGACAAGGTGATCAACGTCGACCAGAGCCCGATCGGCCGCACCCCGCGCTCCAACCCCGCCACCTACACCGGCCTGTTCACGCCCATCCGCGAGCTGTTCGCCGGCACCCAGGCGGCGCGCGAGCGCGGCTACGAGGTCGGCCGCTTCTCCTTCAACGTCAAGGGAGGGCGCTGCGAGGCCTGCCAGGGCGACGGCATGATCAAGGTGGAGATGCACTTCCTGCCCGACATCTACGTGCCCTGCGATGTCTGCCACGGCCAGCGCTACAACCGCGAGACCCTGGAGGTGCAGTACAAGGGCAAGAGCATCCACGAGGTGCTGCAGATGACCGTGGAGGAGGCGCACGCCTTCTTCCACGCCGTGCCGGTGGTCAAGCGCAAGCTGCAGACCCTGATGGACGTGGGCCTCTCCTACGTGCGCCTGGGCCAGTCCGCCACCACCCTCTCGGGCGGCGAGGCGCAGCGCGTCAAGCTGGCCCTGGAGCTGTCCAAGCGCGACACCGGCCGCACCCTCTACATCCTCGACGAACCCACCACCGGCCTGCACTTCCACGACATCGACATGCTGCTCACCGTGCTGCACCGCCTGGTCGGCAACGGCAACACGGTGGTGGTGATCGAACACAACCTGGACGTGATCAAGACCGCCGACTGGCTCATCGACCTCGGCCCCGAGGGCGGCGAGGGCGGCGGGCGCATCATCGCCCAGGGCACGCCCGAGCAGGTGGCCGCCAACCCGGCCAGCCATACCGGCCGCTACCTGAAGCCCATTCTGGAAAGGGGTTGAGCCATGCGCCCGCAGGAACTCGTCGACGAAGTCCAGAACCTGTTCAGCCTGCCCGACGTGGCGCTGCGCCTGAATGAACTGGTCGGCCACCCGGACACCACCAACAAGCAGATCGTCGAGGTCCTGCAACTGGACGCCGGCCTCGCCGCCACCGTGCTGCGCCTCGCCAACAGCGCCTGGTACGGCCTGCCGAAGAAGGTCGACACCCTCTCGCGCGCCATCACCCTGATCGGCCACGGCGCCCTGCGCGACCTGGTGCTCGCCGCCGCCTTCATCAAGCGCTTCCAGGGCATCCCCGGCGAGTTCGTCAACATGAAGACCTTCTGGGACAACAGCGTCGCCTGCGGCGTGGTGGCGCGCAACCTGTCGCGCCGCTGCCGCCTGCACGAGAGCGAGCAGATGTTCCTCGCCGGCCTGCTGCACAAGATCGGCCGCCTGGTGTTCTTCGAGGCCCGCCCGGTGCAGTACCGCGAGGTGCTGGCGCGCGCCAGCGACAGCAGCGAGACCGCCATCGTCACCGCGGAGCGCCAGGTGTTCGGCTACTGCTACGCGGAACTGGGCGGCGCCCTGCTGAAGAACTGGCAGCTGCCGCCCATCCTCCAGAACGTCGTCGCCAATCAGCTCAACAGCCACGCCCGCACCGACTACCCGCGCGAACGCGCGATCCTGCAGGTGGCGGGAGACATGGCACACTTCCTCTCGCCGGACATCAAGATCGGCCCCGGCGAGGTGCGCTACGCGCCGGCCTTCGAGGACGTGGTGTGGATGGACCTCGGCATCGCCGCCGAGGAACTCGTCGAGGTGACCGACGTCTCCCTGATCCAGACCTACGAGCTGATCGAGATCATCAACCCGCGCTAATCGGGTAACCTTGCGCGATTCCCCAAGGACGATTCAAACAGGACGCCGAGCCATCATGTTGCTCATGATCGACAACTACGACTCCTTCACCTACAACCTCGTGCAGTATTTCGGCGAGCTCGGCGAGGACGTGCGGGTGGTCCGCAACGACGAGATCGCAATCGAAGAGATCGCGGCCATGCGCCCTGACCGCATCGTCATCTCCCCCGGCCCCTGCACCCCCACCGAGGCGGGCATCTCGGTGCCGGTGATCAAGGAATTCGCGGGCCGGATTCCCCTGCTCGGCGTGTGCCTCGGCCACCAGAGCATCGGCCAGGCCTTCGGCGGCAGGATCGTGCACGCCAAGCAGCTCATGCACGGCAAGACCTCGCCCATCTTCCACAACGACGTGGGCGTGTTCCGCGGCCTGCCCAACCCATTCACCGCCACCCGCTATCACTCCCTGGTGATCGAGCGCGAGAGCATCCCGGACTGCCTGGAGATCACCGCCTGGACCGAGGATGGCGAGATCATGGGCGTGCGCCACAAGACCCTGGCGGTCGAGGGCGTGCAGTTCCACCCCGAATCCATCCTCACCGAGCACGGCCACCAGCTGCTGAAGAACTTTCTGACCGACAAACGCTGACCCCCACCGCCATCCCCGCGCAGGCGGGAATCCAGGCTGGGTTCCCGCCTGCGCGGGAACGGCGGCCTCCCCCGAAAGCGCCACCATGAACTACTCCGCCCTCCTCTCCCAACTCATCGCCCGCCAGGACCTGGGGCGCGAGGACATGCTCGCGCTGATGCGCGCCATCATGACCGGCGAACTGACGCCGGCGCAGATCGCCGGCGCCATCATCGCCCTGCGCTGCAAGGGCGAGACCGTCACCGAGCTGGCGGCCGCCGCGACGGTGATGCGCGAGCTCTCCACCAAGGTGCCGCTGGCCGGCGTGGACCACCTGGTCGACACCTGCGGCACCGGCGGCGACGGCGCGCACACCTTCAACATCTCCACCGCCGCCGCCTTCGCCGCCGCCGCCGCGGGCGCGCGCGTGGCCAAGCACGGCGGCCGCTCGGTGTCGTCCAAGTCCGGCAGCGCCGACGTGCTGGAGGCCCTGGGCGTGAACGTGAACCTGGCGCCGGAACAGGTGGCGCAGGCGGTCAGGCAGCTCGGCGTCGGCTTCATGTTCGCGCCCAACCACCACAGCGCCATGAAGCACGCAGCACCCGTGCGGCGCGAGCTGGGCGTGCGCACCCTGTTCAACCTGCTCGGCCCCATGACCAACCCGGCCGGCGCGCCCAACCAGGTGATGGGCGTGTTCTCGCGCGACCTCACCCGTCTGCTCGCCGAGGTGCTGCGCGAGCTGGGCAGCCGCCACGTCATGGTGGTGCACGCCGCCGACGGCATGGACGAGCTCTCCCTGGCGGGCGAGTCCTACGTGGCGGAACTGAAGGACGGGCGCATCCGCGAATACACCGTCACGCCCGAGCAGTTCGGTCTGGCGCGCTGTGGTTCGGACTTCTTCGCCGTCAGCGGCGTGGAGGACTCCATGGCGCGCCTGGAAAAGGCCCTGACGGGCCCGGCCTGCGCCGAGCGCGACATCGTCGCCCTCAATGCCGGCGCGGCGCTATATGTCTCCGGTGTGGCGGTCAGCCTCGCCGAGGGCGTGGCGCAGGCCACCCAGGCCATCGCCAGCGGCGCGGCACGGGAGAAACTCGCGGCCCTGGCCGCGTTCGGCCGCGCCTGAACCCCGGCAGCCCCATGTCGCTCCCCGCCATGGACCTCCTGGGCTACGCCGCCGCGGCGCTCACCACCGCGTCCTTCGTGCCGCAGGCGCTGAAGTCGTGGAGCACGCGCGACCTCTCCGGCGTTTCGCTCTCCATGTACGCCCTCTTCACCCTCGGCGTGGCCTTGTGGATGCTCTACGGCCTGGCCATCGGCAGTTGGCCGGTGATCCTCGCCAACGCCGTCACCCTCGCCCTCGCCGGCACCGTCCTGGTGTTGAAGCTGCGCCACCGCGAGGGCGGCTAAACCCCCTCCGCCGGCGGCCAGTCCAGCACCACCCAGGCGCAGTTGCCCAGCGCCTCCCGCACCGCCACCTCCGGGTCTAACCCTGCCGCCGCGCGCGCGGCCTGGATGGGGTTCTCGTGCGAGACGACGAGAATCGTGGCCGCGCCATGCCGTTTCGCCGCCGCGTCGAGGAAGGCCCGCACGCGCGCCATCTGCTCGCGGAACGACTCGCCATGCGGCGGCTTGATGTTGACGGGGTCGGGCCTGACCAGGCCGTTGAATGCCTCCACCGGCCGACCGTCCAGGCCGGAGTGCCGTTCGTCGATGCGCGCGTCGACGCTGACCGGCACCGGCCTGCGCCACACTTCGAGCATGGCCTCGGCGGTCTCGCGGGTGCGCGCGTGCCGCGAGACGTAGACGTGCGCGAACGCTATCCCCGCCAATTCCCCGGCCGCCGCCCGCGCCTGGGCAAGACCCAGGGACGTGAGGTGATGCACGTGCGCGGGATCGTCGCTGATCACCCCGGCGACGTTGGCCTCGCTCTGCCCGTGACGCAGCAGATAGACGCGCATGCCGGGCTCAGGCGCCCCAGTAGGGGGTGGCGACCGGCTCGCCGAGGTCCGCCTCGACCAACCGGCGGCGCACCTCCAGCAGCCGTTCGATCAGGGCCGGTTCGGCCTGCGCGTAGGCATCGGCGTCGGGCACGCGCTTGACCACCACGCCGAGCAGCTCGGTGATGGCGTTGCCGATCGAGTTCTGGCTGATGGTGACGATCAGCTTGCCCGCGTCGTTGCGGTAGATGAGCTGCTTGAAGGCGGGCTGCCAGCGGATCGAGTTGGCGTACTTGGCGTCCTTGATGCAACGGTCGCGCACCATCTTCGCAGTCTTCAGCAGGTCGTTGTTGAACAGCAGCCGGTTCTCCACCAGATCGGGGAAGTAGATGTCGCGCGGCATCGGCGCGTTGCGCGTGGAGACCTGGCCGAAGAAGGTGCGGTAGAAGTCGATGAAGCCCTTGAGGAGGGTGTCGTATTCCTTCCAGAAGCGCGGTTCCTTGAGTGCCGCCGCGCCGCCGGTGACCTCCCAGCTCGGCAGCCCCTGGGGGTAGCCGGTGAGGGCGATCTTGCAGGAACCGGCCTGACAGGGCCGCAGGATCTCCAGGTCCAGCTCGTCGAAGAAGGCGCGGTAGACGTCGCGCATGTAGGCCTGGAACAGCGAGTGCTGGCCGCCGTCCGTGAGGTTGGGGTTGTCCAGGTCGGCCAGCGGCGCATCTCGCAACTGCGCCTTGTCGAAGACCATGAAGTGGTTGTGCAGCATGCGGATCGACGGCACGCCGGGCGAAGTCAGCGGCCAGGTCGCGTCCAGACTCGCCTCGCCGGCCAGCACCAGGGTCTCATCCGGGTCCGGGTACTGCTCCAGCATGAAGTCGAAGATGATCTGGTTCATGCGGTTCCAGACGTTCTTCACGTGGTCCGGCACCTGGGTACGGCGCACCGGCCGCCCGAGCGGGTCGAGGATGCGCTGCGAGGTGTTGTAGATGATGGAGGCATCGAACTCGTTGCTGTGGCCGATCGCCTTGCGGTACAGCAGCAACCCCTCCTGGTTCTGCAGCAGGCCGTTGTTGTGCACCAGGTCGGCGAGGTTCTCGACGCTGTTGAAGAACTCGTTGGGCTTCATGCCCTCGGGCACGTCGAGCGGAATCTGGCGGAAGGGGGTGACGATCTCGCGGGGGCCGGACTGCATGGGGATATACCTGTGAGGTTGAACGTGGTCATGAACTGGGTGATGCCCGCGGGAAGCTATCGCACTTTCTCAAACCCTGTCACCCCGACACTTGAGCAAAATCACGACGCATCGGGACCGCGATGCGGCGTTCACTTGGCGCACGCTTGCCTCACGCGAATCGTCGCCGCATGCTGCAATTCGAGCAAAACCTCGCCCTAGGGTTGCTCGGCGGCCTGCTCGCGGCGTCGGGCCTGGGCCAGGCCTACGAAGGCAACTGGAAGCGCGGACACGTCTACTACCGCATGGTGTGCACCCCCTGCCACGCCAGCCAGGCGGGCGGGGCGATCGGCCCCAACACGCGCACGCGCGCGGAATGGCAGGCCTATCTGCAGGCGGACAGGCACGCCAGGGGCAAGGACAGCGTCATGCACTTCATGAGCCGGCCCTACCGGGCAGGCATCATGGCCAGCAACCGCGCGGCGGAGAAGTTCATCGACGTGCCGGAGCAGGAGCTGCGCGAAGACCTCAAGGCCTTCGTGCTGCGCAGCGCCAGGGACGGCGACGCGCCGACCGGCTGCCGCTGAGCCGCGGGGAACGCGACGACCGGCGTCAAGGAGTCCGTCATGGGCAAAGTTGACCCCAGCGTTTGGCGCAACGGCCTGAAGGCCGACTACGAGCGGGCGTTCGTCACCCCGTGGTCGCCCTATGTCGGCGCGCTGCTCCTGGTCATGGTGGTGTTCGCGGCAATGGTGGGCGGACTGTTCTGGGGCGTGTTCGGCGGCATCAAGCTGTGGGGCGACTGGTTCAACCAGCTGATCGGCCTGGATGGCCTGCTCGGCACGCCGCAAGGCCTGGAATCGCCGCTCATGCACCGAATCTCGCTCATGGACATCACGCTGGTGCTCGGCGCATTCGCCGCCGCCCTTCTGTCGCGCCAGTTCGCGGTCAATCGCCCGCCGCCGCTCGAATACCTGTGGGGCGCCCTCGGCGGCCTCCTCATGGGGATAGGCGCCACCCTCGCGGGCGGCTGCACGGTGGGCGGCTTCCTCGTCCCCGCCCTGCATGCCTCGCCGGCCGGCATGGCGATGTGGCTGGGGCTGGTCGCCGGCGCGGCCGTCGGCCTGAAGGCCCTGATGTGGACCATGGAACACATCACCTGGGGCACGCGGGCGCCGCCGGTCATCCAGGTGCCGCCGCGCCTGCAGCGGCTCTACCCGTGGCTGGGGCTGGGCATCGTCGCCGCCGTGCTCGCCTGGGCCAACGCATGGTACGGCGCGGGCGACGAGAAACTGGCGACGCGCGCCCTCATCGTCCCCGTCGGCTTCGCCATCGGCTTCGTCATGCACCGCTCCCGCTTCTGCGTCGCGCGCGCCATCCGCGAACCCTTCATGACCGGCGAGGGCGAGATGAGCAAGGCCGTGATCCTCGCCCTCGCACTGGGCATCCCGCTCGCGTCCCTGGCCTTCCAGGCCGGTCGGCTCGACCCCTTCATCGGCATCCCGCCGCGCTTCTGGCTCGGCTCCCTGCTGGGCGGCGCGGTCTTCGGCATCGGCATGGTCTTCGCCGGCGGTTGCGGCACGGGCTCGCTCTGGCGCATGGGCGAGGGGCATCTGAAGCTTTGGGTGGCCGTGTTCTTCTTCGCCTGGTCCGGTTCCACGGCCAGCGCGCTCATGCATCGTCTGGGCTGGACCGTGGCCGAGATGAACCTGGACCTGATCGAGGAAAGCGCGCTGGGCTACCAGGCCTATCTCCCCGCCATGCTGGGCGGCTGGGCCTGGACCTACACCTGCGCGGGGGCGTTCCTGCTGCTGTGGTATCTGCTGGTGCGCTACAACGAGTCGACCGAGCGTTTCACGCTGTTCTAGACACTCGCCTGGGCAAGCTGGTTGGCGCCCACGGCAGGAATCGAACCTGCGACCCTTCCCTTAGGAGGGGAATGCTCTATCCACTGAGCTACGTAGGCGGGTGGGCGATTCTAACCCGGCAGTGTCCCGTGTGGCCTCATCCACGGCAGCAGTTGGCAAGGATTTCGTGCAGCTTGTCGAACTGGATGGGCTTCGACAGGTAGGCATCCATGCCGGCGTCGAAACAATTCTGCTCGTCCGTCTTCGAGGCATGCGCGGTCAGGGCGACGATGGTGAGGCGCCTGCCGCCGCCCTGTTCCCGTTCGCGTATGACGCGCGTGGCCATGTGTCCGTCCATCTCCGGCATCTGCACGTCCATGAGCACCAGGTCCGGCTGCATGGCCTGCGACATCTCCACCGCCTCCACCCCGTTATTGGCGAGGGTCACGCGGTGGCCGAAGCGCTCCAGGTATTTACAGAGGAGGCGCTGGTTGACCGGGTTGTCCTCCGCAACCAGGATGTTGAGGCTGCTTTCCGGCGTTTCCGCCGACGGCTGGGGTTCCACTTGGACGCTCTCCTCTGATCTCGCTGGCGCAGGCGGCTTATTTCGTCTTCTAATGAATCAATGCTACCCCTTACCCCACCTAGTAAAAACACCTAGATGAGTAGGGAAATCGCGGGATTTCCGTCTTGCCACGATAGGGAACACACCCATAATGGAATACAGAAGTCCTCAATTCCACATTCCCTTCGGCCCCTCTCCCGGCGGAACATCATGAGCCATCTCACCCCCCTAGACCTGCAGAATATCCGCGAAGCCCTGCACGCACGCCGCGGCGCCCTCATCGAGCAGATGCGCGAGGCCCTGGAACAGAGCGGCCAGACGCAGTTCTCGGAAATCCTCGGCCGCACCTCCGGTGACAGTTCGGACGAGGCCCTGGCGGTGAGCCTGGGCGACCTGGCCGCTGCACGCATGGATCACGAGGTGCGCGCCCTGAAGGCACTGGACGAGGCGCGCGCACGGCTGGACGCGGCCGAATTCGGCGTGTGCGAGGACTGCGGTGCCGCCATCCCCGCCGCCCGCCTGGTCGCCAACCCGGCTGCCACACGCTGCGTGGCCTGCCAGGAACGACATGAACACACCTACGCCGGACAACCACGCGGCTCGCTGTAGAATCGCGGCCTGACCGCCCGGGCGGCGACGGGGCGACCCGGCCGCCCTTTTCGTTTTTTCGCGCCCGCCCATGCCCTACCTCACCCTCGACAACCTCAGCCTCGCCTATGGCCACTGGCCACTGCTGGACGGCGCCAGCCTGGTCATCGACAAGGGCGAACGCATCGGCCTGATCGGCCGCAACGGCGCGGGCAAGTCCAGCCTGCTGAAGATCGTCGCCGGCGAGATCCAGCCCGACGACGGCGTGGTGTGGCGCCAGCCGGACCTGCGCCTCGCCTTCGTGCCTCAGGAGCCCGAATTCACCCCGGGCCATACGGTGTTCCAGGCTGTGGCGGAGGGCGCGGGCCCAGCGCACGGGCTGCTGGAGGCCTACCACGCCGCCACCCACGCCGGCGACATGGCGGAGATGGCGCGCCTCTCGCACGAGTTGGAGGTGCATGACGCCTGGCGATTGAACAGCCGCGTCGAGGAAACCATCGCGCGCCTGGAACTGCCCGCCGACGCGCGCGTCGACGCCCTCTCGGGCGGCACCAAGAAGCGTGTCGCCCTGGCGCGCGCCCTGGCCGGCGAACCGGAACTGCTGCTGCTCGACGAGCCCACCAACCACCTCGACTTCACCGCCATCGAATGGCTGGAGGGGCTGCTCGCGGAATTCCCCGGCGCGATCCTGTTCATCACCCATGACCGCGCCTTCCTCGACCGCGTCGCCAACCGCATCATCGAGCTGGATCGCGGCATCCTGCGCGGCTACCAGGGCAACTTCGCCGCCTATCAGGCAAAGAAGGCGGAACAGCTGGAGGTGGAGGCGCAGCAGAACCGCAAGTTCGACAAGTTCTGGAAGCAGGAGGAGGTGTGGATCCGCAAGGGCATCGAGGCCCGTCGCACCCGCAACGAAGGCCGCGTGCGCCGCCTGGAACAACTGCGCCGCGACCGCGCCGCGCGCCAGGAACGCCTGGGCCAGGTGGGCTTCGCCCTCGACGCGGGCGAGCGCTCCGGTCAGCTGATCGCCGAGTTCTTCAACGTCAGCTTCGGTTTTTCCCCCCCCCCAGGGCGAGGGGACCAAGTGGCTGATCCGGGACTTCTCCACACGCATCCTGCGTGGCGACAAGCTGGGCCTGATCGGCCCCAACGGCGCCGGCAAGACCACCCTGATCAAGCTCATCCTCGGCGAGCTGGAACCGAGCGAAGGCCGCATCAAGCGTGGCACGCGCCAGGAGGTGGCCTACTTCGATCAGTTCAGGAATCAATTGAACGACGAGGCGACGCTGATCGACACCATCTCGCCCGGTTCCGACTACGTCGAGATCGGCAACCAGAAAAAGCACGTCATCGGCTATCTGGAGGAATTCCTGTTCCCGCCCGAGCGCGCCCGCGCCAAGGTCTCCGCGCTCTCGGGCGGCGAACGCAATCGCCTGCTGCTGGCGCGTCTGTTCGCCCGCCCCGCCAACCTGCTGGTCCTGGACGAGCCGACCAACGACCTCGACATCGACACTCTGGAACTGCTGGAGCAGTTGCTGCAGGACTACGCCGGCACGGTGATCCTGGTCTCGCACGACCGCGCCTTCCTCGACAACGTGGTGACGCAAAGCATCGTCTTCGCCGGCGACGGCAAGCTGCTGGAGATGCCCGGCGGCTATTCCGACTGGCTGGCCTGGCGCGCGCGCCGGCAGCCTGAGGCGCCCGCCGCGCCCAGGCCCGTGGCCACGAAACCGGCCGCGACCGTCGCGCCCAAGCCGAAGAAGGCGGGCCTCAGCTACAAGGAGCAGAAGGCGCTCGAGGCCCTGCCTGGCCAGATCGAGGCGCTGGAGGCGGAACAGGCCGAGATCGCCGCGCGCATGGCGGACCCGGCGGTGTACGCCGACCACGTGCGCGCCTCCGAACTGCATGGACGTGCGGCGGAGATCGAGGAGGCCCTGCTGGAGTTGCTGGCGCGCTGGGAGGAGTTGGAGGCGAAGGCTGTGGGGTGAGGCGAGGCATACGCCCATGCCTGTCACACCGGCTTGATCGTTGTAACGACAAGGCAGGCTGACACCTGCCCCACCCTCTCCCCTACCCCTCTCCCCTCAAGGCGAGGGGCTAAATGGCCGGCGCCATACGCCTTAACTTGGCCTTGTGGTCACAACAAGGCCAAGTTGTCCCGGTGGATGAGTTCGGGTTCGTCGAGATAGCCGAGGATGCCCTCGATCTCGCTGGATGGATGGCGGGCGATGCGCCGCGCCTCGTCGGCTGAGTAGTTCACCAGGCCGCGCGCGAGGTCACGGCCTTCGGCGTCCACGCAGCCCACCACCTCGCCGCGCTGGAACTCGCCGCGCACCTCGACCACGCCGATCGGCAGCAAGCTCTTGCCGCCCTCGCGCAGGGCCCTCGCGGCGCCTTCGTCGAGCACCAGCCTGCCCCCCACCTGCAGGTGGTCGGCCAACCATTGGCGGCGTGCGTCCAGCGGCGCCTGGCGGGCGATGAGGTGGGTCCCCAGGGCCTCGCCGGCAGCGAGGCGGGCCAGCACATCCTGCTCGCGGCCGCTGACGATCACCGTGTGGGCGCCGCTGCGCGCCGCGCGCCGGGCGGCGAGGATCTTGGTGAGCATGCCGCCGGTGCCGACGCTGGAGCCGGCGCCGCCAGCCATCTCTTCCAGTTTCGGGTCGCCGGCCATCGCCTCATGCACGAACTCGGCGTCCGGGTGCTTGCGCGGGTCCGCAGTGTAGAGGCCGCGCTGGTCGGTGAGGATGATCAGCGCGTCCGCCTCGATCAGGTTGGCCACCAGGGCGCCCAGGGTGTCGTTGTCGCCCACCTTGATCTCGTCGGTGGTGACGGTGTCGTTCTCGTTGATGATGGGGACGACCTTCAACTCCAGCAGGCTGCGCAGGGTGGAGCGGGCGTTGAGGTAACGCTCGCGGTCCGCCAGGTCGGCGTGGGTGAGGAGGATCTGCGCCGTGTGCAGGCCATGCGCGCGGAAGCTGCGCTCATACGCCTCGATCAGGCCCATCTGGCCCACGGCGGCGGCGGCCTGCAGCTCGTTCAGGGCCTTGGGCCGCTTGGCCCAGCCCAGGCGCTGCATGCCCTCGGCGATCGCGCCGCTGGAGACCAGGACGATCTCCTTGCCCATGTGGGTGAGCTTGGCGATCTGCTCCGACCACAGGGCCAGGCGGGCATGGTCGAGGCCGCGCCCGTCGTTGGTGACCAGGGCGCTGCCCACCTTCACCACCAGGCGGCGGGCGTTGGCGATGACGGACGGGTTCACCCTGCGGCCTCCTCCGCGGCGTCAGCCCGGCGTTCCGCCTCCAGGTGCTCCATGATCGCGAACACCAGCGGCTGGCAGCCCTCGCCGCTGATGGCGGAGATGGCGAACACGGGACCGGTCCAGCCATAGTCCTTGATGAAGGCGGCGACGCGCTCGGCCCGTTCGCCCGCGTCGATCAGGTCGGCCTTGTTCAGCACCAGCCAGCGCGGCTTGCGGTACAGGCCCTCGTCGTACTTGCGCAGCTCCTCGACGATGGCGCGGGCCTCGTGCACCGGGTCCGTCTCGGGGTTGAAGGGCGCCAGGTCGACCAAATGCAGGAGCAGGCGGGTGCGTGCCAGGTGGCGCAGGAACTGATGGCCCAGGCCGTGCCCCTCGGCGGCGCCCTCGATCAGGCCCGGGATGTCGGCGACCACGAAGCTGCGCTCGCTGTCCACGCGCACCACCCCCAGGTTGGGATGCAGGGTGGTGAAGGGGTAGTCGGCGACCTTGGGCCGGGCGGCGGAGACCGAGCGGATGAAGGTGGACTTGCCGGCGTTGGGCATGCCCAGGAGGCCCACGTCCGCCAGGACCTTCAGTTCCAGGTGCAGGCGTCGCTTCTCGCCCTCCTCGCCCGGCGTGGACTGGCGCGGCGCACGGTTGGTGCTGGACTTGAAGTGCAGGTTGCCCAGGCCGCCCTTGCCGCCGCGCGCCACCAGGGCCTTCTGGCCGTCCTGCGCGAGGTCGGCGAGGATCTCACCGCTGTCGTCGTCCTGAACCACGGTGCCCACCGGCACCTTGAGGACGATGTCGTCCGCCCCCTTGCCGTAGCAGTCCGAGCCGCGCCCGCCCTCGCCGTTGCGCGCCTTGAAGTTGCGCGTATAGCGGTACTCGACCAGGGTGTTGATGTTGCGGTCGGCGACCAGCCAGACGCTGCCGCCGCGGCCGCCGTCGCCGCCGTCCGGACCGCCCATGGGAATGAACTTCTCGCGCCGGAACGACACGCAGCCGTTGCCGCCGTTGCCGGCGGCCACGTCGATGCGAACTTCGTCGATGAATTTCATGGGGCGCGGGTCCTGGGACTAGAAACTAAAAAGCCCTATCCGGAGATAGGGCTCTCAGGCGTGTGCCGGGCGGCTCAGGCGGCGACCGGGATCACGCTGACGGTGCGGCGCTTCTTCTCGCCCTTGACCGCGAACTCGACCACGCCATCCACCAGGGCGAACAGGGTGTAGTCCTTGCCCACGCCGACATTGGTGCCGGGGTGGAACTGGGTGCCGCGCTGACGCACCAGGATGTTGCCGGCGGGCACGAACTGGCCACCGTAGCGCTTCACGCCCAGCATCTTCGGATTGGAGTCGCGGCCGTTGCGGGAACTGCCGCCTGCTTTTTTGTGTGCCATGGTTCTCTGCTCCTAACCTGAATCAGGCGGAAATGCCGTCGATGCGGATTTCCGTGTAGTTCTGACGATGCCCCTGGGTCTTGCGATAGTGCTTGCGGCGACGCATCTTGAAAATCATGACCTTGTCGTGACGGCCGTGGGCCAGCACGGTGGCCTTCACGGAGGCGCCGGCCAGCAGGGGGGTGCCCACCTTGATGCTGTCGCCGTCGGCCACCATCAGCACGTCCTTGATTTCCACTTCACCACCGACGTCCACGGGCAGGCTTTCCACCTTGAGTTTGCCGCCGGCGGAAACCTTGTATTGCTTGCCACCGGTCTTGATTACAGCGTACATGCCTGTCTCCAGTTACTGGGTCGATTCGGAAAACGCAGCATTCTATGCGAAGGCGTTTCCCTTTGCAAATCAAAGCGCTCAGACGTTGAACAGGAAGTTCATCACGTCGCCGTCCTTGACCACGTATTCCTTGCCTTCCGAACGCATCTTGCCGGCTTCCTTGGCGCCCTGCTCGCCACCGCAGGCGATGAAGTCCTCGAAGGCGATGGTCTGGGCGCGGATGAAGCCGCGCTCGAAGTCGGTGTGGATGACGCCGGCGGCCTGCGGCGCGGTGTCGCCCTTGTGGATGGTCCAGGCGCGCACCTCCTTCACGCCGGCGGTGAAGTAGGTCTGCAGGCCGAGCAGGTCGTAGCCGGCACGGATCAGGCGGTTGAGGCCGGGCTCGTGCAGGCCCATGGCCTCGAGGAACTCCGCCTTGTCCGCCTCGTCGAGGGTGGCGATCTCCGCCTCGATCGCCGCGCACAGCGCCACCACCGGTGCCCCTTCGGCCTCCGCCATGGCCTTGAGGCGGTCGAGGTGGGGGTTGTTCTCGAAGCCGTCTTCCGCGACGTTGGCGACGTACATGGCGGGCTTGATGGTCATCAGGCACAGGGGCGCGAGCAGCGCCTTCTCCTCCTCTGACAGCCCCAGGCTGCGCGCCGGCTTGGCCTCGTTCAGGTGCGGCAGCAGCTTTTCGTACACGGCGACCAGCTTCTGCGCCTCCTTGTCGCCGGCACGCGCCTTCTTCAGGTCGCGCGCATGGGCCTTTTCCAGGGTCGCGAGATCAGCCAGGGCGAGCTCGGTGCCGATCACCTCGATGTCGGAGATGGGGTCAACGCGGCCCGCTACGTGCACCACGTTCTCGTCCTCGAAGCAGCGCACCACGTTGACGATGGCATCGGTCTCGCGGATGTTGGCGAGGAACTGGTTGCCCAGGCCCTCGCCCTTGGAGGCCCCCGCGACCAGACCGGCGATATCGACGAACTCGACGATGGCCGGCACCACGCGCTGCGGGTTGATGATCGCGGCCAACTGCTTGAGGCGCGGATCGGGCACCTCGACCACGCCGACGTTGGGCTCGATGGTGCAGAACGGGTAGTTCTCGGCGGCGATGCCTGCCTTGGTGAGGGCGTTGAACAGGGTGGACTTGCCCACGTTGGGCAGGCCGACGATGCCACATTTCAGACTCATGACTTTTCCAGAAGCGAAGCGCCGGTAGGCGCGGGTTTAGATAGGGCGGGCCTTGCCTGGACAGGCCTTTCGTTCGCGCGCTGCACCGCGGCGTTCCAGTCGCCCTTCTGGATCAACGGCCAGAGCGCCAGGGCGCGGTCCAGGGCAGCATCGATCTCCGTCTGCTCCTCGCGACGCGGCGGCTTGAGCACGAAGTTCACCACCTCGTTGCGGTCGCCGGGGTGGCCGATGCCGATGCGCAGGCGCCAGTAGTCCTGGGTGCCGAGGTGGGCGGTGATGTCCTTGAGGCCGTTGTGGCCGCCGAGGCCGCCGCCGAACTTGAGGCGCAACTGGCCTGGCGGGATGTCCAGCTCGTCGTGCAGCACCAGGATCTCCGCCGGGGCGATGCGATGGAAGCGGGCCAGCGCCCCCACGGCCTGGCCGGAGCGGTTCATGAAGGTCTGCGGCATGATCAGCCAGACACCAGCGCCGCGCGCATTCGCGACACGGCCGTGGAAACGGCTTTCGTTGCTGAACGAGGCGCCCAGTTCGGATGCGAGGCGCTCACAAAGCCAAAACCCGGCATTGTGCCGGGTTTCCGCGTATTCGTTGCCGGGGTTGCCCAGGCCGACGACGAGACGGATCGTTGGACGATTGGCCGTCTGCATCGGACCGGACTCCCCGATTGGCCGGTATCAGGCGGCCGGGGCTTCGCCCTCGGCTTCGGCGCCACCACGCACGCCAAGGATGTTGGCGACGGCATAGTCCTCGCCGCGCACCAAGGCCACCAGCTCGACGCCGGCGGGCAGCTTCAGCTCGGACAGGTGGATGGTGTGGCCGGCCTCCAGAGTGGCGAGATCCACCTCGATGAACTCGGGCAGGCTGCCGGGCAGGCAGCTCACGTCCACCTCGGTGACCAGGTGGCTGACCACGCCGCCGCCCAGCTTCACGCCGGGGGCGATGTCCGCGTTGACGAAGTGCAGCGGCACCTTGACGTGGATCTTGTGGTTGGCGTCGACGCGCTGGAAGTCGACGTGCAGCACCAGGGGCTTGTAGGGGTGCATCTGGAAGTCGCGCAGCAGCACGCTTTCCTTTGCGCCGTCCAGGTTCATGCTCAGCACGGAGGAGTGGAAGGCCTCGTTCTTGAGGCTGAAATAGAGTTCCTTGTGGTCCAGGTCCACGGGCTGGGCGTCCTTGCCGGCGCCATAGACGATGCCGGGGACACGGCCGGCATGACGCAGGCGGCGGCTCGCTCCGGTGCCCTGCACGTCACGCTTCTTGGCGTTGATTTCGATCTGCATGCTGCTACTCCTTACGGTTTGAAAAAGGCCGCCCGCGACCAGGCGGCCGGTTTTGCGGGTTCGTCACTCGATGAACAACGAACTCACGGAATCCTCATCGCTGATGCGCCGGATGGTCTCGGCCAGCAGGTTCGCCACCGACAGCTGGCGGATGCGGTTGCTGCCCTTGGCATCGTCGCGCAGCGGGATGGTATCGGTCACCACCAGCTCGTCGAGCGCCGAATTGTTGACGCGCTCCACCGCCGAGCCGGACAGCACGGCGTGCGTGCAATAGGCCAGGACCTTCCTGGCGCCATGTTCCTTCAGCGCGCTGGCCGCCTCGCACAGGGTGTTCGCGGTATCGACCATGTCGTCCATGATCAGGCAGGTGCGGTCCTTCACGTCGCCGATGATGTGCATGACCTTGGCGACGTTGGGCTTGGGACGGCGCTTGTCGATGATCGCCAGGTCGCACTCCAGGCGCTTGGCCACGGCACGCGCGCGCACCACGCCGCCCACGTCCGGCGACACCACCATCAGGTTCTCGTAGTTCTGCTTCCAGATATCGCCCATCAGGATGGGGGTGGAATAGATGTTGTCCACCGGGATGTCGAAGAAGCCCTGGATCTGGTCCGAGTGCAGGTCCATGGTGAGCACGCGGTTCACGCCCACGACGGTGAGCATGTCGGCGACCACGCGCGCAGTGATCGGCACCCGCGCGGAACGCACGCGGCGATCCTGGCGCGCATAGCCGAAATAGGGGATGGCGGCGGTGATGCGGCCCGCGGAGGAACGGCGCAGCGCGTCGACCATCAGCATGATCTCCATCAGGCTGTCGTTGGTCGGCTGGCAGGTGGACTGGAGCACGAACACGTCCTTGCCGCGCACGTTCTCCAGTATCTCGACGTTCACCTCGCCGTCAGAGAAGCGGCCGACGGTGGCGCGCCCCAGATGGATGTTGAGGTGGCGCGCCACATCCTCGGCAAGCTTGGGATGGGCGTTGCCCGTGAACACCATCAAGCTGTCATAAGCCATAGCAACCCCTGCTACGCGAGAGTCAGATCACAAAAACAAAAAAGCGTGCAGCCTGGGCTACACGCTTGCCGGCCCGCTGAGGCAGGCCTGTTATTGGCTGGGGAGGTAGGGATCGAACCTACGAATGCCGGAATCAAAATCCGGTGCCTTACCACTTGGCGACTCCCCAACGTCAACTCACCGTGTCAACCGGCCCACTCGAAGAGGGGATGCCGATCGACACCATCAGCCACGAAACCTTGGAAATGACCCGGGCGCTGCGCGAAGACCGCCTCCGCCTGCGCCCGCTCGGCATAGGCCGCGAACACGCAGGCCCCCGATCCGGTCATGCGCGCTTCCCCATGCCGCCGCAGCCACGCCAGGGCCTCGGCCACCTCGGGGTAGAGCGCGCTGGCCACGGGTTCGAGATCGTTGTGCAGATCCGTCTTCCGCAAGCCATCCGAGAGGGCCGAGATTGTGACGGAGGGCGTATCGCGTGTCAACGCCGGATGCGCGAAGATCGCCGGCGTCGAGACATGCACCGCCGGCGTCAGGACCACATAGCTCGCCGGCGGCGGCGTCCACGGCTCCAGGATCTCGCCCACGCCCTGCGCAAAGGCGCTGCGGCCGAACACGAACACCGGCACGTCCGCGCCCAGGCGCAGCCCCAGGGCTTGCAGCTCGGCGCGCGACAGATCCAGGCGCCACAGACGATTGAGCGCGAGCAGGACGGTGGCGGCATCGGAACTGCCGCCACCCAGGCCGCCGCCCATCGGCAGGCGCTTGATCAGGCGGATGTCGGCGCCCAGCCGGCAACCGGTATGCTCCTGCAGCAGGCGCGCGGCGCGCCAACACAGGTCCTGCTCCACCGGCACGCCGGCCAGTGGGGCGAGCAGCCGGATCTCGCCGCCGCCGCGCGACGCGATCTCCAGGGAATCGCCCACGTCGAGGAAACGGAACACCGTCTGCAGCAGGTGGTAGCCATCGGCGCGCCGCCCCACCACGTGCAGGAACAGGTTGAGCTTGGCAGGGGCGGGATAGGCCGGCAGTTCGTGGCTCATGGCAGTTCCCAGGCATCGACCACGAGGCGGATCTCCAGGTCGTCGCCGCGGCGCGCCACCAGCTTGCCGGGCAGATACATCTGTTGCGAGCCCCCCTGCGCGGCGTAGCGGCCGAACTCGATGCGCCATTCGTCCTGGCGCAGCACTGCCAGGCGGCCGGCCGCGTCGGCCTCGGCCACGAAGGGGGAATGCGGGTCGGGGTGCCCCACCACCCACCAGGCCAGTCCCTTGAGCGGCAGGGTCAACCCCACCGCGTCGCGCACCAGAGATTCGGCGTCGGCAGCTCGGTAGACGCGACCCTCGGCATCGGTGAGCGATACCTCGCCGGGCGTCCCCCGCAGTTCCGCCACGCCCTGGCCGAGCGGCGTGCGCAACAGCAGGCTTTCCTCGCGCGGGGCATGGCGCCACAGCATGCCCCCGGAGAATGACTGCTCGGCATGCCGCACCGACACCCGCCCTTCCAGGCGAAAGGCTGCCGGCGCCTTGGCCAGCGCCAGCTTCGCGGCGGGCGCCGCGGGCTTGAGGCCGGGGAACTGGGCGCATCCGCCCAAGAACGACAGTAACGCTGCGAGGCAGAGCCCGCGCCGGACGGGGATCAATGCGTCAGGCGCGACAGGGTCTCGCGCAGGCTTTCATGGTCGGGGTGGTCCTTGAGGCCGCTCTGCCAGATACGCCGGGCCTCGTCGCGCTCGCCCTTCACCCACAGCACCTCGCCCAGGTGGGCGGCGATATCGGGGTCGGGACGGGCCGCGTAGGCACGGCGCAGGAAACCGACCGCCTCGTCGTAGCGCTTCTGCTTGAACAGGGCCCAGCCCATGCTGTCCTGGATGAAGGGATCGTCCGGCGCCAGGTTGATCGCCTTCTCGAGCAACTCGACCGCCTCCTTCAGACGCGTTGTGCGGTCCGCAAGGGTATAACCGAGGGCGTTGTAGGCATGGGCGTAGTCGGGCTTGAGCTCGATCATGCGGCGCAGGTCCCGCTCCAGAACGTCCAGGCGGTCCAGCCGCTCGGCCGCCATGGCGTGGTCATAGAGCAGCTCCAGATTGTCCGGGTAACGCTCCAGGACCTTGCCCAGCACGGCATAGGCCTCGCTATGTATCTTGGCGTCGCGCAGCAGTTGCGCCTCGGTCTGCGCGATGCGCGCCAGGGCCTCCTCGCTGCCGGCCGCCTCACCCTCCGCCATGCGTGCCAGCCAGGCACGCGCCTCGGGCAGACGCGCGGCCTTGGCCATGACCATCGCCACGCGCAGGCTCGCCTCGAAGTGCTGGCGACCGCCGACCGCCTGATACGACTTGATGGCGGCGTCATATTCGCCCTTGGCCTCGGCGATCTGGCCCAGCGAATAGTGCACCGCCCCCTCTTCCGCGTAGCCCAGCTCCAGTGCCTTGAGAAAACTGGCCCGCGCCTGATCGAGGTCGTTGGCCTGCATCGCCACCAGGCCGAGGGCGAAATGCGGCTCAGGGTCGTCCGGCATGTCGCGCGCGAGGACGGCGAAGGCGGCGCGCGACTCGTCGAGACGGCCGGCGCGCGCCAGCTGTTTCGCGTGGGCCATGCGTACCTCGTTCGCCTTGGGGTGCCGCTGCAGGAAACCGCCCATGTATTCGATGGCGGCGGCGTCGCCGTCCTTCTGCTGCAGGATCTGCGCCTTGAACAGGGCAGCCATCTCCCAGCCCGGCCGCAACTGCATGGCCTGCTCCAGCACGTCCAGGGCCTTGCCCCCCTGCCCCGCCGCCCAGTCGGCCTGCGCCAGCGCGAAGCGGGCCTCCGGCAGCGCCGGATAGGCGGCCGCGAGGTCGGCCACCAGGCTCGCCACCGCCTGCTTGTCCGCCTGGCGCGAGAGCAGACTGTGCAACTGCAGGAACACCTGCTCGGGCTTGCCGGTCTTCAGCCAGGACTCCAGATGCGGCTTGGCGTCGGCAAGCCGGCCGCTGCCTACCAGCAGCGAGGCGAGGGTCTGACGCGCCTTCTGGGAATCGGGCTCCAGCTCCTGCCACAACAGCGCATTGCGCAGGGCCAGCTTGTGCTGGCGCGCGTACAGCGCGACCTCGGTGGCGCGCCGCGCCACACGGGCGTCGCGCGTGCGCGCGGCGAGGTCGGCATAGGCCTCCGCGGAAAGCGCCAGCTCGCCTCGCTGGCCGGCGATCTCGCCGAGCAGGAACTGGTACATAAGCTGCGGAGTCAGCCGCGACTCGCCCTCCACCTTGCCGGCCTGTTGCGGCGACGCGGCGGGGCTCTGCGGCTGCGCCACCACCTGTGATTGGGCGCAGGCGGACAGAGAGGCCGCCAGCAGGGTCAGGAGCAAGGATCGAGTCGTCATGGTGTACTTTTAGGGCTGCCCAAACGGGGGCAAACCATTATGCAATGACCCCGACAGGCATGAGAAGTTGCCGTTCCCGGCCCATTAACGCCATTCAGATAGCAAAAATGCCCGAACTACCCGAAGTCGAAACCGTTTGCCGCGGCCTCGCGCCACACCTCGTCGGCCATCGCCTGCGCGGCGCGCGCGTGCGCGAGGCGCGCCTGCGCTGGCCCGTGCCCGAGGATCTCGGCGCACGGGTAAGCGGCCACGAGGTCGTCGAGCTGCGGCGACGCGGCAAGTACCTGGTGATGCGCCTGCGGCGCGAAGATCAGGAGGGCTACCTGCTTCTTCACCTGGGCATGTCCGGCAGCCTGCGGCTCACCCCCGCCGAGACACCGCCGGAAAGGCACGACCACGTCGATCTCCTGCTGGAGGACGGGCAGTGCCTGCGCCTGCGTGATCCGCGGCGCTTCGGCGCCTTGCTGTGGTGCGACGACCCGAGCGCCCACCCGCTCATCGCCCCGCTGGGCGTGGAACCGCTCTCGCCCGGGTTCGACGGTGCCTTCCTGCATGCCCTGTGCCGCGGCAGCCGGCTCGCCATCAAGGCCCTGATCATGGATGCGCACCGCCTGGTAGGGGTGGGCAACATCTACGCAAACGAGGCCCTGTTCCACGCCGGCATCGACCCGCGCCTGGCTGCGGGCAGGCTCTCGCGCCCGCGCTGCGAGCGGCTCGCCGGCGCCATTCGCGAGACCCTGACGCGGGCCATCGCCGCCGGCGGCAGCACGCTGCGGGACTTCGTCGACGGCCACGGCAAGCCGGGCTACTTCCAGCAGACCTATTTCGTCTACGGCCGCGCCGGCGAGCCCTGCCGGACCTGCGGCCAGCCGATCCGCCACCTCACGCAGGGCGCACGCTCGACCTTCTTCTGCGCGCACTGCCAGAAACGCTAGGAATGGGCTGAATCCGGAGCCCCCTCAAGCCGCCGGTTTTTTTGCCGATATGCTACATTGCCGCAACAACACAAGGCCGGGCTGGGAACCGCCGGAGGACACACATGAGCACCGTTTCACTCGTCAATGAATTCGAGGCTTACAGTCAGTGGCGCGAGGACCTCTCGCGCGGCATCGCCGACTACCGCCAGTGGCTGAACCGGGAGGATCTGAACGACTCGCAGCGCGACATGCGCCTGCAGCAGCTCATCGACCGCCTCGCCGAGGACAAGCTCCACGTCGCCTTCATTGCCGAGTTTTCACGCGGCAAGTCCGAGCTGATCAACGCCATATTCCTCTCCGACCTGAAGCAGCGGCTCCTGCCCTCCACTGCCGGCCGCACCACCATGTGCCCGACGGAACTGCTCTACGACCCGGCCAAGCCGCCGATGATCGAGCTGCTGCCGATCGAGACGCGCGGCTCCAACGCCACGGTCTCGGAATACAAGAACTACCCGGACGAATGGACGCCGGTGGCGATCGACACCTCCTCGCCGGACAGCGTCGCACAGGCGATGAAGGAGGTCTGCCGCACCAAGGAGGTCTCCGTGGAAGAGGCCACCCGCTTCGGCCTCTACAACCCCGACGACGCGGACTCCAGCCTCGGCGTGAACCAGGACGGCCACGTCGTCATCCCCGCCTGGCGCCACGCCATCATCAATTTCCCCCACCCCTTCCTGGAGAAGGGCCTGGTGGTCTATGACACGCCGGGCCTGAACGCGATCGGCGTGGAACCGGAACTCACCTTCAACCTGCTGCCCAATGCCCACGCGGTGCTGTTCGTGCTGTCGGCCGATGCCGGCGTCACCAAGTCCGACATCGAGGTGTGGCGCAGCCACATCTATGCGCGCGGCAAGAACCGCGGCCGCCTGGTGGCCCTGAACAAGATCGACGGCCTCTGGGACGACCTGAAGACGCCGCAGCAGATCGAGGCCGAGATCAACAACCAGGTGAAGACCTGCGCCGAGCTGCTGGGCGTGGAACCCAGCCAGATCTTCCCGGTCTCCGCGCAGAAGGGCCTGCTGGCGAAGATCAACGGTGACGCCGATCTTCTTGCCAGGAGCCGCCTGCTGGAACTGGAACAAGCCCTCTCCGATGAACTCATCGCCTCCAAGCAGGCCATCGTGCGCGACCAGACCGAGGCGGAGATCGGCGACCTGCTGAGCAACAGCCAGGCCCTGCTGGAAGGCCGCCTGCGCGGCATCGAGGAGCAGCTGAATGAGCTCAAGGGCCTGCAGGGCAAGAACCAGGACGTGGTCGAGCACATCATGGGCAAGATCGCCAGCGACAAGGAGCTGTTCGAGCGCGGACTGCAGCAGTTCCAGGCCCTGCGCTCGGTCTACTCGCAGCAGAGCATCAAGCTGTTCTCGCAGATCGGCATGGACGTATTGAAGAACGAGGTGCGCGTGGCGCGCGAGGCCATGACCGAGAGCCGCTTCACCAAGGGTATGCGCGACGCGATGAGCGGTTTCTTCTCAGCAGTGGACGGCCACCTCGCTGCCGCGCACGAGCAGACCGAGGAGATCAACCGCATGATGGAGGCGATGTACCGCAAGCTCAACCAGGAGCACGGCATCAATCTCGTCGCCATCCCGCCTTTCTCCATGCTGCGCTACCGCAAGGAGCTGCAGCGCCTGGAGGAGACCTACCAGCGCCACTTCAACAACTTCTACACCTATCTGACGACCGAACAGCACACCCTCACCTCGCGCTTCTTCGAGACCCTCGCCACACGCGCGGTGCAGGTGTTCGAGATCCTCAACCGCGACCTGGAAAACTGGCTCAAGGCCATCATGTCGCCCATGGAGAGCCAGGTGCGCGAGCACCAGATGCAGCTGCGCCGCCGCCTGGAAAGCGTCAAGCGCATCCACAAGGCGGCGGACACCCTGGAAGACCGCATCGGCGAACTGGAAAACATGCGCGGCGAGGCCATGCGCCAGGTGAACGAACTGGCGCAGCTCGCAAGCAGGGTACAGGCCAGTCTGGCGCAGGCGGGCCATGCCGAGGAGGTCGCGCTGGCTGCCTGATCGTCACACCGACAATAAAAAAGCGCGGCCGGGCCGCGCTTTTTTATTCACGCCGAGCAGGGGTTACTTGCCGGCGGTCAGCTTTTCGTATTTCGCCATGAGCTGATCCTTGCTCTCCACGTAGTCGGGGTTCACAGGGATGCAGTCCACCGGGCAGACCTCGCGGCACTGCGGGGTATCGAAGTGGCCGACGCACTCGGTGCACTTGTTCGGATCGATGACGTAGATGTCCTCACCCTGGGTAATCGCGCCGTTGGGGCACTCGGGCTCGCACACATCGCAGTTGATGCATTCATCGGTGATCATCAAGGCCATCGTAGTTTCCTTTTTTCAGTAGTGACGTCTATCTGGTGGCGCCATAGGCGGTTTCAAGCGGCGAACCTGGCCGCCAAGCGTTGTGCCACCATGGGATGCACGAAGGGTCGCACATCGCCCCGTAACCGTGCAATCTCCCGCACCATGCTCGCGGACACGAACATGTACTGTTCCGCCGGCGTGAGGAAGATCGTCTCCATCTCCGGCGCCAGACGGCGGTTCATGCCCGCCAGCTGGAATTCGTACTCGAAGTCGGACACCGCGCGCAGACCGCGCAGCACCATGCATGCCCCCTGGCTGCGGACGAAGTCCACCAGCAATCCGCTGAATGGCTGCACGGAGACGTTGTCCAGTCCTTCCAGGGCAAGACGCGCCAGCTCCAGGCGTTCCTGCAGGGGGAAGCAGGGGCTCTTGGAGGAGCTTTCCGCCACCGCCACGATGACCTTGTCGAACAGGCCCAGTGCCCGACGCACGAGGTCTTCATGCCCGCAGGTGATCGGGTCGAAGGTACCCGGGTAAACGATGATCCTGCTCAAGAACGCTCCAGCAACCAGTAATGGGAATGCCCGGCCCTGCCCTGGCGCAGCACGCCGAGGCCGGCCGCGGCCAGCTCCGCCTCCGGCAAGGGGGCGCCGGACTCGGCATAGATTCTACCGTCCGGCCGCAGGTGTGTCGCCGCCGCGCGCAACGCCGGGACGATCTGCTGCGAGGCGAATGGCGGATCGAGGAAGATGACGTCGAAGGCGTCGCCCGGCGCGGCAAGGAAGCCCATGGCATCCGCGCCCAGGATCTCGACGTTGCCGATCTCCAGGATCTTCGCGTTCCCGCGCAGGGCGGCGAGGGCCTGTGCGTCGCGCTCCAGCATCAGCACGCGCGCGGCGCCGCGCGACGCCGCCTCGAAGCCGAGCGCGCCGCTGCCGGCGAAGGCATCCAGGCAGTGCAGCCCATGCAGGTCCTGGCCCAGCCAGTTGAACAGGGTCTCGCGCACCCGGTCGGGCGTGGGGCGCAGACCCGGCAGGTCGGGGAATCGCAGGTGGCGGCGGCGCAACGCGCCGCCGATGATGCGGACCTGATTAGTCCTTGCCGCTCTCAAGCTGCCCCCCCAACGATCACCGTGCGCAGGTACTCCGGGCGCACGCGGGCCCGGAAGGCCCGCAGGATGTCATCTCGGCTCACCGCCTCGACCTTGGCGGTGTAGGTATCCAGCCAGTCGAGCGGCAGGCGGTAGAAGCCGATCACGGCGAGGTACTCGAGGATCTTCTTGTTACTGTCCAGACGCAGCGGGAAGCCGCCCACCAGGTTGTCCTTCGCCTGCCGCAGTTCCGCCTCGCTCGGTCCGTCCCGGAGATAACGCGCAAGCTCCTGCCGGGTGGTACGTACCGCCTCGTCGGTGGCGTCGCGGCGGGTCTGCAGGCCGATCTGGAACGGCCCCAGCTCCTGCATGGGCATGAAGTAGCTGTAGACGCTGTAGGCCAGCCCCTTCTTCTGCCGCACCGCCTCCATGAGCCGGGAATCGAAGCCGCCACCGCCGAGCACGTAGTTGCCGACGTGCAGGGGGAAGTAGTCCGGGTCCTCGCGCTTCAGGCCGGGCAGACCGATGAACAGGTGGCTCTGCGTCGCATGGTGCGGGATCAGGCGCTCACTGCCGGCGATACCCGCCGGCACCGGCGGAATGGGCGGCGGCGCCCCACCCTCGGGCAGGCCGCCCGCCAGACGCGCCGCGATGCGCTCCGCCTCGGCGCGATCGATATCGCCCATGAGCGAGATCACCATATTGCGTGCCCGGTAGTAACGGCGGTGGAAGGTCTGCAGGTCGTCGCGAGTGAGGCTTGCCACGCTCTCCGGCGTGCCGCTCTCCGGCAGGGCGTAGGGGTGGTCGCCGTACAGCGCGGCCTGGAAGGCCTTCTCGCCGATCACCTCGGGCTTGGTCTCGCCCTCGCGCAGGGAGGCGATGAGGCGAGCCTTCTCGCGCTCCACCACGGCGGCATCGAAGCGCGGTGCGGTGAGGATGGCCGACAGCACCGCGATGGCCTGTCCGCGCTCGGTCGCCCCGCTCAGGCTGCGCAGTTGGAAGCCCGCGCGGTCGGCGTCGAAGCGTGCGGAGAGCTGCGCGCCCACGTCGGCCAGCCGGTCCGAGATGTCGCGCTCGGCGTAGGGGCCCGCGCCCAGGGCCATGACGTGCCGGGTCAGGTTCGCCACGCCGTTCTTTTCCCGGGTATCGCGCGCGCTGCCGGCGTCGAACTCCAGCGCCAGGTCGAGCATGGGCAGGTCGTGGTTCTCCACGAACAGTACGCGCGCACCCTGCGGCGTGGTCCATTGCTGGATGCCGAGGCCTGCCCAGGCTGGCAGGGCAAACAGGAGGCAGAAGGCGAGGATGAGACGCTTAGCGGACATGGGTGCCTCCGGTCTGGCCATTCTTAACCACCTTGCCCTCGGGCAGAGGCTGGGGGTCGAGCACGGCGACGGTAAGGTGGTCGTCGATCAGGTATTTCCGCGCCACCTCCCGCACCTGCTCGGCGGTCACCGCCTTCAGGCGCGCGTAGCGCGTCTCGCGGTCGCGGTAGTCGAGGCCCGCGGTGGTCCACTCGCCAATCAGCATCGCCTGGTAGAACAGGGAGTCCTGCTGGAACACCTGCCCGGCCAGGACCTGCGCCTTGACCCGCGCCAGCTCGGCGTCGCTGACGCCGTCGCGGACGATCTTCGCGATCTCGGCCTTGAGCGCCGTTTCCACGTCTGCCACTGTCTTGCCCTCGGCGGGCGCGGCATCGACCATGAACAGGGCCGGCCCGCGCGAGACCGGGTCATAGCCCGCGCTCACCTCGGTGGCGAGCTTCTGCTCGCGCACCAGTGACTGGTTGAGGCGCGCCGAGGCATGGCCGTCGAGCACGCCGGCGAGGATCTCCAGGGCATAGGGCTCCCACTCCTGCTTCGGCGCGCTCAGACGCGGCGCCTGCCAGGCAAGGGCCACCACCGGCTGGCTCGCCGGCGCCTTCACCGTCACCTCGCGCATGCCCAGCTGTGGCGCCTCGCCCAGCGGCTTGCGCGTTGGCAGGGCGTGCGCGGGGATGGGGCCGAAATATTGTTTCGCCCAGGCGAACACCCGCGCGGGGGCGACGTCACCCGCCACCACCAGGGTGGCATTGTTGGGGGCATACCAGCGCTCGTACCAGGCGCGCGCATCGGCCACGCCCATGTTCTTCAGGTCGTCCATCCAGCCGATCACCGGGTGGCGGTAGGGATGGGTGCTGAAGGCGCTGGCCATGAGGGTCTCGTACAGCTGCGCCTGCGGGTTGTCCTCGGTGCGCAGGCGGCGTTCCTCCATGACCACGTTGATCTCCTTGGCGAACTCCTCGGGCGCCAGTGTCAGGTTGGCCATGCGGTCGGCCTCCAGCTTCAGCGCCAGCTCCAGGCGGTCCTTCTGCAAAGTCTGGAAATACGCGGTGTGGTCGCGCGAGGTGAAGGCGTTCTCGCGCCCGCCGGCGGCGGCGATACGCTTGGAGAACTCACCCGCCGGCACGTCCTTGGTGCCCTTGAACATCATGTGTTCGAGCACGTGCGCCACCCCGGTGGTGCCGTAGCTCTCGTCCATGCTGCCGGCGCGGTACCAGATTTGCGATACCACCACCGGCGCGCGCCGGTCGACCTTCACCACCACCCGCAGACCGTTATCCAGCGTCTGCTCCGCCACCTCCGCCCGCGAGGGCGAGGCGGCGAGCAGCAGACAGCCGAGGGCAAACACGATGCGTTGCATTTCAGGCATATCCAACCTTTCGCAAAGAGGCCGCATGATAGAATTTCCAAGCAGTTAACGCAGCCCGAGGCTGCGTGCCATCGACCTTCTCGGACAGCCTTTCACGTGTTTGGTTTCTTCAAATCCGGCCCCGCCGCCAAGCCCCCAGAGCCCACCGCGCAGGCCGCACCGGCCGCGGCGGACAAGCCTTCCTGGGCGCAGCGCCTCAAGCAGGGCCTGAGCCGCACGCGCTCCGCCTTCACCGGCCAGATCGCCGGGCTGTTCGGCGCCGGTGCGAAGATCGACGAGGAGCTGTTCGAGGAACTGGAGACCGTGCTGCTCACCGCCGACGTCGGCGTGGAGGCGACGCAGCACCTGCTCGCCCAGCTGCGCGCGCGCGTGAGGCGGGACAAGCTCAACGACGCCAGCCAGCTGCGCGACGCCCTCAAAGCGGAACTCGCCACCCTGCTGGCGCCGCTGGAGGCGCCGCTCTCCACCGCCCCCGCCAAGCCCTTCGTGATCATGCTCGCGGGCGTCAACGGCGCCGGCAAGACCACCACCATCGGCAAGCTGGCGCGCCGCTTCCAGGCCGAGGGCCTCTCCGTGCTGCTGGCCGCCGGCGACACCTTCCGCGCCGCCGCGCGCGAGCAGCTCGGCGAATGGGGCCGGCGCAACAACGTCGAGGTGATCCAGTCGCAATCCGGCGACCCCGCGGCGGTGATCTTCGACGCCCTGCAGTCCGCCAAGGCACGCGGCATCGACATCGTCCTTGCCGATACCGCCGGCCGCCTGCCCACGCAGCTACACCTCATGGAAGAGATCAAAAAGGTGAAGCGGGTGCTGCAGAAGGCCGATCCCGGCGCGCCGCACGAGGTTCTGCTGGTGCTCGACGCCAACATCGGCCAGAACGCCCTGCAGCAAGTCAAGGCCTTCGACGACGCGCTCGGCCTCACCGGCCTGGTGATGACCAAGCTCGACGGCACGGCCAAGGGTGGCGTGATTGCGGCGCTGGCCAAGAAGCACCCGGTGCCGGTGCGCTTCATCGGCGTCGGCGAGGGACTGGAGGACCTGCAACCCTTCCATGTCGACGAGTTCGTCGACGCACTGTTCGCATGATCGAGATCAGCGACGTCACCAAGCGCTATCCGGGCGGCCACGAGGCCCTCAGCAGCCTGTCGCTGACCATCGAGAAGGGCGAGTTGGTGTTCCTCACCGGCCACTCCGGTGCGGGCAAGAGCACCCTGCTCAAGCTGGTGGCCGCGATCGAGCGCCCCACCAGCGGCCACGTCGTCGTCAGCGGCCAGAACGTCGGGCGCATGCGGCGCGCCGCCCTGCCCTACTTCCGTCGCAACATCGGCCTGATCTTCCAGGACCACAAACTGCTCTACGACCGCAGCGTGTTCGACAACGTCCTGCTGCCCCTGCACATCCAGGGCATGACCGGCAGCGACGCCGCGAAGCGGGTGCGCGCCGCCCTCGACAAGGTGGGGCTGCTGAAGAAGGAACGCGCCCGCCCCATCACCCTCTCGGGCGGCGAGCAGCAGCGCCTGTGCATCGCCCGCGCCATCGTCAGCCGACCCGCCCTGGTCCTGGCCGACGAGCCCACCGCCAACCTCGACGACGCCTACGCGCGCGACATCATGGACATGTTCCGCGCCTTCAACGAGGTCGGCGTCACCCTGCTGATCTCGACGCACGACCACGAGCTTATCCAGCGCTATGGCGGCCGCAACGTGCACCTGGCCTACGGGAAGCTCGTGGCATGAGATCCTGGCTCATCCACCACCTGCACAGCCTGAAGACCGCCGCCGAGCAGTTCCGCGCCGCGCCGCTGGCCACCCTGTTCACCGTACTGGTGATCGGTGTCGCCGTCGCCCTGCCCACGGGGCTATACGTGCTGCTCGGCAATCTGGACCGCGCCGCCGGCGGGGTCAAGCCGCAGGCCGAGCTGACCCTGTTCCTCAAGCCCGAGGTCAGCGAGGCAGAGGGCCGGCAACTCGCCGCAAAACTGGGCAAGGAGGCGGACGTCGCCGAGGTACGCTTCATCAGCCGCAGCGAGGGCATCGCCCAGCTGGAGGCGGCCGGCCTGGCCGACATCACCGCCGGCCTGCCGGAAAACCCCCTGCCCCATACCCTGGTGGTCAAGCCGAAACGGGCGGAAGCCGCCACCCTCGATGCCATCGGCACGCGCCTCACGGGTCTGCCGGAGGTGGAGCGCGTGCTGATGGACAGCGCCTGGATCAAACGCCTGTCCGCCCTCATGGACCTGGGGCAGGATCTGGTGTTCATGCTCGCCGCCATGCTCGGTCTGGCGCTCGCCGCCATCACCGCCAACACCATCCGCCTGCAGATCTACGCGCAGCGCGACGAGATCGAGGTGGCGCGCCTGATCGGCGCCACCGACCGCTTCATACGCCGCCCCTTCCTGTACTTCGGCGGCATCCAGGGCCTCGCAGGCGGCCTCGCCGGTTGGGGCGTGGTGCTGGCCGGGGTGCAACTCATCCAGGGCAGCGTGGCGCAGGTCGCGCAGGCCTACGGCGTCGACTTCGCCCTCAACGGCCTGGCGCTACCCGAGCTGCTGCTGGTGCTCGCGTTCAGTTCCGGCCTGGGCTGGCTGGGCGCCTACTTCGCCGTCGGCCAGACGCTGCGCAAGGTCGAAACCTTCTGAAGGAACTTTGCTGTATTAGCACTCTCTTATGGCGAGTGCTAACATTGCCGCCAAGCTTCCAAGGAGGAAACTGAATCATGTCCGCTCAAGCGCTGAACTTTCCCGTTCCATCCGCCCTGGGCAGCCTGGAAAACTACATCCAGGCCGTCAACCGCTTCCCGTTGCTCAGCGCCGAGCAGGAGCAGGAACTGGCGGTGCGCTTCCGCGATACGGGCGACGTCGATGCAGCGCGCCAGCTGGTGCTCTCGCACCTGCGCCTGGTGGTCGCCATCGCGCGCGGCTACCTGGGCTATGGCCTGCCGCACGCCGACCTGATCCAGGAAGGCAACGTCGGCCTCATGAAGGCGGTGAAGCGCTACGACCCCGACCGCGGCGTGCGCCTGGTGTCGTTCGCCGTGCACTGGATCAAGGCGGAGATCCACGAGTTCATCCTCAGGAATTGGCGCATGGTCAAGGTGGCCACCACCAAGGCACAGCGCAAACTGTTCTTCAACCTGCGCAGCATGAAGAAGGCGGACGGCTCCCTGTCCGCGAGCGCGGTGGCGGAGATGGCGCAGACCCTCAACGTCAGCCAGGCGGACGTGCGCGAGATGGAAACCCGACTGTACGGCCAGGACATGTCGCTCGACCCTGGCGTGGAGGACGAGGACGATGCCTTCACCCCCATCGCCTATCTGGCCGCCCCGAACGCCGACCCGACCCAGCACCTGGAACAGGCCGAGCGTGAACGCCTCTCCACCACCGGGCTCGGCCAGGCGCTGGACACCCTTGATGCGCGCAGCCGCCACATCATCGAGTCGCGCTGGCTGAACGAGGACAACCCGGCGACACTGCACGAACTGGCGGCGGTCTACAACATCTCCGCCGAACGCGTGCGCCAGATCGAGGCCAAGGCCCTGCAGAAGATGAAGGCCGCGATGACGCGCTAATCCAAGTGCCCCACAAAGAAAAAGCCCCGGGATCCCGGGGCTTTTTCTTTGCTTGGCGAGTTAGCCGCTCAGAACAGCGTGGCCAGCAGCGCCGACAGGAAGCTGATCCAAGCCCAGACGACCAGACCGACGATCAGGGTCATGGGCAGGTTGGTTTTGCTGAACAGATCCATCACAAAATCCCTCCATCAAGAATGGCCGCATTCTAAATCAAAAACCGGTCCGCTTCTCGGGATGTATTGCCGAGTGGGGGCGGGCCCGTACTTACCGCAGCCACGCCACAACTCGCACTCGCGGATGGCGAACAGCGAACCAGCATCACCCGATACTTGCTCAGGTGCATTGGGCAATCTGTTGGCTTGGGGCACCCAGGCAGAACACCTAGGCGCTTGAAAAGGGTGGGGCGATGGAAGGGAATCGAACCCTCGACACCTGGAGCCACAATCCAGTGCTCTACCAACTGAGCTACCACCGCCACCGGGAAACTTGGCCTGCCCGACAGGGATCGAACCTGTAACCCCCAGCTTAGAAGGCTGGTGCTCTATCCAATTGAGCTACGGGCAGATACCCCGCGGGCATTTCGGATGTTGCTGCCGGTAACGTCTTGGTCGGGGTGAGAGGATTCGAACCTCCGACATCTTGCTCCCAAAGCAAGCGCGCTACCGGGCTGCGCTACACCCCGAAGGCGCGGAAATATACCCGTGCGGCGGCGGAAAAGCAATGCCGGCACCAATTTTGCTCGGCTAAAATTACCCCTTTCGAGCACACCGGATTACCGCCATGACCGCCCGCATCCTCGACGGCAAGATGATCGCCGACACCCTGATCCAGGACATCAAACGCCAGGTCGGCGAGCGCCAGGCCGCCGGGCAACGCATCCCGGGCCTGGCGGTGATCCTGCTCGGCGCCGACCCGGCATCCAGCATCTACGTACGCAACAAGCGCCGCGCCTGCGACGCCGCCGGCGTGCTGTCGATCTCCCACGATCTGCCCGCCTCGACCTCGCAGGCCGATCTGCTCGCGCTCATCTCGCAGCTCAACGACGACCCGACCGTGGACGGCATCCTCGTGCAGGCGCCCCTGCCGGAACACATCAATGACGAGACTGTCGTCGAGGCGATCCGCCCGGACAAGGACGTGGATGGCTTCCACCCCTACAACATCGGCCGCCTCGCGGTGCGCATGCCCACCCTGCGCTCCTGCACGCCCTACGGCGTGATGCGACTGCTGGAGACCACCGGCGAGCCCCTGCGCGGCAAGCACGCGGTGGTGGTGGGCGCCTCCAACCACGTCGGCCGGCCAATGGCCCTGGAACTGTTGCTCGCCGGCTGCACGGTGACGGTCTGCCACTCCGCCACACGCGACCTGGCGGGCCACGTCGGCCAGGCCGACATCGTCGTCGCCGCGGTGGGCCGGCCGGAGATGGTGAAGGGCGCATGGATCAAGGAGGGTGCGATCGTCGTCGACATCGGCATCAACCGACTCGATGACGGCCGCCTGGTGGGCGACGTGGAGTTCGTCGTGGCGAAGGAGCGGGCCGCCTGGATCACCCCGGTGCCGGGCGGCGTCGGCCCCATGACCGTCGCCACGCTGTTGCAGAATACCCTGGAGGCGGCCGCCCGGCACCCCTGAGGCCGCGCCTCAGCCGAGCCAGGCGCGGATTCGCGCCAGATCGACCACGCCCGCCTCCTCGCGGTCCAGGCGGCTGAACGGCGCATCCGCCTCGCCGAGATCGGAGAGCACCGCCAGCGCGCCGGCGAAGTCATGATCGCGCGTGTAGTCGTTCACCGTCACCACGGTGCGCAGCCCCGCCCCCAGCGAGGCGCGAATGCCGTTCTCCGAGTCCTCGAATGCCAAGCACTCCTCCGGCCGCAGCCCCAGCTCGCGCATCGCCCAGACATAGATGTCCGGCGCAGGCTTCTTCGCCGGCACGATGTCGCCGGCGGCGATCACCTGGAACCACTCCGGGCCGTCCTCGGCGAGGCTGTGACGCAACAGGGCGGTGACGTTCTCGGGCGTGGTGGTGGTGGCGACGCCGAGGATCAGGCCGGCGGCGCGCGCCTCCGCGAGCAGGCGCCTGACCCCGGGGCGCAGGGGGATGCCGCCGTTCGCCAGCATCTCCGTGTAGTGGCGCGTCTTCGCCTTGTGCAGTTCCGCCACCATCTCGTCGAAGCCCGCGGGCCTTACGTAATCGGGACGGAAATTGTCGACGTAATACTTCATGCGCTCCTTGCCACCGGTCACTGCGAGGAGCTTGCCGTACAGCGCCACATCCCAATCCCAGTCCAGGCCGAACTCGCGGAAGGCCGCATTGAAGGCGGGGCGGTGCCCGTCCCGTTCGGTGTCGGCCAGGGTGCCATCGACGTCGAACAACAAGGCTTTCAGCATAAACATCCTTTCATTTCAGAGTGTTGTGAATCCTGTTTGGCTAGGTAGAATCGAACACTTGCCCGTTTGAAAGGCCCGCATGGACACCACCACCGTCGTACAGAATCCGGAATTCGACAGCCTGTTCCACGGCACGCTCTACAGCCTGTTGTCGTGGACACAGCTCGCCGCCTTCTGGCAGCGCCTTGACCCTGAGGCGGGCTGGTATCTCTACGCCGTTGGCGAGGCCCGCCCGGAGAGCGCCGCAGACGCGGAGCACGTCACCGCCTTCATCCAGCGCATCGACGAACTGTTGCGCAAGGAGCACCACGAGGACTACTGCGGCATCGTCTACGCGGACGACCTCGACAACCCGCGCATGATCAAGATCTACGATCCCAACCACCTCGGCACCTCCTGCGGCTCCAGCAAACATCGCATCCTGCCCGGCTGGATCATGTGCCGCATGCCGCCTTCGGACCTCGACGCCCCCAATCTGGTGCCGCAGAACCGCAAGCGCTGGTGGCAAGGCTTCATGGACTTAATTGGGGCGAACTGAGCAAACCGCAACGTCCCTCAAACAAAAAAGGCCAGCGAACCCGCTGGCCTTTCTTCTTGCCCGTCACCTCACTCCGCGGCGGGCGCCTCGGCGGCGGGGGCAGGCCTGGCCGGCGGCTCGATCAGGGCCTTGATGGACAGGCGCATGCGACCCTTCTCGTCGGTCTCCAGGACCTTTACCTTCACGGCCTGGCCTTCCTTGAGGTGGTCGGCGACGGCATTGACGCGTTCGTGCGCGATCTGCGAGATGTGCAGCAGGCCATCCTTGCCGGGCAGGACGTTGACGATGGCGCCGAAGTCCAGGATCTTCAGCACGGTGCCGTCGTAGGTCTTGCCTACCTCCACCTCGGCGGTGATGTCGGCGATGCGCTTCTTCGCCAGCTCGCCGGCCTCGGTGCTGGTGCAGGCGATCTTGATGGTGCCGTCCTCGGCGATGTCGATCTGCGTGCCGGTCTCCTCGGTGAGGGCGCGGATGGTGGCACCACCCTTGCCGATCACGTCGCGGATCTTCTCCGGGTTGATCTTCATGGTGATGATGCGCGGCGCGTACTGGCTCATCTCGTGCGGCTGCGCCTCGGCTGAGTTCATGATGCCGAGGATGTGCATGCGCGCCTCCTTGGCCTGGGTCAGGGCGACCTGCATGATCTCCTTGGTGATGCCCTGGATCTTGATGTCCATCTGCAGGGCGGTGACGCCGTCGGTGGTGCCAGCGACCTTGAAGTCCATGTCGCCGAGGTGGTCCTCGTCACCGAGGATGTCGGTCAGCACGGCGAAGCGGCCACCCTCCTTGATCAGACCCATGGCGATGCCGGCGACGTGCTTCTTCATCGGCACGCCGGCGTCCATCAGCGCCAGGGAGCCGCCGCACACCGAGGCCATCGAGCTGGAGCCGTTGGATTCGGTGATCTCGGAAACGACGCGCACCGTGTAGCCGAACTCTTCCTTGCTCGGCAGCATGGCCAGCAGGGCGCGCTTGGCAAGGCGGCCGTGGCCGATCTCGCGTCGCTTGGGGCTGCCCACGCGGCCGGTCTCGCCGGTGGCGAAGGGCGGCATGTTGTAGTGCAGCATGAACCGATCGGAGTACTCGCCGGTGAGCGCCTCGATGGTCTGCTCGTCGCGGCCGGTGCCGAGGGTGGCAACCACCAGCGCCTGGGTCTCGCCGCGCGTGAAGAGGGCGGAACCGTGGGTGCGCGGCAGCACACCGGTGCGGATGGTGATGGGGCGCACGGTGCGGGTGTCACGCCCGTCGATGCGCGGCTCGCCAGCCAGGATGCGGCTGCGCACCACCTTCGCCTCCAGGGCGTGGAACAGGTCCTTCACCACGTTGGCGGCGGTGGTGTCCATGTCCTCGGTGATCATCTCGGCGAAGACGCGGCTACGGATCTCGTCGACGGTATGGACGCGGGCCTGCTTCTGGCGGATGGAATAGGCCTGGGACAAGGCCTCGGCGCACAGATCGTTCATGCGATTGATGAGCTCGGACGGCGTCTCGGGCGCGCTCCAGTCCATCAGATCCTTGCCTGCCTCGTCGGCGAGGTCGTTGATCGCGTCGATGGCCGCACGCATCTGCTCGTGGCCGAACACCACGGCGCCGAGCATGACGTCCTCGGGCAGTTCCTGCGCCTCGGACTCGACCATCAGCACGGCGGACTCGGTACCGGCGACCACCAGATCGAGCTTGGACTGCTTGAGCTCGGTCTGGGTCGGGTTGAGCACGTACTGGCCGTCGACGTAGCCGACGCGCGCGGCGCCGATCGGTCCGTTGAACGGCAGGCCGGACAGGGCCAGGGCGGCGGAGGCGCCGATCATGGCGGGGATGTCGGAATCCACTTCGGGGTTCGCGGACACCACCGTGGCGATGATCTGCACCTCATTGAAGAAGCCGTCGGGGAAGAGCGGGCGGATCGGACGGTCGATCAGGCGGGAGGTCAGCGTCTCCTTCTCGGTCGGCTTGCCTTCGCGCTTGAAGTAGCCGCCGGGAATGCGCCCGGCGGCGTAGGTCTTCTCCATGTAATCGACAGTCAGGGGGAAGAAGTCCTGGCCGGGCTTGACCTCGTTCTTGGCCACCACGGTGACCAGCACCACGGTGTCGTCCATGTTGACCATGACCGCGCCGGTGGCCTGGCGGGCGATCTCGCCCGTCTCCAGGGTGACCGTGTGGCGCCCGTACTGGAATGACTTCTTGACTGGATTCACGCTGTTATCTTCCTTTTGACGTGCTGCGACGCGTTATGGAGCGGGGATTACTTGCGCAGGCCCAGGCTCTGGATCAGCTGGGTGTAACGCTCGGGGTTCTTGCCCTTCAGGTAGTCCAGCAGCCGGCGACGGCGCGACACCATCTTGAGCAGACCGCGACGGGAATGGTGGTCTTTCGCGTGGGCCTTGAAGTGACCGGTCAGATCGTTGATGCGGGCAGTCAGCAGGGCGACCTGGACTTCGGGGGAGCCGGTATCGGCGGCGGCGCGCTGGTAGTCCTTGACGACCTGGGCCTTCTGGGCGGTGGTGATAGCCATGTCATTACTCCTATGAAATCGCGTGGCCCGAGGCTATTCAGGACACGTTCGGGAAAGTGCGGGATTGTAAGCCGACGGCCCCGCCTCGTTCAAGAAAAACACAGCGCAATCGGGGGCTTAGGCGTTGGCGATCAGTCGTTTCGGGGCCAGCTTGCCGTCTTCATCGACCTCTGCCACGCCCAGGAACCCCCCGTCGGGGCCGTAAAGCCGGTACAGCTCGCCCACCTGCAGGCGCGGCAGCCATACGGCCTGACCATGACCGACCTGCCACGCCGCCTCCACGTCAAGGTCCACGACGGGCAGGGAGGCGATGAGGGCATCGGCTGGCGCCAGACAGGCATCCAACTGCCCCTCGTCCATCTCCGCCAGGGCCTCCAGGGTCACCGCGTCCGCCACGGAGAAGGCGCCGACAGCCAGACGCCGCAGGCCGATGAGATGCGCGCCGCACCCCAGGCGCTGTCCCAGGTCGTCCGCCAGGGCGCGCACGTAAAACCCCTTGCCGCAATGCACGCGCAGTGTACAGACGTCGCCGCACAGGCCCTCCAGTTCCAGGGCGTGGACCACCACTCGGCGCGCCTTGCGCGGGATCTCCACGCCCTGGCGCGCGTACTCGTAGAGCGGGCGGCCCTGGTGCTTGAGCGCGGAGTGCATGGGCGGCACCTGCTCGATCTCGCCCAGGAAGGGCGCCAGCGCGGCGCGCAGCCGCGCCTCGTCCACCTGCACCGGGGCCTCGGCGATCACCTCGCCGTCCAGGTCGCCGCTGGAGGTGCGCACACCCAGCTTCACCTCGGCGCGATAGACCTTGTCGGCTTCGAGCAGGAACTGCGAGAACTTGGTGGCCTCGCCCAGGCACAGCGGCAGCAGGCCGGTGGCGAAGGGATCGAGGGTGCCGGTATGGCCGGCCTTGGCCGCGTTGAACAGGCGCTTGGCCTTCTGCAGCGCGGTGTTGGAGGTGAGGCCGGCGGGCTTGTCCAGCAGCAGGACGCCGTCGACCTTACGTTTCATCGTCGGGGTGGTGCTTGCGGTCCTCGGCGACCGCGTCGTCGATCAGCTTCGACAGATGGGCGCCGCGCTCCACCGACTCGTCGTAGAGGAAGGCGAGCTTGGGCACGGTACGCACCTTCAGGCGCTGCGCCAGCTCGCTGCGCAGGAAGCCGGCCGCGCGCGCCAGGCCCTGCAGGGCGGCGGCGCGGTCGCCCGTGAAGGTGGTGAACCAGACCTTGGCGTGTTCCAGGTCGGAGGTCACCTCGACGGCGGTGAAGGAGACCCCCATGACGCGCGGGTCCTTCATCTCGCGCATCAGGATGGTCGCGAGTTCCTGGCGGATCTGTTCGGCGAGTCGGCGGGAGCGGTTCTGCATGGGGAGTGGGGCGTGAGGCGCGGGGAGCCGGAAGGGTTTCCCACTTCCCGCTCCCTAGCGCCGACTCACAGGGTCCTCGCCACCTCGACCACCTCGTAGCACTCGAGCTGGTCGCCTTCCAGGATGTCGTTGAAGTTCTTCAGCGACAGGCCGCATTCGAAGCCGGCCTTGACCTCCTTGACGTCGTCCTTGAAGCGCTTGAGGGAGTCCAGCTCGCCGTCGAACACCACCACGTTGTCGCGCAGCACGCGCACGCGGGCGGTGCGCTTGAGCATGCCGTCGAGCACGTAGCAGCCGGCCACCGCGCCCACCTTGGTGATGCGGAACACCTGGCGGATCTCGGCCAGGCCGAGCGCGTTCTCGCGCTTCTCGGGCGAGAGCAGGCCGCCCATCGCCGCCTTCACGTCATCCACGGCCTCGTAGATGATGTTGTAGTAGCGGATGCTGACGCCGGAGCTCTCGGCCAGCTTGCGCGCCTGCGCGTCGGCGCGCACGTTGAAGCCGATCAGGGCGGCGCCGGAGGCCAGCGCCAGGTTGACGTCGGATTCGGAGATCGCACCCACTGCGGAGTGGATGATGTTGACCTTGACCTCGTCGGTGGACAGCTTGCCCAGGGCGTGCACCAGGCCCTCGTAGGAACCCTGCACGTCGGCCTTGATGATGATGGGCAGGCTCTTCACCTCGCCCTCGGCCATGTTCTCGAACATGCTCTCCAGCTTCGCGGCCTGCTGCTTTGCGAGCTTGACGTCGCGGTACTTGCCCTGGCGGAACAGGGCGATCTCGCGCGCCTTGCGCTCGTCCGGCAGCACCAGCACGTCCTCGCCGGCACCCGGCACGTCGGACAGGCCCTGGATCTCCACGGGGATCGACGGGCCGGCGGCGTCCACCGCCTTGCCGTTCTCGTCCAGCATGGCCCGCACCTTGCCGAAGGCGGTGCCGGCCAGCAGCATGTCGCCGCGCTTCAGGGTGCCGGACTGCACCAGGACGGTGGCCACGGAACCGCGGCCCTTGTCGAGGCGGGATTCGATCACCACGCCCTTGGCGAGGGTGTCCACGGGGGCCTTGAGTTCCAGCACCTCGGCCTGCAGCAGCACGGCATCGAGCAGGTCGTCGATGCCCTGGCCGGTCTTCGCGGAGACGTCGACGAACTGCGCATCGCCGCCCCATTCCTCAGGCACCACGCCTTCGTTGGAGACCTCCTGGCGGATCTTTTCCGGATTGCCGCCCGGCTTGTCGACCTTGGTCACCGCCACCACGATCGGCACGTTGCCGGCCTTGGCGTGGTGGATCGCCTCGCGCGTCTGCGGCATCACGCCGTCGTCCGCCGCCACCACCAGGATGACGATGTCGGTGGCCTTGGCGCCGCGCGCACGCATCGCCGTGAAGGCCTCGTGGCCGGGGGTGTCGAGGAAGGTGATCATGCCCTTGGGCGTCTCGACGTGGTAGGCGCCGATGTGCTGGGTGATGCCACCGGCCTCGCCCGCCGCCACCTTGGCGCGGCGGATGTAGTCGAGCAGCGAGGTCTTGCCGTGGTCGACGTGGCCCATCACGGTCACCACCGGGGCGCGCGACAGCAGCTCGGCCTCCTTGTGCTCCTCGCCGGTGTCCTCCAGATAGGCCTCGGGGTTGTCGGTCGGCGCGGGCTTGGCGACATGGCCCATCTCCTCGACGACGATCATCGCGGTTTCCTGGTCCAGCACCTGGTTGATGGTGACCATGGAACCCATCTTCATCAGGGTCTTGATCACCTCGGCAGCTTTCACCGACATCTTGTGCGCCAGATCGGCGACGGTGATGGTCTCGGGCACCATGACGTCGCGCACCACCGGTTCCGCAGGCATGGCGACCTGCTCATGCTCGGCCTTGTGGTGGCGCGCCTTCTTGGAGCGCCAGCCATCGCCGGCGTCGGCACCGCCGCGCGTCTTGAGGCCGGGACGGCGGCCCGCGCCGCCCTCCAGTTCGCGTTGCCCCTTCTTCGCCGCGCCCTTCTCCGGCTCCTTCTCCGCCTTCGGCTTGACGCTGGGCTTCACCGCCGGCTTCACCTCGGCGGGCTTGGCCGCGACTTCGGCGGCCTTGGACTTGGCAGCCTCCTCGGCGGCGCGACGCGCGGCCTCGCGCTCCTGCTTCGCCTTCAGCTCCGCCTCCTGGATGGCGCGCAATTTGGCCTGACGCTGCGCCTCATGCTCGCGCTGGCGGCGTTCTTCGTCGCTGAGGATAGAAACGGGGGGGGCGGGCACACCGGCCTCGACCGGGGGCGCCTCGGGTTCGACCTCGGGTTCGGCTGCCGGGGCGACCGGGGCGACGGCCTCGACCGGCTCGGGCACCGCCTCGACGACCGGCTCGATCACCTCGACCGGGGCCGGAACCTCCGGCTCGACCACCGGCGCGGACTCAACCGGAGCCTCCGCGGCGGCGGTCTCGGTGGCCATGGCCTCGGCAGGCATGCCCTCGCGCTTCACCAGCACGCGCTTCTTGCGCACTTCCACCTGCACGGTACGGGTGCGGCCGCTGCTGTCGGCGGTCTTGATCTCGCCGGTCTGCTTGCGCGTCAGGGTGATCTTGGTCTTCGGCTCGCGCGCGCCGTGCTTGCCACGCAGATAGTCCAGCAGGCTGGTCTTGTCCTGTTCGGACAAGGCATCGCCCGGACTGTTCACGGCCACGCCTGCGGCCTGCAACTGCTTCACCAGCAGGGCTGGATCGACCTTCAGTTCCTGTGCGAATTGTTCAACGTTCATGCCTTACTCCCCATTCAGGACCCCGACAGCAGCGGCGCACGCGCCGTCATGATGAGCTGCCTGGCGCGCTCCTCATCCATCCCGGTGAGTTCCACAAGCTCGTCCACGGCCAGATCGGCCAAATCATCCGCGTTGCTCACGCCCTTCGAGGTCAGCACCGCGGCGGTGCCCTCGTCCATGCCGGAGACGCTCATCAGGTCTGCGGCGGCGCTCTCCACCGCCTCCTCGCGCACGATGGCGTCGGTCAGCAGGGCGTCGCGCGCGCGGGTACGCAGTTCGTTCACGGTATCCTCGTCGAAGGCCTCGATCTCCAGCATCTCGGCCAGCGGCACGTAGGCCACCTCCTCCAGGCTGGTGAAGCCCTCCTCCACCAGCACCTGGGCCACGTCCTCGTCGACGTCGAGCTTGACCATGAACATCTTGATCAGGCTCTCGGCCTCCTGCTGATGTTTCTGTTCGGCCTCGTCGACCGAGAGGATGTTGATGTCCCAGCCGGTGAGCTCCGCGGCCAGGCGCACGTTCTGGCCATAGCGGCCGATGGCGACCTCAACCTGCTCGGGCTCGACCACCACGTCCATGGAATGCTTTTCCTCGTCCACGACGATGCTGGTGACCTCGGCGGGCGACAGGGCGTTGATCACGAACTGTGCCGGGTCCGGCGACCACAGGACGATGTCTACGCGCTCGCCGTTCAATTCGTTGGTCACGGCGGTGACGCGGGTGCCGCGCACGCCGATGCAGGTGCCCTGCGGATCGACGCGGGGATCGTTGGACCTGACCGCGATCTTCGCGCGCATGCCGGGGTCGCGGGCCGCGGCCTTGATCTCGACGATACCCTCCTCGACCTCGGGCACCTCCAGGCGGAACAACTCCTTGATGAATTCCGGCGAGGTGCGCGACAGCACCAGCTGCGGGCCACGGCCGCCGCGCTCGGCACGCACCAGGAAGGCGCGCACGCGGTCGCCCACGCGCAGGTTCTCCTTCGGGATCATCTGGTCCTTCTCCAGGCGCCCCTCGATACGGCCGGACTCGATCACCGCGCTGCCGCGCTCCATGCGCTTGACGGTGCCGGAGACCAGGCTCTCGTTGCGCGCGAGGAAGTCGTTCAACACCTGCTCGCGCTCGGCGTCACGGATCTTCTGCAGGATCACCTGCTTGGCGGCCTGGGCACCGATACGGCCGAAGTCCACGGCCTCCACCGGCTCCTCGATGTGCTCGCCGACCCTGATCTCGGGGTTGATCTCCAGGGCCTCGAAGTGCAGGTACTGGCGATCCGGGGAATCCAGCCCCGCCTCATCCGGCAGGACCTCCCAGCGGCGATAGGCCTGGTAGTCACCCGTCTTGCGGTCGATCTCGACGCGGATGTCGGCATCCTCGTCGACATAGCGTTTCTTGGTGGCATGCGCCAGCGCCGACTCGATCGCACCGAACACCACGTCCGGTTCCACGTTCTTCTCACGCGCCAAGGCGTCCGCCAACAACAGAATTTCCCGACTCATCGCTTCCTCCGGGTTACACCCTCTAGCTCAGGCGCCAAGCGGGCGGAATCCACCTCCACGAGGGGGATCTCCACCAGCGCGCCATCCATCTCCAGTTTCAACACCTCGCCCGCCTCGCCCGACTCCAGGCCGCGCAACAGACCGACAAATCGCTTGCGACCGTTGATCGGCGCCTGCACGCGCACCTGCGCACGCTGCCCGTCGAAGCGGAGGAAGTCCGCCGGCTTGACCAGGGGACGGTCCAGCCCCGGCGAGGAGACCTCCAGGCGGTCGTAGTCGACGTTCTCCACCATGAACAGACGGGTCAGTTGGTTGCTCACGCGCACGCAGTCGTCGAGCGTGATGCCGTCCGCCTGGTCGATGTACAGCCGCAACAGGCCGCGCCCCACCCGCTCGAGGGCCACCAGCTCGTATCCCATGCCGTTCAGGGTCGGTTCGATCAGCGCTTGCAGGTCCACGTATGTCCGATATTCAACTGCCAGAAATAAAAAATGGGCGCGAGGCCCATCTCAAAATCATGGGGATTATAACTGTATGTCATGTGGGGACGCTACTCTCCGCCAATGACGTGTTCCAGGACCACGCGCTCGCCTTTGCCAACCAGGGCAATCGCCGCCAGCCATGTGCCGTCCCCCGGCAACGCCGCCATGGCGTGATAGCCCTCCGCGCCACCGTCTTCGAGCTGCAGCGTCTGCACCGCGGGCTGCCCGGGCCGTCCCAGAGCGACCTCCACTCGCACGCCGGGCACAGGAACGCCCTCACGGTCGCGCACGTGGACACTCAACGCGTTGGCATGGTCGGCACGCAGGGTATCCAGACCGACGACTTCGACATGCCACCCCAGTTTTTCCAGCTTGGCCTCCATGCGCCGGTGATGGGCGATGCTCTTGGCCGCGTCCTCGCCGTGCGCGACCACGCCGGCGAAGCCGGTATGCACGGCCTTGCCGGCGGTATCGGGCAGGAACCAGTGCGCGATCGCCGGCGGCAGGCCGTGGCCGGCCACATACACGAAGCCCGCGAACAGCACGGTGATGAGGACGAAAAAGCCGACCAGCAGCTTGGGCGCCCAGTGCATCCTGCCGTGCCGCTCGCCCTTCTCGCCGTAGAGCTGGTACATCAGCACGGCGACGGTCGGGTAGGTCACGACATGCAGCGTCAGTACGTCCAGCCCCGGCCAGGCCGCGACGGCATAGGCCACGTAGGCGAAGCTCGGCAGACCGGCCGCCAGCACCGCGGCCCAGAAGTTCGACAGTCTCAGCCTGCGGCCCACGCCGTAAAGGACCACGGTGAGCAGCATGCCGCCGAAGATGGAGATGAGAAGATTCATCGCGGCCTCAGTGGCGGGTAAAGAAACGCGCCGGGTCGACCACCTCCTCGCCACCGTCGGCGCGGATGACGAAGCTGAACTCGGTGGTCCGTTCCGCCTGTTCGGGGCTCAGGCTGACGCTCGCCTGGACGATCACGCTCTTGCCGTTCTTGATGTGCACGCTGGAGAAGTTGCCCAGGTCGAGCGCGCCGGCCGGCAGCCCCTTGGCGCTGATCATGTAGTCCTGCTCCTTGCCGGAGATATTGGTGAGGCGGATCTGATAGCGGTTGCGGATGGTACCGTCCGAAAGGGTGACGAACAGCGGCTGGCGGACCTGCTGCACGCTGTGCTCGAAGCTCGAGCGGTGCCCCATGTCGTAGACCAGGTAGCCAATCATCAGCGCCAGGGACACGCCGTAACCAACGACCTTGAGTCGCTTCCAGTCGAGCCGCGTCGGCCCCGGCTGCGGCCGCGCCAGGTTGACCTCCGAGTCGTAGCGGACCAAGCCGCGCGACCAACCCATCTTGTCCATGATGGTATTGCACGCGTCGACGCACAGACCGCAGGAGATGCAGGTGTACTGCAGGCCGTTGCGGATGTCGATGCCGACCGGACAGACCTGCACGCACAGGCCGCAGTCCACGCAATCGCCATGCCCCGCGGCGCGCCGCTCCTCCTGGGCGCGCAGGCCGGCGCGCGCGGCCATGCGACCGTTGCTTCCCTCGCCGCGCGGCTTGTCGTAATGCACGGTCAGGGTCTCCGGGTCGTACATCGCGCTCTGGAAGCGGCCGTAGGGACAGATGAAGGTGCAGACATGCTCGCGCAACACGCCAGCCGCGAGGAAGGTCGTGGTGGTCAGGACGATGGTGGTGATGTAGGCCGCCCCGGCCGCCTGGCCGGTGAAGAAGTCGACGATGAGTTGCGGCGCGTAGCCGAAATACAGCACAAAGGTCAGCGCGGTCCAGAACGACAGCAGCCCCCATGCCAGCCTGGTGGCGCCGACCTTGAACAGCTTCTCCTTGCTGCCCCATGGCTCGCGCATCAAGCGCAGGCGCGCCGGGCGCTCGCCCTGGAACCATTTTTCCAGCCAGATGAATGCATCCGTCCACAGGGTCTGGAAGCAGAAGTAGCCGCAGAAGGCGCGCCCCACGAGCGCCGTCATGAAGAACAGGAACACCGCGGCAATGAACAGCAGCAGGGCGAGCCAGAACACGTCCTGCGGGAACACGGTGAGGCCGAAAATCAGGTAACGCCGGCCCGGGATGTCGAACATGACCGCCTGCGCCGGGGCGTCGAGGCGATCCCAGGGCAGCCAGGGCAACAGGAAATAGACGGCGAAGCCCAGCCAGAGGATCGAGGTCTTGAACCGCCGGAAGCTCCCCTGGATGGACCGCGGCACGGGGGGGATGCGCTTGAAGTACAGCTCTTTCGTTTCCACGCTAAAACCTGCGCTACTTACACAATTGAAATGGAAAAACCCCGGCGGGCCGGGGTTTCTCGCGCTATCGAGCCTGTTCGGCTCAGACCGGCTTACTTACTGCCGCCGCCCAGTTCATGGACGTAGACCGTCAGCAGCTTGATCTGTTCCGGTTTCAGTCGGCCTTCCCAGACCGGCATCACGCCCTTGTTCAGGCCACCCTCGATGACTTTCTTCACCGCAGCCAGCTTGGCGGCATCGTCCGCCGCACCGGGCACGTCGGCCCACAGCCAGACCTTGTCGGAGAGGTTGGCGGAACCGATGTCCTGGCGACCCTTGGCATTGTCGCCATGGCAGTAGAAGCAGGCAGCCGCATGGGAGTGGAACAGTTCGTTGCCCTTGGCGGCCTTGGTGGCATCCACCTTGTTGCCGGAGAGGGACAGGACATAGCTCGCCAGGGCGTCGATCTGCTCCGCGGTCAGCGCCTCGCCGAACGGCGGCATGTAGCCGCGTCGACCCTTGCTGATGGTCTCGTGGATCTTCTCGTAGGTGCCGCCGTACAGCCAGTCGTCGTCGCTCAGGTTGGGGAAGAACCCGACCTTGCCGGCGCCGCCGGTCTGGTGGCAGGCCGCGCAGTTGTCGGCGAAGGCGGTCTTGCCGGCGGAGAGGACGAAGCTGCTCAGTTCCGGATCCTTGGCGATCGCCGCGTACGACATGCCCATGAGCTTGTCGTAGTAGGGCTTCTGCGCCGCATAACCGTCCTGCATCTCCTTCAGCAGCTTGGCGCGGGTGTTCCAGTGCCAGGACTCTTCCTGGCCTTGCGCGTTCACGTAGGTCACGCTGTTGGTACCGGTCAGGAAGCCCTTGCCGACCGGCCAGGAGGGATAGACCACCCAGTAGACCACGGCGAAGAGCATGGTCACGTACAGGCCCCAGATCCACCACTGCGGCAGCGGGTTGTTGTACTCCTGCAGGTCCCCATCCCATACGTGCCCGGTGGTCTGCACGCCGGTCGAGGAGGTTTGGCTAGGTGCGTTGTCAGCCATTCGACTTGTCCTTCACTTCGTCATCATCGAGAAACGGGATGTTCTTGTGGTCTTCCAGCTCTTTGCTGCGCTTCTTGCTGCCGTAGACCCAGAGCACGATGAGGCAGAAGGTCACGAAGAAGATCAGCAGGCCAAGCGGCTTGGCATTGGCCGGATCGGCAAACCACTCCATCAGCGGTACTTCACCATGTCTTCAGGCTTGAGCTTGCTGAAGTCCACCATGGTGCCCAGCACCTGCAGATAGGCCACCAGCGCGTCCATCTCGGAGACGCTGGAACGATCGCCGTCGTAGTTGCCGGCCTGAGCCTGCGCCACGAGGTTCTGCTGCGCGTCGGGGATGTGCAGCGTCTTCGCGACCTCGGCGCCGAACTGCTTCACGTTTTCCTCGTATTCCGTCTGGTTCGCGGAATACGGCACGCCAACCGTGCGCTGCGCGCGCATGCGGGCACCGACGTCGGAGATGTCCAGCTTGGTGGTCAGCAGCCAGGGATAGTTGGGCATCACGGACTCGGGCACCATGGACTTGGGATTCACCAGATGCTGCACGTGCCATTCGTTGGAGTACTTACCGCCCACGCGGGCCAGGTCCGGACCGGTACGCTTGGAGCCCCACTGGAAGGGGTGGTCGTACTTGGATTCCGCGGCCAGGGAGTAGTGGCCGTAGCGCAGCTGCTCGTCGCGGAAGGGACGGATCATCTGCGAATGGCAGGTATAGCAACCTTCGCGGATATAGATGTCGCGACCACGGCTCTCAAGCGGAGTGTAGGGACGCACGCCCGGCACATCCTCGACGGTGTCCTTGATGAAGAACAGGGGCGCGATCTCGACCAGGCCACCCACGCTCACCGCCATCATGGTCAGCACGAGCAGCAGACCGGCGTTGGTTTCAATCTTTTCGTGTTTGAAGTTCTTGAACATTCTCTAACCCCTTATCCGCTCAGGCAGCCACGGTGGCGGCGCGTGCGACACCGGCCTCGGCGGCGCGCACACCCTGGCGGATGGTCATGTAGACGTTGTAAGCCATCAGGCACATGCCGGTGAGATAGAACATGCCACCGATGGCACGCATGGCGTAGAACGGATGCATGGCGGCGACGGACTCGACAAAGGAGTACTGCAGGTTGCCGAAGTCGTCGAAGGCGCGCCACATCAGGCCCTGGGAGATACCGGAGATCCACATCGCGGTGATGTAGAGCAGCACGCCGATGGTGGCCAACCAGAAGTGGGCGTTGACCAGCTTGACGCTGTAGACCTGAGTGTTCCACAGACGCGGGATCATGTGGTACAGCGAGCCGAAGGCGATCATCGCCACCCAGCCCAGCGCACCGGAGTGCACGTGGCCGACGGTCCAGTCCGTGTAATGGGACAGGGCGTTGACATCCTTCAGCGACATCAGCGGACCTTCGAAGGTGGACATGCCGTAGAAGGACAGGGCCACGATCATGAAGCGCATGATGGGATCGGTACGCAGCTTGTCCCAGGCACCAGAGAGGGTCATGATGCCGTTGATCATGCCCCCCCAGGAAGGCAGCAGGAGCATGATGGAGAAGGTCGCGCCGAGGGTGGAGGCCCAGTCAGGCAGAGCGGTCCAGTGCAGGTGGTGAGTACCCACCCACATGTACATGAAGGACAGGGCCCAGAAGTGCACGATGGACAGACGGTAGGAGTAGACCGGACGGCCGGCGTGCTTGGGCACGAAGTAGTACATCATGCCGAGGAAGGCGGCGGTCAGGAAGAAGCCCACGGCGTTGTGGCCATACCACCACTGCGTCATCGCGTCCTGCGCACCGGAGAACAGGCTGTAGGACTTGAGGGTGAACAGGTCGACCGGCACAGCGACGTTGTTGAAGGTGTGCAGCAGGGCGGTCACCAGAATGAAGGACAGGTAGAACCAGTTGGCGACGTAGATGTGCGGCTGCTTGCGCTTCATCAGGGTGCCGACATACACGGCCAGGTAGGAGACCCAGACCACCTCGATCAGCAGGTCGATCGGCCACTCCATCTCGGCGTACTCACGGCCCTGGCTGTAACCCATGACGTAGGACAGCGCAGCAAGAACGATCACCGCCTGCCAACCCCAGAAGGTGAAGGTCGCCAGGCCGGGCGCGAACAGACGGGTCTGACAGGTGCGCTGCACCACGTAGTAGGAGGTTGCGAACAGCGCCGAGCCGCCGAAGCCAAAGATCACCGCGCCGGTGTGCACGGGGCGGAAGCGACCGAACGAGATGTACGGACTGTCGAAGTTGAGGAAGGGCCATGCCAGTTCGGAGGCGATGTACACCCCGACGAACATGCCCACCACGGCCCAGACGATGGCCATGACGGAAAACTTCTTGATGATGTCGTAGTCGTACTGCTCGGTTGCAGCCGCACTGCTTGCTGACATAACGCCTCCTAGATTACCCCTCGCCCCTGCGTATCGCCGACACGCGGGGGGCGCCGAAAAAAATCCGGCAAACCGGACAAAAAGCTGCGGGAGTATAGTTCCCAAGCCTTGCTGCGGCAAGGTCAGCCGGCACGCAAAAGCTCACCCAGATCGTGGGCAATATCCTCCGGCGGGTGCGCGAACGGCAGGTACAGACGCAGCCTGCCTTGCGCGTCAAGGACATAGCTGCCGGCCGAGTGATCGACCAGATAGCCGCTGGCGCCGGGTTCCACATGCTTGCGGTACACCACCCTGAACTCGCGGGCGGCCTCGGCCACTTCGGCGGTAGTGCCATAAAGCCCGAGAAAACCCGCGTTGAAATAGGGGACATAGGCCTTCAGGACCTCGGGGGTGTCGCGCTCCGGGTCGACCGAGGCGAACAGTACCTGGATCCGCGCGGCGGCCTGCGGCCCCAGCAGCTCGAATGCCCTGGCCATGTCCGAGAGGGTGGTGGGACACACATCCGGACAATGGGTATAGCCGAAGAACAGCACCACCAGCTTGCCGCGGAAGGTCTCCAGGCTGACACGCCGACCGTTGTGATCGGTCAATTCCAGGCGGCGGCCGAACTCCGCGCCACTGATGTCGCTGCCCTTGAATGTCGCCTTCGGCCCCGGTTCCGGGCCGCAACCCGTGAGCGCCAGGGCCAGGACGAGCAACAGCCAGCGCAGCATGGATCAGGCCGACATGGCCGAAGCGGGCAAGTCCGCGAGCCGATATTTGCCGGTCTGCACGGCCTTGGCGAGTTCCTCCAGGTTCATCTCGTTGAGCATGACGAGGATTTTCTTCTTCACCGGCGCCCACTTGAAGTGCATGGGGCAGGCGGTGGCGTCGGAGCACTCCTTGAGGCCGAGGATGCAGCTCTTGGTGAAGTCCGGCCCTTCGGTCAGCAGCAGCACCTGCATGAGGGTGGTACGGTGCATGCCTTCGCGCAGGCAGAAGCCCCCCAGACGGCCGCGGAAGGAATCAAGCGGGCCATGCTTGCACAGGTTCTGCAGGATCTTCGCCAGATAGGCGGCGGGCACGTTCAGGCGCTCCGCGATGTCGCGGTTCAGCACGGGTTCCCCCGCCGGTTGGGTGGCGATGTAGATGAGCGCCTGGACTGCATACTGGCTGGTGCGGGACAGGACCATGAACCACTCCTAAGAGATTTTTTTGTCCTGAATTATAGCGACGGCACGTTTACTGCCTATAGGGAATTTCGGACAGAGAAATAGCAAATTAACCCTTTCCAACAAAGGGGAATGCATGCGCTAGGGTCGCCCGAGCAGCTCCGCCAGGCGCTTGGGCGCGAAGCAGTTCGCAGCCTTCTCGGCGGACATGCCAGGCTGGTGCGGCAACTCCGCGAGCAGCGGCGCCCCCAGGCGGCCGGCGAGGGCGCGCAGGTTCTCGTCGTAGGCGGCCATGTCCGGGTCGATGCGGTTCGCCACCCAGCCCAGCAGACGCAGGCCGCGCGCCTCGATCGCCTCGACGCTGAGCAGGGCGTGGCTGAGGCACCCCAGGCGCATGCCCACCACCAGCACGACCGGCAGCCCCAGGGCGACCGCCAGGTCTGCGGTGTCCGTCGTCTCCGACAGGGGCACGCGGAAGCCCCCCACCCCTTCCACCACCACCAGGTCCGCCTGGCCGGCCAGCGTCTCGTAGGCGGCGCGGATGCGCGGGATCTCGATGCGCACGCCCTTACGCTCGGCGGCGATGTGGGGCGCGATCGGCTCGCGCAGCAGATAGGGGTTGATCAGCTCCGCCGCGGCCGTCACGTTACTGGCCGCGCGCAACGCGGCGACGTCTTCGTTCACCCACGCGCCATCGCGCAACTCCGCCCCCGCCGCCACCGGCTTCATGCCCACCACGCGCAGGCCCAGCCCCACGCAGGCCCGCAGCAGGGCGGCGCTCACCAGGGTCTTGCCCACGCCCGTGTCGGTACCGACTATGAACAGGCCGCTCATGTCAGTTCCGCACGGCCGTTCCGAAGGAACTGACCACCCCCTCGGGGGGAAACGAGCGCAGCGAGTAAGGGGGCTGTTTCATTTCGGGCGCCGCCTGAATTCGATGACCTGGCGCCCGTCGGCGCGCGGCGCCGGCCGCCCCGCCCAGGCGTGGCCGTACACCAGCTCGTAGGTCGCGGGCAAGCGACCGTCGCGGCGGAAGGCCTCGTAGTTGCGCGCCAGCGCGGCCCAGGCCGTCTTGCCCATGAGACCGGCGCGGCGCCCTTCCAGCACCGTCTGCGCGCCGATGCCCTTGAGGTCGGCGAACAGCCCGCGCAGGTCCTGATAGGTGAGAGTCAGGCGTTCCATCTCCATCACCGGGTTGGCGAAACCCGCCTGCATCAGGGCGTCGCCCACGTCGTGCATGTCGACGAAGCGGTTGACGTGCGCGTGGCCGTCCAGCCCGCTGCTGGCGGCGCGCAGTTCCTGCAGGGTGTCGGGGCCGAGGGTGGCGAACAGGAACAGGCCATCCGGCCGCAGTACCCGCCGCACCTCGGCGAAGGCGCGCGGCAGGTCGACCCATTGCAGGGTCAGGCTGGACCACGCCATGTCGACGCTGGCCTCGCGCAGCGGCAGGCGCTCCAGGTCGGCGCACAGGGGCGTGAAGTGCGCGGCGCGCGGCGCCAGGCGCTCGATCAGGCCGCGCCAGCCCTGCGCGCGGCCGCGCCCGGCGGCGACGCGCAGCATGGCGTGGGCGAGGTCGACGCCGACGATCTCCGCGCGCGGGAAGCGCGCGTGCAGCAACCCGGCACCGAAGCCCGTGCCGCAGCCGGCGTCGAGCACGCGCGCCGGTTTGACTCGGATCTCCTCCAGGTGCTCGTCGAGGCGCCGCGCCACCTCCTGCTGCAGGAAGGCGGAGGCGTCGTAGCCCGGCGCGGCGCGCTCGAAGGCTCGGCGTACCGCACGCTTCAGGTGCTCATCCATGCAGGAACCCCCGCAGTTGCGCGACGAACCAGTCTGGGTGCGACAGGAAGGGTGCGTGCGAGGCGCGCGGGTGTTCCGCCAGACGGGCATCCGGCAGGACATCGGCGAGCCAGCGCCCTGCCTCGACCGGGCAGAGGGCGTCGTAGGCGCCGTGCACCACCAGCGCGGGGCAGCGGACGTCGCCGGCCAGGTCGCGCAGGTCCACCGCCGCGAGCAGCGCCATGCCGGCGGCGAGCGTCTCCGCACGCGGCTCGCCGCGCCCCAGCACCGCCTCGCGCAGGCGGCCGATCACCGCCCGCGCGGCCGCGTCGCCGCGCGCCTGCAGGGCGAGGAAGCGCTGCAGGGTGGCGCGGTAGTCCTGCTGCAGGGCGCGCGCGAACTCCGCCACCACCTCGGGGACGAGGCCGTGCGGCCACCCCTCGCGGGCGACGAAGGCGGGGCTGGCGCCGACCAGCACCAGGCGCGCCACCTTGTCCGGGTGCCGTGCCGCCAGGGCCAGGGTGACCATGCCGCCCATGGACCAGCCGACCAGGTCCACCGGCCCCGCGAGATCGGCGGCGAGGGCGTCGGCGATCGCCTCGGCCGTGTAGGGCGCAAGCAGCGGCGCATCGCCGTAGCCCGGCAGGTCCGGGGCGCGGCCCGGCACCTGTGCCAGGGTCTCCGCCCAGATGCCGCCGTGCAGGCCCCAGCCGTGCAGGAACAGGGGCTCAGCCATGCGCCAACTCCCGCAGCGCGGCGGCCAGCGCATCCACGTCCCCCGGTGCATGCGCAGCGGAGAGGGAGATGCGCAGCCGCGCCTGGCCCTGCGGCACGGTGGGCGGACGGATCGCCGGACAGAGGATGCCGCGCTCGCGCAGCCCGTCGGCGAGGCGCAGAGTCTCGACGTTGCCGCCCACCAGCAGGGGCTGGATCGGCGTCGCCGAGTCCATGAGCGGCCAGGGCAGGCCTGCCAGGGCCTCGCGCAGGTGCGCGACCAGTTCGCGCAGTCGTTCGCGCCGCCACGCCTCGCCCGCGATCAGGTCGAGGCTGGCGTCCAGCGCAGCCGCCAGCAGCGGCGGCTGCGCGGTGGTGTAGACGTAGGTGCGCGCGCGGTTGACCAGCCACTCGACCAGTTCCGATGTGCCCGCGACGAAGGCCCCGGCCACGCCCGCCGCCTTGCCCAGGGTGGCGAGGTAGATCAGACGCGGGTTGTCGGCAGGCAACCCGGCGTATTCCATCGCCCCCCAGCCCGCCTCGCCCAGCACGCCGAAGCCGTGCGCGTCGTCCAGATAGAGCCAGGTGCCGTGCCGCTCGGCCAGGTCGAGCAGCGCGCGCAGCGGCGCGATGTCGCCGTCCATGCTGAACACCGTGTCGCTGGCGATCAGTTTGGTGGCGGCCGTGCTCTCGCCGAGCTTCCGGTCCAGCCAGTCCAGGTCGAGGTGGGGATAGCGCGTGAGCGTGGCACGCGACAGCACGGCCGCGTCGACCAGGGAGGCGTGGTTGAGGCGGTCCTCGAACACCTCCGCGTGGCGGTCCAGCAGCGCCGGCAGCACCCCCAGGCTGGCCATGTAGCCGGTGGAAAACAGCAGCGCCGCAGGCAGGCCGACAAAGCCCGCAAGCCTTTCCTCAAGCTCGTGGTGCAGGCGGTGGTGGCCGGTGAGCAGGTGCGCCGCGCCCGCGCCCACGCCGGCGGCGTCCATGCCCGCGCGCGCCGCCGCGGCGAGGCCCGGGTGGCCGGCGAGGCCCAGGTAGTCGTTGCTGGCGAAGGACAGATAGTCGCGGCCGTCGAGGCGCACGCGTACGCCTTGCATGCCGTCCAGCACGCGGCGGCGGCGCAGCAGGCCTTGGGCATCAAGCTCGGCGAGGGCGGCGGGGAGTTGGTCGGGATTCATGGGGGATGCCTCCATCCCTTCGAGGAGAAGGCAGGAGAAAGGGAAACGGCATGTGCCAGACCGACGCTTGCTCCCTCACCCCAACCCTCTCCCAGGGGGAGAAGGGGGAAGTCCTAGTGCGCGCAGCGCCGGCCCTGCACCGGCTCGGTCTTCAGGCCCAGCTTGGCGAACAGGGCCTCGTCGGCGCTCACGTCCGGGTTGCCGGTGGTGAGCAGCTTGTCGCCGTAGAAGACGGAATTGGCCCCGGCCAGGAAACACAGGGCCTGGCCCATCTCGCCCAGCTCCTGCCGACCGGCCGACAGACGCACGTGCGAGGCGGGCATGGTGATGCGCGCCACGGCGATGGTGCGCACGAACTCCATCGGGTCGAGGTCGCCGGCATTGCCCGCGTCGCACAGCGGCGTGCCGGGCACCTTCACCAACATGTTGATGGGCACGGACTCCGGCTGCGGATCCAGGTTGGCGAGCTCCAGGATCAGCCCGGCGCGCACGCGGCGCGACTCGCCCATGCCGATGATGCCGCCGCAGCACACGCTGATGCCGGCGTCGCGCACCTGCGCCAGGGTGTCGAGGCGGTCGCCGTGGGTGTGGGTGGTGATGACCTGGCCGTAGAACTCGCTCGCGGTGTCCAGGTTGTGGTTGTAGTAGTCCAGGCCGGCCTGCTTCAGGCGCTCGGCCTGGCCGGGCTTGAGCATGCCGAGGGTGACGCAGGTCTCCAGGCCCAGGGCCTTCACCTCGCGCACCATCTCCTCCACCGCCGCCAGGTCCTTGTCCTTGGGGCCGCGCCAGGCGGCGCCCATGCAGAAGCGGGTCGCCCCGGCCTCCTTGGCGGCCTTGGCGGTGGCGACCACCTCGGCCACGTCGAGCAGCTTCTCGCGCTCCAGGCCGGTGTCGTGGCGCGCCGACTGCGAGCAGTAGCCGCAGTCCTCGGAACAGCCGCCGGTCTTGATCGACAGCAGGGTGGAGAGCTGCACCGTGTTGGCGTCGAAGTGCCGGCGGTGCGCGGTCTGGGCCTGGAACAGCAGGTCGTTGAGCGGCAGGGCGAACAGGGCCTCCACCTCGGCCAGGGTCCAGGCCTTCTTGCCCACGGGGTTGGACAGGTCGGTCATTGATGCGCCCCCACTTTCGCCGCGTCCTCGATCAGCAGGTCCTGCCAGTCTTCCCTGCCGGCGCGCCAGACGTCGAACATCGCCCAGGGCACCAGGGCCAGGATCATGATCGCCCACACCCCCATCCAGCCGGTGGGCAGGTGGGCGATGTCGTTGGCGAAGATGGTGAGGAAACCCACCAGGCCGTAATAGCGGTAGCCCGCCCACTTGTTGTACCTGCGCACGGCGAGGTGCGGGTGATGCGCGATCGAGGCATAGACGAAGATGGAGAACGCCAGCCAGATCATCACCGGCGGCAGCGACATGGCCATGGGCAGGAAGGCCATCTTCTTGTCGGCGATGAACTGCCCCAGGGTGAACAGGCCGGCGGCCAGCAGCGTGGAGGCCACCGCCAGGAGGTTGAACATGCGCGCACTGCGCAGGCTGGAGGCAGCGGTAACGAGGTGATTTTCCGACACGGTCTCTTCGGGGATTGCGGCACAATCCCGGCAAACAAAAAGGCCCTGCATGGTGCTTGCGGGAGGATCGCATGTCAAATCCGCTCATAGCCGCGATGAACGGCTGCCTATATTTTGCACAAAACCATCTCCCGCACCCCTGTCTGCTCTGCGGTACCACGGTGCGTGGCCGGCAACTCTGCCCCGGTTGCGCGGACGACCTTCCCTTTCTGCCGGCGGCCCGCTGCCCGCGCTGCGCCCTGCCCTCGCCGGAAGGGCAGGTCTGCGGCACCTGCCTGCGCCGTCCGCCCGCCTTCGACCACGCGGTCGCGGTGTTCGCCTACGCCTTCCCGGTCGACGCCCTGGTCAGGCACTGCAAGTACCAAGGCGCGCTGGAGGTGGCCGAGTTCTTTGCCGCGGCCATGGCCGGCCAGCTGAGTGGGCACACGGACGTCGACCTCATCCTGCCCATGCCCCTGCACCCGGCGCGCCTGGGCGAGCGCGGCTTCAACCAGGCGGCGCAGATCGCCCGCCACCTCGCGGCGAGGCTGGACCTCCCCTGGCAGGCCACGGCCTGCGAACGCCTGCGCGACACCCCGCCGCAGGCCGGCCTGGACCTCAAGGCGCGCCGCCGCAACCTGCGCGGCGCCTTCCGCTGCGGGGTGGACCTGGTCGGCCGGCGCGTGGCCCTGGTGGACGACGTGATGACCAGCGGTGCCAGCCTCAACGAGCTGGCGAAAGAGGCGAAGCGCGCGGGCGCGGCCGAGGTCTCGGCGTGGGTGGTGGCGCGGACGCTCTAGGCGCGCCGGCCCGCCATCTCCGGCAGGCGCCGGATCGCGTCGGCGTTGCTCCAGGAGAAACACTTGTCCGCCGCCTCGCGCCAGGGCAGCCAGAGCTGGTTCAGGTGCTCGCGTGGCGACAGGCGCACGGGCAGCGACTCGGGCAACAGCAGGCCGAAGACGTGCTCGGTGTTGTGGGTGACGCCCGGGGCATAGCGGTGGCGCCAGCGTTCGAAGATCTCGAATTCGACGCGCATGTCCCAGTCGCTCAGGTCGTAGGCCCGCGCGTCCAGGCCGGTCTCCTCGCGCACCTCGCGGATCGCGGTCTCGAGCAGGGTCTCGCCCGGGTCCTGGCTGCCCGTCACGGACTGCCAGTAGCCGGGCGCGTCGGCGCGCTCCAGCAGCAGCACCTGCAGGTCGGCGGTGTGGATCACCACCAGGACGGAGACGGGGATCTTGTACATGACGGAAACGAAACGGCCGGCACCAGGCCGGCCGCTGGGTCAGGGAGAGTCAGAAGAGTTCGACGTCCGCGCCGCCCTGCGACTGGTCCTGCTTGGCATGTACGAACTGCTCCAGCGCCGCGCGCACGTCGCCGGTCTGCAGCAGCTTGTCGAACATCAGCTTCTCGTCCTCCATGGTGTACTTGGCGCGGATCTTCTGCTGCAGGGCATGCCAGGCGAAGGGGTTGTAGAGCTGCGCGGGGTCGCTGACGATTCCGCTCAGATCCTCCAGGCTGCGGCACACGTGCGACAGGCGCTGGCTGAGACGGTCGTAGAACTGGAAGGCCATGATCGCGTGCTGCATCTGGCCGGAGATCGCCGCGCCCGCCGCCTCGATGGACTGGCGCACCGGCGAGTCCGGCAGGGTGTGGACCTGTTCCACCAGGGCCATCAGGTTGCCGTACATGCTGGTGAAGGTGTTGGTGAGCACGTCCACTGAACCGTTCGAATCGCGCATCGCCATCTCGATCTGCGCCGTCGCCAGATTCAGCATCAGGATGGTCTCCCGCACCTGGCTCCAGTCCAGGTCGGGGCGGGAGGCGGTGGAAGGGGCGGCGTTCGGGTTCATCGTGTTTTCGTCCATGGGGTCTCACTCCGATCCGGCGCGCCGAATCCTGCCCGGCGCGCGCGTGGCTTCAGACTGCGTTCACTTCATGCCGCTCAGGTAGGCGGCCAGGGCGCGGATCTGCTCATCGCCGAGCTGGCGCGCCACCGAGGTCATGCGCGGGTCGCGGCGCGTCCCCTTGGCGGCGCGGTAGTCCCTGAGCGCTGTCTCCAGATAGCCGCGCCGCTGCCCGGCCAGGCGCGCCACCTCGCGCGTACCGAGCGCCGCCGCGCCGTGGCAACCCTGGCAGGCACGCTGGTACTGCGCCAGACCAGCCTGCGCCAGGCGCGCATCCCGCGAGGGCGTGGCCTGCACCGCCTGGGTGGCATAGAACACGGCGATGTTGAAGCGGTCCTCGGGCTTGAGCACCTTGACCAGCCCGCTCATGAACTCGTCCTTGCGGCGCCCGTCGCCGAACTTGTCGATCTGGTTCAAGAGGTAGACGGGGTTCTGGCCGGCGAGGTTGGGCACGTGCTCCAGCGGGCTGTTGCCGGTGGCGCCGTGGCAGTTCTCGCAGAAGAAGGCTGCGCGCTTGCCCGCCTGCGCCGCGGCGGCGCGCGCCTTGGCGTCGTTCATCACCTGCGCGAGGCGCGCCTCGGCATCCCCCGCCGCGCCCTGCGCGGTCAGCCCCCACAACCCCAAAGACAGGCAGACCGCCAATCTCGACCAGATCGTCATTCGCAACCCTCCATGAGCAACGCCGCGATTGTATGGCCTCAAGCGCTTAAAATGCCCCGCAATCCATCAGACGTCACCGCCTTGTCCGCCGACCTCGCCCAGCACACCCCCATGATGCAGCAATACCTGCGCATCAAGGCCCAGCACCCCGACATGCTCGTGTTCTACCGCATGGGGGACTTCTACGAGCTGTTCCACGACGACGCGGAGCGGGCGGCGCGCCTGCTCGACATCACCCTGACCACGCGCGGCCAGTCCGCGGGCCAGCCGATCCGCATGGCCGGCGTGCCCTTCCACGCGGCGGAGCAGTACCTGGCGCGCCTGGCGCGCCTGGGCGAGTCGGTGGCGATCTGCGAGCAGATCGGCGACCCGAAGACCGCCAAGGGCCCGGTGGAGCGCCAGGTGGTGCGCATCGTCACGCCCGGCACGGTCACCGACGAGGCCCTGCTGGACGACAAGACGGACCCGCTGATGCTCGCCCTCGCGCCCGTCCGCGCGGAGTTGGGCCTGGCCTGGCTCACCCTGACCAGCGGCCGCTTCGCCGCCAAGACGATCGCGCCGGAGCGCCTCGCGGCGGAACTGGCGCGCCTGAACCCAAGCGAGATCCTGCTGCCGGAGGGCTACACCGACCCGGCCCTCGCCGGCCTCAAGGCGGCGCTGACCCGCCGCGCCGACTGGCAGTTCGACGCCGGGCGCGGTCGCCGCCTGCTGTGCGAGCACTTCGGCACCGCCGACCTCGCCGCCTTCGGCCTGGAAGACCAGCCCAGCCTCCAGGCGGCCGCCGGCCTGCTGCTGGATTACGCGCGCCACACCCAGCGCACCGCCCTGCCCCACGTGGCCGGCATCGGCGTCGAGCGCGACAGCGAGTACGTGCTCATGGACGCCGCCGCGCGCCGCACCCTGGAGATCTCCGAGACCCTGCGCGGCGAGCCCGCGCCGACCCTGTTCTCCGAGCTGGACGCCTGCCGCACCGCCATGGGCAGCCGCCTGCTGCGCCACTGGCTGCACCACCCCCTGCGCGACCGTGCCGTGCTGCGGCAACGCCACGCCGCGCTTGCCGCGCTCATGGACCTGCCGTCCGCCGGTACGGCGGCGCGTGGCGCTGAGGAGCGCGCGCCCGCGCGACCTGGCCGGCCTGCGCGACGGCCTCATGCGCCTGCCCGATCTGGCCGCCGCCCTGGCGCCCGCGGGCGAGTCCCTCGCGCCGCTGGCCGCGCGTCTCGCCTTCCCCGCCGGGGCGCTGGACCACCTGGTGCGCGCCCTCCGACCGGAACCCGGCGTGGTGCTGCGCGAGGGCGGCGTGATCGCCGACGGCTTCGACGCCGAGCTGGACCAGCTGCGCCAGCTGCAGTCCGGCTGCGGCGACTTCCTCATGGCCATGGAGCAGCGCGAACGCGAGCGCACCGGCATCGCCAACCTGCGCGTGGAATACAACAAGGTCTCAGGCTTCTTCATCGAGGTGACGCGCGCGCAGGCGGACAAGGTGCCGGCCGACTACCACCGGCGCCAGACCCTGAAGAACGTGGAGCGCTACCTCACGCCCGAGCTGAAGGCCTTCGAGAACGACTACCTGTCCGCCGCGGAACGCGCCCTGGCGCGTGAGAAGCTGCTCTACGAGGCCCTGCTCGACGCCCTGGCAGCGCACATGGCGGAACTGCTGCGCGTCGCCGGCACGGTGGCGGAGGCGGACGTGCTGACGGGCCACGCGCAACTGGCTGCCGAGCGGCGCTACGTGATCCCCGAGTTCAGCGACGAATGGGGCATCCGCATCCGGCGCGGCCGCCACCCGGTGGTGGAGACGCGCGTCGACGCCTTCATCCCCAACGACCTGGACCTCGACGCGACGCGCCGCATGCTGCTCATCACCGGCCCCAACATGGGCGGCAAGTCCACCTACATGCGCCAGGTCGCGCACATCTGCCTGCTCGCCTGCTGCGGCCTCGCGGTGCCGGCGGACGCGGCGACGATCGGCCCGGTGGACCAGATCTTCACGCGCGTCGGCTCCTCCGACGACCTCGCCGGCGGGCGCTCGACCTTCATGGTGGAGATGACCGAGACCGCCGGCATCCTGCACGGCGCCACGGAAAACAGCCTGATCCTGATGGACGAGATCGGCCGCGGCACCTCCACCTTCGACGGCATCAGCATCGCCTGGGCGGTGGCGCGCCACATGGCGGAGCGGACCCGCGCCTACACCCTGTTCGCCACGCACTACTTCGAGCTGACCCAGCTCACCCAGGAATTCCGCAGCCTCGCCAACGTCCACCTGGACGCGGTCGAGACCCCGGCCGGCCTCACCTTCCTGCATGCCGTCGAGGACGGCCCCGCCTCGCAGAGCTACGGCCTGCAGGTGGCGAGGCTGGCGGGCGTGCCCGGCAACGTCATCGCCGCGGCGCGGCGCAAGCTGGTGATGCTGGAGAACATGCAGGTCGGCGCAGCCGGCCAGGGCGACCTGTTTGCGCCGCCCCTGCCGGCCGAACCCGCCGCCTCGCCGGTGCTGGATCGCCTGGCCGAACTCGACCCGGACAGCCTGTCGCCGCGCGACGCGCTGCAACTCATCTACGAACTCAGGAGCCTCGCGGAAAAACCATGAAGACCCTGCACCTCGACGCCCACGAGCTGGACCTGACTTTCGATCAGTGCCTGAAGCTCGCCAACGCCGCCGCCGACCACCTGCTGGAACGCCAGGGCGGCGGCATGCTGCTGTCCTTCTGGGACAACGACCGCGGCCTGGAGTCGCCGCACGGCGTCTCGGAATGCCACTTCCAGTGCCCCATCCCCGGCTGGCAGGACTACGCCGCCAACCGCGGCGGCGCGCTGATGGTGAACTTCCAGAAGGGGCGCTTCGTGTTCTGCTACCGCCCCGTCGACGTGGAGTGAGGCGATGAGCTCGAAGACCTACGAGGAGCTGGTGTGGCAACTCTCGCGCCTGCCCGGCGGCGCGGCGGCGGCCCTGCCCGACTTCTTCGGCAGCCTGCTGGCCGCCCCGCCGGAGGTCCTGGGCGAGGATGAAGTCTGGCAATTGCACGCGGGACGCCTGCTGCTGCGCGGCCAGCGCCTGAGCGCCGAGACCGGCGGCGAGGAGACGCCCATCGCCGAGCTGCCTGCGGCGCTCCTGGAAGAGGCGCGCAAGGCCGGCTTGTCGCCGCTGCTGCTGGGCCTGCTGGCGATCGCGACCGGCGACGTGGACGGCGACCGGCGCCTCAAGGCGGTGCTATCGAAGGTGGACGGCGCGGCCAAGGACCTGATGCTGATGACGGTGTGCCGCCTGTGCGGCTAGGGGCACACGCCTGATTCGGCCTGCCGCCCTCAGGCGGACTGGATGAGGCTGGCGGAGAGCAGGCGCGCGCCGAGCAGATAGACGCGGCCGACGTGGCGGTCCTCGCCGTTCGCCGAATACTCGAAGCCGAACTCGCGATACAGGCGCGCGCGCTGGTCCTCGTCACGCCTCAGGGCGAGGCGACGCAGGGCCACGGAACCGTCAAGGAACTGCACCCCCGCCTGCACGCAGGCGCGTTGCGCGGCCTGCAGGGCCAGCTCGCGTTTCTGCAGGCCGTCCCACCAGAACCACGCGACCGCCGCCAAGCCGGCGACCACCAGCCATTCGAGGCTCATGCCTGCGGCGTGGGGTCGGCACGCACCGGCGCGCGCAGCAGCGCGCACACCGGCTCCTGGCGCCGCCGCAACGACGGACGCCCGGCAGGAGCGGACTGCGCGGCCTGCGGCGCGGCGGCAGGGAGGCTGGCGCGGGTGTCGACCACCGGCGCGGGGGGGGCGATCTCGGGCAGGGCGGCGGGCGTGAACTCGCGCTTGATGAAGCGCTCGATGCCCGCCAGCAGGCGCTCCTCCTCCGGTGCCACCAGGGACACCGCGAGGCCGGAGGCGCCGGCGCGGCCGGTGCGGCCGATGCGGTGCACGTAATCCTCGGGCGAATACGGCAGCTCGAAGTTGAACACGCAGGGCAGCTCGGCGATGTCGATGCCGCGCGCGGCGATGTCGGTCGCCACCAGCAGTTGCACCTTGCCCTGCTTGAAGCCGTCCAGCGCCGCCAGGCGTTCCACCTGCGCCTTGTCGCCGTGGATGATGGCGGCCTGGATGCCGCGCTTGAGCAGGCGGCGGCCGAGCTTGTCGGCGGCGATCTTGGTGCGCGTGAACACCAGCGCCTGGGCGATCTCTCGCGCCTTCACCACGCGCACCAGGGCGTCGAGCTTGTCGTCTTCCCTGACCTTGTGCACCACCTGCTCGACGGTCTCGGCGGCGGTGTTCCTGCGCGCCACCTCCACCTTGATGGGGTTCTGCAGGAAGCTCCGCGCCAGGCCGACGATGCTGTCGTCGAAGGTGGCGGAGAACAGCAGGGTCTGGCGCTGCGCGGGTAGCAGGTCGAGGATGCGCTTGAGGTCGGGCAGGAAGCCCATGTCGAGCATGCGATCCGCCTCGTCGAGCACCAGGAACTGGACCTGCGAGAGCTGCACGGTCTTGCTGCCGGCGTGGTCGAGCAGGCGGCCGGGCGTGGCGACGAGGATCTCGATGCCGCCCTTGAGGGTCGCCTCCTGCGGTTTCATGTCGACACCGCCGAACACCACGGTGCTGCGCAGCGGCAGGTGCTTGCTGTAGGCCACCACCGATTCGTGCACCTGCATCGCCAGCTCGCGCGTCGGCGCCAGCACCAGGGCGCGCACCGGGTGGCGCGCCGGCGAGGCGCTGGTGTTGGCGTGCGGCAGCATCTTCTGCAGCAGCGGCAGGGCGAAGGCGGCGGTCTTGCCGGTGCCGGTCTGCGCCTGCGCCATCAGGTCGCGCCCGGCCACCACCAGAGGGATCGCCTGCTTCTGGATCGGCGTCGGCGTCTTGTAGCCCATCTCGTCGAGGGCGCGCAGGATCGGCGGGGCCAGGCCCAGCTCCGCGAACGTGGTCGCCACCTCCAGCGCCGGTGCGTTTTGTGCGTCGATCTCCATCAGATGTCCCGCCAGTCCAATCCGTTTTCCTGGTCCGCCACGGCGATCCAGTCCGGGCCGCAGCCCAGGGCCCCGGCCAGGGCGTCGCGCGCCAGATCGGGGGTGTTGTTTTCCTGCGAAAGGTGCGCCGCCACCACATGCCTGAGGCGCGGCCCGGCCAGCCTGCCGAGCAGGTCCGCGGCCGCCCCGTTGTCGAGGTGGCCGTATCGGCCAAGGATACGGCGCTTCAGCGCCGGTGGGTAGGAACCCGCCTGCAGGGCGGCGACGTCGTGGTTGCACTCCAGGGCGAGGGCGTCGCAGTCCGCCAGCACCGCCTCCATGTGCGGCGTGACGTGGCCCGCGTCGGTGAGCAGGCCGAAACGCGCGGCACCGTCGGAAAACACGAACTGCAAGGGCTCGCGCGCGTCGTGCGGCACCGGGTAGGGGGTGATGGCGAGGTCGCCGACGCTGAACGGCGCATGGCCGTCGATCATCTGCGCGGCGAGCGGGCCCTCGCCCATCGCCGCCAGCATGGCGTGGCTGCCGTGGCTCGCCCACACCGCGCAGCGTGCGCGCTGCGCCAGTTTCGCTGCGCCGCGCCCGTGGTCGCTGTGCTCGTGCGTGACCAGGATGGCGTCCAGCTCGTCGACCGCGACGCCGAGGCGCGCGAGGCGCCTGGCCGCCTCGCGCGGGCCGAAGCCGCAATCCACCATCACCCGCGTGCCCCCCGCCTGCACCAGCCAGGCATTGCCCTTGCTACCGCTGCCCAGGCAAGCGAAGCGCACCGCTTACTTGAGCTGCTCGAACAGCAGGGTGGCGATGCGCTCGCCGGTCTCGTTCCTCGCCGGCTTGCCATCATCCATGTAGACGCCGAGGCGGGTCTTGCCGTCCGCGGCCTGCACGCGCACCTGATAGCGCAGCGCCTGCGCCTTCTTCTTGTCGTCGCTGCTCCAGAACGCCAGCTTGGACAGGAGCCCCTTGTCCTTCTTGGTGTTGGCCTCAGGATCGGCATAGCGCACGTAGTAGGTGCCGGCGACGCGGTCGCGGTCCTCGACCGTGAAGCCGACGCGGTCCAGCGCCAGGCCGATGCGGCGCCAGGCGCGGTCGAAGGGGTCGGGCAGATTGACGCCCGGCACCGCGTCGCCGCCCTTGACCAGGGTGGCCTGCGGCTGGCCGCCCTTGTCGGCGAGCATCGCCTGCGCGCGCGCGTCCTCGACGCCGAAGCGGGTCATGAGGCGGCGCAGCATCTCAGCCTCCAGGTCCGGGTCGGCCGGGCGCGGCTGCCACACGGTGCGGCCCTGGCCCTGGTCGCCGCCGGTCTGCGTGCCCTCGAACACCTCGTACATGCCGCGGTGGCTGATGTAGATCTCGGTGCGGCCGTCCACGCCGGTCTCCAGGCGGGTGCGGAACTTGTCGCGCTCGGCGGTGGAGTAGAAGGAGTCGAGAGCCTTGCCGAGCAGCTTGCGAACACCCTCCTGCGGGATCTTGGCGCGGTTCTCGGCCCAGTCGGTCTCCATCACGCCGGTCTCGGGCGAGTCCAGGGTGATGATGAAGCCCAGCTCCTGCCAGAAGTCCTTGACCACTGGCCAGACCTCGCTCGCCGGCAGCTGGACGGTCAGCCAGCGCTGCGTGCCGGCGCGCTCGATGCCGACCTTGTCGACCGTCGGCAGCAGGGCCTGCGCGCCCGCCTGCGGCTTGGCTCCGCGCTCCTTGTCATAGGCGGAGAAGGTGGCGCTGCCGCGCGGGTTGATGTCGGGCACAGCGAAGCGGTTGTCGCCCTGCGGCATCACCAGATCGGGCGGCGCCTCCAGGGGCGGCAGGGTGCCGGCGGACTTGTAGTCGATCTTCTTGCTCTCGAACACGGAGCAGCCGCTCACGGCCAGGGAGAGCAGCACCAGCAGGGGGACGGAACGCATGGCGGGGAACCTCACAGAGAGCCGGCTTCCTTGAGCGCGGCACGCACGGTGTCATGGTAGGGGGCGGAAAGCGGCAGCAGGGGCAGGCGGATGCCGCCCTCGATGCGTCCCATCTCGGCCAGCGCCCACTTCACGGGGATGGGGTTGGCCTCGACGAACAGTTTCTGGTGCAGCGACAACAGGCGGAAGTTGATCTCCCGCGCGCGCGCCACGTCGCCGGCAAGGGCGGCCTCGCACATCTCATGCATCAGCCTGGGCGCGACGTTGGCGGTGACCGAGATCACGCCCTTGCCGCCCAGCAGCATGAGCGCCATGCCGCTCGCGTCGTCGCCGCTGTAGACCGCGAAGCTGGCGGGGGCACGCTTGATCAGGTCGGAGCCGCGCTCGATGCTGCCGGTGGCGTCCTTGATGCCGACCACGCCAGGGACCTGCGCCAGACGCAGGGCGGTGTCGTTGCCGATGTCGGCGACGGTGCGGCCGGGCACGTTGTAGAGGATCAGCGGCAGGTCGACCGCCTCGGCGATGGTGCGGAAGTGCTGATACAGACCTTCCTGCGTAGGCTTGTTGTAGTAGGGCGCCACCGACAGTCCCGCCGCCGCGCCGACCTGCTTGGCGCAGCGCGTCAGTTCGACGGCCTCGGCGGTGGAGTTCGCGCCGGTGCCGGCGATGATGGGGATGCGTCCCGCCGCCTGCTCGACCGCCGCGGCGATCAGGCCGCAATGCTCCTCGGGGCTGACCGTGGGCGACTCGCCCGTGGTGCCGACGATGACCAGGCCGTCGGTGCCCTGCGCCACGTGCCAATCGATGAGGGCCCGGAAGCGGGGCATGTCCAGGCCGCCATCCGGCAGCATGGGGGTGACCAGGGCGACGAGACTGCCAGTAAACATAGGGGCTCGGGAATTCAGCAAAGCGCTGATTTTAACTGAAACTCCCCGCCGCGCGGGGGCGGACGGGGTGCACGGCAATCCGCCCGGCAAACCGGCGGGTCAGAGGCGGAGCGCACACAGGCGCTGCACGCAACGCCGCGCCTGCGGCTCCTCCACGTCCTCGTAGGCGAGCACGCGCGCGCGGCCGCGCATCCACTCCAGCAGTTCGCCCGGCATCAGCAGGTGCGCAGGGTTGCGCGGCCTGCCGTACTTGGCCTGGCCGATGGCGAAGGTCTCGTAGATCAGCACCCCGTCCGGCGCGAGGGCATCGAGCAGCGGCGCGAACAGCGGGCGGTGCAGGTAGTTGGTGACCACCACGGCCCGGAAGCGCCGCTCGGCGAAGGGCCAGGCGTCCGCCTCCAGATCGGCCTGGAGCCAGCACACGCCCGGGGTGTCGCGCACCGGCGCAGCAAGGGAGAGGTCGCGGTCCACGGCGGTCACCTCGTGCCCCAGGCCGGCGAGGTAGACGGCATGCCGTCCGCCGCCGCAGGCAAGGTCGAGCACCTCGGCACCGCGCGGCAGCAACCCCGCCCAGCGCACCACCCAGGGCGAGGGCGTCATTGTCCCGCCACGCCGCGCATCGCCTGCGTCGCCGTGCCGAGGGCCTGGCCCCAGAGCTGCTCCAGGCTGGCGGGCAGGCCCTGCAGGGTGAGGTAGAGCACCAGGAAGCCCATGCCCAGGGTGAGCGGAAAGCCGACCGCGAAGATGTTCAGCTGCGGCGCCGCGCGCGTCATCATGCCGATGGTCAGGTTGGTGGCGAGCAGGGCCGCGGTGACCGGCAGGGCGATGTGCAGACCGGTCATGAACACCACGCCGCCCCACTGCGCCAGGCCGAGGAAGCCGGCTGCGGCGAGGCTGGCGCCGATGGGGATGTCGACGAAGCTGGCGGCAAGCGCGCCGATCACCACGTGGTGGCCGTTGAAGGCGAACAGGATCAGGGCGGAGGTGAGGACGAGGAACTGCGCTACCACCGGCGTCTGCGCGCCATTGATGGGATCGAACAGGGTAGCGAAGGAGAGGCCCATCTGCAGGCCCATGAGCTGGCCCGCGAACTCCACCACCGCGAAGACGATGCGCAGGCTGAAACCGAGCGCGGCGCCGATGGCGATCTGCTGCAGCAGCACCAGCAGGCCGTCGGCGGACATCAGCGTGATCTGCTGCGGGTTGGGCAGGATGGGCGCGATCGCCACGGTGAGTACCAGCGCGACCGCCAGGCGGGTGGTGGCCGGCGCGGCGCGGTTGCCCAGCAAGGGGTCGAAGAACAGCCAGGCGGCGATGCGCACGAAGGGGAACAGGAACAGCGCCAGCAGGCCATCCAGGTCGGCGCTGCTCAGGGTCAACATCGCAGCGGCCTCAGCCGACCAGGGTGGGGATGCTGCTGATCAGGCGCACCACGTAATCCACCAGCAGTTGCAGGGTCCACGGCCCCACCACCACCAGCACCACGAACATCACCACCAGCTTGGGGATGAAGGACAGGGTCATCTCGTTGATCTGCGTCGCCGCCTGGAAGATCGAGACCAGCAGGCCCATGACCAGCGAGGCGAGCAGCAGCGGCCCCGCCGCGAACATCGCGAGTTCCAGGGCCTGGCGCACGATGGCGACGACGGTATCCGGCGTCATATCTGGAAGGTCGCCACCAGGCTGGCGATCAGCAGGTTCCAGCCGTCGGCGAGCACGAACAGCATGATCTTGAACGGCAGCGACACCAATACCGGCGAGAGCATCATCATGCCCATGGACATGAGCACGCTCGCCACCACCATGTCGATGATGAGGAAGGGGATGAAGACGATGAAGCCGATGGTGAAGGCGGTCTTGATCTCGCTGATCACGTAGGCCGGCACCAGCACCTTGAGCGGCGTCTCCTCCGGGCCATTGAGCGGCGGCACCTTGGCCAGGCGCACGAACAGGGCCAGGTCCTCCTGGCGCGTCTGCTTCAGCATGAAGTCCTTGAGCGGCGCGGCGCCGCGGTCCGCCGCCTCGACCAGGGTGATCTGGTTCTCCGTGTAGGGGCGCCAGGCCGTGTCGTAGACCTTGTCGAACACCGGAGACATGACGAAGAAGGTGAGGAACAGGGACAGGCCGACGATCACCTGGTTGGGCGGCGCGGTCATGGTACCCATGGCTTGGCGCAACAGGGACAGGACGATGACGATGCGGGTGAAGGCGGTCATCATCAGCATCAACGCCGGCAGGAAGGTCAGCGAGGTGAGCAGCAGCAGCGCTTCGATGCTGAAGGTGTAGTTGGTGGTACCGCCCGGCCCGGGCGCGCTGGAGAAGGCGGGGATGCCCGGCGCGGCCCAGGCGAGGGCGGGAAGGGCCAGGGCCGCGAGGACGGCCAGGATGCGCGCGCCACGCATGCTCAGCTCGGCCGTTTCGGCAGGTAGTCCTTCAGCCTGTCGGCAAAGCCGGACGCCTCCCCGGCCGCCGGCGGCACGTAGCCGGCGGGGCGCGGCATGTTGTGCAGCGGGGTGACCTGGCCACCGCCGACGCCGAGCAGGAGCCATGTCTCGCCCACTTCCACCACCACCAGGCGCTCGCGCGGCCCCAGCATCACGCCACCGACCACCTTGACCACGCCCTGGGCGCCGCTCTGCCCCGGCGAGAAACGGCGCAGGAACCAGAAGAAGCCCACCATCACCGCCAGGACCACGGCAAGCCCGAGCAGGCCCTGGAACAATGCGCCGAAGGTGGAATAGCCGGAGACTGCCGGCGCCTCGGCGGCGTGCGCGGACGAGGCCAGCGCCATGGCGGCAGCCAGGGAAAGCGGGGATTTCATTTATTGATGCGGCGGAGGCGTTCCGCGGGGCTGATGATGTCGGTCAGGCGGATACCGAACTTGTCGTTCACCACCACCACCTCGCCCTGCGCGATGAGGCAGCCGTTGACCAGCACGTCCATGGGCTCGCCGGCCAGGCCGTCGAGCTCCACCACCGAGCCCTGCGCCAGCTGCAGGAGGTTGCGGATGGCAATCTTGGTGCGCCCCAGCTCGACGTTGAGCTGCACCGGGATGTCCAGGATCAGGTCAAGGTTGTTGGCGGCGGGCTGGGTGGCTTCCGGCGTCAGGCTCTGGAAGATGTGCGCCTTCGCCGAGGGCTGCGCCGCAGCCTGCGCGTCATGCGTCTCCTGCTCGGCGAGCGCGGCCGCCCAGTCGTCGGCGGCACCGCCGCCGGCATCCTTGGTCTCCTGCTCGGCGAGCGCGGCCGCCCAGTCGTCGGCGGAGACGTCTTCCTCTTTTTGCGCTTCCTCGCTCATCACTTGCCCCCAGTGAAGGCCAATCGCTCTTCACCCTGCAATACCCGATCGACCTTGAGTGCCAGCTGGCCATTCTTCTGCCCGTACTTGCACTGGAACAGGGGCACCCCGTCGACCTGCGCGACCACCGCCTCCGGCACGTCCAGCGAGATCACGTCGCCCAGCTTGAGGTCCATGATCTGCCGCAGGGTCACCGAGGTATGGCCCAGGTTCGCCACCAATTCCACTTCCGCATCCTGCACCTGCAGGCTCATCTGGTGCACCCAGCGCTCGTCGGCCTCGGCACGGTCGGCCTGCATGGTGCTGGTCAGCTGGTCGCGAATGGGCTCGATCATACTGTAGGGCATGCACACGTGGAAATCGCCGCCGCCCGAGCCCAGCTCGATGTTGAAGGTGTTCACCACCACCACCTCGGTGGGCGTGGCGATGTTGGCGAACTGCGTGTTCATCTCGGAGCGCACGTATTCGAACCTGACCGGGAAGATGCTTTCCCATGCCTTCTGCATCTCCTCGAACGCCACATCCAGCAGCTTGCGGATGATGCGCTGTTCGGTCGGCGTGAAGTCCCGCCCCTCCACGCGCATGTGGTAGCGGCCGTCGCCGCCGAACAGGTTGTCCACCACCAGGAACACGAAGTTCGGGTCGAACACGAACAGGGCGGTGCCGCGCAGGGGCTGCATGTGCACCATGTTCAGGTTGGTGGGGACGATCAGGTTGCGGACGAACTCGCTGTACTTGATGACGGTGACCGGCCCCACCGAGATCTCGGCGGTGCGGCGGATCAGGTTGAACAGGCCAAGACGGAAATTGCGCGCGAACCGCTCGTTGATGATCTCCAGCGTGGGCATGCGCCCACGCACGATGCGTTCCTGGCGCCCGATATCGTAGGCGCGCACCCCCTCCCCGCCCCCTTCCGCGGAGGTCTCCTCGGCCTCGCCGGTGACCCCGCGCAGTAGTGCGTCTACTTCTTCCTGGGAGAGGATATCGTCTGCCACGCGTCTCCTGGCTTATCCGGTTTACTGGATGATGAAGGCCCCGAACAGCACCTTCTTCACACCCTTGGAGGCCTTCTTGGCCCCCAGCAGGCCATTCAGCTCCTCCTGCACCTCGTCGGCGAGCTTGGTCTTGCCGTCCGGCTGGCTCAACTCCTCGGGGGTCTTGCTGGAGAGCAGGCGGATCAGCGCATCGCGCACCTCGGGCATGCGCTGCTTGAGCTTTTCCTGCACGGCGGGGTCCGCCACCAGCAGCTGGATCTCGGTCTGCAGATAGGTCTCCTGGTCGGCGAGATTGACCGTGAACTGCTCAAGCTTCTCATAGACGGGCGGATGTTCCTCGCCGTCCTGTCCATCCCCATGGCCGCCCTCTTCGTCCGCGGCGGCCTCTTCGTCACCCTTGTCCTTCTTCGACTTGTCAGGTGCCGAGGTCAACAACCAGGCGGCGATGCCGCCCGCGGCGAGGACGACCACACCGACCACGATGCCGATGATGATGAGCAACTTGCCTTTCTTTTTTGGGGCCTCGCCTTCCGCCGGCGCTTCTTCCTTACTCATGGGCTCTCTCTGGACAAAAAACCTTGCGCGGAAAATATCATATAAAAACAGGGTGTTTCAGAAAATAACTTAAGTTTTTTATTACGACATGCGCGGGCAAATGGCAAGACGAAGGGCACAACGCGCCCCCGGTGATGGGGATGACCGCTTTCCGCCCCTTAGACGTAGAGATCGACCAGACCGAGGCCGCCACCGCGCGTGAGGCCGAGCGACGCGAGGGCATGCGGGGCCTGCTCCGCATGCCCTTCCTGCTCCGCGGCTTCGCCGCCGGCACCCCGCGCGAAGCCCTCTCGACCCGCGAAGGCCTCTTCGCGCACCTGGGTCTGACCCAGGGTCACACCGGAATCGGCGAGCATCTCGCGCAACTTCGGCAGCGCGGCTTCCAGCGCGTCCCGCACCTGTTGATGCGGGGAGAAGAACTGCACGCCGGCCTCTCCGCCGGAGAGGGACAGGCGCACCTCGACCGGGCCGAGGTGCGACGGGTTCAAGGCGATCTCGGCCATGTGGCCGTTCCTGCCCGCCAGCCAGACCACGCGCTCGCCGAGTTCCTGGGCGAACTGGGGCGAGCGCAAGGGCGCGTCGACGGCGATCTGCACGCCACCGGAACTCCGCGCCTGTGCCTCGGCGACCATGGGCTGGCCATGTACCATGCCGGGTTGCGAAACCGTGGACGGCACCGCCGGGGCCACCGTGTCCGGCCCTTGCGTCACCACGCCCGCCTGCACCACCCCCACGGCGGGCAGGGCCTGGGGCTGGGCGGCCGCCTGATTGGCCGTGACCGCGAGGTCGGCACGCCCCTTCCCGCCCCCGGCCTTGCCCGCATCGCCGGACTCGCGCGCAAACGGCAACAATTGCCCGTCGGCGGCATTCCCTGCCGCACGCCCTGACGCGCTTGCCGTCTCGGCGAGCACGGTTGCGACGACGGCGGGCTTGCCATCGACCTCCCCGCCGCCGCCGGTGACGGGCGGGGCCACGGCGGCACCGGCAGGCTGGATCGGCGCGGCGGCCTGGGTCGGCGCAGCGGCCATGGGGGCGAGGAGGATGGCCTGCAGGGCGGCGTCCTGCGCGGAGACCAGGGACGGAGCACGCTCCGCGTCGGCCACCGAGGACTGCGGCAGCGTCGCGGCCGGACGGGATTGCAAGGCATCCGGCGTCACGACCTGCGCGATCCCTGCGCCCTGCGCCAGCAAGATGTCCTGCGTCGGATCGGCCGCCTGCAGCTGCGGCAGCACCGCGCCCGCGGGCAGCGCGCCGGGCGCGACACCCGGCTCGGCAGCGCCGAGCCCTGCCTCAAGCTGCTGCGCGAGGGCCTGTCCATCCGCCTGCAATCCGCCGCCCTGGAGGCGCGTGAGCAGCACGGCCGTGAAGGAATCGCCCCCCGGCATGCCTGGCTCGCCGGCCTGGCCGGTGGCATTGGCCACTCCGGGCAGGCCCTTCCCCTGGACAGCCACGCCCCGCAGGATGGCCAGCATGTCGTTCATATGCGTCTCCGATGCATCCGCCGATCAAGATGCAGCAAAGACAGCAAGTTTCATGCCGTCGCGCGACGGCCGGATGAAATCAGGAACGCGCCTGTCCGCCGAGCGGCTGCTGCTGGCGCGCGGCGGTCTCGTCGGTGAGGCGCTGGTCGCGCCGCTCCTCCTTGCGCAGCGTCTCCTGGCGATGACGTTCCGCCAGCACCTCGTAGGCCTTGACCTGACGCCGCAGCTCCAGCCACTTGGCATGCGCGGCCTGCCAGTTCTCCTCGGCCTTCCGCACCTCCGCCTCCTGATGCCGGATGGCCTGCTCGATCTTGCCCAGGAAGACGTGGTAGTCGCGCAGCAGGTGGATGTCGAGCCCACGCCCGCCTGCATCGGCCAGGCGCGACTGGTATTCCCGCTTGTAGCCCCGCACCTCGTCGAGGCGCTGGCGCGCCGCCGCCTCCTTGCGACGCAGCATGCGCAGCATGCGCTCCGCCGCCCGCATGCGGTGGATGGCATGATCGAGCGGGGCCTGCAGCGGGAAAGCGCGGGGCATGGCCGGCGCCGGGTCAGGCGAGCTCTTCGGTCTCCGCGAGCCGGCGCGCCTCGTCCTCCAGCATCACCGGGATGCCGTCGCGGATGGGAAAGGCGAGGCGGTCCGCCTTGCACACCAGTTCCTGCCGGTCCTTCACATGCACGAGCGGGCCCTTGCACAACGGGCAGACGAGGATTTCAAGCAGCTTGGGGTCCATGTTTCGCATCCAGACGGGAAAGAATGAGGTCTTTTAGACCCGCATCCACCTCCGCGTCAACCGCCAGGAACCAGCAGTCCGGACGACCGGCCGCGCGCGCCAGCGGGGCGCACTTGACCGCGTCCTTCTCAGTCATCAGGACGGTGCCGGCGGGCAGGTCATCCACCCGGTAGTCGTGGTGGTCGGCGAAGGCACGCGGGGTGACATCCAGCCCCAGCGCCCGCAGGTGCTCGAAGAAGCGCTGCGGATTGCCGATGCCGGCGAGGGCATGCATGGGCTGGCCGCCCAGGTCAGCCGCCGTGGCCGTGCGCGCCTCGTCGGCGAGGTTGCGGAAGCGCCCGCCCGCCAGGCGCATGACGAAGGCCGGAATCGGCAGGCGCCAGGCGTGCGCGGGTTCACCATTGAACACCACCGCCGTGGCGCGGCGCAGCCGCGCGCGCGGCTCGCGCAGCGGTCCGGCGGGCAGCAGGCAGCCATTGCCGAGGCCGCGCCGGGCATCGACGACGACGATCTCCAGGTCGCGCGCCAGGGCGTAGTGCTGCAGGCCGTCGTCGGTGAGCAGCACGTCCACCTCGGGATGGAATGCCAGCAGCCGGCGCCCCGCCTCGGCGCGCCGCCGTCCCACCCAGACCGGGCATGCCGCGCGCCGCGCCAGCAGCACCGGCTCGTCGCCGACCAGGCGCGGGTCGCTATCCGGCCGCACCGGCATGGGCGCGCGCGCGCTGCCGCCATAGCCGCGGCTGACGATCCCCGGCCGGTAGCCCGCCTCGGCGAGCCAGGCCGCGAGCGCGAGGGTGAGCGGGGTCTTGCCTGCGCCCCCCGCCGTCAGATTGCCGACCACGATCACCGGCACCGGCAGGCGGGTGACGCGCAGCAGACCGGCGCGGTAGGCGAGGCGGCGCAGGGCCACGAGGAGGCGGAACAGCAGACTGAAGGGGACGAGAAGGAGGCGCAGCGGCAGCGTCGCGAGGCCCGCGCGGCCGTACCAGCAGCGGTTGAGCAGGGCCTGCAGGCGCGCCATGCGCTCAGGGCGCGGCGGCGCTCTGCGTCACGAAGGTCACGCGCGGGTAGCCGGCGCGGCGCGCGGCGTCCATGACCTTCACCACGGCCTGGTGCGTGGCGTTGGCGTCCGCCGAGATCACCACCACGGGGTCCTTCTCGGCGCCGGCGGCGGCCTGCATGGCCTGCACCAGGCGCTCCACCCCGGCCTCTCCCAGCACCGTCTCGTTCACCGCGAAGGCCCCCTTGTCGCTGACGTTGACGGTGATCTGGGTCGGTTCTTCCTTGGCGGTCTCGCCCTGGGCCTCGGGGAGGTTGATCTGCAACTCGGAAAAGCGCGCGTAGGTCGTGGTGACCATGAGGAAGATCAGGATCACCAGCAACACGTCGATGAGCGGGATCAGGTTGATCTCCGGCTCGTCGCGCCGGCTGCCGCGCTGGAAGTTCATGTCTTGCGCCGCCTACTTGCGTTCGCCGTGGACGATCTCGACCAGGCGGATCGCCTCCTGCTCCATCTCCACCAGGAAGGCGTCGACGCGGCCGCGGAAGAAACGGTAGAAGATCAGGCTGGGGATGGCGACGATGAGGCCGAAGGCGGTGTTGTAGAGGGCGACGGAGATGCCGTGCGCGAGCACCGCCGGGTTGCCGCCGGTGGGCGACTGCGAGCCGAAGATCTCCACCATGCCCACGACGGTGCCGAGCAGGCCCATCAGCGGTGCCACGGCGGCGATGGTGCCGAGCGTGGAGAGGTAGCGCTCCAGATCGTGCGCGACGGCGCGTCCGGCCTCCTCCAGGGACTCCTTCATCAGTTCGCGGCTGACGTTGAGGTTGCGGATGCCGATGGCGAGGATGCGCCCGAGCGCCGAGCCTTCCGCGAGGGCGCGCACCACGTCCGGATTGACGCCGTGTTTGCGCAGGTTCTCAAGGGTCTGCTCCAGCAGCCCCGGGGGGGCCACCAGGGGGCGGCGCAGGGTGTAGAAGCGCTCGAAGATGATGGCCAGGGCCAGGATGGAGGCGATGATGAGCGGCCAGATGGGCCAGCCGGCGGCTTCGATGAGGGCTAACAAGGCCGTATTCCAGGAGGGGAAGAACGCGCGCACTGTAGCCCGCCCCAGCCGGTTAGGGCAAGCCGACTGCTATACTCGCCCGCCATGCTGAGCCCTCATCCCAACTCCGTTACCGCCCGCCGATGATCCGCCGCCTGATCAACAAGGTCTTCGGCAAGAAAGCCCCTGCCGGCCCGCTCGTCCTGCCCCTGGAAAAACACGGCATCCGTCGCGAGCAGGTGCACCCCTGCGCCCTCAAGGTGACGCGGACGCTCAAGGAGGCCGGCTACGGCGCCTTCCTGGTGGGCGGCGCGGTGCGCGACCTGCTGCTGGGGAACGAACCCAAGGACTTCGACGTCGCCACCGACGCCACCCCGGACGAGGTGCGCAAGGTGTTCCGCCGCTCGCGCATCATCGGCCGCCGCTTCCAGATCGTGCACGTGTATTGCGGCCCGGACGTTATCGAGGTCACCACCTTCCGCGCCGCGGCACCGCAGCCGGAGGACGTGGAGAACGAGGAGGCGGAGGGCTCGCGCGTCACCGCCGACGACGGCATGCTGCTGCGCGACAACGTGTTCGGCAGCCACGAGGAGGACGCCGCGCGCCGCGACTTCACGGTCAATGCCCTGTACTACGATCCGGAGACACAGGAGGTCTGGGACTGGCACGGCGGCGTCGCGGACGCGCAGAAGAAGGTATTGCGCATGATCGGCGACCCCGAGCAGCGCTTCCGCGAGGACCCGGTGCGCATGCTGCGCGCGGCCCGCTTCGCCGCCAAGCTGGACTTCCACATCGACGCGGCGACGCGCGCGCCGATCGCCCGCCTCGCCAACATGCTGGAGCGCATCCCGACGGCGCGCCTGTTCGACGAGATGATGAAGCTGCTGCTCTCCGGCCATGCCGAACGTGGCGTGCGCCAGCTGCGCGCCGAGGGTCTGCACCACGGCACCCTGCCGATGCTGGACGCCATCCTCGACGACCCGGCGCGGCAGAAATTCCTGCACGCCGCCCTGCACGACACCGACCAGCGCGTGCGACACGGCCACTCCGCCTCGCCCGCCTTCATGCTCGCCTGCCTGCTGTGGTTCGACTTCCAGGCCGAGCTCGCGCGAAAGCGCAAGGCCGGCATGCACGAGCAGCCCGCCACCTTCGAGGCGATGGACGAGGTGCTGGAACGGCAGCGCGCCACCCTCGCCTTCCCGCGCCGTCACGACGGCACGATCAAGGAGATCTGGGCCCTGCAGGGCCGCCTGACGCAGCGCAGCGGCGGCAAGCCGTTCCGCCTGCTCGGCCACCCGCGCTTCCGCGCCGGCTACGACTTCCTGCTGATCCGCGCGCGCGGCGGCGACGCCCCCGCGGAGCTGGCGGACTGGTGGACCCGTTTCCAGGATGCCGACGAGGACGAGCGCGCCGAACTGCTCGCCGCCCCCGGGGCGGGCGCCGGCGAGGGCGCGAAACGCAAGCGCCGCCGCCGGCCGCGCCGCAAGCCGGGCGAGGGCACGCCGGAGACCCCGCTTGCCTGAGATCACTGCCTTCGTCGCCCTGGGCGCGAACCTGGGCGACCCCGCCGCCCAGATCGCGCGCGCCTTTCAGGAGCTCGCGCGCCTGCCCGAGACGCGCCTGGTCGCGCGCTCCAGCCTCTACCTGTCGAAGCCCGTGGGCTGCATGGAGCAGCCGGACTACGTGAACGCCGTGGCGCGCCTCGACACGCGCCTGACGCCGCGCGCCTTGCTCGCCGCCCTGCTCGGCATCGAGTCGCGGCACGGCCGCACGCGCGAGTTCAAGAACGCGCCGCGTACCCTCGACCTCGACCTGCTGCTGTATGACGGCCTGGTCATGCACGAACCCGGCCTCACCCTGCCGCACCCGCGCATGCTGGAACGCGCCTTCGTCATGGTGCCGCTCCTGGAAATCGCGCCGGATTGCCTGATCCCCGGCGGCGCCAGGGTGCGCGACTGCATGGCCGGGCTGCAGGACGACGGCCTTACGCGGCTGACGGAACCCGTCGCACAGACCGGTTAGCCATGCTCGGCCGCTTCCGTCACATCGTCGTCGAAGGCCCCATCGGCGCCGGCAAGACCAGCCTGGCGCGCCGGCTCGCGCAGCACGGGGGCGCCGAGCTGATCCTCGAGAACGCCGACGACAATCCCTTCCTCGCCCGCTTCTACGAGGACCGCAAGCGCTACGCCCTGCCGGCGCAGCTGTTCTTCCTCATCTCGCGCGTCGAACAGGCGCGCCAGCTGGCCCAGGGCGAGCTGTTCACGCCCAGCACGGTGGCGGACTTCATGCTGGAGAAGGACCTGCTGTTCGCGCGCCTGACCCTGGACGAGGCGGAATTCAAACTCTACCGCCAGCTCTACGACGGCCTCAGGCCGCAGGCCAGCGCCCCCGACCTGGTGATCTACCTGCAGGCCAGCACCGGCACCCTCGCGGAGCGGGTGAAGCGGCGCGGCCGCGCCAGCGAGCGCACCCTGGGCGAGGCCTACCTCGACGAGCTGTCCCGCGCCTACAGCGAGTTTTTCTATCATTACGAGGCGGCGCCCCTGCTGATCGTCAACAGCGAGCACCTCAACTTCGCCGACAAGGACGCCGACTTCGAGCTGTTGCTGCAGCGCATCCAGGACATGCGCGGGATGCGCGAGTTCTTCAACATGGGGGCCTGAGCATGTACCTACCGCAGTTGCTGAAACGCGCCGCCGAAGGCGAGAAGCTGGTGGCCCTGACCTGTTACGACGCCGGCTTCGCGCGCATCCTCGCCGCGCAGGGCGTGGACATCCTGCTGGTCGGCGACTCCCTGGGCATGACCGTACAGGGCCACGCCACCACCCTGCCCGTCACCCTCGACCACATGGCCTACCACACCGAGGCGGTGGCGCGCGGCGCCGCCGATGCGGCCTTCATCGTCGCCGACCTGCCGTTCGGCAGCTACCAGGCCAGCCCGCAGCAGGCCTTCGCCGCCGCCGCGCGCCTGATGGCCGCGGGCGCCAACATGGTGAAGCTGGAGGGCGGCGGCGTGATGGTGGAGACGGTGGGTTTCCTGAGCCAGCGCGGCATCCCCGTGTGCGCCCACCTCGGACTGCTGCCGCAGTCCGTCAACCAGACCGGCTACCGTGCCCAGGCGCGCGAGCGGCAGGCCGCCGGCCAGCTGCTCGAGGATGCCGCCGCCCTGGCCGCGGCGGGCGCGCAGATGCTGGTGCTGGAGTCCATCCCGGCCAAGCTGGCGGCGGAGGTGACCGCATGCCTCGCCATCCCCACCATCGGCATCGGCGCGGGCGCCGCCTGCTCCGGCCAGGTCCTGGTGCTGCAGGACCTGCTCGGCATGACGCCGCGCCCGCCGCGCTTCGCCCGCGACTTCATGGCCGGCGCCGGCGGCATTGCCGACGCGGTCGCCGCCTACGTGCGCGCGGTGCGCGACGGCAGTTTCCCCGGCGCGGAACATAGCTTCTGATGCGCCTCGTCCATAGCGTCGCGGAACTGCGCGCCGCCCTCGACGGCGCGACGCGCACCGCCTTCGTGCCGACCATGGGCAACCTGCATGCCGGCCATCTGTCGCTGGTGGAACTGGCGCGCCGCCTCGGCGGCCCGGTGGTGGCGAGCATCTTCGTCAACCCGCTGCAGTTCGGTCCCAACGAGGACTTCGCGCGCTACCCGCGCACCCTGGAGGCGGACTGCGCGCAACTCGAAGCAGCCGGCTGCGACCTGGTGTTCGCGCCCGACATCGCCGAGATGTACCCCGAGCCGCAGACCTACACGGTGGTGCCGCCGCTCGCCGACCAGCTATGTGGCGCCTTCCGCCCCGGCCATTTCGCCGGCGTGTGCACGGTGGTGCTCAAGCTCTTCAACATGGTGCGGCCGCGCTACGCGGTGTTCGGCAAGAAGGACTACCAGCAGCTGTTCCTCCTGCGCGGCCTGGTGCGCCAGTTCAACCTGCCCATCGAGGTGCTGGCGGGCGAGACCGGCCGCGCCGCCGACGGCCTGGCGCTCTCCTCGCGCAACGGCTACCTGTCGGCGGCCGAGCGCGCCGAGGCGCCGCGCCTGGCGCGGACCCTGCGCGAGCTGGCGGCGCGCGTCGAGGCGGGCGGGCGCGACTACGGGGCGCTGGAGCGGCAGGCCGCCGACGCGCTCGCGGCGCACGGCTGGCGCGTCGACTACGTCGCCGTGCGCAGCCAGCACACCCTCCTACCGCCCGGCGAGGGCGAACGCGCGCTGGTGCTGCTCGGCGCCGCGCACCTGGGCCGCACGCGCCTGATCGACAACCTGGAGGTCAGCCTGCCGGGCTGACCCCGCCGGGCCGTTATAATCGGCGCCCCCTGTACCCGCCGCACCAAGGTCCCGCCATGCAACGCACCCTGCTCAAGTCCAAACTCCACCGCGTCCGCGTCACCGCCTGCGAACTGGAATACGAGGGCTCGTGCGCGATCGACGAACTCCTGCTGGAGGCGGCGGACATCCGCGAGTACGAGCAGATCGAGATCTACAACGTCAACAACGGCGAGCGCTTCTCCACCTACGCGATCCGCGGCCAGCGCGGCTCGGGGATGATCTCGGTGAACGGCGCGGCGGCGCGCAAGGCGGCGGTGGGCGACGTGCTGATCATCGCCAGCTACGCCGTGTACGCGGAGATCGAGGTGGCGCAGCACGAGCCTAAGCTGGTCTACGTGGGCGAGCGCAACCAGATCCGCCGCGTCGGCGCCAGCATCCCCGCGCAGGCCGCCTGAACGGCCCTCAGGCGCGCGCCACCCGCCCCCAGTCGAAACACGGCCCCGGGTCGGTCTTGCGCCCCGGCGCGATGTCGGAATGCCCGGCCACCCCGGCGATCGGGTAGGCGGCACGCAACACCCCCAGCAAGGCGTTCAGCACCTCGTACTGCCGCTCGGTGAACGGCTGTTCGTCGGTGCCCTCCAGCTCGATGCCGACGGAGAAGTCGTTGCAGCGCTCCCGCCCCTGCCAGCAGGAGGCCCCGGCATGCCAGGCGCGCAGGCCGCAGGGCACGAACTGCACCAGCTCGCCGTCGCGGCGGATGAAGAAGTGCGCCGAGACGCGCAGGTCCTTGATGCCCGCGTAGTAGGGGTGTGCAGCCGGGTCGAGGCGGTTGGTGAACAGTTCTTCCACGCCGGGGCCGCCGAACTCGCCGGGCGGCAGGCTGATGTTGTGCACCACCGCCAGGCGAATCGCCTCGCCCGCGGGGCGCGCGTCGCAGTTGGGCGAGGGCACGCGGCGCGACGGCGCCACCCAGCCCTCCGCATCGATCCGGAAATCCGGCCTCACGGTTCCTCCTGGGGCGGTGCGGCCAGGGCCTCGCGCACCGCCGCGTGCAGGGCCGGCGCGCTCACCTCGCAATCCAGGCGGGCGTGGTATAGGCCGTCGCGGTAAAGCAGCAAGGCGGGCAGGTGGAACACCTCATAGGCGCGCGCCAGCGCCTGGCTCGCCTGCACGTCGACGCGGAACAGACGCGTACCGGCGGGCGCGGCCTCGGGCAGGCGCCGTTCGACGACGCGGCAGGTGCCGCAGGTCGGGCTGCTGAACAGCACCAGCGCCACGCCGCCCGCCTCGCGCAGACGGTGGTGGTAGTGGAATTCGTCGAGGGGTTCCAGCGGCGGCATGGCGCGATGGTAACGCAGCCCTGCCCCGCACCGGCCGACCACATTACAATCGCGCACCCGCAAACTGGAGTAGCGCATGCTCGCCCTGGAACTGTTCTTCTTCCTCGTCCTCATCCTCGTCGCCGCCGAGATCTTCGTGAATGCCCTGGAACACCTGGGCGAGCGTCTCGGTATCTCGGAGGGGGTCACGGGCTCGATCTTCGCTGCCGTCGGCACCGCCCTGCCGGAGACCATCGTGCCCCTGCTGGCGATCTTCGCCGGCACGCAGAACCAGGCGATCAACGAGGAGATCGGCGTCGGCGCCATCCTCGGCGCGCCGCTCATGCTCTCCACCCTGTCGCTGTGCCTGATGGCCCTGGCGGTGTGGAAGCACCGCGGCACCCACGGCCACCTGACGCCCGAGCGCAGCGGCCTGAAACGCGATCTCGACTTCTTCCTCGGCGCCTTCAGCGTCGCCACCCTGGCCCTGTTCGTGCCGCACGAGGACGCCGCGATGCGCGCCATGCTCGGCGTGGTGATGGTGCTGATCTACTTCTTCTACGTCATGCTCACCCTCAAGGCCTCCGCCGCGCTGGTGAAGGACGGCCACGCCACCGAGGCGGAGGAGCCGATGTTCCTCTCGCGCATCGGCCTGCCCACCAACTGGGGCACCATCGTGTTCCAGCTCGCCGTCGGCCTGGGCCTGCTGGTGGCGGGTGCCAAGGGCTTCATCCACGGCATCGAGGCCGCCGCGCCGCTGCTCGGCATCTCCGCCCTGGTGCTGTCGCTGATGATCGTGCCGGTCGCCACGGAGCTGCCGGAGAAGGTCAACTCCATCCTGTGGATCCGCAAGCACAAGGACACCCTGGCGTTCGGCAACATCACCGGCGCCATGGTGTTCCAGGGCACCCTGCTGCCGGCCATCGGCATCCTCCTCACCCCCTGGGCGCCACAGAAGGAGGTGCTGGCGGGCGTGATCGTCACCCTGCTCGCCGCGTCATGGCTGCGCTTCATGCTGGGCCGCGGCCAGTTGCGGGTGTGGATGCTGGGTGTGAACGGCGCGCTGTACGTGACCTATCTGGGCATCGCCCTGGGCTAGACGCCCCAGTAGCAGCTCAATATTTCCGGGGTATTTCCGTTATATATTCCATTCGATATAAACCGGCCATCAGGCCGGATGGATGGAGTAGCCATGAAAAACCCCAACATCACGCCCACCCAGGTGGAAAAGGTGATGCGTGAGGACGATTTCATCGTCTCGAAGACCGACTTGAAGGGGCGCATCCTCTACGGCAACCGCATCTTCATCGAGTTTTCCGGCTATACGGAGCAGGAACTGCTGGGCAGCCAGCACAACATCATCCGCCACCCCGACATGCCTCGCGGCGTGTTCAAGCTCCTCTGGGACACCATCCAGACCAAGTCGGAGTGCAACGCCTACGTGAAGAACATGGCCAGGGACGGCAGCTTCTACTGGGTGTTCGCCAACGTCACGCCGAACTTCGGCAAGGATGGCGAGGTGATCGGCTATACCTCGGTGCGGCGCAAGCCGAAGGCCGAGGCGCTGAAGCTGCTCTCAGGCGTGTACCAGACCATGCTGGAGATCGAGCGGCAGGCCGGCCCCCGCGATGCCTGCGACGCCTCGCTGAAGTACCTGAACGGGCTGCTCGCCGAAAAGGGGCTGGACTACAACGAATTCATCTTCACCATCTGAGGCACGCACATGCCCAAGCACCTACCGCTGCGTAGCCGCTTCATCCTCTATGCCACCGCATTCAACGTGCTGCTGGCGATCAACATCGTCCTGCACATCGTCCTGCACGGCTTCGAATGGCTGCCCGTGGGCCTGCTGGCGATCGGCTTCCTCATCTCCGCCTCCCTGCAGGTGATGACGCGCAAGTGGCTGGCGCCGCTCGCCGACCTCAGCGAGGTCCTGCAGGAGGTCAGCTCCGGCCGGTTCAAGCGCCGCATCGTCAACATCGACGACAGCACCGAGATCGGCCAGCTGTGCTGGCACCTGAACGACATGCTCGACCAGTTGGAGACCTTCAACCGCGAGCAGTCCACCACCTTCCGCCAGCACGTGGACGGCAAGTTCTACCGCAAGGCCATGCCGATGGGCCTGCACGGCGGCTTCGGCAGGGGGCTGGAACACCAGAACGTGCTGCTAGACAACATGGCGGCCAACACCCAGCAGCAGATGAAGAACCTGCTGCTCTCCATGGTGCAGGGGCTCAACAGCAGCAACCTGCTGCAGAACCTGGCCTCCAGCCAGCAGGATCTGAGCCAGATCAACGCGCACATGAAGATCGTCGCTGACGAGGCCACGCGCACCAACGACGACGCCGAGGCCAGCCAGGGCATCGTCGCCTCGGTGGTGGACAGCCTGTCCGAGATCGCCACCCTGATCGACCACGCCAGCGGCACCATCACCCAGCTCAACGCGCGCGGCGCCGAGATCCAGCAGGCGGTGAGCCTGATCAACGGCATCGCCGACCAGACCAACCTGCTCGCCCTCAACGCCGCCATCGAGGCGGCGCGCGCGGGCGAGGCGGGGCGCGGCTTCGCGGTGGTCGCCGACGAGGTGCGCAAGCTGGCGGAGAACACCAAGAACGCCTCGGTCTCGATCGGCCGCGTCATGGAGGATCTGATGCGCGAGGCCGAGGCCATGCTCAACGACTCCGTGGTGATGCGCGAGAAGGCGAACTCCTCGCGCGGCATCGTCGGCGAGGTGTCCTCGCGCTTCAACCAGTTCGCCACCTCCGCCAAGACCACCCTGGAGAAGACCTACCACGCGCTGGACATGAGCTTCGCCTCGCTGATCAAGGTCGACCACATCATCTACAAGCAGCGTACCTACATGGCCCTGAGCACCGGCGGCGAGGAACAGTACGTCAAGGCGGTCAACGTCGATTGCCACGGCTGCCGCCTCGGCAAGTGGTACTACGAGGGCGACGGCAAGGCACGCTTCAGCCACGTCCCCGCCTACCGCCAGCTGGAGCAGCCACACCACGACGTGCACCACGGCGCGCACGAGATGCTGACCTACATCGACAAGGGCTGGGAGACCAACGTGGAGATGCAACAGGTCATCTATGGCTGTCTGCAGCGCATGGAGGCCGGCAGCCAGGGGGTCCTGGAGGTCATAGACCGCATGGTGGTGGAAAAGCATGGCGCGCCGGCCTCGATCGCGGCGCCGCAGGCCACGATCGAGGCGCGGGGCGTCGTCGCCAGTGTCAGGAAGACCCCGCCGCCGCCCAAGGACGGGGCCGGCTCGATCGATCTGTTCTGATCCCAGCCGGCGGGCCGGGTCAGTCCATGCCCAGCCGCTCCAGGCGGTAGCGCAGGCTACGGAAGGTCACCCCCAGCAGCCGCGCGGCGGCGGTCTTGTTGCCGCCGGTCTTCTCCAGGGCGGCGAGGATGGCCTTGCGCTCCACGGCATCGAGATAGGCCTGCAGGCCCGAGCCCTCATCGCCGAAGCACTCCTCGCAGCTGCTCTCCTCCGTCGGCGTGATGTTGAGGTCCTCGGGGAGGATCTCGTCGCCCTCGGACAGGGCCAGGGTGCGTTCCAGCATGTTCTCCAGCTCCCGCACGTTGCCCGGGAAGTCGTAACGCCGCAGCGCCTCCAGTGCGGCGGCGCCGAGGCGCGGCTTGGCCTTGCCGGCGAGGCGGTCGAGGATGCACTGGCTGAGTTCCTCGACGTCCTCGCGGCGCTCGCGCAGCGCGGGCATGTGGATGCCGATCACCTTGAGGCGATAGAACAGGTCGTGGCGAAAGCGCCCGGCGGTCACCGCCGCCTGCAGGTCCTGGTGCGAGGCGCTGATGATCCGCACGTCGACCGGCTGCTCGGCCACGCCGCCGACCTGGCGCACCTTCTTCTCCTGGATCGCACGCAGCAGCTTCACCTGCATGGCGAGCGGCAGGTCCACCACCTCGTCGAGAAACAGGGTGCCGCCGTGCGCCGCCTGGAAGAAGCCCTCGCGGTCGCTGTCCGCGCCGGTGAAGGCGCCCTTGCGGTAGCCGAAGAACTCACTCTCCATCAGGCTCTCCGGGATGGCGCCGCAGTTGACGGCGACGAAGGGCGCGTCGGCGCGCGGCCCTTCCGCGTGGATCAGGCGCGCCGCCACTTCCTTGCCGGTGCCGGTCTCTCCTGAGATGAACACCGGCGCCTGGCTGCGCGCCACCTTGTCGATCAGCGCGCGCACCTGGCGCATCGGCGCCGACTCGCCCACCAGGCGGCGCGTCCCGGCGGCGCGTGCCGGCGCCTCCGGCAGCTTCAGCGCCGAGCGCACCAGGGCGCGGATCTTCTCCGGCGTCACGGGTTTTTCCAGGTAGTCGAAGGCGCCGGCCTTGAGCGCCACCACCGCGTTCTCCGCCGAGCCGAAGGCGGTGATCACCGCCACCGGCGTGCGTGGCGCATGCTCGGCGATGTGGCGCACCACCTCCAGCCCCTCGCCGTCCGGCAGGCGCATGTCGGTGAGACACAGGTCGAACCCGCGCTGCTCCAGGAACGCACGCGCCTGCTCGACCGTCGTCGCGCGTTCGCTGTCCAGGCCCATGCGGGCCATGTCCAGCTCCAGGAGGTCCAGGAGGTCGGGCTCGTCGTCGACCAACAGGATGCAGGGGCGTTTCACTCTTGTTTCTCCTTGCAGGGCGTGGCCTGGCCGCTGAGACGGAACAACGTGCCGTCGGCGATCTCCATGTAACCGAGGCTGCCGCCGTTGGCCTCGGCGAGGTCGCGTGCGATGTACAGCCCCAGGCCGGTACCCTGCTTCGACGTGGTGTAGAAGGGTTCGAACAGGCGCGTGCGCGTCTCCGCCGGGATCGCCGGGCCGTCGTTGATGACGTCGATGTCGACACGCTCCGCCAGCGCACAGACGCGGATGCGGATGCTGCCGGGCTGCTTGGTGCAATAACGCCAGGCGTTGCGCAGCAGGTTCCAGAGGATCTGCTCCAGATGCCCGGCGTCCATGCACAGGTGCGGGTCGCCGGACAAGTGCAGCAGCACGATCTCGTCCGGCACCTGCTCGCGCAGGCAGAAATCGTGCAGGAAACGCGGCACCACCTCGGCGAGCGCCAGGTCCTCGCGCGCCAGACGGTCGCGCCGGTTCAGCGCCAGCACGTCCTCCACCAGACGGTTGAGGCGCTGCGCGTTGCTCTCGATGATGCCGGTCAGGCGCGATCCCACCGCATCCTGCGCATCCTCACGCAACAGGCCGGCGGCGTGGCGGATGGCGGACAGGGGGTTGCGGATCTCGTGCGCCAGGTTGGCGGTGAGCATGCCCAGCGAGGCCAGCTTCATGCGCTGCGCCTGCGCCTCCATGTCGGTCATGTCGTCCAGCACCACGACCGCGCCCTCCTGGCGGCTGGGCTCCAGCTCGATGAAGCGCGGGATCAGGCGATGCCCGTCCTTGCCCGCCTGGAAGGGATGCGGCGGGATTGCCTGCTGCCGGCGCCAGCGCGACCACAGTTCCGCGAGTTGTGGCGCGCACTGGCGCAGGTCGCTGTGGGGGAAGATCCGCGTACCCAGGAGTTCCTCCACGCGCGCGTTGTACTGCAGCACCTCGCCCTGCCCGTCCACCGCCAGCACGGCATAGGGCAGCTCCTGGATCATGCGCGCGTTGAGGCGGGCGAGATTCTCCGCCTGCTGACCCTTGTCGCGCGCCAGACGCGAGGCCACGCGGACGGCGGAGGCCTGGATGTGCGCCAGCATGGCGACGCCGAAGAAGCTGGCCGCCAGCACGCCGCCGCGTGCCAGGCTGGACAGTCCGGTCTCGTCCTTGAGCACCAGGGCGAACTGCTGCGCCAGCAGCACCAGCGAGGCAAGCGCGGCCCAGAACAGGACCTGGCGCCGCTGCCGCAGCATGCCCACTGCCCCCATGGAAACGATCAGCAGCAGGCCGGGACCGGCCGGGCCGCTGCCGCTCAGGTGCAGCATGAGGCCGATGCCGACGATGTCGACGATGACGTGCCTCACCACCTGGGCCTCGAAGCTGGGCACACGGTTGCGCATGGGCACGATGAACACCCAGGCGAGCAGGAAGTAGCTGGCGCACACCCCTGCGAACAGCTGCGGGTCGCGCAGGGAAAGGATGCCCTCGTCCGCCGCCAGGCCCATCACCGCCATGGCGAAGGCGACGAACAGGCGGAAGTGGTTGAGCTGCGCCAGCGCGCGCCAGAAGCTGTCCGGGGCCTCGTCCCACCCCGGACCGGGCTCGCGCTGGCTGGAGACGTCGCTATTGATCGCCGCGTCGATGCTCATCGCAGCAGTAATACGCGCCGCGGCTCAGGATCGCCTCGGAGCGGGGCATGTTCACGCCGCATACCTTGCAGCGCACCATGTCCTCGGCCTCCCTGGAACGGGGGGGGCGCGAGTCGCCGCCGCGCTTCCTGCCCATGTGCTTGAACCACAGCACCAGCAGCACCGTGACCAGGACGATGAACAGCAGCTTAGCCACGGGACAGGCCGTTCTTGTGCGTCTCGTTGATGACGGCCAGCAACTGCTTGAAGGGGATCTCGCGACCCCAGCGGTTCACGAACTGCATGTACTGCAGGTCGCGTCCGGTGGGGAACTCGTAGACGTTGTCGACCATGTCCTGATAGAGCTTGCGCAGCACGCCGTCGAGGTGGTCCAGCATGGTCGACCAGCGCTCCGCGTTCTCCGGGTCGTACTCGATCCCGGCGCGCATCTCGTCCACCTCGTAGACCGCCTGATGCACCAGGTCCATGTATTCGTCGTAGGTCTTGGGGCCTTTCATGTTTCCTCTCTCGCTTCAAAACAAAACAGGGGCCGAAGCCCCTGTCATTGTGCCACCGCTATGGGTGGAATTCGCGCCGCTTACTTGGCGGCGAACTCCTCCAGCTTGCGCGCCTTGACCACCTGGCCGTTGAGGCCGGCGTCCTTGGCGGAACCGCCGTAGGCCAGGGTCATCAGCTGCGAGTAGTAGAGCACCGGGATGTCGAACTTGGTGCCGTACTTCTTGTTGATCTGGCCCTGGTAGACCTCGACGTTGGCCTGGCACAGCGGGCAGGGGGTGACGATCATCTCGGCGCCGTTGTCGTAGGCGGACTCGATGATGTCCTTGATCTGGCCCTGCGCCTTCTCCGGCTCGGAGAACGCCAGCGCGCCGCCGCAGCAGGTGACCTTCTGGTCGTACGGCACGGCCTCGCCACCCATGGTCTCGATCAGCTTGTCGAGGTACTTGGGGTTCTCGAACGACTCGCCGGCGATGCCGAACGGGCGGTTGGTCTGGCAGCCCACGTAGCCGGCGAACTTCATGCCGGCCAGCGGCTTCTTCACGTGCTTGGCCAGCTCGTCGTAGCCGAAGTCCTCGACCAGCACCTCGGCCATGTGCTTGACCTCGGGGATCACCTTGATGTTCAGGCCGGCCTCTTTCAGGGCCTCCTGGGTGTCGGCCATGAGGCTGGAGTTGTGTTCCAGGCGCTCCTTCGACTCGCGCGCACCCAGCCAGCAGGCGGCGCAGGTGGCGACGATGGTCTGCCCCGGCAGGTTGGTCTCCGCGAGGGCGAAGTTGCGCGCGTTCATCACGTGGCGCGGCAGTTCGCCGGCCTCGGCGTAGCTGACGGAGGCGCCGCAGCAGTTCCAGTCCGGGATCTCGGTCAGCTTGATGTCCAGGGTCTTGCACATGGACTCGACGCTGACCAGGTAGTTGGAGGCCGACGCGCCCTTCTGGGACGAGCAGCCGGGGTAGAAAGCGTATTCCTTGCGTGCCATCTTCTCTCTCTCCTTAGGCCTTGGACTGGTCGCGGCCCTTGCGCTTCGCTTCCAGCTCGTTGGCCTTGGCCAGCATCTTGTGGATGCCGTTCAGGTCCTTGCACTTGTGGCCCAGCCCCAGGGCTTCCAGGGGGTTGAGGCGGCCGGCCTTGACCAGGCCGAGCGCCACGTCCTGCATCTCCATGCCCTTCTTGATGCCGGAGCCGATGCCGTCCTTGAAGTACAGGGCCTGGGTGAGCTTGACCTCGTTGACGCGGCCGTACTTGGTGGCGTTGTCCCAGAAGGTCTTGGACAGGTGCTGGGTGGGTTGCGCCTTGGGCGCCTTGCCGATGCGGTAGGCGTACTCGGCGATGCCGTGCATGACGTGGGTGACCGGCACCTTGCGCGGGCAGCGCACGTAGCAGTTGTAGCAGGAGGTGCATTGCCACATGGAGTTGGAGCTCAGGACTTCCTCGCGCTTGCCGGCGCGGATCATCATGAAGATCTCCTGCGGCGGGTGGTCCCAGCCGGGGTGGAAGTTGGTGGGGCAGGAGCCGGAGCACAGGCCGCACTGCATGCACATCTTCACCCACTCGCCCATCTCCGCCTGCTCTTCAATCTCCTTGAGGAAATTGTTCTTGTAGCGGTCGGCCATCTGTTGGTTCAGGTCGCTCATCTCGCTCTCTCCTTACAGACCCTTGAACGGGGACGGACCCATGGCCTTGACCTGTTCCGCGTAGGCGTTGATCTTGGCGGGCAGGGTGGCGATGTCGGTGATGGCCACTTCCATGTCCATCAGGCGCTCGGTCTCCAGGTTCATGCCCTTGAGGGTGTCATACACCTTGGACATGCGGTAACGGCCAAGTTCAGAGCCCTTGACGAAGTGGCACTGATACTCCTCGCCGTGCTTGCAGCCCATGAGCATGACGCCGTCATAGCCGCCGTTGAGGGCGTCCGTGATCCAGATGGTGTTCACGGAACCCAGGCAACGCACCGGGATCACGCGCACGAAGGGGTCGTACTCGTGGCGGTTCAGGCCGGCCATGTCGAGCGCCGGGTAGGCATCGTTCTCGCACGCCAGCACCAGGATGCGCGGCTTCTCGGAGAACTCGTCCGGCACGTCCACGGCCTTGATCTGCGCGCCGACGGTGTTGACGGAATAGTTCTCGAAGGAGATCACGCGCACCGGGCAGGCGCCCATGCAGGTGCCGCAACGGCGGCAGCGCGACTCGTTGAACAGCGGGAAGCGCTTCTCGTCCTCGTCGATGGCACCGAACGGGCATTCCACGGTGCAGCGCTTGCACTGGGTGCAGCCTTCCAGGCGCGCGGTCGGGAAGGACAGGTCGCCGGCGCGGGGATGCGCGGCCTTGCCCAGGCCGGCGTTCTCCACCGCCTGGATCGCCTTCATGGCGGCGCCGGTGGCGTCTTCCGTGGCCTGGGCGATGTCCATGGGACGGCGCACCGGGCCGGCGGCGTAGATGGCCGTGCGACGGGTCTCGTAGGGGAAGCAGATGAAGTGGCTGTCGTTGAAGCCGTGCTTGAAGTGGGGGATGTCCGGGCCCTGGCGGTAGTCCAGGTTGAGTACGGACTTGTCCATCATCGCCACCACCTTCGCCGTTTCTTCCTCGCCGCCGCCTTCGGCCGCGCGCTTGGCGTCGGCCAGGGCCTCCAGCTCGGGGCCGGAGTTGGGCACGGCGCCGGTGGCCAGCACCACCAGGTCGGCTTCCGCGGCGGTGTCCTCGTTCAGGATCAGGTCCTTGAACTTGACGGTGCAGGCGTTGCCGTTGGGCAGCACCTCGGAGACCACGCCCTTGGAGAAGATCACGCCGCGGTTCTGCGCGGAGCGGTAGAAGTCCTCGCCGTTGCCGGGGGTGCGCAGGTCGGTGAACAGCACGACGGTGTCGATGTCCGGGTTGCTGTCCTTGAAGTAGGTGGCCTGCTTGATGCTGGTGTTGCAGCAGTAGCCGGAGCAGTACTGCAGGTGCTCGCCGGAGGCGTCACGCTGGCCGGCGCACTGCACGAACACCACGGACTTCACCGGCTGGCCGTCGGAGGGGCGGCAGATCGGCTTGCCTGCGGCCGCGGCCTCCTTGGCCAGCGCCTCCAGGCCAGCCTGGTCCACCACGTTGGGGGACTTGCCGTAGCCCAGGTTCGGCAGCTTGTTGGCGTCGTAGAGGGAAAAGCCGGTGGCCTGGATGATGGAGCCCACGTCCTCGGTGGCGCTGGCGCCGCTCTCGATGGCGATCTCCGCCTTGAAGCGGCCGGGCGCGCCAGAGGTCTTGGCGATGCGGGCGTTCAGGTAGACCTTGATGTTGGCGTCCGCGTCGATGCGGGCAACCAGGTCGGCCACGCCGTTGTCCTCGGCGGACTTGAACGGCTCGCGGGTGGGCACGCGCTTGTACAGCTTGGCCGCCCAGCCGCCCAGGGCGCCGGTCTTCTCGACCAGGACCACCTTGTAGCCGGCCTTGGAGGCCTCCAGCGCGGCGGTCATGCCGGAGATGCCGCCACCGACCACGAGGATGGTCTTGATGGTGCCGGTCTTCTGGTTGCCGGCGGGCACCTGCATGGCCTTCACCTCGGCGCACATCATGCGCACGTAGTCCTCGGCCATTTCCTGGGTGGTCTCGCGCGCCTCGTCGGTATCGGGGCGGACCCAGATCACGCCCTCGCGCAGGTTGCCGCGGCTCATCGCCACGGTGGTGAAGTTGAACGCCTCGGTCTTGGCGCGGCGCGAGCAGGCGCCGATGGCCACGTGGGTGACACCCTCGTTGTCGATGTCGTTCCGGATCATCGCCACGCCGTCGGCGGAACAGAGGAAGTCATGCTCGCGCACGACGGCCATCTTGCCTTCCTTGGTGGCGATCTTCACCAGGGCGGCGGTGTCCAGGCGGTTGCCCAGCTCGCAGCCCTTGCAGATGTATGCAGCAGTTTTCGTTTCAGCCATTTCTCTCAAGCCTCCGCACGGGCGACTTTGTTGACCACCTGGATGGCGCGCAGGGCCGCCGCGGTGGCGCTCTGCACGGCGCGGTTCACGTCCAGGGCATTGGTGGCGCAGCCGGCGCCGAAGATGCCGGCGTTGGCCGGGTCGGCCATGATGAAGCCGGAGGAGTCGCTCATCACCTCGGCGGGGATGTTCACGCCCTTCACTTCCGGCTCCATGCCCACGGCCAGCACGACCAGGTCATGCGCGTTGGCATAGCGGATGTAGCCCTCGGTGTTGACGCCGTTGCACACGGGGTTGCCGTCCTTGTCCTGGGTGATGCGGGCCACCTTGGACTTGACGAAGTTCACGTTCGGGTTGGCCTTGACCTTGGCGTAGAAGTCCTCGAAACGGTCGATCGCGCGGATGTCGATGTAGTAGATGGTCGACTTGCCCTCGTCGCCGTACTTCTCCTGCACGTAGTGGGTCTGCTTCAGCGAGCCCATGCAGCAGAAGCGCGAGCAGTGGCGCAGGTGGTTCTCGTCGCGCGAGCCGGCACACTGGATGAAGGCGATGTTCTTCGCCTCCTTGCCGTCGCTGGGGCGCAGGATCTTGCCGCCGGTGGGGCCGTGCGGGTCGGCCAGGCGCTCGAACTCGACGTTGGTGATGACGTTGGGGAAGCGGTCGTAGCCGTAGTAGACGATCTTCTCGGCGTCATAGGGCTTCCAGCCGGTGGCCCAGACGATGGCGCCGGCGTTCAGGGTGACCGTCTCCTCCTGCATGCCCAGGTCGACGGCGTCGTACTTGCACGCGGCCTTGGCGGCCTCGCCGTCGGCGGTGCCGACGATGGAGGGATCGATGACGTAGCGCTGGGGATAGGCGTAGTCGGACGGCAGGTAGGCCGCCTTCACCTTGCCCAGGTTGTAGTTGAAGGCATCGTCCACCTCGGCCTTCACGGCCTTGCCGCATTCGCCGCAGGCGGTGCAGTTCTCGTTGACGAAGCGGGGCTTGAGCTTGACGGTGACGCTGTAGTTGCCCTTCTCGCCGCTGATGCCGGACACCTCGGCCAGGGTGAGGACCTGGATGCGGGGATTGGCCTTGAGACGGCGCAGGTTGATTTCCAGGCCGCAGGTGGGATGGCACATCTTGGGGAAGTACCGGTACAGCTGGACGGTGCGACCGCCCAGGTACGGGTTCTTCTCCACCAAAACGACTTGCTTCCCGGTTTCCGCCGCTTCAAGCGCGGCCGTCATGCCCGAGATGCCGCCGCCCACGACCAGAATGGTCTGGTTGGTCGCCACAACTGACGTCATGTATCGCCTCCGATGGGTGAAGACAGAAAAATCTGGAAGCCCGGGCAGGAGATAAGCCCATGATCGCCCGGACAAATAGGGCCGAATGGTACCCGCAAAGGGGAAGCCGCCGCGAGGCCGCTTTAATCGAATGTTCTTATGAACGAATAGACAAGCTATATCCGACCGGCGGCCTGGGGCATTCGCCCCCGTCAGCCCAGGCGGGCGCGCTGCCCGCGCACCTTCTCCAGGGTGGCGGAGAAATCGGCGAGGCGTTTCTTCTCCTGTTCCACCACCGCGGCGGGGGCCTTGTCGACGAAGCTGGCATTGCCGAGCTTGCCCTCGGCCTTCCTGATCTCGCCCTCCAGGCGCACGATCTCCTTGTCCAGGCGCGCGATCTCCGCCTCGCGGTCGACCTCGACGTGCAGCATCACGCGCCAGTCGCCCACCACCGCCACCGGGGCGTCGCCCTCGGGCAGCATGGCCACCGCCTGGACCTCGGACAGGCGCGCCAGGGCGGCCATGTAGTGGCCGTAGACGCCGATGCGTTCCGCATCGCCTTCCACGTACAGCGGCACCTTCTGCGCCGGCGACAGGCCCATCTCGCCGCGCAGGTTGCGGGTGGCGCCGATCAGGTCCTTCAACCGCGCCATCTCCGCCTGCGCGGCGGCGTCGACGCGGCCGGCATCCGGCCTGGGGTAGGCGGCCAGCATCAGGCTGTCCGTGTGCTTGGCGCCCGCCAGCGGCGCCACCGCCTGCCACAGCTCCTCGGTGATGTAGGGGATGACCGGGTGGGCGAGGCGCAACAGGGTCTCCAGCACGCGCACCAGGGTGCGGCGGGTGGCGCGTGCCTTTGCGTCATTCCCGGCCTCGGGGCCGCCGTTGATCTGCACCTTGGCCAGTTCCAGATACCAGTCGCAGTACTCGTCCCAGACGAACTCGTAGATGGCGCGCGCGGCCATGTCGAAGCGGTACTGGTCGAAGCCGGCGCGCACCTCGGCCACGGCCTGCTCCAGGCGGCCGAGGATCCAGCGGTCGGCGAAGGAAAACTCCAGCGGCAGGGCCTCGTCCAGGCCGGTGTCCTGGCCTTCGCAGTTCATCAGCACGAAGCGGGTGGCGTTCCACAGCTTGTTGCAGAAGTTGCGGTAGCCCTCGCAGCGCGCCAGGTCGAACTTGATGTCGCGGCCGTGCGTGGCCAGGCTGGCGAAGGTGAAGCGCAGGGCGTCGGTGCCGAAGCTGGCGATGCCGTCCGGGAATTCCTTCTTGGTGGCCTTGGCGATGCTCTCCGCCTGCTTGGGGTTCATCAGACCCGTGGTGCGCTTGGCCACCAAATCGTCGAGGCTGATGCCGTCGATCAGATCGATGGGGTCGAGCACGTTGCCCTTGGACTTGGACATCTTGTTGCCGTGCGCGTCGCGCACCAGGCCGGTAACGTAGACCTCCTTGAACGGCACCTTGCCGGTGAAGTGCAGGGTCATCATGACCATGCGCGCCACCCAGAAGAAGATGATGTCGAAGCCGGTGACCAGCACGCTGGTGGGCAGGTAGCGCTCCAGCTCCCAGGTCTTGTCCGGCCAGCCCAGGGTGGAGAAGGGCCACAGCGCGGAGGAGAACCAGGTGTCGAGCACGTCCTCGTCGCGCGTCAGCTCGCGCCCGGCGGCGAGTTTCTTCGCCTCCGCCTCGTCCTTGGCGACGTAGACGTTGCCGTCCGCGTCGTACCAGGCGGGGATGCGGTGGCCCCACCAGAGCTGGCGCGAGATGCACCAGTCCTGGATGTTCTCCAGCCACTGGCGATAGGTGGTGGTCCAGTTCTCCGGCACGAAGCGCAGCTCGCCCGAGTCGACAACGCCCAGGGCCTGCTTCGCCAGGCCTTCCATGCTCATGAACCACTGGTCGGTGAGCATGGGCTCGATCACCGCGTGGGTGCGGTCGCCGCGCGGGATCATCAGCTTGTGCGGCTTGGCGGAGACCAGGAGGCCCCTGGCCTGCAGCTCGTCGAGGATCTTCTGGCGCGCGTCGTAGCGGTCCAAGCCCTGGTACTCGGTGGGCGCCAGGTCATTCATCTTCGCGTCCAGGGTGAGGACGTTGATGGCCTGGAGCTTGTGGCGGCTTCCCACCTGCCAGTCGTTGAAGTCGTGCGCGGGGGTGATCTTCACCACGCCGGTGCCGAACTCGCGGTCGACGTAGTCGTCGGCGATGATGGGGATGGTGCGCTCCGCCACGGGCAGGCGCACCTGCTTGCCGACGAGGTGGGTGTAGCGCTCATCCTCCGGGTTCACGGCCACGGCGGTGTCGCCCAGCAGGGTCTCGGGGCGGGTGGTGGCCACCGTCAGGAAGCCGCTGCCGTCTTCCAGCGGGTAGTTGATCTCCCAGATGAAGCCGTCCTCCTCGGTGTTCACCACCTCCAGGTCGGACACCGCCGTGCCCAGCACCGGGTCCCAGTTCACCAGGCGCTTGCCGCGGTAGATCAGGCCCTCGTTGTAGAGGCGCACGAACACCTCGGTGACGGCCTTGGAGAGGCCCTCGTCCATGGTGAAGCGCTCGCGCGACCAGTCGGGCGAGGTGCCCAGGCGGCGCATCTGGCGCGTGATGGTGGAACCGGAATGCTCCTTCCACTCCCACACCTTGGCGAGGAAGCTCTCGCGGCCGAGGTCATGGCGCGAGACCTTCTGCGCGTCCAGCTGGCGCTCGACGACGATCTGCGTGGCGATGCCGGCGTGGTCGGTGCCCGGCTGCCACAGGGTGTTGTCGCCGTCCATGCGGTGGTAGCGCGTCAGGGCGTCCATCAGGCCGTGCTGGAAGGCGTGGCCCATGTGCAGCGTGCCGGTGACGTTGGGCGGCGGCAGGAGGATGCAATAGAAGGGCCGGTTTTCCTCGCGCCCCATCTCGAACCAGCCGGACTGCTCCCAGGTCTGGTACCAGCGTTTCTCGATGTCGTGGGGTTCGAAGGATTTGGCGAGTTCCATGGCGCGGCGCCGCGCGGGCGCGGCGTGATCGTTGATTTTCGGGAGGCGCGGATTATAGCCGGCCCGGCGGCGCCGGGCTCAGCCCTCGCCGTTCAGGTCCGGATCGGCGGCGGCAGGCGCGGTGGCGGGTCCCGGGGGCGGTGGCGCGGCCTTGGCGATCTCCTCGCGGATCACCTTGCGCACCGCCTCCTCCATGCGCAGCTGCTGGCGGATGAACAGGTCGGACAGACGCAGCTCCACCGCCTCCACCAGCCGTTCCACCTCCTCGCGGGAGGCCGCCGGGCGCGGCGGCGCGGAAGGCTGGCGGGATTCGCGCCGGTCGCCCAGGCGGCGGTCGCCGTTGCGGCGATCCTGCTGGCGCCGGTCGCTCGCGCGACGCTCCGCAGGGGCGGCGGCGGGGGGTTCCGGGGGTTCCGGCTGCGCCGGCGGCGCCACGGATTCCGCGCTCGGCGACTCGACGGCGATGACCTCGGTGAGGACGGGAAAGTCCTCGTGCTCCAGGCCCTTGTCGAGCAACACGTCCGCCGAGCGCTTCTCGAACAGGGCATCGATCTTGCCGAACAGGTCCTTGCTTTCGTCGCTCATCGTCGTCGCGCCCCTCTTCCCGCGTCAGGCGCCCGCCGCGCCAAGATCGTGGGTCTCCAGGGCATAGCCCCGTTCCTTGAAAAAGCGGAAGCGCTGCCGCGCCCGCTCGCGGTCCGCCGGGTCGGTGGAGACGATCTCCAGCAGGCGCTCGAAACGGCCGAAGAAGGCCGGCGGCTCGGCGGCGAGGTTGATCAGGACGTCGGCGTGGCGCAGCGGCGCCGGGTCGTCGCCGATCAGCACCGGGGTCTCTGCCGCGAGGGGGTGGCCGCAGCGCACATGCGGCAGGAAGGACAGCTGCTGTGCGGTCCAGAAACCCTGGTCCAGCGCCTGGGCCTGCGCCGGGTCGGTGGTGTAGACCAGGGTCTGCTGGCCGCCCTGGAAGGCCTTGGCGGCCAGCTTGCGGGCCACGTCGAACTTGTCCGGGGCGTTGAAATAGAAGGTGATTCGGGTCACGGGGGCGCGTGCGGTCTGACACATCCAGCGCGCAAGGTTAGTGCTATAAACACGCCACGGCTAGCCCGACCCCACGAAAGGACATCCCAATGTTCCCGCACAAGACCGCCCTTGCCCTGCTCGCCGCCGGCGCCTTCGCCCTGCCCGCCCAGGCCGAGATCCAGACCTACAAGATCGACAACGCCCACAGCTTCGCCAACTGGGAAGTGCGCCACCTGGTGGCGCGAACCAGCGGCACCTTCCACGACGTGCAGGGCAAGGTGACCCTGGACACCGACAACCTCGCCAAGTCCGCCGTGGAGGCGAGCATCAGCGTCTACAGCCTCAATTCCTCGCACCTCAAGCGCGACATCCACCTGCTGACCGAGGAATTCCTCGGCGCGCGCGACTATCCGGAGATGAAGTTCGTCTCCACCAGGCTCACCCCGGCCACCCCGGAAAAGGGTACGGTCACCGGCAATCTCACCCTGCACGGCGTGACCCGGCCAATGACCCTCGACTACCAGATCCTCGGCCTGGGCAAGGACCCGTGGGGCGGCATGCGCGTCGGCTTCAAGGCCACCGCGCGCATCAACCGCACGGACTTCGGCATCGGCAAATCCGCGCCGAACGGCCCGATCGGCAACGAGGTGGACATCACCCTCCTGATCGAGGGCATCCGCCTGGGCGCGGACGGGCAGCCGTGGAGCGCGCCAAAACCGGTGGAGCCGGCCAAGGTGATCTCCTTCCCCGCGCCCGCGGAGACCGCCCCCGCCCCCACGCCCCTGCCGGCGGCCGCCCCCGCGGGCAAGACCGAGCCGCCCAAGGAGAGCCTGCAGGATCAGCTCAAGAAGGAACTGCTCAAGGGCCTGCTCAACTAAGCGATGTGACCTTCACGTAAAGGAGCCATGCCATGAAACCCCTGCTGACCTCGCTCGCCGCCGCCCTCCTGATGTCCCTGGCCGCCCCCCTGCCCGGCCTCGCCGCCGACGCCGCGAAGCCCCTGACCGCCTCGCAGCAGCGCATGGCGGATTGCAACAAGGAGGCGGGTGATCGCCGCGGCGCGGAACGGCGCGACTTCATGCGCCAGTGCATGCACGGCGGCGGCAAGCCGGGCGCCGTGCCGGCCATGCCCGCGACACCGGCCGCCCCGGCAAGCGCCGCCACCCCGGCGACACCGGCCACGCCCGCAGTCCCCGCCACGCCGCCCAGCCCCGCCGAACCGGCGAAGATGACGCAGCAGGAACGCATGCGTTACTGCAACCAGGCGGCCGGCGACAAGCGCGGCCCTGATCGCCGCAGCTTCATGAGCGAATGCCTGAAGGGCCGCTGACCGCGGCAGGCCCGGTCAGGCGGCACGGCCGCCGCCTGGCCTTCCTGGCGGGCATGGGCCTGGCCTGCCCATCCTGGGGGGGCAGGCATGTACAACCTGCTGATCGAGAACGATGTCTTCACGGGCTCGGACCGCCACTACACCAACGGTCTGCGCCTCTCCTGGCTCTCCGCCCAGGAGGACGTGCCGGACTACATCCGCCGCTTCGCCGACGCCATGCCGTTCATCCGCCCCAACGCCCTGCTGCGGGCGGGCTATGCCATCGGCCACAACATCTATACCCCGAACGACATCAGCACCACCGCCCTGGTACCGGACGAGCGCCCCTACGCGGGCTACCTCTACGGCGGTTTCGCGGTGGTGGCGGACGCGGAGACCATACTCGACACCTGGGCACTGGACCTTGGCATCGTCGGCCCGTCGGCGCGGGGCGAGGAGGTGCAGAACGGTTTCCACCGCCTGATCGGCTCGCCACAGGCGATGGGCTGGAGCAACCAGCTCAGGGACGAGGTGACGGTCTCGCTCACCCACGAGCGCAAGTGGCGGCACCTGTGGGAGCACCCCGAGTCGGGCTATGGCGCGGACCTCACGCCGCACATGGGCATCGGCCTGGGCAACTTGGCGACCTACGCGAACGCGGGCCTCACCCTGCGCGTCGGCGAGCACCTCGGGCGCGACTTCGGCCCGCCACGCATCCGCCCCAGCCTGCCGGGCTCGGCCTTCTTCGCCCCGAGCAACAAATTCAGCTGGTATCTGTACGCGGGCGTGGACGGGCGCGCCGTGGCGCGCAACCTGCTGCTGGACGGGAACACCTGGCAGACCAGCCACCACGTGGACAGCAAGACCTGGGTGGGCGACCTGCAGGTCGGCGCGGTGCTCACCTTCCCGAAATTCCGCCTCACCTACACCCACGTGTTCCGCAGCAAGGAATTCGACGGCCAGGACAGTGGCGACCACTTCGGCGCCCTCAGCCTGACCGCGTTCTTCTAAGCGCCGGCCGGCGCGCGGGCTCAGCGCCGACCCATCGCCTCGGCGCAGGCCGCGCCCAGGCCGGCGGGGCTCCGCGCCACCACCACGCCGGCGGCTTCCAGGGCGGCGATCTTGCCTTCCGCCTTGCCCGAACCGCCGGCGATGATGGCGCCGGCATGGCCCATGCGCTTGCCGGGCGGCGCGGTGACGCCGGCGATGTAGCCGGCCACCGGTTTCTTCACGTGCGCGCGGATGTACTCCGCCGCCGCCTCTTCCGCGGTGCCGCCGATCTCGCCCACCAGGACGATGGCCTCGGTCTGCGGGTCGGCCTCGAACATCGCCAGGCAGTCGATGAAGTCCAGGCCCTTGATCGGGTCGCCGCCGATGCCCACGCAGGTGGACTGGCCGAGGCCGAGTTGGGTGGTCTGCCACACCGCCTCGTAGGTCAGGGTGCCGGAGCGCGAGACGATGCCCACCTTGCCGGGCTTGTGGATGAAGCCGGGCATGATGCCGATCTTGCACTCGCCGGGGGTGATGAGACCGGGGCAGTTGGGGCCGATGAGGTGGGCACCGTTGGCCCGGATGGCGGCCTTCACGTTGATCATGTCGCGCACCGGGATGCCCTCGGTGATGCAGGCGATGACGCGGATGCCCGCGTCCGCCGCCTCGAGGATGCCGTCGGCGGCGAAGGCGGCGGGCACGTAGATCATGGTGGCGTCGGCGCCGGTCTCGCGCACCGCGTCCTTCACGGTATTGAACACGGGCAGGCCCAGGTGCGTCTGGCCGCCCTTGCCGGGGGTGACGCCCCCGACCATCCGGGTGCCGTAGGCGATCGCCTGCTCGGAATGGAAGGTGCCCTGCTTGCCGGTGAAGCCCTGGCAGATGACCCGGGTGTCCTTGTTGATCAGGATGCTCATGCTGCTTTCTCCACGGCCAGTTTCGCGGCCTCGGTGAGGTCGTTGGCGGCGAGGATGGCCAGGCCGGAGCTGGCCAGGAGTTCCCGCCCCTTGTCGGCATTGGTGCCTTCCAGGCGCACGATCACCGGGATCTTCACACCCACCTCCTGCACCGCCTGGATGATGCCCTCGGCAATCAGGTCGCAGCGCACGATGCCGCCGAAGATGTTGATCAGCACGGATTTCACGTTGGGGTCGGCGAGGATGATCTGGAAGGCCTGCGCCACCGACTCCGCCGTCGCGCCGCCGCCTACGTCGAGGAAGTTGGCGGGCTGGCCGCCGGACAGCTTGATCAGGTCCATGGTCGCCATGGCCAGGCCTGCGCCGTTGACCATGCAGCCGATGTTGCCGGACAGGGCGATGTAGTTGACGTTGTGCGCATGCGCCTGCGCCTCCTTGGCGTCGATCTGGCTCATGTCCGCCTGCTCGGCGAGCGCCTTCTGGCGGTACAGGGCGTTGTCGTCCAGGCTCATCTTGCAGTCCAGCGGCAGGATGCGACCGTCCTCGGTGACCACCAGCGGGTTGATCTCCAGCAGGGCGAGGTCCTTCTCCAGGAACACGCGGTACAGGGTCTTCGCCAGCTTGCCGAAGGCGCCGATCTGCTCGCCCGCGAGGCCGAGGCCGAAGGCCAGGTTGCGCGCCTGATAGTCCATCAGGCCGGTGACCGGGTTGACCCACTCCTTGAGGATCTTCGCCGGCTCGGTGCGCGCCACCTCCTCGATCTCCATGCCGCCGGCGCTTGAGGCGACCAGGCCGATGCGCTCGGCGGCGCGGTCGACGGTGATGGAGAGGTACAGCTCGCGCGCGATCGGCAGGGTCTCCTCGATCAGCAGGGCGTTCACCGGCTGGCCGTCGGGGGCGTTCTGGTAGGTCACCAGGCGGCCGCCCAGCAGGGTGCCGGCAATGGCGGAAAGGTCTTCGGCGCTGCGACACAGCTTCACGCCACCCGCCTTGCCGCGCCCACCGGCGTGGATCTGGGCCTTGGCGACCACTGGGAGCCCCCCCAGCTCGGCCACGGCAGCCGCGCAGCCGGCGACGCAGTCGATCACCACGCCGCGCGGGGTGGGCACGCCGTACTCGCGCAGCACGGCCTTGGCCTGGTATTCATGCAGATTCATGTTGGAAATGTGACAACGGGGAAAACACGCATTTTCCGGCAAACCGGCGGGCCTTGCCACGGCCGGCTGATATGATTTCCGCCCTTTTGGAGCATGCGATGACGGAAATCCTGGTTCTCTACTACAGCCTGCACGGCTCGGTGAGGCAGCTGGCGCAGCACCTCGCGCACGGCGTGGAGTCGGTGCCGGGCTGCCGCGCGCGGGTACGCACCGTGCCCAAGGTGATGAGCGAGCGCGACGAGCCCGCCCGCCTGGTGCCGGACGCCGGCGCCCCATTCGCCAGCCTCGACGACCTGCGCCAGTGCGCGGGCGTCGCAGTGGGCTCGCCCACCCGCTTCGGCAACATGTCCGCCGCCATGAAGCACTTCTGGGACGGCACCTCCGGCCTGTGGCTGGAGGGCGCACTGGCGGGCAAGCCGGCCTGCGTCTTCACCTCCACCGCCAGCCTGCACGGCGGTCAGGAGAGCACCCTGCTGACCATGATGCTGCCGCTGCTGCACCACGGCATGCTGATCGCCGGCCTTCCCTACACCAACCCCGAACTGAACCAGACCGAGGCCGGCGGCACGCCCTACGGCGCCAGCCACTGGGCCGGGCCGGACGGCAAGCGGCCGATCACCGAGGAGGAGCGCCGCCTCGCCTTCGCCCAGGGCAAGCGTCTGGCGGAGATCGCGGTGAGGCTGGCATGAGCGAGACAGGCCAAAACAACGGCGACGATGCGCGCCGCTTCGTGCGCGCCCAGCACTCGGGCGTGCTGTCGACGCTCTCGCAACGGGTCGAGGGCTTCCCCTTCGGCTCGGTCGCGCCCTTCGTCACCGACCATGCCGGCTGCCCGGTGATCCTCATCTCCACGCTGGCGGAACACACCAAGAACCTGGACGCCGACCCGCGCTGCTCGCTGATCGTGCAGCCCTACAGCCCGGACATGCAGGTGGCCGGCCGCGTCACCGTGCTCGGCAGGGCCACGCGGCTGGCGGACAAGGACGCCCTGGGCCCGCGCTACCTGCGCTTCCATCCGCAGGCCGAGGCCTATTTCGCCATGCACGACTTCTCCTTCTACCGCATCGAGCCGGTGCGGGTGCGCTGGATCGGCGGCTTCGGCCGCATCCACTGGGTGGAGCCGGAGCATTACCTGCTGGCCGAGACCGCCCTCGCGGCGCAGGAACAAGGCATCATCGAGCACATGAACGCGGACCACGGCCACAACCTCGCCGCCTACTGCCGCCACGTGCACGGCGTGGAGGCGGACGAGGCGAGGATGGTCGGCATCGACCCTGACGGCTTCGACGTGCGCGCCGACGGTCGGGTGTTGCGCTTCGACCTCCCCGAGAGGATCGACGATGCGCAAGCGGCGCGCGCCGCTCTGGTCGCCCTCGCCCAGGCCACGAGGGCAACGACATGAGCCCGGCGCTGCTGCGCAACCTCGCCTCGGCCAGCCTGATCGGCCTGATCCTGCTCGGCCTCGCCTGGGAGCTGTGGCTCGCGCCCCTGCGTCCGGGCGGCACCTGGCTGGTGCTCAAGATCGTGCCCCTGCTGCTGCCGCTTTTTGGCATCCTGCATGGCAAGGTCTATACCTACCGCTGGTCCACCCTGCTGATCTGGCTTTATTTCACGGAAGGCAGCGTGCGTGCCTGGACCGACCCGTTCCCTGGCTCCGCGCTGGCACTGGTGGAAGTGGTCCTGTCGCTGATCTTCTTCGCCAGCGCTGCGTGGTACGCGCGCAACGCCCACCGGCATCATGACCTCGACGGTGTTGATTGATATCAATGTCGGACATCCGTATCCGGATAGTATGCGAAACGTGTAGTATCAGCCTCCGCTTATATACAGACTTTTTATCAGGAGTCGGCCAATGACCAAAATGAGCTTCGTCCATTTCAAGTTCCTGCCCATGTCCATGCGTGTGCTGTTCAGCATGGTCCTGATCGTGTTCGGCACGGGTTACCTCATGGCCATGATCCAGGTCTGGGAGTCCCACGCGGGCAAGGACGGAGACCCCATGCTGTCGGGCAAGGACCTGATGATCGCCTACGGCGGCAACCCCAGCGGCACCAAGCTGGAGACCGCCCTGCGCGGCCCCATGGCGGACATGCTGCCGGCCGAGAAACGCGAGACGATCTTCTCCTGGCTGCATGAAGGCGCGAATCAGGAGGGCTACGACGGCAAGATCAAGCCCATCCTCGACGAGCACTGCATCATGTGCCACAACCCCGAGGCCAACCCCCATCTCCCCGACCTGCGCGATTTCAACGGCGTGTCCAAGGTCACCGCCAAGGACGAGGGCATGAACATCCCCACCCTGGTGCGGGTCTCCCACATCCACCTGTTCTCCATCACCTTCATCTTCTTCATCGTCGGCTACATCTTCACCCACGCCTACGTGCGCCCCACCTGGCTGAAGTGCCTGCTGATCGCCGCGCCCTTCGTGGTGCTGCTGACCGACGTCGGCTCCTGGTATCTGACCAAGGTCTGGCCCGGCTTCGCCTGGGCGGTGATCGCCAGCGGCGCCATCATGGGCTCCTCCTTCGCGGCGATGTGGCTGATCTCGATGTGGCAGATGTGGTTCGGCAAGGTCCCCGAGGAGGTCTCGGACAAGGAAGGCCAGCTGCCCTGCATCCACGGCGGCGAGTAACCCTCGCGCGGAAAAACGAAGGGCGGCCCGCGGGCCGCCCTTTTTCATTGCCGACGCGCGGCGCGCTTCACACCTGCGGATGCGCCCGCTCCTCGGCGCTGAACAGTTTGTTCAAGGCGTTCAGGTAGGCCTTGGCGGAGGCGATGACGATGTCGGTGTCGGCGCCCTGGCCGTTGACGATGCGACCGTTGCGCGACAGACGCACGGTGACCTCGCCCTGCGCGTCGGTGCCGGTGGTGATGTTGTTCACCGAGTAGAGCAGCAGCGTGGAGCCACTCTCCACCATCTTCTCGATGGCGCGGAAGGAGGCATCGACGGGGCCGCCGCCGGACTCGTCGGCGCGGATCTCCATCCCGCCGTCGGTCAGCACCACGTGCGCGTGCGGCGTCTCGCCGGTCTCCGAACACACCTTGAGCGACACCAGCCTGAAGCGGTCGCAGACGTCGACGCCCGCCTCATTGGCCACCAGGGCCTGGATGTCCTCGTCGAAGATCTCGCGCTTCTTGTCGGCCAGGTCCTTGAAGCGGGCGAAGGCGGCGTTGAGCGCCTCCTCGCTCTCCAGGACGATGCCGAGCTCGGCCAGGCGGGTGCGGAAGGCATTGCGCCCGGACAGCTTGCCGAGCGTGAGCTTGTTCTGGCTCCAGCCCACGTCCTCGGCACGCATGATCTCGTAGGTCTCGCGGAACTTGAGCACGCCGTCCTGGTGGATGCCGGACTCGTGCGAGAAGGCGTTGGCGCCGACGATGGCCTTGTTGGGCTGCACCGGGTAGCCGGTGATCTGCGACACCAGGCGCGAGGTCGGCACGATCTGCGTGGTGTCGATGCGGCTGTCGCAGGTGAACACGTCGCGGCGGGTCTTCACCGCCATGACGATCTCCTCCAGCGAGGCATTGCCCGCGCGCTCGCCCAGGCCGTTGATGGTGCACTCGACCTGGCGCGCGCCGTTCATCACCGCTGCCAGGGAGTTGGCCACCGCCATGCCGAGATCGTTGTGGCAGTGGGTGGACCACACCACCTTGTCGGAGTTGGGCACCCGCTCGATCAGCTGGCGGATGCGCTCGCCCCAGAGGCTGGGCAGGCTATAACCGACGGTGTCCGGCACGTTGAGGGTCTTGGCGCCGGCGTCGATCACCGCCTCGAACACGCGGCAGAGGAAGTCCAGCTCGGAACGCACCGCGTCCTCGGCGGAGAACTCCACGTCGTCGGTGTACTCGCGCGCCATCTTCACCGCCTTCACGGCCGCCTCGACCACCTGGTCCGGGCTCATGCGCAGCTTCTTCTCCATGTGGATGGGGCTGGTGGCGATGAAGGTGTGGATGCGGCCGGATGCGGCGGGCTTGATCGCCTCGCCGGCGGCGCGCACGTCGCGTTCGTTGGCGCGCGCCAGCGAGCAGACGGTGGAGTTCCTGACGATGCCGGCGATGCTCCTGATGGCATCCGCGTCGCCGGGGCTGGCGGCGGCGAAGCCGGCCTCGATCACGTCCACGCCCAGGCGCTCCAACTGCCGGGCGATGCGGATCTTCTCGTCCTTGGTCATGGCCGCGCCGGGGCTCTGCTCGCCGTCGCGCAAGGTGGTGTCAAAGATGATCAACGAGTCTTTCATGGCGTGCTCCATACGCTCTCAATTCGACCGCCGCGCGCGGGCATCTGGCCATGCGGAAGCGGCGGTTCCACCCGTGCCTGGGGTGGGCAGGAATGCATGCGGTACTGCGAAAGGGGGGAGTGTGATCAGTGCCCGCGCGGGGGCAGCAGCAGCCGGGTGGCCAGCCGCATCAGGCAGAAGAATTGGGCGGTGTGAAAGGTGTCGCGCATGGCCGGAATATAAACGCCTATGCCGCGGGGGGCAAGGAATCCGGCGCCTTCGGGCCGAGGCGGCGCCTGGCCCAGAGGACATAGCCGGACAGGCCGTAGGCCATGAACAGCATGAACAGGACGATGGGCGGGTCGATCGACACGAGGCTGAACGAGAGCGCCACCAGGACGATGACCACGAAGGGCACGCTCTTCTTCAGGTTGATGTCCTTGCCGCTGTAGAAGCGGAAGTTGGTGATCATGGACAGGCCGGCGAACAGGGTCACGCCCCAGGCCAGCCAGCGCACGTCCTGGCCGGCCCACTGGTTGTCGACCATCACCCAGACGAAGCTCGCCACCAGGGCCGCCGCCGAGGGGCTGGGCAGGCCGAGGAACCAGCGCTTGTCCTGCACCGCCAGCATGGTATTGAAGCGTGCCAGGCGCAGCGCAGCACCGGCGCAGTAGACGAAGGCGGCGATCCAGCCCAGCTTGCCCATGCCCTGCAGGGCGAAGCTGTAGATCACCAGGGCCGGCGCGACGCCGAACGAGACCATGTCGGACAGCGAGTCGTACTCGGCACCGAAGGCGCTCTGCGTATTGGTCAGGCGCGCCACCCGGCCGTCCAGGCCGTCCAGCACCATGGCGACGAAGATCGCCACTGCCGCCGGCTCGTAATGGCCGTTCATCGCCTGCACGATGGCGTAGAAGCCGGCGAACAGCGCGCCCGTGGTGAACAGGTTGGGTAGCAGGAAGATGCCGCGACGCCTGGGTTTGCCGCCCTGGTCGGGCGTCTCCACGTCTGAATCCGGGAGGGTGTGCGGATCCTGCATGGATCAGAGCTGCGCCAGCACGTCGCTGGACGCGTAGACCTTGTCGCCGATGGCGACGCGCGGCTTGGCGTCGGTGGGCAGGTAGACATCGACGCGCGAGCCGAATCGGATGAAGCCGTAGCGCTGGCCGCGCGCGAGACGGTCACCCGGCTTGGCGTAGCAGAGGATGCGGCGCGCGATCAGGCCCGCGACCTGCACGCAGGTCACGTCCTTGCCATCGCGGGTGCGGAACCACAGGGCATTGCGTTCGTTCTCGGTGGAGGCCTTGTCGAGGTCCGCGTTGACGAACTTGCCCGGGTTGTACCAGCGCTCCTTCACCTCGCCGTCGACGGGGGCGCGGTTGGAATGCACGTTGAACACGTTCATGAACACGCTGATCTTGAGCGCGCGGCGCTTCAGCCAGGGGTCGTCCGTCTCCTCGACGGCGACGATGCGGCCGTCCGCAGGCGACAGCACCAGGCCCTCGCCGGCGGGGGCGTGCCGCGCGGGGTCGCGGAAGAACTGCAGAACAAACAGGCTGATCAGCCAGAGCGGCATGGCCCACAGCCAGCCGGCGGCAAAGGTGACGATCAAGGAGAGGACCAGCGAGCCGGCGAGGAAGGGCCAGCCCTCACGGGCGATGATGGGATGGGGCCAGGGGGCCTTGTCGGGAGGTGCCACGCCGATACACATGAAATGAGAAGGAGACAGTCGTCAGTCTGCAGCCGTCGCCGGGCGACGGCTGGGAACTGCCGGCTGGCGGCTTAGTTCTTGGACTTGTCGACCAGCTTGTTGGCCTTGATCCAGGGCATCATCTCGCGCAGCTTCTCGCCGGTCACCTCGATGGGGTGGGCGGCGTTCAGGCGACGGCGCGCGGTCATGGAAGGATAGTTGGTCTTGCCTTCCATGATGAACATCTTGGCGTACTCACCGCTCTGGATGCGCTTCAGGGCGTTGCGCATGGCGGCGCGCGACTGCTCGTTGATGACCTCGGTACCGGTCACGTACTCGCCGTACTCCGCGTTGTTGGAGATGGAGTAGTTCATGTTGGCGATGCCGCCCTCGTACATCAGGTCGACGATCAGCTTCAGCTCGTGCAGGCACTCGAAGTAGGCCATCTCGGGCGCGTAGCCGGCCTCGACCAGGGTCTCGAAGCCCATCTTCACCAGCTCCACGGCGCCGCCGCACAGCACGGCCTGCTCGCCGAACAGGTCGGTCTCGGTCTCGTCCTTGAAGGTGGTCTCGATGATGCCGGTGCGGCCGCCGCCGATCGCCGCGGCGTAGGACAGGGCCATATCCTTGGCCTTGCCGGAGGCGTCCTGGTACACGGCGATCAGGTCGGGGATGCCGCCGCCCTTGACGAACTCGGAGCGCACGGTGTGGCCGGGGGCCTTGGGGGCGACCATGATCACGTCCAGGTCGGCGCGCGGCACGATCTGGTTGTAGTGGATGCAGAAGCCGTGGGCGAAGGCCAGGGCGGCGCCCTTCTTGATGTTGGGCTCGATCTCGTTCTTGTACACATCGGGCTGCATCTCGTCCGGCACCAGCATCATGACCACGTCGGCATCCTTCACCGCGGCGCCGACTTCCTTGACGGTCAGACCGGCCTTCTTGGCCTTGTCCCAGGAGGCGCCGCCCTTGCGCAGGCCGACCGTGACCTTGGCACCGGAGTCCTTCAGGTTGTTGGCGTGGGCATGGCCCTGGGAACCGTAACCGACGATGGTGACCTTCTTCTTCTTGATCAGGGACAGGTCGCAGTCTTTCTCGTAGTAAACCTTCATGGGAGATCCTTTCTAACGAACGTTCAAACTTTCATGATCCGGTCGCCCCGGCCAATGCCCGAGGCACCGGTGCGCACGGTTTCCAGAATGGCGGAGGCATCCAGGGCCTCCAGGAAGGCGTCGAGCTTGGAGCCGGGGCCGGTCAGCTCGATGGTGTAGGTCTTGTCGGCGACATCGATCACGCGGCCGCGGAAGATGTCGGCCATGCGCTTCATCTCCTCGCGCAGCTCCGGCGTGTGGGCACGCACCTTCACCAGCATCAGCTCGCGCTCGATGTGGCTGCCGTCGGTGAGGTCCTGCACCTTGACCACGTCGACCAGCTTGTTGAGCTGCTTGGTGATCTGCTCGATGACGTCCTCCGAGCCGCGCGTGACGATGGTCATGCGCGACAGGGTGGCGTCCTCGGTGGGCGCGACGGTGAGCGATTCGATGTTGTAGCCGCGCGCGCTGAACAGGCCGGAGACGCGCGACAGCGCGCCGGACTCGTTTTCCATCAGCAGGGAAATGATGTGTCTCATACCAGAATCATCTCCGAGAGGCCCTTGCCGGCCGGGATCATGGGGTAGACGTTCTCACGCGGGTCGGTGAGGAAGTTGATGAACACCAGGCGGTCCCTGTACTTGCCGAAGGCGTCGCGCAGGGCCGGTTCCACGTCCTCCGGCTTCTCCACCTGGATGCCGACATGGCCGTAGGCCTCGGCCAGCTTCACGAAATCGGGCAAAGAGGTCATGTAGGACTCGGCGTAGCGCTCCTCATAGAAGAACTCTTGCCACTGCCGCACCATGCCCAGGTAGCCGTTGTTGAGCAGGATGACCTTGAGCGGCAGCTTGTGCTCCAGGCAGGTGGACAGCTCCTGGATGTTCATCTGGATGCTGCCCTCGCCGGTGATGCAGGCGACCATGGCGTCCGGGTGCGCGAACTGCACGCCCATCGCCGCGGGCAGGCCGAAGCCCATGGTGCCGAGGCCGCCGGAGTTGATCCAGCGGCGCGGCTTGTCGAACTTGTAGTATTGCGCGGCCCACATCTGGTGCTGTCCGACGTCGGAGGTGACGAAGGCCTCACCCCGGGTGACCTCGTAGAGCTTCTCGACCACGTACTGCGGCTTGATCACGGACGAGCCCTGGTCGTACTTCAGGCAGTCCTGCGCGCGCCACAACTCGATCTGCGCCCACCAGGCCTTGAGCGCCTGCGCGTCCGGCTTGTGCTTCTCGGCCTTGAGCTGCTTGATGATCTCGTCCAGCACGTGCGACACGTCACCGACGATGGGCACGTCGACCTTGACCCGCTTGGAGATCGACGAGGGATCGACGTCGATATGGATGATGCGGTGATGCTCGCTGCCGAAGTGCTTTGGGTTGCCGATCACGCGGTCGTCGAAGCGGGCGCCCACGGCCAGCAGGACGTCGCAGTGCTGCATGGCCATGTTGGCCTCGTAGGTGCCGTGCATGCCCAGCATACCCAGGAACAGCGGATCCGGCGAGGGATAGCCGCCCAGGCCCATGAGGGTGCTGGTGGTGGGATAGCCGAGCAGACGGGTCAATTCCGTTTGCTGCACCGCCGCATCGCCGAGGACCACGCCACCGCCGGTGTAGATGACCGGGCGCTTCGCCTCCAGCAGCATCTGCACGGCCTTCTTGATCTGGCCCGCATGCCCCTTGGAGGTCGGGTTGTAGGAGCGCATCGACACGCTCTTCGGATATTCGTAGACGCAGGTGTGCTGCGTCACATCCTTGGGGATGTCCACCACCACCGGGCCGGGGCGGCCGGTTGCGGCGATGTAGAAGGCCTTCTTGATGGTATCCGCCAGCTGACGCACGTCCTTCACCAGGAAGTTGTGCTTGACGCAGGGGCGGGTGATGCCGATGGTGTCGACCTCCTGGAAGGCATCCATGCCGATGGCCGCGGTCGGCACCTGGCCGGTCAGCACTACCATGGGGATCGAGTCCATATAGGCGGTGGCGATGCCGGTCACCGCGTTGGTCGCACCGGGGCCGGAGGTCACGATCGCCACGCCGACCTTGCCGGTGGACCTTGCATAGGCATCGGCCGCGTGCAGGGCCGCCTGTTCATGGCGCACCAGGATGTGCTGAAAGGCATCCTGCTTGTAGATCTCGTCGTAGATGTTCAGGACTGCCCCACCGGGGTAGCCGAAGATGTGCTGCACACCCTCGTCGCGTAAACAGCGGACAACGATCTCCGCTCCGGTCAACTCAGTGTCGGCCATGGCAAGGATTTCTAATATTCTGAAAAGCCCAAAACACTATCGGTTGCCATCTGGACGGTCAAGCAAGCCCGTGGCAATCGAAAAACAAAAAAGGGGTTTGGCATGCGCCAAACCCCTTGACCTGGTGGGTGGTGGGGGATTCGAACCCACGACCAACGGATTAAAAGTCCGCTGCTCTACCGGCTGAGCTAACCACCCGAAGAAAGACCGCAATTATTTCAGAAAACCGTTCGATCGGTCAAGACACCCGACTCAGTACGTGACGGTTTTCTTTTCCTTGCTACGGCGGGCGGGCGCCTTGGTGCCGGCGGAGTTCTGGGCCGTCGACTTGTCGCCGCCCTTGCCGTCCAGCGGCTCGGGCTTGCTGTAGCTGACCTCCTTCACCGGCGAAGGCGCGGCGGGCGCCGCCTCGGAGGTCTTGCCATCGGCGACCTGCGTCAGCTTCGACTTGTACTCCTCCATGAAGGCGAGCACCTTGCTCATGCGCACCTGGCCGGGGATGAACATCACGATCTCGCCATTCGGGTCATAGATGTAGGAGGTCGGATAGAAATCCACAGGCCCCACCTGACGGAACGGGCTGTCCTGGTTACGACGCGCACCACCGGCGATGATGCTGTTGAACTCCAGCGAATGGCGGGTAGCCGCGTCGCGCACCACGTTCTCGTCCGGGCCATAGTCCAGACCCACGCCGATGACGACGAAGTCCTTTCGCTTGTTCAATTCGTTGAGCGTCGGCACCTCGACCCAGCAGAGCGGGCACCAGGGCGCCCAGAAGTTGACCAGCACCCACTTGCCTTTGAAGTCGGAGAGCTTGACCGACTTGCCGTTGATATCGGTGAACTGGAAGTTGATCGCCTTGGTGCCCTCGGCGCGAGCCGGCCCGGTCGACAGCGCCAGCGTCGCAAAGCCAAGCAGCAATACAGCGAGAAGTTTCCGCATCTTTGTCCTTTCAGGTCGCACCGACTTCATAGCCCGATACATCCGTTTTATCGGCAGGCCTTTTTCAATCCTCAATAAATCTTTTTGATCATGCGGACCGCATCATCAGGTAGTACTGGATCTTCATGGTGATCGCCGCGCCGGCGACGATGCCGAAGAAGGCGATGAAGGAACTGACCGCCAGGGTCGACACGCCGGTGACCGCCTGGCCGATCGTGCACCCCATCGCGGCGATGCCGCCGAAGCCCATGAGTACCGCGCCGACGATGTGACGGAACATGTCCTGCGGGGAATTGAAGTACTCCCAGCGGAAGCTGCGGTTGAACACGGAATAGATGAACGAGCCGATGACCACGCCGAACACCGAGGCGATGCCGAAGGTGACGTGCTTGTCGCGCCAGTATGCCCAGAGATCCATGGTGTAGGCCAGGGGGCCGACGAAGGTCATGGATTCCGCCAGCTTGGAGTCGGTGCCGACGAAGGTCTTTTCCATGAACTCATTCTCGGAGTAGCCGAGGTGCCCGGTGACGTACCAGCCGGCCGCCACGACCAGGCCGATGACAATGCCCGCGAGGATGTTGTCGTGGTTCTCGCGGAACTCCTTGCTGGCGAACACGAAGGCCAGGATCAGCACGCCGAGCACGGCTGCCACGTAGAACTGCGCGGACGGATCGGCCATCCCCATCACGGCGGGAAGGGTCTGCAGGCCGTCGAGATGGAGCGTGAAGACGTCGGCGCGCAGCACGCTGTCCACAGGGATGCGCAGGATGCCGTTCATGGTCACCAGTGCCGAGTAGCCGAGGAACAGGAACACCACCACCGACTTGAGGTTGCCGCCGCCGAGCCGCACCAGGGTACGCTGCCCGCAGCCCCCTGCGAGCGTCATGCCCACGCCAAAGATCAGCCCGCCGGTCAGGGCGCCGAACCAGTAGACGGTGCCGCGGGTATAGAAAGTCTGTTCGACGTCGAGATACGAGAAATAGACCAGCAGGTTGGTACCGAGGATGGCGATGCCGATGGCCAGCAGCCAGGCACGCATGCGGCCCCAATCCCCCATATTGACGACATCGGACACCGCCCCCATGGTGCAGAAGCTGGTCTTGTTCGCGACATAGCCGAATATCACGGCCAGAAAGAACCCCAACCAGGCAACCACCAACACAGGGTTTTCCATGCTCTCCATCGACACGCTCCTAGCGGGGTTTGGATCAGGGGATTATAGGGGCGGAAATTCCCTAACTGTCATGGGTAATTCGTCTGTAGTGTGTCGGATCCGCAACACCCGCCGCATCAAAGCCAAGACGCCGGAAACGGCAGGAATCGCAGCAGCCGCAGGCGCGCCCCTGCTCGTCCGCCTGGTAGCAGGACACGGTCAGGCCATAGTCCACCCCCAGCCCCAGCCCCAGGCGGATGATCTCCGCCTTGCCGAGGTCGATCAGCGGGGTCTCGATGCGGATCGGCCGGCCTTCCACGGCGCGCTTGGTCGCCAGGTCGGCAAGCGCCTGGAAGGCACGCACGAACCCGGGCCGGCAATCCGGGTAGCCGGAATAATCGAGGGCATTGACGCCGATGTAGATGGCATCGGCGTCCAGGACCTCCGCCCAGCCCAGGGCGAGGGACAGCATGATGGTGTTGCGCGCGGGCACGTAGGTCACCGGGATACCCTCCGTGGCCCCCGCCTCGGGCACCGCCACGCTCAGGTCGGTGAGGGCGCAGCCGGTGAGCGGCCCCATGTCCAGCCGCATCACCCGATGCTCGACCGCGCCCAGCTGTTGCGCCACCCTGCTTGCCGCATCGAGCTCCGCGCGGTGCCGCTGGCCGTAGTCGAGACTGAGGGCATGGCAGGCGTAGCCGTCGCGGCGCGCCACCGCGAGCGCGGTCGCCGAATCCAGCCCGCCGGAAAGCAGGACGACCGCACGCTTCATCGCCCTCGCGCCTCGTCCCAGAGGATCTTGTGCAGTTGCACCTGGAGGCGCACCGGCAGGCCGTCGCGCAACACCCATGCCGCGAGTTGCGCCGGTGCCAGTTGCCCCCAGGCGGCGGAGAACAGGACCGGGCAGCGCCGCTCGATGCCTTGCTCCCGCAGGATGTCCTTGGCCCAGAGGTAATCCGCCTCGCCGGTCAGCACGAACTTGATCTCGTCACGCGGCGACAGCACGCCGATGTTGGCCCAGTGGTTACGCTCCGCCTCGCCCGACCCAGGAGTCTTGACGTCGACGATGCGCGCCACCCGTTCGTCGACGGCGGCGATGTCCAGCGCCCCGCTGGTCTCCAGGGAGACATCGAGCCCGGCGTCGCACAACCTGCGCAGCAGGTCCAGACAGGCCTTCTGCGCCAGGGGTTCGCCGCCGGTGACGGTGACGTGGCGGGTGGGGAAGGCCCGCACCCGCGCCAGGATGGCCTCCAGGGCCAGCCACTCCCCGCCCTGGAAGGCATAGTCGGTGTCGCAGTAGGTGCAGCGCAGGGGGCAGCCGGTGAGGCGCACGAACACGGTCGGCAAGCCCACGCGGCTGGCCTCGCCCTGCAGGGAAAAGAAGATCTCCGTGACGCGCAGGCGACTGGAAGGCGGGGAAGACTGCAAGATCGGCGTTTACTTGAGCGTGGCGAGCAGCTTCTTGCCGTTCTCGGCGGCCCGGCTGTAAGGGAACTTGGCGATGAGCTGCTCCAGCGTGGCGATGGCCTCAGCCTGGACGTTCATCTGCACCTGTGCCCGCGCCAGCGAGAGCATGGCGTCCGCGGCCTTGGGGCTGCGTGGATATTCCTTGATGAGGTGCTGATAGCTCGCCGCCGCGCTCTCGAAATCCGACATGCCGACATAGGAGAAGCCGGTCCAGTAGTGCGCGTTTGGCGCCAGGCCGCTGCTCGGGTAATTCTTGACGAAGCCCTGCAGGGCGAGCACCGCCTCCTTGTAGCGCCCGGCCTTCACCAGGTTGTGCGCCGCCTCGTAGGCCGCGGACTCGGCATCGCCGGCCACCGGCGCAGCGGGTGCGGCGGCGGGGGCCGGCGTGGTGAGGGACTGCGCGGCCTGCAGCCGCACCGGGCTGGGCGGCGGCGCGGCGGCACTTTGTGCGGGCCTACTCTCCAACTCCTTGACCCGGTCGTCGAGGTCCGCGAACAGTTCCTTGGCGCGCTTGTCGGCGGTCGTCTGCTGGTGCGCCTGCTCCTCCTGCGCACCGCGCAGTCGCGCGACCTCGGCCTTCAGTGACTCGACCTGGTTGAGCAGATTCAGCAAGCCCTGGTTCTGCAGCTGGCGCTCCAGGCGGCCGATACGTTCGTCCTGTGCCTGCGCGGCCTTCTGCAGCTCGACGAGTTGCTGCGTCTGCTCCTCGGGGGTGGCGGCGCCGGCGGCCTGCGCCACGAACGCGGCCAGGAGGATGGGATAGGTGATCTTGTTCATTCGCCTTGATAGAGAATTTCCGCGCGACGGTTCTGCTGCCAGGACTCCTCGTCATGGCCGGGCGCAACCGGCTTCTCCTCGCCCAGGGACGCCGCTTCCATCTGCGTGTCGCCCACGCCCAGCAGCTGCATGGCCTTGTAGACGCTCTCGGCGCGCCGCTGGCCGAGCGCGAGGTTGTATTCGCGGCTGCCGCGCTCGTCTGCATGCCCCTGCAGGATCACCTTGCTGGCGGTATTGGCCTTGAGAAACTCGGCGTGCGCCTCCAGGAGGGTGCGGTACTCGTCGCGGATCGCCGCGCTGTCGTAGTCGAACATGATGACCCGCTTGGAAAGCGGGCTGGCGGGGTCCTTGAGCCTGAGAGCGATGGCGGCCGGATCGTTGGCGGCGGCGGCGGCCTCCGGGGTGCCCGCCACCAGCGGCTTCACATCGGCCGCGGTCGCCGGCAGGGCGGTCGTCTCCACCTTTTGCTGCGCCTGGGTGCCCGTGGCCTGCGTGGCGTCCGCGGCCGGCTTGCCGTCCACGGCGTTTGCGGCGGCCTTTGCATCCTCGGTGGCGGGGAGGGCCTTGATGCCGCGATCCTCGATCACGGCGTCCTTGGTGGGCTGGTCGGCACAACCTGCCAACAGGGCGGTCAACGCTAGGGCATAGGCAACATGCTTCATGAACGGTCCTCTTTCATTCAAAACTGGCCGGTGCGGTTTCTTCTCGACCATGACTCGCGGCGAATGTTCAACGTCCCCAGCTCGGCTCGCGCAGGTCGCCGCTCTGCGACAGGCGCTGCCGGATCCTGCCGTCGACGCTGACCGTCGCCAACACGCCGCGGCCGTTGACCAGGGTCGCATACAGGATCAGGCGGCCATTGGACGCAAAACTGGGCGATTCGTCGTAGGCCGTGTCGGTCAGCACCTGCATCTGGCGGCTGGCGAGGTCCATGGCGGCGACGTGGAAGCGGCCGTCGCGCCGATGCACGAAGGCGAGCGTCTTGCCGTCCGGCGACAGCGTCGGCGAGACATTGTACCCGCCCTCGAAGGTGATGCGGCTGGTCTCGCCGTTTTCCAGCGAAGCCCGGTAGATCTGCGGCGTACCGCCGCGGTCAGAGGTGAAATACAGCCAGCGTCCATCCGGGCTGAACACCGGCTCGGTATCCAGCGCGCCACCGCGGGTGAAGCGCTTCGCCTCGCCGGAGCCCAGGTCGATGAGGTAGATCTGCGAAGTCTCGTCCTTGGACAGCGCCACGGCCAGCTGCTTGCCGTCCGGCGACCAGGCCGGCGCCGAATTGGAACCGCGGAACTTCGCCACCGCACGGCGGCGCCCGTCCATCAGGTTCTGCACGTAGACCACCGGTTTCTTGTCCTCGAAGGACACGTAGGCGATCTTCTGGCCGTCTGGCGACCAGGCGGGGGAGATGATGGGCTCCGGCGAGGCCGCGACGGTGATGGCGTTCTGGCTGTCCGCATCCGCCACCTGCAGGTCGTAGCGGGGGCCGCGCTTGAGGATGTAGGCGATGCGCCCGGAGTAGGGGCCGGGCTCGCCGAGGAGCTTCTCATGCACCAGGTCGGCGATCTTGTGACCGACGGCGCGGATGCCGGCCGGCGTGGTGGTGTAGGACAGGGCAGCGAGCTGGGTCTGCCGCACGGCGTCGAACAGCCAGAAGCGGACCTCGACGCGGCCGCCTGGCGCGGCCACCACATGCCCCATGACCACCGCGTCCGCGCCCTTTTCCTTCCACTCGGCCAGCGGCAACGCCCGCGCCTCTGTGGGCGAGGCGACGCCGCGCGGGTCGAGCATGCGGAAGTAACCGCTGCGGCCAAGGTCGCTGGTGACCACGTCGCCCGGATTCAGCACGCCATCCAGCTGGCTGAACGGCAGCACCGCGACGGGGACCTTGTTGCTCGCGCCACCGACGATCTCGATGGTCATCGACGCCTGCGCGGCCTGGGTGAGCAGCGCGAGCGCCAAGAGGAAGACAGATCGCAGGAACATCGTCATATATCCACCAAATTGCCTGATCTTAATTTGCGGTTTGTTGCAGGCGACACCACGCCAACCCCCGCGTCCCTCAACCGCGGCTGCGTTCAAAAGGGCGGAACTTCAGGGTCAGGCCGTCGCGGAACGCCGCGGCCGCCTCTTTCTCATCCGGCAGGGGTAGCGGCGAGGCCTTCAGGATGGCTCGCTCGACCTCCACATCATATGCCGGCACCCCACTCGAGCGGAGCAGCGTCGCCTTGCGCACCTCGCCATTGGCGAACAAGGAGACCTGAAACACCGCCTCCGGGTTTCCCGCGATCGCCGGAGGCACCCGCACGTAGGACTGCACCTTGGCCTGGATGCGCCGTCTGAACTCGTCGACCACGTTGGCGACCTGGGCCTGCCGCGCCGCCACCTGCCGTGCCGCCAGCTGTTCCTCGCGCTGGCGCGCGAACTCGCGCTTCAACTGCTCGATCCGTTCCTTCTCCGCCTTCTCAGCCTTTTCCGCCGCCTGCGCCTCCTGCTCGCGGCGTGCCTGTTCCTCGGCCTGGCGCCTTTCCTCCAGCCGCCGCGCCTCCTCGGCCTTGCGGACCTCTTCCTGCCTGCGCTGCGCCTCGGCGGCCTGGCGCTTCTGCTCTTCCTGCTCTGCCTTGCGCAGGGCGATCTCCGCCGGCGCGGGCTCCGATGGTTTCGGCACCGCCTCCGAGGCTGGCTGGGGAGGCGGCTCGGGGGCCGGCTCCGGCACTTCCTGGATAGGCGCGGGGGCCGGCGCGGCCTCCGGCAGGGCCGCCCAGAGGTCCGCCTGCACCGGCAAGTGCGGCGGGTTCTTCCAGGACATGCTCAACACCAGGGCGGCGACGAACAGGCCGTGCACGCCCAGCGCCAGGCCGCCGCTGGAGACGTGCTGGAAGCGCGGCGCGGCGATCACGGCTGCACCGGCTGCACCAGCAGGCCGACGCGCGCCACGCCCAGGCCCTGCAGGGTCGACATGACCTGCATGACCGCCTCGTAGCGCACGTTCTTGTCGGCGGAGATCACCACCGGCTGGTCCGCGTGCTGGCGTGCCTTGACCGCCGCGGCGAGGCCTTCACCGCTCACCGCCTCGCCCTCCCCCGCCGCGCCGCGGTCGCGCAGCAGCAGGGAGCCGTCCGCGCGTACCATCACCTCCAGCGGCGCGGCGGGCGCCGGCGCGCTCTTGCCGACGCTGGGCAGCTCGACCTGGGCCGGGTTGATGAAGGGCGCGGTGACCATGAAGATCACCAGCAGCACCAGCATCACGTCGATGTAGGGCACGACGTTGATCTGGTTCATCGCCCGGCGGCCGCGGCGCGCGATCATGCCCGTGCGACCTCCTGCTCGAGGATGTTGGAAAACTCCTCCATGAACACGTCGTAGCGGTTGGCGAGGCGGTCGATGTCGTGGGTGAAGCGGTTGTAGGCGATCACCGCCGGGATCGCCGCGAACAGGCCGATGGCGGTGGCGATCAGGGCCTCGGCGATGCCCGGCGCGACCTGCGCCAGGGTGGCCTGCGAGACGTTGGCGAGGCCGATGAAGGCGTTCATGATGCCCCAGACGGTGCCGAACAGGCCGACGTAGGGGGAGACCGAGCCGACCGTCGCGAGGAAGGGCAGGTGCGACTCCAACTGGTCCATCTCGCGCTGGTAGGCAGCGCGCATGGCGCGGCGGGCGCTCTCCAGCACCGCCGGCGAGGCGACGCTGTGCTTGCGTTTCATGCGGAACTCGCGCCAGCCGGCGCGGAACACCTCTTCCAGGCTGGAGCCCCGCCCCTCGCCGTCGGCGCGTTCCACCACCTCGGTATGGCCGCCGCCCCAGAACTCGCGCTCGAAGGTCTCGGTGGCGCGCAACTCGCGGCGCAGGCCGAAGAACTTCTCGAAGATCAGCCACCACGACAGCACCGAGGCGAACAGCAGCAGCAGCAGGACCCCCTTCACCACCCAGCTGGCCTGGGCGACGAGGGAGAGGAACGACATGTCTTGGGTGATCGAGATATCCATTAGGGCAACGTGTTCATGAAGGCCTGGCTGACGATGTCCGGGATTCTAGCCGGGCGGAAATTCGGGTGCGCCACGCAGGCCACCTTCACCTGGGCCTGCAGCAGGACCTCGCCATCCCGTTCGATGTACTGCGACATCGCCAGGCTGGCGCGGTTCAATTCCTGAAGCCGGCTGACCACGCGCAGACGGTCATTGAAGCGCGCGGGCCTGAGGTAGTCCGCCTCGACGCGGCGCACCACGAACACCACGCCGAACTCGGCGGCCATGCGGTCCTGTTCCAGGCCCAGGGCCGAGAGCCACTCGGTGCGCGCGCGCTCCAGGAACTTCAGGTAGTTGGCGTAGTACACCACGCCCCCCGCGTCGGTGTCTTCCCAGTACACCCGTACCGGCCATTCGAAGCTCGCGTGTTCGCTCATGGTGGAAACTTATAGCCCTCTCGTTACCGCGCCGACACCAACCCGGTTCCCCCACCGGGGTCAGTCGAACAGGCGCTCCTCCGCGCCCGGCTGGATCAGGCCGAAGTGGCGCCAGGCCAGGGGCTGCGCCACCCGCCCGCGCGGCGTGCGGGCGAGGAAGCCCTGCTGGATCAGGTAGGGTTCCAACACGTCCTCGATGGTGTCCGCCGCCTCGCCGATCGCCGCCGCGACGTTCTCCAGGCCCACCGGCCCGCCGGCGAACTTCTCCAGCATGGCCGTGAGCAGCTTGCGGTCCATCACGTCGAGGCCGGCGTGGTCCACCTCCAGCATGCGCAGGGCGGCGTCCGCCACACCGGCGTCGACGCGGCCGCCCGCCTTCACCTCGGCGTAGTCGCGCACGCGGCGCAGCAGGCGGTTGGCGATGCGCGGCGTGCCGCGCGAACGGCGCGCCACCTCGAAGGCGCCTTCCGCCGTGATGTCGACGTTCATCAGGCGCGCCGAGCGCGCGACGATGAAGCCCAGCTCCTCGGGCGTGTAGAACTCCAGGCGCGCGACGATGCCGAAGCGGTCGCGCAGCGGGTTGGTGAGCATGCCGGCGCGCGTGGTCGCCCCCACCAGGGTGAAGGGCGGCAGGTCCAGCTTCACCGAGCGCGCCGCCGGCCCCTCGCCGATCATGATGTCGAGCTGGAAGTCCTCCAGCGCCGGGTAGAGGATCTCCTCCACCACCGGCGAGAGGCGATGGATCTCGTCAATGAACAGGACGTCGTGCGGCTCCAGGTTGGTGAGCAGGGCCGCCAGGTCGCCGGCGCGCTCCAGCACCGGGCCGGAGGTCTGGCGCATGTTGACGCCCATCTCCTTGGCGATGATGTGCGCCAGGGTGGTCTTGCCCAGGCCGGGCGGGCCGAACAGCAGCACGTGGTCGAGTGCCTCGCCGCGGTTGCGCGCGGCCTGGATGAAGATCTCCAGCTGCTCGCGCGCCCGTGCCTGGCCGACATACTCGGACAGACGCTGCGGCCGCAGGGCACGCTCGAAGGCCTCCTCCTCCCTGGAGGTGGCGGCGGGGGCGATGATGCGTTCGGAGGGGAAGCGGTCGGGTTCGAGCATGGACAAAGTTTACTTTTTCACCAGCAGCTTGAGCGCCTGGCGGATGGATTCCTCCAGGCCCAGGCCCTCCGGCAGCTGCTTCAGCACCGGCAGGGCCTCCTTGTCGGAATAGCCGAGGGCGAGCAGGGCATTGAGTGCGTCGCCCGCCACCCCGGCCGCGCCCGGGGCGCCGCCCGCCGCCTGCGGCAGGGCGTCGGCGAGCTTGCCCTTCAGCTCCAGGAGCAGACGCTCCGCGGTCTTCTTGCCGATGCCCGGCACCTTGGTCAGGCGCCCCGCCTCCTGCAGGGCGACGCACTGCGCCAGCTCGTCGACGCTGAGGCCGGAGAGCACCGAGAGGGCCATCTTGGGGCCGACGCCGGAGATGCGGATCAGTTCGCGGAAGGCGTCGCGTTCCTTGTGGCTGAGGAAACCATAGAGGAGCTGCGCGTCCTCGCGCACCACGAAGTGGGTCAGCAGGGTGACGCGCTCGCCCGTGGCCGGCAGATTGTAGAAGGTGCTCATGGGCACATCCACCTCGTAGCCGACGCCCGCCGCCTCCACCAGCACCTGGGGCGGGTGCTTTTCCAACAGGGTCCCCGAGATACGACCGATCATGCTGCGCTCCAGAACAGGGTGAGGGCGAGGATAACCGCTTGCGCGTGCGCGGCGAGCAGGGTCAGGCGGATCGCCGGCGCCAGCCGCTCGGGCCGCGCCGCGTCGCGCGCCAGCAACCGGGCGGCGCGCAGCGCCGGCGGCAGGGCGGCGAGCGCGAGCAGGCAGACCGCGGGCAGCCCCCCCATCGCCACCGCGCCGAGCAGTGAAAGTACCGCGAGGGCGAGGATCACCCCATAGCCGCGCGCCGCCGCCGCCGGTTCCAGGCGCGCGACCCAGTGCAGCTTGCCGGCCTGGCGGTCGGCCGCGCGGTCGGGAAACTGGTTGAGGTAGAGGATGTTGCCCACCAGCAGGGCGTAGGGCAGGCCGGCCAACCAGGCCCGCGGTGCGAAGCCGCCCTGCAAGGCATAGGCGCTGCCGACGACGATGCCCAGGAAGCCCGCCACCACGCACAGCTCGCCGAGGCCGCGGCCGTTGAGCCGCAGCGGCGGCGCGGAATAGGCCCAGCCGATGCCCAGCCCGGCGAGGCCGAGCCAGAACAGCCCCGGCCCGGACTGCGCCGTCAGCCAAAGGCCGCCGGCGATCGCGACGGCGAACAGGGCCAGGCCGAGGGCGAGGGTCCGTCGCGGCGTCAGCACGCCGTTCTGGATGAAGCGCGAGCCGCCGGTGAACGGGTACAGACGCGCCGTGTTGGCGGCGTCCGTGCCATTGAGGTGGTCGTAGTAGTCGTTGAGAACATTGACCCCGGCATGCGCCAGCACGGCCAGCAGCAGCACCGGCACAGACAGGTCCCAGCGCGGCGCCGAGGCAGCGGCGAAACCCAGCAGGCAACCCGCCAGGGTGATGCCGAGGAAGGCCGGGCGGGTGGCCAGGAAGTAGCGCAGGAAGGGGTTGCGCAGGACCTCGGGCGTCGGCTCGCGCGCCGCCGCGCCGCCGCTCACACCATCCTCCCGGCGCGCCGCCGCCCCCCGGCGGTGGTGATGCCGGCGAATCCCATGCCGCCGTGTGCGTGGCAGATCGCGCAGGCCAGGGCATCGGCGGAGTCGGGCCGGGGCTCCGCCGGCAGGTTGAGCAGGCGCTTCACCATGTGCTGCACCTGGGTCTTGTCGGCATGGCCGTTGCCCACCACCGCCTGCTTGACCTGCAGGGCGGTGTATTCGAACACCGGCTGGCTGGCCTGGGTCAGCGCGGCCAGGGCGGCGCCGCGCGCCTGGCCGAGCAGCAGGGTGGACTGCGGGTTGACGTTGACGAACACCTTCTCGATGGCGGCCGCGTCCGGCTTGTAGTGCCCCAGGATCTCCACCACCCCGTCGAAGATGATCTTGATGCGTTCGGGCAGCTCGCCCTCCTTGGTGCGCACCACGCCGCTGCCGAGATAGGCCAGTTTCTGGCCCACCTTCTCGATCACCCCGTAACCCGTCACGCGCAGGCCCGGGTCGAGGCCGAGGATGATCACTCGGGCAGGATCGCCGAGGTGTAGACCTCCTGCACGTCGTCCAGGTCGTCCAGCATGTCCAGCATCTTCTGGAACTTCACGGCGTCGTCGCCGCCGACCTCGGTCTCGTTCAGGGCCTTCATGGTGATCTCGGCCATGGCGGGCTTGAAGCCAGCCTGCTCCAGGGCCTCCTTGACGGTCGCCAGGTCGCCGGTGGGGGCGGTGATGACCTCGATGGAGCCGTCGTCGTTGCCGATCACGTCCTCGGCGCCGGCCTCCAGGGCCACCTCCATCACCTTGTCCTCGTCCGCGCCCGGCTCCAGGATGATCTGGCCGCAGTGCTTGAACTGGAAGGCGACGCAGCCGTCGGTGCCCATGTTGCCGCCGTGCTTGGACATGGCATGGCGCACGTCGGCAACGGTGCGCACGCGGTTGTCGGTCAGGCAGTCGACGATCACCGCGGCGCCGCCGGGGCCGTAACCCTCATAGCGGATCTCCTCGTAGTTCACGCCCTCCAGCTCGCCGGTGCCCTTCTTGATCGCGCGGTCGATGTTGTCGTTGGGCATGTTCTCGCCCTTGGCCTTGTCGATGGCCAGGCGCAGGCGCGGGTTGAAGTTGGGGTCGCCGCCGCCCATCTTCGCCGCGACGGTGATCTCCTTGGCGTAGCGCGAGAAGATCCGGCCCCGCTTCTCGTCCTGACGACCCTTGCGGTGCTGGATGTTTGCCCATTTGGAATGACCGGCCATGCTGAGAACCTCTGAATGAATGCAATTACACAACAGTCATCCCGGCGCGTGCCGGAATCCAGTCGAGTCGAGGGACTGGACCCCGGCCTGCGCCGGGGTGACGGGAACAGGGGACGATTTTAGCAGGTGGCGGGCATCCGCCCGCCTCAGCCCTTGATGCAGATCAGCGGTTCCAGGCGCGCCACCTTCCTCGCCAGGCCGGCGGCCTCGGCGGCGTCCACCACGGCCGTCACGTCCTTGTAGGCGCCCGGCGCCTCCTCGGCGACGCCGCGCAGCGAGGGGCTGCGGATGAGGATGCCGCGCCCCGCCAGCTCGTCCACCACGGCGCGGCCGTGCCAGGTGCGGGTGGCCTGGTTGCGGCTCATGCGCCGGCCGGCGCCATGGCAGGCGGAGGCGAAGGCGAGGTCCGCGCCGCTGTCGCTGCCGGCGAGGATGTAGGAAGCGGTGCCCATGCTGCCGCCGATGATCACCGGCTGTCCGACCTCGCGCAGTTCGCGAGGCAGGCAGGGGTGACCGGGGCCGAAGGCGCGTGTGGCGCCCTTGCGGTGCACGAACAGGCGCCGGCGCTCGCCGTCCACGCGGTGTTCCTCCTCCTTGCAGGTGTTGTGCGAGACGTCGTAGAGCAGGCCCAGGCTTGCCTGCGGCAGGATCTCGGCGAAGGCCTGGCGCACCAGGTGGGTGAGGATCTGCCGGTTGGCGAGCGCGCAGTTGATGCCGGCGCGCATGGCGCCGAGATACTCGCGCCCCAGGTCCGAGTCGAGCGGCGCGCAGGCCAGCTCGCGATCCGGCAGGCTGAGGCCGTGGCCCGGCGCGGCGAGCACCATGGACTTGAGGAACTCGGTGCCGATCTGGTGCCCGAGGCCGCGCGAGCCGCAGTGCAGGCTGACCACCGCGTCGCCCTCCTCCAGGCCATAGGCGCGCGCGATGGCCGTATCGAAGACACGGGCGACGCACTGCACCTCCAGATAGTGGTTGCCGGAACCCAGGGTGCCCATCTCGTGTTTCTGGCGGTCCTTGGCGTGCACCGAGACGCGCCCCGGCTCGGCGCCGGCCATGCAGCCGTGCTCCTCGGTGCGCTCCAGGTCCTCCCCGGTCCCATAGCCCTGCTCCACCGCCCAGCGCGCGCCCTCGCGCAGCATGGCGTTCATCTCGCGCGCGCTCAGGCTGATGTGGCCGGTGCTGCCGACGCCGGCGGGGATGGCGTGGAACAGGTGCTCGGCGAGGCGCGGCTTCACCGCCTCGATGTCGGGTTTGCGCAGGCCGGTGTGCAGCGTGCGCACGCCGCAGGAGATGTCGAAGCCGACGCCGCCGGCGGAGACCACGCCACCCGCCTCGGGGTCGAAGGCGGCCACGCCGCCGATCGGGAAGCCATAGCCCCAGTGCGCGTCCGGCATGGCGTAGGCGGCGCCGACGATGCCCGGCAGGGCGGCGACGTTGCACAGCTGCTCGCGCACCTTCTCGTCCATGTCGCGCAACAGGGCCTCGTCGCCGAACAGCACCGCCGGCACGCGCATGGCGCCGCGCGGCTCGATGCGCCACACGAAGGGGGAAAGCTGGTGCAGGCCGGACAGCTCCATACAATCGCCTTCACACGTCCACCACGCAACGCGCGTGCCACTGGCCGTCGGCCTCGCGCGCCACCCGCAGGGCGGTGTAGGTGGCGCCCTTCACCTCGACACCGGGATGGTGGCGGGCGACGTCCACCGCCTCGCCCCAGCCCTCGCCGCGCAGGCGGCCGTCGTCTATGAGGGCGACGAAGCGCGAGAACAGCATCCTCTGCACGCTCATCTCGTAGACCCAGGCATTGAGCCAGTCGACCAGCAGCAGCTCCAGGTCGGGCGCGTCGCAGGCCACCTCGACCCGGCGTTCGGGACGCACCGTGGCAAGCTCGGCCACCACCGCCGTCATGGCCATGGCGGCCTGCTCGAAGGCCGCCGCCGGGTTTGCGCCCCAACCGTGCACGCCGATGTCGGCGTCGTGCCGGAAGTGTTCCCAGCCCGCCATGGCCTTGCCTCAGGCCTCTTCCTCGGCCGCTACGACCTGCGGCTTGCTGTGGGCCTTCACGTCACCGCGCTGCTGGCGGCTGTACTCCTCGAGGCGGCGCTTCGCCACGTCGAAGGCGTCGCGCAGGGCGACGTAGACGTCCTCGTGCGCCTGGCTCTGGTGATGGTGGCCGCGGCTCACCACCAGCTCGCCGCCAGGCACCGTCAGATCGATGCGCACGTGGAACAGCTTGCCCTGGTTCTTGTGCTCATGGGGCGCCTCCACGACCACGCGCATGCCCATGACGTGCTCGTAGAAGCGGTCCAGCTTCTCGGCCTTTTCGTGGATGCGGGTCTCCAGGGCAGGCGAAGGATCCATGTGCCTGAATGTGATTTCCAAGGGAATACGCATGATCATTTCTCCATGTCGATCTTGCTTCTGCATTGAACACCGCCCCCCGTGAGGGGCACGAACACCACCGGCAGGACGTCCCGCTCGTGCACGCCGCCGTCCGCGTCCTTGCGGATCACGCGCAGCTGCTGGCCGAAATAGGACATGCCCACCGGTATCACCATCGTCCCGCCCGGCTTGAGCTGTTCGACCAGCGCAGGCGGCACCGCCTCGGCGGCGGCGGTCACCAGGATGCCGTCGTAGGGCGCGTGTTCCGGCCAGCCGAAATGGCCGTCGCCGACGCGCACCTCGACATTGCCGTAGCCCAGCTCACGCAGGCGCGCGCGGGCCTGCTCGCCCAGGGGGGCGACGATCTCGAGCGAGTACACCTTGCTGACCAGCCCCGCCAGGACCGCCGCCTGGTAGCCCGAGCCGGTGCCGACCTCCAGGACCACATGCTCCCGGCGTGGCCGGATCAGGTCGGTCATGAGGGCGACGATGTAGGGCTGGGAGATGGTCTGCCCGTGGCCGATGGGCAGGGGATGGTTGTCGTAGGCGCTGACCTCCAGCCCATCCGCCACGAAGAGATGCCGCGGCACGCGGCTGAAGGCCTCCAGCACCCTGTTCTCCAAGGCCGCCACGCCGGTGAGGTAGGCGGTCTCGCGAACGTCTGCGCAAATTTCCTCGAGCAGGCGTTGCATGGACAGGTCATGTTTATTGTTCGTTTTCACATTTCCAGCATAGCCCTCCCGCCGGACGTGAAAAGGCGGCCGCATATAATCCCCCGCGTTGCGACCACCCCCGCGCCAGACATGACCGACAGCCTGCTCATCGCCAAGAACCGTCAGAACGAGATCGCCCTGCTGCCGCGCATGGCAAACCGCCACGGCCTCGTCACCGGCGCCACCGGCACCGGCAAGACGGTGACCCTGCAGACACTTGCGGAGGGCTTCTCGCGCATCGGCGTGCCGGTGTTTCTGTCCGACATCAAGGGCGACCTCTCCGGCGTCAGCCAAGCCGGCGGCGGCAACGCCAAGGTGGAGGAACGCATTCGGTTGCTGGGGCTGGACGACCACGCCTACGCGGGTTTCCCGGTGACCTTCTGGGACGTGTGGGGCGAGCAGGGCCACCCGATGCGCGCCACCGTCTCCGACATGGGGCCGCTGCTGCTGGCGCGCATGCTCAACCTCAACGAGGTGCAGGAGGGCGTGCTCAACCTGGTGTTCAAGATCGCCGACGAGGCAGGCCTGCTGCTCCTGGACCTCAAGGACCTGCGCGCCATGCTGCAGTTCGTCGCCGAGCACGCCAAGGACTTCACCACCGAATACGGCAACATCTCCGCCGCCTCCGTGGGGGCGATCCAGCGCGGCCTGCTGACCCTGGAGAACCAGGGCGGCGAGGCCCTGTTCGGCGAACCCATGCTCAACATCGCCGACCTGATGCAGACCGATGGCGGCAGGGGCGTGATCAACATCCTCGCCGCCGACCGGCTCATGCAGTCGCCCAAGACCTACGCCACCCTCCTGCTGTGGCTGCTCGCAGAGCTGTTCGAGAACCTGCCCGAGGCGGGCGACCTGGACAAGCCGAAGATGGTGTTCTTCTTCGACGAGGCCCACCTGCTGTTCGACGAGGCCCCAAAGGTGCTGGTCGACAAGGTGGAGCAGGTGGTACGCCTGATCCGCTCCAAGGGCGTGGGCGTGTACTTCGTCACCCAGAACCCGGCGGACGTGCCGGACGCGGTGCTGTCGCAGTTGGGCAACCGCGTGCAGCACGCCCTGCGCGCCTTCACGCCGAAGGACCAGAAGGCGGTGCGCGCCGCCGCCGAGACCATGCGCGACAACCCGGACCTCAACGAGGCGGAGGCGATCACCGACCTCGGCGTCGGCGAGGCCTTGGTCTCCATGCTCGACGAGCAGGGCCGGCCCGGCGTGGTGCAGCGCGCCTACATCGTCCCGCCGCGCGGCCAGATCGGCCCCATCGGCGAGGCGGAACGCCGGCGGCTGATGCAGACCTCCCTGGTGGCCGGCGTGTATGAGAAGGCGGTGGACCGCGAGTCCGCCTACGAGGTGCTGAAGGCGCGCGCCGCAGCGGCCGAGGCGGAGCAGACCGCAGCGGCACAGGCCGCCACGCAGGCCAAGGCGCAAGCGCCCGGCGGCATCCTCGGCGACCTGCTGGGCGGCGCGACGGGTGCGGGCGGACGCAGGCGCGAGGGCGTGGTGGAGGCCCTCGCCAAGAGCGCGGCGCGCGCCGTCGGCAGCCAGGTGGGGCGCGCCATCATCCGCGGCGTATTGGGCAGTCTTCTGGGGGGACGGCGATGAGCGGGAAGGTCGTATTGGATAACAAGCACTTCGACAGCAAGGCCCGGCAGTGGGACGAAAACCCGGTGTTCCAGGAGCGCGCGCGCAAGATCGCCGACGGCCTGCGCGCCATGGTGCCACTGTCCCCGGCCATGCACGCCCTCGACTACGGCAGCGGCTCGGGCCTGCTTTCCTTCCCGCTCAAGGACGAGCTGGGCCACATCACCCTCTCCGACACCTCGGCGGGCATGCTCGACGTGGTGCGGGAGAAGATCGCCGCCCAGGGCGTGCGCAACATGACCGCGATCCAGGCCGACCTGAGCGCGACGAGCCTGCCCGACACCCGCTTCGACCTCATCTATTCGTCCATGGTCCTGCACCACATCCCGGACACGGACGCCATCCTGGCCGCCTTCCACGCCCACCTGAACCCCGGCGGCTGGCTCGGCATCGCCGACCTGGACCAGGAGGACGGGAGCTTCCACGGCATCGAGGTGGACGTGCACCACGGCTTCGACCGTGAGGCCCTGGCCGGGAAGGTGCGCCGGGCGGGCTTCACGGAGGTGGCGTTCCGCACCGTGTTCGAGATCGAGAAGGAACAGTCCGAAGGCAGGCGCGCCTACCCGGTGTTCCTGATGGCGGCGCGCCGCGCCTGAGGTTAGATGCGCGAGCCGCGCTCGACGATGATGCCCAGTTCCTTCACCCCGCGCAGGATGGCGAGCTTGCGCACCGCCACGCGCACCCAGGGGGCGCCGAACTCGCGCCGCACGATGTCGGCGATCAGCTCGCCCAGGGTCTCCACCAGGCGGATCTCGCGCTCGGCCACCACCTCCTGGATGCGCGCCGCCACCTTGCCGTAGTCGATGGTGTCGGCGACGTCGTCGGTATGGCCGGCCTTGTGGTCATAGAGGCCGATCTCCAGGTCGATCATCACGGGCTGCGGCGCTTTGCGCTCCCATTCGTACAGCCCGATAATCAGTTCGAGACGGAAGTCCCGCAGAAACAAGATATCCATGAAATTCCTATGATGGCCTGCACGAAAGGGCCGAGATTGTACGCAAATGATTGAATTTTCGCCGCTTTTGGCCGTCGTCTGCCTGGTCGCCTACCTGCTGGGCTCGATCGCCTTCGCCATCCTCGTCGCCAAGGCCTACGGCCTGCCGGACCCGCGCAACCACGGCTCCGGCAACCCCGGCGCCACCAACATGCTGCGCACCGGCCGCAAGTCCGCCGCCGCCCTCACCCTGCTCGGCGACGCCCTCAAGGGCGCGCTGGCGGTGTGGCTGGCGCAGTGGGCCACCGCCCAATACGGCCTGCCGGTCTACACCCCCTACCTCGCCGCCCTCGCCGCCTTCCTCGGCCACCTGTTCCCCGTGTTCTTCGGCTTCAAGGGCGGCAAGGGCGTGGCCACCGCGCTCGGCGTGCTGATCGCCCTGGACCTGCGCCTGGGCGGCCTGTGCATCCTCACCTGGGGCGCGGTGTTCGCCGTCACCCGCGTCTCCTCGCTGTCCGCGCTGGTGGCGGCGACGCTGGCGCCGGTCTATGGTTACTACCTGCTGGGGCACGGCGAGCAGACCGGTTTCCTCGCCGGCATCCTCGCCACCCTGTCGCTGCTGGTCCTGCTGCGCCACCACAGCAACATCCGCAAGCTGCTGTCCGGCGAGGAAAAGGCCTTCAAGAAACGCTGAACCGAGCCGACCCATGTTCGAAAAGACCATCGACTACGCGCGCGACAGCCTGATCGCCGCCTCCGAGGCGGCGGTGGACCGGGCCGGCGACCGCCTGGGCCAGGTGGTCGACAACGCCAGCCAGGCGATCGACGAGAAGCTCGACAAGATCTCCCAGGAGCTGCACAGCCAGCGCAGCATGACCAAGGACGACGTGCGCGAGCTGGTGGACTACGCCGCCGACCGGCTCTCCCTGGTGCTGGACCAGCGCATCGCCGTGATGCGCCAGGAGATCGCCGGCCTGGTGCAGGAAAAGACCGAGTACTTCAAGGCGGAGATCGACGCCTTCTTCATCCAGCGCCAGAAGGACCTGGCGCGCGAGCGCCGCCGCCTGATCATCAACATCGTCCTCGCCGCCGGCGCGGCGCTCGCCGTGGGCGCGGTGTCGCTGTTCTACAAGGGCATCCAGGGCTGGGACATGCTCACCGTGTTCCGCGTCGTGCTCGCCGCCCTGGCCGGCGGCTACGGCGTGTGGCTGGCGGTGAGCATGCTGCGCCGCTGGATGCTGATGTCCGAGCACCGCAAGGACATGGTGTTCGTGGCCGCCCGCTACTGGGGCTGGCTGCAGCCGACCAGCGTGTTCTCCACCCTCCTGGTGCTGGCCCTGCTGCTGGTGCTGAGCCTGGCGCTGGCCTTCCCGCAGGAAGTTCAGCACCTGCTCGGGCAGCCCATCCTCAGGCCTGGACGCTGACGGCGGGCGGCAGCTCGGCAAGGTCCCAGCGCGGACGCACGCCGAAGCGCCCGTCCGCCGGCCGGTCCTGCGCCAGGCGCAGGGCGCCGGCGTAGGCGATCATGGCGCCGTTGTCGGTGCACAGCTCCAGCGGCGGGTAGAACACGGCGTAGCCCCGGCGCGCCGCCTCGCCGTTGAGACGTTCCCGCAGGGCGCGGTTGGCGCCCACGCCGCCGGCGATCACCAGGCGCGTCAGGCCGTACCGCTCCAGGGCCGCCATGCACTTGCCCGCGAGCACGTCGACCACGGCCGCCTGGAACCCAGCGGCGATGTCCGCCCGCGCCGACTCGTTCTCTTTCTTGGTCAGGGTCAGCACCGCGGTCTTGAGGCCCGAGAAGCTGAAATCCAGGTCGCCGGAATGCAGCATCGGCCGAGGCAGCTTGAAGCGCCGCGCGTCGCCGCCATCCGCCAGACGCGACAGGGCCGGCCCGCCGGGATAGCCCAGACCGAGCAGCTGCGCGGTCTTGTCGAAGGCCTCGCCGGCGGCGTCGTCGACGGTCTCGCCCAGCAGCTCGTAGCGGCCGACGCCGTCCACGCGCATCAACTGGGTATGGCCGCCGGAGACCAGCAGGGCGACGAAGGGGAAATCGGGCCGCGGTTCCGCCAGCAGCGGCGAGAGCAGGTGGCCCTCCAGGTGGTGCACGCCGATCGCCGGGATGCCCAGCGAAGCGGCCAGCGCGCAGGCGTAGCCCGAGCCGACGAGCAGCGCGCCGGCGAGCCCCGGCCCCTGCGTATAGGCGATGGCATCCAGGTCGTCGAGCCCCAGCCCCGCCTCCGCCATCACGCGCCGGGTCAGGGGGATGACGCGGCGGATGTGGTCGCGCGAGGCCAGCTCCGGCACCACCCCGCCATATTCCGCGTGCATGGCCACCTGGGTGTGCACGGCATGGGCGAGCAGGCCGCGTTCCGTGTCGAACACGGCCAGACCGGTTTCATCGCAGGAGGATTCGACGCCGAGGACTTTCATGGAGGGGCCGTCAGGAAAAAGGCTTGACATTGTATTGAAAGCCGCCGGCCGGCTGGTATAGAATCCGCGCTTTCCGATTTGCTTCCCGTCAGGACCCCGATATGCCCAGCGTTCGCCTCAAAGAAAACGAGCCTTTCGAAGTCGCCATGCGCCGCTTCAGGCGCGCCATCGAAAAGACCGGTCTGCTGACCGAGCTGCGTGCTCGCGAGTTCTACGAGAAGCCGACCCAGGAACGCAAGCGCAAGCTCGCGGCCGCCGTGAAGCGCCAGCACAAGCGCCTTCGCAGCCAGCAACTCCCCCCCAAGATGTACTGAGATCCCCCGGATTTCGCCAGCGGGCCTGCTAGTCAGGCCCGTTTTGCTTTGCGCCGCGCGAAACACGCAAAACACACGAGGACCCACCGATGTCGCTGAAAGCCCAGGTCACCGAGGACATGAAGGCCGCCATGCGCGCCAAGGAGGCCGACCGCCTGGCCACCATCCGCCTGCTGCTCGCGGCGATCAAGCAGAAGGAGATCGACGATCGCGTGGAACTCGACGACGCCGGCGTCACCGCCGTGATCGACAAGATGATCAAGCAGCGCAAGGATGCGATCGCCCAGTACCAGGCGGCGAACCGCCAGGACCTCGCGGACCGGGAGCAGGCCGAGATCCAGGTGCTCTCCGGCTACATGCCGCAGCCCTTCTCCGCCGAGGAGATCGCCGCCCTGATCCAGCAGGCGAAGGCGGAGACCGGCGCCGCGGATGCCAAGGACATGGGCCGCATGATGGCCTGGCTGAAGCCGCGCCTGGCCGGACGCGCGGACATGACCGCCGTCTCCGGCCAAGTCAAGGCGGCCCTGGGCTGATTCACTAGAATCCAGGGCATGGCCCGGATTCCGGAAGACTTCATCCAGCAGGTGCTCGACCGCACCGACATCGTCGCGGTCGTCGAGCGCTATGTGCCGCTCAAGAAGGCGGGCATCAACTACCAGGCGCGCTGCCCCTTCCACAACGAGAAGTCCCCCTCCTTCACGGTCAGCCCGACCAAGCAGTTCTATCACTGCTTCGGCTGTGGCGCGCATGGCACCGCCATCAGCTTCCTCATGGAGCACGCCGGCTACGGCTTCGTCGACGCGGTGAAGGAACTCGCCGGCGCCGTCGGCATGCAAATCCCCGACGACGGCCAGCCGCACGAGGAAGACGGCCGGCGCAACCGCATACTCGCCCACCTCGACGCCGCCGGCCGCTTCTATCGCCAGGCCCTCAAGGGCCATGCCCCGGCGGTCGACTACCTGAAGGGCCGCGGCCTCACCGGCGAGACCGCGGCGCGCTTCGGCCTCGGCTACGCGCCGGACGACTGGCAGGGCCTCAAGGCGGCGGTGGCGGACTACCAGGAGGCGGCACTGGAGGAGGCCGGCCTGGTGATCGTCAACGAGGGCAAGCGCTACGACCGCTTCCGCGACCGCGTCATGTTCCCGATCCGCAACGAACGCGGCCTCGTCATCGGCTTCGGCGGCCGCGTCATGGGCAAGGGCGAGCCCAAGTACCTCAACTCGCCCGAGACCCCGGTGTTCCACAAGGGCCGTGAACTGTACGGCCTGCACGAGCACCGCCGCGCCATCCAGCAGGCCGACCGGGTGATCGTCGTCGAGGGCTACATGGACGTGGTGATGCTGGACCAGCACGGCGTCGACAACGCCGTCGCCACCCTAGGCACCGCCATCACCGCCGACCAGGCTGCGCGCCTGCTGCGTCTCGCCGACGAGGTCGTGTTCGCCTTCGACGGCGACAACGCCGGCCGCAAGGCCGCCTGGCGCGCCCTCGAGAACTGCCTGCCGCAGGCGCAGGACGGCAAGCGCATGTCCTTCCTGTTCCTGCCCGAGGGCGAGGACCCGGACAGCTTCGTGCGCGCACAGGGTGCCGAGGCCTTCCGCAAGCTATGCGACAGGGCCACGCCGCTGTCCGACTTCCTGTTCGCGGAACTGGGCGCGCAGACCGACCTCGACTCCGAGGAAGGCAAGGTGCGCCTGGCCAAGCTCGCCGAGCCCTACCTCGCCAAACTCGCCCAGGCCCCCCTGCTCGGCCGGGCACTGCGCCAGCGCCTCGCCGAACTCACCGGCATGGCGCCGCCGCGCGAGCGCCGCATGGCCGGCAGGGCCGAGGCCCCGCGCCGCCCGCCTGCGGCAGCGGGACGCGGCCGCGTGCAGGCATCGCCCTGGCGCGTGCTGCTGCAGGGCCTCCTGCACGACCCGAAACGCGCGAGCCAGCTCGGCGACCTGCCGGAGCCGGCGGGCGAGGAGGCGCACATCCTGCACGGTGTCCTCTCGGTGGCGCGCGAACACCCTGAGTTCACCACGCGCGATGTGGTCGAGCACTTCCGTGGCCGGCCGGAACAGGCATCCATCGAGGCTGCCGCCGCCGCCCTGCTGCTTTGGGACAAGGACTATGACGTCGATGCCGACTTCGCCGGCGCCCTCGCCGCGGTGCGGCGCGAGGGCACCAAGGCGCTGGTCGGCAGCATCGCCGGGCGGCGCCCGAGCGACCTGAGCGCGGAGGAAAAGGCGCTGTTGCTGGCCAGCCTCAACATGAAGAAACCCGGTGCCTGATGTCTTGTCCAATGCGCCCCCGCCCCCAGATCAGGGGCGTGCGAGTTCATGTATAATTGAGCGTTTTTCGCAGCCCTGTTGCGTACCTAGTTTGGAGATTCCCTGAAAATGGCGACTGACAAAAAGACCCCCAAGCAAGCAAGTGCCGCCGCCAAGGCGCCGCGCGCGGTCGCGCCGGCGAAGCCGATCTCCAAACGCAAGGAAGCCGCGAACAAGGCCGCCATCCTCGCGCAGGTCCTGGAGAAGGACAGCAAGATGGACGTCGAGGAGCGCCGCACCCGCCTGCGTGCCCTCATCATGCTCGGCAAGGAGCGCGGCTATCTGACCTACGCCGAGATCAACGACCATCTGCCGGATGAGATGCTCGACGCCGAGCAGATCGAGGGCGTGGTCAGCATGATCAACGACATGGGCATCCAGGTCTTCGACCAGGCGCCCGCGGCGGAAGACCTGCTGATGTCCGAGACCCCCGCGCCGGTGGCCGACGACGATGCCGCCGAGGAGGCGGAGGCCGCGCTGTCCAGCGTCGACGCCGAGTTCGGCCGCACCACCGACCCGGTGCGCATGTACATGCGCGAGATGGGCACCAAGGACCTGCTCACCCGCGAGGGCGAGATCGAGATCGCCAAGCGCATCGAGGAAGGCCTCAAGCACATGGTGCAGGCGATCGCCGCCTGCCCGCTCACCATCGAGCAGATCCTCGCCCTCGTCGACAAGGTCGAGGCCGACGAGATGAAGATCGATGACCTGGTCGACGGCCTCATGGACAGCTCCGGCGAGGACATCGTCATGGAGGCCGCCGCCGAGACCGAGGAGGAGGTGAGCGAGGCCGACGAGGACGAGGAAGAGGGCGAAGAAGGCGGCGGCGGCGCGGCCAGCGTCAACCTGGCGCAGCTGAAGATCGACGCCATGGAGCACTTCACGGCGATCCGCAAGTGCCACGACAAGATGAAGTCCACGCAGGCCAAGTACGGCTTCGCCAGCAAGCAGTACCAGAAGCTGCTCGACGAGGTCTCCGCCCAGCTGCTGCGCATCCGCTTCTCGGCGCGCCAGGTGGACAGCCTGTGCGACACCGTGCGCGACATCGTCGAGGAGGTACGCAGCCACGAGCGCGCCATCATGGACATCGTCGTCAACAAGTGCGGCATGCAGCGCGCCCATTTCATCAAGACCTTCCCCGGCCTGGAGGGCGACCCCGCCTGGCTGGCCGGCGAACTGGCGAGCAAGGCGCCTTACGTCGAGCTGCTGGAACGCAACCAGTACGACATCAACGAGCACCAGGAGAAGCTCCAGGCGCTGCAGGAACGTGCCGGCGTCTCGGTGAAGATCCTCAAGGACATCAACAAGAAGATGTCCACCGGCGAGGCCAAGGCGCGCCGCGCCAAACGCGAGATGATCGAGGCCAACCTGCGTCTGGTGATCTCCATCGCCAAGAAGTACACCAACCGCGGCCTGCAGTTCCTCGACCTGATCCAGGAGGGCAACATCGGCCTGATGAAGGCGGTGGACAAGTTCGAATACCGCCGCGGCTACAAGTTCTCGACCTACGCCACCTGGTGGATCCGCCAGGCGATCACCCGCTCGATCGCCGACCAGGCGCGCACCATCCGCATCCCGGTGCACATGATCGAGACCATCAACAAGATGAACCGCATCTCCCGCCAGATCCTGCAGGAGACCGGCGTCGAGCCGGACCCCGCGACCCTGGCGCTGAAGATGGAGATGCCCGAGGACAAGATCCGCAAGATCATGAAGATATCCAAGGAGCCGATCTCCATGGAGACGCCGATCGGCGACGACGAGGACTCTCACCTGGGCGACTTCATCGAGGATCAGACCACCCTGGCCCCGGCCGACGCCGCGCTGTATTCCAGTCTGCAGAACGTCACCCAGGACATCCTCGACAGCCTCACCCCGCGCGAGGCCAAGGTGCTGCGCATGCGCTTCGGCATCGAGATGAACACCGACCATACCCTGGAAGAGGTGGGCAAGCAGTTCGACGTGACCCGCGAGCGCATCCGCCAGATCGAGGCCAAGGCCCTGCGCAAGCTGCGCCACCCGTCGCGCTCCGAGCGCCTGCGCAGCTTCCTCGACTGACCGGAGAGTTTCACGCGGGCCTCTAGCTCATGCCTGGTTAGAGCAGCGGACTCATAATCCGTTGGTGCTGGGTTCGACTCCCAGGGGGCCCACCAAGACAACAGACCATGCCGAAAACCGAGAAGACCGCCACGCCCAAGGATTTCGAAAGCGCCATCCAGGAACTGGAGCAGGTGGTCGCGGAGATGGAATCCGGCAAGCTCAGCCTGGAAGCCTCGCTGGCCGCCTACAAGCGCGGCATGGCGCTCTCCGCGTTCTGCCAGAAGACCCTCGAGGCGGCCGCGCAGCAGGTGAAGATCCTGGAGAACGGCACGCTTAAGGACTTTGGCGGCGGCGAAGGCGGCGATGACTGACTTCGCCACCTGGTCCCGCCAGGCGCAGGCCCGCGCCGAACAGGGGCTCGCACGTGTCCTGCCGGGCGAGGACATCGCCCCCGCCAAGCTGCACGCAGCGATGCGCTACGTCAGTCTCGGCGGTGGCAAGCGCGTGCGCCCCATGCTCGCCTTCGCCGCCGCCGAGGCGGTGGGTGCGCAGGCCGCCGCGGTCGACGCGGCCGCCTGCGCGGTGGAACTGATCCACGTCTACTCGCTGACCCACGACGACCTGCCGTGCATGGACGACGACGACCTGCGGCGCGGCAAGCCCACCTGCCACGTGCAGTACGACGAGGCCACCGCCCTGCTGGTGGGCGATGCCCTGCAGAGTCTGGCGTTCGGCGTGCTGGCCGCGCCCGACCTGGGCGTCGACCCTGCCACCCAGGTGGAGATGCTGCGCGTCCTCGCGCGCGCCGCCGGCTCGCGCGGCATGTGCGGCGGCCAGGCGGTCGACCTGGAGAGCACCGGCAGGCATCTGGAACTCGCCGAGCTGGAGTTCATGCACATCCACAAGACCGGCGCCCTGATCGAGGCCGCCGTGCTGCTCGGCGCCCTGGCGGGCGGCCCGCTGGAAGGCGAGTTGCGCGCCCGCCTGCAACACTACGCGCGCTGCATCGGCCTCGCCTTCCAGGTCATGGACGACGTGCTCGACGCGGAGACCGACACCGCCACCCTGGGCAAGACCGCCGGCAAGGATGCCGCGCAGGGCAAGGCCACCTATCTCACGCTGATGTCCGCCAAGGAGGCGCGCGCCTACGCCGGGGAACTCACGCGCGAGGCGCTGGACGCCCTGACGCCGTTCGGCGCGCGCGGCGATCGTCTGGCCGAGATCGCCCGCTTCATCGTCGAGCGCCAGTTCTGATGTCCCTGCTCGAAGGCATCGCCTCCCCGGCCGAACTCAAGAAGCTCTCGCGCACCGAGTTGCGCGCGCTCGCCGACGAGCTGCGCGCCTTCATCATCGACTCGGTGTCGCGCACCGGCGGCCACCTGTCCTCCAACCTCGGCGTGATCGAGCTGACCGTGGCCCTGCACCATGTATTCGACACGCCGGACGACCGCATCGTCTGGGACGTCGGCCACCAGACCTACGCGCACAAGATCCTCACCGGGCGGCGCGAGCGCATGCACACCCTGCGCCAGACCGATGGCCTGTCGGGCTTCACCAAGCGCGAGGAAAGCCCCTACGACGCCTTCATCGCCGGCCATTCCAGCACCTCCATCTCCGCCGCCCTGGGGATGGCCGAGGCCTTCAAGCTCAAGGACGACGCACGCCGCGTGGTCGCGGTGATCGGCGACGGCGCCATGACCGCAGGTATGGCCTTCGAGGCGCTCAACAACGCCGGCGCCTCGGACGCCAACCTGCTGGTGATCCTCAACGACAACGAGATGTCGATCTCGCCCAACGTCGGCGCGCTCAACAACTACCTCACCAAGCTGATGTCCGGGCAGTTCTACAACCGCCTGCGCAAGCAGGGCGAACGCCTGCTCTCCACCCTGCCGCCCATCCATGAGCTGGCGAAGCGCGCCGAGGAACACCTCAAGGGCATGGTCACCCCCGGCACCCTGTTCGAGGAGTTCGGCTTCAACTACCTCGGCCCCATCGACGGCCACGACCTCGACGCCCTCATCCCCACCCTGGCCAACGTGCGCCAGCTCAAGGGGCCGCAGTTCCTGCACATCATCACGCAGAAGGGCCACGGCTACGTGCCGGCGGAGGCGGACCCGTGCCTGTACCACGGGGTCGGCAAGTTCAAGATCGAGGTGGGCGTGGAGTCCAAGCCCTGCGGCCAGCCCAACCCGAAACCCACCTACACCGAGGTGTTCGGGCAGTGGCTCAACGACATGGCGGCCGCGGACGAGCGCCTGGTGGCGATCACGCCGGCCATGTGCGAGGGCTCGGGCCTGGCCGAGTTCGCGAAACGCTTCCCCAAGCGCTATTTCGATGTCGGCATCGCCGAGCAGCACGCCCTCACCTTCGCCGCCGGCCTCGCCTGCGAGGGCCTCAAGCCGGTGGTGGCGATCTACTCCACCTTCCTGCAGCGCGCCTACGACCAGCTCATCCACGACATCGCCCTGCAGGGCCTGCCGGTGATGCTGGCGATCGACCGCGCCGGCCTGGTCGGCGCCGACGGCCCCACGCATGCCGGCGCCTTCGATCTCTCCTTCCTGCGCTGCGTGCCCGACATGCTGATCGCCGCCCCCTCGGACGAGGACGAATGCCGGCGCCTGCTCAGCACCGCCTATCGCCACGACGGCCCCAGCGCGGTGCGCTACCCGCGCGGCACCGGCCCCGGCGCGCCGCTCGCCGCCGGGCTGGAAACGCTGGAGGTCGGCAAGGGCATGCTGCGCCGCGCCTGCGGCCGCGCGTCGCAACGCGTCGCCTTCCTCGCCTTCGGCGCCATGTTGCACCCGGCGCTGGTTGCTGCCGCGAACCTGGATGCCGCGGTCGCCGACATGCGTTTCATCAAGCCGCTGGACGAAGACCTGGTGCGCGAGCTGGCGGCGAACCACGACTACCTCGTCACGATCGAGGAGAACGTCGTCATGGGCGGCGCCGGCTCCGCGGTGGCCGAGTGCCTGGCGCGCATCGGTATCACGAAGCCCCTGCTCCAGCTCGGCCTGCCCGACCGCTTTGTCGAACACGGCGACCACGCCACCCTGCTCGCGCGCTGCGGCCTGGATGCGGCCGGCATCGAGGCATCGGTGAAAAAACTATTACCCGAGTAGTTTACTCGGGTATTGGCCTGGCCTATACTCCGGCCCGTTAGTGGCCCATCAGTACTTAGGAATATACCCATGAGCACCTGCGACACGGTTTGCGACACCCCCGCCTCCTGCCCTCCCGGCCAGGCCCCCATCGCCGACGTGCAGAACTACCCCGACTCGCGCAAGATCGCCATCGACAAGGTCGGCATCAAGGCCATCCGCCACCCCGTCAAGGTGCTGGACAAGAGCGGCGGCGTGCAGCACACCATCGCCACCTTCGGCATGTACGTGTATCTGCCGCACCACTTCAAGGGCACGCACATGTCCCGCTTCATCGAGATCCTCAACGGCTACGAGCGCGAGATCTCGGTCGAGTCGTTCGAGCACATGCTGCGCCAGATGGTGGTGAAGCTGGAGGCGGAATCCGGCCACGTGGAGATGAACTTCCCCTACTTCGTCAACAAGAAGGCCCCCGTGTCCGGCGTGGAGAGCCTGATGGACTACGACGTGACCTTCATTGGCGAGATCCGCAACGGCGAGTACCTGCAGACCATGAAGATCCTCGTGCCCTGCACCAGCCTGTGCCCGTGCTCGAAGAAGATCTCCGCCTACGGCGCGCACAACCAGCGTTCGCACGTCACCATCACGGTGCGCACCAACCAGTTCATGTGGATCGAGGACATCATCCAGATCGCCGAGGAGAACGCCTCCAGCCAGCTCTACGGCCTGCTCAAGCGCCCGGACGAGAAGTTCGTCACCGAGAAGGCCTACGAAAACCCCAAGTTCGTCGAGGACCTGGTGCGCGACGTGGCCGCCGCCCTCAACCAGGAGCCGCGCGTCGATGCCTATGTGGTGGAGGCGGAGAACTTCGAGTCCATCCACAACCACTCCGCCTACGCCCTGATCGAGCACGACAAGGTCGCCGCGACCAAGGCCTGAGTCGCAAGACATGAAGCCGATCGCCGTCTTCCGTCACGCCGCGAGCGAGGGGCCGGGCACCCTGGCCAAGTTTCTCAACACGCGCGGCCTGCCGTGGCGGCTGGTCGCCATCGACCAAGGCGCCGATGTGCCGGCCAGCGCCCGCGACTTCAGCGGCCTGGTCTTCATGGGCGGCCCCATGAGCGTGAACGACGACCTGCCCTGGATCGCCCCCGTACTCGACCTGATCCGCCAGGCCGTCGCCGCGGACATCCCGGTGCTGGGCCATTGCCTCGGCGGCCAGCTGATGGCCAAGGCGATGGGCGCCGAGGTGACCCGCAACCCGGTGAAGGAGATCGGCTGGGGCCGGGTCGAACGCACCGATGCGGCGGAGGCGCGCGCCTGGCTGGGCGAGGTGGACGCCTTCGAGGCCTTCCACTGGCATGGCGAGACCTTCGCCCTGCCGCCCGGCGCGATCCGCATTCTCGGCAATGCGCACTGCGCCAACCAGGCCTTCGTCATGGGGCCGCATCTGGCCATGCAGTGCCACGTGGAGATGACCGATGAGATGATCCTCGCCTGGTGCGAGATCGGCGCCGGCGAGATCGCCAGCGCCGACAGCCCCGCAGTGCAGGCCCCGGCCGAGATACAGGCGCTCAACTCCAGCCGCCTGCCGGCCATGCGCGGCGTCGCCGAGACCCTGTACACGCGCTGGATCGCCAATCTCAACCACTCGCCGGCACCATGAGCCTGGCCATCGAACTTTCCCGCCTGCGCGAGTGCCTGGGCTTGCGCGTGCGTTACCGTGGCGAAGAGTGCACCGTCATCGAGGTCCTCGACGAGCCTCCCTGCCTGGTTCTCGAGGCGGTCGGCCGCCATACCATGATGGAAGACATCCACGGCCGCCCATTCGAATACGGTACCGCCACCCACACCCTGCCGGTCCTCAACGAGGAACGGAACGCATTGAGCCTGGCGCTGCAGGAGTTGGAAATTCTCGCCTGATCGGCCTGCAGCCCCCGTGGTTGACGCCCCCGCCGGCATCGGCGCACAGTAGCCGGCATGAAACGCCCTTCCGCACTGGTCCCCGTCATCGCGGGCTTCGGCGTCATGCTGATCCTGCTCGCCGCGGTCACGGCCATCGGCGTGACCCATGTGCGCACGCTCAGCGGCCAGCTCACGGCGATCGTCGCCGAACGCAACGAAAAGGCCGAACTGGCCACCGCCATGCAGGCGGTACACGAAGCACGCTACCAATCCCTGCTGCTGGCCAGCAACCTCGCCGACCCGTTCGCGCGCGACGAGGAGATCATGCATTTCAGGCACCTGGCGCGCGAATTCATCGCCGCACGCAGCAAGTTCCTGGCCCTGCCGTTGACCGGCGAGGAACGGCGGCTCTGGGGGCGGATACGCGAGGAGGTTCGCGGCGTTGAACTCGGTGCGGAGCAGGTCCTCGCCCACTTGCAGGAAGGCCGGCTCGACGCCGCGCGCGAGCAGATCAGACAGCGGCTGCATCCCGCCCAGCAACGCATGATGGACCTGTGGGCCAGGCTGGTGACGATGCAGCGCGCCCTCAACCGGGGTGCGCTTGCCGAGGCGCGGGCCGCCAGCAGGCGGGCCGGCGGCCTGACGCTCGGGCTTTCCGCCAGCGCCTGCGCGGTGGGACTGATCGTCGCCATGTTCGTCGTGCGCCGCAGCCGCGACCTGGAGAATGCACTGCTCGAGGAACAGGAACGGGCGCAGCTCACCTTGCAGGCAATCGGCGACGCCGTGATCCGCTTCGACGAAGCGCGCCGCATCGCCTATCTCAACCCCGCCGCCGAGCAACTTCTCGGCGCGACCGGCACGACGGCCGTCGGCCGGGAACTGGAGACGGTGATGCATCTGCTCGACAAGGAACAGCGTCACGACCTCACGCCCTCCCTGGTGGCAGAGGCCATGGCGGGACGCAAGACCCCCCTGCCGAGCACCGCCACCCTGCTGTCCAAACCGGGTATCGAGCAGGACGTGGAAGGCAGCTACACACCGATCCCCGGCACGGGCGGACGCATCGTCGGCGGCGTCCTCGTCATGCGGGACGTCACCGAGGCCCGCGAGATGCACCGCAAACTGCTCTGGCAGGCGCATCACGACGCGCTGACCGGCCTGGTGAACCGGCCTGCCCTCGTGGACAAGCTTACCCAAGGCCTGGTGAGCAAGCGTGCGACCGAACAGCCGCTGGCGCTGCTGTATATCGACCTCGACCGCTTCAAGCCGGTCAATGACACGGCAGGCCACGCGGCGGGAGACGAGATGCTGCGGCAGGTGGCGATGCTTGCGCGCTCGCGCATCCGCCATAGCGACACCCTGGCCCGCGTGGGCGGCGACGAATTCGCCATCCTCCTCAACGCCTGCTCGAAGGAAAAGGCCTTGCGGATCGCCGAGACCATCCAGTCTGACATCGGTGCCCTGTGCGCACACGGCGAGGGCCAGGCCTGCCGGCTGCATGCGAGCATCGGCCTGCTGCACGTCACGCCGCAGTGGGTCGGGGCGGAAGAATGCCTGGCCGCCGCGCGTGCCGCCTGCGACGAGGCAAAACGAGAAGGCGGCGGCAAGGTCGTGGCATACCAAGCCGATACGGCGCGGCCACCCACTGCCAACACCTAGGATCCCGCAAACATGAAACTGCTCGTCGGAGATATCGGTGGCACGCACTGCCGCCTCGCGTTGGCCCGTGTGGACGGCATGCGCGTCGCGCTCGACGGCGTGCGCCGCTACCACAATGCCGAACACCCAGGCATCGAGGCCATCCTCGCCGACTACCTGGCGGGCACCGCGTGCGAGGCGGCCTGCCTGGCGGTCGCTGGGCCGACGGATGGCCGCAGGGTCGAGTTCACGAACCTAGACTGGCGCATCGACGCGGACCAGTTGGAAAGGGCGCCCGGCCTGCCACGCGTCGAACTCGTCAACGACTTCGTCGCCGTCGGCTGGGGACTCAACGCGCTGCAGGCAGACGAGACGGCATCGCTGCAAGCCGGAAGTTCCGGCGCAAGCGGCGTCAGGATCGCGATGGGCGCCGGCACCGGCCTGGGCGTCAGCATCTGCGTGCCCCGGTCAGGCGCGCACCACCCCATCCCCACCGAGGGCGGACACATCGCCTTCGCGCCCATGGACGAGGAACAGGACCGCTTGCTGGAATTCATGCGCGGCCTGTACGGACGGGTGTCGGTCGAGCGCCTGCTGTCCGGCCCCGGCATCGTCGACCTGTACCGCTTCTGCATCGCGGAAAGCGAGAAGGCGGAGGCGGCCGATGCCCTGCTCGCGGCACCTCACCCCGCAGAGGCGATCAGCAGCGCTGGCCTGCATGCCGATGACGCCGACGCCGCGCGCTGCCTGCGCCTGTTCTGCCGCCTCTACGGCCAGGTCGCCGGCGACATCGCCCTGCTGGCCGGCGCGCGCGGCGGCGTCTACCTGGCCGGGGGCATCGCCCCCAAGCTGCTGCGTGCCCTCGCCGCACCCGACTTCCTCGCCGGCTTCCACGCCAAGGGACGGTTCAGCGACTGGATACGGGACATCCCGGTGCACGTGGTGCTGGACCCGGACATCGGCCTGAAAGGCGCGGCGGTCGCCGCCATCCACGCCAGCCACGGCCGCGTCGCGTAGACGCCACGGCAAGCGCGCGGCCTCAAGAGCCGCGGCTGCCGCCCCGCTGCGGCGACGACGCAGGCTCGGCGTCGTACATGGCGAGTTCATAGATCCGCACCAGGTCTTCCTCGCTCACGTCGATGAAGGAATCGATCTGCGACAGGGCATAGACCAGTCCGCTATGGGTGATCAGGCATTTCTCCTCACCGCCGTGCATCGGTGAGACAGCCTGTCTGACGAGCCGGGCGGGATAGCGTCGCCACGGAAAGGGATAGTTGACGAGGATGGCCACCAGCAGGATGAGCAACACGTTCACCAGCACCGGCGTGAACAGAAAGCCATAGCCCAAGGCGCGCACCGGCTCTCCCCCCACGACGGCGACCAGTGCCGTTGCGCCGCCGGGCGGGTGAAGGCAGCGCAGGGCGTGCATGGCGCCGATGGAGAGGGAGACCGCCAGGGGCGCGGCGACGAAGGGGTCGTCCACCACACGCGCGCAGGTCACGCCGATGGCCGCCGATACCATTTGTCCCGCCACCATGGGCCACGGCTGTGATAGCGGGCTGTGGGGCATGGCGAAGAGCAGCACCGTCGAGGCCCCCAGCGAGGCAACGACGAAGGCCGCGCCGTGGAAGTCGAGCATGCGGCCGCTGAACTCCAGCACCAGCAGGATGCCCGCGAAACCTCCGAGTATGGAGATCAGGCGTTCGGCATGGCTGACGGGGTGTGCCGCGGACGTGCGGCCATGCGGCCAGGAAGGGCGTAGCCCACCCCCGCGCAAGAGACGCCTCGCCCTGCCGGACAGCCCCGCCGCCCGCTTCAATGTTCGCCCTTGGTCTTGCGGATGCCTGCCACGCGATTGCCCTGCTTCTGCGGCCCCCCCATGGGAAAGATGTCGTGCAGATAGCGGCTATTGCCCTTCTCCGGCCCCCAGGCCTCGCGGAAATGCACAACCATGTCCCGCACCTGCGCCTGGACGTTGTGCGCCTCGTAATACTCGCGGATGAAGCGGATCACCTCCCAGTGCTCGTCGGTGAGCGCCAGCCCCTCGCGAGCCGCCTGGGCACGCGCGAAACCCTCGCTCCAGTCGTCCATGTCGAGGATGTAGCCCTCGGGGTCGGTCCGTACCTCCCTGCCATCGACCATCAGGACCTTGGTGTAGATGGCATAAGGGTTCGTCGTGTCCTCGACCCCCGGGAGGAAGTGGCTCTTCGGTGTCTGCAGAATCGGTCTGTCAGGGGATTGGCTTTGCATCATGCTCATCGCATCGCTCCTAGCGTCGTGGAAGGTTCCGGGACAAGCCCGCACCTTCAAGGTAGCCCCCCGCAATTCCATCTGACAAACGAATTTAATTTGAGACTAATATCGAATTAGTCGATAGATTGACATAAGAAGACATGGACATCGAATTTGCCCGCACCTTCCTCGCCGTGGTCGCCGCCGGCAATTTCGTCGGCGCGGCACAGAGGCTGCACGTCACCCAGTCGACGGTAAGCGCTCGCATCCAGACCCTGGAGGCATATCTGGGCGCCCCCCCTGCTCCAGCGCGGCCGGGGCGGCGCCACGCTCACACCCGCCGGACGTCGCTTCCTACGCCATGCGAAGGGCCTGGTGCGCACCCTCGAGCAAGCCCGCCACGAAATCGGCCTGCCCGCCGGCTTCAGGGGCAGCCTCACCCTGCGCGGGCGCATTGCATTGTGGGACGGCTTCCTGTCGCAGTGGGTGGCGCACATGCGCACCGCCTATCCGGACATCTCGCTGCGCCTGGAGGCGGGTTTCGAGGAAGACATCATGCAGGGCGTGGTGCAGGGAACGGTGGACGTGGGGGTGCTGTTCACCCCCGAGAATCGGCCCGGCCTCGGCATCGAGCGGCTGTTCGAGGAGCGGCTGGTACTGGTGGCCACGGAGCCTGGCCGCGCCTGGCCGGATGCGGGCTACATCCACATGGACTGGGGCGCGGAGTTCCATGCCCAGTTCGGCACCGCCTTCCCGGATCTGGCCGCCCCGGCGGTGACTGCGAACATCGGCTGGCTGGCGATGCAACAGATACTGCATGACGGCGGCAGCGGCTATTTCCCATGGCGCATCACCCGGCATCTGGTGGAGCAGGGGCAGTTATGGCCGCTCGAGGCGATGCCGACCTTCACATTGCCGGCCTACATGGTGTTCCCCCTGGAACGCGGGGAGGGCACCCTGGCGGGGGCACTGGAGACTCTGCGCAAGCTGTGCGCCGAGGTCCGCAGCGGCGACGGGACGTGACTTCAGCCGCAGACCCCGCATAGCGCGGGCAGAAATGAAAAGGGCCTGCATTTCTGCAAGCCCTTGTTTTACTTGGCGCGCCCGGCAGGATTCGAACCCACGACCCCCTGGTTCGTAGCCAGGTACTCTATCCAACTGAGCTACGGGCGCTCAAAGAGCCCGAGATTATAAAGCAATCCGGCTCATTGGCAACGTTCTTGAAACAAAGAATTTGGCGGAGACGAGAAGATTCGAACTTCCGATCCAGGTTTTGCCCAGATGCTCCCTTAGCAGGGGAGTGCCTTCGACCACTCGGCCACGTCTCCGTTCTCGGCCCCGGCGAGCCGGGGCGAGAGGCCGGCAGGATATCCGCGCGGCCATGAAAAATCAATGAGTAGGCTCAGGCGGCAGCCGTATCCTTGTCCAGCTCGAAGGCCTGGTGCAGGGCGCGCACCGCGAGCTCCATGTACTTGTCCTCGACCACCACGGAGATCTTGATCTCGGAGGTGGAGATCATCTGCATGTTGATGTTCTCGGCGGCCAGGGCGCGGAACATCTTGCTCGCCACGCCGGCGTGGGTGCGCATGCCGACGCCGACGATGGAGACCTTGGCGATCTTGTCATCGCCGGTCACCTCGCGCGCGCCGATGGCGTCCTTGACGGTCTCCAGCACGCCCAGGGCCTTCTTCAGCTCGTTGCGGTGCACGGTGAAGGTGAAGTCGGTGGTGTTATTGGCCCCCACGTTCTGCACGATCATGTCCACCTCGATGTTGGCGTCGGCGATGGGGCCGAGGATGCTGGCGGCGACGCCGGGCTTGTCGGGCACGCCGAGGATGGTGCACTTAGCCTCGTCACGGTTGAAGGCGATGCCGGAGATGATCGGTTGTTCCATGGAATCTTCCTCGAAAGTAATCAGCGTGCCTTCGCCCTCATCCTCGAAGCTGGACAGCACGCGCAGTTTGACCTTGTACTTGCCGGCGAACTCCACCGAGCGGATCTGCAGCACCTTGGAGCCCAGGCTGGCGAGCTCCAGCATCTCCTCGAAGGTGATGGTATCGAGCTTGCGCGCCTCGGGGACGATGCGCGGGTCGGTGGTGTAGACGCCGTCGACGTCGGTGTAGATCTGGCACTCGTCGGCCTTCAGCGCCGCCGCCAGGGCCACGCCGGTGGTGTCGGAACCGCCCCGGCCGAGGGTGGTGATGTTGCCCTGCGGGTCCACGCCCTGGAAGCCGGCCACCACGACCACGTGGCCGGAGTCGAGATCGGCGCGCATCGCCACATCGCTGATTTCCTCGATGCGGGCCTTGGTGTAGGCATCGTCGGTGCGGATAGGCACCTGCCAGCCGGTGTAGCTCTTCGCCTTCAGGCCCAGGTCCTTGAGGGCCATGGCCAGCAGGGCGATGGTGACCTGCTCGCCGGTGGACACGAGCACGTCCAGTTCGCGCGGGTCCGGCTCCTTGTTGATCTCCTTGGCCAGGCCGATGAGGCGGTTGGTCTCGCCGGACATGGCGGAGAGCACCACCACGACCTGATGGCCGAGCATCTTGAATTTGGCCACGCGCTCGGCCACGTTGCGGATGCGCTCGATGGAGCCCACCGAGGTACCGCCGTACTTCTGAACGATTAACGCCATGATGAGGGGAAGATTTCGGCTGTCTAAAAAGCGGGCATTTTACAAAGTTTCCGCCACCAATACCCAACCTACGACACGAAGATTGAATTGAAACTCTTTGGGGCTGTTGTTAGTCTCATTTCCCGTTGCCAACCACGGAGCACTCCGACAATGCGATTCGATAACGTTGTCCGCATGGACACCACTACCGTTTCCGTCGAACAGACCAACAAGGTCCTGCGCAATACCTACCTGATGCTCGGCCTGACCATGATCCCCACGATCATCGGCGCCTTCATCGGCATGAGCATGGACTTCTCCTTCATGGCCGAGCACCCGATCATGGGCGCCCTGGGCATGTTGGCGGTGATGATGGGCCTGTTCTTCGGCATCAACGCCACCCGCAACAGCGCCATGGGCGTGGTCCTGCTGCTCGCCCTCACCGGCTTCATGGGCGTGATGCTCGGCCCGATCCTGCAGGTGGCCATGGGCCTCGCCAACGGTGGCGAGATCGTCGGCCTGGCCGCGGGCGGCACCGGCGCGATCTTCCTGACCCTGGCCGGCATCGCCACCACCACCAAGAAGGACTTCAGCTTCCTCGGCAAATTCCTCATGGTGGGCATCGTCCTGCTGATCCTCGCCTCCCTGGCGAACCTGTTCTTCCAGATCCCGGCCCTCACCCTCACCCTGTCGGCGGTCTCCGTGCTGCTGTTCTCCGGCTTCCTGCTGTATGACGTGAGCCGTGTCGTGAACGGTGGCGAGACCAACTACGTGATGGCCACCCTGGCGATCTACCTGGACATCTACAACATCTTCGTCAACCTGCTGCAGCTGCTCATGGCCTTCATGGGCGAGCGCGAGTGACGATCGACACGACCCTGAGGGGCGGCTCCTGCCGCCCCTTTTTATTTGCATGACCGCCCCCCTCTGCCTCACCGCCGGCGAGCCCGCCGGCATCGGCCCGGACCTGTGTGTCCTGCTGGCGCAGATGCCGCCGCCCGCCCGCCTCGTATTGATCGCGGACCGCCAGGTGCTGGCGCACCGTGCCGCCCAGCTCGGCCTGCCGTTCGACCTGCCTGACTACGCCCCCGCGACCCCGGCCCCCATCAGTGTCCTGCACCTGCCCGCGCCGGCCGCCGTCGAGGCCGGCCGACTGGACGCCCGCAACGGCGACTACGTGCTGGCGACCCTGCGGCGCGCGGTCGAGGGCTGTGAGTCTGGCGAGTTCGCCGGCCTGGTCACCGGCCCCGTGCATAAGGGCGTGATCAACGACGCGGGCATCCCGTTCACCGGTCACACCGAGTTCCTTGCCGAACAGACGCATACCCCGCGCGTGGTGATGATGCTGGCCGGCGGCGGGATGCGCGTCGCGCTCGTCACCACGCACCTGCCGATCCGCGAGGTGGCGGACGCCATCACGCCCGCCGCCGTGGAGGAGACCCTGCGCATCCTGCACGCCGCCCTGGCGCGGGACTTCGGCATCGCCGCGCCGCGCATCCTGGTGGCGGGCCTCAACCCCCACGCCGGCGAGGGCGGACACCTGGGCCGCGAGGAGATCGAGGTGATCGAACCAGTGCTGGCGCGCCTGCGCGCCGAAGGCATGGACCTGGACGGTCCCCTACCCGCCGACACCTTGTTCCAGCGCAAGTACCTGGATGCCTGCGACGCGGTGCTGGCGATGTACCACGACCAGGGCCTGCCGGTGCTCAAGCACGCCAGCTTCGGCGAGGGCGTGAACGTCACCCTGGGCCTGCCCATCATCCGCACCTCCGTCGACCACGGAACCGCCCTGGACCTGGCGGGCCAGGGTCGGGTGAACGACGGCAGCCTGCGCGTGGCCATCGCCACCGCCCTGGAAATGGCGCACAACCGGAGTGCCCCCCTGTGAACACGCCCCTGCCGCGCGCCAAGAAGCACCTGGGCCAGCACTTCCTGGTCGACCCGCACTACATCGCCCGCATCGTCGCCGCCATCCGCCCCGAGACGGATGACCTGATGGTGGAGATCGGCCCCGGCCCTGGCGCCCTCACCCACCCGCTGGCGGGGGTATTGCACCACCTGCACGTGGTCGAATTCGACCGCGACATGGTGGCGCGCCTGCAGGCGGAATTCCCCGCCGAACGGCTGACCATCCACCAGGCCGACGCCCTCGCCTTCGACTTCGGCGCCCTCGGCGGCGGTCTGCGCGTGGTGGGCAACCTGCCCTACAACATCTCCTCGCCCCTGCTCTTCCACCTCGCGGAGTACGCGACGGACATCCGCGACATGGTGTTCATGCTGCAGAAGGAGGTGGTGGACCGCATGGCCGCCGCGCCGGACACGCCGGACTACGGCCGCCTCTCGGTGATGCTGCAGGCGCGCTTCGCCGTCACCCGGCTGTTCATCGTCCCGCCCGGCGCCTTCCGGCCGCCGCCCAAGGTGGACTCCGCGATCGTGCGCCTGCTGCCGCTACCCGCCGAAGCGGTGCCTTACACGCATCACAAGACCTTCGCCGAGGTGGTGGCGCGCGCCTTCGGCCAGCGCCGCAAGACCCTGCGCAACACCCTCAAGGGCCTGGTGGACGACGCAACCTTCGCCGCCGTCGGCATCGATCCGGCGCGGCGCGGCGAGACGCTCTCGGTCGCCGAATTCGCCGCCCTGGCCAATCGCCTGCACGCGGCCGGTTAGAATCCGCGCCCATGTCCGAAGACGCCCAGACCAACGCCTGCTTCCATTGCGGCGAACCCGTGCCCACGGGGTCCAGTTATGTCATCCGCTACCAGAACGTCCACAAGCCCGCCTGCTGCCTGGGCTGCCAGGCAGTGGCGCAGACCATCATTGATTCCGGCAACGCCGACTACTACCGTCTTCGCACCGATCTGCCGCCGACGCCCGAGGCGGCGCTGGAAGAGCTGAAAAACCTCAAGCTCTACGACATCCCCGAGGTGCAAAGCAGCTTCGTCAGCAGTTCCGCCGACGACACCAACGTGCGCGAGGCCAACCTGATCCTGGAGGGCATCGTCTGCGCCGCCTGCGTGTGGCTGAACGAACGCCACCTGCACCAGCTGCCGGGCGTGCTGGGCGCGGACATCAACTTCTCGACGCGGCGCGCGCGCGTACGCTGGGACAACAGCAAGATCCAGCTCTCTGAGATCCTCAAGAGCATCCAGGAGATCGGCTACCTGGCCTACCCGTTCGACACCAACCGGCAGGAGGAGCTGTTCCGCAAGGAGCGCAACGCCGCGATCCGCCGCCTGGCGATCGCCGGCCTGGGCATGATGCAGGTGATGATGTACGCCGTGCCCGTCTACATGGCCGAGGCCGGCACCATGACCTCGGACATCGAGGCGCTGATGCGCTTCGCCAGCCTGCTGCTCACCACGCCGGTGGTGTTCTATTCCGCCTGGCCCTTCTTCCAGGGCGCCTGGCGCGACCTCAAGCTGCTGCGCGCCGGCATGGACGTGCCCGTGGCGCTGGGCATCGGCGCCGCCTATGCCGCCAGCATCTACGGCACCTTCACCGGCAGCGAGGACGTCTACTTCGATTCGGTGGTGATGTTCGTGTTCTTCCTACTCACCGGCCGCTTCCTGGAGATGAATGCGCGCAAGAAATCGGCGGAGGCGGCGGAGAGCCTGATCAAGCTGATCCCGGCCGCCGCCGTACGCCTGCCGGGCTTCCCCGCCGCGCGCGCGGAGGAGATGGTGGCCGCGGTGAAGCTGATGCCCGGCGACCACGTGCTGGTCGGCCCCGGCGAGAGCTTCCCCGCCGACGGCCGGGTCGCGGAGGGCGTGTCCAACGTCGACGAATCGCTCCTCACCGGCGAGTCCCACCCCGTCGCCAAGCAGGCGGACAGCCATATCATCGGCGGCACCATCAACCTCGCCAGCCCGCTGGTGGTACGGGTGGAGAAGGTCGGCGCCGACACCGTGCTGTCCGGCATCGTCCGCCTGCTCGACCGCGCCCTCGCGGAAAAACCCCACCTCGCCCTGTTGGCCGACCGGGTCTCCGCCTGGTTCGTGCTCGCCCTCCTGGTGATCGCCGCCGGCGTCGCCGCCGCCTGGTATGTCACCGACCCCGCGCGCGCCTTCTGGATCACGGTCTCGGTGCTGGTGGTCTCCTGCCCGTGCGCGCTCGGCCTCGCCACCCCCGCCGCGCTCACCGCCGCGCTGGGGCGGCTCACCCGCCTGGGCCTGTTGTCCACGCGCGGCCACGCCCTCGAGACCCTGGCGCGCGCCACCGATTTCGTGTTCGACAAGACCGGCACCCTCACCAGCGGCGAGTTCACCCTGCGCGAGGTGCACGTCCTGCGCGGCGACCGGGAACAGGCCCTGACCCTGGCGCACGCCCTGGAACAGGGCGCCACCCATCCCGTCGCCGCCGCACTGCGCATCGCCGCCAGCCCGGGCGAGCTGACCGCCGAGGACCTGCGCTACTACGCCGGCAAGGGCGTGCACGGCCGCATCGACGGCTGCGCTTACCGTCTCGGCACGCCCGAGTTCCTCGGCCTCGCCGCACCGGCGCTGCACGCTCCCGGCCTTACCGTGGTGGGGCTGGCGGACGAGGCGGGCGCGCTGGCCTGGTTCACGCTCGGCGACGCCCTGCGCCCTCAGGCACGCCAACTGATCCAGGAACTCAAGCAACTGGGCGTGCGCCTGCACCTGTATTCCGGCGACCGCGGCGAGAACGTGCGCGCCCTCGCCGCGGAACTCGGCATCGACGACGCGCGCGGCGACATGCTGCCGGAAGACAAACTGGAGGCGGTGCGCGCCCTGCAGCAGACCGGCGCGATCGTGGCGATGACCGGCGACGGCGTGAACGACGCTCCGGTGCTGGCGCAGGCGCAGGTCTCGGTGGCGATCGACCAGGGCGCCGAGGCGGCGCAGGCGGCGGCGGACATGGTGCTGCTGTCGAGCGAGATCGGCCGCCTCGCGGATGGCGTGCGGCTGGCGCGCAAGACCCAGCGCGTGATCCGCCAGAACCTCTTCTGGGCCGCGCTCTACAACGCCCTCGCCATCCCAGCCGCCGCCCTCGGCCATGTCACGCCGTGGATGGCGGGCATCGGCATGTCGTTGTCCTCCCTGCTGGTGGTCCTGAACGCGATGCGCCTCTCGCGCATCGCCGCTCACGCCGGCGAGGGCGCGGCAAACGATAAAGTATTTTGATTACCGCAACCGGCTGGCAGGCAATACCATGCCCGCCAGCCATAAAAACACCTCATGGATATCCTGTACCTTCTGATCCCGCTCAGCCTCGTGTTCGTGGCCTTGATCGCCCTGGTCTTTCTGTGGGCGGTGAAGAGCGGCCAGTTCGAAGACATGGAAGGACCTGCACACCGCATCCTGATGGATGATGACCTCCCCGAGTCGCACGGCGCAAAACCCGACAACGACGCTCATTGACTTGGGTTATGGAGTTATTTAGGATTTGGATGTCGTTTTTGACATTCAATTTTTTTGTGACCCAGCCTTAACTGCTAAGGAGACCCGTATGGAAGCAACATACAACTATAAGGTCGTCCGACAGTTCGCCATCATGACGGTCGTATGGGGAATTGTCGGTATGCTGGTCGGCGTGATCATCGCTTCCCAGCTGATCTGGCCGGATATCACCAAGGATCTTGGCCCGTTGTCCGCAATCCTGTCCTACGGGCGACTGCGTCCCCTGCACACCAACGCGGTGATCTTCGCCTTCGGCGGCTCCGCACTGTTCGCCACCTCCCTCTACGTCGTCCAGCGCACCTGCCAGACCAGGCTGCTCTCCGACGGGCTCGCCGCCTTCGTGTTCTGGGGCTGGCAGCTCATCATCGTCCTCGCCGCGGTGTCGCTGCCCCTGGGCATCACCACCGGCAAGGAATACGCCGAGCTGGAATGGCCCATCGACCTGCTGATCACCGTGGTCTGGGTGGCCTACGCGGTGCTGTTCATCGGCACCATCATGATCCGCAAGACCAAGCACATCTACGTGGCCAACTGGTTCTTCGCGGCGTACATCCTCACCATCGCCCTGCTGCACCTGGTGAACAGCGCCGAACTGCCCTGGATCCTGGGCGGCGCGGATAACTGGTGGAAGTCCTACTCCGCCTACGCCGGAGTGCATGACGCCATGGTGCAGTGGTGGTACGGCCACAACGCGGTGGGCTTCTTCCTCACCACCGCCTTCCTGGGCATGATGTATTACTTCATCCCCAAGCAGGCCGGCCGTCCGATCTTCTCCTACCGCCTGTCCATCGTCCACTTCTGGGCGCTGAACTTCATCTACATGTGGGCCGGCCCGCACCACCTGCTGTACACCGCGCTGCCCGACTGGGCGCAGTCCCTCGGCATGGTGTTCTCGCTGATGCTGATCGCACCCTCCTGGGGCGGCATGATGAACGGCATCATGACCCTGTCCGGCGCCTGGCATAAGCTGCGCACCGACCCGATCCTGAAGTTCCTCATCACCGCCATGTCCTTCTACGGCATGTCGACCTTCGAGGGCCCGATGATGTCGGTGAAGACCGTGAACGCGCTGTCCCACTACACCGAGTGGACCGTGGGCCACGTGCATGCCGGCGCCCTGGGCTGGGTGGCGATGATCTCGATCGGCTCCCTGTACCACCTCATCCCGCGCCTGTTCGGCCGCGAGGAGATGTACAGCACCCGCCTGATCAACGTGCACTTCTGGTGGTCCACCATCGGCGTCGTGCTCTACATCGCCTCGATGTGGATCGCCGGCGTGGCGCAAGGCCTGATGTGGCGCGCCACCAACGCCGACGGCACGCTGACCTACAGCTTCGCCCAGTCGGTGAACGCCATGTATCCGTTCTACACGATCCGCCTGATCGGCGGCGGCCTGTTCTTCCTGGGCATGCTGCTGATGGCTTACAACGTGTGGAAGACCGTCGCCGCCGGCAAGGCGGTGAACGACGCCCGCATCCCCGAAGCTGTCGCGGCCTAACGGATAGGAGACTCACATGTCTGCACACAAGGTACTCGAGAAGAACATCGGCCTCCTCCTGGTCCTGTCATTCATCGCGGTTTCCGTCGGCGGCCTGGTCCAGATCGTGCCGCTGTTCTTCCAGAAGTCGACCACGCAGCCGATCGAGGGCCTCAAGCCCTACACCGCGCTGCAACTGACGGGGCGCGACATCTACGTCCGCGAGGGCTGCTACAACTGCCACTCGCAGATGATCCGTCCGTTCCGCGCTGAGACCGAACGCTATGGCCATTTCTCCGTGGCCGGCGAGTTCGTCTACGACCGTCCGTTCCAGTGGGGCTCCAAGCGCACCGGCCCGGACCTGCACCGCGTCGGCGGGCGCTACTCGGATGACTGGCACTATGCGCACCTGATGGACCCGCGCTCCGTGGTGCCGGAATCCAACATGCCCGCCTACGCGTGGCTGGCCGACGCCCCCGCGGACGCGGCCAACGTCCAGGCGAAGATGAGGACCCTCAACATCGTCGGCCACGGCTACACGGAGGAGGAGATCGCCGCCGCCCCCGCGATGCTGGAAGGCAAGACCGAGATGGATGCCCTCATCGCCTATCTGCAAGTCCTCGGCACCTACGGTCCGAAGGCCAACTGATATGGACGCCGGCCTGTTCGGTTCGATCGCCACCGTCGTGTCCTTCGTCTTGTTCGTCGCCATCGTCTGGTGGGCCTTCCACCGCGACAACAAGCAGAAGTTCGAGGACGCGGCCAAGCTTCCCTTCGAGGAAGAGGCGAAGGACCGCGACGAGGCCGGCCGCGCGCCGAATTGACTAGGAGACTCACATGATTGCTGGATATGCAGTTCCCGACTTTGTCAGCGATTTCTGGCACTACTACATCGCCGTCCTGACCATCCTTGGCATCCTGTTCTCGCTGTACATGCTGCGCAGCCAGACCACGCGCAAGCTCGCCGCAGGGGAAGAGGCCGAACTGATGGCCCCCACCTGGGACGGCGACCTGCAGGAACTGAACAACCCGCTGCCGCGCTGGTGGATGTGGATGTTCTACGGCCTGATCTTCTTCTCCATCGCCTATCTGGTCCTGTATCCGGGCGTGGGCAAGTTCTCGGGCATCTGGAACTGGTCCTCCGCCGATGAGTACAAGGCTGAGAAGGAGCGCGTCGACGCCAAGTTCAACGCCGTGCTGCAACCCTTCATGGGCCAGGACGTGATGACCGTGGCGGGCAACCCGGATGCACGCAAGATGGGCGAGAACCTGTTCCTCACCTATTGCTCGCAGTGCCACGGTTCCGACGCCCAGGGCGCCAAGGGCTTCCCCAACCTGACCGACAACCAGTGGCTGTTCGGCGGCACGCCCGACGACATCAAGGCCAGCATCACGAACGGCCGCCTGGCCGAGATGCCCGGCGGGCTGGTAGGTGACGAGCAGAGTGCCAAGGAGGTCGCCAACTACGTCCTGTCGCTGGGTGGCAAGCCGCACGACGCTGCCCTGGCAGCAGCGGGCAAGGACAAGTTCGCCGCCTGCGCGGGTTGCCACGGCGAGGATGGCAAGGGCATGGCAGCTGCCGGCTTCCCCAACATCACCGACGATGCCTGGCAATACGGCGGCTCCGAGGCGGCCATCATCGAGACCATCATGAAGGGCCGCAAGGGCGGCATGCCCGCGCAACAGCAGGCCCTGGGCGAGGCGAAGATCCACCTCCTGAGCGCCTACGTCTGGGGCCTCGGCGGTGGTCAGAAGCCCGCCGCGCCGGCCCCCGTGGCCGAGGCCGCGCCCGCTGAGGCGGCGCCTGCGGACGCCCCCGCCGCAGCACCCACGGCGAACTAAGCAGCAAGCAGCCGGAGGGCCGGCCACGCCGGCCCCCGGAACATAGCCCGTGCGCAAGCGCGGGCTATGTTCCGGGCAAACCCCACAAAACAAGCCCGCAGGCAGGATCGGAGGACCACGCGCCGCGCGTCGGCGCAGGACCATCTGTGAGAGAGGAACGGAACTTGAGCGAAGCCAAGCCAGAAGCCAAACCTGGCGTCATCCCCATCATCAAGGAGGGCGAGCAGGAGCAGTCCCTGTACGCCGTGCACCAGAAGATCTACCCGCGCGCGGTGCAGGGCTGGTTCAACTGGTGGCGCGTCGCGCTGGTGGTGTTCACACAGGTGATCTTCTACGGCCTGCCTTGGCTGCAATGGAACGACCGCCAGGCCGTGCTGTTCGACCTTGGGGCGCGCAAGTTCTACCTGTTCGAGCAGGTCTTCTGGCCGCAGGATTTCATCTGGCTCGCCGTCCTGCTGATCATCTCCGCACTAGCCCTGTTCCTGTTCACCGCCGTCGCCGGCCGCCTGTGGTGCGGCTATGCCTGCCCGCAGACCGTGTACACGGAACTGTTCATGTGGGTGGAGGGGTGGATCGAGGGCAACTACAAGCAGCAGCAGAAGCTCAACAGCCAGCCGTGGAACGCCAACAAGATCCTGCGCCGCGGCGGCAAACATGTCGCCTGGGTGCTGTTGTCGCTCTGGACCGGCTTCACCTTCGTCGCCTATTTCACACCCGTGAGCGTGTTGTGGCAGGAACTGCAGACCTTCAGCCTCGGCCCCTGGGAGTCCTTCTGGATCTTCTTCTATGCCTTCGCCACCTGGGGCTTCGCCGGCTTCATGCGCGAGCAGGTATGCAAATACATGTGCCCCTACGCGCGCTTCCAGAGCGTGATGTTCGACCAGGACACGCTGATCATCACCTACGACTACCGGCGCGGCGAAAGCCGCGGCCCGCGCAGGAAGGACGCCGACCACAAGGCGCAGGGGCTGGGTGATTGCGTGGACTGCGGCATCTGCGTGCAGGTCTGCCCGACCGGCATCGACATACGCAACGGCCTGCAGTACATGTGCATAGGCTGCGCCGCCTGCATTGACGCCTGCGACCAGGTCATGGACAAGATGGGCTACCCGAAGGGCCTGATCCGTTACTCCACGCAGAACGCCATCGACGGCAAATATCCGGACAAGGACATCCTGCGCCACGTGTTCCGCCCCCGCACCCTGATCTACACGCTGTTGCTGACCGCGATCATCGGCGCCTTCTTCTACACCCTTGCCGAGCGTGTGCCGCTGCGCGCGGACGTGATCCGCGACCGCCGCACCCTGTCGCGCGAGGCCGAGGACGGGCAGATCGAGAACCTCTACCGCCTGCAGATCATCAACATGGACGCGCAGACGCACCGCTACCGGATCAGTGCCTCCGGCATCGACGGCCTGCGCGTGCACACCGGCGCGCAGGTGGACATCCCAGCCCTGGGCACGGCGACCGTCAAGGTCGCGCTGCGCGCGCAGCCCGACAGCCTGCAACGGCCCAGCCAGCCGATCCTGTTCACCATCCAGGCGGATGATGCCCCCGCGATCCGGCGCGAGGCGAAATCCAGCTTCCTGCGTTGAGGATGTCATGACCACTCCCCCCCCCGCCGAACAAGGCCTGCCGTGGTGGAAGGAACGCATGGTCTGGCTGGTGATCGGCCTGCCGTTCTCAGCCGTGGTCGCGGGCATCGCCACCGTCGTCATCGCCTCGCATGACCCGGACGACCTGGTCAGGACCGGGTACGTCAAGACGGGCATGGCGGTGGCGACCCAGGATACGTCGCAGCTACGTGCGGCACAGCTCGGCCTGGGCGCGCGCGTCGTCTACGCCGACGGCGAGCTGACGCTGGCCCTGATCGGTCGCGTGGCCTGGCCGGACGCCTTGACGCTGACCCTGGCGCATCCCACCCAGGACGACCTCGATCAACAAATCCCCCTGTCGCATGTGGGACAGGGGAAATACCAAGCCCGCATTCAACTGTCGGGCCAGGGCAAACGCCAATTGATCCTCGACGCGCCGGACAAGAGCTGGCGCCTGCGCGGTGAGTGGCTGGCCCCTTTCAGCGAAGAGACGAGCCTGCACCCTGGTGCCTGAGAATCCACCAATGCCCGCACGGGCCTGAAAAGGAGCTTGCAAATGGACGTCGTAATGAAAGAACTCTTCGGCAGCGACATCGGCCTGCTGAGCCTCTTCACCATCGGTTTTCTGATCGCCATGGGCCTGTTCATCTGGGCCCGACTGGCCAGCAAGTCCAAGAGCTGAGGCCGCCGCACCGGCCGCCACCCTTACCTCGGGCGGCGGTCGGCCACGCACGGCTAGCCCGCGAAGAGGCCCTCCAGCTGCTGTCGGCTCGCTGAATACGGCTCCTTGTCCAGGAAATCCTGGACAAGGAACTGCTCCATGCGCGGGTAGACGGCGATGGCCTCGTCCAGCTGCGGGTCGTTCCCCCTGCTGTAGGCGCCGATGGTAATGAGGTCGCGGCTGCGCTGGTAGCGGGCGTACAACGCCTTGAAGCGGCGCACCCGGTCCATCTCCTGGCGCGGCAGCAGTTCAGTGATCGCGCGCGAGATCGATGCCTCGATGTCGATCGCCGGGTAGTGGCCCTGGTCGGCAAGCTGGCGCGATAGCACGACGTGGCCGTCGAGGATCGCCCGCGCCGCGTCGGCGACCGGGTCCTGTTGGTCGTCGCCCTCCATCAGCACGGTGTAGAAGGCGGTGATCGACCCCCCGCCCTTGCGCCCGTTGCCCGCCCGCTCAACCAGTTGCGGCAACTTCGCGAACACCGATGGCGGGTAGCCCTTGGTGGCGGGCGGCTCGCCCACCGCGAGGGCGATCTCGCGCTGCGCCTGCGCATAGCGCGTCAGCGAATCCATGATCAGCAGCACCTGCATGCCCTGGTCACGGAAATACTCGGCGATGGCGGTGGCATAGGCGGCGCCGTGCAGGCGCAGCAAGGGCGGCGAGTCTGCGGGTGCGGCCACCACTGCGGCGCGGCGCAGCCCCTCCTGGCCGAGGATGTTCTCGATGAAGTCCTTCACCTCGCGGCCGCGCTCGCCGATCAGGCCGACCACGACGACGTCGGCCTCGGTGTAGCGCGCCATCATGCCCAGCAGCATGGACTTGCCGACGCCGCTGCCGGCGAACAGACCCATGCGCTGGCCGCGTCCGACGGTGAGCAGCGCATTGATCGCGCGCACGCCGACGTCCAGCACATCCTTGATCGGCTCGCGCTCCATCGGGTTGTAGGGCCGCGCGTACAGCGGCACTCGCCGAGAGGCCTCGACCGCCCCCAGGCGGTCGAGCGGACGCCCCGCGCCGTCGATGACCCGTCCCAGCAGTTCGGGGCCGACCGCGACCTGGCGGATCCGGTCCTCGATGCGGCGACGGCGGGAAAACGGCTTGTTCATCACCGGCGGATCGAAGCTGCTGGCCCCGGAGAGCTCAACGTGCGCGCCGGGCGCCAGGCCATAGACGTCGGTGGAGGGCATGAGGAACAGACGTTCGCCGGAGAACCCCACCACCTCCGCATCCACCTGCTGCCCACCCGGCATCACCACGCGACAGGAGACGCCGGTCGCCAGCTTGAGCCCGGAGGCCTCCATGACCAGGCCGGCAACGCGGGTCAGGCGCCCGCTGACTCGCCAGGGCGTGACTTGGCCCACCGCCTCCTGGCAATCTCGCAGATAGGTGATCAGCTGCGCGGCACGGCTCATTCCATCCAGTCCAGCTTGGCGCCGAGGCACTCGACGATCTCGCGCCAGCGCGCCGGCATGGAGGCATCCAGTTCGCTATGTGTGGTCTCGAAGCGGAAACCGCCAGGCTCGATCTGCGGATCCTCGGAGACCTTCCACGACAGGTGGTTATGCTCCTGCGCCAACCAGTCGCGCACCACCGCCGCATGGTCCGGATGCACGACGATGCGATGGTGGCCGCTCAGGGCAGGCAGGGAGAGCAAGGCCTCGCGGATGGTCTCGATGATCAGCTCGGGCTTCACACGCAGGGTCGCGCCGATCAGCTGCTGGGCGATGGCGATCGACAGGGCCAGTACCTCCTGCGCCACCGCCTCGTCCTGCCGCATGCGCTCCACCTCCAGCGCTTCTGCGAGGGCGCGCAGCTGACGTGAGTAGTTCTCGCCACCCTGGCGACCGGCCTCGAAGCCGGCCTTGCGCCCCTCCTCCAGACCCAGGTCGTAGCCTTCCTGCCAGGCCTCCTGATGGATGCGTTCGAGTTCCTCCGCCGTGGGCAGGGCCACCTTGAAGTCCGCCCCCACCTCCCCTGTTTCCAGGGCGATACCGGACGCAGGCTCGGCCGGCGGCTGGGATGGCTGCGTGGTACCGCGTCCCTCCTCGAAGGCGGCCAGTTCCCAGCGCTGATAGGCGGTGAGCTGTTCCTTCGGGATGACCTTCGACATGGCGCGGTGGGCTGGCGGGTGGCTGAGCGGACAGGACGTAGCTTACTCGACCAGGCCTTCTTCGCCACCCTTGCCGCCAAGGACGATCTGCCCCTCGTCCACCAGCTTGCGCACGATCTTGAGGATTTCCTTCTGTTCCGCTTCGACCTCGGACAGCCTGACCGGCCCCTTCGCGTCCAGGTCCTCCTTCAGCGCCTCGGCTGCACGGCTGGACATGTTGCGGAAGATCTTGTCCTTGAGTTCCTGCGAGGTGCCCTTGAGGGCGATGATGAGGGTCTCCGACTGCACCTCGCGCAGCAACAGCTGCACCGAGCGGTCGTCCAGTTCGTTGATGTTGTCGAAGGTGAACATCTGGTCCTGGATCTTCTGCGCCAGCTCGGCGTCGTGCTCGCGGATATTCGCCAGCACCGAGGCCTCGATCGCCCCGCCCATGTAGTTGAGGATGTCCGCCGCGGTCTTGACCCCGCCCAGCGAGCTCTTCTTGGTGACCTCGCCACCGGACAGGAGCTGCGTCAGCACCTCGTTCAGCTCCCGCATCGCCATGGGCTGCACGCCTTCCAGGGTGGCGATGCGCAGCATCACGTCGTTGCGCAGGCGTTCCGTGAGCAGGTTGAGGATCTCGCTGGCGTGATCGCGGTCCAGATGCACCATGATGGTGGCGATGATCTGCGGGTGTTCGTTGCGGATCATCTCCGCGACGCTGGCCGCGTCCATCCATTTCAGACTCTCGATGCCAGCGCTCTCGTTGCCCTGCAGGATACGGTCGATCAGGTGCCCGGCCTTGTCATCGCCCAGGGCCTTCTTCAGCACGGAACGGATGTATTCGTTGGAGTCGCCGAGGCTGATCCGCCCCTCGGTGGCCTCGTTGAAGGAGCGCAGCACGATCTCGATCTGCTCGCGGCTCACGTTGCCGACGTTGGTCATGGCGGTGCCCAGTTTCTGCACCTCCTTCGGCCCGAGGTACTTGAACACCTCGGCGGCCTCCTCGTGACCGAGGGCGAGCATCAGGATGGCGGACTCGATGACGCTCTGTTCGCTCATTCCTTATTCATCCATTCCTTGATGATTTCGGCCGTGATCTGCGGGTTGCCCTTGGCGAACTCCTTCACCTTGGCGAGGTGCGCGGCATAGCTGTCCTCCCGCATCGGCATGCCGGGCATGCCAGCCCCCCTCCATGCCCATCGCCGCACCGGCGCCCATGCCCACGCCTTCGGGCGTCACCACCTCGACGGGCTTGACCAGGTCACGCAGGAGTGGGCGCAAAACGCCGAACACCAAATAGAAGGCCAGGCCGAACACGATCAGATTCTTCAACAGCCCCTTGGCCATGGAGACGTTGTCCGGGTCCTTCCAGACGGGGATATCGATCTCGGTCTTGGCCTCGGTGAAGGCGGCATTCACGACGTTGACGGTATCGCCGCGCTCCTGGCTGAAGCCCATCGCCTCGCGGACCAGATTGTTGATCTGTTCCAGTTCCGGGGCGGTCAGCGGCGTCGGCTTGCCCGGCTCCCCCTCCGGCCCGGCCACGGCGGCGCGGTAGTTCACCACCACGGCGACCGAGAGACGCTTGACCCGGCCCACCGGGTCCTTGACGTGGCGGATCGTCTTGTCCAGTTCGAAGTTGATGGTGCTTTCCTTGCGGCTCGACGTCGCGCCGGCGCCAACGCGGGGCCCAACACGGGCGGCGCGTTGGGCGGCGCGGTCGCGGGCCCCGGCGGCTGGTTGGTCAGGGCGCCGGGCACCCCCTGCGCCTGGTTCGCGCCGCCGTTGATGTCTTCCACCTGCTGCTGGCTGCGGATGGCCTGCGTGTCCGGCGTCGGGTTCGGCTTGTAGGTCTCGCTCGTGGCCTCGGATTGCGAGAAGTCCAGGTCCGCGCGCACCTCGGCCTTGACGTTGCCCTGGCCGACGATGGGCGAGACGATGGCCTCGATGCGCTGCGAGTAGTAATCCTCGATCTGCCGCAGGTAGTCGAGTTGTCCGGCATCCAGGCCCTGGATCGCCCCCTTGTCGGTCTTCGCGGTCAACAGGTTGCCGGTCTGGTCCACCACCGTGACATTGCCGGGCGAAAGCTCCGGCACGCTGCTCGATACCAGGTGCACGATCGACTGCACCTGCCCCGGATCAAGGGCGCGCCCCGGATGCAGGTTGACGAGCACGGACGCGGACGGGGCCTGCTTGTCGCGAATGAAGACCGAGGGCTTGGGGATGGCGAGGTGGACGCGCGCCGACTCGACCGGCGCCAGGGACTGTACGGTGCGCGACAGTTCGCCCTCGAGACCGCGTTGGAACGCGACCTGTTCCTGGAACTGGGTCATGCCAAGCTTCGGCGAATCCATCAGTTCGAAGCCGACCGCGCCACCCTTTGGCAGCCCCTGCGCCGCCAGTTTGAAACGCAGGTCGTAGACCTGCTCGGAGGGCACGAGCAAAGTACCGCCCGCCTCGGTCTTGTACGGCACGTTCATCTGCTGCAGCGCCGTCGTGACCGCCCCCGCGTCCTTTTCAGAGAGATTGGAGAACAGCACGCGATAGTCCGGGCTGCTGGACCAGAGGAACATGCCGACGATCAAGGCGATCGAGGCCGCCACGGCTGCCGCCAGGCCCATCTTCTTGGTGGCTGGCAGGTGGTTGAAGCGATAGGCGAAATTGGAGAGTAGGTTCTGCGCCTGGAGGGCCATCCGTCAACCGTGTCCCAGTCAGACCTGCATGTTCATGATTTCCTGGTAAGCCGTCACCAGTTTATTCCGGACCTGCACCATGGTTTGGAAGGACAGGCTGGCCTTCTGCAGAGAGAGGACCACATCCTGAAGGTTGACATCGGGGTCGCCGCCCTCGAACTGGCGCGTCAACTGCTTGGCATCCATTTGCGCGCTGTTGACCTCGTCAACCGCCGATTTCAGCAAGGCGGCAAAGTCCTGAGAGGGGGCGGTTTCGGAGGTCGCTTGCGACGCGGCAGGACCCGCCGCCTGTGCCGCCACGGCACGCAGCTGGTTCACCATCTGCTCAACGCTGTTCATCGCACCACCTCCTGAGGCCCATTATAGGAGGTCATCTCCATCCAGAAAGCCAGCTTCGCGGTACTGCTTGAGCTTGTGACGCAAGGTCCGCTCGCTCATGTTCAAGGCCTCCGCCGTGCGCCGTCTCGAACCCGACATGCGCCGCAGGGTGTCCAGGATTGTCTCCCGTTCCACGTCCTTCAGCCCCATGTCGGCCGGCCTGGCCGCTCCGACATCCGGGACGGGACGATCCTGCTCCAGTCCCGGGCGATTCGGCAGCATGAGATGCTCGACCCCGATCTCGGTCCCGGGCGCCAGCACCATGGCCCGCTGCACCACGTTACATAGCTCGCGGATGTTACCGGGCCAGTCATACCCAGTCAATTCGGCCAGGGCCGCCCCCGACAGAGTGAAACCGCGCCTGCCGATGACGCCTTCGAAGCGTTGCAGGAGGTGCCTGACGAGCGCTGGAATGTCTGCGCGGCGCTCGCGCAGTGGCGGAATCTCGATGGGAAACACGTTGAGGCGGTAAAACAGGTCCTCGCGAAAACGCCCCTCGCGCACCCACGCCTGCAGGTCGCGGTTGGTCGCGGCGATCACACGGGTATCGAGCTGCACCGGCATGCGCCCGCCGACGCGCTCCACCTCCCGCTCCTGCAGCACGCGCAACAGCTTCGCCTGCAGGCCGAGCGGCAACTCCGCGATCTCATCGAGCAGCAGGATGCCGCCGTTGGCCTGCTCGAACTTGCCCGGCTGCGCCGTCGCCGCGCCGGTGAATGCACCCTTTTCATGGCCGAACAGGACCGATTCGAGCAGGTTCTCCGGGATCGCCGCGCAGTTCACGGCGACGAAAGGGCCGTGGCGACGGCTGGAGTGACGGTGGATGTAGCGCGCGAACACCTCCTTGCCGACCCCCGACTCGCCGGTGAGCAGCACGGTGGTATCGGTGGCGGCGACGCGCCGGCTGAGGTCGAGCATCGCCAGCGTGCGCGGGTCCTCTGCAACCACCCCCAGGTCCGCGTCCAGCCCCCCCTGTCGGTAATAGCGCGCCACGGCGGCGAGCAGGCGATCGGGCTCGAAGGGCTTGGGCAGGTAGTCCGCCGCGCCTTCCCGCATGGCCTCGACGGCACGTTCGATCTGGCCGTAGGCGGTCATCAGCAGCACGGGGATCTCGGGGCGTTTCGCCTTCAGATTGCGCAGCAGGGCATGCCCATCCATGCCGGGCATCTGCACGTCGGTCAAGACCAGCCCCGGGGCATTCGCCGTACCTGTCTTGTCCAGCCAGGCCAGGGCCTGCTCGGCGTCGGCGGCGGCGGTGACACCGTAGCCCGCCAGTTCCAGCGTGTCCTGCAAGGCCTCGCGCAGGGCGGCATCGTCCTCCACGACCAGGATCGGCAGGGCGTCAGGCATGGTGCTGCTCCGGCATCGCGAACGGCAGATACAAAACGAAGCGGCTGCCGCCGCCGTCCCTCGGCGCGCACTCGACCCAGCCACCGTGCGCGTCCGCCACCTGGCGCACGATGGCGAGCCCGAGACCACTGCCCTCTCCACGCGTGGTGAAGAAGGGTTCGAACAGCCGTTCGCGCGCCGCCTCGGGGACACCCACACCGTCGTCCTCGATGGCGAAGGCGGCATAGGGGCTGCCCTGCCCGGACAATTCCAGGCTCACGCGACCGCCCTCGCCGCAGGCCTGGATCGCGTTCTCCAGCAGGTTGATCAGGGCACCGAGTATGGCTTGGCGGTCGCCGCGCAAGGCAAGGCCGCCGGACAGTTCACCCAGGAGCAGTGCCACGCCCCGGTCGGCCGCCTGCGGCTCCAGGGTGTGGGCCAGCTCGTCGCGCAAAGCGGCGAGCGGGAAGGTCTCGCCGGATGCCTGCGCGCCCTTCACGAACAACAGCATGTCCTGGATCAGGCGCTCCAGATAACGCAAACGCCCCAGGGTCTTCTCGGCGAAACGGACGCGGTCGCTGTCCTTGAGCTGGGGACGGGCCAAGTGCCCGGCATAGAGCAGCGCGGTGGCGAGGGGGGTACGCAACTGGTGCGCGACCTGCGCCGACATCTCGCCGAGGGCGGACAGGCGCTCTCGCCTCGCCAGCTCGCCGTTGGCCGCGGCAAGTTCGGAGGTCAGACGCCCCACCTGGGACTGCAGCTCCAGGTAGGCATCGGCGAGCTTCTCGGAGGTCTCGCTGAACAACGCAAAGGCTTGCCGCAACTCGGCATCGTCAGCGGGAGGGGAGGTCATGTCGTCACGGCCCTTCATGGAGCGCGCATATTAAACCATCGCGCCCGAGGGGCGTCCGCACGCGCGAAACCCCTAAAGTTTTGCTTGAGCATGCCGATTTAATGCCCGAATGACGCACTCAAATATCAAATCAATTACATTGCCCGCACCCATGCTCACGAGGCCACCATGTCGGAATTGTTAAGACGCATTGATGCCCGCACCCGCCTCGCCGGGGCGAACAAGCTGGAGATCCTGCTGTTCACGCTGGGCACGGACACGAACACGGGCCGCAAGGAAACCTTCGGCATCAACGTGTTCAAGGTGCGCGAAGTCATGCGGATCCCCGAGATCACCCGGGCACCCGACATGCCCAACGCCGTGGAAGGCATGGTCAGCCTGCGCGGCGTCCTGGTACCCGTGGTCGACCTGGCGAAATACATCGGCATCTCCACCGACGCGCCGCCGGCGATCATGATCGTCACCGAATACAACGGCCACACGCAGGGCTTCCTGGTCGGCGAGGTCGACACCATCCTGCGCCTGGACTGGTCGCAGATGAAGGTCCCCCCTGCCATGCTGGTCGCGCGCATGGGCGGCCTTGTCACAGCGGTCACCGAACTCCAGGACACCCGGCTGGTGATGATGCTGGACGTGGAAAAGATTCTCGCCGACACCGCGCAGGTGGACGACAGCCATCTTTTCGCAGGCCTCACCCCCATCGAGAAGCAGAATCGCACGGTGTTCTACGCCGACGACTCCTCCGTGGCACGCAAGCAGATCGAGCGTACGCTGGAGGTCCTCGGCGTCAATGGCATCTCCGCCATCAATGGCCGCCAAGGCTGGGAAGAACTGCAGAAGATCGCAGCCCAGGCGGAAATCGCCGGGCGCCCGATGTCGGATTTCGTGCAACTCGTGCTCACCGACGTGGAAATGCCGGAGATGGACGGCTATGTCCTGACCAAGAACATCAAGAGCGATCCGCGCTTTGCCGGCATCCCGGTGCTCATGCATTCCTCTCTGTCCTCGGATGCCAACAGACAGCTGGGGATTTCCGTTGGCGTCGATGAATATGTGCCGAAGTTCGAGCCGCACCGCTTGGCGGAAGCCCTCAACCGTCTGCTCAAGTAACTGGAGAATGCCCGCATGAACCCCCTGGAACCGACCAAGCTCTTGGAGGCCGTGGACGCCCGGACGAAACTGGCCGGCTCCAACAAGATGGAGTTGCTGCTGTTCTCCCTCGGCACGCATGAGACCTTCGGTATCAACGTGTTCAAGGTGCGCGAGGTCTCGCCCACGCCACACATCACCCTGACACCGAACATGCCCGCCGGCGTCGAGGGGGTCATCTCCCTGCGCGGCAGCATCATCCCGGTGATCTCGCTGGCGCAATTCATCAAGCTGGACGGTGCACCGGAGGGCATTGGCGAGACGCTCATCGTCACCGAGTTCGCGCGCCACACACAGGGCTTCCTGGTCAAGGAGGTCGACCGCATCATCCGCGTCGACTGGGACAAGGTGAAGCCGCCGGAAAACAACCTCGCCGGACAGGACGGCATGATCACCGCGATCACCGAGCTCGACGACGGCCGCCTGGTGTCCATCCTCGACGTGGAGCGGGTACTCGTGGAGATCCTGGGCGAGAAGCCCGTGCCGAACCTTCCCAAGGCCGAGAGCGTCCGCGACAGCACGATCTTCTTCGCCGACGACTCCTCGGTGGCGCGCAAGGAAATCACCTCGGTCCTCGACAAGCTCGGCCTCAAGTACATCCAGTCCAACGACGGCCTGGAGGCCTGGAACAAGCTGTCCAATATGGCAAACCGCGCCACGGCGGAACGGATCCCGCTCAAGGACCAGATCCAGCTGATCCTCGTCGATGCGGAAATGCCCGAGATGGACGGCTATGTCCTGACCAAGAACATCAAGTCCGACAGCCGCTTCGCCGGCATCCCCGTCATCATGCACTCCTCGCTGTCCTCGGAGGCCAACCGGACCATGGGCCAAAAGGTGGGCGTGGACGCGTATGTCGCCAAATTCGATCCGGCCGTGCTGGCGGACACCCTGCTGGCCTTTTTGAGGCGCTAGCCGGGGACGATAGAATGGCCGCTTCCCACGCTCTGACACTCGCATAGCAATACGGCATCAAGAGGACCGCAATGGCCGACAAGAACCTGAAATTCCTGGTGGTGGACGACTTCTCCACCATGCGCCGCATCGTGCGCAACCTGCTCAAGGAGCTGGGCTACACCAACGTGGACGAGGCCGAGGACGGCGTCGCCGCGCTGCAGAAGCTCAACGGCGGCAACTTCCAGTTCGTGGTCACCGACTGGAACATGCCCAACATGACCGGCATCGAACTGCTCAAGGCGATCCGCGCCGACGGCGGCCTCAAGCACCTGCCCGTGCTCATGATCACCGCGGAAGCGAAGAAGGAAAACATCATCGAGGCCGCGCAGAACGGCGCCTCCGGCTACATCGTCAAACCATTCACGGCCGCCACGCTGGAAGAGAAGCTGGGCAAGATCTTCGAAAAATACGGCATGTAAACCGCCGGGAACCGGGCCATCGAAATGAACAAGGAGCAACAATGAGCAGCGATTCCCCCGAACTGGAAGCCCTGTTCGACAGCATCGCCAGCGCCGCAGCCCCCGTGCCGGAACCCGTCAAGGCGGAATCGAGCGAGGACACCCCCGAACTGGAGGCCTTGTTCGACAGCATCAGCACGGCCGTCAGCCGCGAGGAGATGGGCAGCGGCGGCTCGGAGGGGGTCTGCCCCGAGCGCATCTTCTCCCAGCTCGGCCACATGACCCGCAGCCTCCACAACCTGCTGCGCGAGCTGGGCCTGGACAAGACCCTGGAAAAGGTCGCGAGCGACCTGCCCAGCAACCGCGACCGCCTCAACTACATCTCGTCCATGACCGCGCAGGCGGCGGAACGCACCCTCAACGCCGCGGAGAGCGCGCAGCCCATCCAGGAACAACTCGGCAACACCGCGCATGCCCTGTCCGGACAGTGGGACAAGCTGTTCGCCAAACAGCTGGGTGTGCAGGAGTTCAAGTCCCTGGTCCAGGACACCCGCACCTACCTGGCCGGCGTGCCGCAGCAGACCTCAGCCACCAACGCGCAGTTGATGGAAATCATCATGGCCCAGGACTTCCAGGACCTGACCGGCCAGGTCATCAAGAAGATCCTCGAGGCCGCGCAGCAACTGGAAAACCAGCTGCTCGGCCTGCTGATCGAGACCACCCCGGAGGAAAAACGCCAGGCCGTCGACCCGGGCCTGCTCAACGGCCCGGTCATCAATGCCGCCGGCCGCAGCGACGTGGTCACCAACCAGGAGCAGGTCGACGACCTGCTCGAAAGCCTCGGTTTCTGACCGGGGCCCGGTGCGGGCGCGGCGCCGCGCGATGCCGTGCCATAACTAGACCCCCGCCATCGGGGTGAAGGAGACAAGAATGAGCGATTTCGCGGGCATGGAAGAGCTGCTGCAGGACTTCCTGCTGGAGGCGGGCGAGCTGCTGTCCCAGGTGGACAACAAGCTGGTGGAATTGGAAAAGCGCCCCGATGACAAGGACCTGCTGAACGACATCTTCCGCGGCTTCCACACCATCAAGGGTGGCGCCGGCTTCCTCAACGTCGAGAACCTGGTCGCCCTGTGCCACCGCACGGAAAACCTCTTCGACAAGCTGCGCAACGGCGAACTGGGCCTCAACCCCGAGCTCATGGACACCATCCTCGCCGCCACCGGCACGGTGCGCAGCATGTTCGGCGAACTCTCGCAAAGCGTGCAGCCGGGCCCCGCGGAACAGTCCATCATCGACAATCTGGAGGCCGCGCTGGCTGGCAAGCCGATCACCGCGCACGCCGCCCCCCCCCCGCCCAGGCCGCGCCGGCCCCTGCGCCCGTCCAGGCGCCTGCCGAACCCGCCAGCGCCGCCGGCGATGACATCAACTGGGACATCCTGCATGCCGCCCTGACTGGCGCCCCCATCCCGCAGCCGGCGGCCGCGAACGCCGCCAGCATCGAGGCCGCGCAGGCCATCGCCAGCACGGTCGCCGAGCCCGCGCCCGCGCCTGCCCCCGCCGCCGTCACCCCCACGCCGGCCAGCGCGCCGGCACAAGACCTGCCCACGCCCTCGCGCGCCGCCGCGGGCAGCGCGCCGCCGCCGCAACAAAGCCTGCAGAAGGAAACCACCATCCGCGTCGACACCGCTCGGCTGGACCAGGTACTGAACCTCTCCGGCGAGATCGGCCTGACCAAGAACCGCATCGGCAACCTGAAGAGCCAGATCATCCATGGCAAGACCGACCAGGAGACGCTGAAGGCGCTCGACGTGGCAGTGAGCCAGCTCGACCTGCTGGTCTCCGACCTGCAGAACGCGGTCATGAAGACCCGCATGCAGCCGATCGGCCGGCTGTTCCAGAAATATCCCCGCCTCGCGCGCGACCTCGCGCGCCAGCTCGGCAAGGACGTGGAGCTGGTCCTCTCCGGAGAGGAGACCGAGCTGGACAAGACCATGATCGAGGACCTCAACGATCCGCTGGTCCACCTGGTGCGCAATGCCGTGGACCACGGCATCGAGACCGCCGAGGAACGCCAGGCCGTGAACAAGCCGCGCAAGGCGATCGTCACCCTCTCCGCCAGCCAGGTGGGCGACCACATCTACATCGAGATCTCCGACGACGGCAAGGGCATGCGACCCGACGTGATCCGCGCCAAGGCCGTGGAGAAGGGCCTCATCGACATCGAGACCGCCAATGGCCTGGACGACCGCCAGAGCATGCACCTCATCTTCCTGCCCGGCTTCTCCACCAAGGACGAGATCTCCAGCGTCTCGGGTCGCGGCGTCGGCATGGACGTGGTGAAGACCAACATCACCAAGCTCAACGGCAAGATCGACGTGCTGTCGGTGCAGGGCCAGGGCACCACCTTCACCATCTCGCTGCCGCTCACCCTGGCGATCCTGCCGGTACTGGTGGTGCGCCTGAACAACCAGTCGTTCGCCGTGCCGCTGTCGATGGTGCGCGAGATCATCCCGATCAAGCAGCAGGAGGTGCAGCGGGTCTCCGGCCGAGCCACCATGGTGGTGCGCGACGAGGTCCTGCCGATCCGCAGCCTGTCCAAGCTGATCGGCTGGGAGGCGCAGCGCGCCCCGGGGTTCGGCGTGCTGATGCACGCCGCCGACACGACATTCATCCTGGCCGTGGACGGCTTCGTCGGCCGCGACGACGTGGTGATCAAGCCCCTCTCGGACATCAAGCCGAAGGGCATCGCCGGCGCCACGCTGTCCGGCGACGGCTCGATCGTCCTCGTCCTGGACATGGAAGAGCTCCTATCCAACGTGCAAACCGATACGCCGCGCAGCCTGTTCGCCGGCAGCTGACACGCCTAGCCATTCATGAGCACCCACGCATTCATCGCGCGACAACCCATCGTCGACGCAAAACACAGCATCACCGCGTACGAACTGCTGTTCCGCCACGCCGCGCACGCGAACAACGCGCAGGTCTCCACCGACATGGTGGCGAGCCTGACCGTCATCGCCAACACCCTCTGCAACATGGGCACGGAGTGGCTGCTCAAGGGCAAACAGGCATTCATCAACATGGACACCGACATGCTGATGTCGGACTTCTCCTCCCTGCTGCCCAAGGAGGCGGTGGTGATCGAGGTGCTGGAAACGGTCGAGGCCAGCGAGGAGGTCCTGAACCGCCTGCAGGAACTGAAGCAGAACGGCTACCGCCTGGCCCTGGACGACTTCTGCCATCGCCCGGAATCCGCAGCGCTGCTGCCGCTGGCCGATTTCGTGAAACTCGACGTGCTCGCCCACTCACCGGCCGAACTGACACGGGTCGTCATGGCCGTGCGCAACCATTCGGTGAAGCTGGTCGCGGAAAAGGTGGAGACCATCGAGCAGTTCAATCACTGCAAGCAACTGGGCTTCGACTATTTCCAGGGCTACTACTTCGCGCACCCGGAGACCCTGGTCGAGCGGGTCATCAACCCGGTGCACGGCACGGTGCTGCAGCTCATGGAAAAGGTGCGCCAGGGCGCCGACATCAAGGACCTTGAAAACCTGTTCAAGAAGGATGTCGCCCTGACCTTCAAGCTGATGCGCTACATCAACTCGGCGGGCTTCGGCCTGTCCTGCGAGGTGCAGTCGATCCGGCACGCCGTCAGCATCCTCGGCATGCAGCCGCTCTACCGTTGGCTGACGCTGTTGCTGGTGACCGCGGGTTCCAGCCCCACCTCCTCGGTGCTGGCACGCACCGCCATCACGCGCGGCCGCCCGTGCGAGCTGCTGGGCAAGTTGCAGCTACCTCGCAGCGACCACGACAACCTGTTCATCGTCGGCGTGTTCTCGCTGTTGCCCGCGATGCTGGAAATGAACATGGAACAGGTCCTGGAACGGGTGATGATCCCGGACAAGATCGCCGACGCGCTACTCGAGCACAGCGGCCTCTATGGCCCCTTCCTCTCGCTCGTGGAGGCGGTGGAAAGCGGCGACCCGGCGCGCCTGGAAGACCTGACCACCTCACTCATGCTCTCGCCGGACCAGGTCAGCGAGGCGCACCTGCAGGCGCTCGCCTGGGTGGAGCAACTGGGACTCGACTGAGGCAGGTGCAAACGCCTACAGCAGATCCGGCGTCATCGCCGCCTTGAGGACGGTCTGCGGCAGATCGCCGCGCACACGGTTGGTCAGCCACAACAGCCCCCCCTTCTTCAGGCTCAGGCCCCGCGTCTCGCCGAACAGCAGCAGGCTCGCCACCTCGCCCAGCGTGGGCTGATGCCCGACCACCAGCACGGTCCCCTTGGCTTGCGGCCAGCCCGCGGCGTGCAGGAGGCGGGCGGCATCCTCGCCCGGCGCCAGGGCATCCACCACCTCATAGGCCCGGTCCAGGGCCGCGACCGTCTGCACGGTGCGCAGCGCCGGACTCGCCATCACCCGCGCGTCCTCCGGCAGGCGGGCGCGCAGCCACTTCGCCATCTCCTCGGCCTGCTTGCGGCCCTTGGCGGTGAGCGGACGATCCAGGTCGGGACTGCCGTCCTGCGCATCGGCGTGGCGCCAGAGAATCAGATCCATACGTATTCCTGCTGGGAGAAAAACCTGCGAGCTTAGGCAGGCCAGGTGACATGCGGATTAAGTCGGCATGACGCTCAGTTGTTGTCGCCGTCCAGCAGGCCGCCGAGGCCGCCCAGCACCGAGCCCTCGCCCACCTGCCGCCCGCCGGCCTGCGGCGCCGCGGCGATGATGCGGTTGGCCAGGCGGGAGAACGGCAGGGTCTGCAACCAGACCTTGCCCGGGCCGCTGAGGCGGGCGAAGAACAGCCCCTCGCCGCCGAACAGCGCAGTCTTGACCTTGCCTACATATTCGATATCGAAATCCACCGAAGGCTGCATCGCGGCGATGCAGCCGGTATCCACGCGCAGGGTCTCGCCCGGGGCCAGGGTCTTCTCGGCGATCGTGCCACCGGCGTGGAAGAACACCATGCCATCCCCCTCCAGCTTCTGCAGGATGAAGCCCTCGCCGCCGAAGAAACCGGCGCCGATGCGGCGCTGGAAGGCGATGCCGAGGCTGACGCCCTTGGCGGCGCAGAGGAAGGAGTCCTTCTGGCAGATCAGCGTGCCGCCGATCTGCGTGAGGTCGATGGGGATGATCTTGCCCGGATAGGGCGCGGCAAACGCCACCCGGCGCTTGCCTTGCGCGACGTTGGCATAGATGGTGGTGAACAGCGACTCGCCGGTGAGCAGGCGCTTGCCCGCCCCCATGAGCTTGCCAAGGAAGCCGGACTGCGAGGCGGAACCGTCGCCGAACACGGTCTCCATCTCGATCCCATCCTGCATGAACATCATCATGCCCGCCTCGCCCACCGCGGCCTCGCCGGGGTCGAGCTCGATCTCCACATACTGCATATCGTCGCCGAAGATGTCGTAGTCGATGACGTCCATGGCCATGGCGGGTCTTCCTTTCAGGTCAGATGGGCAGGAAACGGAACGCCGCGGCGTTCTGGATGGCGCGCGTGATGGTGCGGCTGCTGCGATCCTCGATGATCAGGGCGAGCAGGTCCTGCTCGGCGATCAGCTTGGCGAACTCCCGCTCGAAGCTCAGGTTCTGCACATCGCCCTCGATGCTGTTGGTGAGCAGCACACGATTGCCGTTCGCGAGCTTGGCATTGGAAAGCTTCCAGACCGCGACCTCGATGTTGCGCGCGCTGTTGTAGAGCTTCTGCGGATCGAGGCGGTCGGTGAGATAGAAGGCGGTCTTGTAGTCGTAGGAGGCCATCACCATGCCGGTGAGGGCGGACATGAAGGCGAAGACACGGTCGCCGTTGTAGGCGTCCTGGAAGGCGACGGCGAAGTTGTCCTGCCAGTTCATCAACGCCACGGGCGAGTCCTTGCCCTTGTCGAGGTGTTCGAAGATGCGCGCCGTCGCCGCCTCCACCGACTCCAAGCCGGCCTTGCGGTATTCCTGGGGATTGCGGCGGTAGAGCTTCTCGGTCACCAGCTTGAGGCCCTTGACCACCTCGCGCTGGGTCAGCTCGCTGATCATGTCGACGTCCGCCTTCGCCAGATTGGCCACCGCGAACGGCCGCTCCGAGGTGGAACCGTCCTTGCGCTGGATCGCCTGGCCGGCACAACCGGACAGCGACAGCACCACCAACACCCCCCAGATCAGGCTGCGCATAACGGTCCTCTCGATCGGAAATTGGCGCGATTCTAGTCCCTGCCCAGGCGCGGCATCCACCCAGCGGCGTCGGCAATTCGGATAAAGGCATCCCCAAAAAAAATTTATTTGCAAAGAAATAAGACTGATTAGAGACCCCCGGAAAGGCGGTGTTATCCTCGCCGCCCACTCGCCTTATCAGGCTTTTCTAATCAACCCCAAGGAGCCCTCATGTCCCGACTCGTGAAACCCCACGGTGGCGGCGAACTCAAGCCTCTGCTGCTCGAAGGCGCAGCGCGCGAAGCCGAACTGACGCGCGCCAAGTCCCTGCCCCAGATCAAGATGTCCTCGCGCGAGACCGGCGACCTGATCATGATGGGCATTGGCGGCTTCACCCCCCTGGACGGCTTCATGACCAAGTCGGACTGGCAGGGCATCTGCGACGGCTACAAGATGGCCAACGGCCTGTTCTGGCCCATCCCCGTCACCCTTTCCACCGATGACGAAGCCATCAAGGACGGCGACGACATCGCCCTGGTCGACGGCGAGACCGGCGAGATCATGGGCACCATGAAGGTGACCGACAAGTACACCATCGACAAGGCCCACGAGTGCATGCAGGTGTACAAGACCACCGACCTGGAGCACCCCGGCGTCAAGATGGTCATGGCCCAGGGCAAGTACAACCTGGCCGGCCCGGTCAAGGTCCTGTCCACCGGCAACTTCAAGGAAGTCTACGGCGATCAGTTCATGACCCCGGCCGAGACCCGCGCCAAGTTCGAGGCGATGGGCTGGTCCAAGGTCGCCGCCTTCCAGACCCGCAACCCCATGCACCGCTCGCACGAGTACCTGGCCAAGATCGCCATCGAGACCATGGACGGCGTGCTGGTCCACTCCCTGCTGGGCGCCCTGAAGCCGGGCGACATCCCCGCCGAGGTGCGTTCCGAGGCGATCGCCACCCTGATCGACAACTACTTCGCCCCCAACACCGTGATCCAGGCCGGCTACCCCCTGGACATGCGCTACGCCGGCCCCCGCGAGGCCCTGCTGCACGCCCTGTTCCGCCAGAACTACGGCTGCTCGCACCTGATCGTCGGCCGCGACCACGCCGGCGTGGGCGACTACTACGGTCCGTTCGACGCGCAGAAGATCTTCGACGAGATCCCCAAGGGCTCGCTGGAGACCGTCAACATGAACATCGACTGGACCTTCTGGTGCAAGAAATGCGGCGGCATGGCCAGCCAGCGCACCTGCCCGCACACCAAGGACGACCGCATCCTGCTGTCCGGCACCAAGGTGCGCGCGATGCTCTCCGAGGGCCAGGACCTGCCGGTCGAGTTCTCCCGCCCCGAAGTCGCGAAAGTCCTGCAGAAGTACTACGCTGGTCTTTCCGCCGAGCAGAACGTCAAGGTCGAGCTGAAGGGCCACTCGGCCGCTTAAGTATTCGGTACCGGGCCCGCCGGAAGCGGATTCGCGATACGCCCCGGCCAAGGACGGGCTCGGTTTTTCTGAATGGGCCGCGTTAATCACAACGCGGATTGTTAGCTAACAAGGAGTAATTGAATGCCTACCTTCGTCCGTACCGACAAGTGCGACGGCTGCAAGGGTCAAGACAAGACCGCCTGCATGTACATCTGCCCGCACGATCTGATGAAACTGGACCGTGATGGCTCCGAGACCGGCCATGCCATGAAGTCCTTCAACCAGGAACCCGAGCAGTGCTGGGAGTGCTATTCCTGCGTCAAGATCTGCCCGCAGCAGGCCATCGAGGCCCGCCACTACGCCGACGTCGTGCCCCTGGGCGGCTCCGTGCAACCCCTGCGTGGTTCCGACTCCATCATGTGGACCATCAAGTTCCGTAACGGCGTGCTGAAGCGCTTCAAGTTCCCCATCCGCACCACCCCCGAGGGCTCCATCGATCCGTACGGCGGCAAGCCCATGCCCAAGCTGGCCGACATCGAGGCCGTTGGCAACTTCACCGCTGGCGTGATGGGCGGCTTCCGCGCCGGCAACCCCGCCGAACTGATCCGCAAGTAATCGAGAAGAGGTAAGAGAAATGGCAGATTTTGGCAATCCCGAAGTCGTCCAGGAAGAACTGGACATCCTGCTGATCGGTGGCGGCATGGCTTGCTGCGGCGCCGCTTATGAAGTCATGCGCTGGGCCGACGTGGCCAAGGCCGAAGCCGGCGTGGACCTGAAGATCAAGCTGGTCGACAAGGCCGCGATGGACCGTTCCGGCGCCGTCGCCCAGGGCCTGTCCGCGATCAACACCTACATCGGCGACGCGCAGGACCCCGCCGACTACGCCCGTATGGTCTCCAACGACCTGATGGGTATCACCCGTGACGACCTGGCCTATGACGTGGGCCGCAACGTCGACGACTCCGTGCACCTGTTCGAAGAGTGGGGCCTGCCCATTTGGAAGACCGACGCCAACGGTGAGCGTCACGACGGCGCCGCCGCCATCGGCGAAGGCCTGCCCTCCCTGAAGGACGGCGGCAAGCCCGTGCGTTCCGGCAAGTGGCAGATCATGATCAACGGCGAATCCTACAAGTGGATCGTCGCCGAGGCCGCCAAGAAGGCCCTGGGCATGGATCGCATCCAGGAGCGCGTGTTCATCGTTCACCTGATCAACGACAAGAACGACAAGAACCGCATCGCCGGTGCCGCTGGCTTCTCCACCCGCGAGAACAAGATCTACATCTACAAGGCCAAGGCCATCCTGCTGGCCGCCGGTGGCTGCGTGAACATCTTCCGTCCCCGCTCCGTGGGTGAAGGTACCGGCCGCGCCTGGTACCCCGTGTGGAACTCCGGCTCCACCTACTCCATGGCCGCCGAAGCCGGCGCCGAGCTGACCATGATGGAAAACCGCTTCGTGCCCTGCCGCTTCAAGGACGGCTACGGCCCGGTCGGCGCCTGGTTCCTGCTGTTCAAGGCCAAGGCCACCAACGCCTATGGCGAGGACTACCTGTCCAAGAACAAGGCCATGCTGGACCAGTACCCCCCGTACGGCCAGGCCGCCGTTCCCGCCTCCTGCCTGCGTAACCACGTCATGCTGAAGGAGATGAAGGAAGGCCGCGGCCCGATCTGGATGGACACCGTGACCGCCCTGGGCAACCTGCGCAACACCCTGTCCCCCCGCGAGGTGAAGCACCTGGAAGCCGAAGCCTGGGAAGACTTCCTGGACATGTGCGTCGGCCAGTGCGGCATCTGGGTGGGTGAGAACGTCGAGCCCGAGAAGAAGAACTCCGAGCTGATGCCCACCGAGCCCTACCTGCTGGGTTCCCACTCCGGCTGCTGCGGCATCTGGGTTTCCGGCCCGACCGACGTCGGCGCCCCCACCGCTGCCGATCCCGAGATCGACGGCGTGCCCGCCCACCTGCCGCGCGGCTGGAGCTGGGGCTACCGTGGCATGACCACCGTGAACGGCCTGTTCACCGCCGGTGACGGCGTGGGTGCCTCCGGCCACAAGTTCTCCTCCGGTTCCCACACCGAGGGCCGCCTGGCCGCTCGCGCCATGGTGAAGTACTGCCTGGACAACAAGGACCTGAAGGTCGAGTTCGAAGAGACCGCCGAGCAGATCGCCGATCTGATCTGGCGTCCCGTCCGCACCTACCTGGAGTTCAAGGACTACACCACCGCCATCGACGTCAACCCCAACTACATCACCCCCAAGATGCTGCAGTTCCGTCTGCAGAAGATCATGGACGAGTACGTTGCCGGTGTGGCCACCTACTACAACACCAACGACAAGATGCTGGAAGTCGCCGAGCAGAAGCTGGAAATGCTGAAAGAAGACGCCATGAAGATGCGCGCCAAGGATCTGCATGAACTGCTGCGTGCCTGGGAGAACTACCACCGCATCCTGACCGCGGAAGCCCACATGAAGCACATCCAGTTCCGCGAAGAGAGCCGCTACCCCGGCTTCTACTACCGCACCGACAAGAACTTCGTCGATGAGGAAAACTGGAAGGTGTTCGGCAACTCGATCTACGACAAGACCACCAAGAAGTGGACCAACTTCAAGCGTCGTCACGTCGATCTGGTCGACAAGTCCAAGCTGTTCAAGCCCGCCGCCCACTAAGCGGTCGCTGTAGCTGAAAAGGCCGGGCGCTCACAAGGCGCCCGGCCTTTTTTCCTCCCGCATGCAGAGGTCATTCCCAAGCTCCCCTTGCGAATGACGCTTTCGCCCCAATATCCGTTTTTTATTGCGCTAGCCCTACCGAGACCGCCATGGACGAAACCCAATTCCAGAACCTGGCCGAGAACGCCCCCTTCGAACAGAGCCCGGTCATGCCCACCATGCTCGGCGGTGAGAAGGTCATCCAGTTCCGCTGCCACAAGGATGTAGGCTGCTGGAACGCCTGCTGTTCCAACATCGACATCACCCTCACTCCCTACGACATCATCCGTCTGAAGAACCGCCTCGGGATGTCCTCGGGCGAGTTCCTCAAGGAGTACACCGTCCCCTACGAGATGGACCAGGACGGCACCCCCGGGATCAAGTTCCGCCCCGTGGAAGGCGGCACCGCCTGCCGCTTCATGAAGCCGGAAGGCTGCGGCGTCTACGAGGACCGCCCCACCGCCTGCCGCTATTACCCGGTCGCCTTGCTGTCGATGCGCAACCAGGACGAGTACACCGACCGCACCTCCTACGCCCTGGTGCAGGAGAAGCACTGCCTCGGCCATCAGGAGAACCGCTCCCTCACCATCGACGAATACCGCCAGGAACAGGGCGTGGACGTCTACGACGAAAAGGGCCGTGGCTGGCGTCAGCTGATCCTGAAGAAGAAGTCTGCCGGCCCCGCGATCGGCAAGCCGCCGGCGATCTCCAACCAGCTGTTCTTCATGGCCAGCTATGACGTCGACCGCTTCCGCGCCTTCATCTCCAGCGAGTCGTTCAACCGTACCTACGACGTGCCCATGGACGTCATGGCCACCCTGCTCGCCGACGACGAGGCGCTGATGGACTTCGGCTACAACTTCCTCAAGCACGCCCTGTTCGGCGAACGCTTCCTGGAGGAACAACCGGGTGCCTACGAGGCGCGCATGGAGCGTCTGAAAGGCCGCGCCGAGAAGATCCGCGCGGAATTTGAGGCCGATCGCGAGAGGCTGGAAGACGAGAAGTACAGCGATCCGGGGCGCCCGGGCGACTTGAGTTGCGGCAGCAAGGACTGCGGTTAACATCGCCCCCAGACCAAGCCACGCATCGTGGCCCAGCCATGACTTGACCGGGGAGTACCAGGCCGCATGCCAGCGCAACCGTCCAGAAACCTTGCCTGTTTCCGTAGACTGATCATCGCCGCGGCGGCCCTGCCCCTTCAAACTCTCGCCGCCACGCCCCCCACCGAGGACTGGACCTACAAGCCTGCGACGACGCAGAAGCGTGCCGGCTCGCTTTCCCTGAGCTGGGAGACACTGGACATGCCAGCGGCCGCGGAGACCATGGGCCTCATGGGGTTTGGCATGCGCCTCAAGGACGGGCCGCGCTATGCGGGCATCAAGGGATTTGGCGCCCTCACCGGTGAACGGGGCGGCTTCTTTACCGGCGGCGCCGAACTCGGCCTGGAATGGCCCCTGTCTTCCAGCCTTGCTCTCGATGCCGGCCTGTTCCTCGGCGGCGGCGGCGGCGGCGTGGCCCCCCAGGGCGGCGGCCTGATGCTGCGCCCACACCTTGGCATCGTCTGGAAAGGCGATACCGTCCACGTAGGCATCGAGGCCAGCAAGGTCAAATTCCCGAACGGCGACATCGATAGCGATCAAGTCGCCCTCACCCTGGCCGTGCCCTTCGGGTTCACCCATGGCGAGGGCGGCGAGCTTGGGCGCCGGGTCGCCGCTTCCCCCTCCGACGGCACCACCATCCATCGCTATGCGCTCACCATGAGCCGATACCTGGCCTCGTCCGGCGCGAGGACCACCGGCACCGCGCCACAAGCCGATTTCACCACCCTAGGCATGGAATTCAGACGTCATCTCGGCGAGCGTGGTTATTGGTTGCTCAATGCGGCCGGCGCGGCATCGGGCACTTCCGACGGTTACGCGGAGGTATTCGGCGGGCTCGGCCTGAGCGGCCGGCTGGGCGACTCCCGTCTGGGTTGGGATGTGAACGCACAGGTCGGCGGCGGCGGCGGCGGGGCAGTGGATACCGGGGGCGGCGCCATGGCCCGCATTCGCGCCGGCTTGCGACTGGGCCTGACCAGGGATGTCGCGCTCGGCCTCAGCCTGGGGCATGCCCAGGCATTGGATGGCAGTTTCCAAGGCAGCGAGATCGGCATGCAATTGGGCATAGGGGTGGAAAGCGGCACTTTCGGCGGCTACCGCCATGCCGACCCCGGCGCCACCATGGAGCTTGTAGGCTGGCGCTGGCGCCTCGGCAACCAGACCCTGCTCTCCCCTGCGCGCAAGAACGGCAGCACGGACCAGGTCAACCTGATCGGCGCGAAGGCCGACCTCCTGTCCGGCGAACACCTCTACCTCAGCGGGCAGGCGCTCGGCGCCTACCAGGGCGGCGCGGGCGGCTATGCCGCCGGCCTGGTGGGTCTGGGCTGGCGCCAGCCGCTCCTCTCGCGCGACAACCATGTTTTCGCCGAGATCCTGACGGGTGCGGCGGGCGGCGGTGGCATCGCCGTCGGCGGCGGCGGCCAGGTACAAGCCATGATTGGCATGGAAAGGTCAATTGGAGATAATTTAACCCTTCTCGTGTCGCTGGGTCGCTTGCACCCATTGTCCGGGACGGAGGGGACCACCGTGGTGGACATCAGCCTGGGTTACCGTTTTTCCACTCCAGGCCGACGCCTCCCTGCGGCAGCCTCCCCCTGAGCGAACCAAGGGGCGCCGGCAGACGCAGGCAGGCCCCGCCATAACTACAAGACGAGAGACGAAGGAGCCTGCTTGGTGCCGCATCACGATGACTGCCTTCATGCCCGCGGCCAGTCCGACACGGCAAGACCTCTTCCCACTCGGTGCCACCGTTCCCGCACCCCCCAATTCAGAGAGTCGCCCAGCATCATGCACACCTGGAAACATACCTGCCTGGCCCTGCTCCTTGCCTGCCTCCCCAGCCTCGTCGGCGCACAGGCACCGGACACCCCGACGAATCGGGCAGGAGAGGCCGCAAGCGAGACGGCACTCAGGCCTCTGACGCTAAACCGCTCGAACGACCTGGCCGCCTTGCCCATCAGGCCCGGCCAACAAGGCATGGTCATTCGACAGCCCGCCGGCATTGAGACTGCGGCCGCCGTGGCTATCGCCCCGCCCCCGCCGCTCCGCCGCATCGAATTCCAGGACCTGGCCTTCAGCTCCCTGAACAAGGACCTGCCTCTCTTTGGCTACGACCTGTTCGAGAGCCCGAGCAACGGCTTCGTCGCCAGCGGCCAAGTCCAGGTACCGGCGGATTACGTGGTCGGCCCGGGCGACGAACTGGTCGTGAACGTCTGGGGCGCGGTCGATCTGGACTATCGTGGGGTGGTGGGCCGCAACGGCACCCTCTTCCTCCCCAAGGTCGGGAGCATCTCTGTGGCGGGGGTGCGTCAGGATCAGTTGGTTCAGCACCTGCGCACCGCCATCGGCCGCTTCTACAAGAACTTCGAAGTCAGCGCGAGCCTGGGCGAGCTGCGCGCCATGCGCGTGTTCGTCGTCGGCTTCGCGCGCCAGCCTGGCACCTATACCGTCAGTTCGTTGAGCACGCTGGTCACCGCGCTATTCGCATCCGGCGGGCCGGACGCCCATGGCAGCCTGCGTGAAATCCAACTGAAGCGTAATGGCCGCCTGATTTCCACCCTGGACCTCTACGATTTCCTGGTGCGTGGCGACAAGGGCAAGGATGTCCCCCTGCAGGCCGACGATGTCATCTACATCCCCGCCGCCGGCCCCCGCGTCGCCATCTCGGGCAGCGTGAACGCCCCCGCCATCTTCGAAATCAAGGCGGGCGAAACCCTTGCGAGCCTGATCCAATACACCGGCGGACTGGCCTCCACCGCCAACGGCCAACGGGTTTCCGTGGAACGCATCATCGACCGCAACGTCCGTCAGGTACAGGAAACCACCCTGGACGCCGCAGGCCTGAGCAAGCCGCTCAAGGACGGCGATGTGGTGCAGGTCTATGCACTCTCGCCGCAGCTGGTGGACACCGTCACCGTACGTGGCAACGTCGCCCAGACCCTGCGCCTGCCCTGGCGCCCCGGCATGCGCATCAGCGATGTCATCCCCAGCAGGGAATTCCTGGTCTCCCCCGAGTATTGGCTGACGAAAAACGCCACCGGCCGCTACAGCAACTGGCTGAGAGGCAAGCGGGAAGATGCCGTGGCCGGTAGCGAGGCACGCCTGCTGGAGCAATTCAGGGCCTCGGCCAATGACATCAACTGGGACTACGCCCTCGTCGAACGCACCGACCCCAAGGACCTCTCCGCCCAACTCCTGCCCTTCAATCTGAAGAAGGCCGTCCTGGAACACGACCCGGCGGAAAACCTCAGCCTCAAGGCCGGGGACGTGGTCACCATCCTGTCGCAGAAGGATGTCCAACTGCCCATTCACCGGCAGACCCGCTATATCCGTCTCGAAGGCGAGGTACAACGTCCCGGCATCTACCAGATCGCCCCTGGGGAGTCGTTGCGCGAGGTCATCAAGCGGGCCGGCGGTTTCACGCCCCAGGCCTATCTGTTCGGCACCGGCCTGTACCGCGAATCCACGCGCAAGCTCCAGCAACAAAGCCTGGACCAGGCCCTCGACCGCTTCGAGCGCCTGATCGAGCAAAACGCCATCGTCTCCAGCCAGACCGTGGTCAGCCCCGAGGAGGCACAGGCCCTTCGCCCCCAGCTTGAGGCACAGCGCGCCTTTGCGCAGCGGCTTCGTCAAGTCAAGGCGGAAGGCCGCATCGTGATCCAGATCCCGCCCGACGCCAGCAAGCCAGACGACCTGCCGAACATTGCCCTAGAGGACGGCGACCGGCTCTACTTCCCCCCCACCCCGAGCGTGGTCAACGTGCTGGGAGAGGTCTACACCCAAAACGCCTTCCTGTACCGCCCCGATCATCGCCTGGCCGAGTACCTCGACCAGGCCGGCGGCCCCACCGGCGAAGGCGACAAGGGCAGCATCTACGTCCTGAAGGCCGACGGCAGCGTCGTCGCCAAACAGCAGCGGGGCTGGTTGTTCAACAGCTTCGCCAACACGGAAATCCTGCCCGGAGACAGCATCGTCGTCCCGGCCAAGCTCGACCGGACGTCCTTCACCAAGGAGCTCAAGGACTGGAGCCAGGTCATCTACCAGATGGCCATGGGGGTCGTGGGCCTGAAGGTGCTCAAGGACCTGTAAGAGGCAACCTCAGCAGGCCCCGAGTGCATGAGTCGGGGCCCTCAACAATGAATCGGCCTGAACCCTATGGACACCGCCCCCACCCAGGATAATCCCGCACGGGACGAGGAAATCTCCCTGCTCGAACTCTTGATCGTGCTGGCCAAGCACAAGCGCATGGTGATCGGTCTCCCCCTCGTCGCGGCGGTGATCGCCGCCGGCATCAGCATGCTGATGCCCAACGTCTATACCGCCACCACCCGCATCCTGCCGCCGCAGCAGCAGCAAAGCAGCGCTGCCGCGATGCTGGGGCAGCCGGGGGCATTGGCGGGCGGTGCAGGTGCGGCCCTTGGAATCAAGAACCCGAACGATCTCTACATGGGCATGTTGAACAGCCGCACTCTGGCCGACAGCCTGATCCAGCGCTTCAAGCTGACGGAACGTTACGGCGCGAAAAAACTTGATGATGCCCGCAGCACTCTGGGGGGACTTACCAGCGTCAGCGCGGGTAAGGACGGCATCATCTCTATCAGCGTCGATGACAAAGACCCCAAGTTCGCTGCCGAACTGGCCAATGCCTATGTAGATGAGCTGTACAAGTTCACACAGACTCTGGCCATTACCGAGGCCTCGCAACGGCGTCTGTTTTTCGAGAAACAGCTAAAGCAGGCCAAGGACGAGCTAGCGAATGCAGAGGTTGCCTTCAAGCAGACGCAAGAAAGGACCGGCGTCCTGGAACTGGACGCGCAAGGCAAGGCCATGATCGAGTCGCTCGGCGCGATCCGGGCCCAGATCGCCGCCAAGGAGGTGGAATTGGGCGCATTGAAGACCTTTGCCACCGAACAAAACCCGGAATACATCCTTGTCCAACAACAGTTGTCCGGGCTTCGCGCCCAGCTGGCGAAACTGGAACACGGTGGCGAGTCCGGCCTGATTCCGACGGGCAAACTGCCCGAGGCAGGGCTGGAGAACATCCGCAGGCTGCGCGATGTGAAGTACTACGAGACACTTTATGAGCTAATGGCCAAACAGTACGAGATCGCCCGGGTGGATGAAGCGAAAAACGTCTCGATGATCCAGGTCCTTGATAAGGCCGTGCCACCGGACTACAAGACCAAACCCAAGCGCAGCATGATCGTCATGCTGACCGCGGTGACCGTTGGTTTCCTGGCCATCCTGATTGCGCTGTTGCGCGAGTCCATGTCCAAGCCCAGGCGATCCCCCGAGTTGAACACGCGAATCGAGCGGCTAAGCGCCAGCCTCAAGTGGCGCTGAGACATGGATCCCGTCTCGATCTGTACATACCCCAAGACCGCCGCCACACCAAGCCTCCTGGCTTTGGAAGCTGAGGCATAGACATGTGCGGCATTGCCGGGACGTTTGCCTATCGCGAGGCCGCCCCCCCCGTGAACCGGGAGGAACTTCTGCGCGTCCGCGAGCGGATGCTCAGCCGCGGGCCAGATGGCCAAGGACTCTGGGTCTCCGCCGACCAGCGCGTCGCCCTGGCCCACCGTCGCCTTGCAATCCTCGACCTGAGCGAGGCCGGGGCACAACCGATGCACGATGCGGACACCGGAAACTGCATCGTCTTCAACGGTGAGATATTCAATTACCCTGCCCTGCGTCGGGAACTGGAATCCGCCGGGCATGAATTCCGCTCTCATACCGATACCGAAGTCCTGCTGAAGCTCTACGCCATCCACGGGCCAGACATGTTGCGGAAACTGCGCGGCATGTACGCTTTCTCGATCTGGGACGCAGCCGATCGAACGCTTTTTTTGGCACGGGACCCGCTAGGTATCAAACCCCTGTACTACGCGGACGACGGCAGGACACTGCGTTTCGCCTCCCAGGTAAAGGCGCTTCTCGCCAGTGGCGCGATCGACACAGAGCCCGAACCTGCGGGCCACGCGGGCTTCTTCCTCTGGGGCACGGTTCCGGAGCCGTACACGCTGTACAAACGTATCCGCGCACTGCCGGCCGGGCACTGGCTACGGCTGAGTCTGGGCGGCAGTCTTTCCGCCCCCATAGGTTTCGACAGCGTAGCCGATCGATTGGCCACCGCCAGCCAATCCCCATCGTCGTTACCGGAGGCGGAGTCCCTCTCCCGCATCGCCGAAGCTACCCGCGACAGTATTCGCGCACACCTACTGGCCGACGTACCGGTTGGCGTCTTCCTGTCCTCCGGCCTCGACTCAGCGATGCTGGCCTGCACAGCGGCGCACTCAGGACCAGTACACACGATCACTCTGGGATTCGACGAATACCGGGGCAGCACTAACGATGAAGTTCCCCTCGCGGAGGACTTGGCAAAGCGGTTGGCGATCCACCACAACACCGTTCGGATCACAGCGGCCGATTTTCATGCCGACCGTACACGCCTGTTGGATGCTATGGACCAGCCCAGCATCGACGGCGTCAATACCTGGTTCGTGGCCAAGGCAGCCGCCTCCTGTGGCCTCAAGATATCCCTTTCAGGCTTGGGCGGTGACGAACTGTTCGCTTCCTACCCCAGCTTCGAGCAGGTCCCACTCTTACGCCGGCGGCTGGCCGGCCTGGCAGGCGTGCCAGGGCTGGGCAGGGCATTCCGAGTTGTTTCAGCCCCCGTGTTGAAGCACTTCACCTCATCAAAATATGCGGGGCTCCTGGAATATGCGGGCAGCCTGGGAGGCGCCTACCTGCTGCGACGCGGCCTGTTCATGCCGTGGGAACTGCCGGAAGTTATGGACCCGGACATGGCGCGCAGCGGCTGGCAGTCACTCAATACGCTTCCCATCCTGGCCAGGGTTACCGAGGGTATCGCCAATCCGCGCCTCGCGGTCTCGGCCCTGGAGATGTCCTGCTATATGAAAAACCAACTCCTGCGCGACGCCGATTGGGCAGGGATGGCCCACTCCCTGGAGATCCGCGTGCCATTCGCCGACATCGAACTGATCTCCCAAACGGCCCCAATGTTCGCCGGCGCGCCCCAACTGCGGAAACCTACAATCGCGGAAAGTGTGTCCGAACAGTTGCCCTCTGCCTTTTTCCAACGCGGGAAGACTGGGTTTTCCATGCCGGTGCGCAATTGGCAGAACGATGACATGACGCTCAATTTTCGGGGCTTGCGCGGCTGGGCAAAATTTGTGCACAGCACCTCCTGCCCCGCTTGACCCCACACGATGGACATGAGGCGACACACCATCAGACTACTGGTGCCGGAAGTAGCCACGCACGGCGGCATTCAGCGCTACATGCTGTCCCTGCTGGAAATGCTGCGCGAACTGCCGGATGCACACGTCGAGTGCTTTTCCTTGAACGATAACGACCAGCCGTTGGCCGATCGTGTCCATGCCTTAACCGAGAATACCCGCGGATTCGGTCGCGACAAGCTGGCATTCTCCCTCAGCCAGCTATTGACCCCACGCTCCGATACAACCCTGCTGGTCGGGCATCTGCATCTGGCGCCGGTAGCCTTGGCCGCGCGGTTATTTGGTCGGATCAAGGATTACATCGTGGTCTTGCACGGCATCGAGGCTTGGCAACGGCACGGTTGGCTGACGCGCTGGGCATTACGCCAGGCACGCGCCCTGGTAGCGACAACCCATTACACGGTGCGTCAAAGTGCAGACATGGATGGCGTAGCACTTGAACGCTATGTCGTGATCCCGTTGTGCACGGCCAGGGAACCGGCACCGCCCACGCCAGGCTTCAGGCTACCCGGGGCGTTCCCTTTGTTGATGGTCGCCCGACTCGATCCCAGCGAGCGGTACAAAGGCATGGAAATGGTCATCGATGCGGTCGCCGAGCTGCTTCGTGCCAACGTGCCGGTGCACTTCAATCTGGTGGGCGACGGTGCGGACCGGGCACGGCTGGAGGGCTACGCAAGCGACAAAGGCGTCGCCCAGCACGTGACATTCTGGGGCACGCTGAACGACGCCGATCTGCAAGCTGCCTACGAATCCACTGCCTTGTTTGTCATGCCCAGCAAAAAAGAAGGCTTCGGAATCGTCTTTATCGAGGCGATGCGGCATGGCATTCCCTGCATCGGCGGCAACCATGGCGGAACGCCGGAGGTCATTCTTGATGGGGAAACGGGCTACTTGGTGGATTATGGAGACACCCAGGGGCTGGTGGAAAGGATATCGGCGCTGTGGCGTGATCCTGGCCTACGCGACCGGATGGCAAGCGCCAGCACCAGGGTCCATGGCGAACAATTCACCTACGAAATTTTTTCGGCGCGATGGCGCAAACTGATTTCAAGGTGCTGACCTTGGTGACTGACGGCAAGGTTTAGGCAATAGCGGCAGCCTTCTAGACGACGGAAGATAATAGATGAAAGCAGTGATACTTGCGGGTGGCCTGGGCACCAGAATCAGCGAGGAAACCAGCACTCGCCCCAAGCCCATGGTCGAGATAGGCGGCAAGCCCATCCTCTGGCACATCATGAAGATCTATTCCCACTATGGGATCAACGACTTCGTGATCTGTTGCGGCTACAAGGGCTATCTCATCAAGGAATACTTCGCGAACTATTTCCTGCACATGTCGGATGTGACCTTCGACATGCAACACAACCGCATGGAAGTGCACCAGCGCTATGTCGAACCGTGGCGCGTCACCCTTGTGGATACCGGCGAGGAGACCATGACCGGCGGCCGGTTGAAGCGCGTGGCCGCCTATGTGGACAAGGACGAGCACTTCTGCTTCACCTATGGCGATGGCGTGAGCGATGTGGACATCAACCAGCTCATCGCCTTCCACAAAGCCCATGGAAAGCTGGCGACCCTGACGGCGACTCACCCCCCCGGCAGGTTTGGCGCCCTGGACATTTCCGCTGCCAATGAGGTGCTCTCGTTCAAGGAAAAGCCGCGCGGCGATGGCGGCATGATCAACGGCGGCTTCTTCGTTCTCTCCCCCCGGGTCATCGACCTGATCGCCGACGACCACACCACCTGGGAACAGGAACCGTTGCAACAACTCGCCGAACAGGGCCAGCTGAGCGCCTACCCGCATAATGGTTTCTGGCAGCCCATGGATACCCTGCGCGACAAGAACCACCTGGAAGCACTATGGCAAAGCGGCTCGGCACCCTGGAAGGTCTGGTGATGGACAAGCAATTCTGGCAAGGCAAGCGGGTCTTCATGACCGGACATACCGGCTTCAAGGGCAGCTGGCTGTCCTTGTGGTTGCAGGATCTCGGCGCCCAGGTGACCGGCTTTGCCTTGAATCCCCCCACCACCCCCAGCATGTTCGAAGTGGCCGAGGTGGGCCAGGGCATGACCTCCATCATCGGCGACATCCGCGACCCACAGATGCTCACCGATGCCCTGTGCGGCGCTGATCCGGAGATCGTCATCCACATGGCGGCGCAGCCCCTGGTGCGCTACTCCTACGGCAACCCGGTGGAGACCTATGCCACCAACGTCATGGGCACTGTGCACCTGCTCGAAGCAGTGCGCCGGGCGCCGGGTGTGAAGGCGGTGGTCAATGTCACCAGCGACAAGTGCTACGAGAACCGCGAATGGGTCTGGGGCTACCGCGAGAACGAGCCCATGGGCGGACACGATCCCTACAGCAACAGCAAGGGGTGCGCGGAACTGGTCGCCTCAGCCTATCGCAACTCCTACTTTGGCGCGGACAAGAGCGGCGTGGCGCTCGCTTCGGTCCGGGCCGGCAATGTCATCGGCGGCGGCGACTGGGCCGGCGACCGGCTGATCCCGGACTTCCTGCGCGCCATTGAAGCGGGTGAAGAAGTGGTGATCCGCAGCCCCCACGCGATCCGCCCTTGGCAGCATGTGCTGGAGCCGCTGTCCGGCTACCTGATCCTGGCCCAGGCCTTGTATGAGCACGGTGCGGCCTATGCGGAAGGCTGGAACTTCGGCCCACTCGACCACGACGCCAAACCGGTGGGCTGGATCGTGGAGGAGTTCGCGCACCTGTGGGGCGAGGGGGCGAGATACCGCATCGACCCCTCCGCCGCAGACCTGCACGAAGCCCACTACCTGAAGCTGGATTGCTCCAAGGCCCATATGCGCCTGCACTGGCAGCCGCGCTGGTCCCTCGCCCAGGCACTCGATCAGATCGTGGCCTGGCACAAGGCGCACCAAGCAGGCGCAAAAACCATGCGCGCATTCAGCCTCGAACAGATCGCCGGCTATGTCGGCACCCTACCCTCCCCTAGATGATTCCGCAGGACTGACGCCTTGAACCAACTGAACCAACTTCGCAGTGAAATCCTCGCCCTGGTGGAGCAATACTCGGCGCTGGCCTATCAGCCCAAGGCATTCCAACCGGGTGTTTCCGCCGTACCGCCATCAGGCAAGGTGCTGGGCGCGGGCGAACTCAAGAACATGGTCGAGGCCTCGCTGGATGGCTGGCTGACCACCGGCCGCTTCAACGACGCCTTCGAACAGCGCCTGGCCGGGTTCCTTGGCGCGCAGTTCGTGCTCACCACCAACTCGGGTTCGTCCGCCAATCTCCTGGCCTTCTCCGCGCTCACCTCACCCAAGCTCGGCACGCGCGCCATCCGCCCCGGCGACGAGGTCATCAGCGTCGCCGCCGGCTTCCCCACCACGGTCAATCCCATCCTGCAATACGGCGCGGTACCCGTGTTCGTGGATGTGGACATCCCGACCTACAACATCGACGCGGCCAAGATCGAGGCGGCCATCGGCCCCAAGACCAAGGCCATCATGCTGGCGCATACCCTGGGCAACCCCTATGACCTGGCCGAGGTGACGCGGCTGGCGAAAAAGCACGGGCTGTGGCTGATCGAGGACTGCTGCGACGCCCTGGGCTCCACCTACGACGGAAAACTGGTCGGCAGCTTCGGCGACATCGGCACCTTGAGTTTCTACCCGGCGCACCACATCACCATGGGCGAAGGCGGGGCCGTGTTCACCAACGACCCGCAGCTCAAGCAGATCATCGAATCCTTCCGCGACTGGGGCCGCGACTGCTACTGCCAGCCCGGCAAGGACAACACCTGCCGCAAGCGTTTTGCCTGGCAGTTGGGCGACCTGCCCTTCGGCTACGACCACAAGTACACCTACTCCCACCTGGGCTACAACCTCAAGATCAGCGACATGCAGGCCGCCTGCGCCCTGGCGCAGATGGACCGGCTGGAGGGCTTCATCCAGAGCCGCAAGGACAACTTCCGCCACCTCAAGGAACGCCTGGCCAGCTGCCAGGAATTCCTCATCCTGCCGGAGGCCACCAGCAACTCGGACCCATCCTGGTTCGGCTTTCCCATCACGATCCGCGACGAGGCCGGCGTCAACCGCGTCGACCTGCTCAACTACCTGGACCAATACAAGATCGGCACGCGGCTGCTGTTCGCCGGCAACCTGACGCGCCAGCCCTACATGAAGGGCCAGACCTTCCGCATCAGCGGCGAACTGGCCAACACCGACCGGATCATGAACAGCACCTTCTGGATCGGCGTCTACCCCGGCCTCAGCGCGGACATGCTGGACTTCGCCTGCGACAAGCTGGAAACCTTCTTCGGCCTGAACTTCTAGGACACCCTGACGTGACGGCAAGCATCATGCTCACCGGGGCAACCGGCTACCTGGGCAGCCATCTGGCGCAGGCCCTAGTGGATGGAGGCCACCGCGTGGCGGTCCTGAAACGCGCCGGATCAAGCCTCGCCAGACTGGCCGGCTGCATCGATGAGATCAGTTGTCACGACCTCGACGGGGATGGCATCGCCCAGGCATTTACCCGGCAACGCATCGACGCGGTCGTGCATTGCGCCGCCAGTTACGGCAGGAACGGGGAATCCAGCCTGGAGGTCTTCGACGCCAACACCCGCTTCCCGCTCCAGGTCCTGCAAAGCGCCACCGAGCAAGGCTGCAAGCTGTTCGTCAACCTCGACACCACCCTGCCGGATAGCCTCAACGCCTATACGCTGTCCAAATCCCAGTTTCGCCAGTGGGGCCACTTCATGGCGCGCAAGACCGGCATCCGCTTCGCCAACGCCAAGCTGGAACACTTCTATGGTCCAGGAGAACCGGGCCATTCCTTCACCGCCCGCGTCATCGCCGCCTGCAGCCGCAACGAACCGGAATTGCCGCTGACCAAAGGCGAGCAAAAGCGGGATTTCGTGTACATCGATGATGTGGTGCAAGCCTTGCTGAAGATCCTGGAGCACGGCCTGGGCACGGATTTCCAACTGTCCGAATTCGAGATCGGCAGCGGCAGCCCCGTCACCATCCGCGAGTTGGTCGAGACCGTGCATCGCCTGACCCGCTCCACCACCCGCCTGGCATTCGGCGCCGTGCCCTACCGCGAAGGCGAGGTGATGGCGTCGAATGCGGATTTGACGGCGATTCGGCAGTTGGGTTGGAACGCCCAGGTGGCTCTGAACGACGGACTCAGACAATCACTCCCCCGGACCAATGATTGACGGGCAAGCATCCAAAATGACCATTCGGACTTTTATCAAACGGCTGGTGCCGAACGCATTGCTCGAATTCCGCAGGGACCTGCTGCGAAAAAAAATGCGCAAGATCAACGCAGGGCGCCCTGCCGACGAGGTCTTTTCGGAGATATATGCAAACAATCGCTGGGGCGGTGCGGCCGGCGAGTTTTGTTCCGGAACGGGATCAGCAGGGCCGGTAGCGGATGCCTATTGCGACATGGTGATCAGTTTCATCAAGGCGCACGGTATCAAGTCGGTTGTCGATGTCGGCTGCGGCGATTTCCGCATCGGCAGCCGGATCGCGCCGGCTGTCCAGTCGTACACAGGGATAGACGTGGTTCCGGATCTCGTAGCGTTCAACAACAAAAACCACGGTCATGGTGGCGTGAAGTTCCTGTGCCTGGATGCGGCCAGCGACCCTTTGCCTGAAGCCGATTTATGCTTGGTGCGCCAAGTCTTCCAACACCTCTCTAACCAGCAGATCCTGTCCGCCCTGCAACAAACCCAACAGTTCAAATATGTCTTGGTGACTGAGCATTTCCCGCTGGTTACGGATGCCTTCGTCGCAAACAAAGACAAGCAACACGGCGCCGATACGCGGGTGTACGACCACTCCGCAGTCGTGCTGGATGCCCCACCATTCTGCGTATCGCCCATCGAATTGGTACTCAGCGTCCCCGCGCCTGACTATTTGGTCGCGCCGGGCGAGAAGATCAATACTTATTTGTTCCACGGCGCGGTCATCAAGGCAGCAGCCAATTGATGCGGCAAGACATGCTGAAAATCCTGCTGGCCGTGCCGTATCCGTCAGAAACCTCGGGGCTGATCGAGTTCTACCGTCGTGCCTTGATCGCATTGGGGCATGAGGTCCAACTGGTCCCGATTTGCCAACGGCATAGCTTCAGGGATCGGGTGCGCCACCAAGTGGCCCGCCTCAGCTATCGCGGCCTGCCGCCCGATTGGCATGGCGAGGCACTGATTCAAGCAGCGGATCGCTTTCAGCCCGACCTGACCATCATCGGCAGGGGAGAGCGCCTGCTACCGGAGCCCATACGGTATTTGCGCGAACGGAGTCGCCTGGGGTGCATCAACATCTATCCTGACAGCCCCCTGGTCATCCCCGGCGCGGGCGCGGTTGGCATGCTGCCCTCACTGGCCGAGTACACGTGTGTGTACACCTTCTCGCGCGCCTTGGTCCCGGTGTTTCATCAGTTGGGGGCACGTTGCGCCCGCTGGCTGCCCTTCGGCTTCGACCCGGAGATACACCGTATTCCTTCCGCCATCGATCCCGCTCTGCAATCAACCGTGGCCTATCTTGGCGCCTGGGGCCCATTGCAGGAAGCCTGGTTAGAACCGCTGGCCCCTTTGGGCCTGGGCATCTATGGCCCGGGCTGGCGGCATGCCCGGACCGACAGTCCGGTGCGCGCAGCCTGGCGGGAAGGGCGCGGGACCGGCCCGGAGATGGCCGCAGCGATCGCCGGCGCGGACATGGTCTTCAACATGGTGCGTGCCGAGCACGGTTGCGCCCACTCCATGAAGACCTTCGAGATCCCTGCCTGCGGTGGTTTCATGCTGACCAACTGGACCGAGGAGCAGGCCGAGTTCTTCGAGGACGGCAAGCATTGCGTCTTTTTCCACACGCGCGAGGAGATGCAGGAGAAGGCGACCTACTATGCCGCTCACGCAGACGCGCGCATGCGGATCGCCGCCGCCGGCCATGCCGAGGCCGGCAAGCACCCCTATACCGTCAGGGCTGCCCAGATCCTCAAGGATTGCGCCGCATGAACGCCCCGGCAGCCCCCCTGGTTTCCATCGTCATCCCGCATTGGAACGCCGGCAAGCGGACCCTCGTCTGCCTTGACCAGTTCCAAAAGTGGGATTACCCGCGCGACAGGCTCGACATCCTGGTCCTGGACAACGGCTCCACGGATGGCTCCTCCCAACCCCTGGCCGAGCAGGTCGATGCACTTCGTGCGCAAGGGCTGCCGATCCGCTACCACCGCTTCGATCAGCATCCCGGATTGACTGCTTCCCTCACCCAATCGCTTGCCCTGACCCAGGCCGACAGCGTCTACCTCCTGCGTCTGGACAACGACGTGGACATGAACGCGGATGCGCTCTCGGTCATGGTCAGCCTGATGCAGGCGCGTCCCGATATCGGTGTGACGGGACCACGCCTCGTCTATGCCAGCGCACCGGATCGTCTCAACGGCGGCGCGGTCTGGCTCAGCCCCTGGGGCGGCCGCAACCGCATGGAAGACCCGGACCAGCCAGTCGAATGCGACACCCTGCTGGGTGCCACGATGTTGTTCAGGCGGAGCGCCTTGCAAGAGGTGGGTCGCTGGTTCGACCCCGGACTCTATCTCTTCGCCGAAGAGCCGGAGGTCTGCTGGCAGTTGCGGCGCCGGGGCTACGCCACGGTATTCGTGCCTCAGGCGCTGGGCCGGCACGACACGGCACAGAGCACCGGCAAACACTCCGCGCTCTCCAACTACCTCAACTACCGCAACCACACCCTGGTCTATGCCCGGATGTATCCGGGAAGAGTTGCCCTGCTGCGTAATTTGCACGTGTTTCCGCGCATCCTGGCCCGTTGCTGGCGAGAGCGCACCACCATACCTTTCTGGGGCTTCATGGATGGTTTGCTGGCACGCCCCCTGAACGACGCATGGTGGCAGGAAATGATCTCCGCCAAGGCATTCCGCCGCCCTTGAGCCGATACGGAATGCGCACCTTGTCCTTCATCCGCTCCGCCGCCGTGACCAGCGCAGCCTCGCTGGTATCGATGCTGCTGGGGGCGGTGACGGCGAAGATCATCGCCGTCATGGCGGGGCCATCCGGCATTGCCGTGTTCTCACAGTTGCGCCAGGCGGGTCAGTTCGTCACCCTCTTTGCCACCCTCAACGGGCAAAACTCCCTTGTGCGCGGCATCGCCGCCAGGGAGGGGAAGTCGAGGCATGACTACGCATTCACCATCGGCGCCGTTTTCCTGCTCGGCGTCGCGTTGGTCGGCTGTGCGTTCCTGTTGCTAGCGCCGCAGGCGGGAGAATTGCTGTTTCCCGACGGCGCCCCGGCATTGCGGCAGACCGTTTATCTAGTGGCCCCGCTCGCCCTGCTCGGGGCGCTGGCATCCTACTACCAGGGTGTGCTCAACGGCTTGCGCCTGATCCAAGCCTTGGCCCTCTCCCAGGTCGGTGCCGCCGTGGCCGCCGCGCTGGTGGCGTACCCCTGCATCGAGGCAAACCACCCGGCCGGGTATGTCGTAATCGTCGCAACCGGCTTTGCCACCTCCGTCCTGTTGTCGGCCCGCGCCCTGCGTAGAGAGGGGTGGAGGGTGGGCGGCCTGCTGCCGCCCGGTGCCCTGGGAACAGGTTGGGACAACAGCGCCATGCGCGAGCACCTGCCCTTCGCGGCAGTCACCCTGGTCACGGGGCTTTCCGGAGCGGCGATGGTGATCGCCATCCGCACCCTGTACATCCACGAAGGGGGACTGGAACTGGGCGGCATCTTCGATGCGGTCTGGACCATCAGCATGATGTACGTGATGTTGCTGCTGTCGTCGTTCGGCGCCCACTATCTGCCCACCCTGAGCGGCGCGAAGACCCCGGAAGATATCCAGCACTCCGTGAGTTCAGTCTTCCGAGTGGCAGCCCTGTTCGGCACCCCCCTGGTCTGCACGGCCATCGTCTTCAAGCCCTGGCTGGTGCGACTGCTGTATTCCCAGGATTTCGCGTCCGCGGTCGAACTGCTGCGCTGGACCATGTTGGGTGACTACCTGAAGATCTCCGGCTGGGTGTTCGGCATGTTGCTCATCGCCCGCGCCGAACGCCGCCTGTTTGCCCTCTCCGAACTGGCCTGGCAGATTACGGTACTCGGCGCGGTGGCCCTCTTCCTGCACCATAGCCACGAAACCGCCGGCATGGCCTACTTGGCCGCCAACGCGGCTTACCTGCTGTTTGCTTGGCAACATGCGCGGCACGACCATGGCGTCAGGATCGATGCGCAATCCTTCCAAATCTGGCTGGCCGGCCTGGCCATGGTGTCGCTGCTGTCTCTCCTGGCCTGGCAGGATCGCACCGCGCCATCACCCGGCGCCTTGGCCGTCTACGCGGTTTTGCTGCCGGCATTTTTCTTCCTTGCCACGACACGGGAGCAGAGGGCGTGGCTGGTGGCGTCCTTGCGCAAGTTGGCCACCCCCGGGCCAGAGGCTCGCGGCGGCGGAGATTGACGATGCAGACAACCGTCCCCATTCCCCACTCATTCCGCCTGACGGGCCGGCGATTCATCTGGCTGACAGCGGCCTGGCTCACGCTTTCCGCGCTGGTACTCTACTTTCTTGGCGACGATGAGGTCACCCGCGTGGCCGGGTCCGCCGTGGCGGTGATCGTCTGCGGCTTGATGTTCGCCTTTTTTGCCGACGACAAGTTCGACATGTTCTCGCCGGCCTTCTTCTGGGGTATGAACTTCGCCGTGTTCTACGGCGTGGCGGCGATCCTGCCGTTTGCCATGACACCGGAACAAGGCAGCTACCACTATGTATTCACACTTGGCCGTCCGTACTACCCGCTGGCTGCGCTGGTAACCCTGTTCTGCATGCTGTTCTTTTTTGCCGGCTATCGCAGCAAATGGGCCGCGCAGCGGGGCAAGCGCATCACCTGGTTCGTAGGGCGGACAGCACCGGAGAACAACCTCAGGCTGTTCTGGGCAATCCTGCTAGGCATGGGAATAGCAGCTTTTCTGGCGCTGATTGCCGGCGGAGGCTTCAACCAGTCCACCACAGAGATCCAATCACCCCTGTTCTACAGTGCGGCGGGGTTTCTTCAGACCGGCTTGTTTGTGGCTGTACCTTTTGCTGTGGCACTTGCCTTGCAGCAGGGGGCAAAGGCCTTCTGGAAATTGGCCGCCATCATCTCAATAGGAACGGCCCTGCTGTTCGGCTTGCCATCGGGATCGAAAACCCTTGCCCTGCTTGGCTTAATGCTTTTGGCTTTTGCCTGGAACTACTGTCGTCGTCGCTTCTCGCGCAAACAGGCCTTGATTGCCGTCTTTGCCGTCATGGGGGTGTTGGCGGTTCTGATGCCCTTCAACTCGGTCTACCGGGATGTGCTGCTTTCGGACTCAACCCAGGCATCGCAAGGGTTGGCGACCAACTTCGCCATGATGAAGGATGCGGTAACAGAGCTAGGCGAGCGAGATCCGGAGACGCTGATTGATCTTACCGTCGGGTACACCAGCCAGCGCCTTTCCAACCTTTCCATCGTTGCCGTGCTATTGGGCCATCAGCGACTACACAACGACCTCGCGCTAGGCGACACCTACTTCCGTTTGGTTTATGTATTGATCCCTCGCTTCATCTGGCCCGAAAAACCTCCCCTGACCTTTGGGCGGGAAGTGGCCGTAAAACTTGGACTGGGCCGTTCAGAGGGCCGTGTGTTGGGTATCGAGATGTCCAACACCTCGGTGGGGCTCACCTTCGTCGGCGAGGCCATCTACAACTTCTCCATCTATCTGGCACCACTGTTCATGTTGTTGATGGGTATGTTCTACAGGTGGTTGTATGAGGCCATCAAGGCTCAACAACCGGACAGCGGTGCACTGGCTGTGGCCATAGCCTGCTTCGCTTGGTACACACTGGTTTTTACCGCCCATGAAAGCCACTTGGCCGCCTTGTTTGCCGGGGCCATCAAATTCGGCATGTTCCTGTGGCTGCTGCAGCGCCTGTTCAAGTTCAGAAGGCAAGTGTTGTGAACATCCTGCATGTCACCCCCTCTTTTTTTCCGGCCACTTATTTTGGCGGCCCCATCTATTCCACGCTTGGTTTATGTGATGCCTTGCAGGCCATTCCCGGGGTGAATCTGCGTGTCCTGACCACTGATACTGCCGGCCCGGGAAAGTTGGACCGGCTCCAGGTGGCTCACAATCCCGTTGTTTTCCCAGCTGGGTATCACGTCTGTTACTGCCGTCGTTCGTTTGGGCTGGACGTGTCCTTGGGCTTCTTTGCCCGTCTGTGGAAGGCATTGCGCTGGGCGGATGTGGTTCATCTGACCGGTGTTTACTCACCACCGACCATTCCGACGCTGCTGGCCTGCCGCCTACTCGGGAGACCTGTGGTGTGGTCTCCGCGAGGCAGTTTGCAACGGTGGGAAGGAAGCACGCGACCAAGGCTCAAGCGATTATGGGAAGCCATGTGCAACAGTCTCATAAAGCCCGGGCGCGTCGTTTTACATGTCACTTCTCAACAAGAAGCCGAATCGAGCATTGCTCGTATTTCCCATGCAAGTACGGCACTGATTCCAAATGGTGTCGATTTACCTGAATTGGACACACAGCGTGTATGGCAACCCAATGGCACATTACGAATCCTGTTCATGGGTCGGCTGCACCCCATTAAAGGCATCGAGAACCTGCTTATAGCCATGTCTGCCCCGAGCGTGGCAAATACGACGCTGGTTGTGTGCGGTGATGGCGACCCAACCTATCGGGCTTTGCTACAGGAGCAAGTGGCCACCTTGGGCTTGGAGGGACGAGTGGTCTTCGCCGGTGAGGTCAAGGGCAAGGCAAAACTTGCGGCCTTTACTGCTGCGGATGTGTGCGTTGTGCCCTCTTTCTCTGAAAATTTCGGAATGGTGGTAGCGGAATCGCTTGCGCATGGCGTGCCTGTAGTCGTCAGCAAGGGCGCACCTTGGGCAGAGGTCGAGAGACAAGAGTGCGGGTTCTGGGTGGAAAACACCGCAGACTCGTTAGCCTCCGCGTTGCAAACGATCATGAATCATTGTTTGGCCGAAATGGGAAACCGGGGTAGAAGCTGGATGGAAAGAGATTATGGCTGGAATAAAGCAGCAAAAGAAATGAACGCGCTCTATCAAACACTGCTAACCAATTAAGAGAAGATGAAATCCGCCGAATCCATTAACGGTTATCGTTGGGAAAATGCCAACCAGACCTGTGCGCACAATTACCTGTTACCCGCCCTGGAAAAAATTGTTGGCGGATTAGAACAAAAAGGAATCGAACTCAGGGCCTTTGATCTTGGATGCGGGAACGGCGCCTTAGCCAACTGGCTAGCAAGCCGCGGGTGGGAGGTTGTCGGCGTCGACCCTTCCACGGAAGGGATTGCCCAAGCAAACGAACATTATCCAGAGTTACGTCTTGAGCAAGGTTCGGCTTACGATGACCTAGCCATGCGCTATGGCCAATTTCCGCTGGTAATCAGTTTGGAAGTCGTTGAGCACGTGTATGCGCCGCGTGACTATACGAAGACTCTCTTTGCGCTGGTGCAACCTGGTGGGCACGCCATCATTTCAACCCCATACCATGGATACCTAAAGAACTTAGCGCTGGCACTAACTGGCAAGATGGACAAGCATTTCACAGCCTTGTGGGATCACGGGCATATTAAATTCTGGTCAATCAAGACATTAAAAACGCTGCTCTCCGAGCAAGGGTGTGTGGACATTTCCATCCATCGAGTCGGACGCATTCCTCCATTGGCAAAATCGATGATCGCGGTAATTTCAAAAAACATCCATTCATGAAAATCGGCATTATTTCGTCCTGCGGCGGCCATCTCACTGAGGTGCGCGCACTGATGCCGGCCTATGCACGCTACCGTTATTTCTATGTTTTGAACGACAAGGCGATCCTGCCGTCCGACATGGCAGGAAAGACCTACTTCATCGCCCATTCCGAACGCGATTGGCGTTTCTTCCTCAATCTGTGGGAGGCGTTCCGCATCCTGTGGCGCGAGCGCCCGCAGGTGATTCTGAGCACCGGTGCCGGTCCTGCGGTGCCGTTCGCCCTGGTGGGACGTTTCCTGTTCGGCTGTCGAATCGTCTTCGTGGAAACGATCACGCGGATTCAGTCGCCCTCCATGACCGGGAAGATCATGTACCGGCTTGCCCATGATTTCTTCTACCAGTGGGAGAGCCTGGCCCGGTATTTCCCACGTGGCCGCCTGGGAGGGCCGTTGGTGTGAGCACCTTCGTGTCCGTGGGCAACGCCACACAACCTTTTCGCCGCCTGCTGGATGAGGTGGCGCGTCTGGCTGCGGCGCTGCCGCAACCGGTCGTGGTCCAGCATGGCGCCACACCGTTCCATGCCGATTCCTGCCGGGCGATCCCGTTTGTGGACATGAACGAGTTCGAGCACCTCATGGCCAGTTCGAATCTGCTGATCCTGCATGCAGGTGCCGGTTCGGTGATCCACGCAGTTCGTGCAGGCAAGGTGCCGGTGGTGATGCCCAGGCGGGCGCTATTCGGCGAGCATATCGACGATCATCAGATCGAATTCGCCCGGGCCTTGGCGGCCGTGGGCCGGGTAGTATTGGCCTATGAATCCGAACAGTTAGGCGACGCAGTACACAGGGCGATGGCTTTGCAGCGCGAGGCAGGTCAGGCCTCCTCGGATGCATCGCCCATGCTCAAGCTGATGGATGAAACCCTGGCCCGCTATGCCAGGCAGTTCCCATGATCTGGAGACGCTGGCTGTTGTGGGGGATTCTGACCACGCTGCCACTCGGGGTCGCATTATCCTTGGCCGGGCGCTTCGTTTCCGGCCCGGAGGACGCGCCCGCCAGGGCGGACTTGATCGTCGCCCTGGGGGGTGACGGCGGGAATCGGGTGCGGGAGGTGCTGCGTTTGTATGCCACCAACCATGCCCCGCGCATCCTGCTCACGGGCATCGAGTCCGGCGATCCGCTGACCCGGCCGGCTTACCTGGAGTGGCGGGCCAAATTCCTGGCGACCCAGGGGGTGCCGGCGAGCGCTCTCCTGTTCGACACCCGTTCGGGCAACACTTGGGAAGAGGCTGGAAACACCCTGGCGCTCATGCAGCAGCATGGCTGGCACAGGGTGTTGGTGGTGAGCGACCCGCCCCATCTGCGCCGCCTGTCATGGGTGTGGGGCGAGGTGTTTGCCCACAGTGGCTTGGAGTTCAGGCTTGTCCCCTCCCCCATGCCCGGCTGGGAGGCGGGGGCGTGGTGGCGCAACGAGAAATCGGCCCAGTTCGTGCTGATGGAGCTGATCAAGCTGACCTACTATCTGGCGAAGTATTGATTGTCGATGAGTGCATTACCCTTCAAGGAAACCCCTTTCGGCCTGTCGAACACGAACGGCAAGATGCAATTCGTTCGCCTGCTGGTCGCGCTCCTGGTCATGTCGCTGGCGGCGGCGCTCTATACGCGAGAGAAGATCGACGCGGAGAATTTTGCGCTCGGCAAGGAGAACGTGCATGCCACCGAGCAATACCGGGGCGTCGCGTTTACCGGCTCCACCATCGATGCGATCAAATCCATTGTCGACCGTGACGGAACCTGCCTAGACGGGCAAGCGAAGAGGGTGATGTGGCTGGGAAATTCGCAGCTGCACACGGTCAATCAATATCACCACGGCCAGCATCTTGCGCCGTACTGGGTGCGCGAATCGGCAAAAGACCCCAACTGCTTCTGGCCCCATGGGCTGTCTCTGCCGAACGCCAACTTGCAGGAATACCTGGCCCTGACCGCTTATGTCACCAGCGCCACCCGCATCGATGCGGCGGTGCTGTCCTTGGTGTTCGACGATCTGCGCGAGGACGGCCTGCGCGCCGATTTTTCCGCAATGATGACCGACCCGATGCGCATGAAACTGGCTGCCAGCGAGGTGGGGCGCGACATCCTGGCTCGCTTTGAGATGGATAGAGCGCGCGCCCAGGGCGGCCTGGAAGAAAACCAGGGGCTGGAGGGGTTCGTGCAGAAGCGTTTCGAGGATTCGCTGACTGATGCGCTGGGACAGTTCGTGCCGCTCTGGGCGGAGCGCCCCAACCTGCGGGCGCATCTGATGACCGACCTGTATTACCTGCGCAATTTTGTCCTGCGCATCCAACCAACCTCGGTGCGCAAGCAGATTCCCGCACGCCAGGCACGCAACATGGCCGCGCTCGAAGCGACGCTGCGACAGCTGCGCAGCCAGGGTGTTCCGATCATCCTATACATCGCGCCCATTCGGCAGGACATCTCCCTGCCTTATGACCTGGCTGAGTACTCGCGCTGGAAGAAGAGCGTGGCGGCACTGGCTGCGCAATATGACGCGCAGCTGCTGAACCTGGAGGCCATCGTACCGGCGCGGCTGTGGGGTACCTACCACGCCGATGATGTCGACTTCATGCACTTCCAGGGCGAGGGCCACCGTCTGCTGGCCCAGGCCCTCGCGCCTGCATTGCGCCAGGCGATGGGGGAGTTCTGAGGCATGCTGTTCAATACCGTCAGCTATCTGGTTTTTCTTGTCGCGGCCGTGGTCGGCTACTGGCTGCTGCCACAGGACAAGCGCAAGTGGCTGTTGCTGGCCGCGAGCCTGGCGTTCTATGCGGCCTGGCGCTGGGAGTTCGTGTTCCTGATCGGCTTCTCCGCCCTGGTGGATTATTTCTTCTCGCTGAAGATCCACGACGCCCGCTCGCCTCACAGGCGCAGGCTGTACCTGATATCCAGCCTGTCCATCAACATCGCCTTGTTGCTGTATTTCAAATACACCTACTTCCTGGTGGACAACATGGCCGGGGTGGGGCGCATCTTTGGCCAGGACTGGATGGTGGATGTGGGCAACATCATCCTGCCGCTCGGCATCAGTTTTTACACCTTCCTCTCCATCAGCTACACGGTGGATGTCTATCGGCGGTTGTACGACCCGATCCGCAATTTCGGGGTGTATCTGACCTATGTGATGTTCTGGCCGCACATGATCGCTGGGCCGATCCTGCGCGCCCATGAACTGATTCCGCAGATCACGCGCCCCCATCGTTTCCACCTGGAGCATCTGGTGGTGGGAACGCGCTGGATTCTGTTCGGCCTGTTCCTCAAGGTGGTGCTGGCCGATCAGATCGCGCCAATGGTCGATGATGCGTTCGCTATCCATCCGACGACCCTGGGGGGGCTGGATGTAACCACGATGGCGTTCGCCTTTGGCTTCCAGATCTACTTCGATTTCGCCGGATACAGCATGGTGGCGATCGGTTCGGCTCGCTTGCTGGGAATACGTTTCCCGGACAACTTCGACTGGCCTTACCTGGCCACCTCGCCAAGGGAATTCTGGCGGCGCTGGCATATCACGCTGTCTTCGTGGATACGCGACTATCTGTACCTGCCACTCAGCGGCATGGCATTCCGCGACCGCTCGGAGGGCGGAATCGAGGTCCAGTTCGCGCACAAGAAGACAACCTTGAGGCTAACCCTGGCCCTGTTCCTCACGTGGTTCATCATGGGGCTGTGGCACGGGGCAAGTTGGCGCTTCGCGTTCTGGGGGGTGTGGCACGCCCTGTTCATCTTTGTCTACCGCATGCTGCAGGGGCGCTTTGACGCGTGGCCGAAATGGGTGGTGATGATTGGCGGCTGGGGGCTGACCATCCTGATAGCAATGCTGGGATGGATTCCCTTCCGGGCGGAATCGCTGGAACATGCCTTATCCCTTCTGGCTCGGCTGGGTGATCTAGACAGCTACACCAGCCTCGGCCTGCGGGAGAACTTCTATCTGGTGACCTTCCTGCTGTTGGCTGGCATGTTGCTGGCACGAGGCGCCTTATCGTTGCGGCCGGCACTGGCCAAGGTACGTTATGTCGAACAGGTACTGGATGTCGCCGTGATGGCCTGCGTGATGTTCGGGGTGTTCGTTTTCCTTCGTCCCATCAGCCAGTTCATTTATTTCCAGTTTTGAGACTCACGCTAGAACCGGGCCATTCATACAGCAGACAGACAGACCCAGGGCTATGACTGCGACGCTGTCCAGGCGTTTTTATGTAAGTTACCATCTATTACCTGTTTTTAATAACCAAAGGTAAGGCAAATATAAATGGACCCTAGGTCCAATCCATATGCCCCGGGCGCGGGTGCGCCACCACCGGAGCTGGCCGGACGTGACCACATCATCGAATCCGCCGCGATTGCGCTGGACCGGATGCGCGCCGGTCTTTCGGCGCGCAGCGTGATGCTGGTGGGTCTGCGCGGCGTGGGCAAGACCGTTTTGCTCAACCGGCTTTACAACGAGGCCGAGGCCAAGGGCTTAGCCACCGTCATGCTGGAGGCGCCCGAAAGACGTTCCCTGCCTGCCTTGCTTGCCCCTGCCTTGCGGGCCGCCCTGCTCAAGCTGGATCGCATGGCCGCGGGCGGTGATCTGGCCAAGCGCGCGCTGCGCTCGCTGGGTGGGTTCGTTCAGGCGATGAAACTCAAGTTCGACGATATCGAGTTTGGCATCGACCTTGGCCTGGAACCCGGCGTGGCCGATAGCGGTGACCTGGAGGCCGACCTGATTGCGTTGTTCCGGTCCGTGGGAGAGGCCGCGCGCGAACGACAAACGGTGTTGGTCGTGTTCATCGACGAGTTGCAATACGTCGCGGAAGAGCAGCTTGCCGCATTGATCACGGCGCTGCACCGTTGCGCCCAACTGCAATTGCCGGTCACCCTGGTCGGGGCCGGGTTGCCTCAACTGCTGGGACAATTGGGACGAGCGAAGTCATATGCCGAGCGCTTGTTCGAGTTCATCCATGTCGGGCCGTTGCCGGTTGCCGATGCGAGGCTGGCGATCACCGCGCCCGCTCTGCGTATTGGCGTGACGTTTGATGAGGATGCCCTGGACGAAATCGTGCGCCAAACCCAGGGATATCCCTATTTCCTGCAGGAATGGGGCAAGCACAGCTGGAAATGCGCTGCGACATCGCCCATCCGGCTGGGCGATGTCCAGGCCGCGACGGAGCAGGCACTGGCCGAGTTGGATGGGAGTTTTTTTCGTGTGCGGCTGGACCGGCTTGCGCCTTCTGAAAAACGCTATCTCCGCGCCATGGCCGAATTGGGGCCAGGCCCGCATCGTTCCGGCGACATAGCCCATGTGCTGGGGCGCGAGGTGCAGACCGTGGCGCCGATTCGGGCGAAGCTGATTGACAAGGGCATGGTCTACAGCCCGTCACACGGTGATACAGGCTTTACCGTGCCCCTGTTCGATGCATACATGCGGCGCGTGATGCCAACGCTCGATTAACGCTGTGTGCAGAACGCATGGATTCGACATCCCCTTGCCTGCCTGGGCAAAGCTAACCCTCAACAAATGGCCACGCTGATATGACTGTAATTCTTGGCATCAACGCCTATCACGGCGATTCGTCCGCCTGCCTGGTTAGAGATGGCGTACTCGTCGCCGCCGCGGAAGAAGAGCGCTTCCGCCGCATCAAGCATTGGGCCGGTTTTCCTTCCGAGGCCATTCGCTATTGCTTGGCGGAGGCCGGAATTGACCTGGAAGGGGTCGACCACATCGCCATCAATCAGGATTCAGGTGCGAACCTGTGGCGCAAGGTGGCTTATATGGTGCTGCGCCGCCCCGATCTATCGCTGGTACTCGACCGTATCCGCAACAAGCGGGAGCGGGCGGGCGTCGAGGATGAGTTGGCACAGGCGTTCCCTGGACACGGCACACGCGCCAAGGTCCACCACGTGGAACACCACCTGGCGCATCTGGCTTCGGCCTATCTCGTGTCGCCGTTCAGGGAGGCCACGGTGGTATCGGTGGACGGATTCGGGGATTTTGCCAGCGCAGCCTGGGGACGAGGGCTAGGCACTGACGTCTCGGTGGAGGACAAGGTCTATTTCCCCCATTCACTGGGTATCTTCTATCAGGCCATAACGCAGTACATCGGTTTCCCCAATTACGGCGACGAGTACAAGGTGATGGGCCTGGCGCCCTATGGCGAAGCGAAGTTCATGCACGAAATGCGGCAGATCGTGCTGCTGCAGGCGGATGGCTCTTTCCGGCTGAACCTCGATTACTTCCGCCACCACAAGGAAAAGGTCGAGTACGAGTGGGAGAATGGCGAACCGCGTGTGGGCGGGCTCTTCTCCGAGGCCTTGGCCGACCTGCTGGGCCCGGTGCGGCAGAAGGGGGATGAACTCACCCAGCACCACAAGGACATCGCCCGCTCGGTGCAGGCCATGTACGAGGAGGCGTTCTTTCACTTGCTGAACCGGCTGCATGAACGGCATGGCGGCGAGAACCTGGCCCTGGCCGGCGGATGCGCGATGAACTCGGTGGCGAACGGCAAGGTGTATCGCAACACGCCGTACAGGAAGGTCTACGTCCAGTCGGCTGCCGGTGATGCCGGGGGCGCCATCGGCGCCGCCTATGCCGTGGCGGCCGAACAGGGCGAGTGCGATGCGCGTTTCCATATGGACCACGCCTATTGGGGCCCGACTTTCCACGACCAGGATTACACGGCCTTGTTGGATCAGGAAAAGGTGGCGTTGCAGGAAGAACGCTGCACTGTACGCCGCGTCGACGACGAGAACGCCTTGGTGCGAGAAACCGCCGAGGCCATCTCCCAAGGCCTGGTGATCGGTTGGTTCCAGGGGCGGATGGAATGGGGGCCGAGGGCGCTGGGCAACCGCTCCATCCTGGGCGACCCGCGCCGCGCGGACATGAAGGACATCCTCAACCTGAAGATCAAGCGCCGCGAGTCGTTCCGGCCCTTTGCGCCATCCATCCTGCGCGAACACGTAGCCGAATGGTTCGAGCAGGACGACGACGTACCCTTCATGATGCAGGTCTATCCGATCCGTGCCGATAAACGCGCGTCCATTCCGGCGGTGACCCATGTGGATGGTTCCGGGCGTTTGCAGACGGTGAACCGCGACACCAATACGCGCTACTGGCACCTGATCGAGGCCTTCCGCGCGCTGACGGGCGTGCCGATCGTGCTCAACACCTCCTTCAACGAAAACGAGCCCGTGGTCTGCCAGCCCAAGGAAGCGCTGGATTGCTTCCTGCGCACGAAGATGGACGTGCTGGTGCTGGGAGACTGGATAGTCAGGCGCGCGTGAACGAGACCTGCCCTACCATCCACCCCCCAGCATCTGCTCCAGTCCAGTGAAAATCTCGGTGATCACAGCGGTATTCAACAACCGTGAAACCATTGCAGCGGCACTCGATTCCGCGCTTGCGCAATCGGGCGTCGAACTCGATCTGATAGTGATCGACGGCGGTTCATCGGATGGCACCCTCGAAATCCTGCAGCGCTACGCCGACCGGCTGGCCGTATTGGTCAGCGAGCCGGATCACGGCATCTACGACGCGCTGAACAAAGGTATCGAACGAGCCAGCGGCGAGGTGGTGGGGTTCCTACACTCGGATGACCTTTTCGCGGATGCGGGGGTCTTGGAGCGAATTGCCTCCGCCTTCGCCGATCCCGAAGTCGATGCCGTCTATGGTGACTTGGTCTATGTGCGCAAACACCACCCCGCCGAGGTGGTACGCCACTGGAACGCCGGTGCATTTTCCCGTAAGCGTTTGCGCTGGGGCTGGATGCCGCCCCACCCGACGCTTTACCTCCGACGCACCGCTTACGCGCAGCTTGGTGTGTTCGACACCACTTACCGCATCGCGGCTGATTACGACTACATATTGCGCTTCCTGGACCGGGACGGCTTGAAGGTGTCATACATCCCGCAGGTACTGGTAAAAATGCGGGTGGGCGGTGCCAGCAACCGGTCCTTGTGGAATGTCCTGCAAAAGTCCCGTGAGGACTATCGCGCCTTGCGCACGAATCGGGTGGGTGGTCTAGGCACTTTGGTCTGGAAAAATGTGCGCAAACTCCCTCAGCTATTCCCAAAATCGCGCAGGTGAGTGGAATATGCGTCCTGTAACAATGGCATAGAATTCTCTTAGGGAAGGTCTGCAAAACCTTCCTGCCAGACTGCCGGGATGGGACAATAGCGACATGAAGCAGATGAGTCTGGAGGCGCCGATGTATACGGGCTTTGAGCTGCGCGCCAAGCGCACCCGCAAGC
>JBFMHC010000006.1:0-76282 GCA_040751755.1 Pseudomonadota bacterium
CGTGGACGTGAACGTGCTGGCCAACGACACGGACGCGGATGGCGACGCCCTGACGGTGACCGGCTTCAGCGGCGCCAGCCACGGCACGGTGACCGACCATGGCAACGGCCTGTTCACCTACACCCCGGACGCGGGCTACGTGGGCGCCGACAGCTTCACCTACACGGTGAGCGACGGCGCGAGCGAGGACAGCGCGACGGTGAGCTTCAACGTCGTGCCCAACCCCTTCCAGGTCACCGGGTTCGCGCTGAATGACAGCGGCTTCCATCTCGACTTCAATCGTGCCTTCGACGCCACTGCCCTGAATCTGTACGACGCCGCCGATGCCCCCAGGGGACAGGCCGACCTGGTCCTCACCATGGCCGGTGTCACCACGCCGGTGCGCGGCAGCCTGGTGCTCGACGCGGACTACATGGGCGCCACCTTCGTCAGGAGCAACGGCGTGCTCGGCGCGGGGACCTACACCCTGACGCTCGCCAGCCGTGCCGACGGCTGGAAGGACGCCACGGGCGAGCTGCTGGACGGGAATGCCGACGGCGTGGCCGGTGGCGATTACAGCCATGGCTTCACGGTCGCGGCCAGCAGCAGCGCGGTCCTCTCGGTCGGCGAAATCACCGTCGGCCCCGGCCAGGCACTCAACGTGCCCGCGGCCGGCACGGGCCTGCCCATCACCGTCAGCAACGCCGCCGGCCTTGCCAATGCGCGCTTCGACCTGGTCTACGACCCGGCCATGCTCAACCTCACCGGGCTGAGCTTCGGCGCGGGCGTCAGCGATAACGGCAGCAGCATCGACGCCAGCAACGGCATCGTCCACGTCAACGTCAACTGCGCCGGCCTGGGCAGCGGAACCGCCGAGCTGGTCCGCCTCCTCGGCTCGGTCAGGTCCGATGTGGCCTATGGCGCCAAGCAGGTGCTCGACCTGCGCGACGCGGTGCTGGATGGCGGCGCACGCACGGTTCGGCTGGACGACGGCCTGCAGCTTGCCGCCTTCGTCGCCGATGCCAGCGGCAACGGTGGCTATGCCGCCCTCGACCAGACGCGCATGCAACGGGTCATCGGCCTGCTCGACAGCGGCTTCAGCGCCTATCCGCTGGTCGATCCGGTGGTCGTCGCCGACGTCAACAACAGCAAGAGCCTGACCAGTGCGGACACCCTGCTGCTGGCGCGGGAGCTCAAGTATCTGAGCGACACCGCGCTGTATGGTGCATACGACCGTCCGGAGATCCCGCCCGTCACGATCACGCCGACCGTGTTCGCGGGGGCCGACCCCCTGGTGAACATCCCGGACGAGATCACGGCCCTGGCGGGCGGTTTCGTCACGGTCCCGGTGATGCTGGCGGAGATCGAGGCGGGCCTGGACAGCGTGCCGCTGGAATCCGCGATCCTCGAGATCGCCTGGGATGCCAGCCAGCTCGAACTGGTCGGTGTGCAGCGTGGCAGCCTGACGCGCGACTTCGATCTGTTCAACGCCAGTGCCGGCCGGGATACGCTGCGCATCGACATGAGCCGGCTTGCGGCCCTGGATGTCGTGCATGGCAGCCTCGCTGAGCTGCGCTTCCGCGTCCTGGCCACGGGAGGGGCGGTGACGATCGATCTGGCCCACGCGGAGTTGAATGACACCCGCCTGACGCTCAACCCTGCCCCCATTGCCGGCGACGATCCCACGGATGGTGGCATCCTGGTGGGCCTGTCGGACGATCCAAGGGGCAATGCCTTGCATGCCGCCTCGGCGCTCGCCGCGACCCCCTCGCCGCGGGTCGATTTCCAGGGCCGCTTCGGCGGGTTTGGCCTGGGCAGGGCGTCGGAGCGGAGCGATGGCGGCGCTGCCTGGCTGGATGACTGGCTGGTGGATCGCAAGAACGACAAGAAAACCAACTTGGAGTCGTTGCGCATTCAACCTAAAGTGCAGCCGAAGTTGACGTCGAGCCTGAGCGGGAGGTTGTAGGCAAATCCCGCAAGGGGAAGTTGAGGGTGCCGAATGGCACGAATTTGCAGGCAGTAACCGAAAGGAGTGTTGTATATGGCCAGTACCCCCGAGAAAGCCGCCGGAAAAACCGCTGAGCCCGTGGGCACGAAGGTGACGTGGAATGTGGATCAACTGAAGAGCAGCTACGTCAATTTCGCCAACGCGAACTCGACGCGGGAGGAAGTGGTGATGAACTTCGGCCTGAACACCAGCTGGGACCGCAGCCAGCCCGAGATGGAAATCGAGTTGGCGCATCGCATCGTGATGAGCCCGTTCGCGGCGAAGCGTCTGGCCGAATTGCTGAACAAGTTGATGGCCGAGTACGAAAGCCGTTATGGCGAGCTGAAGTAGGCCCGCGAGCAACGGAAAAACGGGACGGAATTCCGTCCCGTTTTTTTGTGGGGCGCGCGGCCATGAAGCCGGCTGCCGCTCCGATGCAGTAACATTTTCCCAATGCTTACCGACCGGTTCGCCCCGGTCCCGCCACGTATGCAATTCGCACGCTACGACGCTTTGAGCAAGGCCCCGCCACAGGTGCGGGACACGCCGCCCGCCGCCGCAGCGGGGGACCACTGGCTGGCGTTGGCGCGCGCGCGCAATGCCGAACAGCTTTGCCAGGCCTGGCTGCCGATCCTGTGCACCATGATTCCCGGCGTCGAGTGCGGCCTGCTCCTGCTGGAGGACGGCAATGGCAGTTTCGCGCCGGCGGCACTCTGGCCCGAAGGCAGGGACTTGAGCTACCTGCGCGACATCGCCGAGGAGTCACTGAATACCCGGCAGGGGGTGGTGAAGCGCGAGGCGGGGTCGCAAGCGCGTTTCGCCTACCCCCTGGTGAATGGGGAGGCCCTGTTCGGCGTGGTCATCCTGGATCTGGCGGTGCCGGACGAATCGGCGCTGACGCATGCGCGACGCCTGTTGCACTGGGGCGCGGGGTGGCTGATGGATTTGTTCGGTCGACGCGCCTTGCTGGAGCAGGGGGCGCGTCTGGAACGCTCGGTCCAGATGTTCGACCTGGTCTTGGTGGCCCTGTCCGAACCCGATTTCGGCAAGGCCAGCCTGGCGGTGGTGAACAAGTTGGCGCAGCGCTTCCATTGCCACCAGGTCTCGTTCGGCCTGGAGAAGGGCAAGTCCGTCCGCTTGGCATCCATGTCCCACTCGGCCTGGTTCGAGGAAAAGGCGAACCTCGTGAACCTCGCGGCGCAGGCGATGAACGAGGCCTTCGACCAACGAGCCCGCGTGGTCGTGCCCGAGCCGGAGAAGGGTACGGCCCTCATCACCGCCGCTTGCCGCCGCTACCTGGAGGAAAGCGGCAGCCGGGCACTCTGCGCCTTGCCACTGGAGGCCAGCAAGCGCGTGGTGGGCGTCTGGCTGCTGGAACGGGACGAACCGTTCGGCACCGATGAACTGGATGTCCTGGAGGCGCTGACCCTGACCCTGGGGCCCATCCTGGCGCTCAAGCAGGACGCCGAGGAACCGCTGCTCAGCCATGGGCGGCGTTCCTGGAACCACCTCCTGCGCAGGCTCACCGACACCTCGCGCCCCGGCTACAAGCTGCTGGCGATTCTCGCCGTGTTGTCGTTCGCCATTGCCGCGCTATACGAGACGGATTATCGGGTGGCCTCGGAAGCGGTGGTCGAGGGGGCCACCCAGCGGGTCGCCGTGGCGCCCTTCGAGGGATACATCCAGAACGCGCAGGCCAGGGCGGGGGACGTGGTGCAGGCCGGGCAAGTGCTGGCGACCCTGGAGGACAAGGACCTGTACCTGGAAAAGGTCCGCTGGGAGGCCGAGTTGGAGATGGCGCTGCGCAAGGAGCAGGAGGCGCTGGCCAAGGGTGAGCGGGTGGATCTGCGCCTGGCCTCCGCGCAGGCCGACCAGGCGCGCGCGCAGCTCGATCTGGCCATGGAAAAACTCTCGCGCGTGAAGGTGGTGGCCCCCTTCGATGGCGTGGTGGTGCGGGGCGACCTGTCGCAGCAGCTGGGGTCGCCCGTGGAGCAGGGCAAGGTGCTGTTCGAGCTCGCGCCCCTGGAGGCCTGGCGCGTGATCCTCAAGGTGGACGAACGCGACATCGCCGACGTGCGCGTCGGCCAGGCGGGCGAACTGTTGCTGACCAGCCTGCCCGGCCAGGCGTTTCCGTTCAAGGTGAAGAAGGTCACGCCGGTGGCCACTGCCGAGGATGGTCGCAATTACTTCCGCGTCGAGGCGGGGTTGCAACTCGCCAAGGGCGCCACCCTGCCCAAGCTGCGCCCGAACATGGAGGGCGTGGCGAAGGTCGAGGCGGGACGGCAGAGCCTGCTGTGGATCTGGACCCATCGCCTGACGGACTGGCTACGCCTGACCTTGTGGCGCTGGATGCCATGAGCGAGGCCCTGTTCTCCACCAACTGGTATCGCGTCGCCGACCTGGTGCCGCGCCTGCGCGGCCATGTGCGGATTCACCGGCATGCCTACCGCGGCGAGGTCTGGTATGTGGTGGAAGACCGGGTGGCCGGCAAGTACCACCGCTTCAACCCCGCCTCCTACAAGGTGATCAGCCTGATGGACGGCAAGCGCGACATGCGCCAGGTGTGGCAGCGCCTGACGGACGAGCTGCAGGAGGACACCCCGGACCAGGAGGAGGTGATCCGCCTGCTCGGGCAACTGCATGCCGCCGACCTGATCCAGTGCGACGTCACGCCCGATGTGGCGGAATTGCTCGAGCGCCGCGGCAAGCAGGAACGCAAGAAGCTGATCAGCCGTTACCTCAATCCGATGTCGCTGCGCTTCCCGCTGGTCGATCCGGACCGGTTCCTGGCATGGCTGGATCGATGGCCTCACCTGTACCGCGGCGGCTGGGGCATGCTGATCTGGCTGGCGGTGGTGGCGCCGACGCTGTTCCTGATCCCGCCCCACTGGCCCGATCTCACCGAGAACTTCTCGGAACAGTTGCTGGCCATGGACAACCTGCTGCTCATGGCGGTGGTGTTTCCGCTCCTCAAGGCGCTGCATGAGTTGGGGCACGGCCTGGCCGCCAAGTCGCGCGGCGGGGAGGTGCATGAAATGGGGATCATGCTGCTGGTGCTGTTCCCCATTCCCTATGTCGAGGCGTCCAGCGCATCCGCCTTCGTCAAGAAGACGGACCGCATGCTGGTGGGCGCGGCGGGCATGCTCACGGAGCTGTTCGCGGCCGCCGTTGCGTTCTATCTGTGGCTGCTGCTGGAACCCGGGCTTGCGCGCTCCCTGGCCTACAACACCATCGTCCTGGCGGGCGTGTCCACCATCCTCTTCAATGCCAACCCGCTGCTGAGATACGACGGCTACTACATCCTGGCGGACTGGCTGGAGATCCCCAACCTGGGCAGCCGCGCCAACGACTATTGGAAATACCTCGCCGAGCGTCATCTGCTGGCCGTCCCCAACACCGAGCCGCCGCAGGCGACACCGGGCGAGCGGCGCTGGTTCATCGGCTATGCCCCCCTGGCCTTCGGCTACCGCATGTTCGTCCTGTTCGGCATCGCCGTCTTCGTGGCGCAGCAATACTTCATCGTCGGGGTGCTGCTGGCCTTGTGGGGCATGGTGGCGAGCCTGGGGCTGCCGCTCTTCAAGATGTTCCGGGCGCTGCTGACCGAGCCCCGATTCGCCCCACGCGGTGCGCGCATCCGCCTGGTGTTGGGCGGCACGCTCCTGTCCCTTTACGTCCTGTTGTTCGTGGTCCCCGTTCCCTACCACACCCATGCTGAAGGGGTGGTGCGTCTGCCCGAACAGGCCATGCTGCGCGCCGAGACCGCGGGGTTCGTGACCCAAGCCATGGCCATGCCCGGCGAGCGCCTGCAGCCGGGCTCGGCCGTGCTGCAAGGCCGCAACCCGGAGCTGGCCTCCGACCTGGCGGAGCAGTTGGCCAAGCTGGAGGAGGTCCGCGCCCGTTACGACGCCGCCTGGGGGGTGCAACCGGCCGAGGCCGCGCGCCTGGAAGAGGAGTTGCGCAGCCAGTCGGCCACGGTGGCGCGACTGCATGAGCGCATGGCGAAACTCACCTTGCGCGCCAAGGGGAACGGCACCTTGCTGCTGGAGCACCCCGATGACCTGCCAGGCCGCTTTCTCCAGAAGGGCGAGGTGGTCGGCTATCTGGTGGGCAGCTATGTGCCGCTGGTACGGGTGGTGGTCGGGCAGGAGGATGTGGACCAGGTACGGTTGGCCTCGCGTGATGTGGTGGTGAGGTTTCCGCAGCATATCGCCGCCACCTGGCCGGCCCGCCTGTTGCGCGAAGTCCCCGCGGCAGGCCACGAATTGCCCAGCGCCGCGCTGGGGCAGAAGGGGGGCGGCGAGATCGTCCTGGACCCGGGCGACGAGGCGGGCACCAAGATACTGCAATCGGTGTTCGAGTTCGAACTCGCCCTGCCCGGGGCAGCCCCCGCGCACTTTCTCGGCAGCCGGGTGTACGTACGTTTCGAACATCCGCCCACGCCTCTCGGGGTGCGTGCCTGGCGCGCATTGCGCCGCCTGTTCCTGTCGCAGTTCCATGTGTGATCGCGGTTTGCGCGCCTGACCTGGATGTCCTCGATCCTTCCCCACGCCGAAACCATCCTGGGGCTCTATCCCGAGCGGACGGACCCGCACGAGAACGCGTTTGATCGCTGGACGCGCGGCATGGTGGGGGGCGCCCTGCTGCGCTTGCGGCCGTTCCGGGCGAGGCTTTCCGCCCTGGCCAGGCAGGCGGGGGTGGAGGCCGATGCGGTGGCGCAGCTGGACGACGCCACGCTGGTGCGGCAGATGCAGATCAAGTCGCGCCAGGCCATGTTGGGGGGCGGGCTCGCGCCTGCTCTGGCGTGCGTGCGCGAGGCGGCGGCGCGCAGCCTGGCAAAACGCCCCTTCGATGTGCAACTGATGGGCGCGGCCGCGCTGATGGCGGGCAAGCTGGCGGAGATGCAGACCGGCGAGGGCAAGACCCTCACCGCCGCGCTGGCGGCCAGCGTCGCGGCCTGCGCGGGCGTGCCCGCGCACGTGGTGACGGTGAACGATTACCTGGCCGAGCGTGACGCGGCGGAGATGCGGCCGTTGTTCGAGTTTCTCGGTCTGACGGTTGGCACCATCGTCACCGGCATGAGCCTGGATGCGCGGCGTGCCGCGTACGCCTGCGACATCACCTACTGCACGAACAAGGAACTGGTGTTCGACTACCTGAAGGACCGGGTGGCCGCCGGGGGACGGGCCAGCCGCGCCCAGGTCAAGGTGCGTGCCTTGCTGGGGGGGGAGAAGCAGGCGGGCATGCTGCTGCGCGGCCTGCACTTCGCGATTGTCGACGAGGCCGACAGCATCATGATCGACGAGGCCCGCACGCCGTTGATCCTGGCCGAGAAAGGCCCGACCAGCGGCGATCCCAGTATGTACAAGCAGGCCCTGGCCTTGGCGCGGGAGTTGACGCCCGGCACGCATTTCGAGCTCTCCCTGGCGCGGCGCGAACTGCATCTCAAGGATGAGGGCAAGGCCGAGCTTTACCGGCGCACGCGCGGGATGGACGGGGTGTGGCGCTCGGCCCAGGGGCGGGAGCAACTGGTCGCCCAGGCATTGCGTGCGCTGCTGTTGTTCCATCGAGACCAGCATTACCTGGTCTCGAAGGCGCGCAAGGTGGAGATCATCGACGAGTACACCGGCCGCGTGCTGGAAGGCCGCACCTGGGAGCAGGGGCTGCACCAGCTCATCGAGGCGAAGGAAAACTGCATGCTCTCGGAGCACAATCGCACCCTTGCGCGCATCACCTATCAGCGCTTTTTCCGCCGCTACCTGCGCCTTTCCGGCATGACCGGAACCGCGCGCGAGGTGGCCGGCGAATTGCATGCGGTGTATGGCCTGGAGGTGGTTGCCATTCCCACCAATCGCCCCAGCAGGCGCGTCCTGGAGCCTGCGCGCTGTTATCCGGACGCGGCCGCGAAGTGGCGCGCTGTGGCGGAGGAGTCGGCGCGGCTGATTCGGCGCAACGCGCCGGTGCTGATCGGCACCCGCTCCCTGGAGGCCTCCGAACAGCTCTCCGCCGTGCTCAAGGAGATGGACTTGCCGCATCGGGTGCTGAATGCGCGCCAGGACGCGGAAGAGGCGGAAATCGTCGCCGACGCCGGCCTGCCGGGGCGGATCACCGTGGCCACCAACATGGCGGGGCGCGGCACCGACATCCGCCTGGGCTGTGGGGTGGCCGAGGTCGGGGGGCTGCACGTCATCCTCACCGAATTCCACGATTCGCCGCGCGTCGACCGTCAGTTGATCGGCCGTTGCGCGCGCCAGGGCGATCCCGGACAGGCCTCCGTCATCGTCGCGCTGGACGATGCCCTGTTCCGTGAATACGGCGGCTGGATGGTCCGCCTGCTCCGCCGTTTGGGCCGGGGCAGTCCCTTGCCCATGCAGCTGACGCTATTGCGCCGCCACTGCCAGCGCGCCGCGGAACGCATCCATGGCCGGGAGCGGCGCGATACCTTGAAACAGGACCGTGAATTGGACACCCTGCTTGCCTTTGCCGGAAACCAGATATGAAAAAGACCTGCCTTGCCCTCTGTCTCAGCCTTTGCGTCGTGCCCGCCCATGCGGCGGCGGAGTCCTACGCCTGCCTGATCGAGCCCTACCAGAAGGTGGAGTTGCGCAGCCCGGTCGAGGCGCTGATCAAGACGATCCGCGTCGACCGCGGCGCGGTGGTGCGCCGGGACCAGGTCCTGGTGGAACTGGACACGGGGGTGGAGGAGGCCGCGCTGGCCGCCGCCAAGTACCGCGCGGTGATGGAAGGCCAGGTCCGTTCCGCCGCGACGCGCGTCGATTATTCGCGCAGCAAGCTGAAGCGGCGCCAGGAACTCGTCCGGCAGAACTTCATCTCCGACCAGGAGCGGGATGATGCGGACAGCGAGCTGCGCCTCGCAGAGGCGGAGTTGCTCGACGCCAAGGACAATCGCGAATTGGCGGTACTGGAGGAACGCCGCCTGGCGGCCTTGCTGGAGCAGCGACGCCTGCGCAGCCCTTTCAATGGCGTGGTCATGGAGCGCATGCAGCATCCCGGGGAGCTGGCCCAGACAGGGGAGGGCGCGCGCGCCATCCTGAAGCTGGCCCAGACCAACCCGCTGCGGGTGGAGGTGGTGTTGCCCACTTCCCTGTATGGGCGCATCCGCAACGGCATGCGTGCCGAGGTCAGCGTGGAACAGCCGCTCAAGGGGATCCATTCCGCGACCGTGCGCATCGTCGACAAGGTGATCGATTCCGCCAGTGGTACCTTCGGCGTCCGCCTGGACCTCGCAAATCCCAAGGGCGACATCCCCGCCGGCGTGAAATGCAGGGTGAAGTTCTGAGCGCCGCCAGGGCCGGGCTGCACCCAGCCAGCCTCCCGCGGGGGTCAGGAAAACCCGGGGCGGTGCTTAGTTTTCTTGAGAGGCGGTGGTGTTCAATCATGCCTTCCCACCCCGATGATGAGGGAGCAAGCCTGTCGCCGCTCCCCCATGCCCGGGGCGCCGTGACGTGCCTGGCACCCCGGATACACCCATAACGACGGGAGAGAACATGCCCAGTCTGGTCCAGCTGCTACAGGCCATGGCGCAGAAACAGGCGTCCGACCTGTTCATCACCGCGGGCGCGCGGGTCAGCCTGAAGATCGACGGGCGCGTGCGCCCCACCTCCCTGCCGGAACTGACGCCGGACGAGACGCGCGCCCTGGCCTACGAGCTGATGTCCCCGGAGCAGGTGCGCCGCTTCGAGGAAAGGCGCGAGATGAACTTCGGCCACGGCATCTCCGGCGTCGGACGCCTCCGCATCAACGTGTTCCAGCAGCGCGGCTCGGTGGCCCTGGTGGCGCGCCGCCTCGATTCCAGCGTGCCCTCGCTCGCCTCGCTCGGCGTGCCCGAGCTGCTCGAACGCCTGGCCCTGGAGCGGCGCGGCCTGGTGCTGGTGGTGGGGGCGGCGGGTTCCGGCAAGACCTCGACCATGGCGGCGATGATCGAGCACCGCAACGCGCGCCTGGAAGGCCACATCCTCACCGTCGAGGACCCCATCGAATACGTGTACCGGCACCAGAAGTCGCTGGTCAACCAGCGCGAGGTGGGCACCGACACCGAGTCCTACGAGATCGCCCTGGTCAACGCCCTGCGCGAGTCGCCGGACATGATCATGATCGGCGAGATCCGCGACCGCTCGACCATGGAACAGGTGATCGGCTACGCCAACACCGGCCACTTCTGTCTCTCCACCCTGCACGCCATCAACAGCTACCAGGCGCTGACCCGCATCATCAGCTTCTTCCCGCTGGAGACGCGCGCCTCCGTGCTGTTCGACCTCTCCGCCTGCCTGGTCGCGATCGTCGCGCAGCGCCTGGTGCGCACCAAGGAAGGCACGCGCGTGCCGGCGGTGGAGGTGTTCGTCGCCGACTACCACATGCGCGAGCTGATCCGCGACGGCAAGCTGGATGAGTTGCGCGAGCTGATCGAGGAGGGGCATTCGCCCGACCTGCAGAGCTTCGATTACGCGCTGATCAAGCTCTACCGCGAGGGTCGGATCGACTTCGAGGAGGCCAAGGCCAATTCCGATACGCCACGCCAGCTGCACCTGCTGGCGGCGCGCGGCGAGGAGGAGGGCGCCGGTTCGGCCGGCGATGCCTTCTCCCAGGCCTGCCAGGAGCTGGGGGGCGAGCTGCCCACCCTCGACCTGCCGAGCATGCCCTGAACGCTCAGGGCACCCGCGTGCGCCGCTCCAGCTTCCTCGGCAGGTATTGCCGCGTGGTCTGGTAGCCCGCCTCGAACAGCGCGGTCTTCTGTGCCGGGGACATGTGGAATTCCAGCGGCGAGAGGCCGTCGGTGCGGATCACCACGGTGTTGTGCCAGAGCGCTTCGGACAGGTGCTCGCGCGACAGGGTGGTCATGAAGGTGCGCATGAGCATGAACATGTAGTCCGCCACCGGCAGGATGCGCCGCGCCGGGTGGTTGGCGCTGCCCTTGTCGTCGCGCATGCGGAAGCACATCACCGGCGTGCCGTCGCCGCCCCAGTCGCGGAACAGGCTGTCCTCGGCGAGGATGCTGCCGTCCACCAGGACGTGCTCGCGGTAATGGTGGAAGGGAAAGACGAGCGGGATGGAGGTGGAGAACATCACCGCGCGCGCCACCTCCAGGTCCGGCGTGCTGGCCTTGTCGAAGATCACCGGCTTGCCGGCGCGCACGTCGGTGGCGACCACGTGCAGGTCCACCTCCAGGTCGCGGAACAGACGGCCTTCCAGTTCGCCGTTCAGCCAGTGGAAGAAGCGCTTGCCGGTGGAGAGGCCGCCGTGCAGCAGCAGGTTGGTGAGCGACATGCCGCGGAACTGGTTGAAATCGACGTCGCGAAACAGCGACTTCATGTGGGCGATGTCGTGGCCGGCGGCGGCCAGGCTGGCGACCACGCTGCCGCCGGAGACGCCGACCAGGTGTTCGTAGCGCATGCCCATGTCGTCGAGCGCGGCGAGCACGCCGACGTGCGCCGGCAGGCGCGTGCCGCCGCCGGCCAGGACGGGGACGATGGACTGTGGCAGGTTTGCCTCGGATGGTGCGTCGGACATGGTGCGCGCGGCGAGCCTTCTCTTGTTTCAGTGAATAATACGGGCTTGGCGCGGGGCTTAGGCGTGAATCGGCTATGACCTCGTCGCCGCGCACGCCTCGTCGACAACCCGGAGTCCCACTTCATGCCCATCCTGTTCAGGCACATCCGCACCCGCATCACGGTGGTGTTCCTGCTGCTCCTGTCCGTGGTGCTGGGCGCGGTGCTGTTCGCGGTGTACCGCGCCAGTCTCGCCAACGCCCAGGCCCAGGTCGAGGCGGAGTTCGACACGGCGGGCAGGAGCTTCGTGCGCCTGATGCAGCAGCGCGCCGCCTTCCTGCGCCAGGGGGCGGAGGTGCTGGCGGCGGACTCCGCCTTCCGCCAGGCCCTGCAGGGCGCCGACCTGGCCAACGTCGAGGCCGTCCTGGGCGGTCAGGCCAGGCGCCTGAAGGCGGACATGGCCATGCTGGTCTCCCTGGAGGGGCGTCTGCTGGTCAATACGCGCTTTCCCAACACCTTCGGCGAGGCCTTCCCCTGCCCGCGCATGCTGCAGCTGGCCCGGAGCGCCGGCGGCGCCGCCGGCTACGTGCGCATCGAGGGCCAGGCCTACCAGGTGGTGCTGACGCCGGTGCGCGCGCCACAGCCGGTGGCCTGGCTGGCCCTCGGCTTCCCGGTCAACGATGCCTCGGCGGCGGAGTTCCGGGCCCTCACCGGCGTGGGGGTGAGCTTCATCAGCGTCGGCGACGACGGCGCGCACATGCTGGCCAGCTCCCTGGCCGGCGAATTGCGCGAACGCGCCAGCGCATGGCTGTCCGGATTCGTGGCCGATGACTATCACACGCGCCGCGCCACTCTGGACGGCGAGGAATACTGGGCCCGCTTCGTCAAGCTGGAGTCCGCCTCCGCCCTCGACTACGTCGCCGTCCTGACCTTCTCGCTGGACGCCGCGATGGCGCCCTACCAGCGCCTGCGCGGCACCCTGCTGACGATCTCCCTGCTGGCCCTGGCGGCCTTCCTCTATGGCGCCAGCCTCCTGGCGAAGCGGCTGACGCTGCCGATCCAGGAGCTCGCGGACGCCCTGCGCAGGGTGGGACGGGGGCGCTACGACACGCGCGTCTACCTCAAGAACCAGGACGAACTGGGCGAACTGGCGAGCGGCTTCAACCATATGGCGGGCGAGATCGCCGCGCGCGAGAAGCAGATCACCTACCTGGCCTACCACGACGCGCTGACCGGTCTGCCCAACCGCATGAGCTTCGTCAACGCCCTGAATGCGGAGATCGCGGCGCGCAAGCTGGGGCCTGGGGTGATGATGGTGGCCTGCCTGGAACGCCTGCGCGCGATCAGCGTGAACCTCGGCTTCGTGGTCGCGGACGGCCTCGCCGCAGGCGTGGCGCAACGCATCCAGGCGCGCGACGACTGGCGCGTCGCCAGCCTGGGCGGCGAGAAGTTCGCCTTCTTCTGCCCGCTCATGCCCGGCATGGACCGCGACGAGTGGGAGGTGCGCGTGCGCGCCGTGCTGGAGGTGCCCATGGAGTGGCAGGGGCAGCTCTACGACCTCGGCATGCACCTGGGCAGCGCCCTCTACCCGCAGGACGGCAGCGACGCGGCGACCCTGCTGCGGCGCGCCGAGCAGGCGATGCAGCACGGCGTGCGCAGCGCCGGCGCGCATGTCGCCTTCCAGCCCGGGTTCGACGCCCTCGGCGCGCGCCGCCTGGCCCTGCTCAACGACCTGCGCGGCGGCATCGAGGCGGGCGACCTGTTCGCCTGCTACCAGCCCAAGGCGCGTCTCACCGACGGCCGCGTCGTCGCCTGCGAGATGCTGGCCCGCTGGCGCCACCCGCAGCATGGCGTGGTGATGCCGGACGAGTTCATTCCCGCCGCCGAGCAGTCGACCCTGATCCGCCCCCTCACCAACTGGGTGATCGATACCGCCGCGGAGCAGGCCGCCCGTTGGCGCGAGGCCGGGCGCGAGATGGCGGTGGGGGTGAACCTGTCGGCGCGCAACCTCGCCGACCACGAGGTGGTGGACCGCATCGCCACCGCCCTCGCGCGCCACGCCCTGCCGCCCGCGGCCCTGATCGTCGAGATCACCGAGAGCGCGCTGATGGACGACCCGGAGATGGCGGTCTCGGTGGTCAACGCCATCGCCGCCCTCGGGGTCAAGGTGTCGATCGACGACTTCGGCACCGGCTATTCCAGCCTCTCGCAGCTGACCCGCCTGCCGGTGCGCGAGGTGAAGATCGACAAGACCTTCGTGCTGCGCATGCTGGAGTCGGGCCAGGACGCGGCGATCGTCAAGTCCACCATCGACCTCGCCCACACCCTGGGCCTCGAGGTCGTCGCCGAGGGGGTGGAGACCGTGGAGCACTGGCAGCGCCTGCTCGCCTACGGCTGCGACGTCGCGCAGGGCTATTACCTGTCGCGCCCGGCCGAGGCGCCCGCCTTCGAGGCCTGGCTCCTGGAGCGCGAGGCATGAAGCTCTTCGTCAAGCGCGCGCGGCGCGAGCACCCGCCGGTGGAGATCAGCGAGAAGCACGGCGTGCGTTTCCTGCACCTGGGCGGGCCGGCGGTGCAGAGCGCCATGCGCATCCGCGACCCCTGGGCGCTGGAACTGGAATACACCCGCGCCATGATGGCCTTCCTGCTGTTCCACGCGGCGCCGCGCGACATCGCCCTGGTGGGCCTGGGCGGCGGCTCGTTGGCCAAGTTCATCCACCGCCGCCTGCCCGAGGCGCGTCTCACCGCGCTGGAGGTGAACCCCGAGGTGGTGGAGGCGGCGCGCGCCTTCTTCATGCTGCCGCCGGACGACGCGCGCCTGGAAGTGCGCGTGGGCGATGGCGCCGCCTTCGTGCATGGGGGGCCGGACAGCCAGGACGTCCTGCTGGTGGACGGCTACGACGCCAAGCGCATCGTCGAGGCCCTCGCCAGTACCGAGTTCTACCGCGCCTGCGAGGCCATGCTGCGCCCCGGCGGGGTGGCGGTGTTCAACCTGTGGGGCACCGACGCCTCCTTCCCGGTGTATTTCGAACGTCTGGCCGGGGTGTTCGGCGAGCGCCTGCTGCGCCTGCCCTCGGAGCGCAAGGGCAACATCATCGTCTTCGCCTTCCGCCCGCCATTGCCGGACGTCTCGCTGGCCTTCCTGACGCGCCGGGCACGCGAGCTCGGCGCCGAACTGGGCCTGGAGATGGAGGATTTCCTGGTCCGCCTGCGCAACTGGAATCCCGCCACGCGCGACGCCTTCCTGCTTTGACCCGCGGCCCCGGCTCGTCTTTCCATCCGTGGGCGAGGATGGGAGAATCGCACCCAGTTAAGCATTGTTTTGAGGCGGCCATGATCGATCGAGACGGTTACCGGCCGAACGTGGGCATCGTCATCTGCAACCAGCGCAACCAGGTGTTCTGGGGCAAGCGGGTGCGGCAGGACGCATGGCAGTTCCCCCAGGGCGGCATCAAGCATGGGGAATCCCCGGAAGAGGCCATGTACCGGGAGCTGATGGAAGAGGTCGGACTCGCGCGCGAGCACGTGCGCATCCTTGGCCGGACGCGCAACTGGCTGCGCTACAACGTGCCCGAGAACTGGGTGCGGCGCGAGTGGCGCAGCCACTATCGCGGCCAGAAGCAGATCTGGTTCCTGCTGCGCCTAGTGGGGCGCGACAGCGACGTGCACCTGCGCGCCAGCGACCACCCCGAGTTCGACGCCTGGCGCTGGAGCGACTACTGGAGCCCCGCGGAGGCAGTGGTGGAGTTCAAGCGCGAGGTTTATCGTTCCGCGCTGGGCGAACTGGAGCGCTACCTGCACGTGGACGGCAGCCATGAGCCGCAGCAGCGCCCCCGCCATCCCTACCTGATGTCCGTGCGCAGCCACGGCGCGGGGCGGGGATGATCCCTTCTTTGGACAATCGACATTCCAGGTAACGAAGATGACCAGAACCTACAACGTGATCCCCTCGTCCCCCCTGCACAAGGGCGCGACCTTCCACAAGCCTCGCCAGGCACTGCCCGAGCAGGTGACGATGGACGACCCGATGAGTTCGGTGATGACCGACTTCAAGGTGGTGACCGCGTACACCATCTTCCCGCTGGAGACCATCGAGGCCGCGCGAGAGAAGATGATCCACCGCGGCGTGCGCATGCTGCTGGTGGTCGACGACATGAACTGCATCCTCGGTCTCATCACCTCCTCCGACCTGACCAGCGAGAAGCCGATGCACGTGGTGCGCACCCAGGGCATCCGCCACTCCGACGTGATGGTCAAGGACATCATGACGCCGCGCGAGCGCCTCGACGTGATGTGCATGGATGACCTGCAGGGCGCCACCGTCGGCAACATCGTCGCCACCCTCAAGGCACAGGGCCGCCAGCACGCCCTGGTGGTGGAGCGCACGCCCGAGCGCAGCCAGATCCTGCGCGGCATGTTCTCCATCTCCCAGATCAACCGCCAGCTCGGCACCAACGTCGAGGTGGTCGGCGTGGCCAGCACCTTCGCCGAGCTGGGCGCGGAACTCAGCCAGTAGCCAGCCTGCCGCCATGGCCCTGGTGCCCCGCCCCGCGACGCTGCCCGAGTCACCCGGGCAGTGGGGCGGCGGGGAGCCGCTTTGGAAGCTGGTGCCGAAGCGGGACGCGGACGGCCGCGCCTACGCCGATTTCATGATGGTTGCCCCTGCCCTGAAGCGGCGGACACCGCACGAGCTGGCGGTGGTGGCACGAGTCATCCAGGGGGTGCTGGCCGGTTTCGGCGACCAGGTCGCCTTCGCCGATTTCAACATGAAGCTGATGCTGCTCTGGGTTTCCCTGCCCTGCCGGCCGGGCCTGATGTTCCGCATGGTCGGCGCGCTGCGCGCGCACGTGCCGGAGCTGAAACTGGTGGCGCATCATCACGATCACGGGGTTTGAAGATGCAAGGACGACGGCTTGTTTCCCTGGCGTTCGGCCTGCTTGCCGGCGCCGCCCTGGCGCAGGACGCGCAATGGTCGGCCTCGGCGCCGGTCTATGTGCCCTACTGGGCGCTGCCCGCGCCCGTGCGGTACGGCGTGCCGCAAGCCTTGCCGCAGGTCGTGCCGCAGGTCGTGCCGCAGTATGTGCCGCCGGCCAACGTGCCCTTCCCCATGCCGTTCTGGTTCTGGTACGCCCCGGCGCCGTGGGGGCAGCCGCAGGCCGCCGAGGGCGGGCCTGTTTCCCCGCCGCCGCCAGTGGAGGCGAGGGCGGAGACGCCGCCGCAGGCTGCGCCCGCCGAGCTGCCCGCGGCGGTCGTCGTCTTGCCACCCGTGATCGCCGAGCCGCCGGCTTCGGCCCCCGCGACCGCGACCGAACCCGCCGCGAAGGCGGCGCCAGCCCCTGTGCCCCGTGCGCCCGCGCCGACGCCCCGGCCCGCCAAGGCGCTGCCCAGGCCTGCGGCCAAGCCGGCGGCGAAGGCCGTGCGCAAGATGACGCAGATGCCCGCGGCCCGGCCGACCCCGGCGGCTGGTTCCCCCGTCAGGCCCGCCGTCTACACCAAGCCCGTGAAACAGGCGCGCAAGCTCTGCTGGAAGGACGGCCGTCTCGACGTCTGCGAGTGACGCGCCGTCCTACCCGTACGGGTAGGCGGCAAATGGATGATTCCCGAGTAAAATAATCAACTAATTGGCGGGAGGCTTGAAATACGCGAGCCAGCCTTCATGTGTCTCCCGCCCCGTATTCCCTTTTTTCCATTGAACAGAGGTAAACCATGTCCGTGTCCGAACAACAGGTGCAAGCAGCCCTCAAGGAACTCATCGATCCGAACACCCAGAAGGACTTCATCAGCACCAAGTCCGTCAAGAACGTGAAGGTGGACGGCGACAAGGTGAGCCTGGACGTGGTCCTGCCGTACCCCGCGAAGATGGTGGCGGGCGAGATCAAGGCCATGATCGAGGACAAGATCAAGGCCGCCACCGGCGCCGCCGCCAGCGCCAACGTGACCTGGAAGGTGGTCGCGCACAGCGTGCAGAAGGGCGTGAAGCTGATCCCGGGCGTGAAGAACATCATCGCCGTCGCCTCCGGCAAGGGTGGCGTGGGCAAGTCCACCACCGCCGTCAACCTGGCCCTGGCCCTGGCCGCCGAGGGCGCCAACGTCGGCATGCTGGACGCCGACATCTACGGCCCCTCGCAACCCACCATGCTGGGCATCCACGGCCGCCCCGAGTCGCCGGACGGCCAGAACCTGGAGCCCATGATCGGCCACGGCATCCAGGCCATGTCCATCGGCTTCATGATCGACGTCGAGACCCCCATGGTGTGGCGCGGCCCCATGGTCACCCAGGCCCTGGAGCAGCTGCTCAACAACACCAAGTGGAAGGACCTGGACTACCTGGTGGTCGACCTGCCCCCCGGCACCGGCGACATCCAGCTGACCCTGGCGCAGCGCGTGCCGGTGACCGGCGCGGTGATCGTCACCACGCCGCAGGACATCGCCCTGATCGACGCGCGCAAGGGCCTGAAGATGTTCGAGAAGGTGGGCGTGCCCATCCTCGGCATCGTCGAGAACATGTCCCTGCACATCTGCTCGAAGTGCGGCCATGAGGAGCGCATCTTCGGCGAGGGCGGTGGCGAGCGCATGTGCAAGGACTACGGCGTCGAGTTCCTCGGCGGCCTGCCGCTCGACATCCACATCCGCGAGGACGCCGACACCGGCAAGCCCTCCGTGGTCGCCGACGCGGACAGCCGCATCTCCCAGATCTACCGCCAGATCGCGCGCCGCGTCGCCGTGAAGGTGGGCGACCTGGCCGTGGATCACAGCTCCAAGTTCCCCAGCATCGTGATCCAGAACAGCTGATCTTCAGGCTGCAAGGGAAGGGCGTGCGGTATCATCCGCACGCCCTTTTCATTTCATTCGCAAACAGCAGCGCGCATCATGAGCATCAAGTCCGACAAGTGGATCCGTCGCATGGCGGCGGAACACGGCATGATCGAGCCGTTCGAGCCCGGCCAGGTCAAGAGCGTCAACGGCGAACGCATCGTCTCCTACGGCACCTCCAGCTACGGCTACGACGTGCGCTGCGCGAACGAATTCAAGCTGTTCACCGATATCAACACCACCATCGTCGATCCGAAGAACTTCGACCCGAACTCCTTCGTCGAGGTGAAGGGCGACTCCTGCATCATCCCGCCCAACTCCTTCGCCCTCGCGCGCACCGTGGAGTACTTCCGCATCCCGCGCAACGTGCTGGTGGTGTGCCTGGGCAAGAGCACCTACGCGCGCTGCGGCATCATCGTCAACGTCACGCCGCTGGAGCCGGAGTGGGAAGGGCACGTGACCCTGGAGTTCTCCAACACCACTCCCCTGCCGGCGCGCATCTACGCCAACGAGGGCGTGGCGCAGATGCTGTTTTTCGAGAGCGACGAGCAGTGCGACACTTCCTACCGCGACCGCGGCGGCAAGTACCAGGGCCAGACCGGCGTCACCCTGCCCAAGATCTAGGCGCTCAATAATTCACAAACGGCCGGCGCGGGCTTTCTATAATCCGCGCCATCTTTTCGCCTCCCTCTAGGATCAGGCCATGCGTTTCCATTTCCCGGTCATCATCATCGACGAGGACTTCCGCTCCGAGAACGCCTCCGGCCTGGGCATCCGCGCCCTCGCCAAGGCCCTGGAGGACGAGCGCATGGAGGTCCTGGGCGTCACCAGCTATGGCGACCTGGCCTCGTTCGCGCAGCAGCAGAGCCGCGCCTCCGCCTTCATCCTCTCGGTGGACGACGAGGAGTTCGCGGGCGAGGAGGCGGACGCCACGATCGCCGAGCTGCGCGCCTTCGTCGAGGAGATCCGCTTCCGCAACCGCGACATCCCCATCTTCCTGTACGGCGAGACGCGCACCTCGCGCCACATCCCGAACGACGTGCTGCGCGAGCTGCACGGCTTCATCCACATGTACGAGGACACGCCGGAGTTCATCGCCCGCAACATCAAGCGCGAGGTGACCGCCTACCTGGATTCGCTGCCGCCGCCGTTCTTCCGCGCCCTCACGCACTATGCCGCGGACGGCTCCTACTCCTGGCATTGCCCCGGCCATTCCGGCGGCGTGGCCTTCCTGAAGAGCCCGGTGGGGCAGATGTTCCACCAGTTCTTCGGCGAGAACCTGCTGCGTGCCGACGTGTGCAACGCGGTCGAGGAGCTGGGCCAGCTGCTCGACCACACCGGCCCGGTGGCGGCCTCGGAGCGCAACGCGGCGCGCATCTTCAACTGCGACCACCTGTTCTTCGTCACCAACGGCACCTCGACCTCGAACAAGATCGTCTGGCACGCCACCGTGGCGCCGGGCGACGTGGTGGTGGTGGACCGCAACTGCCACAAGTCCATCCTGCACGCCATCATCATGACCGGGGCGATCCCGGTGTTCCTGATGCCGACGCGCAACCACTACGGCATCATCGGCCCGATCCCGAAGGCCGAATTCGAGTGGGAGAACATCCGCAAGAAGATCGCCGCCCACCCCTTCGTCACCGACAAGGACGCCAAGCCGCGCGTGCTCACCATCACCCAGTCCACCTACGACGGCATCATGTACAACGTCGAGGAGATCAAGGCGGAGCTGGACGGCAAGATCGACACCCTGCACTTCGACGAGGCCTGGCTGCCGCACGCCGCCTTCCACGACTTCTACGGCGACTACCACGCCATCGGCGCGGACCGGCCGCGCTGCGAGGAGTCCATGGTGTTCTCCACCCAGTCCACGCACAAGCTGCTGGCCGGCCTTTCCCAGGCCTCGCAGATCCTGGTGCAGGACGCGCAGAAGCATAAGCTGGACCGCGACGTGTTCAACGAGGCCTTCCTCATGCACACCTCCACCTCCCCGCAGTACGCCATCATCGCCTCCTGCGACGTGGCGGCGGCGATGATGGAAGAGCCGGGCGGCACCGCCCTGGTCGAGGAGTCGATCGCCGAGGCCCTGGATTTCCGCCGCGCCATGCGCAAGGTGGGCGAGGAGTGGGGCTCGGACTGGTGGTTCAAGGTGTGGGGCCCCGCCGACCTCTCGGAGGAGGGCATCGAGGAGCGCGATGCCTGGATGCTCAAGGCGGGCGAGGGCTGGCACGGCTTCGGCGACCTGGCGCCGGGCTTCAATCTGCTGGACCCGATCAAGGCCACGGTCATCACCCCCGGCCTCAACATGGAGGGCGACTTCGCCGAGGAGATCGGCATCCCCGCCGCCATCGTCACCAAGTACCTCGCCGAGCATGGCGTGATCGTCGAGAAGACCGGGCTCTATTCCTTTTTCATCATGTTCACCATCGGCATCACCAAGGGCCGCTGGAACACCATGGTGACCGAACTGCAGCAGTTCAAGGACGACTACGACCGCAACCAGCCGCTGTGGCGCGTGATGCCAGAGTTTGTCGCCAAGCATCCGCGTTACGAGCGGGTCGGCCTCAAGGACCTGTGCGACCAGATCCACGCCATCTACAAGGCCAACGACGTGGCGCGCCTGACCACCGAGATGTACCTGTCCGAGATCGTGCCCGCCATGAAGCCCGCCGACGCCTTCGCGCGGATGGCGCACAAGGAGATCGAGCGGGTGGAGATCGACCACCTGGAAGGTCGCGTCACCTCCATCCTGCTCACGCCCTATCCGCCTGGCATCCCGCTCTTGATCCCGGGCGAGCGCTTCAACGCGACCATCGTGCGCTACCTCAAGTTCACCCGCGAGTTCAACGAGAAGTTCCCCGGCTTCGAGACCGACGTGCACGGCCTGGTGAAAGACAAGTCCAACGGCCACACGCGCTATTTCGTCGACTGCGTCGCCTGACGGTCTTGCTATCTGCCTGATTCGCCAATAGAATCCCGCTCTTCCCCGAATCCGTCCGGTTCCGTGCCGGGCGGATTCGTCTTTCCGCCTTGCCGCACCCCGAGCGCACGGGGGTGGCCTTAGCCCAAAAGGAGCTTCAATGCGTCACTACGAGATTGTTTTCCTCGTCCATCCGGACCAGAGCGAGCAGGTGCCCGCCATGGTCGAGCGTTACAAGAGCCAGATCGCCGCGCGCGACGGCCGCGTCCATCGCCTGGAAGACTGGGGCCGTCTGCAGCTGGCCTACACCATCCAGAAGATGCACAAGGCCCACTACGTGCTGATGAACATCGAGTGCGATCAGGAGACCCTGAACGAACTGGAGCACGGCTTCCGCTTCAATGACGCGATCCTGCGTCACCTCACCCTGGTGCGCGATGAGGCCATCACCGGCCCGTCCCCCATGATGAAGGGCGAGAAGGCGCGCAACCTGCTGGCCCCGCAGGGCGCCACCGAAGCCGCCGAGCAAGCCGCCTGAATCGCTTCGAGCTGAGTGCCCGGCTGCTGGAACACGGCGGCCTGCGCCACACCCCGGCCGGCATCGCCGTCCTCCGCGTCAAGGCTGTGCACGCCGGCGCGCAGAGCGAGGCCAAGCGCCAGCGGCAGGTTGAGATCGAGACGGAACTGGTGGCCTTCGGCGCAGTGGCCGAGTCGCTCGCCCGGCTTCCGGCGGGCAGGACCGTCAGGGTCGCCGGGTTCCTCGATCGCAAGGGCGTGAACAACCCCCAGCTCGAACTGCACGTGACCGAATTTGGATTAATTGAGGAGTAACGAAATGGCTTTCATCAAACGCAAGCCCCGTCCGAAGAACCCCAACGGCGGCGCCCTGTTCCGCCGCAAGAAGTTCTGCCGCTTCACCGTCGAGAAGGTGAAAGAGGTGGACTACAAGGATGTCGACGTCCTGAAGGACTTCATCAACGAGCAGGGCAAGATCATCCCCGCCCGCATCACCGGCACCAAGGCCCGCTACCAGCGCCAGCTGTCCACCGCCATCGAGCGCGCGCGCTTCCTGGCCCTGCTGCCCTACACCGACCAACACAACATCTGAGATCAGGAGCACGACATGGAAATCATCCTGATGGATAAAGTGGCCAACCTGGGCAACCTGGGCGACGTGGTCCGCGTCAAGGACGGCTACGCCCGCAACTACCTGATCCCCCAGGGCATGGCGAAGCGCGCCAACAAGGCCAACATCGCCGCCTTCGAGGAACGCAAGGCGGAGCTGGAGAAGCAGGCCGCCGAGAAACTGGCCAGCGCCCAGGCGCGTGCCGAGCAGCTGAACGGTTTTACCGTGCAGGTCGCGCAGAAGGCCGGTGTCGACGGCCGTCTGTTCGGTTCCGTCACCAACGTGGACATCGCCGAGGCCCTCACCGCCGCCGGCCATGCCGTGGCGAAGGGCGAGGTGCGCATGCCCGAGGGCCCGTTCAAGGCCGTGGGCGAGTACCCCGTGACCCTGTCCCTGCACACCGACGTCACCTGCGAGATCACCGTCGCGGTGGTCGGCCTGGGCTGACGACGTACCTCACCCCTCTCCCTTGAGGGGAGAGGGGCAGGGCAGAGGGTGAGGGCCGCGCAAGCGGCCCTTGTCTTTTCTTCGGCTAAAATCCGCCTTCCCCCTCGCGCACATCCCCATGTCCAGCGTCCTCGACCAAGAGCTCTCCGCCCTCAAGCTGCCGCCCCATTCCGTGGAGGCGGAGCAGTCGGTGCTGGGGGGCCTGCTGCTCGAGAACAACGCCTGGGAGCGCATCGCCGACCTGATCGTCGAGCACGACTTCTACCGCGCCGACCACCGCGCGATCTGGCGCCAGATCACACGCCTGGTGTCGGACAACAAGCCCGCCGACGTGGTCACCGTGGCGGAGGCGCTGGAGTCCCTGGGCACCCTCGATGACGTGGGCGGCCTCGCCTACCTCGCGGCACTGGCGCAGAACACGCCGTCCGCCGCCAACATCCGCCGCTACGCGGAGATCGTGCGCGAGCGCGCCATCCTGCGCAAACTCGCCGAGGTGGGCACCGGCATCGCCGAATCGGCGTTCACCCCGGCAGGCCGTTCCGCCACCGAGATCCTCGACGAAGCCGAGGCGAAGGTGTTCGAGATCAAGGAGGCCGGGGCCAAGGCCAACCAGGGCTTCCTGCACATGCAGCCGCTGTTGATGGAGGTGGTGACGCGCATCGACGAGCTGTACAACCGCGAGAACCCCAACGAGGTCACCGGCGTGCCCACCGGCTTCGCCGATCTCGACACCAAGACCTCCGGCCTGCAACCGGGCGACCTGATCATCGTCGCCGGCCGCCCCTCCATGGGCAAGACCGCGTTCAGCCTCAACATCGCCGAGAACGTGGCCCTCGACACCAACCACTCGGTGGCCGTGTTCAGCATGGAGATGGGCGCCGCGCAGCTGGTGATGCGTATGCTCGGTTCGGTCGGGCGCCTGGACCAGCACAAGCTGCGCACCGGCCGTATCTCCGAGGACGACTGGCCGCGCCTCACGCACGCCCTCGGGCGCCTCAACGAGACGCCGCTGTACATCGACGAATCGCCGGGCCTCACGGCCATGGAGGTGCGCGCCCGCGCCCGTCGCCTGGCGCGCCAGGTCAAGGACAGCAAGCCGCTCGGCCTCATCGTCATCGACTACCTGCAACTGATGTCCGGAACCGGCAGCGGCGAGAACCGCGCCACCGAGATCTCCGACATCTCGCGCTCGCTCAAGGGCCTGGCCAAGGAACTGCACGTGCCGGTGATCGCCCTCTCGCAGCTCAACCGCTCGCTGGAACAGCGCCCCAACAAGCGCCCGGTGATGTCCGACCTGCGCGAATCGGGCGCCATCGAGCAGGACGCGGACGTGATCCTGTTCATCTACCGCGACGAGGTCTACAACCCGGACAGCCAGGACAAGGGCACCGCCGAGATCATCATCGGCAAGCAGCGTAACGGCCCGATCGGCACGGTGCGGCTCACCTTCCTGGGCGAGTTCACGCGCTTCGAGAACTACGCCGGCGGCCTGCCTGACAACTTCGGCGGGGGCGAGTAGGTGCGCGCGCCGCCCCGCCCCGGCGCATTTTCCTGACGCCGAGCCGCCTCCATGCGTCCGCTCACCGCCTACATCGACGCCGCGGCCCTGACCCACAACCTGGGTGTGGCGCGCGCCGCCGCGCCCACCAGCAAGGTCATCGCCGTGATCAAGGCCAACGGCTACGGCCACGGCCTGCTGCGCGTCGCGCGTGCCCTGCGCACCGCCGACGGCTTCGCCGTGCTGAGCCTCGACGAGGCCGCGCAACTGCGCGCGCAGGGCTACACCCATCCCATCGTCCTCCTGGAAGGCTTCTTCGCCCCCGACGAGCTGCCGGAGATCGCCCGCCTGCGCCTGCGTCCGGTGATCCACCGCGACGACCAGGTCGAGATCCTCGGCCGCGCGCGCATCGACCACCGCCTCGACGTGTTGCTCAAGGTCGACACCGGCATGCATCGCCTGGGCGTGTCGCCAAGGCGCGCGCCGGCGCTCCTGGAGCGCCTGCAGGCCCTGCCGCAGGTGGCCGGCGTGACCCTGATGACGCACTTCGCGCGCGCCGACGAAGCCGCGGTGGGCGTGGCGGAACAGTTGGCGGTGTTCAACACTCTGCTCCCCTCCCCCCCCGGGGGAGGGGCCGGGGGTGAGGGAGCAACGTCCCCAGCAACAAACGCCGCGCCCTCACCCCAACCCTCTCCCGGCGGGAGAGGGGGCTACCCCGCCAGCCTCGCCAATTCGGCGGCCCTGCTGCGCTACCCGGAGAGCCATGCCGAGTGGGTGCGTCCGGGCATCATGCTGTACGGTGCCTCGCCGTTCGCCGAGCTGTCCGGTAGCGACCTGGGCCTGTTGCCGGCCATGCACCTGGAGAGCCAGCTCATCTCCGTGCGCCACGTGCGCAAGGGCGAAGGCGTCGGCTATGGCCATGCATTCGTCGCGGAGCGCGACACCCTGGTGGGCGTGGTCGCCTGCGGCTACGCCGACGGCTACCCCCGTCATGCCCCCACCGGCACGCCGGTGCTGGTGGCGGGGCGGCCCGCCCGTACCCTTGGCCGCGTGTCCATGGACATGCTGTGCGTGGACCTCGGGCCGGTGCCAGGCGCCCACGTCGGCAGCCCGGTGACCCTCTGGGGGCAGGGGCTGCCGGTCGAGCAGGTCGCCGCCGCCGCCGGCACCATCGCCTATGAGTTGCTGACCGCGCTCGCGCCGCGCGTGCGCATTGAAGAAACCTGACCTAGACAGACCATCGCCATGTCCGACATCCTGGAAAAGATCCTCGCCACCAAGCGGGAGGAAATCGCCGCCGCGCAACAGGCCCGGCCGCTCGAGGCCGTGCGCGAGGCCGCGCGCCAGGCGCCGCCGGCGCGTGATTTCGTCGCCGCCATCCGCGCCCGCATCGCCGCCGGCCGGCCCGCCGTGATCGCCGAGATCAAGAAGGCCAGCCCCAGCAAGGGCGTGATCCGCCCCGACTTCCACCCCGCCGAGATCGCCGCCAGTTACGAACGCGGCGGCGCGGCCTGTCTCTCCGTGCTCACCGACCGGCAATACTTCCAGGGTGCCCCCGAATACCTCGTTGCCGCGCGCGCTGCCTGCGGCCTGCCGGTGCTGCGCAAGGACTTCATGATCGACCCCTACCAGGTCTACGAGGCCCGCGCCATGGGCGCGGACTGCATCCTCCTCATCGTCGGCGCGTTTGCACTCCCCTCGGGAGGGGGTGGAGCGTTCGATCTGGACAAGATGTTGGCGCTGGAAGCCCTGGCCCACGAACTCGGCATGGCCGTCCTGGTGGAAAGCCACGACGGCGAAGAGCTGGAGGCCGCCCTGCGGCTCAAGACCCCGCTCATGGGCATCAACAACCGCAACCTGCGCACCTTCGAGACCCGCCTGGACACCACGCTGGATCTCCTGCCACGCATCCATGCGGCCCCCTCCCCCTCGAGGGGGGAGGGAAGGGGAGAGGGTGATGAAGCCCGCATCGTCGTCACCGAGAGCGGCATCCTCGCCCCTGAGGACGTCGCGCTGATGCGCGCCCGCAACGTCAACGCCTTCCTCGTCGGCGAGGCCTTCATGAAGGCCGCCGATCCCGGTGGAGAGCTTGCGCGCCTGTTTGTCTAACGTTTTTTTTGTCCGTGTATTGGGGATGTTGCGTACGTGTTGCGGCTCTGCAACGCGTGGTTGGAAAAATTGCTTGCAAAAGGTTTTGCAAGTTGCTGCGCGCTAAATGGATTGTGGAGAATCCCGGGCAACTTCTCGCGCGAGAGGTTAGTAAGAAGAGCAGTACCCCTATCGTTGCGGCCTGTGTGGCCAAGACAAGAAGGGCAGCAGTTTTCTTAACCTGATAGGAGTTTCAAGATGAAAAAATCCCTGATCGCTCTGGCTGTTGCTGGTGCCTTCGCCGCTCCCGCCATGGCTTCCACCTCCAACGTGGACATCTATGGCCAGGTTCGCGCCTCTGTCGACTACATCGACTCTGACGCCGCCAATACCGATCGCTGGACCTTCAACGACCAGACCTCCCGCATTGGCATCAAGGGCAGCGAAGACCTGGGCGGCGGTCTGAAGGCCATCTTCCAGTGGGAATCCCAGCTCAACACCGTTGATTCTTCCACCGTTGGCACCACCCAGCGCAACACCTTCGTCGGTCTGGCTGGCGGCTTCGGCACCCTGATCCTGGGCAACCACGACACCCCCTACAAACTGGGTGGTTCCGCTGACGTGTTCGGCGACACCTCCGCTGACGCCCAGAAGAACACCACCGGCATCATCAGCCGTGGCGGTTGGGACAACCGTGCCGCTGGCACCATCGCCTACGTCTCCCCGACCTTCAGCGGTTTCCACGTCGCTGCTGCCATCGTTCCCGGCGAGCAGACCGGTGCCAGTGCCGCCAACGGCCTGATGGACGCCTACTCCCTGGTCGCCGTGTACGAGAACGGCCCCCTGAAGGCCACCCTGGGTTATGAGAACTGGGACCAGGCCCTGATCACCGGTGCGACCGAAGACAAGGACGCCGCCAAGTTCAACGTCTCCTACAAGATCGGTGACCTGGGCCTGGGTGCTACCTATGAGCGTGCCGACGTGCGCGGTGCTTCCACCACCACCGACAAGGCCTACCTGTTGTCCGCCACCTACGGCATGGGCCCCATCACCCTGGCCGCCCAGTATGGCAACTACAACACCACCGGTTCCAACAGCGATGTGAAGCGCACCACCCTGGGCGTCATCTATGGCCTGTCCAAGCGCACCAACGCGTATGCTGCCTACAACATGGACAACAACGGTGGTACCACCGCTGATGTCAATGTGCTGACCATGGGCATGAACCACAGCTTCTAATCTGGCCTGACAGCTAGACCTGAAGTCTGAAACGGGCGCGGGAAACCGCGCCCGTTTTGTTTTTTGCGATCCCTATGCATTTCGGCATATGACTTTCGTGGAATTGCCTGAGCTCCGGATGCCCAATAGATTTGCCGGGCGCCGCTGTTGGCGCTTCATGAAGATAGGGAGAGCGAAATGAAGAACCTGATCGGTGGCCTGCTGCTGGGCCTCTGCTGCAGTCTGCCTGCCTTGGCGGCGGTGGACCTGAACACCGCCACGCAATCGGAATTGGAGGCGGTGAAGGGCGTCGGCCCGGCGAAGGCCAAGGCGATCCTGGCCTACCGGGAGAAAAACGGCGCCTTCAAGAGCATCGAGGATCTGGCCGAGGTGAAGGGGTTCGGCAAGGCCAGTGTGGCGAAGCTGAAGGGTGAATTCACGGTTGGGGCGGCCAAGCCTGTGGAAAAGAAATAACGGGCCTGGCCATTGCTTGAGCGGGCGTGAGCGATCACGTCCGCTTTTTTACTGCCGTCATGCGGTTGTTCAGTAGCTTGCCGTGGCCTTCGGGCGTGCGGCGGCGCGACCCCTGGGTGGCAGTCCGTAGGTCCAGTGGTTGCGCCACGCGGCGTAGACCATCTCGGGATATTCGGCCTTGCCCAGGCTGCCGTTGTAGCGGCCGAGGGCGCGGAACAGGTTGCCGCCTTCGATGTCGACGTAGTGGCGCAGGATGGTGGCGCCAAAACGGATGTTGGTGCGCAGGTGGAACAGGTTCTGCTCGCGGGTGCCGATGAGGTCGAGCCAGAAGGGCATGACCTGGGTGAAGCCGCGTGCCCCGGCGCTGGAGACGGCATACTTCTTGAAGCCGCTCTCCACCTCGATGAGGCCGAGCATCAGCTCGGGGTCCAGCCCGGCGCGGGTCGCCTCGTAGTGCAGGGTGTTGAGGAAGTCCTCGCGGAATTCCGGGTCGGGAATGTAGTTGGTGAGGCGGCGCGACATCTCGCGCAGCCATGCCTGGACTGTCGAGGAATCGGCGAATGCCGCGCGTTCGACAGCGGCGTCGGCCACCGCCTTGCTGAGTTGCGAACGGACGCTGGCGGACAGCGGCTCATACTTCTGGTTGCCCGCCAGGGCCGTGCCGGCGCCGCAGAGCAGGCCCAGCAGGAGAAATCTCACGCCAAGTTTCGACATGCCTCGATCTTCTCGCGAATGAATGCCACCGCTTCTGATTGAGCAATCCGCGTGCCAGCGGCGTCGGTGCGGCCCTGGTATTCCAGTTGGCCGTCCTTCAGGCCACGGTCGCTGATGACGATGCGGTGCGGTACGCCGATCAGCTCCATGTCCGCGAACATCACGCCGGGGCGCTCGTCCCGGTCGTCCATGACCACGTCGATGCCGGCGGCGACCATCTCTTTATAGAAGGCCTCGGCGGCCTCGCGCACCGCGTCGCTGCGCTTGAGGCCGAGCGGCACGATGGCCAGCTCGAAGGGGGCGATGGCCTGCGGGAAGATGATGCCGCGCTCGTCGGAGCCCTGCTCGATGGCGGCGCCGACGATGCGCGAGACGCCGATGCCGTAGCAGCCCATGACCATGACCTGCGACTTGCCGTCCGCGTCCAGGTAGGTGGCCTGCAGGGCCTGGGAATACTTGGTGCCGAGCTTGAAGATGTGGCCGACCTCGATGCCGCGGCACAGGTCGAGCGCGCCCTTGGCGTCCGGGCTGGGGTCGCCCGGCACGACGTTGCGGATGTCGGCCACCAGGTCGGGCTCGGGCAGGTCGCGGCCCCAGTTGACGCCCGCGGTATGGAACTTGGGCTTGTTGGCGCCGCAGACGAAGTCCGACATGGCGGCGACGGTGCGGTCGGCGATGACCCGGATCCTGGCGCGGTCGAGGCCCACAGGGCCGAGGAAGCCGGGCGGGCAGGCGAAGGCGGCGCGGATCTCTTCCTCCGTGGCGAAACGGAAGTCGGCCAGGCCTTCCACCTTGCCGGCCTTCACTTCGTTGAGGTTGTGGTCGCCCCGCACCAACAGGACATGGAGGCGCCCGCCGGCCATCACGGCGATCAGCTTGACGGTCTTCTGCAGGGGGATGCCGAGCAGGGCGGCGACGTCCTCGCAGGTGGTCTGCCTGGGCGTCTCGACGTCGCGCATGGCCTCCGTGGCCGCGGCACGGGCAGAGATAGGTGGCAGGGCCTCGGCCATCTCGACGTTGGCGGCATAGTCGGAGTCCGGGCAGAAGGCGATGGCGTCCTCGCCGGAGTCGGCCAGGACGTGGAACTCGTGCGAGCCGGAACCACCGATCGCGCCGGTGTCCGCGGCAACGGCGCGGAACTTCAGGCCCAGGCGGGTGAAGATGCGCGAGTAGCAGGCGTACATGCCCTGATAGGTCTCGTCCAGGCTCTCCGCCGAGGTGTGGAAGGAATAGGCGTCCTTCATGAGGAATTCGCGCGCGCGCATGACGCCGAAGCGGGGGCGGATCTCGTCGCGGAACTTGGTCTGGATCTGGTAGAAGTTCACCGGCATCTGGCGGTAGGAGCGGATTTCCTTGCGCGCGATGTCGGTGATCACCTCTTCGTGCGTGGGGCCGAACAGGAAGTCGCGCTCGTGGCGGTCCTTGATCTTCAGCATCTGCGGCCCGAACACGTCCCAGCGTCCCGATTCCTGCCACAGCTCGGCGGGGATCACGGCGGGCATCAGCAGCTCCACGCCGCCGGCGCGGTTCATCTCCTCGCGCACGATCGCCTCCACCTTGCGCAGGATGCGCAGGCCCAGCGGCATCCAGGTGTAGAGGCCGGAGCCCAGGCGCTTGATGAGGCCGGCACGCAGCATCAGCCGGTGGCTGACGAGTTCCGCCTCGGCGGGGGCTTCCTTGGAGGTGGAGAGAAAGAATTGGGAGATCCGCATGGTGAAGCTATGGCCTGAAAAACGCGGATTCTAGCAGCCTGCAGCCCGGCCCGGCCCGGGGTGGGGCTCAGCGGATGTGCGAGAGCTCCTTGTTGAGCATCTCGATGTTCTTTTCGTGCAGGCGCACGGCGTCGAGCAACTTGTTCCGGTCGGCGCCGGGCTGGCGGCTCGCCTGCGCCATCGCCGCCTTGGCCGCGGCGAGGTTGCGTTGTTCGCTGGCGCGTTCCTCCTCCAGGAGTTGCCGGCGCATGTCGTCGCGCTTGCGTTGCGTGCCCATGTCGACACGGGGGAAATAGGCGGGCGTGCCGGAGCGGGTGGAGGCCTTGCGCTTGACGCCGGCGGCCGATGTGGCGGACTTGCCGGCAGCGGTGCCGCCCTCGGAGATGACCGCCTCCGGCTTGATGCCGGGGCGCGGCATGTTCGTATAGGTGACGAGGCCGTTGTCGTCGACGAACTTGTAGATCTCCGCCTGGGCGCCGCCCGCCCAGCCCAGGCAGAACAGGAGCAACCCCGCCGCGAGGGCGAGAGGGGCGGGAGGATTGGGCGTGGGGGCGCGGGCGTTCATGCTGTCGCGATTATATGTGCGCTGACCGCCCGCGTTGGGGCGTCTCACGCGCCGAGATGGAAGCGGCTTACCGCCGCGTTCAGGCGGGCCGACAATTCCGTGAGGGCATTTGCTGCCTCGGCGGAACCTTGTGCCGTCGCGCGGTTGTCACCGGCCATGCTGAGGATCTCGCCCACGCGCTGGGAGATCTCCCGGCTGGCCTCGTCCTGGCGCGCGCGTATGTCGTCGATGGCATGGATCTGCTGCGTCAGGGTCGAGACGGCCTGGTTGATGGCGGCGATGGCCTGGTCGCCCTGCCTGGCCTTCTCGACGCCGAGCGAGACCTCGCGCTGCGCGGATTCCATGGTCTGCACCGCCTGCGAGGTCTCGGTCTGGATGGTGCGGATGGTGGAGGAGATCTCGTCGGTGGCGCGCGCGGTGCGCTCCGCCAGCTTGCGCACCTCGTCCGCGACCACGGCGAAGCCGCGCCCCTGTTCCCCGGCCCGTGCCGCCTCGATGGCGGCGTTGAGGGCAAGCAGGTTGGTCTGGTCGGCGATGTCCTTGATGACGCCGACGATGTTGCCGATGACGTCCGAATGGCTGCCCAGCGAGGCGATCACGTGCGAGGTCTGGTTGACCGAGTTGGAAATGGATTCGATGTCGCCCGCGGCCTCGCCGATGACCTGCTGGCCGGTGCGGGCGAGGTCGCTCGAACGGTCCGCGAGTCGCACCATGTCGTCGATGCTGCGGCTCACTTCCGCGATCGTCAGCGCCAGAGACTCCGCGGCGCCACTGGCGTTTTGCGCGCACAGTTCCTGGCTGGCGGAGGCGCTGGCGACCAGCTGGTTGTTCTGGCTGGTGCGCATCGCGGCATGGTTGACCGCCTCGGCGACGTTCCGGATGTCGCCGACGATCTGCGCGAACTCGCCGGTCATGTGGTTGAAGGCGCGGGCGACCTGCGCGAGCTCGTCCCGCCCGGCCAGTTGCGCGTGTTTGCTGAGATCGCCGTGCGCAAGGCCGTCCGCCGCCTGTTCCAGGTGCAGCGCCCCGTGCACGATGGAGCGGCGGATGACCAGGCCGAATGAGATGGCGAGCACGAGCCCCACCACGACGATGCCGATGGCGCTGGTGTTGAGGACATTCGCGAGCTGTTCCGTCTTCTTGCGGTAGGCGCCTGCCTCGCCGGTGAGGTGGTCGATGAGGGCGTCGGTGGCGGCCTGCACGTTGATGAAGGCGGGGTCGAGCACCGCCTTGCTGTGGCTGTCGGCCCCTTCGAAGTCCTCCGCGTTGAGCAGGTCGCGCATCTGGCCGATGCCGTCGCGGCCAAAGGTCATCCGCGCCGCCAGGTATTTCTCAAGCAGGGCCTTTTCTTCCGCGGAGTGGGGTTGTTTCTGGTAGGCGTCCAGCGATTCGCTGATGGTGCGGACGCGCTTGTCGATCTCGTCGAAGATCTCCTGCGCGGCGAAGCTGTCCTCGGAGAGGCGTGCCTGGAAGATGTCGTTGCGGATCTGGAATTGCGTGACGCGCACCTTCTGCAACTGGTTGATCGCGAGCAGGTGGCGGTCATAGACCTCTGTCAGCGCCGCATTGCTTTGGTGCATGCCCCAGATGCCCGTCAGGCCGACCAGCAACAACAGGCCGGAGGTGATGGCCGTGAGGGCGATCAGGCGCGTGCCGATCTTCAGGTTGTTGAGGAACTGCATGGCTGTCTCCTGCCGTTGTGTTATCGCCCTCCGAAAAGACGAAGGGCGGGGATGTGCATCCCCGCCCTTCATATCGGTTTCCCTACCGTAAACTTTACGGTACGGGTGAACCAGCCTTACACGCTGTAGTACATGTCGAACTCGATCGGATGGGTGGTCATGCGCATGCGCGTGACTTCTTCCATCTTCAGCTCGATGTAGGCGTCGATGAACTCGTTGCTGAACACGCCGCCCTTGGTCAGGAACTCGCGATCCTTGTCCAGGTTCTCCAGGGCCATCTCCAGGCTGCTGCAGACGGTCGGGATCTTGGCCTCTTCTTCCGGCTCCAGGTCGTACAGGTTCTTGGTCGCGGGATCACCGGGGTGGATCTTGTTCTGGATGCCGTCCAGGCCGGCCATCATCAGCGCGGCGAAGCACATGTAGGGGTTGGCGATGGGGTCGGGGAAGCGGGTCTCGATGCGGCGGGCCTTGTCGGACGCCACGTGCGGGATGCGGATGGAGGCGGAACGGTTGCGCGCGGAGTAGGCCAGCATCACCGGGGCCTCGAAGCCGGGCACCAGACGCTTGTAGGAGTTGGTGCCGGGGTTGGTGATGGCGTTCAGCGCCTTGGCGTGCTTGATCACGCCGCCGATGTAGTACAGGGCCAGTTCGGACAGGCCGGCGTAGCCGTTGCCGGCGAACAGGTTCTTGCCGTCCTTCCAGATGGACTGGTGCACGTGCATGCCGGAGCCGTTGTCGCCGACGATGGGCTTGGGCATGAAGGTGGCGGTCTTGCCGTACTGGTGCGCGACGTTGTGGATCACGTACTTCTGGATCTGGGTCCAGTCGGCGCGCTGCACCAGGGTGGAGAACTTGGTGCCGATCTCGCACTGGCCGGCGGTGGCGACTTCGTGGTGGTGCACCTCGACGGGCACGCCCATCTCTTCCAGGGCCAGGCACATGGCGGAGCGGATGTCCTGGAAGGAGTCGATCGGGGGCACGGGGAAGTAGCCGCCCTTGACCTTCGGACGGTGGCCGATGTTGCCGACCTCGGTCTGTTCGCCGGAGGACCAGGCGGCCTCTTCGGAACGGATCTTGACGTGGCAGCCGGACATGTCGTCGCCCCAGGTGACGGAGTCGAAGATGAAGAATTCGGGCTCGGGGCCGAAGTAGGCGGTGTCGCCGATGCCGGTGGACTTCAGGTAGGCCTCGGCGCGCTTGGCGATGGAGCGGGGATCGCGGTCATAGCCCTTGCCGGTGTCCGGCTCGATGACGTCGCAGGTCAGGATCAGGGTCGGCTCGTCAAAGAAGGGGTCGATGTTGGCGGTCGCGGGGTCCGGCATCAGCAGCATGTCGGAGGCCTGGATGCCTTTCCAGCCGGCGATGGAGGAGCCGTCGAAGGCGTGGCCCTCGGTGAACTTGTCCTCGTTGAAGTGGGAAACCGGCACCGTCACGTGCTGTTCCTTGCCGCGGGTATCGGTAAAGCGGAAATCGACGAACTTGACATCGTTTTCCTGGACCATCTTCATGACATCGGCGACCGACATTTCACAAACTCCTTAATGGCTACATTGAACGCAAACACTTGGTCGGCCGCCGGGGCGCACCGATCCACCACATGGCATTAGCAGCTTCCATGCCATGCTCGAATTGAGAGCAAGCCATTGTGCCACAAGGGCATTTGGCTGCGCAGAAGAAGTATCTATGCACTGTATGAGTGCGCGTTGCGGCAAGCACGCACCAATTAGGTGCGCCAGTGTGCCTCGTAACAAAGCCAGCCCGCCCATACAATCGCCTGTCCCCGAAAACCCACCCCATCATGACCGATCACTACGCCGTATTCGGCAACCCCATCGCCCATTCGAAGTCCCCGCTCATCCATGCCGAATTCGCGCGCCAGACCGGCCAGGCCATGGACTACGCCGCGCTTCTTGCGCCGCTCGACGGTTTCCGCGAGACCGTGCTCGCCTTCGCTGCGGGCGGCGGTGCCGGCGCGAATGTCACCGTGCCGTTCAAGGAGCAGGCCCACGCCCTGGCGCACCGTCTCAGCGAGCGGGCCAAGGCGGCGGGCGCGGTGAACACCCTGCGCTTCGAAGCGGACGGCATCCACGGCGACAACACCGACGGCGTCGGCCTGGTCAACGACCTGGTACGCAATCTCGGCCTTACGCTCGCGGGCCGCCGCATCCTGCTCATGGGTGCGGGCGGCGCGGCGCGGGGCGTGGTCCTGCCGCTCCTGGAGCAGGGGCCCGCGGCACTGTTTGTCGTCAACCGCACGGCCGGCAAGGCGGTGGAGCTGGCGGGGGCCTTCCCCGGCCATGCCAATCTGGCCGGCGGCGGTTACGCGGATCTGGCGGGGCGGCGCTTCGACCTCGTGATCAATGCCACCGCCGCGAGCCTGGCGGGGGAACTGCCGCCGCTGCCCGGGGATATCTTCGCCGCCGACGCCTGGGCCTACGACATGATGTACGGCCGCGAGACCCCCTTCATGGCCTTTGCGCGCGAGGCGGGGGCAAAGGTGGCGGACGGCCTCGGCATGCTGGTGGAACAGGCGGCGGAGGCCTTCTTCCTGTGGCGCGGCGTGCGCCCCGACACCCGCCCGGTCATCGCCATGCTGCGGGGCGCATGATGGCGCGCCGCGCGGGCAAGCCCCGGCCGGGGCTCTGGCGCTGGCTCCTGGCCGGCCTGGTGCTGCTGGTGTACGTGCAGATCGGCTACCTCACGGGGGTGCTGTGGTGGACGTACTTCAACCCCTCGAACACCGCCTTCATGGAGGCCGGCCTGGAACGGTTGCAGGAAAAGAAGGGGCCGGAGGCCGAGCTGCGCCACAAGTGGGTGGACTATGAACGCATCTCCATCCACCTCAAGCGCGCGGTGATCGCTGCCGAGGACAGCCGTTTCCTGGAACACGAGGGCTTCGACTGGGAGGCCATGGAGAAGGCGGTGCAGAAGAACATCAAGAAGGGGCGTTTCGCCGCAGGAGGCTCGACGATCAGCCAGCAGCTGGCGAAGAACCTGTTCCTCTCCGCCTCGAAGAACCCCTTCCGCAAGCTGCAGGAAGCGGTCATCACGGTGATGATCGAACAGCTGTGGAGCAAGCGTCGCATCCTCGAGATCTATCTGAACGTGATCGAGTGGGGCAACGGCATCTACGGCGCCGAGGCCGCCTCGCGCCGCTATTTCAAGACCTCGGCTGCAGGGTTGGCGCCCGCCCAGGCGGCGCACCTGGCGGCGATGATCCCCAACCCTCGCTATTACGAGACCCACCGCTCCGCACGCGGACTGAAGCGGCGCCAGGCCGTCATCGCCGCGCGCATGTGGCAGGTCAGCGTGCCGAGGTAGGCGCCCCCTAGGTCTTGGCGGCGGGCGGCGCCCGCTTCAGGCAGGCGGCGATGGCGTCGCCGACCGTCTTCGGCGACATGGGCTTCACCACGAATCGCGCCACGTTGTACTTCATGGCGAGGTGGACGTAGGCGGTGGTGGGGCTGGCGCTCACCAGCACGATCTGCGCGCCTATGCCTTCCTCGGCCAGCGCCTCGACGGTCTCGATGCCATTCATCTCGGGCATCTCGATGTCCATGAAGATGATGTCCGGCGGCGCGAGTCTGCATTTCGCCAGGGCCTCCTGGCCGCTCAAGGCGCGGTCGACCAGGCGATAGCCCTCCTGGCGCAGGATTCCCGCCAACAGGGTGATCATGAGCCGGTCGTCGTCGACGATCAGGATGCGTGGCTGGGGCTGGCTCATGGCGCAAAGACCAGGCCGGTCCTCGCCGGCGTCTCGGTCGGTGATGGGGTGTGGTGGACGTGCATGGCAGTGTGTCGCTGGATGCCCCATTTTCGGCAGGCGGCGGAATATCTTGATCCCCTGGCGCCCGGCCGCCCGTCAAGGCCAGTGACGCCAGGCATCCAGCGGGCCGAGCCTCATGTCCGCGGCCTCCTCGCCCAGCCAGGTGATCCGCGCGGCGCGCAGACGGCCCAGGCGCAGCGCGCCTAGCAACGGGCGCAACCAGGCCGCTTCAAGTCTGTCTTCCACCTGCGCGGCGTCGAGCACTGCGAGGCCGCGTGCCTGTGACGACGCGAGCAGGTCGCGCGCGCCGGCCGGGCAGGGATGGAGGGTGACGCCGAGTGCGCAGGCGAGATCGCGTGCCAGCGGGATGTCGCTCCACACCGCATCCAGTTGCGGCACGGTCTCCGCGAGGCGGCCGCCACCCCACGGCCAGAGGCTGTTGACCGGCAGTTGTCCGCGCGCGAGGCGGGCCTGGTTGAGCGGGTGTTCATGCAGGCCCATCTGCATCTCGTTCAGCAGGCGGGTCCAGGTTGGTGCGTCCTCGCCGCGTGGCAGGAAGTGCGTGGGCGGGCGCCCATCCGCCAGGTCCAGCGCGATGGTGGCGAGCCTGGGCGGCCGGGGCAGGCGGAGGTAGAGCCCCCCCGCGTCCGTGCCGTGCAGGCCCAGGCCCAGATCTTCCAGGAGCGGCATGACGAGGGTGTGCAGGGCCGCGACCTCGTCCGCGGCGAGGGTCAGTCCGGCATGCAGGAAGGGCCCGCGCATGCCCACGTCCAGATGCACCGGGTCGAGGCGCAGCCAGTAATCGTCCCCCACCGGCAGGCCCGCCGCGCGCGCGCAGTAAGGGGCGATCGGCCAGTCCTGCTGCCGGGCGATGCCGAAGACCTGGCAGAGCAGGGCGCTCAGGCCGGCACCGTCCACCGGCGGCGCGGCGCGCGCCAGCATTCCGGCCAGGGCCCCGGCGGGGGGGCGGCCTTGCGCGTCGTGGATGAGCAGGTGCAGGTGTCGCATGGGGAGTGAGGGGCGTGCTTGGGCGTGAACTGTACCCGAGAAAAATTTTCGGGAACTTCTTTCCGAACGGCTGCGTCTTACCTCCGTCTCCTAGCAGCGATCAGCAACAGCGATCCTTGGGCCGACCGTGAAACCCCGCTTTCCGGTCGGCCATTTTTTTGTCCGGGCCCCTTAGAATCGCGGCATGCGGCAATTCCACACCACCTTCCACATCGCCACCCAGGGCAAGGGGCTGTACGACTTCACTGCCGAGGTGATGCAGTGGCTGGGCGGCCAGGGGGGGGCGCGATGGCCTGCTGACCCTGTTCGTGCGGCATACCTCGGCGAGCCTGGTGGTGCAGGAGAACGCCGATCCGGACGTGCAGGCGGACCTGGAGCGCTTCCTCTCCCGCCTGGTGCCGGAGGCCGACAGCATCTACCGCCACATCCTCGAAGGCCCGGACGACATGGCCGCGCACGTGCGCGCCGCGCTCACCCAGACGCAGCTCTCCATCCCCGTGCAGGATGGCGCCATGGTGCTCGGCGTCTGGCAGGGCATCTACCTGTTCGAACACCGCCGCGCCGCGCACCGGCGCCAGGTGGCCGCCCACTTCCTGGGCGAGTGACGCGATCTCCGGGACCTCCGTGCTGCCCTACGAACTCCTGATCGGCCTGCGCTACACGCGCGCCAAGCGCCGCAACCACTTCATCTCCTTCATCTCCATGACCTCCATGGCGGGCATCGCCCTGGGCATCATGGCGCTCATCGTCGTGCTCTCGGTGATGAACGGCTTCCAGGCGGAGCTGCGCGACCGCATCCTCGGCGTCGCCTCGCACCTGGAGATCACCGGCGCCGACGGGCGCCTGGCGGACTGGCCGGGCCTCGCGCGCGAGGTGGCGCGCCACCCGGAGGTGCGCGGCTCCGCGCCCTTCGTCAACGCCCAGGCCCTGCTCGCCGCCGGCAGCGAGACCAAGGGCAGCCTGGTGCGTGGCCTGCTGCCGGAAGAGGAGGGCAAGGTGGCGGAGTTCGCGCAGAAGATGATCGTCGGCAAGCTGAGCGACCTGCGCGCGGGCGAGTGGGGCATCATCCTCGGCGCCGACCTGGCGCGCGCGCTCGCCGTCGCACCCGGCGACAAGCTCGCGGTGATCGCGCCGCAGGGCGTGGTCACGCCCGCCGGCATGGTGCCGCGGATCAAGCAGTTCACGGTGGTGGGCGTGTTCCGCATGGGCATGTACGAATACGACGCCGGCCTCGCCCTCATGCACCTGCAGGACGCGCAGCGCCTGTACCGCATGGGCGACACCGTCTCCGGACTGCGCGTGCGGCTCGCCGACATGGAGCGCGCGCCCTGGGTGACGCGCGAGCTGGCGCGCACCCTGCGCGGCGACTACTACCTGTCCGACTGGACCATGAGCCATGCCAACTTCTTCCAGGCGGTGCAGATCGAGAAGCGCATGATGTTCATCATCCTCACCCTGATCGTCGCCGTCGCCGCCTTCAACATTGTCTCCACCCTGGTGATGGCGGTGACCGACAAGCAGGCGGACATCGCCATTCTGCGCACCCTGGGCGCCAGCCCGCGCAGCATCATGGCGATCTTCATGGTGCAGGGCAGCCTGATCGGCGTGATCGGCACCGTCCTGGGGGTGGTTGCCGGCGTGCTGCTGGCCCTCAACGTCGAGACCGTGGTGCCGTGGATCGAGCGCGCCGTGGGCATGGACCTGTTCCCCGCCGATGTCTACTACATCTCCGAGCTGCCCTCGAAGCTGAACTGGGGCGACGTCTGGACCATCAGCGGCGTGGCCCTGGTGCTGGCCTTCCTCGCCACCCTCTACCCGAGCTGGCGCGCCGCCAACGTGCAACCCGCGGAGGCCCTGCGCTATGAGTGACGCGGTGTTGGCCTGCGCCGGCCTGAGGAAAAGCTACTGGCAGGGCAAGTCGGAAGTGGCGGTGCTGGACGGCGTGGAGCTGGCCATCGCCCCCGGCGAGCACGTCGCCGTGATGGGCGCCTCGGGCGCGGGCAAGAGCACCCTGCTGCACGTCCTCGGCGGCCTGGACCGTCCCGACGCCGGCGAGGTGCGCGTGGCCGGCGAGGCGATCTGGTCGCTCTCCGAGACCGCGCGCGGGCGCCTGCGCAACCGCGCGCTGGGCTTCGTCTACCAGTTCCACCACCTGCTGCCGGAGTTCTCCGCCGTCGAGAACGTCGCCATGCCCCTGCTGATCCGCCGCCAGGAACGCGCGGCGGCGCTCGCCGAGGCGGCGCGCTGGCTGGAGGAGGTGGGGCTGGGGCATCGCCTGCGGCATCGTCCCGGCGAACTGTCCGGCGGCGAGCGGCAGCGCGCGGCGATCGCCCGCGCCCTGGTGACGCAACCGGCCTGCGTGCTCATGGACGAGCCCACCGGCAACCTCGACCGCCACACCGCGGCGCGCATCCAGGAACTGCTGATGCAGATCTCGGCTCGCCACCGCACCGCCTTCCTGGTGGTGACGCACGACCCGGAACTGGCCGCGCGCCTGGGGCGCACCCTGCGTCTGGAGGATGGCTTACTCGTCTGAGGGCCGCTGCGGTCGCGCCTTGCGGCGCTTGAGGTAGGCGAGGAGATAGAGGCGCCAGGCCACCTGCACGGCGAGATAGCCGAGCACGGCGAGGAGGGCGGCGAGGATCACGTTGCCGACCAGGAAGGTCTCGCCCAGGCTCATCATCCAGCGCCAGAATTCGGGCAGGAATTCGGACCAGGGCTGCCGGCCCCAGTCGAAGTCGAACTGCGTCATGTGCGCGCCGCCTCCGCCCATGACGCGGCGCCCGATCTCATACGCGGCGATAAAGATAAAAGGCCAGGTGAGCGGGTTGGTCAGCAGGGTCGTGGCCACGGCCACCGGGAGGTTCACGCGGAAGATGATGGCGAGGATGGCGGCGGTGAGCATCTGCACCGGCCCGGGGATGAGGCCGCCGATCATGCCCGCCGCCACCCCGCCCGCCACCGAATGCCGGTTCAGGTGCCACAGGTTGGGGTGCTTGAGCAGCGGCCGCGCCCAGCGCAGGTGGCGGTGCTCGCGCATCGCGTCGTGGTCGGGCAGGAACTTGCGGAAGTGTTTGCGGGGCATGGGGGGATTCTAATTGCTGCGCTTCATGATTGTGGCCTTCGCCGCCGGCTGCGCCTGGCTGCAGACGCAGGCCGCCTTGCCGCCGCCGGCGTGGGCGCTCGTCCTGCCCCTGCCGGCCATCCTGCTCGCGTTCTGGTCGCCCGCCGGGCGACTCCGCTGGGCGCGGCGCGGCGGCGCGCTGCTGCTCGCCGTGCTGGCCGGCCTCTGCTACGCCGCCTGGCGTGCCGAGCTGCGTCTCGCCGAGCGGCTTGACCCACTCTGGGAGGGGCGCGAGGTGGTGCTCGTCGGGCGCGTCGACGGCCTGCCGGAACGCACCCCGAACGGCCTCGCCTTCGTGCTCGATGCGCAGGGCGCGGGGACGCCGGGCATGCGGCCGCCCGGCCGCGTGCGCCTGGCATGGCACGCCTACGACGGCGCGCCGCCGCCGCCGCTCGCGGGCGGCGACTGCGTGCGGGTGAGCGTCCGCCTGTACCGACCGCACGGCAACCTCAACCCCGGCGGCTTCGACTACGAGGCCTGGTTGCTGGAACGCGGCATCGCCGCCACCGGTACCCTGCGCGGCCCGCCCAGCGCCGCCCCGGGCTGTGGCGGCGCTGGGCGTGCCGTGGTCGACGGGGCGCGCGAATGGGTGCGCGGACACCTGCGCCGCGCCCTTGGCGACGCCCCCTACGCCGGGGTGGTGGGCGCCCTCGCGGTGGGCGACCAGGACGCCATCCCCGTCGCGCAGTGGAGCCTGTTCCGCCAGACCGGCACCTCGCACCTGTTCTCCGTCTCGGGCCTGCACATCACCCTGTTCGCGGCCCTGGTCTACGCCCTGGTCCGCCTCGTCTGGCGGCGCGTGCCCGGCCTCAACCTGCGCCTGCCCGCGCAGCGCGCCGGCATCGCCCTCGGCCTCCTGGCCGCCGCGGCCTACACCCTGCTGGCCGGCTTCGGCATCCCCGCACAGCGCACCCTCTACATGCTCGCGGGCGCTGCCGCGGTGGCCTGGCTGGACCGCCGCGCCACCCCCGGCCGCCTGCTCGCCGCGGCCCTGTTCGCGGTGGTGCTGATCGACCCCTGGGCGGCCCTGGCGCCGGGATTCTGGCTCTCCTTCGGTGCCGTCGCGCTGCTCCTGTGGTCCGGTGCGGGGCGCTTGGGGCGGCGGCCCGCCTGGCGCACCTGGTTCGATGCGCAGTGGGCCGTCACGCTCGGGCTCACGCCCCTGCTGCTGGCCCTGTTCCACGAGGTGTCGCTGGTCTCGCCGCTCGCCAACGCGGTCGCCATCCCCGCCGTCAGCCTGCTCGCGGTGCCGCTCGCCCTGCTGGCCGCCGCCGTGCCCTGGGATGTTCTGGCGCAGCTGGCGCACGCCGTGGTGTGGGGTGTGATGGCCTGCCTGAAATTCCTCGCCGCCCTGCCGCAGCCGGTATTCCACGCCGCCGCGCCCGGCCCGCTCGCCCTCGGCCTGGCCATCCTGGGGGCGCTGGTCCTGCTGCTGCCGCGCGGCATGCCGGCGCGCTGGCTCGGCCTGGTGCTGTGCCTGCCCTTGTTCTTTCCCAGACTGCCCGCGCCGGCGCCCGGCGAGGCCTGGCTGAGCGTGCTCGACGTGGGCCAGGGCGAGGCCATCCTGGTGCGCACCGCCCGCCACGCCCTGCTGGTGGACGGCGGCCCGCGCTTCGCCTCCGGCGAGGACGCCGGCGCGCGCATCGTCGCCCCCTTCCTGTGGGCGCAGGGCATAGCGCGCCTGGACGGCCTGGTGCTCACCCACGACGACCTGGACCACAGCGGCGGCGTCGCCGCCCTGCTCGCCAGCCACCGACCCGGATGGTTCCTCACCCCGCTGGCCGGGCAGGCGCGCGCGGAGCTGGGCGAGGCCGGGCGGGCGATCCTCGCTGCGCGTCCGGACGCCCTGGTCTGCCGCGCCGGCCAGCACTGGACCTGGGACGGCGTGCGCTTCCAGGTCATGCACCCGCCCGCGCACCACTACGCCATGTCCGGCTACGGCGACAACGACCGCGGTTGCGTGATCCGCGTCACGGCGGGCGGGCGCAGCGCCCTGTTGGCGGCGGACATCGAGCGCCTCTCGGAGATGAACCTTGCCGAGCGCGGCGCGCTCGCGCACGTCGACGTGCTGGTGGTGCCGCACCACGGCAGCAAGACCTCGTCCACCCCGGAGTTTCTCGCCGCGCTGCGGCCGCGCCTGGCCATCGTTCCGGTGGGCCACCGCAACCGCTACGGTCACCCGCATGCCGAGGTGATGGTGCGCTACCGCGCACTCGGCATTCCGGTCCTGCGCACGGATCGCGCGGGGGCGGTGCGGGTGGTGATGGGGCGGGGAGGGGTGGAGGTGGAGACCGCACGGAATCTGGGGCGGCGGTACTGGCATGGCGGGGCAGGGGGGGCGGGGGCGGTTGCGCCTGGGCTGGGGGGTGACATGTAAGGCCAGGGTGAGTGGCCGTGGTACCCGGCAGCGCGCTACCGTCCTTCATCGGCGGTGCTGGTGGAGGGGATGATCGCGCGCCTCAAGGGACTCGTCGCGGCGAGCGTCGCCATCCTCGAAGGTAATGATGGAAAGGTGGACTTCCCGTTGCCGCGAGCGCTCGTGGACTGACGCCTTTCCCCCTCTCCCTCGAGGGGAGAGGGCTGGGGAGAGGGTGGGCGGGCGAAGCCCGCGGCGTCGGTCATTCCGGCGCAAGCCCGAATCCAGGCCTTTCGCCGAGATCGATGCGGCTTACGTAAGGTCTGCAGCTCAGGCCGGGGGCGCCCGGCAGCGCGTCACTTTCTTTGTTTGGGCAAAGAAAGTAACCAAAGAAAGCCCACCCCGCTTCCGTCGAAACCCCGAGAATTCCGAACTTGCCTGGGGCAGCGAAAGAACTCGCCCTGCGGGCTCAGACACCTTTCGCTGGCCTTCGGCAACCCCAGTCAAGTCCGGAATTCTCGGCTCCGGCAGAGGGGGTAACATCCGGCGGATGACGCTTCGCTTATCCGCCCTACGCGAGCTCGGCTAGGATTCCACTTCATGGACGACAAACTTCTCTTAGCAGTAGTTGCTGCAATTTCAGCAGCAGTTGGCGGAGTCATAACATCGGTCTTAGCTCCTTGGGTAAAGCACCGCATCGAGCGCAAAGCCACAGAAATTGATCGAAAGCGCCAACTTATATCGGATTGGCGCCAGATGGTTATCACAATCGCCAATAGCACGAGTGAGCCAGGTAAAGCCTGCGTGTTACTTCAAAGTCATCCAGCCTTCCTTTCGTTAGAACCTCATCTCTCCGAAGAGGCTCGACGAGTCGCTTACGCCCCCCCTTACGTAATTGAGGTAGGGGTTGAAATCCCATATCCACTTCAAGTCATCAAGGAGGACATCATGCGTATCGAAAAGTCTTGGGGGCTGGTCTAGCTAGTAGGATGGATAAGCAAAGCGACATCCGCCGGTTTTCCTCCCCTCTGCCGGCGCCGGGAATTCCGGGCTTGACTGGGGTTGCCGAAGGCCAGCGAAAGGTGTCTGAGCGAAGCGAGTTCTTTCGCCGCCCGGGCAAGTTCGAAAGCCTCGGGGTTTCGACGGGAGCGGGGTGGGCTTTCTTTGGTTACTTTCTTTGCCCAGACAAAGAAAGTAATGCGCTGCCGGGCGCCCCCGGCCTGAGCCGCAGACCTTACGTAAACAGGATTGAACACGACGAAAGGCCTGGATTCCGGCTTGTGCCGGAATGACCGACGCCGCGGGCTGCGCCCGCCCACCCTCTCCCCGGCCCTCCCCCCTCGAGGGGGAGGGGGCGAACCTCAATCCACTAGGGCGCGCGGGAGCGGGAAGTTCACCTTTTCCTCGATGCCTTCGAGGGCGGTGACGCTCGCCGCGCCGAGTTCCCTGAGGCGCGCGATCACGCCTTCCACCAACACCTCGGGGGCGGAGGCGCCGGCGGTGATGCCGACGCGCTGCCGGCCGGCGAGCCAGGCGGGGTCGATCTGGCCGGCGTTGTCGACCATGTGGGCCTCAACCCCCATGTTCTTGGCCACTTCGCGCAGACGGTTGGAGTTGGAGGAGTTGGGCGAGCCGACGACGATCACCAGGTCGCAGTCGGCGGCGAGCTTCTTCACCGCGTCCTGGCGGTTCTGCGTGGCGTAGCAGATGTCGTCCTTCTTGGGGCCGCGGATGTTGGGGAAGCGGGCCTTCAGGGCCTCGACCATGCGTGCGGCGTCATCCACCGAGAGGGTGGTCTGGGTGACGTAGGCGAGCTTGTCGGGGTCGGCGACCTGGAGGCTGGCGACGTCCTCGATGTCGTCCACCAGGTACATGCCGCCCTCGGATTGGCCCATGGTGCCTTCCACCTCGGGGTGGCCCTTGTGGCCGATCATGACGATCTCCAGGCCGGCCTCGCGCATCTTCTTCACCTCCACGTGCACCTTGGTGACCAGCGGGCAGGTGGCGTCGAACACGGTGAGGCCGCGCGCCTCGGCCTCGCGCCGCACCGATTGCGGCACGCCGTGGGCGCTGTAGATGAGGGTGGCGCCCGCGGGCACGTCGGCCAGGTCCTCGATGAAGATGGCGCCCTTGGCCTTGAGGTCGTCGACCACGAACCGGTTGTGCACGACCTCGTGGCGCACGTAGATGGGGGCGCCGAATTTCTTCAGGGCCTGTTCGACGATGGCGATGGCGCGGTCGACGCCGGCACAGAATCCGCGGGGATTGGCGAGGAGGATGGTTTGTGGGTTCATGCGTGCTCCACGGCGAGGATCCGGACCTCCAGGGTCACGGGCAGGCCGGCGAGGGGGTGGTTGAAGTCGACGCGCACGCTGTCCGCGTCCAGCGCCAGCACGGTGCCCATCATGCTCTGCCCGTTGGGCAGGTCGAACTGCACGCCGTGGCCGGGTTCCAGCGCCATGTCGGCGGGGAATTCGGCGCGCGGCAGGGTGTGGACGAGGGCCTCGTCGCGCGGGCCGAAGGCCTCGCCGGGCGCGAGTTCGAAGGTGGCGTGCTGGCCTTCGTGCAGCTGCATGACCAGGACCTCCAGGCGGCCCTCCAGCTCGCCGGAGCCGAGGGTGAAGGTCTCCGGGCCCTCGGCGAAGGTGTCGACCACCTCCTCGCCGTCGCACGCCAGGTGGTAGTGCAGGGTGACGCGGTCGCCGGGGCGCGGTTGCGGTTTGTCCGTGCTCATGCCTGCCGCCCCTTGCGGAAGCTGTCCCAGATCAGCAGGGCCGCGCCCAGGGTGATGGCGGAGTCGGCGACGTTGAAGGCGGGCCAGTGCCAGCCGGCGACGTGGAAATCGAGGAAGTCGATGACGTGGCCGTACAGCACGCGGTCGATCAGGTTGCCCACCGCGCCGCCCAGGATCAGCGCCAGCGCGGCGCTGAACAGGGCCTGGCCGCGCGTGCGCCGCAGCAGGAACAGGATCACCGCGCTGGCGAGGGTGGCGACGGCGAGGAAGAAGCCGCGCTGCCAGCCCGGCTGGTCGGCGAACAGGGAGAAGGCGGCGCCGGTGTTGTGCACGTGCACCAGGTTGAAGAAGCCGGTGAGGGCGATCACGTCCTGGTAGGGCGTGAGGCTGCCCATCACCGCCAGCTTGGTGAGCTGGTCGAGCATCAGGGTCAGGCCCGCGAGCCAGAGCCAGCGCAGGCCGGAGGCGGTGTGCTCGCCGAACAGCTTACGCATGGTGGCGGGCCTCGCCGGCGCCGTGCAGGTTGCTCACGCAGCGGCCGCACAGGCCGGGGTGGGCAGGGTCGGCATTCACGTCCTCGCGCACGTGCCAGCAGCGCTCGCACTTTTCATGGCCGAGCGGCTCGACCTCGACGCGCGTCTCACCCCCGGCCTTCTCCACCGTGGCGGCGGAGGTGATGAGGACGAAGCGCAGGTCGTCGCCCAGGCCGGCGAGCAGGTCGTGGTCCGCGCCGTCGGCGAGGAACTTCACGCTGGCCTGCAGCGAGGAACCCACCTTGCCTTCGGTGCGCACCTCCTCGATGCGTTTCTGCGCCAGCGCGCGCAGCTCGCGCAGGCGGCCCCAGCGCGCCAGCAGGTCCGCCTCGTCGCCCTGGCGCGGCGGTTCGTGCCAGACGGCGAGGAACACGCTGTCGGACGCGCACTGCAGGGCCCAGATCTCCTCCGCGGTGAAGGAGAGGATGGGCGCCATGAGCCGGGTCAGGGTCTGCAGGATGTGCCACAGGGCGCTCTGCGCGGCGCGGCGCGGCAGGGACTTGGCACCGGTGGTGTAGAGGCGGTCCTTGAGGATGTCCAGGTAGAAGGCGCCCAGGTCCTCGGAGCAGAAGTGGTGCAGGCGCTGCACGGCGGTATGGAAGCTGTAGACGCGGTAGTCGTTGAGCACCGCCTCCTGCATCTGCCGCGTCAGCGCCAGGGCGTAGCGGTCGATCTCCAGCCACTCGGCATCGCCCACCAAGTCCTGGTGGGCGTCGAAGTCGGCGGTGTTGGCGAGCAGGAAGCGCAGGGTGTTGCGGATGCGACGGTAGCTCTCGGTGACGCGCTTGAGGATCTCGTCGGAGATGCTCAATTCGCCGGAGTAATCCGTGCTTGCCACCCACAGGCGCAGGATGTCCACGCCCAGGGTGTCGGCCACCTTCTGCGGCGCCACCACGTTGCCCTTGGACTTGGACATCTTCATGCCCTTGCCGTCGACCACGAAGCCGTGCGTGAGCAGGGCCTCGTAGGGCGCGTGGCCGTCGGTGGCGCAGCCGGTGAGCAGGGAGGACTGGAACCAGCCGCGGTGCTGGTCCGAGCCCTCCAGGTAGAGGTCGGCCGGGTGCTTGAGGCCTTCGCGCTCCTTGAGCAGGCAGGCGTGGGTGACGCCGGAGTCGAACCACACGTCCAGGGTGTCCTTCACCTTCTCGTACTGCTCCACCTCGTCGCCCAGCAGCTCTTTGGCGTCCAGGCTGAACCAGGCCTCGATGCCGGCCTGCTCGACGCGGCGCGCCACCTCCTCGGTGAGCTCCTGGGTGCGCGGGTGCGGCTCGCCGGTGGTCCGGTCGATGAAGAAGGGGATGGGCACGCCCCAGTTGCGCTGGCGCGAGACGCACCAGTCCGGGCGGCCCTTCATCATCGCCTCCAGGCGTGCGCGGCCCCAGGCGGGGAAGAACTCGGTGCTGTCGACGGCCTGCATGGCCTTCTCGCGCAGGCCGTTCTTGTCCATGCCGATGAACCACTGCCGCGTGGCGCGGAAGATGATCGGGGTCTTGTGGCGCCAGCAGTGCGGGTAGCTGTGCTGGATCTTTTCCTCGGCCAGCAGGTGGCCGCGCTGCTTCAGCTCCTCCAGCACGGTCTTGTTGCCCGCCCAGATGCTCTGGCCGCCCACCAGCGGCGTGTCGGCGTAGAACTTGCCGTCGTTGCCCACCGGGTTGGCGACCTCCAGGCCGTACTTCAGGCCGGCGACGTAGTCGTCATGGCCGTGGCCGGGGGCGATGTGCACCAGGCCCACGCCCGCGTCCGTGCTGACGAAGTCGGCGAGGATCACCGGCACCTGGTGGTCGTAGAAGGGGTGCTGCAGCCTCAGCCCCTCCAGCGCGGCGCCCTTGACCTGGGCGACGGTCTCCACGGCCTCGAAGCCGTAGCGCTTGATCGCCGCCTCGGCGAGGTCGCGCGCGAGGATCAGCAGGCCCTTGGGGGTGCGGATCAGGTCGTAGGCGAACTCGGGGTGCACCGCCACGGCGCGGTTGGCGGGCAGGGTCCAGGGCGTGGTGGTCCAGATCACCGCGAAGGCGGGGATGTCCAGGTTGGGGATGCCCAGGCGCTTGGCCAGGTCGGCCACGTCCGCCACCGGGAAGGCGACGTCGATCGCCGGCGAGGTCTTGTCCTCGTACTCCACCTCCGCCTCGGCGAGGGCGGAGCCGCAGTCCACGCACCAGTGCACCGGCTTGGCGCCCAGGTAGAGGTGGCCGTTGGCCTGGATCTTCGCCAGCTCACGGATGATGTCCGCCTCGAAGCGGTAGTCCATGGTCAGGTAGGGGTGGTCCCAGTCGCCCAGCACGCCGAGGCGGATGAAGTCGGCCTTCTGGCGTTCCACCTGGCTGGCGGCGTATTCGCGGCACAGCTCGCGGAAGCGCGCGGCGGGGATCTCCTTGCCGTGGGTCTTCTCCACCACCAGTTCGATCGGCAGGCCATGGCAGTCCCAGCCCGGCACGTAGGGCGCGTCGAAGCCGTCCAGGGTCTTGGACTTGACGATGATGTCCTTGAGGATCTTGTTCACCGCGTGGCCGATGTGGATGTCGCCGTTCGCGTAGGGCGGGCCGTCGTGCAGGATGAACAGGGGGCGGCCTTTCCCGTTGGCGCGCAGCTTTTCGTAGAGCTTCTTTTCCTGCCATTGCTTGATCCAGCCCGGCTCCCGCTTGGCGAGGTCGCCGCGCATGGGGAAGGGGGTGTCGGGGAGGTTCAGGGTGTCTTTGTAGTCGGGCATGTTCTTGCTTAGCTTCTTGGCCAGGATTGCGGGTGGTGCTCAGGATAGGGGGTTTGGCCGGGGGTGGCCCGGCAGCCAGTTACTTTCTTTGCTCGTGCAAAGAAAGTAACCAAAGAAAACACGCCCCGCACCCGGCGAAACCCCGAGGATTTCGGCCTTGTCCGGGCGGCGAAAGAACTCGCTTCGCTCAGACACCTTTCGCCGACTTCCCCCGGCCAAGCCCGAAATCCTCGGCGCCGGCTGAGGGGGATGAAAAGCGTCACGTAAGCGAAGCGGCACGGCATGCTGGTGCCGTTCGCCGGAAGGGAGAACTCCTCCCCCTTGAGGTTGGCGGGGCGCGCTGGTTTTCGGACCCCCTCTGCCGGCGCCGGGAATCTCAGGTCTGGCTGGGGTAGCCGAAGGCCAGCGAAAGCTGTTTGAGCGAAGCGAGTTCTTTCGCTGCCCAGACAGGCCTGAGATTCCCGGGGTTTCGCCGGAAGCGGGGGCGGCCTTCTTTTGGTTACTTTTCTTGGCCGTACAAGAAAAGTAACTAGCCGCCGGGCTACCCCCGGCCAAATGGCCTTGCCTTACGTGGCGGCGGCCGTCAAAGGTGCAGAAGGCCTCACGCATTCAACAACTCCCGAGCCTGCTTCGCATCCAGATCGATTTGCGCGATCAGCGCCTCCAGGCTGGGGAACTTCGCCTCGTCGCGCAGCTTGTGCAGGAACTCCACGCGCAGGTGCTGGCGGTAGATGCTGCGGTCGAAGTTGAACAGGTGCACTTCCAGGGTGGGCCTGCCGTTGGCGTGCACCGTCGGGCGCGTGCCCAGGCTGGCCACGCCCGGCCAGTCGGGCTGGCCCAGGCCCTGCACGTGCACGGCGAAGATGCCCTTCACCGGCGGCTTGTTGTGCTTCAACTGGATGTTGGCGGTGGGGTAGCCGATCTGGCGGCCCAGGCGGTCGCCGCCCACCACGCGGCCGGAGATGGAGTAGGGGCGGCCGAGCAGCTGCGCGGCGGTGGCCATGTCACCCGCCGCCAGGGCGTCGCGCACGGCGGTGCTGGAGGCGCGCTGGCCGGCGGCCTCGACGGTGTGCAGGGCCTCGGCCTCGAAGCCGTATTGCCTGCCCATCTCCTGCAGCATGGCGAAGTCGCCCGCGCGCCGGGCGCCGAAGCGGAAGTCGTCGCCCACCAGCACGTAGCGCGCCCGCAGGCCCTCGACCAGGATGCGCTTGACGAAGTCCTCGGCCGAGAGGGCGGCGAAGGCCTTGGTGAAGCGGCACACGTGCACGTGCGCGACGCCCAGGCCGCGCATGATCTCCAGCTTCTCGCGCAGCGAGGTGAGGCGGGTGGGGGCGTCCTGGGGGGTGAAGATCTCACGCGGATGCGGCTCGAAGGTCAGCACCGTCGGCGCGCCGCCGACCGACGCGGCGCGCGCGCTGAGGCGGGCCAGCATGGCCTGGTGGCCGAGATGGATGCCGTCGAAGTTACCGATGGTGACGGCGTTGGGACGGGTGGGCGGCTTGGGAACCCCAGGCCAACCGTGGGTCATCAACATGGCGCGGGATATGTGATTGAAAAAACGGTGATTTTAGCGATCCGGCCGGGGCAGCGTCTATGCGGCGCCGCGGCGGCGGAAGTCGGCGACGCGGAAGCCCAGCGCCCACAGCATGGCGAAGTACACCGCCATGCCGCCCAGCACCAGCAGGCCGAGGTGGCCGATGCGCATGGCGAAGCCGTAGCCCAGCCACTGCGCCGACTCGCCCATGCCGAACCAGAGCCCCGCGCCCATCGCCGCCAGCGCCAGGGCGAGCTTGATCAGGAAGGCGGACCAGCCCGGCTGCGGCAGGAAGATCGCCTGCTTGCGCAACTGGTAATAGAGGATGGCGGCATTGATGCAGGCGCCCAGGCCGATTGCCAGGGCCAGGCCGGCGTGTTTCAGTGGCCAGATGAAGGCCAGGTTCATGGCCTGCGTGGCGAGCAGGGTGAAGAGGGCGATCTTCACCGGTGTCCTGATGTTCTGGCGCGCGTAGAAGCCGGGCGCGAGCACCTTCACCAGGATGATGCCGACCAGGCCGACGCTGTAGGCCACCAGGGCCTGGCGCGTCATCTCCAGGTCGTGCGCGCCGAACTCGCCGTACTGGAACAGGGTGGCGATCAGCGGCGTGGCCAGCACGCCCAGGCCGACGGCGGCGGGGGCGGCGAGCAGCAAGGTCATGCGCAGGCCCCAGTCGAGCAGCTTCGAGTATTCGGCGGTGTCGTTGTCGGCGTGGTGCTTGGCCAGCGACGGCAGGAGGATGGTGCCCAGCGCCACCCCCAGCATGCCGCTGGGAAACTCCATCAGGCGGTCCGCGTAGTACAGCCACGAGACGCTGCCGGTGGCGAGGAAGGAGGCGAACAGGGTGTTGATCAGGAGGCTGATCTGCGCCACCGACACCCCCAGGGCGGCGGGGCCCATGAGCTTGAGGATGCGCCGCACCCCGGGGTCGTTGGGCGCCCAGTCCCAGCGCGGCAGCAGGTTCATGCGCTTGAGGGCGGGGATCTGGATGGCGAGCTGCAGGATGCCGCCGAGGAAGGCGCCCCAGGCCAGCGCCAGCACCGGCGGGTCGAACCAGGGTGCGGCCACCGCCGCCGCCAGGATCATCGCCACGTTCAGGAGCACCGGCGTGAAGGCGGGCAGCATGAAGCGGCTGAAGGTGTTGAGCACGCCCGCCGCCAGGGAAACCAGGGAGATGAAGACGATGTAGGGAAAGACGATGCGGGTCAGATCGACGGTGAGCTGGAACTTGTCCGGCGTGGCCGTGAAGCCGGGCGCGGAGACCAGGACGATGAGCGGCGCGGCGAGGACGCCGAGGGCGGTGACGGCGAGCAGCGCCACCGTCAGCACCGTGGCGACGCGGCCGATCAGCACGCGCGTCTCGTCCTCGCCGCGGCGGTTCTTGTATTCCGCCAGCACCGGCACGAAGGCCTGCGAGAAGGCGCCTTCCGCGAACAGGCGGCGCAGCAGGTTGGGCAGCTTGAAGGCGACGAAGAAGGCGTCGGTGGCGGCGCCGGCGCCGAAGGCGCGGGCGATGATGGCGTCGCGCGCGAAGCCCAGGATGCGCGACAGCAGGGTCATGGAGCTGATGGAGGCGAGTGCGCGCAGGAGGTTCATGGGGCTGGGGACGCGGGAAGTTGCGGCATGATAGCGAATGGCCGGGGCGCCTGGCCGCGCGGCGGGGAAGATCGACGCTGCGGCTTGCCTAGTCCACGCCGGGACTGTATAGTGCCCGCCTTTCGGTCAAACCGCCCAGATTTCAAGGAGTTTCATATGGCTAACAGCGCCCAGGCTAAGAAGCGTGCCCGTCAGGCAGCCGGTCAGCGTCTGCACAACATGGCCCAGCGTTCTGCTTACCGCACCGCGGTGAAGAAGGTGCGCAACGCCATCCTGGCCGGCGACAAGGCCGCCGCCCAGTCCGCCCTGAACGACAACATGTGCGTCATCGACAGCCTCGCGGACAAGCGCATCGTCCACAAGAACAAGGCCGCCCGCCAGAAGAGCCGCCTCTCCGCCCAGATCAAGGCGATGGCCTGATCCCGCATGCGGCCTTCGTGCCGCATGGTCAGGCAAGGCGCGGATCAAACAGCAAACTGCCCGGCACGTGCCGGGCAGTTTGCTTTTTCAAGGCCACTTCAGCCGCGCGGCGTTTTGCGACCGTCGACCACCTGCAGGTCGTTGTCGCGCGCGAAGTCGAGCAGGAATTCGTAGATGCGGTGATCCATCGCCGAGAGCGAGCCGTTGATCACCACGCAGCGCACCCCGGATCGCGTCACCGGCTGCACGCAGGGGCAGTAGTTGAGGCGGTTGTCGTGGCCGACCTGGGAGACCAGGCCGGCGAGGCGCTCGGCCCAGTCGCTGGGCCGGAAGGTGCGGCCGTCGCTGGTCTGGCCGCGAATGACCACTTCTGTCACGTCAGTGGCGGGGGTGTCGTTCATCGTGGGTTTCCTGGGCGGGCATTGAATCGGGCGCCACTATAATCGGCAAGCAGAGCAAAAACTGGAGAACTGAATGAACCTCGACCGCGTTTCTTCCGGCCGCGACATCCCCAACGACTTCAACGTCATCATCGAGATCCCCGCGCACGGCGAACCGATCAAGTACGAGGTGGACAAGGAGACGGGCGCCATGTTCGTCGACCGCTTCATGTCCACCGCCATGCACTACCCCTGCAACTACGGCTACGTGCCGCACACCCTGTCGGACGACGGCGACCCCGTCGACGTGCTGGTGATCACCCCCATCCCCCTGATCACCGGCGTGGTGGTGCGCTGCCGTCCCGTGGGCATGCTGAAGATGCAGGACGAGGCGGGCATCGATGCCAAGGTCCTGGCCGTGCCCGTGGACAAGCTGTGCGGCCTCTACCGCGGCATCGAGTCGCCGGCCGACCTGCCGACGATGGTGTTGAACCAGATCTCCCACTTCTTCGAGCATTACAAGGACCTCGAGGCCGGCAAGTGGGTCAAGGTGCAGGGCTGGGTCGGCGCCGAAGAGGCGAAGGCCGAGATCATGGCCGGCGTGGAGCGCTACCAGGCCGCCCCGGAAAAGCCCAACTTCTAGGCCCGGCATGCTGGTCTGCATCCTCTCCGACAGCCACGACAACCGGCGCCTGCTGGAGCACGCCGTCGAGGACGCCAAGGCGCGCGGCGCCGAGGCCATCCTGCACTGTGGCGACGTGGTCGCGCCCACCACCCTGCGCGTGCTGAAGAAGTTCGACCTGCCGGTGCACGTCATCCACGGCAACAACACCGGCGACCTCTACGCCATGAACCAGCTCGCGCACGAGCCGGACAGCGTGGTGCGCTACCACGGCCAGGACGCCGTGGTGCACCTGGCCGGGCGCACCCTGTTCCTCGTGCACTACCCGCACTACGCGGCCGGCATGGCCCTCACCGGCGACTACGACATCGTCTGCTGCGGCCACGACCACAAGGTGAGCGTGCAGACGGTCGCCAACACCAAGGGCGGCACCACCTGGCTGGTGAATCCCGGCACCGTCGGCGGCGTCGGCCGCCCGCCCAGCTACGTCCTGGCCGACCTCGCCAATCTCACCTTCTCGGTGTTCGACGTGCCGACCGCGCCCGGCGAGGCCTGCAACACGCCGCCGGTGTCGGTGCACGCCTGAGCGGCACGCTGCGTCACCCCGGCGAATGCCGGGGGACGGCGGGTGTTGCCTAAGCAGGCCTGGCCGGCCTGAACACGCCCGTATCGTCGTAGAACTCCGCGTCCTCGTTGGCCGGCCACCAGCCCGGCACGCCCAGTACCGGCATGGGGAAGAGGTCGGCCGGGCGGGCCACGCCTCCCTCCCCCCACAACGCCGCCAGGGCCTCGTCCAGGTCCGCCGCCGCCGCATGCGCGGGTAGCGTCAGGAAGGTGCATTTCGCGGTGATGCCCGGCCAGGGCGCGAGCAGTTTCTCCAGTACCGCATGTCCCACGACGATGGCCGTGACGTCTCGCCAGTCCGCGCGCCGTTCCACGAAGGCCCGTCGCCAGCGCCGCGCGCGCAGGTCGTCGGCCAGACTCGCGTCCGGGCCGGCCAGCACCAGGCCGCTCTCGTCGAACAGGGTGGCGGCGTCCGAGAGAGGGCCGCGCGTGACGGCGCCGGGGAGGATGGCGTGGCACTGCACGGCGTTGAGGGTGCGTTTGGTGCGCGGCAGGGCCAGCCAGGTGAGGGCGTTGAGCAGGTCGTGCCAGTTCTCGGTGCGCGTCGGCACGATGCCATCGGCGAGGATGCCGGCCTCGTAGTCGCGCTGGCCGCAGCGCACGGTCTGCGCCGCGAAGCGGATGGGCAGGCCGTTGGCGTTGCGCAGCCCCTGTGCGGTCGCGAGGGCGTCGAGTTCGGCGAGGGCCGGCCAGTCCTCGCCTTGCAGGTGCGCGCTCCAGGGGCGCAGGTGGGCGAAGGGCGGCGTGCCCGCGAAGTCGGCGCGCCAGGTGTCGGGCATGCGGCTCAGGCGTTCAGACCCGCCAGCGCGGCGCGGTAGCGGCGCGTCAGCGGGTGCTCGCCGCCCAGCATGCCGAACAGCGCCAGCATGGCGCGGCGGCCGATGTCCTCGCGGTAGTCGGGGGCGATGCGCGTGAGTTCCAGCAGGTGCTCCAGCGCCGTTTCCGGCGCCTCGTCGAACAGGGCGCGCGCGGCCAGGGCGAGGCGCGCGGCGTGGTCCGCGGGGTCGGCGGCGAGCAGGTCCGCCGCCTCGTCCGGGCCGTTGCGGGCCGCGTCGATCAGTTCCAGATGCGCGAGGAGCGGGGCGATGTCCGGCGTCTGGCGCGCCGGCGCGGGCAGGCTGGCGAGCAGGTGCAGGGCCTCGTCCGTGCGTCCCGCGAGGGTGAGCAGCTTGGCCAGGTCGGCGGCCACCGCCAGGTCCTCCGGGTGGTCCACGGCGAGGCGCGCGAGCTGCTCGATCGCCTGTGCCGTATCGCCGCGCTGATGCGCCGCCAGGGCCGCCATGCGCGCGGCGTCCTGCTCGCCGGCGAGGAAGCGGCCGAGCACCTCGTGGAAGGTGCTGTCCGGCTCGGCGCCGTGAATGGTGTGCACCACCTCGCCGCGCAGGAAGAACTTCACCGTCGGCACGCTGGTGACCCCGAGGGCGCGCGCCTGCCGCCCCAGCACCTCGGTATTGGCCATCACCAGCAGGAAACGCCCGCCGTACTCGGTGGCCAGACGCACCAGGCGCGGCATCAGGACCATGCAGGGACCGGCCTTGGGAAACCAGAAGTGGACCAGCACCAGGCCCTTGCGCGAGTTTCCGAGCACCAGGGACTCGAAGTTCTCCGGCGTGGCGTCGAAGACGAAGGGAGACAGCGTCTCGCTCATGGATACCCCCAGACGTGTTTCCAGTTGATTTCCGGCCCGTCCTTCTCCGCTTCGAGGAAGCCGCGGATCGCGAAGGTCTGGCGGTCCAGCGGACGCTCGCGCGGCACCTCCAGGAGGCGTCCGCGTGCGTCCAGGAAGCTGGTGGCGAAGCGCGCGATGCCGCTGCGCCCGCGCCGCGTGATGCAGGCGCTCTCGCCGTTTGCCAGGCGCACCAGGGTGCCCGGCGGATAGAGGCCCATGGTGCGCAGCAGTTGCGCGCTGATCTGGCCGTCGAGGTGGGCGCGTTCGCGGCCGAAGATCTCGCGCATCGCCTCGCGGCTCGATTGCGGCGGGCGGTAATGGCGGCCGCTGATCTTGGCGCAGTACACGTCCGCCACGCGCAGCACGCGCGCCATCGGGTGGATGGACTCGATCTCCAGCCGCGCGGGATAGCCGCTGCCATCGACGTTCTCGTGGTGTTGCTCGACCGCGCGCAGCCAGTCCGCGTCATCCACGCCGGCCTCTTCGAGCAATTCCCTGCCGCGGCGCGGGTGGGCGGCGATGGCCGAGCGGTCGGCCCCGTCGAGCAGGCGCGGGAAGTTGTGCAGGCGATCCTGGATCTCCAGCACGGCGAGGTTCATGGTCAGCGCCGCTCCGGCGAGGCTGGATTGTTCCGCTTCGCTGAAGTCGAGGTGGTCGGAGACGAGGATGGACACGCACAGCACGTGCAGGCTGTGCTGCACGCTGGGGCGTGCCAGGCGTGCGCGCCGCACGTAGCCCAGGCAGGCCTCGGGGTCGCTGCGCAGGGCCTTGAAGAGGCCGCGCAGCAACTCGCGCAACTGGTCGGCGAGGAGGATGTTGTAGGGGGGCGTGAGCAGGCCGTCCGCCTCGCGCGCCAGGGTGTCGAAGCGCTCCAGCAGCTGGATGCCCGGCGGCGTCTCGCTGGCCTCGCCGGGTGCGGTCTCGCGGTACAGCTGGCGGCCGATGACGCGGCGGTACTGCGCCTCGTCGGCGATCAGCGTGCCCGCGCTCGCCACCAGTACCCCGGCCTCGGTGAACACGTCCCACGGCAGCGCGGAGCCGATCATCGACGGGTGGAGGTTGATGGGGCGCAGCATCGGCGAGGACGGGGAGAAGGTTGGGACGGATCGGAAGCGGCGGTATTATTCCACGCCTTACCAGAGAGGGATGCACCATGACCGTCCACGCCTTGAACGACCAGGAAGTGCGCCTGCTGCGCGAGGAGATCGAACTGCTCATGGCGGAACGGCAGCGGCTGTTGCAGGTGGCCGGCGCCGCGGCGGTGCTGGTTGCCAACCTCGACGAGGAGGCCCTGCCGCAGGAGCAGGACACCATCGACGCCGCCGAGGTCCTCGCCGAGAGCCTCAACGCCCTGCCGGACGAGACCCTGAAGGATGCGCTGGAAGCGGTCTCGGCGGAGTTCGACGCCGAGGCGCAGGCCCAGGAGGAGCGCGCCGCCAACTGAGCGCCGCCCTCAGTAGATCCGCGACGGCGGATCTGCACTTTCGTTCCCCCACCACGCGCCGCCCGCCCAGGTCGGGCTTCAGCGGCCCCTCGCGCAATCTGCGGTTCCTCCCCGTCACCGCGTATTCGTCACGGTCTTGCCGACATCGCTTTTCCGTCCAACTCGTCGATGAGCTGGTCGAACAGTTCCCAGGCGCTGCGCGCCTCGCTCTCCTCGACCTTCTGGATGGCGTAGCCGACGTGCACCATGACGAAGTCGCCGACCTGGGGCAGTTCGTCCTGCAGCATGAACAGGGAGACGTCGCGGAACACGCCCTTCGCCTCGCAGCGGGCGCTGAAGCCGTCGACGGCGGTGATCTGCATGGGGATGGCGAGACACATGGGGATTCCATTGGAAACGCGGGACTCCAGGCCAGTATAGGCCGGGGGTGGCGGCGCCTGGAGGGGGAAATTCTTGACTGAATTGCTAGGTTGTCAATGCCCGGGGCCCTGTTTAATCTGAGCCGATGAAGACCCTGGTGCTCGGCATCGGCAACACCCTGCTCGCGGACGAAGGCGTCGGCGTGCACGTGCTCGACCTCCTCGCCGGCACCGAACTCCCCGGAGACGTGGAGCTGCTCGACGGCGGCACCCTGTCCTTCACCCTCGCCGGCCCCATCCAGGACGCGCAGGCCCTGGTGGTGGTGGACGCGGCGAACCTGCAATCCCCCCCCGGCACCCTGCGGGTGTTCGAGGGCGAGGCCATGGACCGCTTCCTGCTCGGCAACCGCAAGTCCAGCGTGCACGAGGTGGGGCTGACCGATCTGCGCGCCATCGCCCTGCTCACCGGCCACTGGCCGGAACGCCGCGCCCTGGTGGCGATCCAGCCGCGCGACGTGGACTGGGGCGAGGTCCCCAGCGCCGAGGTGGCGGCGGCGATTCCCGAGGCCGTCGCGGCGGTGCGCGACCTGATCGAGGCCTGGCGGCATGAGTCTTGACGACATCCCGGTCCGCGTCGTCGCGCCCGACCCGGGGCTCTCCGGCAACGCCTGGCCGCTGATGCTGGAGATCGTGCAGATGGTGCGCAATCTGCTGGAGAGCGGCGAGACCTCGGCCATCGACCTCTCCGCCCTGCCGCTGACCCCGGCCGACAAGGCCTGGCTGAAGGACCGCCTGGGCGGCGGGCAGATCCACGTGGAGCTGCAGGCGGAGGGCCTGTCTACCCTGGACGAGACCGCCTGTCCCGGCGTGTGGTGGGTCACGCATCACGACGCGCAGGGCCGCGTGCTCTCGGAACTGATCGAGATCGCCCAGGTGCCGGAGCTGGTGAAGGCGCACCCGGACGACATCAGGATGGGATGTGAATATCTGGAGGGCGTGGTTTCTGAGCTAAGCTGAAACCAGTATGCGAACGTAATGCGTGGTACGTAGTTGTGTTGGTTGTGCGGTGTGCCTGAATAGGAGAAGACACATCATGCAAGGCCCATTGATCGACTCGCTCGCGCGGCAGGGCATCAATCGCCGCACCTTCCTGAAGTACTGCACCACCCTCGCCTCGATGATGGCGCTGCCCCCCGCCGCCGGGCGGGCCATGGCCGAGGCCCTGGCGGCCGCGCAGGCCGGGGCGAAGCGCCCCTCGGTGATCTGGCTGCCGTTCCAGGAATGCACCGGCTGCACCGAATCCATCACCCGCTCCCACTCGCCCAGCATCGAGGGCATGATCTTCGACATGGTCTCGCTGGACTACCACGAGACCCTCATGGCGGCGGCCGGCCACCAGGCGGAAGCGGCCCTGCACGGCGCCATGAAGGCGAACGCGGGCAAATACCTGCTGATCGTCGACGGCTCCGTGCCCCTGGGCCTGGACGGCGCCTATTCCTGCATCGCCGGCCAGTCCAACCTGGCGGCCCTGAAGGAGGCCGCACAAGGCGCGGCGGCGATCATCGCCCTCGGCTCCTGCGCGGCCTACGGCGGCCTGCCGCACGCCAAACCCAACCCCACGGGCGCGGTCGCGGTGTCGGACATCGTCAAGGACAAGCCCATCGTCAACATCCCCGGCTGCCCGCCCATCCCGGTGGTGATCACCGGCGTGCTGGCGCACTTCCTCACCTTCGGCAGCCTGCCGGAACTGGACAAGCTGGGCAGGCCCAAGGCCTTCTACGGCGAGACCATCCACGACCGCTGCTACCGCCGGCCGTTCTACGACCAGGGCAAGTTCGCCAAGACCTTCGACGACGAGGGCGCGCGCAACGGCTGGTGCCTGTTCGAGCTGGGCTGCAAGGGGCCCGTCACCTACAACGCCTGCGCCACCGTGAAGTGGAACGATTCCACCTCCTGGCCGGTGGAGTCCGGCCATGGCTGCCTGGGCTGCTCCGAGCCCGACTTCTGGGATGCCGGCGACTTCTACAAGGCCCTGTCCATGCCCGCCAGCCCGCTAAAGACGGCGGCCGCCGCGACGCTGGCGGGCGCGGCGGCGGGGGTGGCGGTGAGCTTCGCCAACCGGGGCAAGAAGGGCGCGGCCAAGGCCGGACACGAGACGGCCACCCTGAGCGACCTGGAGAAGTGACATGAGCGAACTGCAACTCCTGACCTGGGCGCGCGGCACCGGCATGGACATCGCCGTGGCCATCTTCGTGCTGGGCGTGCTGTGGCGCCTGATCGAGATCTACAGCCTGGGCCGCAAGAAGGACCTGTCCGCGCCGCGCCACGCCGCCGGCGCCTCCGGCTGGCATACCATCATGCGCCGTTCCCTGCCGCCGCCCGGCATGGTGCAGCGCTCGCCGGTGAGCTACATCGGCGGCTACGCCTTCCACATCGGCCTGGCCCTCGTCGTGTTCGGCTTCGCGCCGCACATCAAGCTGATCGAAGGCCTGCTGTGCGTGTCCTGGCCGGCCCTGCCGTCTCAGTTCGTCGACTTCGTCGCCGTGGTGACCATGGCCGCCATGGTGGTGGTGCTGGCGGACCGCATCAACAAGCCGGCGAAGCGCTATCTCTCCACCCTCGGCGACTGGTTCGCCTGGGCCGTCACCTTCCTGCCGGTGCTGACCGGCTGGATGGCCGTGCAGCACCTGCTGCTGCCCTATACCACCATGCTTGCGCTGCACATCCTGTCGGTCGAGTTGTTGCTGGTGGTGCTGCCCTTCACCAAGCTGTTCCACGCCTTCACGGTGTTCGGCTCGCGCTGGTTCAACGGCCAGGTCAATGGCCACAAGGGGGTGCCGGTATGAGCAAGCAAGGCTTCCCCTCCCCCTCGAGGGGGGAGGGCAGGGTGGGGGTGGGGCGAGCAGCGCTCGCCCGTCACCCTCTCTCCAACCTCTCTCCCCTCGAGGGAGAGAGGCTCATGTGCGAGGAGTCCACCATATGAGCGCCTCCCTAGACAAAGGCGTGCGCGTCCTCAAGGAGATGATCGACGCGCCCATCGCCAGCTACTTCAACAGCTGCGTGCATTGCGGCCTGTGCGCCGAGGCCTGCCTGTTCTACACGGAATCCGGCGACCCGAAGTACACGCCCATCCACAAGCTGGAACCGATGCGCCGCATCTACGAGCAGGAATACACCCTGCTCGGGCGGCTGGCGAAGTGGACCGGCCTGTCCAAGCCCGTCACCGACGACGAGCTGGAGCAGTGGAAGGAGCTGGTCTACAACAGCTGCACCATGTGCGGCCGCTGCTCCCTGGTCTGCCCGGTGGGCAACGACATCGTCTACATGGTGCGCAAGTTCCGCGAGGGCATGGCGGTCTCCGGCCACGCGCCGGAGGGCATCGTCGGCGCCACCCAGCGCACCATCCAGATCGGCAGCCCGATGGGCGTGCGCCTGCCGGCGGTGCAGGCGCAGGTGAAGCACGTCGAGGCGGAGATCGGCATGAACATCCCCATGGACGCCGAGGGCGCCGAGTACATGGTGCTGCTCTCCTCCATGGAGATCATCAACTTCCCCGAATACCTCTCCGCCATCGCTCGCATCATGCGCCAGGCGGGCAAGACCTGGACCCTCTGCTCCACCGCCTTCGAGGCCACCAACAGCGGCATCCAGATCGGCGTCTCCGACCTCGCCAAGGTCATCGTCTCGCGCATCGTCGAGGGCGCGGAGCGGCTCAAGGTGAAGACCGTGATCAGCCCCGAGTGCGGCCACGCCTACACCGCCCTGCGCTGGGAGGGCGCCAACCTGATCGGCCGCCCCTACGGCTTCAAGGTGCAGCACATCCTCGAGGTGCTGGATGAGTTCCGCGCCGCCGGCCTGATCCGGACCGAGGGCTTCGAGGAGGGCCGCCTGACCTTCCACGACCCGTGCCAGCTGGTGCGCCGCGGCGGCGTGTTCGAGCAGCCGCGCAACCTCATGAAGATGCTGGCGAAGGACTTCGTCGAGATGCCGGACGCCGGCAAGATGAACTGGTGTTGCGGCGGCGGCGGCGGCGCCTCGGCGATCGAGGAGGGCGCGGAGCTGCGCCTGGTCGCCTTCAAGCGCAAGAAGTCGCAGCTGGAGGCCACCGGCGCGCAGACCCTGGTGACCGCCTGCGCCAACTGCCGCATCGTCCTGGAAGAGGGGCTGGAGCACTACCAGATGGACATCCCCGTGGTCGGTCTGACCGAGACCATCGCCGAGCACCTGGTGGAAGATCGGCAGGCTTGAGGAGGCAATCATGAGCATCAAGAACGACTCCGAATTCAAGGCGGCCCTGATCCGGCTCGAACCGGGGCGGCAGCGCCGCGCGGCGGCCCGCTTCGTCGAGCGCGTGCTGGACCTCTCCGGGGACGTGCGCGTGCGCGCCGCCGTCGAGGCGGCGCAGCGCGGCGACATGCCGGAGGCGGAGCGCGAGGTGCTGTACCAGGCCGCCAACACGGCGCGCGTGGAGAGCTTCACGCAATGCGGCCGCGAGGCGGACTGGGCGGCGCAGGCCGGCCACTTCGTCGCCAAGGCGGCGGTGAGCTGCGTGAAGTCGCCGATGTCCGGCGAGAGCCTCGCCTGGGACGCCGCCATGCACGCGCGCATGGCGCGCACCTGTCAGAGCGTGGCGCAGGGCGTGGGCACCGAGACGCGCGAGGCCGAGATCCAGTACGGCATCCTCGATGAACTCCTGAAAACCTGAAGAGACGCGAGACCATGAGCACCGCACAACGCATCGTCGTCGACCCCGTCACCCGCATCGAAGGCCACCTGCGCATCGAGGCGGAGACCGATGAGGCGGGCAGGATCACCCGCGCCTCCAGCGCCGGCACCATGGTGCGCGGCATCGAGATCATCCTGCGCGGGCGCGACCCGCGCGACGCCTGGGCATTCGCGCAGCGCATCTGCGGCGTCTGCACCCTGGTGCACGGCATCGCCTCGGTGCGCTCGGTGGAGGACGCGATCCACCGCGCCTACCCGGACTACCGCATCCCCGCCAACGCCGAGTTGATCCGCAACCTGATGATCGCGGCGCAGTACGTGCACGACCACGTCATGCACTTCTACCACCTGCACGCCCTCGACTGGGTGGACGTGGTGTCCGCGCTCAAGGCCGACCCCAAGGCCACCTCCTTCCTGGCGCAGAGCATCTCCGGCTGGTCGAAGTCCTCGCCCGGCTATTTCAGCGACGTGCAGAAGAAGGTGAAGACCTTCGTCGAGCAGGGCCAGCTCGGCATCTTCGCCAACGCCTACTGGGGCCACCCGGCCTACAAGCTGCCGCCCGAGGCCAACCTGATGGCGGTGGCGCACTACCTGGAGGCCCTGGGCTGGCAGCGCGAGGTGGTCAAGCTGCATGCCATCTTCGGCGGCAAGAACCCGCACCCCAACTTCCTGGTCGGCGGCTCGCCCGCAGCCATCAGCGTGCACGCCGACCACCCCGGCCAGGGGCGCGGCCCGCATTTCCGCGGCGGCCAGGGCGCCACGGCGGTGAACGTCGTCGGCCTGCAGACGGTGCAGAACGTGATCCGCCAGATGCGCGAGTTCGTCGACCAGGTCTACGTGCCGGACACCCTCGCGATCGCCGGCTTCTACAAGGACTGGGGCGGGCGCGGCGAGGGCGTGGGCAACTTCCTCTCCTTCGGCGACCTGCCGGCCAAGGACATGTGGACGCCCGAGTCCTTCCTGATCCCGCGCGGCGTGATCCTCGACCGCGACATCACCAAGGTGCACGAGATCGACCTGGACGCCGACGACGAGATCCAGGAGTTCATCACCCACGCCTGGTACACGTACAAGGCGGGCGACGCCCAGGGCCTGCACCCCTTCAAGGGCGAGACCGCACTCAACTACACCGGGCCCAAGCCGCCCTACGAACACCTCGACGTGGAGGCCAAGTACTCCTGGCTCAAGTCGCCGCGCTGGAAGGGCAAGCCCATGGAAGTGGGGCCGCTGGCGCGTGTGCTGGTGATGTACGCCAAGGGCCACAAACAGACCCAGGAACTGGTCAACTACACCCTCAAGCACCTCGACGTGCCGGTGCAGGCCCTGTTCTCCACGCTCGGCCGCACCGCCGCGCGCACCCTGGAGACCAAGATCCTCGCCGACGCCATGCAGGGCATGTACGACCAGCTCATCGCCAACATCAAGGCGGGCGACGTGCGCACCTTCAACGAGCAGCACTGGGACCCGGCCGGCTGGCCCAAGGCCATGCACGGCGTCGGCCTCACCGAGGCGCCGCGCGGCGGCCTCTCGCACTGGGTGGTGGTCGAGGACGGGCGCATCGCCAACTACCAGGCGGTGGTGCCCAGCACCTGGAACGCCGGGCCGCGCGACGCGGCCGGCCGGTCCGGCCCCTACGAGGCGGCGCTGCAGGACAACCACGTCATGCACGACCCGAAGCAGCCGATCGAGATCCTGCGCACCATCCACTCCTTCGACCCCTGCATCGCCTGCGCGGTGCACGTCACCGACCCGCAGGGCGAGGAGCTGGTGCAGGTGAAGGTGAAGTGAGCGAAGCACGAACCATAGCCACCGGAGACGTTGAGATGAAATCCCCGCGCATCCTCCTGCCCCTCATTGCCCTGTCGTGCGCCGCGCCGGCCTGGGCGCACCCTGGCACCCAGCTCGGCAACGGCCTGCCGGCCGGCCTCGCCCATCCCTTCCTCGGCCTCGACCACCTGCTCGCCATGCTGCTGGTCGGCGTCTGGGCGAGCCAGCAGACGGGCGCCTGGCAGCGCCTCGCGCCGCCGCTCGCCTTCGTCGCCTGCATGGCGGCGGGCGGCTATCTCGGCGCGGCCGGGCTGGCGCTGCCGCACGTCGAGGCGGGCATCGCCGTCTCCGTACTCGGCCTCGGCCTGCTCACCGCCCTCGCGGCGCGCCTGCCGCTCGCCGCGAGCCTGGCGCTGATCGGCGCCTTCGCCCTCTGTCACGGCCACGCGCACGGCGCGGAGATGCCCGCCGTGGCCCTGTGGAGCTACCTGCCGGGCTTCATCCTCTCCACCGCCCTGCTGCACGGCCTGGGCTACCTCGGCGCCAGCCGCGTGACGCGGCCCGCCTGGGTGCGCGGCGCCGGACTCGCCTCGGCGCTCGTGGGCGGCGGCCTGCTGCTGGGCTGAGGCGCCATGGAAGACACCCTCAAGCGCCTGCTCGAGGCCGAGGCCCAGGCACGGCACATCATCGACGAGGCCGGCGAGGCCAGGCAGCGCCTGCTCGACGAGGCATTGGCGGCCGCGCGCGAGGCGGAACACCGTTTCGAGGCGGGGCGCGCCGAACTGCGCGCACCCTTCCTCGCGGAGGCAAGAAGCCGGGCCGACCAGGCGGTCGCCGAGCTGGCCCGCAAGTACGAGGAGCGCCAGCGCAACCTGCGCGAGCTGGCCGCACGCCATGAACAGGAGGCCGTGGACGCCGCGCTGGGTCTGCTGCTCGATCCGGCACTTTGACGCAGCCTTTTTTCCTGCCCGAGCAGGGGTGATGTCGTGTCAGCCTATCTCAATACCCGCGTCAGTCTGTTCGCCGGCCGGCTCTGGCGGCCGGGGGATTTCGACGCCGTCCTCGCGGTCGCGGACGCCGGCATGGCGGATGCCCTGGCGGCGCGCGGCCTGCCGCAGCTGGCGGCGGGCTACGACCGCAAGGACCACCTCTCCCTGGAGCAGCGCATCATCGCCGCGATGCTGGAGGAGACGCGGGTGCTGATCCGCCCGCTCGACGGCGCGGCGCGCGCCTTCCTGGTGTACTGGACCGAGCGCTTCGAGGTCAGCAACCTGAAGACCCTGCTGCGCGGCAAGATGATGGGCGAGCGTCCCGCCGCCCTGCTCGCCCGCCTCACCCCCATGGGCGCCTTCGGCCGCCTGGACGCGCAGGACCTGGCGCACGCCGAGGACGTCGGCGAGCTGCTGCGCCGCCTCGAGGCCGGGCACTACAGCGGCATCGTGCGCCACGCCCGGCGCGCCTTCGAGGAGAGCCGCGACCCCTTCATCCTCGACGCCGCCCTCGACCGCGGCTACCACGAGGGCCTGGCGCACCGCGCCCTGCCGCTCGAGAAGGAGGCCGGCGAGCCGTTCCGCCGCCTCATGGCCGCGCTGGTCGACCGCATCAACCTGGTGTGGCTGCTGCGCTATCGCTTCAACTACCACCTGCCGCCGGCGCAGGTGTATTTCCTGCTGGTGGGCTCGCACTACCGCCTGCCCTCAGCGCGCCTGCGCGAGCTGGCGGCGCTGGGCAGCCCGGAGGCGGTGCTGGAGGCCCTGCCCGAGCCGCAGCGCGCGATGCTGCGGGGCGCGGCCGGTATCCCGGAGGTCGCCGCGCGCACCGAGGGCGCGCTCGCCGAGGCCGCGGCCAGGGTGCTGCGCGCCGATGCCCCGGCGATCGCCCGCGCCTTCGCCTACCTGATCCTGCGCGAGCGCGACCTGCGCGCGGTGCGGGCGATCCTGCGCGGCCGCCACCTGGAACTGGCGCCGGACGACATCCGCCTGGCCATGTTCCAGCCCGTTCCAGCGGAAGGGCACGCCTGATGTTCCGCGCCGAGCCCCTGGTCCGCATCCGCCTGCTCATGCTCGCCACCGAGGCCGCGGACGCGGCCCTGGAGCTGGCGCGCTTCGGCGTGTTCAGCCCCGCGCCGTGCGCGCCGACGGAGCTCGCGGAGGCGCCGGCCGAGGCCTACCGCGAGGCCTGGCTGGAGGCGGAGAGCCGCGTCGCCCGACTGGTGGAGCGCTGCGGCATCGCCGGCGAGCCGGTCCTGCCGGGGGACGCGGCGGCACCCACCCTGGCGAACCTGGAAGAGCTCAATGCCTGGCTCCGGGAGGTCTGGAACATCTGCGTCGCCGCGCACGAGGGCGAGGCGCGCGTGCAGGAGGAGGTGCGCCATCTCGACGCGCTGGAGGAGACGCTGGGCAAGCTGGAGCGCCTGGACGTCGACCTGGGCGAGCTGTTGCGCGTCGACGGCCTGCTCGCCGTGCACATCGGCAGCCTGCCCGCCGCGAGCGTCAAGCGCGTGGGCGAGGCCCTGTCCATGACCGGTTCGCTGCTCTCCACCTTCGACCGCGTCGGCGACCAGGCCTACGCGGTGATCGCCGGCCCGCGCGACCGCCATGACGAGGTGCGCGGCCTGCTCTCGCAGGCCGGGTGGCGCGAGCTGCCGGTGCCGCCCGAGCTGCGCACGCATTCGCGCGCCGCGCGCGCCTGGCTGGCGGAGGAGCGCAAGCGGGTCGAGCAGAGCCATCTCGCCGGCTGCGCCGCGCGCGACGGCTTCCGCGGCAGCTACCACGGCAGCCTGCAGGAGGCGCGCCAGCTCGTCGCCCTTGGCCGCCCCCTCGCGGAGGCGGCCGCCGTGGGCGTGCGCGGGCGCGGCGGCCTCGCGGGCCTTTCCGGCTGGGTGCCGAAGCGCCAGGTGGCGGCGTTGCGCGCGCTGCTGGCGGCGCGCTTCCACGGCCGCTACTGGCTCGACGTCTCCGAGCCCACGCGGCAGGAGGCGGGCATGGTGCCCTCGCTGGTGCGCTACCCGGCCTGGCTCCAGCCCTTCGTGCCCCTGGTGCGCGGCTACGGCGTGCCGCGCTACGGCGAGTTCGACCCCACCCTGCCGTTCGCCTTCACCTACCTGCTGCTGTTCGGCGCCATGTTCGGCGACGTCGGCCACGGCGCGGTGATCCTCGTCCTCGCCGCCGCCCTGCGCCGCCGGCTCGGCCGCATGGCCTGGATCGGCGTCGCCGCCGGCGCCGTGTCCATGCTGTTCGGCGTGCTCTACGGCAGCGTGTTCGGCTACGAGGCGCTGATCGAACCGCTGTGGCTCTCGCCCCTGCACCACCCCGAGCGCGTGCTCGCCCTCGCGGTGGCCTTCGGCGTCGGTTTCATCTGCCTGACCCTGCTGGTGAACGCGCGCAACCGCCTGGCCGCCGGCCGCGTCGGCGAGGCCCTGTTCGACTCGGGCGGGCTGGCGGGACTGCTGTTCTATCTCGGCGCGGTGGGCGGTCTCGCCAGCCTGGCCGGCGCGGCGGACCTCGCCACGCCCGCCTGGCCCCTGGCGCTCGCCGGCATCGGCGCGGTCGCGCTCTACAAGTGGCTGGAGACCCGCGCCGCCCTGGGCGAGCGCCTGCTGGTGACCGCCATCGAGACCCTGGAGACGGGCATCAACCTGTTCGCCAACACCCTTTCGTTCATGCGCGTGGCCGCCTTCAGCCTCAACCACGTGGCCCTGGCCCTGGCGGTGTTCACCCTCGCGCACGGCATGGGCACGGCCGGGCACTGGCTGACCATCGCGCTCGGCAACGCCGTGATCATCGTCCTGGAGGGCGGTATCGTCGCCATCCAGGCCCTGCGCCTCATGTATTACGAAGGCTTCTCGCGCTTCTTCAGCGGCGACGGCACGGAGTTCGTGCCGCTGCGGCTGGTGGAGGCGGGGCGGCCGCCGATGGGCAACGTTTGACTTGATTAGGAGAGCAACATGACCTGGCTGATCGCATTGTTGGGCCTGCCCGTGGTGGCGACCCTCGCAGCGGGGGTATGGCTGGAGTTGAAGCCGCGCGGCCTGCCGCCGCCGCGCTGGCTGAAGGGCGGGGTGCTGGGCAGTTTCCTGGTGTTCGGCCTGGCGCTGGCCGGCACCCTGTTGATGGGCGTGCAGGAGGTCCTGGCCGCCGAGCCGATGGCGGGCGGCCTGGCGGAGATCTCCCTGGGCAAGGGCCTGGCCCTGCTCGGCATCGGCCTGCCCACCGCCCTCGCGGCGATCGGCGCCGGCCTCGCCCTGGGGCCGGTGGGCTCCGCCTCGCTGGCGGTGATCGCCGAGAAGCCGGAGATGTTCGGCCGCACCCTCATCTACATGGGCCTGGCCGAGGGTGTCGCCATCTATGGCCTGGTCATGTCCATCCTGATGCTGGGCAAGCTGTGAGCATGAGGCAGGCGTCGGAAACCCCCGCGTCCGGCGGGCGTCTGGTGGTGCTGGGCAGCGCCGGCCTCGTCGAGGGCTTCGCCCTGATTGGCGCCGAGGTGTATCCGGATGCCGACCCCGCGCGCGTCGAGGAGGTCCTGGAAGGGTTGGCGCGGGAGGGCAGCGAGGCCCTGGTGCTGCTGGAGTCGCACCTGGCGCACGCCGGTGGGCCGTGGCTGAACCGGCTGCGCAACGAGGGCGGGCGCATCGTCGTCACCGAGCTGCCGCCGCTTGCCGCCCCCGGCGACTACGCCCCCGCGGTGGACGACGTGGTGCGCGCCGTGCTGGGGCCTGAGGCGCTGCGCTGAGCGGAGGGATACATGGAAGACGACCTGCAGGTCACGCAACTCGAACAGGCGCTGCTGCAACAGGCCGAGACCCTGGCGCGCGAGCAGCACCACAACGCTGAGGCGGCGCGGGCGCGCATCCTCAACGAGGCCTCGGAGCGCATCCATCTGGCCGAGGAGCGCGAGGTGCTGGCGGCGAAGGCGGAGGCGGAGCGCCTGGTGCGGCGCCACACCCAGGCCGCCGAGACGCGCATGGCCGGCGAGCTGGACCGCCTGCGCTGGGCCCTCACCGAGGCCACGCTGGCGAGCGTGCGCCAGGCCTTCCGCGAGCTGGCGCGCGACGACGCGCGCTACCTGCCGGTGCTGGAGCGCTGGCTGGCCGCCGCCGCGCGGGCCCTGCCGGAGGGCGGGCTGGTCGCGGAGGTGCGCGGCGCGGACCAGCCCCGCCTCGCCCCGGTGTGGGCGGAGATGACGGCGCGCGCCGCGCCCGGCCGCCAGGTGGCGCTGGCGACGCACGACCTCGCCAGCGAGGGCGGCCTGCGCGTGCGTCTGGCGGACGACCGCGCGCAGCTGGACCAGACCTTCGAGGCACGCGAGTCGCGCCTGGCCGAGGAACTGGCGCGCGTCGCCATGGAACGCCTGTTCGCCAGCGCGCCGGACCTCGGCACCCTGGTGCATGGATAGCCAACCGGAATGAAGGCCTGAAATGGGCAAGATCCTGGAAATCAACGGCCCCCTGGTGCGGCTTGAACTGCCCGAGACGGTGTTGGGCGAGCAGGTGCGCGTGGGCGCCCTGGGCCTGGTGGGCGAGGTGATCGGCCGCGACGGCGACACCGCCCTGGCGCAGCTCTACGAGGACACCGCCGGCCTGCGCCCCGGCGAGGCGGCGGAGGGCCTGGGCTGGCCGCTCTCGGTGGAGCTGGGGCCCGGCCTGCTGGGCGCGATCTTCGACGGCGTGCAGCGGCCCCTGCACGCGGTGCGGGCGAAGAGCGGCGACCGCATCGCGCGCGGCGTCGCCGTGCCGGCCCTGCCGCGCGACCGGCGCTGGCGCTTCATGCCCGACGAAGAGCGCCGTGCGGGCGCCACCGTCGCGGGCGGCGACATCCTCGGCGCGGTGCAGGAGACCGAGTCCATCCTGCACCGCATCCTCGTGCCGCCCGGCCTGCGCGGCGAGCTGCTGGAGCTGGCGCCGGAGGGCGACTACGGCCTCGACGAGCCGATCGGCCTGGTGCGCACCGCGGACGGGCGCATCGAGAAGCTGCGCCTGTTCCACCGCTGGCCGGTGCGCACGCCGCGCCCGTTCCGCCGCCGCGACCACGCGGTGCAGCCGCTGCTCACCGGGCAGCGCATCCTCGACACCTTCTATCCGCTGCTCAAGGGCGGCAAGGCCGCGATCCCCGGCCCCTTCGGCGCCGGCAAGACCATGCTGCAACAGCAGATCGCGCGCTGGTGCAACGCCGAGATCGTCATCTACGTGGGCTGCGGCGAGCGCGGCAACGAGCTGACCGACGTGCTGGAGTTCATGCCGGAACTGACCGACCCGCACACCGGCCGGCCGCTCATGGAGCGCACCCTGCTGGTGGCCAACACCTCCAACATGCCGGTGGTGGCGCGCGAGGCCTCGATCTACGTCGGCATCACCATCGCCGAATACTTCCGCGACCAGGGCTACGACGTGGTCATGGTGGCCGACTCCACCAGCCGCTGGGCCGAGGCCCTGCGCGAGGTGGCCGGCCGCCTGGGGCAGATGCCGGTGGAGGAGGGCTACCCCGCCTACCTGGGCTCGCGCCTCGCCGCCTTCTACGAGCGCGCCGGGCGGGTGGAGACCCTGGCCGGCGGCCACGGCTCGGTGACCCTGATCGGCGCCGTCTCGCCGCCCGGCGGCGACTTCTCCGAACCGGTGACCAGCCACACCAAGGAGATCATCCAGACCTTCTGGGCCTTGTCGAAGGAACTCGCCGACGCGCGCCACTACCCGGCGGTGGACTGGCTGGAGAGCTTCTCCGGCGATGTCCCCGCCGCCGCGCGCTGGTGGGCGGAGCACGTCGACCCCGGCTGGGCCGCCGCGCGCGCCCAGGCCCTCGACCTGCTCGCCGCCTCCGAGGAGTTGCAGCGCATCGTCAACCTGGTGGGCGTGGAGGCCCTCTCCAGCGAGCAGCGCTGGACCCTGGAGGCCGCCGGGCTGATCAAGGAAGGCCTGCTGCAACAGGCCGCCACCGACGAGATCGACAGCTTCGCCGCGCCAGATAAGCAGTACGCCCTGCTCGCCGCGTTGCTGGAGATCCACCGCCAGGGCCTGAAGCTGGTGAAGCTCGGCGCGCCGGCGCGGCGGCTGATCCAGATGCCGCTGCTCGCCCAGGCCAGACGCTGGAAGAGCCAGCACCGCTCCGACGACCTGGCCGCGCTGCGCGAGAAGATCGCGCGCATCCCGGCGGAGTTCGAGCGCATCGCCATGGATTACGAGACGGGGGGCGGGGATGGGGTTTGAATGGTTGTGGATGGCAGGCTGCGCCTGCCTCACCCTCTCCCCCAGCCCCTCCCCCCTCAAGGGGGAGGGGAGCAAGGCGGCGCGCACTCAAGCTCCTTCCCTTCGAGGGGACGGGGAGGAAAGCTCCCTTTGTTCAAGCCCCTCTCCCTTGAGGGGAGAGGGGTTGGGGAGAGGGTGGGGCGCGTAGCGCCTTCCACATCTGACATGGACAAACTCACCTTCGCCCGCCAGCTCCGCTCGGCCCAGACCGACGCCGAGGACCTGCTCTGGTCGCGCCTGCGCGCGCACCGACTGCTGGGCCTGAAGTTCCGCCGCCAGCAGCCGCTCGGGCCATACGTGGTCGATTTCTTCTGCGCGGACCGGCGGCTGGTGGTGGAGCTGGACGGCGGGCAGCACCAGGACGCGGCGGGCTACGACGAAGCGCGCGACGCCTGGCTGAAGGCCGAGGGCTATGTCGTGCGGCGCTACTGGAACAACGAGCTGGTGGGGAATCTGGAGGGGGTCTTGGAGGATATTTGCCGCTGCGCGGGAGTGTTGGAGCCACCCTCTCCCCCGGCCCCTCTCCCCTCAAGGGAGAGGGGAGATACCGCTTCGATTCCCGTATCCGCTGATTCGAGCCCTGGTCTTTCTCCCTCCCCCTCGAGGGGGGAGGGCCGGGGAGAGGGTGGAGCCTCATCATGAAAAACATCGAATTCCGCACCGCCACCTCCGCCCAGGGCGGGCTGCTGGTCATGTCCGGCGTGCCTGGCGTGGCGGCGGGCAGCCGGGTGCAGATCAAGGACCACGCCGGCCGCCTGCGCAACGGCCTGGTGATCCGCAGCGCCGACGACGCCGTGCTGGTGGAGGTGTTCGAGGGCACCGACGCGCTGGACCTGGAACGCACCTGGGTGCGCTTCCTCGACGAACCCTTCCGCCTGCCGGTGTCGCGCGACATCCTCGGGCGCGTGTTCAACGGCGCCGGCCTGCCGCGCGACGGGCGCCCGCCCATCATCTCCGCGGACCGGCGCGACGTGAACGGCGAGCCGCTCAACCCCGCCGCGCGGGCCTATCCGCGCGAGTTCATCCAGACCGGCATCTCCGCCATCGACGGCATGAACTCGCTCACGCGCGGCCAGAAGCTGCCCGTGTTCTCCGGCGGCGGCCTGCCGCACAACCGGGTGGCGGCGCAGATCGTGCGCCAGGCCAAGCTGCTGGGCGAGGAGTCCTCCGAGTTCGTGGTGGTGTTCGCCGCCTTCGGCGCCTCGCACGCCGACGCCCGCTTCTTCCAGGAGAGCTTCGAGGAGAGCGGGGTGCTCAACAAGGTGGTGATGTTCCTCAACCTGGCCGACGAGCCGGTGATCGAGCGCCTGCTCACGCCGCGCGCGGCGCTGACCGCCGCCGAGTACCTGGCCTACGACCTGGACACCCACGTGCTGGTGGTGATGACCGACATGACCGCCTACGCCGAGGCCCTGCGCGAGGTGGCGGTGCTGCGCGGCGACGTGCCGGCGAGGAAGGGCTACCCCGGCTACCTCTATTCCGACCTGGCCGAGATCTACGAGCGCGCCGGGCGCATCAAGGACCGGCGCGGCTCCATCACCCTGATCCCGGTGCTCTCCATGCCCTCGGACGACATCACCCACCCCATCCCCGACCTTACCGGCTACATCACCGAGGGGCAGATCGTTCTCGGGCGCGAGCTGGCCAACCAGGGCGTGTACCCGCCGGTGACGGTGCTGCCATCCCTTTCACGGTTGATGAAGGACGGCATCGGCAAGAACTTCACGCGCGAGGACCACCCGCACGTCGCCAGCCAGCTCTTCGCCAGCTACGCCAAGGCCCTGGAGGTGCGCGGCCTGGCGGCCATCATCGGCGCCGAGGAACTGAGCGAGGGCGACCGCCGCTACCTCGCCTTCGCCGACGCCTTCGAACGCCGCTTCATCGGCCAGGGCGAGGACGAGGACCGCAGCGTGTACGAGACCCTCAACCTGGCCTGGGACCTGCTCTCCATGCTGCCGCCCGAGGTGCTGATCCGCGTCAGCGAGGAGGAGCTGGCGAAGTATCACAAATGGGGGGCGGGGACATGAGGCGGCCGTTCATAGCCCCTCCCCCTCGAGGGGGGAGGGGTTGGGGAGAGGGTGGAGTCGTAGGCCTGATTGCCTTTGCACAGACCCGGAATGCCGGCTCGCGCCGGCCCACCCTCTCCCCCAACCCCTCCCCCCTCAAGGGGGAGGGGAGTAAGGCATGAAAAAACGCCTCTCCGTCCCCCCCACCAAGAGCGCCCTCCTGCAGGTGGGCCGGCAGGTGCGCTTCCTCGACCAGGGGCGGCAGATGCTGGAGAAGAAGCGCGACCTGCTCTCGCGCCTGGTCTACGAACGCCTGGCGCAGTACCGCGAGCTGCGCGGCCAGGCGGAGCGCGAGCTGGCCGAGGCCTATCGCTGGCTGGGCATCGTGCAGATGCGCATGGGCGGGCAGATGCTGCGCCAGTCCTCGGTGGGGCTGAAGCTGGCGCTGCGCATCAAGGTGGTGGCGCGCTCCAGCGTCGGCGTGGAATACCCCAGCATCAGCGCCGAGCCGCTGCCCCTGCAGCCGGTGGGCCTGATGTGGACGGACGTGAGCTTCGACGAGGCGCGCAAGCGTCTGCAGGCCCTTACCCTCACCCTGGCGCGCCTGGGCGAGGCGGAGAACGCCCTGTGGCGCCTGCTCGCCGCCAGCCGCAAGACGCAGAAGCGCGTCAACGCCCTCAAGTACAACATCATCCCGCGCTACCAGGCCACGGTGGAGCACATCCGCGCCGCCCTGGAGGAGGACGAGCGCAACACCCTGTTCCAGATCAAGGTGCTGCGCGCGCGGCAGTCCTGACGCCGCAATGAAACCGTAACGTCGGCCGGGGCATGATCCCCGCCAGATCGGTTCCCGGTTCGCCAGCATGCCCACGTCCGCCACCGCCGCGCCTGCCTCCGGCCCCGCCATCAACCGGGCCCTGCTGCTGTTCTTCCCCGCCCTGCAACTGTTCCAGCTCGTCGTCCTGCCTGTCTGGCTGCTGCCGCGCGACGCCGCCTGGGGCTGGCTGCTGCTGGTGCCGGTGCTGCTCAGCAACGGCTGGTGGGCCTTCATCCACGACGCCATCCACGGCTCGCTGTTCCAGGACAAGGCCGCCAACCGCCTGGCCGGCCGCCTCAACGCCATCCTTTACGGCGCCGCCTTCGACCTGCTGCGCTGGGGCCATCTGCTGCACCACGCCTACAACCGCACCGCGCGCGACCGCACCGAGGTCTACGTGGCGGGGCAGGACGACCGCCCGCGCTTCGCCGCTGACTACTACTTCCGCCTGTTTGGCGGCCTCTACCTGTTCGAGGTGCTGGGCGCGCTCATCCACCTGCTGCCGCGCACGCTGATCTTGCGCGCCAGCCGCCGCCCGGGCGGCGCCCACAATGTCGTCGAGATCGTCACCGGCAAGCTGTTGCAGCCCGCCACCCTGCGCGCGGTGCGCATCGACGGCGCGTCGGTCCTGGCGCTGCATGCCCTGGCCTTCGCGCTCTACGGCGAGCACGCCTGGATGCTGCTCCTCGCCCTCGCCGGCCGCGCCCTTCTGATCAGCCTGGTGGACAACGCCTTCCACTACGCCACGCCGCTGGACGACACCCGCTTCGGCCGCAACCTGGTCCTGCCCGCCTGGGCCTCCGCCCTGGTGCTGCATTTCAACCTGCACGGCGCCCACCACCTGCGGCCCAACCTGCCCTGGTGGGCGCTGCCGGCCTACCACCGGCAAAGCGGCGCGGGCTTCCAGCAGGGCTGGTTCGCCGCGCTGTTCGCCCAGCTCAGGGGGCCGATCGAGGAACGGCGTCTGAGGGGGTGAGCGGGGGATTGCACCCTTCCCCCCCGGGGGAAGGGCCGGGGATGAGGGAGCAAGGCATGCTAGCCCGGCTTCGGTTGCATCTCAGATGCCGTCACCCCGGCGCAGGCCGGGGTCCAAGGCGACACCCTTCTGGATTCCGGTCCCGGCAAAGCCCTGCGGCGGAGACGTTCCCGCGCCGAAATGACGCGGCAGGCCTGTTCCGCGCCTTACCCGACCCGCGTCAGCACGGCGGCGTATTCGAACAGCCCGGTGGAATGCGGCACCTCCTTGTGCGCCTCGCCCGCCCAGCTCCAGCGCGCGGCGGGGAAGAGGTCGCGCATCGCCGGCAGGGCGCAGTGGAAGGGCGGGCCGCCCTCCCGCTCGGTCTGCATGAACAGCGCGAACAGCCGGCCGCCCGGCCGCAGCCAGGCATGCAATTGCGCCTCGTAGGCCGGCCAGTCGGCGGGCGGCAGGGCGCACAGGCAGGTCTGCTCGTAGATCGCGTCGAACGGCACCGCCGGCCGCCAGTGCAGGGCATCCGCCCGCACCAGCTCCGCGCCCACCCCGGCGCGCGCCAGTTCGGCCTGCAGGTGCTCCAGTGGCGCCGGGGCGATGTCCAGCGCCGTGACCGCGAAGCCCCGCCGCGCCAGCTCCACCGCCTCATGCCCGCGCCCGCAGCCGGGGATCAGGATGCGGCACGGCGCCAGCTCGCCCTGTTCCAGCCAGCCATGCAGCGCCGGGCTCGCCCCGCCGCGATCCCAGCCGGTGGTCCCGGCCAGGTATTTCTCGTTCCAGAAGTGGACTTTTTCGTGCTCCATGGCCGGACTATACAGCGCCGCCCGGACGGGTTGCCAAAGGGCTGCGGCGTCGGGGAAGATGGAGAAAAACAGGGAGGGCAGCATGGCCAATCGAGCCGTTCACAAAGCCTTGCATCGTGGTCCGGTGCTACGCGAGGCTTCCACCAATGGAAGCGAAATATCCAGATATGGAAGTAACGTGGCTAGATATGGAAATGTTTCCATATCTGGAAGCGCCATCTAAGGAAGGTCTGCAAAACCTTCCTGCCAGACTGCCGGGATGGGACAATAGCGACATGAAGCAGATGAGTCTGGAGGCGCCGATGTATACGGGCTTTGAGCTGCGCGCCAAGCGCACCCGCAAGCGTGCG
>JBFMHC010000007.1:0-108307 GCA_040751755.1 Pseudomonadota bacterium
GCTTGCGGGTGCGCTTGGCGCGCAGCTCAAAGCCCGTATACATCGGCGCCTCCAGACTCATCTGCTTCATGTCGCTATTGTCCCATCCCGGCAGTCTGGCAGGAAGGTTTTGCAGACCTTCCCTAGGTGCAGGCCTCGATTATTATGAGACGGTCTACAAACTTGGGCGCGACGTATTCGAACCTTACTTCAGGGGACTACGAGATGTCGCGTTCAACGACGAGATTAAGGCCGACGTCGAAGACAGCGAGGCCTATCGGGTTTCGCTATTGCGCTTTAGCGGTGCCGAGCGAACGATCGGTGACGCCGCGCGGTTGTTGCGTGCGCCTGCCCTGCCGACGAAACGGCGAAGCGCGGGGTTCACAGTCAAGTTCAAGACCCGGGTGGCGAGACATTCGAACACCTTCGCGGTCAGCTTCGATTTTCGGAGACGCGGCGGGCTGCCGAACCGTATCAACGCCCTGATCGGCTACAACGGCACGGGCAAGACTCGGCTGCTCTCGAACCTCGCGATCGTGGCGAGCGGATATGGCTATGGCAGCAAGGAAGATGTGCTGGATGACGCCGCGGGTCGGTTCGTCGGCAACTCGCCGCCGTTCAAGACCGTGGTCGTGGTGTCCTACAGCGCGTTCGACACCTTCATCATTCCCGGGCGCACCGAGGAGGAGAAGGAAAGGCTCCAAGCGCGTGGGGAAATCTTTGGATACGTCTATTGTGGCCTTCGTGAGCGATCGGACGACGACACACCAAACGGTGAGCAGGCCTATCGGCTACGCACCCCGGCGGAGATCGAGGCGGAATTTTTGTCGGCACTAGGGCGCGTCCACGAAGCCGACCGCCTGGACAACCTGCTGGAAGTCATGAAGCCGCTCCTGCGCGATCCATCGTTCCAGCGCATCGGACTGACTCAGCTATACGCCAATCGCGACGATAATGAACTTGGCAAGCTTTTTCGCGGCCTGAGCAGTGGTCACAAGGTGGTGCTCAAGATTGTCACCGAGCTCACGGCGCACATCTCAGGATCGGAGCCGACACTGGTTCTCATTGATGAACCTGAAACCCACCTTCATCCGCCGCTGCTCGCCGCGTTTCTCAAAAGCGTGCGGGCATGCCTCGAAGCCTTCGACGGCTATGCGATCATCGCCACCCACTCGCCGGTTGTCCTGCAGGAGACTCCGGCGAAATATGTCCAGGTGCTGCGCCGAGCGGCAGATCAGAACCACGTCGTTGCGCCGAGCGTGGAAACATTCGCGGAGAGCATCGGCGTCATTACGCAAGAGGTATTCAATCTCGGCGATGGCTCATCTGATTGGCACGAGACGCTGAGTACGCTCGCGCGTCGAAACACGCTTGAGGAAATCGAGGAGGCGTTCGGTCGCAAGCTGGGCTTTGCGGCGCGGTCATACATTCTGAGCATTCGCGATGAGATCGAGGAATAGCTGATGCGCTCGATCCCGTTGCTCGCCGTCGATGCGACGGACGTGTTCGATGCGATCGCTGCAGCCAAGCGCCAACCGCGACGAGGCCTAATGCGCGCGGCGCGCGCGGAAGTCCTCGCCGCCTATCAGAGCTACGAGGATGCCGCGCCAGAGGTCAGCGAGATGGATGGAGCCCCGCTAACCGATCCGCAGAAGGAGGCGATGCGGCACGCGTTTAGTGTGGAGACCAAGCCTATGACTACGCTCCGCGGCGATCTCCTGAAGAGGATCGAAGTCGCGCGATGCCCGTTCTGTGGGATCAGTGAATCTTCGACGCTCGATCATTATCTGCCGAAGGAGCGGTACCCCGAGTTCTCGATATTCCCGAAGAATCTCGTGCCTAGCTGCGCGGTCTGCAACACGCGCAAGCGGGACCGTATCCTGGACGCAGGGATGGACGTGCGGATGTTCCTGCACCCCTGTTACGACCCAATCCCGAACATGGCTTTTCTGGCTGTACGCGCGCGCATGGAGGCGGACGCGCTGATCCTGTCCTATCGCTTGATCCGGCCGAACGGGATGGCGCTTCAGACGTTCCGGCATCTGAGGTCGCACTTCAACGAGCTCGACCTCGCTGATCGATACAGAAGGATGGGTCTAGAACATCTTGGGGGGCAGTATCCCGCACTTCGTCGTGCTTATGGCCCGGGCGAAGATGCAGAGCGTGTCGCGGAGAAGCTGATTGAGGGCGCGGAGGATTTCGAGGAAGTGTCAGGTCCGAATTACTGGCTCGCCAAGCTTTATCGAGCGCTGGCCGGCAACGACGATTTCTGCGACGGCGGCTTCGAAGCGGTTCGGGTTACCACGAGAGGCTGACGTTCAGGCTGACTCGACCGCCATACATGCGCATAGTCGTCTGAGTAGGTCGCCCTGTTGTACGTCCGGATTGGCCGAACATCCGCCGATCAGGGCCAAGGTAAACAACCATGCCTGACCCAGTGGAGGCTTTTGCATTGCTCGACTGACGAGCAATCACAGACAGTCGCTTGAAAAGCAAAACGGGGCCGAGGCCCCGTTTCGTTCAGTGCTCCAGGCTCGCCGGCTTGTCCAGCGGCGTGTGCCAGTGGTCGTCGTCCGCCGGTTCCGGGTGGAACCAGTTGAGCTTGGCGTGCAGGCTCACCACGCTGCCGACGATGATCAGGGTCGGCGGCTTCAGTTCCGCCTGTGCGGCCAGGGCCGGCAGGGTGTCGAGGGTGCCGGTGACGGTCTTCTGGTTGAGCGTGGTGCCCTGCTGCACAATGGCCATGGGCGTGTCGCCCGGCATGCCGTGCTTCTTCATCTCGTCGCACAGGGTCACCAGGCCCTTCAGGCCCATGTAGATGACGATGGTCTGACGCGGACGGCAGAGCATGTCCCAGTCCAGGTCCATGCTGCCATCCTTGAGGTGGCCGGTGACCAGGATGAGGGCCTGGGCGTGGTCGCGGTGGGTGAGCGGGATGCCGGCATAGGACGCCACGCCCGCCGCCGCCGTCACCGCTGGCACGACCTGGAACGGCACGCCATGTTCACGCAGGGTCTCGATCTCCTCGCCGCCGCGGCCGAAGATGAACGGGTCGCCGCCCTTCAGGCGCAGCACGCGCTTGCCTTCCTGCGCCAGGCGCACCAGCACCATGTTGATCTCGTCCTGCGGCACGGCGTGGTTGTCGCGCTCCTTGCCCACATACAGGCGGTCGGCGTCGCGCCGGCACATGTCGAGGATGGGGGGCGACACTAGGCGGTCATAGACCACCACGTCGGCCTGCTGCATCAGGCGCAGGGCGCGGAAGGTGAGCAGGTCCGGGTTGCCGGGGCCGGCGCCGACCAGGTAGACCTCGCCCACCGGTGGGGCATCCGCCTGGGCGTTCAGCATGGCCTGCAGGCTGGCCTCCGCCTCCTGCTCACGGCCGGAGAAGACCATCTCGGCGATCGGCGAGAGGAAGGCTTTTTCCCAGAACTTGCGCCGCTCCGCGGTGGTGGTGAACCGCTTGCGCACCGCCTGCTTGAAGCGCCCGGCGAGGGCGGCGAGGCGGCCGTAGCCGGCGGGGATCAGGGTCTCCAGGCGGGCGCGCAGCAGGCGCGACAGCACCGGTGCCTCGCCGCCGCTGGACACCGCCACCATGACCGGGGAGCGGTCGATGATGGAGGGCATGATGAAGGAGCATACCTCGGGTTTGTCCACCACGTTGACCGGCAGATGGCGCGCGCGCGCGGCGTCGTGCACGGCCTTGTCCAGGACCTCGTCCTCGCTGGCGGCGAACACCACGTCCATGCCGTCCAGATGCTTGTCGGCGAAGGCCTCGCGGACATGGATCAGCCGGTCGGTGCCGGCCAGTTCATTGAAGGCCGTGGACAGGGGCTCGGGCGAAACAGCGGTCACCCAGGCGCCGGCGTTCAGCATCAGGGAGGCCTTGCGCGCGGCGGTGTCGCCGCCGCCCACGACGAGGCCCTTGCGGCCGCGCAGGTCGAGGAAGATCGGTAAGTAGTCCATATAAACCCAGTTGCCAGTCGTCAGAAGTCAGTAGGCAGTGGTCTGTCTGCCGGCTGCAGACTGCCCACTGCCAACCTGTTTAACCGTGGCTGCCACAACCGCCGGAACCGCAACCGCCGGAACCGCAGCCGCCGCCACCACCGCTGGAGCCACAGCCACCGCCGGCGCTCGCCTTCATGAACACGAAGCGGGATTCACCGGGGCTCACCTCGGTAAAGTCGATGGTGACGTCATCCAGCATGGGCGCGGACTGCGCGTTGACGAGCAGGGTCACGCCCCAGGAATCGACAGCGGCGTCGTTGGCGCGCTCGTCGTCGAAGCCCATGCCGAACTCCAGCATGCCGGCGTCGTTGACGCGGGCGGCGATGCGCAGGGCCATGTTCTCGGCGCCTGCATCCTTCTGCGCCACACGGATCTGCTCGGCGGCTTCTTTGGTCAGACTGATCATGATGATTCCTCTCTAGGTAGGGTGTTGCGTCAAGCGGCCTTGCGGTCCGCGTCTCGTTGTGACCGGTAGGCCCTCGCCAGGTCGAGGAAAGGGCCGATCCAGCCGTGCGGGCCGCTGCCGCGGCGGTGGCAGTAGCTGGCCAGAAGGTGCTTGTGAACGAAGCCGTCCGCTCCCTCTGCGATGCCGTGGCCGCGCGTGACGCGGTAGGCATAGTTGAGGCCGGGTGGCAGGTTTTCCAGATGCGAGTAATGGAATTCGTGCGCGGGGATGGGCGCGGACTGCGGCGACCAGGGGGCGCTCGCGGTCTCCTCCAGCACGGCGTAGCCGCGCCCGACGGGCCGTTCGCCCATGACCACGTCACCCGGCACCACGCCGACCATCTCGTGGCGTGCCTCGCCCCAGGCGAGGCTGCGCGCCAGGTACATGAGGCCGCCGCACTCGGCATAGACCGGCAGGTCCGCCTCGACGGCGCGGCGGATGTCGGCGCGCAGCTCGGCATTGGCGGACAGGCCGGCGGCGAACATCTCGGGGAAGCCTCCGCCCAGGATCAGGCCGTCGCATGCAGGCAGGGCCGCATCCTTCAGCGTATCGACGGGCAGGAGCGAGGCGCCGGCGGCGCGCAGGCTATCGAGGTCTTCCTGGTAGTAGAAGCCGAAGGCACGGTCGTGGGCATAGGCGATGCGTAGCTGCGACCGCGCAGGTTCGACCGGTTTGGCTGCCGCCGCGGGCGTGCCGGCGGTTGCCGCGAGCGCCAGCAGGGCGTCCAGGTCAACCTGCTCGGCGATGCGTGCGGCGATCGCCTCGATGCGCGCCTCGGCCTCCTCCGCCTCGTTGCCGGGAATCAGGCCCAGGTGGCGCTCGACGATGGCGAGGCCAGGGTCGCTGCGCACTGCGCCCAGCACCTTCACGTCCGTATAGCGTGCGATCACCTCGCGCAGCTTGGCTTCGTGGCGCGGGCCGCCGACCTTGTTGAGGATCACGCCGGCGATGTTCACCTCGCGGTCAAATGCCTGATAGCCGAGGATCAGCGGCGCCACGCCACGCGTCATGCCCTGCGTGTCGAGCACCAGCACCACAGGTGCGCGCAGCAGCTTGGCGAGCGCGGCGTTGCTGTTGGAGCCTTCCACATCCATACCGTCGTAGAGGCCCTTGTTGCCCTCGATCAGGGCGATGTCCGCGTCCGCGGCATGGCGCGCGAACAAGGCCGTGATCTCGCCCTCGCGCATCATGTGGAAATCAAGGTTGTAGCAGGGACGTCCCGAGGCCTCGCCGTGCCAGATCGGGTCGATATAGTCCGGCCCCTTCTTGAAGGCCTGCACCCGCTTGCCGCGCTGCTTCAGGGCGCGGCAAAGCCCGAGGGTGACGGTGGTCTTGCCCGAGGACTTGTGCGCGGCGGAGATGAACAGGGACGGCATGGCGAAATTTTACTGTCATCAAAACAAAAAGCCGACAATTTTTGTCGGCTTTTTGTCAGGCGAATGTCGACCTCAGTGCTGTTCGCACTCCAGGGCGGCGAAGTCGTCCTGGGGCAGGAACTTGAACGCGCGCACCGCGACGGTGGTCGCCAGGAAGGCGATGCCGATACCGCCCAGGCCCAGCAGCCACTCGTACATGCTCGGCACGTAATTCGTCACCACGCCGTCGAAGAAGGCGCTGCTCACCGCATAGCCCGGGAACATCTCCAGCGGGAAGGCCTGACCGCCGACGATGGTCACGTACATCTGCGCATGGCCGCCGACGATGGCCAGGAACGCCGCCAGCATCACGGTGACCACGGACTTGCGGGAACCCGGGCTGAACAGCAGGGCGAGCGGGATCAGATAGCCGATCAGCACCTGGCCGACCCAGAACACGGTGGTGTAGACGCCGCCGTCGAGCAGGATGAAACGCTCGAACGCCCACTGCTTGGCCAGGTACAGATTGGTCAGGTGGAAGACGATGGTGAAGTACATGGAAGCGGCGATGAACACGGCCAGCAGGTTCTTCATACGCGCCAGGATGCGCTCGTCCAGCTTGGTGTTGACCCACCAGTACATCACCGACTGCACCAGCAGGAACGCCGCCAGGCCGTAGGCGAAGGACATGATGATGAACATCGGCGCCATCAGGGCGGAGTTATAGCCGGCACGTGCGACGATGAAGCCGAAGATGGAGCCGGTGGCGGTGGTCAGGGAGATCCGCCAGATGAAGGCGAGGAAGCCCATGGGCTTGGACCACTGCTTCAGGCTGCGCGTCATCATGGTCACCAGGTACAGACCCACAATGGCGAAGAAGCCGTTGTAGAAGATCATGTTCCAGGCAAAGATCGACTTGAAGTTGTAGTGGGTCATCGCCACGATCAGGCGGTCCGGACGGCCCAGGTCAAGCACCAGCACCGCCAGGCCACCGGTCAGCATCGCCAGGGCAAGCATGCCCGACAGCGGTGCGCGCGCCTTGTAGATAGGCTTGCCGAACACGGAGCCGATGGAGGCCACGTTCAGCACGCCGGAGGCGGCGACGATGAGGAACACGGCGAACACGTGCGGCAAACCCCAGACGATCTGGTTGTTCATGCCGGTCAGCACGTGGCCATGGTGCTCCAGGGTGAAGAAGGCGTACAGCGTCCCCAGGACAACCAGACCGCCGAGGGCCAGCAGGGTCCAGAACTGGCTGGTGCGGCAGTGGCCGCCTTGACTCAGACAAACATCGTTGGCCATGACTTAGATCCCCTGATAACGCACGCCGGTGTTGAGCCCCAGGTCGCCACGCACTTCCGTGCTGGCCATGCTGGCCAGGGCCTTGGAGATCTCGCTTTCCGGATTCTTCAAATCGCCGAACACCATGGCATTGTGGCCCTTGGCGTTGCAGGCCTCGACGCAGGCCGGCTGCTCGTCGCGGTCGACGCGCTGCACGCACAGCGTGCAGGACTCGACGCAGCCCTTGCCGCGCGGCACCTCGGGGTTCTGGTCGGTAAGCGGCTCATGCACGAAGGAGCGCGCCTTGTACGGGCAGGCCATCATGCAGTAGCGGCAACCGATGCAGATGTGGCGATCCACCAGGACGATGCCGTCGGCGCGCTTCATGGACGCACCGGTGGGGCAGACGTCGACGCAGGGCGGATGCTCGCAGTGCTGGCACATCATGGGCAGCTCGTGCACGCGGCCGTTGCGCAGGTCCTTGATGTTGAGCTTGCGGATGTACTGGGTGTCCTGCGGACCGGTCTTGCCGGACAGGCCATTCTCGGTATTGCAGGCGGTGACGCAGTCGGAACAGCCGTCGCCGCACTTGTTGGTGTCGATCAGCATGCCCCAGCGCACGTCGCTGGTAGCGGCCTGTTCGGGGGCGCGGCTGTGCGCCACGCCGTAGAACAGCACGCCGGGACCCAGGGTCATGCCGGCGACCAGGGTGCCGGCCTTGAGGAAGTCACGGCGATCTTGCTGCATGTTTTCCATGGATTCGCTCATTTGCTTTCTCCGCCAACGCCCGGTGCGGGGGCAACCATGAGAGGAGAGGCAGTGGGCATCACGGCCTGCTGGACAGGCTTCTTGCCCGGCTTGGTGGCATGGCAATCCCAGCAATCCAGCTTGACGGCGGCGTAGCTGTGGCAGGCCACGCAGAAATCCTGCTTGCTGGCCGCCACGCTGCCGGTCTTCTCGCTGGCATGGCATTCGACGCACTTCTTGAGGCTGTACTTGGTGGTACGGATGCCCTTGCGCATCGTCTCATTGCGTTGGTGCTTGAGCAGATCCGGGTGGTGGCGACGCATGAAATCCTCGTCCTCCACGCACTTGTCCCCCTTGCCGTGTTCCAGTTTGGGGAGATCCACGCCCGCCACCGCCCAGGTGGACGGGACGGCCATGAAGGCCGCCACCGCCGCGAGGACGGCGAGGCGCAACCAGGTACCCAGGGTGCGAATACTCGCCATGCCGTTCTTCCTTATGCCAGTTCGACTACTTAGCCTTGCTCAGTCACCCATGCCCATGACGATGTAGCCGGTCGGGCAGACGTCAGCGCAGATGTGGCAGCCGATGCACTTGCTGTAGTCGGTGTCCACATAGCGGCCGGTGGTCGGGCCATCCTTCTTCTTGACCTTGAACACGGCGGTCTGCGGGCAGTAGATCACGCAGTTGTCGCACTCGAAGCACAGGCCGCAGGACATGCAGCGCTTGGCCTCGTCTACGACCTGCTTCTCGTCCAGGGCGTGCAGGCGGTCCTCGAAGTTGCCGAGGGCGGAGTCCTTGTTCAGCACGGTCACGCCACGCTGGTTGCGCGGGACGTTCATGAAGTGGCCGAGGAACATCTCGGTGGACGGGATCACGTAGCGGCCGGAACGGTCCTCGAAGTTGTGCAGGGTGTCCTTCCACTGGTTGGTGCCCCACTCCTGGCCATGGTGCTCGGCGTACTCGTGGCCGGATTCGACCCACTTGCGCACCATGTCCCAATGGGCGACGTCCACCTTCGGACGCTTGTCCAGTTCCTGGCCCTTCAGGAAGGCGTCGATGCCGTCGGCGCAGATGCGGGCGTGGCCGATCGCGGTCGTCAGCAGGTGCGGACGGATGACGTCGCCGGCAACGAACACGTTCTCCTTGCCGGGGAAGCGGTAGTTCTTGTCGGTCTTCATCAGGCCGTTGTTGTTGTTGAAGCCTTCCAGGCCGGTGAAGTCGACGGCCTGGCCGATCGCGGAGACGATCAGGGAGCCGGAGATGTCACGCTCGGTGCCTTCGACGATCTTCATGTCCTTGCCGACCATCTCGAAGTCGGCCACGCGCAGGGCGATGGCTCGGCCGCTGGCGTCCTTGACCACCTCGATGGGGGTCACGCCGCCGATGATCTCGATGCCTTCGGCCTGGGCCTGCTCGATCTCGTGCTTGTTGGCGGCCATCTTGTCGACGGTGGCGCGGGAGATCAGCACCACCTCGACGCCCTGGCGGGCGGCGATGGAGGCGACGTCGTGGGCGGCGTGGCCGGCCAGCACCATCTCGGGCAGGTCGGTGCTGGAGGCGTTGGTGATCTTGCCGAGGCGGCGGGCGACGGTCGCCACGTCGATGGAGGTGTCGCCACCGCCGATGACCACGACGCGGTCACCCACGTGCTGCAGGCGGCCTTCGTTGAAGGCACGCAGGAAGGCCACGGCGGTCACGCAGTTGGGGGCGTCGGCGCCGGGGACCGGCAGGCTGCGGCCACCCTGGGCGCCAAGGGCGAACAGCACGGCGTCGTAGTCCTTCTCGATCTGCTCCATGCTGATGTCGGTGCCGATACGGGTGTTCAGCTTGGTCTCGACGCCCATGTCGATGATGCGCTTGATCTCGCCGTCCAGCACATCACGCGGGGTACGGAAGCCCGGGATGCCATAGCGCATCATGCCGCCGAGTTCGGCGTGGTCGTCGAAAATGGTGCAGCCATGGCCCATGCGGCGCAGCTGGTAGGCAGCGGCCAGGCCGGCGGGGCCGCCACCGATGATGGCGACCTTCTTGCCGGACTCCTGGGCGGGCTTCTCGAAGCCCAGGTTGTTGGCCAGGCCCCAGTTGCCAATGAAGTGCTCGACGGAGTTGATGCCGACGTTCTCTTCCACCTGGTTGCGGTTGCAGCCGGACTCGCAGGGGGCGGGGCAGACGCGGCCCATGACGGCAGGGAAGGGGTTGGCGTTGGTCATGCGGCGGAAGGCGTATTCCTGCCAAGTCATGCCGGCGGTCGGCTTCTCGATGCCACGGACGATGTTCAGGTAGCCGCGGATATCCTCACCGGCGGGGCAGGAACCCTGGCAGGGCGGGGTGGAGTGCACGTACTCGGGGCACTTGTGCGTCCAGCTAGCCTGGAAGATACGTTCCTGGTTGCTGCGGTAGTCATCGGGGCTCTGGCCATCCTTGTAACGACGCCAGCTGTTGCCCTCGGTCTTGGCTACATTCTTGGAAGTGACTGCCATCTTCGCTCTCCTATCGTCAAATCATGTGGTTGCGACGATACGCAACCATTCAACTCGTCGTACCGTGAGCGCGTGCGCCACGGCCTGTTTTACTTCAAATCAATCCAGCTTGATGGCCGTGCTCACCAACTGGTGCACACCGCCCACCATGCCTCGGTCGAATCCGTAATATGGCAACACCTTGGTGAACTGCGCCTTGCAGATCGCGCAGATCAGGGCCAGGAAGTTCACGCCGTTCTTCTGCACCACGCTGTTGTAGGCGTTCATGCGCGGCAGGGCGCCCTTGACGCGGGCCTCGATCAGGTCGTCGGTCAGCATGCTGCCGCCGCCGCCGCAGCAGAAGGTGGCCTCGCCGATCGTGCCTTCCGGCATGTCCTGGAAGTTGTTCGCCACCGCCTTGATGATGTTGCGCGGGATGGTGAACTGGCCGCCCGGCTCGTCGCCCATGCGCGAGGCGCGCGCGACGTTGCAGGAGTCGTGGAAGGTGATGACGCGGTCGTCGTTCAGCGACTTGTCGAACTTCAGCACGCCCTTCTCGATCAGGTCCCAGGTGTATTCGCAGATGTGCATGGGCTGCGGATAACGGCTGTCGAGCTGGTCCTGGAGCTGCTTCGAGAAGGGGTCGTCGCCGCCCCAGCCGATACCGGTGAGGGTGTTCCAATAGGCGTAGGCGACACGCCAGGCGTGACCACACTCGCCGACGATGATGCGCTTCACACCCAACTCCAGGGCGGCGTCGCGGATGCGCATGGCGATGTCGCGCATGGTCTCGTAGTTGCCGTTGAACAGGCCGAAGTTGCCGGCCTCGGAGGCATGCGTGGACAGGGTCCAGGACACGCCGGCGGCATGGAAGACCTTGGCGTAGCCGATCAGGGAATCGACGTGCGGCTCGGAGAAGAAGTCGGCGGAGGGGGTGACCAGCAGGATCTCGGCACCCTTGACGTCCAGGGGCAGCTTGACCGGCACACCGGTGTCGGCCTCGATGTCCTCTTCCAGGCCCTGCAGGGTGTCTTCCAGCGCCGGACCGGGCAGACCGAGGTTGTTGCCGATCTTCTGCACCTTGGTGAGGATCTCGCTGGAGTACTTCTGGCCGATGCCGACGTAGTTCAGGATCTCGCGGCCGGCCATGGTGATCTCGGCCGTGTCAATGCCGTAGGGGCAGTAGACGGAGCAGCGGCGACACTCGGAGCACTGATGGTAGTAGTTGTACCACTGGCCCAGGGTCTCTTCCGTCAGGTCCTCGGCGCCCACCAGCCAGGGGGCGATCTTGCCCGGCAGGGTGAAGTAGCGGCGGTACACCTTGCGCATCAGTTCCTGACGCGCGACGGGCATGTTGTTGGGGTCGGCGGTGCCCAGGAAGTAGTGGCACTTGTCGGTGCAGGCGCCACAGTGCACGCAGGCATCCATGAACACGCGCACGGAACGGAATTTCTCCAGCACCTGGCCCATGCGGTCGAGGGCGCGTTCCTTCCAGTCCTCGGGCAACTGGTGGGGGTAGCCCAGGAAGGTCTGCGAGGCCTCGGCGGCAACGAAGGACTTCAGGTGCGCGGTGGCGCCTTCCTTGATCTTCGGGACTTCCGTGTATTCGCTCAGCGTGGGGACTTCAAAGTCGGGACCAGCCACGTTTGCTCCTTATCTCTCTAAGCTCTGTTCGGGTCGATTGACCAAGCGATTTCGTTATGCCTTGTCGCGATCCAGGGCGGCAGCCCAGGCGGCGACATGACGACGCTCGCGGGGGTTGTCCACCATGTTGCGGGTGGGGCTGAAGAAGATGCCCGGGGCATGCAGGAGCTTGCTGACCGGGAAGATGATCATCAGCAGGGCGACCAGGAACAGATGCACCAGCAGGAAGCCGTCGGCGGGCAGCGGCTGCCAGTCGAAGGTGAGCAGCCCCAGCGCGAAGGCCTTGAGGGCGACGATGTCGGTGTGCGACACGAAGGTCATCATCATGCCGGACAGCCCGATGGCGATCAGCAGGGCCAGCATGAGGTGGTCGGAGGGGGTGGAGATGTAGCGCACGCGGTCAACCAGGAAGCGGCGCGCCCACAGACCGGCGAGACCGGCGACCATGGCGAAGCTGGCATACATGCCGAAGGGCTGAACGAACTCGACCACGAACCAGACCGGCTCCTGGAAGTAGCGCACGTGGCGCAGCAGGACCAGGGCGAGGCCGACGTGGAACATCCAGCCGAAGACCCAGATCCACTTGTTGGATTTGAAGAGCGATTCGAAGAACACGACTTCCCTGGTCATCCGGAAGGCGACACCGCTGCGCGTCGTCGGCGCCGGCGTGGTGGGAATGACGAGGGGAGCCGGGGTACGGCTGTACTCGTAGATGCGATAGGCCACGCCACCAATGAACACCAGTGCGGCGAAGTAGAACAGCCCGATGTAGAAAATCGTCAACGAAGTCATCCGTTCCTCTGCATTGGCAGATAACCGTGCACCGACCGGCCTCCTGGAGGCAAGGGTCAATGCCGCGAGAATTCGGGGACCCGGCGGGCGAACCCGCCGGGCACATCAATTACAAGCGAAAGGCCTGGAATCGATCAGATGCAGCCGGTGGGCTTGGGCAGGCCACCGATCTTGCAGGCCTGCTTGGCGGGACCATAGGGGAACAGCTCGTACAGGTACTTGTTGTTGCCCTTGTCCGGACCCAGCTTCTTGCCGATGGCCTTGGTCAGCACGCGGATCGCGGGAGCGATCTGGTACTCGTCGTAGTACTCGCGCAGGAAGTCGATCACTTCCCAGTGAGCCTCGGTCATGTCGACCTTCTCTTCCTTGGCGAGGTACTCGGCCACGTCACGGTTCCAGTCGGCCAGGTTGGTCAGATAGCCTTCCTCGTCAACTTCGATGTCTTTACCGGCGATATTTACGGTAGCCATTGGGATACTCCTTTTACTTGAAATTACAACCAGGATTGGCAGTTGGTCTGCTCAGCGACCAGATCCACAAAACCGCCGTAATCCACCAGATTGACGCCATCGATCACCCGATCCGCCATGCCGCGAGCGGCCAGGTCGGGTTGCAGCGCGTAGATGGTCACATCGGCCATGGCCGACTTGACCTTCGCCTCGGCGGCGCTGCCGCGAGTGACCGCGTAGACCGCGTCCTCGATCAGCAACACCTTGGAGCCTTTTTTCGCATGAGCGAGACAGGTGTCGACGCTGTTGCGCTCAGTGGGGGACTTGTTAACGATATGCAGCATTTTCGTGTTCTCCGATCAGAAGCTGAGGACCACGTCCTGCTCGTTCATCAAGTCGGCCATCTCGGCGGTGCTCACCACCTGGACGTCCACCACCAGATCGTCCTCGGTGATGCCACGCATCTCCATGGACTCGCGCTCCACGTACAGCTTCTCGATGTCGTAGCCTTCCAGGGCGCGGTAGGTCTTGGAAAAGCTCTTCATCTCGATGCCGTCGGTGTTGATGTTCTTCATCAACTGATAGACGCCGTCATCCACGAAGGCCAGGCTGACGTCCTGCTCGAAGGCAGCGGAGATCAGCACGACTTCCAGGCTCTCCAGGGCGTAGATGGTGCCGTACGGGGCCTTGCGATTCACGAACATGAACTTCTTGATCGTGCCGCCTTCTTCCATATCCATTTCGTCGGACATCTTTTACCCCTCAATCACCAAAAGTCACCAGACGGTCGCACTGGATGCCCGCCTCGACCAACTGCCCAAGGCCGGAGATGCGGAAGGCGGGATGGATGTTGTTGGCATCCTTGCCTTGGCGCTTGGCCTCGTTCTCGTCCATCAGGCCGCGACGCTGTGCTGCGGCGATACACACGACCATGTCGATCTTGTGCTCTTCGGCCAGGGCCGCCCAACGGTTGACGATGTTGCGATCGTCGGCCGGCGGCACGGTCAGGCGCGTCGAGTTGTTCACGCCATCGTGGTAGAAGAACACGCGAAACACCTCGTGCCCCTTGGCGATGGCAGCCTTGGCGAACATGTACGCCGAGTCGGAGGCCTGGTGCTGATACGGGCCTTCGTTAACCAAAATACCGAATTTCATTTATATATCCCTATCTCCGAATATCTGAGTTGATCGCAGCCCGGCGAGGCCGGGCGTGCGTCGATCAGAAGCGGATATGAGCGGAAGCGTTCAGACTGTTCCGGCCACCACGCCAGTTATCGATGTGATACTTGGTGAAGGGCAGACCGGTCTTCTCGAAGAACGCGGGCCAACCGATGCGGTCGATCCAGTCGTTCATGCGCTCCCACGGACGGCCGTCGGCCTTGTAGGTGTCGAGGATCTTCTTGACCACGGCACCGACTTCCGGCCAACGCGGGGCGTTGTTGGGCAGACCGGCGGCGACCAGCTTGTGGAAGGTCGGACGGGAACGGGCGTTGGAGTTCTTGCCACCGACCCAGATCGCGATCTTGGAATGCTCGGGATCGTTGATCTGCATGGGCGGGCACGGGGGGAAGCAGGCGCCGCAGCAGATGCACTTCTTCTCGTCCACTTCCAGGGAGGGCTTGCCGTTCACCAGGGCGGGACGGATCGCGGCCACGGGGCAGCGGGCCACGACGGAGGGACGCTCGCAGACGTTGGCAACCAGATCGTGGTTGATCTTCGGCGGCTTGGTGTGCTGCACGATGATGGCGATGTCGGCCTGGCCGCCGCAGTTGATCTCGCAGCAGGAGGTGGACAGCTTGACGCGGTTGGGCATCTCGCACTTGACGAAGTCGTCGTACAACTCGTCCATCAGCGCCTTGACCACGCCGGAGGCGTCGGTGCCGGGGATGTCGCAGTGCAGCCAGCCCTGGGTGTGGGCAACCATCGACACGGAGTTGGCAGTGCCGCCAACGGGGAAGCCGTTGTCGGTCAGGGCCTTGATCAGCGGCTCGACCTTGGACTGGTCGGTCACCATGTACTCGATGTTGGAGCGGGTGGTGAAGCGCACATAGCCGTCAGCGAACTGGTCGGCTATGTCGGCCAGCTTGCGCACGGTGTAGTGGTCCATCTGGCGCTGGGTACCGGCCTTGACGGTCCAGATCTCGTCGCCGTTCTCGGCACGGTGATACAGGACACCCGGCTTGGGATGAGAATGGAACACCCACTTGCCGTAGTTGTTCTTCATCACGGGGTGCATGTAGGGCATCGGATCCGGGGCGCCAGATTCGATGGTTTCGTGAGTCCTTTCAGCCATACTTCTCTCCAACTTTTTAGCGTTTGGAAACTTGTTCAAGACCGGCCCCAGCGAAGCCGGAACCGGTCCCTCCACTACAACGATCAGGCGGCAGCCTTACGCTCGAACCACTTCTCGGCTTCCTCGTCCCAGCCGTCGGTACGGACGTAGGGGTTGGTACGCGGATGGACGATCATGTTGGGATCGACCTCGAGGTCGAGACCCTCGAGGAAGTTCACCAGGCCGATGCGTTCGATCATCTCGCCGGTGCGCTCGTGCTCGAGGGCGTTCTCGGCGAAGAAGTCGAGGATGTTGCGGGCCAGATCGTTCAGCTTCTCGAAGTCCTCGTCGGACTCAAGCTTCATGAACGGGATCACCACGGTACCCATGGTGGCGCCGATCTTCAGCACGCCCTTGCCGCCGACCAGGATGGTCACGCCCTTGTCCTTGCCGGGCAGCAGCGCGCCGGGCATGACGTTCAGGCAGTGCATGCAGCGCACGCAGTTGTGGTTGTCGATCTCGATGCAGTTGGCGTCGGACACGGCGACCTTGGTGATGCCTTCGCCGGCGGCGGCGCCATCGTTCTTCACCAGACGGATGGCACGGGTCGGACACATGCTGACGACCATGTTGGTCAGGTCTTCCATGCTGTGGGCGGCCATCCACTCGCGAGCGATCTTCTCGTCGGCGCGGATGCTGTCACGCCAGGTGCCGATGGTGGCCATGTCGGAACGCTGGATGGCGTTCACGCAATCGTTCGGGCAGCCGGAGAACTTGAACTTGAACTTGTAGGGCAGGGACGGACGGTGCATGTCGTCCAGGTTGTTGTTGATGACGGTGCGCAGGGCGCGGGCCTCGTCATAGCAGGACATCTCGCAACGGGCGGCACCGACGCAGGACATGGAGGTGCGCAGGGCGGGGCCGGCACCACCGAGGTCGAAGCCCATCTCATTGAACTTGTCGAAGGAGCGCTGCACGTCCTCAGTCTTGATGCCCTGGAACATGATGTCGCCGGACTGGCCGTGGAAGGCGATCAGGCCGGAACCACCGGTCTCCAGCCAGGCGTCGCACATCTCGCGCAGCAGGTTGGAGGTGTAGTGCATGCCAGCGGGCGGCTGGATGCGCAGGGTGTGGAACTCGGCAGCCTCGGGGAACAGGGGCTTGTGGTTCTCGTCCTTCAGCTCGGTGAAGCGGGGGATCACGCCACCGCCGTAACCCACGACGCCAACGGTACCGCCCTTCCAGTAGCCGAAGCGGGTTTCGTAGGATTTTTCCAGTTGGCCCATCAGGTCAACGGACATGTCGTTGTCTTTTGCCAGACGCTTCAGGCCGGTAACGAAAGAGGGCCACGGGCCTTTTTCCAGCTCGTCCAGGTTGGGCGTGTTGTACATCTGCTTAGCCATCTGTGTTTCTCCTTGAAGTCTCAAACACGGTGTCGTCACATCTCAAATCCACTTTCCGGCGGCTCCTCTGCCGACCCGGCGCAAGTGGACGCATATTAGGGAGCGCTTATCCACCCCACCATCATTCCGATGGAGTAAGCGAGTATTTCGATCGGGTAGTAACGTACCTACCCGATCGGGTAGGTATATCAGCCCCTCCACGGGAATGACAATACCCGAGCAAAAATGTCAGATAATTGGAATATCAACAAATACTGATAAATTATGGACCAGCTCACCCCCATCACGAAATTCAGAAATCCTTATGGCAATCAGGAAATCGAGTTGCAGGAAGTTCGCTATGAGGCAGGAGGCACGCCCATGATGCGCCTGCGCATCCGCGAGCGCGGCGCGCGTTTCACCATCTTCGACATCGACCCCGTGACCGCAAAATTCTGGGCCGATGAGATGCAAAAGTGGGCCGCCCCCCTGACCGATGGCGCGACCACGCCGCAAGCAGAGGCCTGACCATGCGGCTGTTCAACCCCGAGTGGGAGGCCATAAAGGAATTCGAACACCAGGCCAAGGTGCGCGACATCCAGTTCGACCTCGACGGCCATGAACTACCGGAAGATCACGGCGATGCCCTGCTGCAGGCCCTGAGCGCGATCCTTCCCTGGCTGCGCGAAGAGCCCGGCCTGGGCATCCATCCGATCCACGGCGCAGCCTCCGGCCGCGGCACCCTGATCATCAACCGCCGCGCCAAGCTGGTGCTGCGCGTGCCCATCGAGCGCCTGGAGGACGTCAAGGCGCTCTCGGGCAAGGCCATCGATCTCGGCTTCGGGTCGATCGGGATCGGGGACTTGAAAGCAAAACCACTGATCCCATTTCGCTACCTGTATGCCCCGTTCGTCGACATGGGCGTCGCCGATGAGGCCGTTTTTCTTGCCGCGGCGCAGGCCAGACTGGACGAATTGGGCATTCAGGCGGGACTGATCCCGGGCAAGCAACGTAAAATGCACACCCCGGATGGGGATATCGTCGGTTTCAGCCTGATGCTGCATGACGTGACGCTGGCGCAGTCGATCACCCTGCAGGAGCAAGGTCTGGGATCGAACCGCAATCGGGGCTGCGGCATCTTCGTGCCGCACAAATCGATCAAGGAAGTGGCGGCGGGCTGAGCGATCGACCCACCGCTTTTGTATCAACGCTTGTATCAACTCGTGAATAGGAGAAAACCATGGGATACACCGTGAACGGCGAAGAACTTGAAACCGACGAGGAAGGCTTTCTGGTTGAAGCCAACTTCAGCGACGACGTCGTGCCGGTCATCGCCGAGGCCGAAAAGATCAACCTCACCGACATGCACTGGCAGGTCGTGAAGTTCATGCGCGAGCGCTATCAGGAAGACGGCCACACCCCCAACTTCCGCAACATGGTCGCCATGCTGACGGAAGAGGACGACAGCCAGGACTGGAAGAAGGTGCTGTACGAACTGTTCCCCAACCAGCCCAACCGCCAGGCTTCCAAGGTCGCCGGCCTGCCCAAGCCCTTCGGCAAGGGCGGCTACTAAGCCTTAGCCGTCAGTTTGCAGTTGGCAGCCGCCGGTCGCCCGACCGGTCGCGCCGCCAACTGACGACTGCCGACTGCCCCCTTCATCATGTATTCCAACACCCTCGTTTCCACCGAAGAACTGGCCGCGCACCTGGACGATCCGAACTGGATCGTATTCGACTGCCGCTTCACCCTCACCGACCCGGAAGGCGGACGCAGGGTGTATGAAAAGAACCATATCCCCGGCGCGCGCTACGCCCACCTCGACGAGGACCTCTCCGCCCCCATAACCGACCAGACCGGCCGCCACCCCCTGCCCGACCCCGAAAAACTCGCGGAAAGGCTCTGTGCCTGGGGCGTCGGGGTCAACAAGCAGGTGGTGGTCTACGACGACAGCTTCGGCTCCATGGCCGTGCGGCTGTGGTGGATGCTGCGCTGGCTGGGTCACCCTGGCGCGGCCCTGCTGGATGGCGGATTCCCCAAGTGGCAACGCGAACAGCGCCCCCTCACCGCCGTCCTGCCCGAGATCCACAAGGGCAGTTGCGCCTGCCTGCCGGAACCCTCGCTGGTCGCGGATATCGACGACGTCATGCGCGCCAGCCAGACCGGCGATGCCCTGATCATCGACGCCCGCCCGGAGCGCCGCTTCACCGGCGAATACGAGCCCCTGGACCCGGTGGCCGGACACATCCCCGGCAGCATCAACTGGTCGTTCGAGGAGAACCTGGACATCGACGGCACCTTCATGCCGCCCGAGGCCCTGCGCGAGAACTACCAGGCCCTGCTCAAGGGCCGCGCCCCCTGGGAGGTGATCCACACCTGTGGCTCCGGCGTCACCGCCTGCCACAACCTGCTCGCCATGGAGGTCGCCGGCCTGCCGGGTTCGCGCCTCTATCCGGGGTCGTGGAGCGAATGGATCCGCGACCCGTCCCGCCCGATCGCCCTGGGAGAGTCATGACATGGTGAAACCCGTACGCGTCCGCACCACCTGGTTCAAGAAGGAGGGCGAACGTCCCAGCGAGGAGGTCGCCACCGTCCTCGCCTCCACCACCTGGCGGCTCGCCGACAAGGCCGTGGACAACCTGTCCAAGGCGGATTACGACATCGTCACGCCGCAGCGCGGCTTCCGCATCATCGGCGAACTGGCCTGCTTCCTCGTGCACTACGTCGACCGCCTCATCTACGGCCGCGTCGAGGAGGAGAAACGCGCGGAGATCGTCAGCGCCACCGGCCTGCGCGTCGCCGAGATCATGGAGGACAACATCCTCGACTTCACCGGCGGCCAGAGGGATCCGGAGTACGACTACAGGCAGGGCTTCATCGACCTGCTGAACACGCGCATGGCGGACTATTCCGAGTTCGAGTTCCCGATCGACAAGGCGAGCTTCCAGGCCCTGCGCTTCCTCTCCCTGCAGATCCGCGACGTCATGGAGAACTCGGACAAGAGCTGGATCCAGGACCAGCTGATGGACATCGAGGTCCCCGAGATGATGGGGACGATGAAAAAGAGCGTGGACGGGTTCTACCCGGTGCCTGACGCGCAGGCCGGAAGCTGATTGGCTTTAATACAGCTTTAAGACTTGGTCTAGACAATCGCGTCCAGACCTCCTACCGTCCGCCCTCATGCGAAACCTCCTCGGCCGTCACTTCGGCCGATTCTTCCTCGTGCTGTTCGTCTGGCTGCAATGCCTGGCGCCGCTGCTGCACGCCCATGCGGGGGGGACGGACCATTTCGGCCTGCACCTGCCGGAGGACGTCGGCATGCTGGAGGCAGGCCAGCATGCCTTCGCGCCGCACAAGCATCACGCCGGCGACATGCACGCGATCGGCGTCAGCCAGGGCAATCGCGTCGATCCCGCCCTGCAGGCCTTCGCCGACCCGCCTGACGCGGCGATCTCCGCGCCACTGACCATTTCCATCGCGCAGCCCGTCCTGGCCGCGTTCACGTCCTCCGCCTCCCCACCCCCATCCCTCTCCAGGCTGCTGCCCCTGCCCGGCGCTCCGCCCTCGCGCTGACCGTCCCACGCGGGCGCTCGCCCGCAGCACGTTCACAACAAGCTGTCTACGCTGTCTTCAGTGTTACCCATCGAGAGGATGTCATGTCGCGTCTTTTGCTCGGCGCCATCGCCGTTTCCCTGTGTCTCCCCGCCTGGGCCGGTCACGCCCTGGTCTCCGTCAGTCCCGCGCAGCGCACCGCCCTGCGCATCGCCACCGTCCCCGTCTCCGCACACGGTGGCGCGGTGACCGTCGACCTGCCCGCCACGGTGCGCGTGCCGCCCGAGCAGGAACGCATCGTCGCCGCGCCGGTGCCGGGCCTCATCACCAGCGTCAAGGTGGCCGTGGGCGACCCCGTGCGCGCCGGCCAGGCACTGGCGGTGCTGCGCAGCGACCAGCTGCCCATGGGCCAGCGCGAGACCACGCAGGCCGCCGTGCAGCTGCGTCTGGCCGAGGAGTCGATGCGGCGCGACGAGGCCCTGTTCAAGGAGGGCATCATCCCCGAATCGCGCCTGCAGGCGACCCGCGCCAACCTGGCGCAGGCCCGCGCCGCGCTCCAGGAACGGCGCGCCTGGATGCGCCTGTCCGGCCTCTCGCAGGTGGACATCAAGGCGGTCGAGCGCGGCGAGCGGCTGGTCGACAGCATCGCCCTCACCTCTCCCATCAACGGCGTGGTGGTCGAGCAGGGCGCCCTGGCGGGCAGCCGCGCCGAACCCGCCACGCCGCTGTTCCGCGTCGCGCGCCTAGCGCCGTTGTGGCTGGAGATCCAGGCCCCCGCGGAGGTGGCGGCACAGGTCAAGAAGGGCCAGAAGGTGCACCTGCGTGACAGCCTGGCGGCGGGCGAGGTGGTCTCCGTGGGCCGCAGCGTCGACGCCGCGCAGACCGTCAATATCCGCGCCCGCGTCAACAATCCAGGGGATCAGCTGCGGCTCAACCAGAGCGTCATGGCGCGCGTGGAAGGGGTGGCGGGCGCCAAGCAGTGGCGCGTACCGGTACGCGCCATCGCGCGCCATCAGGGCCAGAGCTACGTGTTCGTGGAGACGCCCGGCGGCTTCGAGCCGGTGCCGGTCAAGGTCCTGTCGCAGACCGCGCAGGACGTGGCGCTGGATGCCAGGTTCAGCGGCGGCGAGCGCATCGCCGTCGAGGGCGTGGCGGCGCTGAAGGCGTCCTGGCAGGGCATGGGCGGGGGCGAATAAATGCTGGCCCGCCTCACGGAATTCTCACTCACCCAGCGCCTGCTCACCCTGGGCCTGGTGCTGCTGCTCACGGCCGCCGGCATCCAGGCCTGGCGGGGGCTGCCCATCGACGCCTTCCCGGACGTCTCGACCACCCAGGTAAAGCTCATCCTCAAGGCCCCCGGCATGACCCCGGAGGAGGTGGAGAAGCGCATCGCCGCACCCATCGAGACCGAGATGCTGGGCATCCCCAAGCAGCGCATCCTGCGCTCCGTCTCGAAGTACGGCCTCACCGACATCACCATCGACTTCGAGGACGGCACCGACATCTACTGGGCCCGCCAGCAGGTGGCGGAACGCCTCAACAACGCCATGGGCGACCTGCCCGAGGGCGTGAGCGGCGGTCTCTCGCCGATCACCACGCCACTCTCGGAGATCTTCATGTTCACCGTCGAGGGCGAAGGCCTGTCGCTCGCCGAGCGTCGCGCTCTGCTCGACTGGGTGATCCGCCCGCAACTGCGCACCCTGCCGGGTGTGGCCGACGTGAACGCCATGGGCGGCCAGGTGAAGACCTTCGAGGTGGTGCCCGACAACGCCGCCATGAGCGCGCGCGGCGTCACCCTCATGGAGCTGCGCGAGGCGATCCAGGCAAACAACCGCAATGACGGCGCCGGCCGCCTCACCGAAGGCGAGGAGGTCTGGCTGGTGCGCGTGGAGGGCGCGGTGAAGACCCTGCAGGACCTCGCCGGCATCGTCGTCAAGGACGTGGGCGGCGTGCCGGTGCGCGTCTCCGAGGTGGCGCAGGTGCGCCTGGGCAGCCTCACCCGCTACGGCGGCGTCACCCAGAATGGCCACGACGAGGCGGTTGAGGGCCTGGTGCTGGGCCTCAAGGGTGCCAACGCGCAGCAGGTGGTGGCCTCGGTGAAGGCCAAGCTGGCGCAGATCGCCCCCTCCCTGCCCAAGGGCGTGAAGGTGAAGACCTTCTACGACCGTTCCGCCCTCGTGGAGCGCGCCGTCAACACCGTGTCCAAGGCCCTCATGGAGGCCATCGTCCTGGTGCTGGTGCTGCTGTTCCTGTTCCTCGGCAACGTGCGGGCCGCGCTCACGGTGGCGCTGACCCTGCCCCTGGCGGCGCTCGCCACCTTCCTGCTCATGGGCCGCTTCGGCCTCTCCGCCAACCTGATGAGCCTGGGTGGCCTCGCCATCGCCATCGGCATGCTGGTGGACGGCGCCGTGGTGGTGGTGGAGAACGTGGTCACCCATCTCGCCCACGACCAGAGCCGGCAACCCAAGCTGCACCGCGTGTTCCGCGCCGTGCGCGAGGTGGCGACGCCCACCGCGGCGGGGGTGCTGATCATCATGATCGTGTTCCTGCCCCTGCTCACCCTGGAGGGCCTGGAGGGCAAGCTGTTCATACCCGTGGCCCTGACCATCGTGTTCGCCCTCGGCGCGGCCCTGGTGCTGTCGCTGACCGTGGTGCCGGTGCTCTCCTCCTGGCTGATCAAGGAGGGGGCGCACGGCGACCCGTGGCTGGTGCGCACCGCCCTGCGCCTCTACACCCCGGTGCTCGACTTCGCCCTCAGGCGCGCGCGGACCGTGATCATCGCCGCCGTGGCGATGCTGGGCGTGGCGGCGGTGCTCTACCCCTTCATCGGCAAGTCCTTCATGCCCACCCTGGACGAGGGCGACCTGCTCCTGCAGCTGGAGAAGCTGCCCTCGATCAGCCTGGAGGAGAGCCTGGCGCAGGACCAGCTGGTGCAGCGCGCGCTGATGAAGCGCATCCCCGAGGTCACCGGCGTGGTCGCCCGCGCCGGCTCCGACGAGCTGGGCCTGGACCCCATGGGCCTGAACGAGACCGACAGCTTCCTCGTGCTCAAGCCCATGGAGCAGTGGCGCAAGCCCGACAAGGAATGGCTGATGGAGGAGATCCGCAAGGTGATGCTGGACTTCCCGGGCATCAACTACGCCTTCACCCAGCCCATCGACATGCGCGTCTCGGAGATGCTCACCGGCAGCCGCGGCGATCTGGCGATCAAGGTCTTCGGCCCCGACATCACCCAGCTCAACCGCCTCGCCGACCAGGTGGAGACCCTGCTCACCGGCATCCCCGGCGCGCAGGACGTGTTCAGCCAGAAGAACGAGGGCGTGCAGTACTTCCGCGTCGAGGTGGACCGGCTCGCCCTGGGCCGCTACGGGCTGTCCATCGACGACGTCTCGGGCTTCCTCAAGGCGCAGCTGGAAGGCGTGCCGCTGGGCACGGTGCAGGAAGGCGTGCGCCGCACCCCGCTGGTGCTGCGCGCCGGCGAGGACGTGCGCATGTCGCCCGCCCTGTTCGAGGCCTTGCGTGTTCCCACGTCCTCGGGCCTCGCCATCCCCCTGCGCGAGATCGCCAGGCTGACGCGCATGGACGGCCCGGTGGCGGTGAAGCGGGAAAACGCGGCGCGCTACGTCACGGTGCAGAGCAACGTCACCGGCCGCGACCTGGTGGGCTTCGTCGACGAGGCCAAGGCCAGGATCGCGCGCGAGATCAGGCTGCCGGATGGCTACAGCATCACCTACGGCGGCCAGTTCGAGAACCAGCAGCGCGCCGCCGCGCGGCTCGCGGTGGTGGTGCCGGTGGCCCTGGCGCTGATCTTCGCCCTGCTGTTCGCCACCTTCAAGTCGGTGCGCCAGGCCGGCCTGGTGCTGGCCAACGTGCCCTTCGCCCTGGTGGGCGGCATCGCCGCGTTGTTCATCACCGGCGAGTACCTGTCGGTGCCCGCCTCGGTGGGCTTCATCGCCCTGCTCGGCATCGCCGTGCTCAACGGCGTGGTGCTGGTGAGCTACTTCAACCAGCTCGCCGCACAAGGCATGCCCGCCGACGAGGTGGTGCGCGAGGGCGCGTTGCGCCGCCTGCGCCCGGTGCTGATGACCGCCAGCATCACGGCCTTCGGCCTGATCCCCCTGCTGCTCGCCACCGGCCCCGGCTCGGAGATCCAGAAGCCGCTGGCGATCGTCGTGGTGGGCGGCCTGTTCACCTCCACCGCCCTCACCCTGATTCTCCTGCCGGTGCTGTACCGGCGCTTCATCCTGGGAGGCAAACCCGCATGAGCCTGGTTCAACTCACCCTCGCCGCACCGCGGCACCTGGAAGACGAGCTGGTGGAGCAACTGCTTGCCCACCCGGACTGGGCCGCCGGCTTCACCCTGTTCAACGCCGAGGGCTACAGCACCGACCCGGAGCGGTTGAGTGCCCAGGAGCTGGTGCGCGGTCGCGCGGACCGCTGCGAAGTGCAGATCGTCCTCGCGGCGGAACACGCCCAGGCCCTGCTGCAACACCTCAAACAATGCTTCCCCAAGCGGGACGTGGCCTATTGGCTCACCCCCGTGACGGAATTCGGGAGACTCGCATGACCCTTTCACGCAACCCCTTGAAACCCCTGTTCCTCGCCCTGATGCTGGGCGCCGGCGCCAGCCAGGCGGCGGACTTCGCAGCACCTGCCGACCTGCCGCCGACCGCCGTGGTCACCCAGTCGCTCATGGCCCTGCCGGCGGTACGCGCCGCGCAGGCGGAACTGCGCGCGGCGGCGGCGGAAAGCCGTCAGCTGCAGGCCGGCGAATACGAATACAGCGTCGGCCTGGGCATGACGCGGCGCAACGTCTCCGGTGGCGCCGACAGCAACGACTGGCAGGCCTCGCTGCAGCGCGGCCTGCGCCTGCCGGGCAAGCGGCAGCTGGACGCGCGCATCGGCGGCCAGCTCGTCGCGGAGGCGGAAGAACGCGTGGGCGACGCCCGCCACGAGTCCGCCCGGCAGCTGCTCGGCCTCTGGTACGGCGCCCTGCAGGCGCAGCGCGAGGTGGCGCTGTGGCAGAAGCAGGCGGAACTGCTGGCGGAGGAGCAGCGCATCGTCGCGTTGCGCGTCAAGCGCGGCGACGCGGCCAGGCTCGACAGCCTGCAGGCGGACGCCGCCCTCGCGCAGGCGCGTTCCCAGGTCCGCCAGGCCGAGTCCCGTGCCGCCGCCGCGGTGGCGGAACTGCGTCAGCGCTTCCCGGAACTGCCGGCACCGAACGCCGAGGCCGCCCTCCCCGCCCTGCCGCCGGGCGACGAAGCGGCGTGGATCGAGCACACCCTGGAACACAACCATGAACTGCTCGCCGTGCAGCGCGCCTCGGAACGCGCGCGCCTGCAGACGCAGCGCGCCGAGCGGGACCGCACCCCCGACCCGAGCATCGGCCTGCACGTTGGCAGCGAGCAACGCGGCGACGAACGCCTGATCGGCGTCAGCCTCAACATCCCGCTGTCCGGCCAGGGCCGCAAGGCCAGGGCGGAACGCCACCTGGCGCTGGCGGAGGCGAGCAGCGAGATGGAGGCCGGCGTGCGCCGCCGCCTCGCCGCCGAGGCCGCCGCCAACTGGCAGCGCGCCTCCGCGGGGGTCGAGGGCTACCAGCGCCTGGAAGAGGCGGCGACGGCCATGGAACGGCACGCGGACCTCGCGGGGCGCGCGCACGAGATGGGCGAGCTGGGGCTCTCCGACACCTTGCTGGCACGGCGCAACGCCCTCGACGCCCGCCTGCAGGCGGAACAGGCGCGCCTCGCAGCCAACGAGGCGATCGCCCGCCTGCTGCTCGACGCGCACCAGCTGTGGCCGCTGGCGGAACACGACGACGCGCACCATTGACCACGATCAAGCCCCACCCGCGCCGGAGCCGGCGCGGATGTGGGACACTTCGCGGCCACCGCGAACAACCTGCATCGACGCACCATGATCCCGCCCGACAGCCCCTTCCATCCCGACAACGCCGCCGGCTATGCCGCCTGGCGCGCGGCCAAGCTGGCCGACTACCCGCGCCGCGCGGAGGACCTGATCGTGCGGGTCGCCGACCCCGCGCAGCTGACGCCCGACGAATACGCGGCCATGTGGCGCCTCATCGCCAAGACCAACATGGTCGTGTACGCCACGGATCGCGGCGAGGCCGAGGACAAGGAGATCCCGCGCCGCATCGCCGAGCAATTCGGGCTCTCGCACCTGGACGCCAACTGGCTCGCCGACGAGGACGGCATCTCCAGCCTGACGCCCCGCGACGAGGACGCCAGCAGCGAGGGCGAGCGCAGGCCCGGCACCGACCCCGGCAAGCGCGGCGACTACATCCCCTACACCCACAACCGCATCCGCTGGCACACCGACGGCTACTACAACCCGCCGGAGCGCCGCATCTTCGCCATGGGCCTGCACTGCGTGCGCCAGGCCGACGCGGGCGGCGAGAACGACCTGTACGACCACGAGCTGGCCTACATCGCCCTGCGCGACGCCAACCCGGACCACATCCGCGCCCTCATGGCGGAAGACGCCATGACCATTCCGGCGCGCGTGGACGAGATGGGGGTGGCGCGCGGCGACGAGGTGGGACCGGCCTTGCTGGTCGACGCGGGGCAACTGCACCTGCGCTACACCGCGCGCACCAAGAGCATCGCCTGGAAACAGGACGCCGCCACGCAGGACGCGCTTGCGGCGCTGGAAACGCTGCTCGCCGGCCAGCCCTTCGGCGCCTTCACGTTGCGTCTGGAACCGGGCATGGGCGTGATCTGCAACAACGTCCTGCACACGCGCGCCGGTTTCACAGACCGACCGGGGCACCGGCGCCTGCTCTACCGCGCGCGCTACCACGACCACCTGCGCGACCTGCGCGCCTGAATCCGCCCCCCCTGCCCCCGGCGTTCGCCGGGGCGGCGGCCCCCCCTGGAGCCGCTAGCCGCTGACGATGCGGTCTCGACCGCCGCGCTTGGCCTCGTACATGCGCGCGTCGGCCACCTCGACCAGGGACTTCCAGTCCGCGCTCGCATCGGCGAGCCGCTCCGCGACGCCGATGCTCACGGTCAGCGGCGCGCCGTCCGGACGCAGACCCAAGCCCGCCTCGCGCAGGCGCCCCAGTGCGATCCTGGCCATCGCCAGGTCGGTGTTGGGCATGATCAGGATGAACTCCTCGCCGCCCCATCGTGCCAGCATGTCGCCGGTGCGCAGATTCTCGGAGATGCGCTTGACTGCGCCGATGATCACCTGGTCGCCCGCCTCGTGCCCGAACTCGTCGTTCACCCGCTTGAAGTGGTCGATGTCCAGGAAGGCAATGGCCAAGGGCGTGCCGCTGCGCGCGGAGATGATGTACTGCAGTTCCAGCAGTTCCTCGCCGCTGCCGCGCGAGAAGCAACTGGTCAGCGGATCGCGTATCGCCTGGCGCACCAGGACGATGACGAAGGCGAGCTGGCTGATGCTGGCGAGGATCGCCACGCCGGTGATCAGCAGCAGCAGCCAGTAGGTGCCGAGGATGCCCGGCCAGTCGGCGGGCGGCCACGCCACGGCGGCCAGTACCACCTTGGCGAGCAGCATGGGCGCGGCGAGGATCAGCGCCTCGGCGACGGTGAGGGGAAACATGCTCAGGCCGGCCAGGACCAGGAAGGGCAACGAGGTGTGGGTCACGGCGACCGCCTGTGCGTAGCCATCGAGCGGCACGTCGACAAGCAGCAGGTTGGCGGCGAGGTAGAACAGGCTGGGGATGATGAACAAAAGCAGCAGGCCGCGCCGCGCGCCGCGCAGGTGCAGGGGGCTGCCGAGATAGAAGTACAGGGCCGCGAACCCCAGGGTAGCGGCGATGCGCAGGGCGGCAAGCCGGAACCAGAGATCGCCCGGGAACAACAGCCACTCCACCACAGACCACGGCAGTGTGAGCAAGGCGAACAAGGCCGCCACCAGCCGCGCGCGCGAGATGATCATCTCGGCGCGGCGCGTGCCCAGCAGGGTGATGTGGCGGCGCGGCGAGAGCAACCAGCCCCACTCCTGCCCGGAAATGCTTCCCAGGGTGTCGGAGGCGGCCTGGTTGGAGAGCGGTTTAAAGTGGTGCATGGTCCCAAGACGTTCTTTTCGGCGGGCCATACGACTTAGCACCCGGCTGCCGCCGTTGTTCCTTGGGGCGATTAGGCCAAAGCCGGAGGGGCTGGTCAACCGGACATTGATACCGGCAGATCCCAGCAAGGATCGGCCTTAGGCAGGATTTCGGATACGCCTGCCTTAACCCTTTTTCGCGTCCAGCCCCGGGGTGAGCTTGTGCTCCACCGCGAACACCGCCGCCTCGACGCGCGAGGAGAGGTTCAGTTTGGCGAGGATGTGGCGCACGTGCAGCTTCACCGTGTCGTAGCTGATCTCGAGCTGGCGCGCGATCGCCTTGTTGCTCTCGCCGCGCGCCAGATGGGCGAGGATCTCGCGTTCGCGCTGCGTCAGGGTCTCCAGCAGCGAGGTGGTGTTCTGCCCCTTGTTGTCGAGCAGCTTCACCAGCTTCGCGGTCATCGCCGGCGCCACCACGGTTTCGCCACGCGCCGCGCGGGCGATCGCGTCCACCACCTCGTCCGGCTCCATGCTCTTGAGCAAATAGCCATTGGCACCGTTGCGCAGGGCGCGCGCCAGGTCCTCCTCCGCCTCGCTCACGGTCAGCATCAGCACCGGCAGGGTGAAGCCCTCTGCGCGCAGCTCCTGCATCACGTTGATGCCGTCGGCGCCGCCCAGGTTGAGGTCGAGCAGGAGCACGTCCGGGCGGTGCTGGCGCAGCAGATCGGGCACCTGCTCCGGGTTGCCGGTGATCGCCGCGACGCGCACCGCGCCCTCGCGCTCCAGCAGCTCGGCCAGCCCCTTGCGGAACAGGGTATGGTCGTCGACCAGGATGATGCGGGACACCGTCGCCGCGCTCATTTCTTCTCTTCCACGGCGTGGCGCGAGGGGAAGGCCAGGCGCACGATGGTGCCGCCCGCGGGGCGGCTCTCGATCGACAGCTTGCCGTTCAGCTTGGCGGCGCGCTCGCGCATGATGGTGAGGCCGAAGCTCTTGCCCATGTTCGAGGTGGCACTGTGCTGCAGGCCGACGCCATCGTCGGCGACGTTGACCACGTAGCGGTCGTCCTGCAGGTCCAGCGTCACCACCACGTGGCGCGCGCGCGCGTGCTTGCAGATGTTGTACAGGGACTCCTGGATGATGTGGTAGACCTGGATCTCCTCCTCCGGGTCGAGCACCACGTCCTGCGCGACGTTGAGGAAGTCGACGTCGGCATTGGCCTTCTTGCTGAAGCTCTCCGCCAGCTCCTGCAGGGCGGGCACCAGGCCGCGCGGATCGATGCGGTCGCGGAACTGCGTGATCAGGTTGCGCAACTCGGAGTAGGCCATGTCCACGGCCTCCTCCACGTCGCCCAGGTAGCGGTTGGCCTTCGCCTCGTCGCCGTCCAGCATCGCCTCGCTCAGCACCGACAGGCGCATCTTCGCGTAGGCCAGGGTCTGCGCCAGCGAGTCGTGGATCTGGTTGGCCAGCATGGTGCGCTCGTTCATCAGCGAGATGCGCATGTTCTCGCGCGTCAGGCGGCTGTTCTCCAGCGCCATGCCGAGGTGCTCGCTGATCGAGTTGAACAGGTAGCGCAGGTCGTCCGGCAGCGGCTCCTGCTTCTCCATGAACAGGTTGTAGACGCCCAGCACCTTGCCCTTGTGGCGCATCGGCACCGCGTACACGGTGCGGCACAGCTGCGAGAAATAGAGGTGACGCACCTGCTTCTGGCACACCTCCATGACGCTGTCGTACTGTGCGCTGTGGGTCAGCGTCGCCTTGCCGCAGATGCCGCACTCCAGCGGAACGTAGCGCTCGCGCTCCACCAGGGCGGGCGGCAGGCCGATCGCCCCGGCCATGCGCAGGTGCGCGCCGTCTGCCGTCAGCACCCGCACCGCCCCCGCCTTGGCGCCGGAGATGCGCACCATGATCTCGAGGAAGCGCATCAGCATCTGCTCCGTGTTGGCGTCGGAATTCATGCTGCTGGCGATCTCCGCCAGGACCTCGATCACCGGCAGGCGGTCGCCCTCGTTGCCGCCGGCCGGTGCCGGCGCGCGGGCGATGCTGGCGACGGGGATGTTCTGGATGTCCACGGATTCGGTTCGGCGCGAGAGCTGGAGGAAACGAGCATGGTAAGCGCCGCCCCGCGCCGGGGCAACGCCCGCGGCGCAGCTTAGAAAGTCTGCGCGACCTTGTTGCGCGCCAGCGGCGGGTTCTTGTCGAAGTAGCGGCGGATGCCGTCGACGATGGCGCTCGCCATCTTGTCCTGGTAGACCTCGTCGTTGAGGCGCTTTTCCTCGTCCGGGTTGGAGATGAAGGCGGTCTCGACCAGGATCGAGGGAATGTCCGGCGCCTTCAGGACGGCGAAGCCCGCCTGTTCCACGTGCGGCTTGTGCAGCTGGTTGATCTCGCCCAGCTGATCCAGCACCGCCCTGCCCAGCTTGAGGCTGTCGGCGATCTGCGCGGTCTGCGACAGGTCGATGAGGGTCTGCTTGAGGTACGGGTCCTTCACGTCGATGTTGACGCCGCCGATCAGGTCGGCGTCGTTCTCGCGTTTGGCCAGCCACTTCGCGGCCGCCGAGGTGGCGCCCTTCTCGGACAGGGCGAACACCGAGGAGCCGCGCGCGTGCGGCTTGATGAAGGCATCCGCGTGCACCGACACGAACAGGTCGGCCTGTACCCGGCGCGCCTTGTTCACCCGCTCGTGCAGCGGGATGAAGTAGTCGCCGTCGCGCGTCAGGTAGGCGCGCATGTTGGGCTGCTTGTCGATCAGGCCCTTGAGGCGGCGGGCGATGGACAGGGTGATGTCCTTCTCGCGAGAACCGTTGGCGCCACGCGCGCCCGGGTCCTCGCCGCCATGGCCGGCGTCGATGGCGACCGTGACCAGGCGCATGAAGGTCTGTGCCGGCGGGGCGTTCTTCGCCGGCTCGGCGGCCTTCGCGGCAGCCGTGGCCGACTCGCGCGCCGTGTCGGCCTTGCCGATGGCGCGCTCGACCTGCTTCTCGACGCTCTCTTCCTGCCTTTCCAGCACATCCGTCGAGGCGGGGTACAGGTCGAGCACCAGACGGTGCCCATACTCGCCCATGGGCTTGAGGGTGAAGACCTGCGGCCGCACCTCCGCCTTCAGTTCCACCACCATGCGCGTCACACCCGGCCGGTTGAGGCCGGCTCGCACACCGGAGATATACAGGTCCTGCGCGCTCACCTTGTCGGCCACCTGCGCCTGCACCTGCTCCGCGGAGACGCCCTCGATATCCAGAACCAGGCGTTCCGGTCCCTTCAGGCTGAAGGTCTTGTAGGCGACCTCGGCATCGAACTCGATGGTGATGCGGCTGTATTCAGGCGAGGGCCACACCCGCGCGGCCTTCACGCCGGCGGCATGTGCGGCGTGGTGAAGGAAGAGGCCGGCCAGGGCGATCAGGACGACAAGCGCGCGACGCATCTCTTTCCCTCCTCCGTCAGTCCTTCGACATGGGCCAGCCGCCCGCTCTCGGCGAATTCCAGGTGAATGCGGAGGTCCGGCCCGGGCAGCATCCCCGAGGCCTTCTCCGGCCATTCAACCAGGCACACGCTGCCTGGGTTGAAGTATTCGCGAAAGCCTGCGTCTTCCCATTCATCAGGGTCTGCAATCCGATACAAATCAAAGTGATATAGATTAAATCGCGACAGCGCGTAAAGTTCAACCAAAGTGTAGGTCGGACTCTTCACGCGCCCGGCGAATCCCAACCCCCGCAACACGCCGCGCGCCAAGGTGGTCTTGCCCGCCCCCAGGTCGCCGAGCAGCCACACGGACAGCCCCGGGACCAGCACCTCCGCGAGGCGTCGCCCCAGGTCCAGGGTCGCCGCGTCGTCGGCCAGCGCCACGGCCACGTTATCATCGCCCGCATGCATCAGCCGCCCTCCCCTGAACGACTCGAAGCGCTCAAGCCCGTCCTGCGCCAATGGGCGCGGGAACTGGGTTTCGCGGACCTGTCCTTTGCGGCGGCGGAACTGGGGGATGCGGAACGGCGACTCATGGATTGGCTGGACGCGGGCTATCACGGCGGGATGGATTATATGGCCCGCCACGGCGCCACCCGCGCGCATCCCAAGGCATTAGTGCCCGGCACCTGCTCGATCCTCAGCGTCCGTCTCGACTACCTGCCGGGCGATGACAAGGCATGGGCCACACTCAACACCCCGGAACGGGCCTACGTGGCGCGCTACGCCCTTGGCCGCGACTACCACAAGCTGGTGCGGCAACGCCTGCAACGGCTCGCGGAGCGGCTCGCCGCGGAGATCGGTCCGTTCGGCCACCGCGCCTTTTCCGACAGCGCGCCGGTCATGGAGGTGGAGATCGCGCGCGGCACGCGCCTGGGCTGGGAGGGCAAGCACACCCTGCTGCTGACGCGGCAGGGCTCCTGGTTCTTCCTCGGCGAGCTGTTCACCGACCTGCCCTTCGCCCCGGACCCGCCCGCCGAGCCGCATTGCGGGACGTGCCAGGCCTGCATCGACATCTGCCCCACGCGCGCGATCGTCGCGCCGCACCTGTTGGACGCGCGGCGCTGCATCTCCTACCTCACCATCGAGCATGCGGGTGCGATCCCGCTGGAACTGCGCCCGCTGCTCGGCAACCGCATCTACGGCTGCGACGACTGCCAGCTCGCCTGTCCCTGGAACCGCTTCGCGCAGGCCGAGCCGATCGCGTACTTCCTGCCGCGCAACCGCCTTGACGAGGCCGACCTGCTGGAATTGTTCGCCTGGGACGAGGCATCCTTCCTCACAAGGCTGGAGGGTTCGCCGATCCGCCGCATCGGCTACGAGCGCTGGCTGCGCAACCTCGCCGTGGCGCTCGGCAATGCCCCGTACAGCCCCGCCATCACCGCCGCCTTGCAATCACGCCTGGATCACCCCTCGGCGATGCTGCGCGAGCATTTACAATGGGCGCTCGATCGCCAACATTCCCGCAAGACGCACCCGACATGAGCGCACACCTCGATCCCCGCAGCCCGATAGGCGTATTCGACTCCGGCGTCGGCGGCCTCACGGTGGTGCGCGCCCTCATGGAGCGGCTGCCGTTCGAGTCCATCTATTACTTCGGCGACACCGCGCGCGTGCCCTACGGCGTGAAGTCGGTGCAGACCATCGCCCACTACACCACGCAGATCACCGAGTTCCTGCTGGAAAAGCAGGTCAAGCTGCTGATCATCGCCTGCAACACCATGGCGGCGGTCTCGGCCCAGGTGGTGCGCGACCTCTCGCCCACGCCGGTGCTCGACGTCATCGAGGCCGGCGCCCTCGCCGCCCTGGCCGCCACCCAGACCAACCGTATCGGCGTGATCGGCACGCCGACCACCATCAACAGCAACGCCTACGCACAGGCCATCCACGCCATCGAACCGCAGGCCCGCCTGACCTCGCAGGCCTGCGCACTGTTCGTGCCCCTGGTCGAGGAAGGCTGGCTGGACCACCCGGTGACGCGCCTGACCGCGCAGGAATACCTGAAGCCCGTGCTGGCGGAAAAGGTCGACACCATGGTGCTGGGTTGCACCCATTACCCCCTGCTCAAGCCCCTGCTGCAGGACGTGGCCGGGCCCGGCGTGACGCTGGTCGACTCCGCCAACGCCATGGCCGAACGCGCCGCCGCCCTGCTCACCGACATGAACCTGCACAACCCACGGCACGCCGCGCCGGAATACCGCTTCTGGGTCACCGATGTGCCCCTGCGCTTCCAGACCATCGGCGAACGCTTCCTCGGACGCACCCTCAGCAACGTCCATGTCGCCGCGCTCTAGGCTGGCGTCGACGTCAACGCCAGGATCGTCTATGACAAATGTCATCCATCCGCCATCTCATCCGTTTATATGATGAGACCATTTCCTCACGCCATGAAAGGACGACCATGAAATTGCTGACCTCCCTGGTTCTCGCTGCCTCCCTCCTCACCACCGGTGCCGCCGTCGCCAACGAGGCGCTTGTCACCAAGAACAAGTGCAACACCTGCCATGCGCTCGACAAGAAGATGATGGGCCCCTCCTGGAAGGATGTCGCCGCGAAGAACAAGGGCCAGAAGGATGCCGAGGCCGCCCTGGCGAAGACCATCGTCGCCGGCAGCAAGGGCAAGTACGGCAAGATCCCCATGCCGCCCCAGGCCAAGGCCAAGGATGACGCCGCGGCCCTGGCCAAGTGGATCCTGGCGCAATAAGCGGCCTGTCCTGAAATGCAAAACGCGGACCTCGGTCCGCGTTTTTGTTTGGTGCTGTCTGGCGGAGGCGGTGAGATTCGAACTCACGGATGGTTGCCCATCGCCGGTTTTCAAGACCGGTGCCTTAAACCACTCGGCCACACCTCCTGATCTGGTGCCGACAGTCTGACTCGAACAGACGACCTACCGCTTACAAGGCGGTTGCTCTACCAACTGAGCTATGCCGGCTGATGCATGACGCGCCGCGATGGTAGCAATGCCGCGCGTATCCTGCTTATTTGACGACCCGCAATTGCGGTCGTCCGCGTGGTGGCTGGGGTGGCTCGTCGGTGCCAGCGGGCGGTTCCGGCCTGTCCGCGGGCGCCTCCGCCGGGGCCTCCTCGGCCAGGACGGGAAACTGTTCCATGCCGGCGAAACTCATGCCCTGTCCGGTCTCCCGCGCGTAGATGGAAAGGACGTTCCCTACCGGCACCTCGATGGAATGAGCCACGCCGCCGAAGCGCGCGGAGAAGGTCACCCATTCGTTGTCCATGTGCAGATTGCGCACCGCGCTTGGGCCGATGTTAAGGACGATCTGACCGTCCTTGACGAAGGCCTGCGGCACCCGCGTGCGGCCATCGACACGCACGGTGAGGTAGGGCGTGTAGCCGCTGTCCACCGACCACTCGTAGAGGGCGCGCAGGAAATACGGCTGTTGCGGCAGTTCGCTCATGGGCTTGAGGGTGATCTCGGCGCGGCCTGTGCGAATTACTTGCGCATCGCCTTTTCGACCGGGGTCAGGGCCTCGATGAAGGCCGGGCGCGCGAACAGGCGCTCGGCATACTTGAGCAGGGGGGTCGCCTGCTTGGGCAGCTGGATACCGTAGTACTCCAGGCGCCACAGCAGGGGGGCGATCGCCACGTCGAGCATCGAATAGTCGTCGCCCAGCATGTATTTCTGCTTGGCGAAGATGGGAGCGATCTGCGTCAGGTTGTCGCGCACGATGGCACGCGCCTTTTCCTGCGCCTTCGCCGTGCCGTGCTCGAGGTCCTTGATGTGCGAGAACAGGTCGTGCTCGAAGTTGTGCAGGAACAGGCGGGCACGAGCACGCATCACCGGGTCGGCGGGCATCAGTTGCGGATGCGGGAAGCGCTCGTCGATGTACTCGTTGATGATGTTGGACTCATACAGGGTCAGGTCCCGCTCGACCAGGATGGGTACCCGGTTGTAGGGGTTCATGGCCGCGATGTCGTCGGGCTTCTCGCGCAGATCAACGTCCTTGATCTCGAAGTCCATGCCCTTCTCGTACAGGACGATGCGGCAACGCTGGCTAAAGGGGCACGAAGTGCCCGAATACAGGATCATCATGGAAGTTTAGCCTCGTGGATCAGTGCACGTCTTTCCAGAATTCCCGCTTCAGGTAGAAGGCCACCACGTAGAAGATGCCAAGGAAGAACAGGACCGCCAGGCCGACGTTCTTGCGCTGGGTCTGCGCCGGCTCGCCCATCCAGGCGAGGTAGTTCACCAGATCACCGACCAGGGCGTCGTACTCGGCCTGGGTGATCTTGCCGGGCTTGACCAGAGCCAGATGGTCGATCACCTGGTGCTCGTGGCCGTCCCCCCCCTTCACCGTCTTCATGACCGGGACCTGATGGCCCTGCAGTTCCTGCAGGACGTGGGGCATGCCGACCTTGTCGAAGACGACGTTGTTCCAACCGGTGGGGCGGGTGTCATCGCGGTAAAAGCCGCACAGATAAGTGTAGACCCAGTCCGCGCCGCGCGAACGGGAGATCACCGTCAGGTCGGGCGGGGTGGCGCCGAACCATGCCTTGGCCTCTTTCGGGCGCATGGCGATCTTCATGGTCTCGCCAGGCTTCTCGGCGGCGAACAGCAGGTTGTCCTTGATCTGCTGCTCGGTGAGGCCGAAGTCCTGCATGCGGTTGTAGCGCATGTAGTTGGCGCTGTGGCAGTTCAGGCAGTAGTTGACGAACACGCTCGCGCCACGCTGCAGGGATTCCTGGTCCTTGACGTTGACCGGGGCCTTGTCCAGGTGGACGGTGGTGGAGGCCATGGCCGCGACGGGCATGGCCAGGACCGTGAAGAGCAGTTTTTTAGCGAAATTCACGATGTTCGTTTTCATTTGTCGGTCACCCTTTCCGGAACCGGCTTGTAGGTGTCATTCCTGGTGTACCAGGGCATGAGGAAGAAGAACGCGAAATAGACCACGGAGAGCACGCGGGCGATCCAGGTGTAGAGCGGGGTCGCCGGCAGGATGCCGAGCCAGCCGAGGCCGACGAAGGCGATCACGAACAGGGTCAGGGCGATCTTGAACTTGGGCCCGCGGTAGCGGATCGACTTCACGGGCGACTTGTCCAGCCAGGGCAGCGCGAAGAAGATCAACACCGCCACGCCCATCGCCGCGACGCCGGGGAACTGCGAGCCGAACATCGGCGGCACCGCGCGCAGGATCGCGTAGTAGGGGGTGAAGTACCAGACCGGGGCGATGTGCTCGGGGGTCTTGAACGGGTCGGCGGGGATGAAGTTGTTGGCTTCCAGGAAGTAGCCGCCCATCTCCGGCGCGAAGAACACCACGGCGGTGAAGACGATCAGGAAGACCACCACGCCGAGGATGTCCTTGACGGTGTAGTAGGGGTGGAAGGGGATGCCGTCCAGGGGATGACCATCCTCGCCCTTGAGCTTCTTGATCTCGATGCCGTCCGGGTTGTTGGAGCCCACCTCGTGCAGCGCCACCAGGTGCGCCGCCACCAGGCCCAGCAGCACCAGCGGGAAGGCGATCACGTGGAAGGCGAAGAAGCGGTTCAGGGTGGCGTCGGACACCACGTAGTCGCCGCGGATCCACTCGGAAAGATCAGGACCGATGAAGGGCACGGCGGCGAACAGGTTGACGATCACCTGCGCGCCCCAGAAGGACATCTGACCCCAGGGGAGGAGGTAACCGAAGAAGGCCTCGCCCATCAGCACCAGGTAGATGATCACGCCGAAGATCCAGATCAGCTCGCGCGGCTGGCGGTAGGAGCCGTACATCAGGCCGCGGAACATGTGCAGGTATACGACGACGAAGAAGGCGGAGGCACCGGTGGAGTGCATGTAGCGGATCAGCCAGCCCCAGTCCACGTCGCGCATGATGTACTCGACGGAGGCGAAGGCGAGGTCCGCGTCCGGCTTGTAGTGCATGGTCAGGAAGATGCCGGTGACGATCTGCAGCACCAGGACCAGCAGGGCCAGGGAACCGAAGAAGTACCAGAAGTTGAAGTTCTTGGGCGCGTAGTACTCGGACAGGTGCGCCTTGTAGGAAGCGGTGAGCGGGAAGCGCTCATCCACCCAGTTGAGGAGTTTTTCCATGGTTTGTGTCGTCCCCTATTGAATCTCAGGCTGCCTGGTCTTCGCCAATCAGCACCTTGGTCGCGGACAGGTACTTGTGCGGCGGGATGACCAGATTGGTGGGCGCCGGCGACCCGCTGAACACGCGCGCGGCCAGGTCGAAGCGGGAGCCGTGGCAGGGGCAGAACCAGCCGCCCGGCCAGTCCGGACCCAGGTCGGCGGGAGCCACTTCCTTGCGGAAGGTCGGCGAGCAGCCCAGGTGGGTGCAGATGCCCACCACCACCAGGTACTCAGGCTTGATCGAGCGAGTGGGGTTCTTGCAGTACTCGGGCTGCTGGCTGGTGGTCTCGGAGGCGGCGTCGGTGAGCTTGTCATCGTGCTTGCCCAGCAGATCCAGCATCTCCTTGGTGCGATTCACCACCCAGACCGGCTTGCCGCGCCACTCGACGGTGAGCAGCATGCCGGGCTCGACCTTGGTGAGATCCACCTCGACCGGGGCACCGGCGGCCTTCGCGCGGGCGCTCGGCATCATGCTGCTAATGAAGGGAATGACCGCACCCGCGGCCGCCACGCCACCAACCGCACCGGTCATGTTGACCAGGAAACGGCGCTTAGACGCATCAACGCTCATGTTGCTCATACAGAATTCCTGCCTGAGGAAAGAGGAAACTTGACCAAGCCAAGCCGCGAAAAACCAGACATTCAGGCCGGATTCACGCCTTAAGGCCCAACAAAGTTCGGCATTTTACAGGCAAAACAAGCCCGACTTAAAGCCCAAACCGGCGCGGGACGGGGGGAGAATGCCGTGCTGCTAGAATCCACGGGCTTTTCGAGGACCCAAGATGCACAAAGCGTGGCTCGTTTTCGCCCAGATCGTGACCGCCGTCGTTGTCGTGGCGGCGTCCCTGCTCGCCCTTGACCGCTTCATCCCCGGCCTGCTGCCGCACGACGGCAACGCCATCACCATCCACGAGGTCGCGCGCGGCGGCACGCCCGCCACGGCCTCCAGCTATGCGGCCGCGGCGGCGAAATCCAGGCCCGCGGTGGTCAACATCTTCACCAGCAAGGAGGTGCGCGCGCCGCAGAACCCGTTCATGGACGATCCGGTGCTGCGCCGCTTCTTCGGCGACCGCTTCCGCCAGGACGCGCGCACGCAACGCGTCTCCAATCTGGGCTCGGGAGTGATCGTCTCGCACGACGGCTACATCCTCACCAACCACCACGTGGTGGAGGCCGCCGACGAGATCCAGGTCGCCCTCGCGGACGGCAAGACCCTGAACGCCAGGCTGGTCGGATCCGATCCCGAGACCGACCTGGCGGTGCTGAAGGTCGACAACATCAGCCTGCCGGCGATCGCCTTCGCGCAACCGGAGAGCCTGCACGTGGGCGACGTGGTGCTGGCGATCGGCAACCCCTTCGGCGTCGGCCAGACCGTGACCATGGGCATCGTCTCGGCGCTGGGCCGCAGCCACCTGGGCATCAACACCTTCGAGAACTACATCCAGACCGACGCGGCCATCAACCCGGGCAACTCGGGCGGGGCGCTGGTGGACAATGGCGGCAACCTGGTCGGCGTCAACACCGCGATCTTTTCGCGCAGCGGCGGCAACCTCGGCATCGGCTTCGCGATCCCGGTCTCCATCGTGCGCCAGGTCATGGGACAGATCATCGCGCATGGCGCCGTGACCCGCGGCTGGGTGGGCATCGAGGTGCAGGAGATCACCCCCGAGATCGCCGAGTCCTTCGGCCTCAAGTCGACCCGCGGCGCGCTCATCGCCGGCATCCTGCGCGGCGGCCCCGCCGATCGTGCGGGCATCCGGCCGGGCGACGTGCTGGTGGCGGTCAATGACAAGCCGGTCACCGATTCGAGCTCGCTGCTCAGCCTGATTGCCGCGCTCGCGCCCGGCAAGACGGCGACACTCGAACTCGTCCGCGAACAGAAGCCGATGCGGCTCGCCGTGCTCATCGACAAACGCCCGCAGATGCGCAAACCGACCCCGGAATAGGCGGCGCGCAGCACTTAAAGTTTTGCCGCGCCGACTCCGATAACCTCCGGGTATATATGTAACCAGGGGTCCCCTCCATGCTGGTCGCCATCGTTGACGACAATGCCGTCAACCTGAAGCTGATGGAAAACCTGGTCAAGCGCGCGGGAGAGTACACCCCCCTGTTGTTCCAGAGCTCCACCGAGGGCCTGGAGTGGTGCCTCTCGCATACGCCCGACCTGCTGATCGTCGACTACATGATGCCGGCGCCCGACGGCCTGGAATTCATCCGGTGCTTCCGCGAGGACCCGTCGCGTCAGGACATCCCGGTGCTCATGATCACCGCGGACAACGACAAGGCGACGCGCTACGCCGCCCTGGAGGCGGGGGCCAACGACTTCCTCACCAAGCCGCTCGACAGCGTGGAATTCCGCGCCCGACTGCGCAACATGCTGGCGCTGCGACGCAGCCAGCGCTCGCTCGCCGACCGTGCCTCCTGGTTGGCGGAAAAGGTGGCCGAGGCCACGGAGGAGATCCTCGACCGGGAACGCGAGATGATCACCCGCCTGTCGCGCGCCGCCGAGTTCCGCGACCCGGAAACCGGCGCGCACATCCAGCGCATGTCCAATTACTCGCGCCTGATCGCCGAACAGCTGGGCCTCCCGCGCGAAGAGCAGGAGCTGATCCTGCGCGCCGCGCCCATGCACGACGTGGGCAAGATCGCCATCCCCGACCACATCCTCCTGAAGCCGGGACGGCTGAACGACGAGGAGCTGATCGTCATGCGCACGCACGCGGAGAAGGGCTACGAGATCCTGCGCGGCAGCAAGTCGGGCCTGCTCGATGCCGCTGCGGTGATCGCCCGCACGCACCACGAGAAGTGGAACGGCACCGGCTACCCGCATGGCCTGAAAGGCGAGGACATCCCCCTGCACGGCCGCATCGTCGCGGTGGCGGATGTGTTCGACGCCCTGACCACGGAACGCCCCTACAAGCAGGCCTGGGAGATCGAACGCGCGACCGGCTTTCTCCGCGAGCATTCCGGCCTGCATTTCGACCCCGCCTGCACGCATGCCTTCCTGGAACGCCTGACCGATGTCCTGGAGATCCGCGCCAGCTTCCAGGACGAGACGACCGACAGCGCCCACCTGGTGGATGAGATATGAGACCGCTGCGCGCCCTGCTCCGCCTCGGCATCGCCTGCATCGCGCTCGCGGCGGGCGACGCAGGGGCCGCACGCACCTACACGCTCGCCATCGTGCCGCAATACACGGCGGTGGACATCGGCATGCGCTGGGCGCCGGTGATCGAACGCATCCGCGCCGAGACGGGCATCGAACTGCAGTTGCATACCACGCCGAGCATCCCGGCCTTCGAGGCCGAGATGCTCAAAGGCATCCCCGACTTCGCCTTCATGAACCCCTACCACATGGTCATGGCGGCGAAGGCGCAGGGCTACCGGCCGCTCGTGCGCAGCACGCAGGCGCTGTCCGGCATCCTCGTGGTCGCGCGGAACGGCCCCGCCAAGCGCCTGGAGGACCTCAACGGCGCGACCCTGGCGATGCCCGCGCCCAACGCCTTCGGCGCCTCGCTGTACATGCGCGCGCTGCTCAGCGAGAAGGAAAGGCTGCGCTACAGGACGGCCTATGTCGGCACCCACCAGAACGTCTACCGCCACGTGTTGCTCGGCGAGGCCCTGGCCGGCGGTGGCGTGGAGGCGACGCTGGAAAAGGAACCCGCCGCGGTGCGCGAGCAGCTCGCCATCCTGTACCGCACCCCCGGCACCGCATCGCACCCACTCGCGGCACATCCGCGCATCCCCGCCGGGGATGTCGAGCAGGTCGTCGCGGCGCTGCGCAGCATGACCCACGACGCCGCGGGGCGGGCGCTGCTCGCGCGCGTCGAACTGGACGACGCCGCGCCCGCGGACTACGCCCGAGACTATGCGCCTTTGCTGGAGCTGAGGCTGGACCGCTACGTCGCGCGCAAGGGCAGGTAGACGCATGCCCAGCCTCAAGCGCTTCATTCAGGACGTGACGCCGCGCCGCTTCACCACCCAGCTGGCGAGTTTCGTCAGCATGGTGACCCTGCTGAGCATCTGCGGGCATACCTTCTACACCACGCGCGAGCATGGCGAATGGCAGGAACGCCAACTGGTGGAGAGCATCGACCGCCAGCTCGACAACCTCGCCGTGACCGCCGCCGCGCCCATCCTGACCCACGACTACAGCGCCCTGGAGCGGATGCTGCAGCTCTCCGCGAACACCCCGGAGATACTCGCCATCCGCTTCCTCGACCAGGACGGCAAGGCCATCAGCCAGGTGCACAGGCTCGCGGACGGCAGCCTGGAGCCCGTCTTCCAGCCCTTCGCCACCTCTCCGCCGGGGCCCGCCGACCCGCACAACCAGTGGGTGGACGCGGACGGCAGGCGCATCGCCGGCACCGCCTTCAACTGGAACGCCGAACGACTGGTGGTGTGGCACCCGCTCTCCGGGATCGGCCACACGGGGTATCTGCAGACCGAGGTCGGCACCGCCCGGCTCAAGGAGAACCTGCACCACATCGTCGCCGACGGCCTGTATGTCGCCTTCCTCGCCAGTGCCATCAGTGTCTTCCTGTTGATGCTCTACCTGCGCCGGCCGGTCGCCGTGATCGACCAGGCCAGCCGCTTCTCGCGCGAGCTCACCACCCGCATGGGCGAGAAGATGCCGGCCTACACGGGCCCCCAGGAGATCCAGGGCCTGGTCGAAGCGCTCAACGAGACATCCCTGTGGCTGTATGCCCAGGACATGTCGGTGAGCGCCGCCAACCAGCAATTGCACGCGGTGTTCGACAACATCAGCGACGCCCTCGTCACCATCAACGCCGACGGCATGGTGGAGGGCGTCAACCGCGCCGCCACCGAGCTGTTCGGCGTGCAGAACCACCTGCTCATCGGCTCGCAGATCTCGCTCCTGCTGCCGGACTGGCCGAACCTCTGCCAGCGCGGCGACAAGGTGATGACCGAGACCACGGCAGTGCGCAACGACGGCAGCAGCTTCCCCGCCGACCTCACCCTGAGCGGCTTCACCCTCAACGGCCTGCCCTATCGCATCGCCGTGGTCCGCGACATCAGCGCGCGCAAGCAGGCGGACGAGCGCCTGCGCCAGACCTCGTCGCGCCTCGCGGCCCTGATCGAGAACCTGCAGGCAGGCATCCTGGTGGCGGACGAGGCGCGGCAGGTGGTGCAGGTGAACAAGGCCTTCTGCGAGCAGTTCGCCCTCGACCAGGCGCCCGAGGCCCTGGTCGGCCATCCCGCCGCACAGGTCGCAGAACTCATCCAGGGACGCTTCCTGGACCCCGTGAGCTTCCGCCAGCGCCTGCTCGACACCCTGTACACGCGCGAGCCGGTGGCCGGCGAGGAGCTGACGATGCGCGACGGCCGCATCCTGGAGCGCGATTTCGTGCCGATCAGCACCGGCGGGGTGGACTACGGCCACCTCTGGCAATACCGCGACATCTCCGCGCGCAAGCAGGCGGAGGTGGCGTTGCGCCAGGCCAAGGAGGCGGCGGAGGCGGCGAGCAGCCTGAAGAGCGAGTTCCTCGCCAACATGAGCCATGAGATCCGCACCCCCATGAACGGCGTGATCGGCATGACCGACCTCGCGCTCGACACCGACCTGGACGAAGAGCAGCGCGAATATCTGACGCTCGTGCGCAGTTCCGCGCAACACCTGCTCTCGGTCATCAACGACATCCTCGACTTCTCCAAGATCGAGGCGGGCAAGCTCAACATCTCGCCCGAGCCGTTCGCCCTGCGCCCCTTCCTGGATGAGACCCTGCGCACCCTGGAGATGCGCGCGCGGGAGAAGGGGCTGGCCCTCACGCTGGCAGTCGCCGACACGCTGCCGGAGTTCATCGCCGCCGACGCCGGGCGCATCCGCCAGGTCCTGCTGAACCTGATCGGCAACGCCATCAAGTTCACCAGCCGGGGCGGCGTCGCGCTGAGCGTCGACGCCCTCGGCTGCGAGGGTCCGCACTGCCTGCACCTGTGCGTCGCCGACACCGGCATCGGCATACCCAGGGACAAACAGGAGGCGATCTTCGAGGCCTTCACCCAGGCAGACGGCTCGATCACGCGCAAATACGGCGGCACCGGCCTCGGCCTCAGCATCTCCAACCGCCTCACCGCGCTGATGGGAGGGCGCATGTGGGTGGAAAGCGAGTCCGGCGCGGGTTCGCGCTTCCACTTCACCCTGCGTTACGAGCCGGCCGCGTCGGCACCGCCCCCGCGCGGCGAGACCGCCGCCGCCGGCCACGCAGCGCATGGCCTCGACATCCTGCTGGTGGAGGACAATCTGGTGAACCGCAGGCTCGCTATCGCGCTGCTGGAAAAACTCGGCCACGGCGTCGCCGTCGCGGAAGATGGCGAGCAGGCCCTGGCGGCATGGCGCTCGGCCGTGCGTGACGGAGAGCCCTTCGACCTGATCCTGATGGACATGATGATGCCGGTCATGGACGGCCTGGAGGCCGCGCGCCGCATCCGCGAGCAGGAACGCAGCGACGGCGGGCACGTGCCGATCATCGCCATGACCGCCAACGCCATGCAGGGCGACCAGGAGCGCTGCCTGGCGGCGGGCATGGACGGCTATGTCTCCAAGCCGGTAAAACCGCAGACGCTGTACCAGGAGATCGCCAGGGTCACCGGCGGGGCAGCGGCGGGGCCCGCCGCGTCACGGCAGGCCCCCCAGGAGACGCGCAACGACGAGGCGCTGCCGGTGTTCGACCGCGCGGACGCCCTGGCGCGCATCGCCGACGATGAGGAACTGCTCGCCACCCTGGTGGCGATGTTCCGGGAGGATGCGCCCACCTATCTGGCGGAGATCGATGCCGCCCTCGCGGCGCACGACCTGACGCGCCTGACGCGCGCGACGCACACTCTGAAGGGTGTGCTCACGACCTTCTCGGCGCACCGCGCCGCCGCTGTCGCCCTCGGCATGGAACGGCTGGCGAAGGCGGGAGACGTCGAGGCATGCGCGGCGCTGCTGCCCGACGTCAGGGCCGAGATGGAGGCCCTGCTCGGGGTCCTCGGCTGAGGGTCAGTGCAGTTTCGGCGCCCCCTGTTCGGCGGGGAAGCCGGTGCGCATCTCCTCGGCAGTGGCCTTGCGCACGGAGACGACGGTGGCGGAGACGGTGGCGGTCTTGCCCGCCAGGGGGGAGTTGGCGTCCAGGGTCACCTGGCCGTCCTTGATCTGTACCACGCGGAAGGTCAGCACCTCGCCGGCCTCGTTCTGGAACTCGGCGTCGGCACCGAGGCGGCGATAGGGCGGAGGCACGTTCTCGATGTCCTCGACGATCACCAGGTCCGGGTCGTGGGGGCCGAAACCCTCCTCCGGCGGCACCTGGGCCTCGATCGAATCACCTTCGCGCTTGCCCTCGAGGGCGCGCTCGACGGCCGCGAACAGGCCGCTCTTGGCGCCGTGCACGTAGCCGGTGGGCATGTCCTGCTGCCCCATCACCCGGCCCTCCTCGTCCAGCACCGAATAGGTGATGAAGACCACCTTGCCGTGGCCGATCACGTCGTCGCTCATGACTTGCTCCAGAAATCGCGGAAAGGGCGGGAGTCTATCAGCCCAGCGGCCTGACCTCGACCTGCACCATGGTCTCGGTGGGGCCGTCCACCGGCCAGGTGAGGGTCAGTTCCACCGCCTGCATGATCTTCTCGAACCCCGCCTCGGACTGCGACACGGTGAAGTGGGGCTGCGCCTTCACCTTCGCCGGCGGGCTGATCGCCAGGTGCACCGCGCCCTTCAGGTAGTGATCCTCCAGCACCAGTTCGCGCATCTCGTTCCAGGTGAAGGACTGGCCGAAGCCGCCGGGAATATAGGGTTTGCCATCATCGCCATTCACGACGTAGCGGCCGGCCGGGCCGTCGCAGCAGGGCATCGCCAGGTTGAGGCGGGTGGACAGGCGGCCGCCGCTGCTGTCGGCGCGCGGGCTGACCTTGAGCGCCACCTGCAGGGTGTTGTCCTTCACCGCGTAGATCTTGCCGACGCGCGTCGCCTCCTCGGCCTCGCCCGCCTGGCCCATGCACAGTACGGCGCCGCCCTGCACCACCTGGCTGTGGTAGACCACCGGCAGCTTGGCGGTGAAGTCGGTGTAGGTCTCGGCGAACAGGCCGCGGCTGCGGCTGTCGTGGATCAGGTCCTCGGGACTGATCGCGTGCTTGAAGCGCACGATGTCGTGCGCCGAGGCGATTCCCTCCCCGGCATGCTCCCGGGCGGCGGCGGCGCCGGCGGCGGCCTTGTGGTGGTAGTGCTCCTCGTAGCGGCGCAGGGTGTCGGCGAAGTTCTGCGCCAGCAGGTAGCTGGACAGCTCGATCACCGAGGCATCGGCGTCCGGACGCACCACCGCCTGCACGCCCAGGCCCTTCATGAACACCTCGACGTGGCCGTCCAGGTCGAGGTCCGCGGTAGCGGCGTCCGGGCGTTCCTGCAGGCTGTCGAGGCGGCGCTCCAGCTGGATGATGGCGTGCCACACCGCGCGCCGCAGGTGCGGCAGGTAGAGGCCGCCGAACAGGCCGTGCCAGTAGGCGTCGTTCGCCTGCGCCTCGTGCAGCAGTTGCACCAGGTCCTGGCGCACCTGCTCGGCCGGCAACTTGGCCAAACGCGCGGAGAGACCAAGCATGCGCTTGTGCATCCAGTTGGCCTCGGGGTAGCGGGTGAGGAAGTTCTTCCAGATGCCGCCGCGGATGAACGGGCGATCGCGCTCCAGCACGCCCTCGTGCTGCGCGGCATGCACCAGCTCGCCATAGCGGCGCGCGGCGGTGGCGGGCAGCGACCACTCGCCCATCTCGCTGTAGGACACGGTGGGCAGATAGGCCACCCCCTGCGTGGATGCCTCGCGGTGGTGCTCGGCGAAGTGCCGGCTCTGGATGGTCTGGCTCGCCAGCACGCCCTCGATGAACTGCCTGAGCCAGCCCTTGCCGTATACCCATTCGTGGGTCTCCGGCCAGATGCCGAACTTCTCGATGTCGTCGAAGTAGATGGCGGCGGCGTGCTGGCCAAGCTCGCCGCCCTCCTCGGCCATGGATTCGATGTAGGCCACCGCCTCGTGCGCGGGCGAGAACGGCAGGCGGTAACGCAAGGCCTCGGAGATCGGGTAGAGGTCGAGCACGCGGCCGTCCTCCTCGGTCGTGTGGTAGCCCTTCAACTTCTCGCGCGGCGTGCCGGCGCAGAGGAAGTGGTAGTCGTCCACCATCACGTACTCGATGCCGGAGTCCGCGAGCGCCGGGATCACGGTCGCCTCCCACACCCGCTCGGTCAGCCAGGCACCCCGCGGACGCTGCAGGAAATACTGTTCCAGGCGGTCGGACATGGCAGCGAGCTGGCTCATGCGGTCTCGGTAGGGAATCACCGCCAGCACCGGCTCCATGTCGCCGGCGCCGAAGAACTCCACCTGCCCCCGGTCCGCCATCTCGCGCAACAGCGCCATGTCCTCGGGGTGATTGACCATGAGCCACTCCAGCAGCCAGCCCGAGGAATGCAGCGCGAACCTGAACGCCGGGTACTGGTGGACGGTCTCCAGGAAGGGCTTGTAGCAGCGCTGGTGCGCGTCCTCCAGGACCTCGGGGAAGTTGCCGACGGGCTGGTGCGCATGCACGCCGAAGAGAAGGGAAACGGTCTTTGCCATGGGGTTGCCTTGCAGTGTCATTTGGCGCCCGCGTGTCTGCGGGCGAGGGCGAGTTCGAAGATCTTTTCCAGGTCGTCGGGGCTGACGTCGATCACCTCGTGCATATCCGCTATCGCGGCCTGCAGTTCTTCGGTGGTGAACACCGGCGGCGAGGCGGGCTTGCTCGGGAAGAAGCTGGTGGGATAGCGGCGCTCAGGCAGCAGGTTGTTGAACACCAGCGCGGCCAGCACCAGGACCACCGCGTTGAGGGCCACCACGGCGATGAAGCCCAGGCCCTCCGCCTGCACCGCCGCTCCCCCCAACACCGGCAGCAGGGCGGTGCCGCCGCCGGGGGCATGCAGGCAGCGCAGGCCAACCTGCAGCAGCACGGTCAGGGCCATCGCCAGCATGCTGGCCAGCAGCACCGACGGCACGAGGGTATGCGCGAGCAGGCCGGCGCAGGCCCCCGCCAGGTGTCCGCCGAGGATCGCCCACGGCTGCGACAGCGGGCTGTGGTAGATCACCAGGGCGAGGATGGTGGAGGCCCCCATGGAGGCGGCGAGGAAGATGCGGTAGTCGCCGGGCAGCAGCATCTGGCTCAACCAGGCGTTGAGGCCGATGGTGAAGCCGGCGGCGAGCGCGCACATCCACAGCTCCCGCGCGCCCAAGCGGGCCTGCACGGGAAACAGGCGTGACCACAGCGCGCCGTTCATGCGCCACCTCCCGAACCACCTCCGCGCCGCATCACGCCGCCCACCTCGCACGCCCCGCCGCCCCGGCACAGGGACTGGTCGAGGTAGGCCGGCGGCGGCGCGCCCAGGGTCTCGTACAGGCGCTTGAGCTTCTCGCGGTAGACCCGGTCGAAGCTGGCCACGGCATCGGCTGGGTTGTAGTCGCCGAACCACCAGAACCAGTCGGAGCTCTCGCAGCTCATGAGCAGCGGCTCGGCGGCCGCCTGGCGCTCCGCCGGCGCGGCGTCGAAGGCCTGCTTCGCCGCCACCAGCCAGTCCCAGGCGCGGTTCTTCGCGGCATCGCCCATCCAGGTGGAGAAGTCGCCATACACCCAGCTGCCCGCGACCAGGTGTGGCAGCTCGGCCACCGCCTGGGGATTGAGGTCGAGATAGTCGCTGAAGGTGGTGGTGCGGATGCCCGGGTGCTCGACCAGCGCGGCGTACAGCTCGGAAAGGAAGTAAAAACCATTGTAGGGGTAGTACTCCCACGCGTTCTCGCCGTCGAGGATGATGCTCACCACCGGGTTGGGGCTGCAGGCATGGCGGCGGATCTCATCCAGGGCATGCAGGAAGTGGCGCACCGCGTCGGCGCCGAACCAGCCCTTGTACTCGAAACCGATCAGGTCCGAGAGGTGGTCGTCGCGGAAGAACAATGCCGTCCGGGTGCCGGGCAGGCGGTAGGGGTGGGTCAGCCAGGCACACTTGTTGTCGAGGTCGCGATGCGCAGCGGCGAGGCTGTGGCGCAGCACGCCCTCGCCGGTGGCGGCCCACACCACGCCCTCGGCGTCCATCACCCGCACCGCCGCGTCGGACACGCCCCCCTCCGCCGGCCAGAAGCCGAGGGGCGCATGGCCGAAGTGGCGGCGATGGTCCGCCTGCGCGGCGCGCACGTGCAGATGGGCGCGCGCCGCGCCGCCGGGATAGGCGGCCGCCTCAGGCAGCGGCGAGTCGGGGCGGGCGTCGCGCGCGGCACGGAAGTCGAGCAGCAGGGGCAGGATGGGGTGGCTGTGCGGCGTCGCGGAGAGCTCGATCTGCCCGCGCTCGGCCAGGGAGCGGAAGCGCGGCAGCAGGCTGACGATCACCTCGCCGTACAGCTCGAAGAGGCGCCGCCGGTCCTCCAGTGTGAAGCCCTCGCCCTTCTCCATCAGCGCCAGCAGCTCCGGCCGGCCGCGGCGCAGGGTCTCACCGGTCCAGGCGAGGTGGTACCAGACCACCAGATCGGCGAGGTATTGCCCGGAGAGGTAGGCCAGGCCCGCATCGCCGCGCTCCTCCAGCATCTTCCACAGGGTGTAGAGCTGCCGGTACGCCGGGAAGGGCTCCAGCATGGTGGCGTGGTTGAGCTTGAAGCACTGCTCCACCAGGGCGCGCTTCTCCGCCCCGCCAAGCCGGTCCAGATGCGGGTCGATGAGGCGCGCGAGCAAGGGATCGCGCAGCGATTCGTGGTCGTTGACGGCGAGAAACTGCGCGGCATAGTCGTCGAGCTGCGCGGTCAGGCTGGGGACGAAATTGACCACGCAGCACATGTTGGGGGCGGCCTCGAGCTGCGCGGCCATGTCCGCGTAGTCCTTGACCGCGTGCAGGTAGGTCCAGGGCAGCTGGTAACGGCCGTCCGCGTCGCGATAGTCCGGCTGATGGAAGTGCCAGCAAAGAACGAAATGGAGCATGGTTGGCGGGCGGGGTGGGCGACAGGCAGGCGGATTCTACCGCCCCGCCCGCCTGCCTATAACCGCTTACCGGAAGTGGTGAATGTATTGCCCCAACATCTCCGGCGTCACCAGGGTGATGCCGCGGTTCGAGACATGGAAGTGCTTCTGGTCCTCGTGGCGGTTGACGCCGATGGTCATGCCCGGCGGGATGATGCAGCCCTTGTCGATCACCACCTGCTTGAGTATGGCGCCCTCGCCGACCTGCACGTCCGGCAGGACCACGGCCTCCTCCAGGTAGGCCCCCTCGCGCACGCGCACGTTGGAGAACAGCACCGAGCGCCGCACCGTGGCGCCGCTGATGATGCAGCCGCCGGAGACCATGGAATCGACCGCCATGCCGCGCCGGTGGTCCTCGTCGAACACGAACTTGGCGGGCGGCAGCTGTTCCTGGTAGGTCCAGATCGGCCAGCTCTTGTCGTACAGGTTGAGCTCCGGGGTGACGCGCGCCAGGTCCAGGTTGGCCTCCCAATAGGCGTCCACCGTACCCACGTCGCGCCAGTAGGACGGCTCGTCGTCGCCGTGCACGCAGCTCTCGGTGAAGCTGTGCGCGTAGACCCGGTAGCCGGCCTCGATGAGGTGCGGGATGACGTTCTTGCCGAAGTCGTGTTCCGACCTGGGGTCGTCCGCGTCGCGCACCAGCTGCTCGTAGAGGAAGCCCGCGTTGAACACGTAGATGCCCATGGAGCAGAGCGCCGCATTGGGGTTGCCCGGCATGGCCGGCGGGTGCGCGGGCTTCTCCTCGAAGGAGACCACGCGCCCCTCCTCGTCGGTGGCCATGACACCGAAGGCGGAGGCCTCGGCAAGGGGTACCTCGATGCAGGCCACGGTCATGTCCGCCTCGTTGCGCACGTGGCTGGCCACCATCTCGCCGTAGTCCATCTTGTAGATGTGGTCGCCGGCGAGGATCAGCACGTATTCCGGCTTGTGCACGCGCAGGATGTCGAGGTTCTGGTACACCGCGTCGGCGGTGCCCTTGTACCAGGAGTCCTCGCTCACGCGCTGCTGCGCGGGCAGGATGTCGACGAACTCGTTGAACTCGCCGCGCAGGAAGCCCCAGCCGCGCTGGATGTGCTTGATCAGGCTGTGCGACTTGTACTGCGTGATCACCGCCATGCGGCGGATTCCCGAGTTCATGCAGTTGGACATCGGGAAATCGATGATGCGGAACTTGCCCCCGAACGGCACCGCCGGCTTGGCGCGCCAGTCGGTGAGCTGCTTCAACCGGCTGCCCCGCCCGCCGGCGAGGATCAGGGCAACGGTGTTCTTGGTTAACAGGCTAACGAAACGTGGTGCTTCCTTGGCCACGTCATCCCCCTCTCTGAGTCAGGCAACTGTTGCAAAAAAACACGATGCGTTTGTCTTGAATTCTACGCCGCTTAGAATGAGTTCAATACAACGCGCGACCCTACTTTTACAGGGATCCAATAAAACCCGTGGTTCCATAACCACCCTTACAGAAAAAGCATGGCATCCTGTTTTGTATTGTTGCTCAATATTCCTTACTTGCCATCGCCAAAGATCAAATCATGCCCAATGCCATCGAACGCCTGATCGCCGCGCGCCATCACGATCCATTCGCCATCCTGGGGCTGCATCAGGAGCAAGGCCGGCCGCTGATCCGGGTGTTCCGCCCGGCCGCCCAGGCGGTTGCCCTGCTGCTGCCCGGGGGGGAGGCGGAGATGACGCGCGTCGATCCGCGCGGCGTGTTCGAGTGGCATGGCCAGACCCACGGCCCCTGGCGCCTGCGCATCCGCGAGGGCGGGCAGGCGTTCGAGGTCGTCGACCCCTACGCCTTCGGCCCCACGCTCTCGGAACAGGAGATGTACCTGTTCAACGAGGGCCGCCTGCTGGAGGCCTGGCGCACCTTCGGCGCGCAGCCCATGACCGTGGAGGGCGTCGAGGGCGTGCGCTTCGCCATCTGGGCACCCAACGCGGAACGCGTCTCCGTGGTGGGCGACTTCAACAACTGGGACGGCCGCGTGCACGCCATGCGCAGCCGTGGCGGCTCCGGCATCTGGGAACTGTTCATCCCCGGCCTGCACGCCGGCGACCTGTACAAGATCGAACTGCGCAACCGCGACACCGGCCAGATCATGGTCAAGAGCGACCCCTTCGCCCAGGGTTTCGAGCTGCGCCCAGGCACCGCCGCGGTGGTCACGCGCCCGAGTCGCCACGCGTGGGGCGACGCGGGCTGGCTGAAGGCACGCGCGGCGCGCGACTGGCTGCACGCGCCGATGAACGTGTACGAGCTGCATGCCGGCTCCTGGCGCCGCCACCCGGACGGCCGCTTCTACACCTGGCCGGAACTGCGTGAGGCCCTCATCCCCTACGTGGCCGAGATGGGCTACACCCACATCGAGCTGATGCCGATCACCGAGCACCCGCTGGACGAGTCCTGGGGCTACCAGACCAGCGGCTACTTCGCCCCCAGCTCGCGCTTCGGCAGCGCGGACGAGTTCCGCGCCTTCGTCGACGCCTGCCACCAGGCCGGCATCGGCGTGCTGCTGGACTGGGTGCCGGGCCACTTCCCCATGGACGCCTGGGCGCTCGCGCGCTACGACGGCACCGCCCTGTACGAGCACGAGGACCCGCGCCTGGGGGTGCACCAGGACTGGGGCACGCACATCTTCAATTACGGGCGCGCCGAGGTGAAGGGCTTCCTGCTCGCCAGCGCGCACTACTGGCTGGACCAGTTCCATCTCGACGGCCTGCGCGTCGACGCGGTGGCCTCCATCCTCTACCTGGACTACTCGCGCAAGGCCGGCGAATGGCTGCCCAACAAGTACGGCGGGCGCGAGAACCTGGAGGCCATCGAGTTCCTCCGCGAGATGAACGCCATGGTGCACGAGCGCTTTCCCGGCGCGCTGACCATCGCCGAGGAATCCACCGCCTGGCCCATGGTCTCGCGCCCCACCTACCTGGGCGGCCTCGGCTTCTCGATGAAGTGGAACATGGGCTGGATGAACGACACCCTGTCCTACATGAGCCAGGACCCGGTGTACCGCCGCTACCACCACAACAACCTCACCTTCGGCCAGCTCTACGCCTATTCGGAGAACTTCGTCCTGCCCTTCTCGCACGACGAGGTGGTGCACGGCAAACAGTCGCTGCTCGGCAAGATGCCCGGCGACGCCTGGCAGAAGTTCGCCAACCTGCGCCTGCTGCTGACCTACCAGACCGCCTCGCCGGGCAAGAAGCTCAACTTCATGGGCAACGAGTTCGGCCAGGGCCGCGAGTGGTCGGAAAAGTGGGAGCTCGACTGGTCGCTGCTGGAGGTCCCATGGCATGCCGGCGTGAAGGCCGCCGTGCGCGACCTCAACCACCTGTACCGCGACCTCCCCGCCCTGCACGAGCTCGACTTCGACGCCGCCGGCTTCCAGTGGGTGGACTGTCACGACGCCGACCAGTCCATCCTGGTGTTCCTGCGCCGCGACAAGCACGGCCGCGCGGTCATCATCGCCCTCAACTTCACGCCCGTGCCGCGCGACGGCTACCGCATCGGCTGCCCCGCCCCCGGCTTCTGGCGCGAGATCTTCAACTCCGACTCCGGCTTCTACGGCGGCGGCAACCTCGGCAACGGCGCCGGCCTGATGAGCGAGGAACAGGCCTGGATGGGCTTCGGCCAGTCGCTGGTGCTGACCCTGCCGCCGCTGGCGGGGGTGATCCTGGCGCAGGACTGAGCGCCCCATGCCCGTCAGCTGCCACCTGCTCCGGCCCAACAACCGCCAGGCGATCGAGCTGGCGGCGGTGTCCGACCACCTCGCCGCCGGCGACGGCCTGGTGTGGCTGGAACTGCGCGACATCGACCACCCCACGCTGATGAAACTGCAGGAAGAGCTGAACCTGCACGAACTGGCGGTGGAGGACGCCCTCTCCGCGCACCAGCGCCCCAAGGTGGAGGACTACCCGGGCGGCCTGTTCATGGTGCTGCGCACCGCACGCTGGTGGCAAGACGGCATCGACTACGGCGAGACCCACATCTTCTGCGGCCCCGGCCACCTCGCCTGCATCCGCCACGACCCCGGCCCCGGCTACGGCCGGGTGCAGGAGCGCCTGGTCGCACTGGGGCGCCCGATCTCGCCGGGCCTCGCCCTCTACACCCTGCTCGACCACATCGTCGACGAGCTGCGCCCGCTCGTCGACCGGCTGGAGGAGCGCCATGCCGGCCTGGAGGCCACCGTGTTCGCGGACGGCTTCTCCAAGGACGTGCTGCAACGCCTGTTCGACACCAAGCGCGAGATCCTGCGCCTGCTCGCCACCGTGCAGCCCATCCCGGAGATCTGCGGCGACCTGATCCGCGTGCACCCGGACGTGGTGGACAAGGAGCTGCGCGCCTACTTCCGCGACGTGCAGGACCACGCCATCCGCCTGATCCACGCCCTCGACCGCCTGCGCACCATGATCGGCGACGCCATGCAGCTCTCGCTCGCCACCGCCGCCATGCAGCAGAGCGACTCGGTGCAGAAGCTGGCCGGCTGGGGCGCCATCTTCGCCATCCCCACCCTGGTGTTCAGCCTCTACGGCATGAACTTCCGCAACATGCCCGAGCTGGACTGGACCTGGGGCTACCCGATTACACTCGCGGCCACCGCCGGCGCCTGCCTATGGCTGTATCGCCACCTGAAGCGACGCGGCTGGATTTAAACCCGAAACCCAAAGCCTCCCCATGCCCGACCTCACCCGCTCCCCCACCTGGACCGCCCTCAAGACCGAACGCAAGGCCTGGAACGCCCTGCACCTGCGCGACCTGTTCAAGAAGGACAAGCAGCGCTTCGCGCGCTTCTCCCTCGCCCTCGACGACGAGCTGCTGCTCGACTACTCGAAGAACCTGATCCGCCCGCAGACCCTGAAGCTGCTGCTCAAGCTGGCGAAGGAGGCCGGCGTGGAAGCCCTGCGCGACGCCATGTTCGCGGGCGAGCGGATCAACCACACCGAAGGCCGCGCGGTGCTGCACACCGCCCTGCGCAACCGCTCCGACCGCCCGGTCCTGGTGGACGGCGCGGACGTGATGCCCGAGGTGCGCGCCGTGCTCAAGCGCATGCGCGCATTCGCCGACCGGGTGCGCACCGGCAAGTGGAAGGGACACACCGGCAAGGCCATCACCGACGTGGTGAACATCGGCATCGGTGGCTCCGACCTCGGCCCGGCCATGGCCTGCCTGGCGCTCAAGCCCTACGGCGGCAACGTCCGCGCCCACTTCGTCTCCAACGTCGACCCCAGCCACCTGCACGACGTGCTGGAGGACCTGGACCCCGCGACCACCCTGTTCATCGTCGCCTCCAAGACCTTCACCACCCAGGAGACCCTGCTCAACGCGCAGGCCGCGCGCACCTGGCTGCTGGACAACCTCCCCTCTCCCGCCGGGAGAGGGGCCGGGGGTGAGGGAGCAACGCTGGCCATCCCGAAACACTTCGTCGCCGTCTCCACCAACGAGACCGCGGTGCGAGAGTTCGGCATCGACCCCGCCAACATGTTCGGCTTCTGGGACTGGGTGGGCGGCCGCTACTCCCTGTGGTCCGCGATCGGCCTGCCCATCGCCCTCTACATCGGCATGGACGCCTTTGAGGAACTGCTGGCCGGCGCCTTCGACATGGACGAGCACTTCCGCAGCGCGCCGCTCGACGCCAACATGCCGGTGATCCTCGCCCTGCTCGGCCTGTGGTACGACGACTTCTGGGACGCCCAGGCCTATGCCGTGCTGCCCTACGAGCAGCGCCTCGCCCGCTTCCCCGCCTACCTGCAGCAGCTCGACATGGAATCCAACGGCAAGGGCGTGATGCGCGACGGCAAGCCGGTGAAGGTCTCCAGCGGCCCCATCGTCTTCGGCGAGCCCGGCACCAACGGCCAGCACGCCTTCTACCAACTCATCCACCAGGGCACCAAGCTGATCCCCTGCGACTTCCTCGCCGGGCGCGAATCGCACAACGACATCAACGGCCAGCACGCGGTGCTGCTCTCCAACTTCCTCGCCCAGACCGAGGCCCTGATGCGCGGCAAGACCGCCAAGGAGGTGGAATCGGAACTGGCGGCGGCAGGCATGCCGAAACGCGAGGCGCAGGCCCTGATCCCGCACAAGGTCTTCCCCGGCAACCGCCCCAGCAACTCCCTCGTCTACCGCCGCCTAACCCCCCGCACCCTCGGCCGCCTGATCGCCCTCTACGAGCACAAGGTGTTCGTGCAGGGCGCAATCTGGGGCGTGAACAGCTACGACCAGTGGGGCGTGGAACTCGGCAAGCAACTCGCCAAGGCGATCCTGCCGGAGCTGACCGGCAAGGCCGCCGAAGGCGCGCACGACGCCTCGACGGCGGGGTTGATCCGGCACATACGCAGCACCTAAGTCCGTGCGTGGGCCTTGAGAAACGCCCGCGTCTTGCCGCCCCAGATCCACACGTAGCGCACCCCCGAGAGGGCGACCACGACGGCTGTGGCCTGCGCCATGGGCACGATGTGGCGGTCCAGGCCCCAGGATAGGGCCAGGTCCGCCAGGGTGAAGCTCACCAGCACGAACTCCATCGCCGTCGCCACCTTGCCGGAGATCGTCGGCCGCACGTCGAGGCCACCGGTGAGGCGGCGGTAGGCCTCGGCGCCGGCGAGGATCACGGCGTCGCGGATCGCCACCGTCCACAAAAGCCAGATCGGCAGCAGGCCGGTGAGGCACAGCATGGTGGTGGTGGTGAGCAGCATCAGCTTGTCGGCGATGGGGTCGAGCCAGGCGCCGAGCACACTGCGCTGGTTCAGGAGGCGCGCGAGGTTGCCGTCCAGCAGGTCGGTGAGGGCGGCGGCGACGAACAGCCAGAAGGCGCCGTCCACGTCACCCTGCCAGAGCTGCCAGGCGACGCAGGGGGTGAGCACGATGCGCGCGGCGGTGAGCAGGTTGGGCAGGGTCCAGTTGCCGCTCATCGCTCGAACCGGTCTCAGTCGGGCAGCTTCTTGCCCGGGTTGAGGATGCCGTTGGGGTCGAACAGGCGCTTCACGTCGCGCATCATCGCCAGGGTCGGGGCATCCAGTTCCTTGGCCACGTAGCGGCGTTTTTCCGAGCCGATGCCGTGCTCGCCCGAGAGGCTGCCGCCCAGGCCCAGCACCGCCTCGATGAGGGCGTCGTGGCAGGCGTGGGCGCGCGCCATCTCGGCCGGGTCGTCGGGGTGCACCATGAGGTTGACGTGCAGGTTGCCGTTGCCGGCGTGGCCGAAGCTGACGATGGGCACGTCGTGGCGGTGGCCGAGGGCGTCGATGGCGTTCACCAGGTTGGCGAGGCGGCCGATCGGCACCACCACGTCCTCGTTGATCTTCAAGGGCGCGATCTTTTTCACCGCCATTGAAAGCGACTTGCGCGCGGTCCACAGGCGGGTGATGTCGGCCTTGGCGAAGCCGGAGAGGATCTCCAGCAGGCCCTCGCCCACCAGGGCCTGCTCCAGGGCGGCGATCTGGCGCGGCACGTCCTCCTTCGCCCCGTCCGCCTCCACCATCAGCACCGCCTGGGTGCCGGCGGGCAGGCCGGCGTTGACCACCTGCTCGCCGCCGTATTCGGTGAGCACGTCGATGGCACGGCGGTCCATGAACTCCAGCGCACAGGGTGTCACCGGCTGGTTCATCACCCGCTGCACGGCGGCGCAGGCGGCGGCATTGGAATTGAAGCAGACGCGCAGGGTGGCCACCGTCTCCGGCGCGGGGACGAGGCGCAGGGTGGCCTCGGTGATCATCGCCAGGGTGCCTTCGGAGCCCACCAGCAGACGCGACAGGTCGTAGGCGGTGGCGTACTTGCTGGTGCGGCCGCCGACGCGCAGCTCGCGCCCGTCGCCAGCCACGGCGCGCAGGCCGAGGACGTGGTCGCGCGTGGCGCCGTACTTCACGCAGCGCGGCCCGGCGGCGTTCATCGCCAGGTTGCCGCCAATGCGGCAGTAGGCGCCGGAGCCGGGATCGGGGGCATACATGAGGCCGGCGCTGCGGGCGAGGCGGTCGACCTCCTCGGTGATCACGCCGGGCTGCACCACCACGTAGCGGTTGGTGGCGTCGAACTCGATGACGCGGTTCATGCACTCGAAGCTCACCACCACGCCACCCGGCACCGGCATGGCGCCGCCGACGTTGCCGGAGCCGGCGCCGCGCGGGATCAGCGGGAAGCCGTGGCGGTTGGCGAGGCGGACGATGGCCGCCACCTCCTCGTGCGTGTGGGGGAACAGCACCGCCACGGGCGGGCAGCTGCGCGGCGTCTCGTCGCTGGCGTAGAGCGCCAGGGTGTCGGCGTCGGCGCGCGCGCGCTCCGGTCCCAGGAGGGACTGGAGTTCTTCTAGGAGGGCGGGGGTGAACATGGGGTGGGGTCGCTTACGCCGTGTATGCGATGGCAGGCTGCGCCTGCCTCCCCCTCGCCCCGGCCCTCCCCCTCCAGTGGGGAGGGAGCGAAACACCCCTCTCCCTTGAGGGGACCAGCCCGCAGGGCGCAGGACGCAACAATGTTGCGGTCCCGAGCGAAGCGAGGGATGGGCCAAAGGCCCACAGAGGGGCAGGGGAGAGGGTGGGGCGGGCCTTGCCCGCCCTGCAATCCCGCCCCATCACCCCAGGCACGCCTCCACCACCTCCGCCACCTTCACCAGGGCGTCGGAATCGGCATAGCGGGCGTGCACCTCGGCGATGGCGGCGTCATACAGGACGCGGTTGAAGGGCGTGGCCATCTGTTCCTGCATGCAGTGCCGCAAGGCCTGGGTCATCACCTTGTCGAGCGAGACGATACGGCGCGCCATGACGATGCCGTCGTCGGCGTTCACCAGGGTGATCTTCAGGCGCGCGCGATCGCCGGTGGCCTCCTGCGGCAGTTCGCGTTCCTCCGCCGGCACCAGGTGCGCGTTGAAGGCGGCGTCGGACCACTCGCACACGTCCTTGATCTTGTACAGCAGGAAGGCGGCGGCGCCGTGGGTGAACAGGCCCACCTCCACCGCCGCGCCGCGCAGGCCCTGCACCTCGCCCGGCGTGGGGCCGTTCCAGAACAGGGTCAGTTCGTGCGCGCCCTGGCGGTAGACGTAGCGCACGCCCTCGTCGTACTGCGTGTGCCGCTCGGACCAGCGCTCGCCCACCTGGGGCTCGGCGGCGACGAACTCGGGACGGGCGAAGGTGTGGGGCTCTTTGCGCTCCGTCACTCCGCCTCCTCGGGCAGCAGGCCCACGAGCATGGCCACCATGTCGGGATCGAAGTCGAAGCCCAGATCCATGCCGGGGTTGATGGACAGCCCCATGTTGCCGCCCATGCGGCGCAGGATCCAGGCCATCTCGGTGAGCAGGCCGCCGGAATAGCCGGGGAATTCGGCCGCCAGGGCCTTGGCGCGCTCGGGTGCGGAGAAGGTCACCAGCACGCGGTTGCCGTCCTCGTCCTCGATCACCAGGGGCTCGGCCTTGGTGGAGGTCTGGAAGCCCATGATCTGGTGCTTCTCGTCCTTCACCGGCATGAACACCTGCAGGTCCAGGAGGCGTTTGGCGAAATCCTCGGGGTCGACGCGGCCTTCCGCCAGTTCGACGAGCAGGCGTTCGATATCGTTGCGGGGGGTATCCATGGTCGCTACAGGGAAATGCGGGGGTTTCAGGTCAGGCAGGATAGCACCACGCGCGCGCCTCGGGGCAGCGGCCGCTGAGCCATTCTGCTCATGCACCGTGCCGGCGCGATTCATGGCCCTGTAAAGCCTGCCGCGCACGATGCCGGTGCAGCGTTCCGGTGCGTCGTCGCCAACAAACACAAGCGCGCAAACCGCGCCGCGCCGGACCTCCCCCCAGCCACCGCCCGTCACCCCAAGGTCAAGGAGCCCCACACATGCACGCCCGCAAACTCGCCCTAGCCCTCGCCCTGGCCGCCGCCTTTGGCGCCCAGGCCGCCTCCGCCGCCGATCTCGCCCTGACCGCCGACGGCCAGTGGCACGCCTTCGACGTCGACGACATCGCCGCCGCCTCCGGCGGCCTGGAGTGGATCGACCTCGACGGCAGCGCCCTGAGCTTCTCCTTCAGCGGCCCCGCCACCCTGATGGTGGTCGACGGCGGCTTCGCCGGCGACCGCTTCGAGGTCTACGACAACGGCGTGCTGCTCGGCGCCACCTCCGCCGCCGTCGACAGCTATCCCGCCAGCGTCGGCATGGACTTCGAGGTCGCCATCGGCGATGCCGGCTACAGCCGTGGCGTCTACCTCCTGGGCGGCGGCAACCACACCATCACCGGCATGCTCTCCACCTCCGCGCTCGACGACCTGGGCATGCCGCTCAACGCCACGGTCGGCGCCGTGCAACTGCTCGCCGCCCCCGTACCCGAACCCGAGACCTACGCCCTGATGCTCGCCGGCCTGGGCCTGATCGGCCTCGCCGCCCGCCGCCGCGCCAACTGACCCCGGAGACCAAGACCATGAAACTGAAACAGATCGCCCTCGGCACCGCCCTCGCCCTCGCCTCCCTGGCCGCCGGCGCCGCCGCCCCGACCGCCACCACGGTGAAGCTCCTCGCCTTCAACGACTTCCACGGCCAGCTCGAATCCCCCGGCAAGTTCGACGGCAAGGTCGTGGGCGGCGTGGACTGGATGGCCGGCTACTTCGCCGACCGCAAGGCCGCCAACCCCCACACCACCGTGGTCTCCGCCGGCGACCTGATCGGCGCCACGCCCCTGCTCTCCGCCCTGTTCCACGACGAGCCGACCATCGAGGCCATGAGCATGGCCGGCCTGGAGTTCAACGCCGTCGGCAACCACGAGTTCGACGAGGGCAAGACCGAGCTGCTGCGCATGCAGAAGGGTGGCTGCCACCCCACCGACCCGAACAGCTGCAAGGGCCAGTTCGTCGGCGCCCCGGTGCGCGACAACGGCGACTTCGCCGGCGCGAAGTTCAAGTTCCTCACCGCCAACGTCGTGGAGAACTCCACCGGCAAGACCGTGTTCGCGCCCTACGCGATCAAGCACTACGGCAAGGCTCGCGTCGCCTTCGTCGGCCTGACCCTGAAAGAGGCGCCGACCATCGTCACCCCCAGCGGGGTCGCCGGCCTGACCTTCAAGGACGAGGCCGCCAGCGTCAACGCCCTGGTGCCGAAGCTACGCGCGCGCGGCATCGAGGCCATCGTCGTGCTGATCCACCAGGGCGGCTCGCAGCCCGTGTTGCAGAACGCCACCACCATGAACCAGTGCAACGGCAACCTCGACGGCTCCGTGCTCAAGCCCATCGTCAACGCCCTGGACGACGCGGTGGACCTGGTGATCTCCGGCCACACCCACTCCGCCTACAACTGCCTGGTTGCCAACAAGGCCGGGCGCCAGATCCCGGTGACCAGCGCCAACTCCATCGGCCGCATCCTCACCGACATCGACCTCACCATCGACAACAAGACCGGCCACGTCACCCACGTCGTCGCGCAGAACGTCCTGGTCGACCAGGGCAACGCCGCCATCACGCCGAATGCCGAGATCAAGGCGGTGGTCGATGGCTACAAGGCCCTGGCGCAGCCCATCGCCAACCGCGTGATCGGCCACATCAGCAGCGATATCAGCCGCGCCCCCACGGCCGCGGGCGAATCCGCCCTGGGCGACGTGATCGCCGACGCGCAGCTCGCCGCCACCAGCCAGACCGGCTTCGGCGAGGCAGTCGCCGCCTTCATGAACCCGGGCGGCATCCGCGCCGACATGCTGTACGCCTCCAGCGCCGCCGGCGAGGGCAACGGCAACGTCACCTACGGCGAGGCCTTCACCGTGCAGCCCTTCGGCAACAGCCTGGTGACCCTGACCCTGACCGGGGCGCAGATCCACACCCTGCTGGAGCAGCAGTTCATGGGCTGCACCGTCGGCTACCCGGTCGGTGCCCCCGCCACCGGCCAGCCCTACAACCGCATCATGCAGGTCTCCGCCGGCTTCACCTACGCCTGGAAGGAGAAGGGCACCGACTGCGACAACGTCGATCCCGCCAGCATCAAGATCAACGGCGTGACCGTCGACCCGGCCGCGAGCTACCGCGTCACCGTCAACAACTTCATGGCCGACGGCGGCGACCAGTACTACGTGCTGCGCGAGGGCACCGACCGCCTCGGCGGCGCCCAGGACGTGGACGCCCTGGAGGCCTATTTCAACGCCCAGGGCGTGGTCGCCCCCGGCCTGCGCGACCGCATCGGCGTCGCGCCCTGAGCCGCCACGCGACGGTCCTGACCACAACGCCGCCAGGGGCAACCCGGGCGGCGTTTTTTCTTGCCGGCTCCATTAGAATCCCCGCTCCACACACACGGACACCCACCCCCATGAAACACCTCATCCTCAGCCTGTTCGCCGTCTTCCTCGCCTTCGCCCTGCCCGTGCACGACGCGGATGCGAAGCGCTTCGGCGGCGGCAAGTCCTCCGGCTTCCAGCGCGAGGGGATCAGCCAGCGCCAGGCCGCGCCGCAGCGCAATCCCGATACCCCCGCGCAAGCCGCCGGCGCCGCCCAGCCGGGCAAGCGCTCCTGGCTCGGCCCGGTCGCCGGCATCGCCGCCGGCCTCGGCCTCGCCGCCCTCGCCTCGCACCTGGGCCTGGGCGAGGAGTTCGCCAACATCCTGCTGATCGCCCTGCTGGCGATGGGCGGCCTGTTCCTGTTCAAGTGGCTGACGCGCGGCCGCCAGCAGGCCGCACCGCAATACGGCATGCAGTACGCCGGCGCGGGCAACGCCCCCGTCCAGGCGCCCGCCGCACCGGTGGCCGGCGGCATGGCCCCGGCGCCCCAGGCGGCCGCGGCCGAGCTGCCCGCTGGCTTCGACGCCGCCGCCTTCACGCGCCAGGCCAAGCTCAACTTCCTGCGCCTGCAGGCCGCCTACGACGCCGGCAACCTGGACGACATCCGCGAGTTCACCAGCCCGGAGATGTTCGCCGAGGTGAAGCTGCAGCTGGAGGAACGCGGCGGCGCCGAGCAGCGCACCGACGTGCTCAACCTGGAGGCCGAGGTGCTGGAGGCGGTCGAGGAAGGCAAGCGCTACGTGGTGAGCGTGCGTTTCCACGGCCTGATCCGCGAGGAACAGGACGCCCCGGCCGCGCCCTTCAGCGAGATCTGGCACCTGACCCGCCCCGCCGAGGGGCAGCAGGGCTGGGTGGTGGCGGGCATCCAGCAGGAAGGCTGAGCCACGCCGCGCGACGACGACGGGGGCCGCGGCCCCCGTTTGCGTTTGTGGGGCCGCCCTCGCGCGGCAGATCTCCCACACCCACGGCATGGCCTTTGACGCCGCCGCAGGTTTCCCGAGGCGGCCGTCTTGTGCTCAAATCCCCCCCTTTCGCCGCACCCGTCCGGCGCCCCCGGCGCCCCGCAAGTACCCGACACAATGAACGTTTCCGTCAGCGAGCTGATCGTCCGCTACCTTGAGCGGCTGGGGGTCGAGGCCATCTTCGGCATGCCCGGCGCGCACGTGCTGCCGATCTACGACCAGCTGCGCGGCTCGCGCGTACGCACCGTGCTGGCCAAGCACGAACAGGGCGCCGCCTTCATGGCCGGCGGCCACGCGCGCGTCTCCGGCGGTGTCGCCGCCTGCATCGCCACCGCCGGGCCGGGCGCCACCAACCTGGTCACCGGCATCGCCAACGCCTACGCGGAGCGCCAGCCGGTGCTGGCGATCACCGGCGAGACCTCCACCTACATCTTCGGCCGCGGCGGCCTGCAGGAAAGCTCGGGCGAGGGTGGCGCGATCGACCAGGCGGCGCTGTTCGCCGGCATCACCCGCTACCGCAAGCTGATCGAACGCACCGACTACCTGGGCCAGGTGCTGAACCAGGCGACGCGCGCCCTGCTGGGCCCGGAGCCGGGGCCGGTGCTGCTGTCCATCCCCTACAACGTGCAGAAGGAGACGGTCGACGCCGGCATCCTGGAGCACGTGCACATCCCGCGCCACGACCTCGCCTGCCCGACGCGCGCCGCCCCCGTCGAGGCCCTGGCACGCCTGCTCCGCGAGGCGCGCGCGCCGGTCATCGTCGCCGGCCACGGCTGCATCCGCGCCGGCGCGCGCGCCGAGGTGGCGCGCCTGGCCGAGGCCATGGGCATCCCGGTCGCCACCAGCCTCAAGGGCAAGGGCGTGGTGGCGGAGGGCACCGAGCTGTCGCTGGGCTGCCTGGGCGTCACCTCGAACGGCGACGCCTACCGCTACATCGTCGAACAGGCCGACCTGGTGATCTTCCTCGGCGCCGGCTTCAACGAGCGCACCAGCTACCTGTGGGACACGCAGCTGCTGGCCGGCAAGAAGCTGGCGCAGGTGGACCTCGACGCCGCGCAGCTCGGCCGGGTGTTCCGCCCGGACGCGGCGATCCAGGGCGACATCCGCGCGGTGTGCGCCGAGCTGCTGGGCGTGCTGGAGGCGGAGGGCGTGCCGGCGAAGGGCCTGGAGACCCTGGCCCGCCACCGCCAGGCGCTGCGCGCGCCGAGCGCGGAGGCCGAGGCGCGGCACGCCAAGTTCCACCTCATGGAGGCCTTCTTCGCCGGCCTGGCGCGACGCTTCCCCGAGAACTCGCTGATCTTCGACGACAACATCGTGTTCGCGCAGAGCTACCTGGACGTCTCGCACGCCAACCACTACTTCCCCAACTCCGGCATCTCCTCGCTCGGCCACGCCATCCCGGCGGCGATCGGCGCCCGCCTGCATGCCCAGGGCGCGCCGACCTTCGCCATCCTCGGCGACGGCGGCTTCCAGATGTGCGGCATGGAGATCATGACGGCGGTGAACTACGGCATCCCGCTCAACGTGGTGCTGATCAACAACGGCACCATGGGCCTGATCCGCAAGAACCAGTTCCAGCTCTACGGCGAGCGCTACATCGACTGTGACTTCGTCAACCCGGACTTCGCCCTGCTCGCCGCCGCCTTCGGCATCCGCCACCACCGCGTCGCCGACGAGGCGGACGTGGAGAAGCTGTTCGCCGAGGCCGACCTGGAAGGCGGCATCAACCTGATCGAAATCCTGCTCGACAAGCATGCCTTCCCCTCTTACCTGTCGGCTCGCTGACGCGGACGAGCAGATCGCCGCGCAGAAGGCCGCCATCGCCCGCTTCGAGGCCGCGCTGTGGGCAGACGGCTTCGACGAGAAACTGCTCGCCTCCTACCAGTCGGCCTGGCGCCGCCTGGAGGCGCTGCTGGAACGGCACGGCGAACGCGAGCGCCACCGCTTCGTCGTCGTCATCCCCGTGGCGGACAGCCCGGTGCACCTGCGCGACTGCCTCGCCAGCCTGCTCGAACTGTGCAACGCCTACGGCTACGGCGGCCTCCGGGACGGGCGCTGGCATAAGGTCTCGGTGCTGCTCGCCGACGACTCCGGCGACGCCGACGCGATCGCGCGCCACCGCGCCATCGCCGCCGACTTCACACGGCGCGGCCTGGTGGTGGAGTACTTCGGCCTGGCGGAACAGCTCGCGCTGATGGATGGCCTCGCCGACCTCGATCTCTCCGCTATCGTCGGCAGGCACCCGCGCGAGGCCTTCCACCACAAGGGCCAGGCGATGACGCGCAACATCGCCTACCTGAAATGTGCGGCCCTGCAGGCCGCCAATCCCGACGAACCGCTGCTGGTCTACACCCTCGACGCGGACCAGGAGTTCCGCGTCAACGTCGCCACGCCCGAGGGCCCGCGCGGCGTGTGCGCGGTCAACTTCCTGCACCACCTGGATGCGATCTTCGCCGACCCCGCAGTCGAGGTCCTGACCGGCAAGGTGGTGGGCGACCCGCCGGTCTCCCCCTCGGTGATGGCCGGCAACTTCCTCGAGGACGTGCTCGGCTTCCTGCACGAGATGGCGTCCAGCTCGCCGGACGCGCCCTACCGCCAGCCGCACGCGGGTGGCGGCGGCGACGCCGCCTACCACGACATGGCGGACCTGTTCGGCTTCAAGCCCGCCGGGCAGCCCTACCGCTTCCACTGCCCGCTGCCCGGCACGCTGGACAACGCCGCCTGTTTCGCCGCCTTCGCGGCGCGCCTGAACAGCTTCTTCCACGGCGAGCACCCCACGCGCATCACCTGGTACCAGCCCGCCGACCCCGCCGCCAGCGTGCAGCCGGCGCGCACCGTCTACACGGGCAACTACGTGTTCCGCCCCGCCGCGCTGCGCTGGTTCATCCCCTTCGCGCCGCTGCGCCTGCGCATGTCCGGCCCCACCATGGGGCGCATGCTGCAGGCCGAGATGGGCGCGGGCTTCGTCTCCGCCAACCTGCCCATGCTGCACAAGCGCACCCTGGAGGCGACCGGCCAGTCCGAGTTCCGCCCCGGCGTGCACGACGCCAGCCGGGCGGTGGACCTGTGCGACGAGTCCGAGCGCCAGTTCCACGGCGACGTGATGCTGTTCGCCATGCAGCGCCTCGCCGCCCTCGGCTACCCGCGCGCGGCGCTCCCCGAATCTCTGGTGGACCAGACCCTGGCCGAGCTGCGTGCCGAGATGCGCGAGCGCTACCACGCCAAGCAGCAGGCCATCCTGCAGCGGCTCGACCTGCTCACCACCGTGCTGCGCGACCCGAACGGCTGGTGGCACGCACATCCTGAACTGGCGGAGGCGAATGCCGCGTTCGAGTCCTTCGCCGCCAACATCGCGCGCAACTTCGCCGCCGACTCGCCCTGCCAGGCGCGGCTCGACGCGGCGGCGCGCTGCGAGGACTGGCACGCCCGGCAACGCGCCGCCATCCTCGGCCTGCACGCCGACCGGCAGGCCTGGAACGCGGCGCTGGCGCGGCTGGGCCTCCCCTCCCCCGCCGGGGGAGGGGCCGGGGGTGAGGGAGCGACACATGCCTGACCGCGCCGGCCTGATACAACGTTGCTCCCTCACCCCAACCCTCTCCCGGGGGGAGAGGGGGTAACTCGCCATGCTCGCCGGCCTGCGCCAGCGCCTGCACCGCGCCCGGCACCCCGCGCGCTACGCGCAACTCGACGCCCTGCTGCGCCACCAGGCCCTGGACCGCGACGCGCTGCTGCGCCAGCAGCGCCAGGCCTTCGCCGATCTGGTCGCCTGCGCCACCGCCAACGTCCCCTATTACGCCGACCGGCTGCCCCCGCCCCCGTTTGCGCCCACCGCCCTGCCCATCCTCACCAAGGACGACGTGCGCACCCACCTCGACGACCTGCTGGCGCGCGACGCCGACCGTAGTCAGGTCAAGCTCGGCCACACCGGCGGCTCCACCGGCCAGCCGCTCGCCTTCTGGTACGACGACGCGAAACACGAGCTGATGCGCGCCGGCATGATGCGCGGCTTCATGATGTCCGGCTGGCGCCCCGGCCAGAAGGTCCTCTACCTGTGGGGGGCGCGCCAGGACACCGGCAAGGGCGGCGTGTTCGGCCACCGCCTGGCCGACGCCATCGCCGGCGAGCGCACCGTTGCCGCGCTGGAATACAGCGAGGCCGGCCTGCACGCCTGGGCGCGCCTGATCCAGCGCTGGCGCCCCACCCTGCTGTACGGCTACGCCTCGGCCCTGGGCGAGCTGGCGCGCTACATCCTCGCCGAACGCCTGCCCATGCCCAAGGGCCTGCTCGGCGCCTACTCCACCGCCGAGATGCTGGACGAGGGCCAGCGCGCACTGATGCAGCAGGCCTTCGGCTGCAAGGTGTTCAACCAGTACGGCTGTCGCGAGGTGCCCAACATCGCCTGGGAATGCCGGCACGGCGGCATGCACGTGATGGCGGACCTGGTGTACCTGGAATCCGTGCCGCGCGAGGGCGAGGACCGCCTGCTGGTCACCTCGCTGACCAACCGCCTGATGCCCTTCATCCGCTACGACCTGGGCGACGCCGGTCGCCTGCTCGACGGCGCATGCCCCTGCGGCTCGCCCTTCCCGCTCATGGAGATGGGGATGTGCCGGCACAACGACCTGATCCTCGGCGCCGGCGGCAAGCGCGTGCACCCGGCCTTCTTCAACCGCCTGCTGTACGGCGAGACGCAGGTGCGCCAATACCAGTGGGTGCAGCGCGCGCCCGACCGCATCGAACTTGGCCTGGTGAGCCCGACGCCGCTCACCGCGGATAGACTGGCGCGCATGCAGGCCGAGATCCACCGCGACGTCGACCCCGGCATGGCCCTGGAGGTGCGCTATCTGGACGAGATCCCGCGCACCGCCTCGGGCAAGCACCGCTTCGTGATCGGTCTTTGAACTTGCCGCCCCTTCACCGGGGGCGATCCCTCAAGGCAAACCTTGATCGACAAGCCCCCGTGGCACCACCAGAATCCGTCTGCCCACATGGGCATACCAACCCATAATCCTCGGAGGTCACCATGCGCCACATCGCCCTTAGCCTTGCCCTTGCCATCGTCGCCCCCCTCGCCGGTGCCGGCTGTCTGCCAGTCCTGGGCACGGTTCGGCTCACCCCGGATGCCGCCTGCGGCGTGGCGACCGTCCCCGGCATGGAGGGCCAGCCCTTCATCGGCGAATGCTTCAAGACGGTCCTCAGCCTGGGCGGCCTGCTGCCCGCCTATGGGTATTCCGGCGTGACCACGGAACCCTTGACCGGCCTGTTGCCCCCCAACGCCGTGGCGGCCTCCCCGGCCACGCTGCAGGGTGGGCGCAACGTGCTGACCGCGCGCACCACCTTCTCGCTCGGCGGCACCCGCTTCTATGCCGCCGAGGTGGTGATCGACAGCGGCAACGGCATCGTCACGGAACAGAGCGTCATCACCGGCACCGACGGCAAGGGCCTGTTCAGGAACGCGACGGGCAACTTCGCCATTCTCGGCAACAGCATCAACGAGACCGCCCAGATTCGCGGCCAGATCTGCACGCCTTGATCCAGTCGCGGCAACACTGAAAGCGGGGGTTCCATGGACTGGCGGATCAAGCTGTTGGGGCGCGACCTCCGGGTCGAACTGAGTGCGGCGGCGGTGCGCGCCCTGGAGGCCAGGGCGGAACCCCTGCACGTGGAGATGGAGCTGTATTTCAGCTGCCTGATCCGCAAACGGGTGCTGTTCGACAGGCCGCCTCGCGCCGAGGCGGTGCGGATCGGCCACGGCCCGGGCCTGAGTCTGGGCTTCCGCCCGGTGATGAGCCGGGGCGGCTGCGCCGTCGCCGACACCGACCCCGAGGACATGCTGGTCGACCTGCCCACCGGCGAGCCGCAGCGCTTCGTACCGCACTGGCTCCGCCTGGACTACCGGCACGGCACTTGGCGCGGCGAGTTCGGCTACTGAGTGGCTACTGAACCGGGGGCCGGCGGCATGACCGGGCAGGCGCTCCAGGCCCGGCAAACCCAAGCACCATGAAAAAAGCCCCGGGGCCTGGGCCACCGGGGCTTGATCACCCTTGCCGCCCAAGCGGGCGGCAAGGGTTGGCGCGACTCAATCAGTCGCGGTCGTGATCGTGGCGCTCACCATAGTGGTGGCCACGGTCGGACTTCATGCAGGGCGCGGTGATCATCATGGTGCGATCCACGCCGCTTTCCGGGTGCTGCACGTTGACGTAGGCGGTGTTCGGCTTGAACGGGTCGAAGTACAGGCCGGTGGCCTCGGCTTCCTTGGTGGTCAGGCTGGCCCACTTGCCGATGGCCTCGGCCACGCCGTCGTTGTCCTCGTCCTTGGCGAACCAGGTGTCTTCCACGCCGCCGTCCTGGTCTTCGACGATGTACATGTTGCCGTCGGCGTCGATCGCCAGGTTGTCGGGGGCGGTGAACTGGGTGCCGGCGGGCAGGCCGGTGCCCATGTCCAGGGTGTCGCGGCTGGCGAACAGCTTCACTTCATTGCTGCTCAGATTGATGGAGAAGACCTTGTGGTTGGTGGTGGTGGCCACGAACAGCATCTGCTTGCCGTTGCGCAGGTTCTTGATCTCCAGGTCCTCGGGGCGGTCGAACTTGGTGCCCAGGAAGGCGGGCAGCTTCGGCGTGGCGCGGCCGTCGATGGCCTTCAGGCCGTTCGGATCGATGATCTCGACGGCGCCGGGCAGGGCGGCACCGTAGATGTCGGTCAGGGGGATCCAGGTGGCGGTGCCGGTGGCTTCCTTGACGGAGCCGTCGCCCACGCGCAGGACGAAGGTCTGGCCCTGGGCGAAGAAGTCATCGCCGTTGGTGGCCTTGGGGTTCATGGAGGTGAACTTGAAGATGTGGCTGTTGTTGCGCTCGTCGATGAAGTACAGGTTGTTCTTCTTGTCGAACGCCAGACCTTCGTGCGACACGCGCGGCAGGATGTCGCGGTGCTTGATGACGATGTCGGCGGGGGCGGCCAGGGGGTTGGTCACCTCGAACAGACGGCCGTAGATGCTGGGAGCGGCGGGGTTGTCGCTCCAGGACTCCTCGGCGGTCAGGAAGGTGCCCCAGGGGGTCCAGCGGGAGGCGTCGAAGGCCACGTGGGCACCCACGGCGGGAGAGGCCCAGATGGTCTCGGTCTGCATGTTGCGCAGATCGGTGCGCTGGATGCCGGCCTGGCTGGTCTCGAACACGGTGAACAGGAAGCGGCCGGCGTCGGGACCGTTCTCGTTGACGGTGTGCATGTCGTAGTTGCCGCTGTCGAAGCGGTTGGCCTGGGTCACGTCACGGGCGACGATGTTGACCTGGCTGAACTTGGGGGAAGACAGCTTGAAGGGGGCGGACTCGGGCAGGGAGCCGGCAACCGTGTCGCCGACCATGGGCGTGAAGTTGTCGAAGTAGGTCGCGTCAGCGGCGGCGTAGGAGGTCGCCAGGGCCAGGCCGACGGCGAGGGAAAGCTTTTTCAGCATCATGAAGGTACCCTTTGGAGTGTTGGTTGCAGACATACCAGCGCAAAACGAACGGTGTACGAGTCGACCTTGGTGCCAAAGCCGGCGGAGACCTCCTCGGAGGAACCACCCCGTCGCCACCCATGGTCTGGTACGGGCCGAAAATTAGCGTTTGCTTATGACACGCGTATGACTCATGCCACCAGTACATATTGACCAGCCGAGCAGGCCCGGACACATCGCCCAGGTAGACGAGAAGGCCGCGCGGCACTGCGCCACGCCGGTCATTGCGCGGCTTCAGCCGGATGCACGGAGAGCAGTTCCACCTCGAACACCAGGGTCTCGTGGGCGAGCCTGCCTCGGCTGCCATAGGCCAGATCGGGCGGGACGTAGAGCGCGTACTTGGCGCCCTCCCGCATGTGCTGCAGGCCCTCGGTCCAGCCGGCGATCACACCGTTGAGGGGGAAGGTGGACGGCGCCTGGCGCCGGTAGGAGCTGTCGAACTCGCTGCCGTCGATCAGGGTGCCGCGGTAGTGCACGGTCACCTTGTCGCGGGGGCCGGGTGTCCTGCCCTCGCCCGCCTTGAGTACCTGATACTGCAGGCCGCTGGGCAGGGCGACCACGCCGGGCTTCTGCCGGTTCGCATCGAGGAAGGCCTGGCCCGCGGCGCGTTTCGCCGCCGCCGCCTTCTCCGCCTGTTCACGCTGCGCCGCCAGCCTTTGCTGCCGCAGCGCCTCTTGCGCCTGCGCCATCGCCTCCTCGCTCACCTGTGGGGCGCTGCCTGCCAGGCCATCCTGGAGGCCACGCTGGACGATCGCCGCGTCGAGGTCCAGGGCCTGGCGCTTGAACCCGGCGCCCATCTGGTAGCCCAGGCCGTAGCTGGCGCGCTCGCGCTCGGTCTCCAGTTTCAGGGGCTCGGCCCACAGGGGCAGGCTGATGGACGCGATGATCAGGGTGCTCAACAGGCGCATGGCGGAACTCCGTCGGGAATGAATGGAACTGGGCGGCGAGCATAGCCAGTGCCGTGGTCAGCTTGGTGACAGGCCGGCCATGATCCTTTTGGGCCATGCCGCGCGCAAAACGGCAACACAAGCGACATCCAGGCTTCATGTCGGGCCCGCAAAGTCTGGCGCGCAGGCGCATTCGACCCTGCCAGACCAATCCATCCGGGAGATCACCCATGCACATGAACCGCAAACTTGCCCTGGCCCTCGCCATGGCCGCCCTGGCGGGCGTCACCTCCATGGCCCACGCCGACCACCGCGACGACCGCCACCGTTTTGAGCGGCACGACCAGAGCGTGCAGCTCGGCCCGCGCCCCTTCTACCTCGTCGAGGGCATGGAGGAAGGCAAGCTCAAGGAGCGCCTGATGCAGTGCCAGGACGGCCCGTTCTACCGTACCGACTTCTCCATCGGCCACCGCGGCGCGGCCATGCAGTTCCCCGAGCACTCCGACGTCTCCTACCAGGCCGGCGCGCGCATGGGCGCGGGCATCGTCGAGTGCGACGTGAGCTTCACCAAGGACGGTGAGCTGGTGTGCCGCCACAGCGAGTGCGACCTGCACACCACCACCGACATCGTCGCCACGCCGCTGAACGAGAAGTGCACCGTGCCCTGGACCGGCCCGGTGGGCGCCAACCCCGCGCCGGAGTGCTGCACCAGCGACCTGACCCTGGCGGAGTTCAAGTCCCTGAACGCGAAGATGGACGCCAGCAACCCCAAGGCCACCACCGCCGAGGGCTACCTGGGCGGCACCGCCACCTGGCGCACCGACCTCTACACCGGCCGCGCCAAGGTGGTGACCTTCGCTGAGAGCATCGCCCTCAACCAGGCCAACGGCGTGAAGCACACCCCCGAGCTGAAGGGCGCCAGCCACCAGGATCGCGTCGACGCGATCTTCGGCGGCCAGGCGCAGTACGCGCAGAAGTTCATCGACACCCTGGAGGCCGGCGACGTCAAGCCGCGCGAGGTCTGGGCCCAGTCCTTCAACATCGACGACGTGTTCTACTGGATCGACCACACCAAGTTCGGCAAGCAGGCGGTGTATCTGCTCGACTACGACGCCGCCAAGGACGACATCGTCATCCAGGCGCCCTACGACGCGATGGACCGCATGGCCTACTTCAAGCTGCTGAAGCAGCGCGGCGTGCGCGTCATGGCCCCGCCGATGCCGGCCCTGCTGGCCGTCGACGGCAACGGCAAGATCGTGCCGTCGCAGCTGGCCAAGGACCTCAAGGGCATGGGCTTCGACATCATCACCTGGACCTTCGAGCGCGCCGACCTGCGCCAGGGCGCGGCGAAGGCGGGCTATTACTACGACTTCGACCCGACCGGCAAGGCGATCAAGACCGACAGCGACATGTACAAGGCCCTCGACGTGCTGGCCAAGGACGTGAAGATCCTCGGCATCTTCTCCGACTGGCCCGCCACCGTGACCTACTACGCCAACTGCATGGGCCTCAAGTAAGCAGCGCCCCCGCGACGGCGAAGGGCAGCCTCCGGGCTGCCCTTTTTCATTCCCGACTCCGGACGCGTCCTGTCCAATAATGAAACAGGCGGACACACAAGAGGTACGGGCAATGACGGCAAGACGACGCATCGTGATCCTGGGCGCCGCAGGGCGCGACTTCCACGACTTCAACATGCTCTACCGCGACGACGCGGCAAGCGAGGTGGTGGCCTTCACCGCCGCGCAGATCGGCGGCATCGCCGGGCGCCGCTATCCGCCCGAGCTGGCCGGCCCGCTCTATCCCGAGGGCATCCCCATCGTCGACGAATCCGAGCTGGAGACCGTGATCCGCGACCGGGCCGTGGACCAGGTGGTGTTCGCCTACAGCGACGTCCCCCACGAGCACGTCATGCACCTGGCCTCGCGCGCGCTCGCGGCGGGGGCGGACTTCGCCCTGCCGGGGCCGCGGGCCACGCAGTTGCGCGCGCGCCTGCCGGTGATCGCCATCACCGCCGTGCGCACCGGCTGCGGCAAGTCGCAGACCAGCCGCTACCTGGCGCGCCTGCTCAAGCAGCGCGGCCTGCGCGTCGGCGTGATCCGCCACCCCATGCCCTACGGCGACCTCGGGGCGCAGGCGGTGCAGCGCTTCGGCCGCGCCGAGGACCTGACCGCCGCGCGATGCAGCGTGGAGGAGCGCGAGGAGTACGAACCGCATCTGGCGATCGGCCACACCGTCTACGCCGGCGTCGACTACGCGCGCATCCTCGCCCTCGCCGAGGCGGAGAACGACCTCATCCTGTGGGAGGGCGGCAACAACGACTTCCCCTTCATCCGCCCCGACTGGCACATCTGTCTGGCCGACCCGCTGCGCCCCGGCGACGAGGCCGCCTACCACCCCGGTGAGGCCAGCCTGCGCATGGCCGACACGGTGGTCATCGTCAAGACCGACAGCGCCCCCGGCGAGGCGGTGGCGCGGGTGGAGGCGAGTGTGCGCCAGCTCAACCCGGGTGCCGCGATCCTGCACGCCGCCTCGCCCGCGCGCCTGGACGATGCGGCGGCCGTGGCCGGGCGGCGCGTGGTGGTGGTGGAAGACGGCCCCAGCGTCACGCACGGCGGCCTGCCGCACGGTGCCGGCTGGCTCGCCACACGAGCGGCCGGCGCCGTGATCGTCGACCCGCGCCCCTGGGCCGCGCCCGAGATCGCCGCCGCCTACGCCCGCTACCCGCGGCTCGGCGCGGTCCTGCCCGCGCTCGGCTACTCCGAGGCGCAGCTCGCCGACCTGCGCGCCACCCTCGACGCCGTGCCGGCGGACGCGGTGGTCTCCGCCTCGCCCATCGATCTGGCCCGGCTGATCGCGCCCGACAAGCCGGTGCTGCGGGCGCGCTACGAGTTCGTGGAGGTGGAAGAACCCGGCCTGGCCGGCCTGCTCGACGCCTTCCTGGCGCGCCTGCCATGCGGGTCGTGATCGCGCTGGGCGGCAACGCCCTGCAACGCCGCGGCGAGCCGGCCGGACCGGAACCTCAGCGCCGCAACCTGCGCCTCGCCGCCGAGGCCGTGGCGGCGGTGGCGCGCCGGCACGAAGTGGTGGTGACGCACGGCAGCGGCCCGCAGGTCGGCTGGCTCGCCATGCGCACCGCCGGGGCCGGCGGCATGCCCGCCTACCCCTTGGACATGCTGGACGCCGGCGCGGAGGGGATGATCGGCTATCAGCTGGAACAGGCACTCGCCAACCTGCTGCCCGGCCGGGCGCTGGCCACCCTGCTCACCCAGGTGGAGGTGGCGGCGGACGACCCCGCCTTCCGGCATCCCGACAAGCCCATCGGCCCCCTGCTGCGCGAGGACGAGGCCCAAGCCCTGGCGCGGCGCCTCGGCTGGCGGCTGGCCGCCGAGGCAGGCGGCTGGCGCCGCGTGGTCGCCTCGCCGCGGCCGCTGCGCATCGTCGAGCTGCCCGCGATCCGCGCCCTGCTGGACGCGGGCACGCTCATCGTCTGCGTGGGCGGCGGCGGCATCCCCGTGGCCTTGGGCGAAGAGGGAGGCATCCATGGCGTGGAGGCGGTGATCGACAAGGACCGCGCCGCCGCCCTGCTCGCCCACGAGCTGCGGGCCGACGCCCTGCTCCTGCTCACCGACGTGGACGCGGTCTACCGGGGCTGGGGCACGCCCGGCGCCACACCGATCCGGCGCGCCTCGCCCGTGGAACTGTCATGCTTGGAATTCGCCCCCGGCTCCATGGCACCCAAGGTGGAGGCCGCCTGCGCGTTCGTGCGCGGGGGTGGCCGGCTCGCTGGCATCGGCCGTCTGGAGGACGCGGCGGCGGTCCTCGCGGGGAAGGCCGGGACCCGCGTGACGGGGAACCAGCAGGCGGCGCCTACCCGCTCACCGCCTTGGTGATCAGCGGCACCAGCGGCTCCGGCAGCCTGAGCTTGCCGGAGAGCGCGAAGGCGTGCGCCGCGTCGGACATCTTCTTCCAGGTCTTGCGGATGATCTCCAGCCACTTCTCTTCGTCGTAGTCGGGCTTGCCGGCGGCGAAGGCGAGCATGTAGTGCTCGATGAAGACGAGATCGGCGATGTCCTCCATGAGCTGCGTGTCCGGGTTGACCTTGAGGGCGCGCTTGCCCACCGCCTTCTTCACCTGCTCGATCATGGCGTCGTCGTAGCCGGCCTGGCGCATCAGTTCGCCGGCGGTGTCGGCGTGGAACTTGTACAGGCCGGTCCGCCAGGCGTAGTAGCCCTCCTTGGTCATCGGGTAGGTGTTGCGCGGCACCGTCCAGCGGCGGATGTGCTGGGCGCGCACCGCCAGTTGGGCCACCTCGGAGGCATCCGGGGCGAAGCGCCCGAGCATCTCGGTCATGCGCCGCGCGTACAGCAGTTCCTTGGGCTGGCCCTCGTCCTGGTTGGGGTCTTCGGCGTTGGCGGCGTCGAACAGGGCGATGGCCTGGTCGAAACGTGCTTGGTTCTCGATCATGTCTGGCTCCGGGGAGTGGTTGGCGTGTGGACAGGGCGCGGGCTAGTGCCCGGCGTCTGCCTGGCGCTGGCGGCAGACGCGGATCGCAGCCACCAGCACGATCTGCAGGCCCTGGTCGTCGAGGTCCGGGTAGGCATCGCGTACCGCGCGGCCCGCCCAGTATTCATGCGAATCGCCGTCGTGCTGGATGAAGGGGGCCACCAGGTTCAGCACCTCGTCGAAGATGGCGCGCAGATCGGGACGCTGGCGGCGCTCTTGGGCGGGTGTCGCGTACTCCTGGTGTCTTTCCGGCATGGCAGCCCCCTGGACGAATCCGTCGCACTGTAACCCAAGCGGCCGGCATTGGCTTCGCCGGGGTTGTGCCTAGAGTGGAAGTATCCCCACGTCCGGGAGCACCCACATGGCGAAACGCAGCTACCCCCTAGCCAAGGTCTACGGCCTGCTGGAGCCCGGGCCGGTGATCCTGCTGAGCACCGCGCACAAGGGCCGCGCCAACGTCATGACCCTGTCCTGGCTCACCATGATGGAGTTCGAACCGCCGCTGGTCGGCTGTGTCCTGGGCGAGGCCGATTTCAGCCACGGACTGCTGCTGCGCAGCCGCGAGTGCGTCATCAACATCCCCACCGAGCAGCTCGCCGACGCCGTGGTCGGCTGTGGCAACACCTCGGGCGCGGACACCGACAAGTTCGCCGCCTTCGGCCTCACGCCGCTGCCATCGAAGCAGGTCGCCGCGCCACGCATCGCCGAATGTTTCGCCAACCTGGAATGCCGGGTCGTCGATACGCGCATGGTGAAGCGCTACGGCCTGTTCGTGCTGGAGGTGGTGCACGCCTGGGTCGACCCCGCGCGCGCCAGGGGCCGCACCCTGCACCACACGGGGCAGGGCTGGTTCGTGCTCGACGGCGAGCGCGTGAAGCTACCCTCGCGCATGAAGTGATCCGGCGCGGGCGGCCGCCGGGCGACCCTCAGGCCGCCTTGCGCAGCCTGCCCCACGCCCTCGCCGCCAGGCCCACGCCCAGCAACGCCAGCGCCCCCGCCAGCACCCCGGCCAGGGCGTTCAGCAGCATCGGCGCGAGGGCGGACCAGAAGACGCCGCCGGGCAGCGCCGCCGCCGTCATCTCGGCATGGTGGAGGACATCATGGGCACCGGGCAGGCCGTGCAGGAGGATGCCGCCGCCCACCAGGAACATGGCGGCGGTGCCGAGCACGGAGAGGGCCTTCATCAGGTAGGGCGCGGCCTCCAGGAGGCCCTTGCCGAGCACGGCCTGCGCGCGTCCCAGGCCGCCCGCGCCGGCGCGGTTGACCAGGTGCAGGCCGGCGTCGTCGAGCTTGACGATGCCCGCCACCAGGCCGTACACGCCCACGGTCATGACCAGGGCGATGCCCGCGACCACCGCCACCTGGGTGGCGAAGGCCGCATCCTGCACCGTGCCGAGGGCGATGACGATGATCTCCGCGGAGAGGATGAAGTCGGTGCGGATGGCACCCTGGATCTTGTCGCGCTCGAACGCCACCAGGTCCACATTCGGGTCTTCCAGGGCGTGCAGGATGGCCTCGTGCCCGGCGTCATCCTCCGCCCTTGAATGCAGGAAGCGGTGCGCCAGCTTCTCGAAGCCCTCGTAGCACAGGTAGGCGCCGCCCAGCATCAGCAGCGGCGTGATCAGCCAGGGCAGGAAGGCGGAGAGCGCGAGGGCGGCGGGCACCAGGATGAGCTTGTTGCGCAGCGAGCCCAGGGCCACCGCCCACACCACCGGCAGCTCCCGCTCCGCGCGCACGCCCGCTACCTGCTGGGCGTTGAGGGCGAGGTCGTCGCCGAGCACGCCGGCGGTCTTCTTCGCGGCGACCTTGGTCATCACCGCCACGTCGTCGAGGACCGTGGCGATGTCGTCGAGCAGGGCAAGCAGGCTGGCTCCGGCCATTTCGTCTCTTCGCTTCGCCGCGCGCGCGGCACCATTGCAAACGGGCGGCAGGATAGCACCCCGACCCGCACGGCTTCGCGCACGGTTGAATTGGGGTATCTTCTCGGCCATGGAAGCCAACGCACCAAGATCGCGCGCCTGATGTCCGTACCCGACGACGCCCTTTACATCTCCCCTGAGCAACTCTGCGTCGGCCTGTTCGTCCACCTGGACATCCCCTGGCTGGACCACCCCTTCAGCTTCAACAGCTTCAAGATCAAGAACGAGGCGCAGATCCGCACCCTGCGCGCACTCAAGCTCAAACGCATCCGCTACGACCCCGACCGCAGCGACTCCGCGCCCTACCCGCACCGGCCCGAGCCCGAGGCAGCGCCCCAGGATGAGGCGCCGGCGGTACCGCCGGACGACCCCATCCTCGCCGCCAAGCGGCAGCGCATCGAGTTGCTGCAGCAGCACCGCCAGGAGTTGAGCCGCATCGAGCAGGCCTACCTGAAGGCCGCAGACGCCATGCGCAGCATCAACCGCAAGCTGCAGCAGAACCCGGTGGCGGTGGCCGAGGAGGCGAACCAGCTGGTGGCGCAGATGGTGGAGGTCTTTCTCAGCAAGGCGGACATCACCCTGCAGGCCATGGGCAACTCGCCGGACAGCGCCGAGATCTACTTCCACAGCCTCAACGTCTCCATCCTCTGCCTGATGCTCGCCCGGGGCCTGGGGCTGAGCGCCGAGGACAGCCATCACCTCGGCATGGGCGCCCTGCTGCACGACATGGGCCTGGTCGAGATCCCCGACCGCATCCTGCGCAAGATCGAGCCGCTCACCCAGGCGGAGAACAACCTGCGCCGCATGCACTGCGAATACGGCGTCAACATGGGGGTGAGGATGGGCCTGCCGCAGCCGGTGCTGCGCATCATCGCCCAGCACCACGAGATGCAGGACGGCAGCGGCTTCCCCAAGGGACTCCGGGGCGAGGCCGTCGACCCGCTGGCGCGCATCGTCGCGGTGGTCAACCACTACGACAACCTGTGCAACCCCATCGACGTCAACAAGGCCCTCACCCCGCACGAGGCCCTGTCGCAGATGTTCGCGCAGGCGCGCAACCGTTTCGATTCCAACACCCTGCAACTGCTGGTGCGCAGCCTCGGCGTCTATCCGCCCGGCAGCATCGTCCGTCTCTCCAACGAGACCGTCGGCCTGGTCTCCTCGGTCAACCCCAGGAAGCCCCTGCGCCCCTGGCTGGTGGTGTACGACCCCGAGGTGCCGGCCAACGAGGCGATCATGCTCGACCTGGAACAGGAGACCGACATCAACATCAGCGCCGCCCTGCGCCCCAGCCAGCTGCCGCCCGAGATCGTCGAATACCTGAGCCCGCGCAAGCGCGTCACCTACTACTTCGACGGCGCCGGCGAGAAGACGAACAAACCGTGACGACCAAGCCATGACCCCGGACGCCCTGCTGCTGCATTACGCCGAGGACCTCCTGCTGCTGCTGGACGCGCGCACCCTGGTCATCGAGGCCTGCAACCAGACCGTCTGCAACCGCCTCGGCTACCCCTCCGGCGCGCTGGTCGGCAAGTCCATCACCGACATCGAATGCGCCCTCAGCGACGTGTTCTTCTGGGAAGAAGTGCGCCAGGGCGGCAGCCCCCGCATCGAGGCCGCCGAAGGCCTCTACCTGTGCGCCGACGGCGGCACACTGCCGGTGCGCAAGGACGTGTTCAGCCCCGCCGAGGCCCCCGGCAAGCTGGTGGTGCGTGCCCGCGACATCCGCGCGCAGAGGCACGCCGAGGAGGCGCAGATGCGCATGGCCTCGCACCTCAAGGCCACCCTGGAGGCCACCGCCGACGGCATCCTCGCCCTGCACCGCGACGGCAGCATCGCCAACCTCAACCGCCGCTTCACGCAGCTCTGGAACATCCCCAACCCCTACCTGCTGGCGCGCGACGACCAGGCCATCCTCGCCTACATGGCCACCCAGTTCGACGACCCCGAGGCGTATCTGCAGCGTCTCGCCGAGATCGGCCTGGACCAGGACGGCGAGAGCGCCGACCTCCTCACCCTCGCCGACGGCCGCATCCTGCAGCGCACCTCCCTGCCGGCGCGGCAGGCCGAACACATCATCGGCCGCGTGTTCAGCTTCACCGACGTCACCGCGCGCCACCTCGCGGAACAGGAACTCATCGCCGCGCGCGACGAGGCGCAGGCCTCCGACCGCGCCAAGAGCGAATTCCTCGCCATGGTCTCGCACGAGATCCGCACCCCCATGAACGGCGTGCTCGGCATGGCCGAACTGCTGCTCACCACCGAGCTCGACACGGAGCAGGACGACTACGCCCGCACCATCATCGCCAGCGGCGAGGCCCTGCTCGCGGTGATCAACGACATCCTCGACTACTCCAAGCTGGAAGCGCAGAAGATCAGCATGGACGAGCAGGACTTCGACCTCGCCGACCTGATGCGCGGCGTGCAGCAGGTCTTCCTCAAGCAGCAGCAGGACAAGGGCCTCGAATTCGCCTGCCGCATCGAGCCCGGTATGCCCACCCACCTGCACGGCGACCCCGCGCGCCTGCGCCAGGTCCTGCTCAACCTGATCGGCAACGCCTTCAAGTTCACCCACCAGGGCGGCATCCGCGTCGAGGCCACGCTGCAGGAAGTGGTCGCCGGCCAGGCGCTGCTGCGCTTCAGCGTGCGCGACACCGGCATCGGCATCCCGCCCGACAAGCAGGCCAGCATCTTCCGCCCCTTCGAACAGGCGGACCGCTCCACCACCCGAAAATACGGCGGCACCGGCCTCGGCCTCGCCATCTGCAGCCAGATCGTCGCCCTCATGGGCGGCGACATCGGCGTGCAGAGCAGCGACGGCAACGGTTCGGAATTCTGGTTCACCGCCCGCCTCCACCTCGCCCAGGACGCCCTCGCCCAGGCCCCCGCCGCCGCCGCACCGGCCGCCCTGCTGAGGGCCGACACGCGCATCCTCGTCGTCGAGGACATCGCCACCAACCGCGTCGCCCTCGCCGGTCTGCTCAAGAAGCTCGGCGCCCAGGACATCACCTTCGCCAACGACGGCCACGAATGCCTGGAACTGTGCCGGCGCGGCGCCTACGACCTGATCTTCATGGACGTGCAGATGCCCGGCCTGGACGGCTTCGACGCCACCCGCCAACTGCGCGAGCACGGCTGCGCCAGCCGCATCGTCGGCGTCAGCGCCCACGTCACCCTGCAGGACATCGAACACTGCCTCAAGGCCGGCATGGACGACCACATCGCCAAACCGGTGTCGATGAAGGCCATCCAGGAAGCGCTGGCGCGCTGGCGGCAGGCCGGCGGCTGAACGCCCCGCCGCGCGCTGGCGGCCCCCACGCAAACGCGCATCAGGGGGATGCCGGGTTGGGCGCAATAGGCATCAGCCGTATTGCGCCCAACCCGGACAAACATCCGGCGCAATGCCCTCCGGTTATTGCGCCCTACGCTGGCGGATATGCACGCCCCCTCACCCCCGCCTCGGATGAAAGGTCACCGGCACCACCGACGGCGGCGGCGACTTGAGGACGTGCTTCTTCATCCGGCCCATGACGTGCATCTCGCAGGCACGGCAGTCGAACCTGAGGGTCAGGCGCTCGTTGCCGTTGACCAGCACCATGGGTTCGGCGCGCACCTGGCCCTGCACGCCGGTGACGCCCTTGGCCTGCTTGGGGCAGAGACTGAAGGAGTAGCGCAGGCAGTGTTTGGTGATCATCAGCGAGACCTCGCCCGGCTCCTCGTGCGCCTCGTAGGCGGCGGCGATGAGTTTGACGCCGTGCCGCTCGTAGAAGGTGCGCGCGGCCTGGTTGTAGACGTTGGCGAGGTAGCTCAGGGTCTCTTCCGGGTAGGGTACGGGCGGCTCGACGGCGGCGCGGCGCGCGGGCCGTTCATAGGCGGCGAGACGCGCGGCGGCCAGAGCCTCCACCGCCTCGCGGCGCAGGCGGTTGGCGGCGGAGGCGGGGACGAATAGGGGAAACCCGCCAGGTTGCTGCCAGTCGATGCGCAGCTCCAGGAGATTGAAGTCGGTGTTGCCGAAGCGGGAGAGCTGTTCGCGCAGGCCGGCCTCGGCCTTGTCGGGCTCGCGCGCGGGCTGCTTGTCGAAGGCGAGCTCGGCGCCGGCCTCGATGCCGTCGGCGTCGGTGAGGTGGAGGGCGAAGCCGGTCGCGGTCTCGCCGAAGCGCGCCCACACGTCGATCAGGCGTTCCGAGGAGGCCTTGGTAAGGGCCTGTTCCCAGGCGTGGTCGCGGTTGCGGCTGACGGCGGTGCCGGGCTTGAGGTTGGGCAGCTGCGCCAGGGGTTCGTTGGGGTGGATGCGCCACAGCCGCTTGCCCGTCTGCTCAACGGTGTTCGCCTGCACCCCCACCACGCTGCGCTTGTTGAGATAGGTGAGGCCATCACCGTTGGCCATGGGTTCGGCGGTCTCCACCTCGAACCAGTCCGGCCCCACGCGCGTGACGGTGCCGAGCGGCAGGCCGACGAAGGCAGGGGTGTCGAAGGCGCCGATGTCGGCCTTGCGGCCGGTGGCGAAGTAGTCGGTGCTGCCACGGTGGAAGGTCTTGTCCGGGTCGGGCTCGAACAGCAGCCGGGTGTGGCCGCTGGAGGCGCGGTGAAGCTCAGGCCGTTGCTCGATCAGCCCGTCCAGCAGGCGGCGGTAGTGGCCGGTGATGTTCTTCACGTAGCCCGCGTCCTTGTAGCGCCCCTCGATCTTGAAGCTGCGCACGCCGGCGTCGACGAGGGCGGCGAGGTTGGCGCTCTGGTTGTTGTCCTTCACCGAGAGCAGGTGCTTCTCGAACGCCACCACCCTGCCCTGCGCGTCCTCCAGTGTGTAGGGCAGGCGGCAGGCCTGCGAGCAGTCGCCGCGGTTGGCGCTGCGCCCGGTGTGGGCGTGGCTGATGTAGCACTGGCCGGAGAAGGCGACGCACAGGGCGCCGTGGATGAAGTGCTCGATCACCACGTCGTCCGGAACGGCGGCGCGTACTCCGGCGATCTCCTGGATCGTCAGCTCGCGCGCCAGGACGATCTGCGAGAAGCCCGCATCGGCGAGGAAGCGCGCCTTCTCCGGGGTGCGGATGTCGCACTGCGTCGAGGCGTGCAGGGCCATGGGCGGCAGGTCCAGCTCCAGCAGGCCCATGTCCTGCACGATCAGGGCGTCCACGCCGGCGTCGTACAGCTCGTGCACCAGGCGGCGCGCCGGTTCCAGCTCGGCGTCGTGCAGGATGGTGTTGAGGGTGACGAAGATGCGCGCGTGGAAGCGATGCGCGAATTGCACCAGCGCGGCGATCTCGGCCACCGGGTTGCCGGCGTTGTGGCGCGCGCCGAAGCCGGGGCCGCCGATGTACACCGCGTCGGCGCCGTGCAGGATCGCCTCGCGGCCGATCTCGGCGGTCTTGGCCGGGGCCAGGAGTTCCAGGGGCTGATGGGGGTAGTTGGACGGCATGGCGGGTCGTTGCGGGCGGGCGGCGGATTATCCCACCGCGCGGGGGTGGGTCCAGGCCTTTGGGGCCGAAAACCACGGCTGGATTGGGCAGCGTATCGCCCGTATCCACGCAGGCTCCCTCACCCCTGCCCCTCTCCCGGGGGGTGAGGGGTGGCTGCCCCCTTCCCCCGCCGGGGGAAGGGCTGGGGATGAGGGAGCAACGGTTCCGGAACGCATCAGGCGTCCATATCAGCGCAAGCCTACCGCACGTCCACCGCCACGCGGCCAAGCGGTTCATCGCCGGCCCGGAACTCCACGCGCGCGGACGCCGGCAGGGCCAGCCGGTGCATGCCGTTCCAGGCGCCGGTGGTGACCACGTCGCCGGCGCGCGCGCCGCCCGCGTGGGCGAGCCACCAGGGCAGGCAGTGCAGCAGGTCGCCCAGGGGCGGGCGGCCGAGGGTCTGCGCGAGCACGGCCTCGCCGGCGAGGACGCGCACCGTCAGGCCGGCGAGGTCCCGCTCGCGCCAGCCGGGGATCGCATCGCCCAGGACGAAGCCGCCGTTGAGCAGGTTGTCGGCCAGGCGCCAGAACGGGCCGGCGGCCCCGGCGTCGGCGAGGCGGGGGTCCACCAGCTCCATCGCCACGTGCGCAGCGTCGATGGCGTCGAGGATCTCCTCGCGGCCGTAGGGCGCGGCGCGCGCGGGCAGGTCGCGGCCGAAGCGGAAGGCGATCTCCGCCTCCACGCCCACGGTGAAGAACTCGGCGGCGGGCAGTTCCGCCCCGCCGGCGACGACGTGCCAGGGCGGCATGGGCGCGGCCAGGGGCTCGGCCTCCGGGCCGGCGGCCGCCACCTTCCAGGCCGTGGGACGCCGCTCGCCCACCAGCTCGCGCCACACCTCGCGCTGCACGGCATAGGCCGCCGCGAAGTCGGCAGGGCCGTCCTCGGGCAGGGCCGCGATGCGCTCGCGCTGGCGGTAGGCGCGGATCAGGCGCGCGGCGGGCTCGGGCAGCGCCACGCTCAAAAGCCCTCCAGGCGATCTTCCAGGGCCTTCAGCGCCGCCTCGGCGCAGGCCGCGTCCTTCTCGCCGCCGGGCGCGCCGGAGACGCCCACCGCCCCCACCAGGCTGCCGGCGGAGCGGACCGGCAGGCCGCCGGCCATGACGATCAGGCCGCGCATGTGGTTGAGCTCGGGGCGGATGTCGGCGCGCGCGTCGCGGAAGCTGGCAGTGTCGGACCCGGACATGATGGCCATGCCGGCCTTGCGCTCGGCGATCTCCAGGGTGTGGCGCGCGGCGAGGCCGTCGCGCAGGGCGGCCTGCACGTTGCCGGCGCGGTCCAGGACCACGGCGGAGACGTTGTAGCCGTCCTTGCGGCAGGCCTCGATGGACAGGCTGGCGATGTCGCGCGCCAGCTCCATGCCGAGCTGCTTCACGGGCAGCAGGTCGGTCGGCGCGGCGCACGCCAGGCTGGGCAGGCAAAGGCTGAGGGCGAACAGTCGGCGCATGGGGTTTCTCCTCTCGTCTAAGTCAGGCCGCGCGGGGGCGGCATGGTACAAGTGCATCTCTTAACCCGGCGCGGGTGCGGGCGAATAATGGAGCCCACGCAGCATATCCGCCCGGAGCCCCGCCATGTCACGTTCCATCGCACGCCTCGTCCTCGGCATCGCCGCCCTGCTCGCCCTCGCCGGCGCGCGCGCCGACCCGCCCCCTGGCTACGACTTCGTCGACTTCAACACCGGCCTGGCGCGCGCCAAGGTGGAAGGCAAGCCGATCTTCCTCTACTTCGGCCGCTACGGCTGCGCCTGGTGCGACCACGTCAACCGCAAGACCTTCTCCGACCCGGGCCTGAAGCAGCGCTACAGCGAGCACTACGTGCTGGTCTACGTCGACGCCGAGGGCGGCAGGCGCCTGCGCCTGCCCAGCGGCGAGCGGGTCACCGAGGCGGAGCTGGGCACCCGCCTGGGCGCCTTCGCCACGCCGCTGTTCGTCTACATGACCGCCGAGGGCCGGCAGCTGGCGAAGATCCCCGGCTTCAAGACGGTGGCGGACTTCAGCGACTACGACCGCTACGTCACCGGCAGGCACTACGAGAAGCAGGGCCTGATGGAGTTCCTGGGGAGCGGCAAATGAGGCGGCTGGCCTGGCTCCTGGCCTGCGCGTTGGCGTTGCCCGCCGCCGCGGCCGGCTGGAACTTCGCCCCGGCGCAGGAAGTGACGGCCGGCAAGGGCGTGTTCCACCACATCGAGGCCTCCGGGCGCCAGGCCCTGGCGGTCTCCGGCGGCCACGTGGCGCTCGCGTGGGAAGATGACCGCAGCGGCGCGCCGCGCTGCCATCTGGCGCTCAAGTCTCCAGGCGAGGACGCTTTCCGCGCACTGTCCTACGGCCAGGGCGAATGCTTCGCGCCGGGCATCACCGCCCTGGGGGAGGACCGTTTCGCCGTGATCTGGGAGGACGAGGGCGGCGTGCGCGCCGCGCTGGTCCAGGCTGGCACGCTTGGCCCCGCGCTGACGCTGGCGGACCAGGGCGGCCAGGGGGCGCTGGCCTGGCACCCCGGGCTGGGCCTGCACGCCGCCTGGACCGCCCCGGAGGGCCGCTGGCGGCGCCTGTGGCTGGGCCGCCTGGAACTGGCGGGAGAGAAGCTGCGCATGGCCGAAAAACGCCCCCTGGAGCCCGATCCGGCCAGGGACGACCAGCAGTACCCCGCCCTGCTGGCCACCGCCTCGGGCCTCACCCTCGCCTGGGAGGACCGGCGTCTCGGCCATACCGTGATCTTCGCCAGCCGCAGCGCCGACGGCCGCGTCTGGAGCGCCCCCGCGCGGGTCAGCCAGAACGCCACCGGCAAGGCCCAGGGCACCGACCTGGGACGCGGCACCGGCGCCATGCGCCCCGCCCTCGCCCCGGCCGGCGCGGGCGAGGCGGCGGCGGTGTGGCTGGACAAGCGCGACTTCCTCTCCGGCTACGACGTCTACGCGGCCCTGCCGGGCGAGGGGAGGAACGCCAAGGTCCAGGACAGCTTCGGCGACGCCATCGCGCAATGGCACCCCGCGGCGGCGGGCGACGGCCGGGGCGGCCTGGTGGTGGCCTGGGACGACGAGCGCGACGGCACGCCCGACGTCTGGCTGAGCCAGCGCCTGCCCGGCGGCGGCTTCGGCGAGAACATCGCGCCGCCGCCCGCCGCCGGCCCCGGCAGCCAGAGCGACCCGGCGCTCGCCCTGACCGCCACGGGCGAGCTGCACCTGGCCTGGATCGAGCGCGACGCCGAGGGCCGCTCCAGCATCCGTTACAGCATTGGCCGACCGGATGCGCCGCGTTTGTAAAAAAAGTTAAATCTTTTGCCTACATCGTCCGATATAGCGGATGATTGTTTTTGTATCGCAACCTGCACAGGGCAAACCCATCGAAAGATGGGGACGCAAAATCACCGGTCTAAAGGGCTACGGCCCCATGACAGCGGGATCGCCAGGCTCCAGCGACGCGCCATTCCGGCCTCGCCTTCCCCCTGCCATCCCATGCGCCGCCCGCGGGCCGTTTGGACAAGCCGCCAGTGCACCGCCACGCACCGGCAGGCCCGGCAGCAGGGTTTTTGGAAGGAATGGGCCATGGAACCGAGAGTCGAAACCAGATCCCCCGCCTCTCCCGCCGTCGAGGTCACGGGGAGTTGGGGCAAGCTCAGCCAGCCGCTGCGCGAATGCGGCGAGATCGCCGTGCTCCGCCTCTCCGGCATCCTCGCCGACGCCCTGGAGCAGGCCGAACAGCAGCTCTTCAAGGACGCCACCGAGGCCCTGACCCACGTCGAGCGCGAAAGCCTGATCAGCGCCGCCGACTTCTCCAGGACCCGGCGCTCGGTCCTGGTCATCGACTTCATGAAGCATTTCCAGCAGCGCTACGTGCGCGCGTGCGAGCACAAGCCGGACAAGCTGATCGGCAACGTCATCGACTTCGACGAGAAGGAACTGAAGATCGTCGAGCACCACGTGCTGGACGACTCGCTGGAGCCGGGCAAGATCAAGGAGGCGGTGCAGAACGCAGGCTGGCGGCCGCTGCAGACCCTGCTGTCGCAGTACAAACAGCTGCTGGACGCGCCGGACCTGCTGCTCAACGACCTCCCACTCGGCCCGCGCATCGTCGAGACCGCGGTGGCCGACGCCATCCGTGACCAGCACTGGCCGCACCAGGCCAAGCGGCGCCTGGTCCTGGCCCTGTGCTGGGGGCTGGCGGCGCGCATCAACCTGTTCTACCGCGACCTCGCCGACCACCTGAGCGCCAAGGACCTGCGTGCCCTCGCCCGCCCCGCGGCAGCCGGGATCGAGACCGTGGCGCCAGCCGTGCCGGAACCCCAGGAACGGCGTGCCGAGCCCGACGGCGCGGCGGCGCAGGAGGCTGCGCGCAGGGAGGTGGCGCGCTGCCTGGCCGGCGCCAGCGTGCCGCAGATCATCCACGGCTTCCTCTCCAGCCACTGGCGCCCGCTGCTGGCCCGCCTGCATGCCCGTTTCGGGGCAGACGGCCCAGCCTGGATCGAGGCCGTGCGCACCATGGAAGACCTGCTCTGGAGCCTCGGCGCGAAGACCGTACAGGCGGATCGCATACGCCTTATCGAGATCATGCCGGGCCTGCTAAAGCGCCTCGACATGGGCCTGGAGGCCTTGGGCACGCCGCGGGCGGCGCGCGACGGATTCTTCGTCGAGCTGGCCAAACTCCACGCCGAGGTGGTGCGTCTGTCCCTCGAACAGCCCGCCATCACGGACGCGGCCCCACCCACGGCCGGGACGGCGGCCACCGAGGCGCGGCCGGCCGAACCGCCGACGACAATCAAGACGGCGCCGGTGGCGCCAGCAACGGACAGGGAGGCCGGAATGCGGACAGACGGGACCCCGACGACGGCAACGCTCATGGCCGGCCTCGGCGCCGGCACCTGGCTGGTGTTCCAGGAGCCTGGCGAGGCACCGCGCGAACTGAAGCTGGCCTGGATCAGCCCGCACCGCGGCCTGTTCCTGCTCACCAACCGGCAGGGCCAGCGCGCCCTCTCGCTGAGCGCGGAGGCCTTCGCCAAGGTCCTCGAAGAAGGCCGGGCGCGGGTGCTCGCGCCCACCGACGCGCGTCAGGTACGCGACGAGACACAGGCCGCGCCGTTCCGCAAGACAGGTTGACGGCCACCGCCGGTCCTCGCCCCTGAACCGCCTGGCATGCGCCACGCGGGCGGCTAGCATGGAAGCATGAGACTCACCTTCCACGGTTCCGCTCGCGAGGTCACCGGTTCCTGCTTCCTGGTGGAGGCAAAGGGCGTGCGCTTCCTCGTCGACTGCGGCATGTTCCAGGGCGGCAGGGCGGCCGATGCGGCGAACCGCGCCTTTCCCGCCTTCGACCCGGAATCCCTGGATTTCGTCCTCCTCACCCACGCCCACATCGACCACAGCGGCATGCTGCCGCGCCTGATGGCGCACGGCTATCGCGGCCCGGTGTACTGCACCCGCGCGACGCGCGACCTGCTGGGGGTGATGCTGCCGGACTCCGCCTACATCCAGGAGAAGGAGGCGGAGTGGGCCAACTACGCCAACCGCAAGACGCGGCGCGCCCGCGTCAGCGAGCTGGCGCCGCTCTACACCGTGACCCAGGCCAAGGCCTCGCTCAAGCTGCTGGAAGGCGTGCGCTACGGCCAGGAGATCCAGCCGCACCCGCAGGTGCGCGCCTGCTACCGCGACGCCGGCCACATCCTCGGCTCCGCCAGCATCGAGGTCTGGGTGCGCGAGGGCCGCAAGGAGAAGAAGCTGGTGTTCTCCGGCGACCTGGGCATGCCCGGCCGGCCCATCGTCAACGACCCGACGCCGATCGAGAGCGCGGACGTGCTGCTGGTGGAGTCGACCTACGGCAACCGCCTGCACAAGGGCATGCCGGAGACCATCGACGAACTCGCGCACGCGGTTACCGACACCCTGCAACGCAAGAAGGGCAACGTTGTCATCCCCGCCTTCGCGGTCGGCCGCACCCAGGAACTGCTGTTCCTGCTCATGGATCTGGTGCGGCAGAAGCGCCTGCCGAGGAACCTTTCGATCTTCGTCGACTCGCCCATGGCTACGGCCGCCACCGAGATCACCCTGAAGAACCAGGCCATTCTCGACGAGGACTACCGCCGCCTCATGGACTGGTTCCGCACCAGCCCGGACGCGCCCTACCTGCGCATGACCGAGGACGTGGAGGAATCCATGGCCCTGAACAAGATCAGCGAGGGGGCGATCATCATCTCCGCCTCCGGCATGTGCGACGCGGGGCGGGTCAAGCACCACCTGCGCTTCAACCTGCCGCGCAAGGAGTGCACGGTGATCATCGCCGGCTTCCAGGCCGAGGGCACGCTGGGCCGGCGCCTGGTGGACGGCGCGCGCAACGTGCGCCTGTTCCGCGAGAACGTGCCGGTGCGCGCCGACCTCTACACCCTGGGCGGCCTCTCCGCGCACGCCGACCGCGACGCGCTGGTGGCCTGGCTGTCGCACTTCAGGCGGCCGCCGCAGCGGACCTTCGTGGTGCACGGCGAGGCGGAGACGGCCGAGGGCTTCGGCCAGCTGCTGCGCGACGGATTGGGCTGGAAGGTGGAGGTGCCGCAGCGCGGCGCCGGCTACGAACTGGCTTGACCACAGGCGCGCAGCGGGCCGTCGGCTCGGTACGGCCTATCTCTTTGGTCATATTCACTCAACATACGCGAACTAAGCTGCGGCTTCAGCCAACGGTGTGAGTGAATCATGGAGAAGCGCCAGTCGGAGCGGGTCCAGTTCTTCCAGGTCCCGCTTGAGAAGGAGGTCGTGCCCGTTTGGGTGTTCCGGCGCAGCCATCCGAATGCCCTGCTCGGCCTGCTCCTCAACATCAGCCTGGCGGGCGTGCAGCTCCTGACCGACAAGGCCCATGCCTTGGATGACGGCAGCCATCGCCTGACCGTGTACACCGACGACCGCTCCCAGGACATCTTCCTGTCCGCGCAGGTGCGTCACCTCTGGTCGAAGACGGATGGCGAGATCTATTCCCGCCACGGTTTCTTCTTCACGGACGAGAAGGTGCTCGCCCCGGCCATCGCCAAGGTCATGGCCGCGCGCGAGATCGGCATGCAATGGCTGAGGTGCGAACTGGCGCGTGTCTGACAAGGCCGGGCGCGGCCTGCCCGGCACCCTCACCTGACTTCTCTGCGAGTTTTTCCCCTGTCCGGATCGAGACCCTTGCCCCGTTCCGCCATTTCCCACCCCCCCGTTTTCCGACGAGGTTTCATGCCATGAAATCCGCAGCCCCGACCCCGCTCCAAACCACCCATCCGGCCGGCTCGCACCCGGGCTACAGCCTCATCCAGGACGGCGAATTGCAGCATGCGCCGACCGTGCGTGACCTGATCCGCCCCATGCCGCCCACCCTCTGGCAATCGAACTGCCTGGACGTGCTGGCCCGCTTCCTGGAGAACAAGGAGCTCTACGCCATCCCCATCGTCGACGACGCGGGCAAGCCCATGGCCCTGGTCGACCGCAACGTCTTCGTCGAGTTCTTCGCCAAGTCCTTCGCGCGCGAGGTGTTCGGACGCCGCCTGATCCTGGAGGTGATGGGCAGCGAGGACTACCACGGCCACGCCCCGATCGTCGTCGAGGAGAACTGCAGCCTGGAGGACGTGGCGCAGATCATCATCGGCGCCGGCATGCACCACATGGTGACGGGCTTCGTGGTGACGCGCGAAGGGCGCTACCAGGGCGTCGCCAACGGTCACGACCTGCTCAACCTGATCACCCAGCGCAAGCAGGCGGAACTGTTCTACATGGCGCACTACGACCACCTGACCGGCATACCGAACCGGGTCCTGCTCGGCGACCGCATCCGCCAGGCCTGTCTGGACGCGGAACGGCGGGAACGTTCGGTGGCCCTGCTGTTCATCGACGTGGACCGCTTCAAATCGATCAACGACTCGCTCGGCCACAGCTGCGGCGACGCAGTGCTGCGCAACCTGGTGAGCCGCATGAAGGCCTGCGCGCGCAAGAACGATACCGTGGCGCGCATCGGCGGCGACGAGTTCGTCATCCTCATGGAGGACCTGGTCGACCCGAGCGGCGCCGACCAGGTGGCGGAGCGCCTGCTGGAGGCCATGCGCGCGCCCATGGAGCTGCTCGGCCATTCCCTGGTGGTGACGGTAAGCATCGGCATCGCCATCTTCCCGCGCGACGACACCGACATCAGCCGCCTGCTCGCCAAGGCGGACGCGGCCATGTACCAGGCCAAGGCGAGCGGACGCGACGACTTCCGCGTCTACGTCGAGGGCAGCGCGCCCTTCGACCCGACCCGCCTGTCGCTGCAGAACGACCTGCGCCAGGCCATCGACAATGGCGAGCTGCTGTTGCACTTCCAGCCCCAGGTCAACATCTCGGACGGCGGGATCCGAGGCGTCGAGGCCCTGGTGCGCTGGCGCCACCCCGTCCGCGGCATGATCTCGCCATCGGAGTTCATCCCCATGGCGGAGGAGAGCGGCCTGATCCAGCGTCTGGGCGAATGGGTCATGCGCCAGGCCTGCGGACAGCTGCGCGAATGGATGGATGGCGGCATCGCGCCCATGCGCATGTCGATCAACGTATCGGCGGTGCAGTTCCACCAGAAGACCTTCATCAAGGTCCTGCAGTCCGCGCTGGCCGACAGCCGCGTGGAGCCGCAGCTGATCGAACTGGAATTGACCGAGAGCGTGCTGATGCACAACGTCGACGAGGTGATTGACACGCTGCATGGTGTCAGGGCGCTCGGCGTCAGCCTGGCGATCGACGACTTCGGCACGGGCTATTCCAGCCTGAACTACCTGCGCCGCTTCCCCATCAACCGGCTGAAGATCGACCAGTCCTTCGTGCGCGACATCGAGCGCACGCCGGCCAACGAGACCATCATCAAGGCCATCATCGCCCTGGCGGAGAGCCTGTCGCTCGACATCGTCGCCGAGGGCATCGAGAACCCCTCGGAGAGGGGCGTGCTGCAACAGCTCGGCTGTGTCGAGGGGCAGGGCTACCACTTCGCCAAGCCCCTCTCCGCCGAGGATTTCCGTAACTGGATCGGCACCACGCATGCCGTCGCGCAACAGCAGGAGGGCGTCCCGGCAGCGGCCTGAGGACAAGCCGGCTCAGCGCCAGAGCACCAGCCCCCACACCAGCAGCACGTTCATCAGCGAGATGAACACGGCGGCGCTGCCGATGTCCTTGGCACGCTTGGCGAGGCGGTGGTTCTCCAGGGAGATGCGGTCCACCGTGGCCTCGATGGCGGAGTTGAGCAGTTCGACGACGAGCACCAGGAAGACGCTGGCGATCATGAGGGCGCGCGCGAGGTTGTCGTGCGCGAGCAGGAAGGCCAGGGGCACCATCAGCATGGCGAGGATGGACTCCTGGCGGAACGCGTCCTCGTGCTTCCAGGCGGAGCCGAGGCCGGCGAAGGAGTAGAACATGGCGTTCCAGACCCGCCTGAGGCCGGTCTTGCCCTTGTGCGGGCTTTCTAGCGGGGTGTGCGCGCTCATCGGATCCTTCCGCAAAGCGCGGGACTATCGCCGCCCAAGGTTACATGCCTGTTACTGGCCCGCCGGTTGCTTCCACACCAGATCCAATTCGCGCGCGGCCTTCACGTCGTCCATGCGGCGCGCCGGCAGGGTGTGCGGCGCCTGCCTGACCAGGTCAGGCTGGGTCTCCGCCTCCTGCTTCACCGCCACCATGGCGGCGACGAAGGCATCCAGGGTCTCCTTGCTCTCGGTCTCGGTCGGCTCGATCAGCAGGCACTCCGGCACCAACATGGGGAAGTAGGTGGTGGGGGCGTGGAAGCCGTAATCGAGCAGTCGCTTGGCGAAGTCCATGGCGGAAACGCCAGTGGCGTCCTTGAGCTTCTTCAGCGTGACGATGAATTCGTGGCTGGCACGGCGCTCCGGGAAGGCCAGGTCGAAACCGGCCTTCCGCAGTTCAGCCGCCAGGTAGTTGGCGTTCAGCGCCGCGTACTCGGCAACGCGGTGCATGCCCTCCGCGCCGAGCATGCGGGCATAGACGTAGGCGCGCAGCAGCACCCCCATGTTGCCGCCGAAGGCGCTCATGCGGCCGATGCTCTGCGGACAGTCCGCCTCCTCCGCCCAGCGGTGGAAACCGCGCTCCTCGACCACGTAGGGGATGGGCAGGTAGGGCCGCAGGCGCTCCGACACGCCCACCGGGCCGGCGCCGGGACCGCCGCCGCCATGCGGCGTCGAGAAGGTCTTGTGCAGGTTCATGTGGATCACGTCGAAGCCCATGTCGCCCGGACGCACGCGACCGAGGATGGCGTTCAGGTTGGCGCCGTCGTAATAGGTCAGGCCGCCCGCCTCGTGCACGATCTTCTGGATCTCGACGATGGTCTTCTCGAACACGCCCAGGGTGGAGGGGTTGGTCAGCATCAGACCGGCGGTCTGCGGGCCGACCGCGGCCTTCAGGGCCTCCAGGTCGACGTTGCCGTCGCGGTCGGTGGGGATCTCCTTCACCGCGTAGCCGCACATGGTGGCGGTGGCGGGGTTGGTACCGTGCGCGGCGTCCGGGACGATGATCTCGGTGCGCGCCGTGTCGCCGCGCGCCTCGTGGTAGGCGCGGATCATCGCCACGCCGGCGAACTCGCCGTGCGCGCCGGCCATGGGCGCCAGGCTCACCGCCGCCATGCCGGTGACGTCCTTGAGGATCTCCTGCAGCTCGAACATGCTGGACAGGAAGCCCTGGCCCGTCTCCGCGTCCGCCAAGGGGTGGCGCGAGAGGAATTGCGGCAGCATCGCCAGGCTGTTGCAGGCGCGCGGGTTGTACTTCATGGTGCACGAGCCGAGCGGGTAGAACTGCGTGTCGATGCTGAAGTTCTTCTGCGAGAGGCCGGTGTAGTGGCGCACCACGTCGAGTTCGGAGCACTCGGGCAGGAGGGGCGCCGCGGCGCGCAGCTGGTCCGCGGGCAGGTCGTCCGCGGCGGCGGGGGAAACGGGGGCCTGGGCCTGCGCGCGGCGGCCGGGGTGGGCGTGTTCGAAGATCAGCATGGTTCGTGCGGTGAAGTGGGTTGGCACCCTCTCCCTTGAGGGGAGAGGACTGGGGTGAGGGTGGGCCTTTTCGTGACCAGGGCGGCCACGCCGCCCCACCTCCTCCCCTGCCCCTCCCCCCTCGAGGGGGAGGGGTTCGGTTACAGCGGTTCGCCGCGCGCTGCGGCGAGGGCGGCGTCGTAGATCGGTTCCTGCTTGATCTCGGGCACCAGCTCGGAATAGACGACCTTGTCGTGTTCGTCGAGGACGACCACCGCGCGGGCCGTGAGACCGGAGAGCGGCGGGTCCATGATCATGACGCCGTAGTCCTTGTGGAAGTCGCGTCCGCGCATGGTGGAGAGGGTGATCACGTTGTTCAGCCCCTCGGCGCCGCAGAAGCGGGCCTGCGCGAACGGCAGGTCGGCGGAGATCACCAGCACCACGGTGTTGGGCAGGCTGGAGGCCGCGGCGTTGAACTTGCGCGTGGATTCCTGGCACACCGCGGTGTCCAGGCTGGGCACGATGTTGAGGACCTTGCGCTTGCCCCAGAAGGCGGACAGGGACACGTCCTTGAGGTCCTTGTCGACCAGCATGAAGGAGTGCGCGGAATCGCCCGGGCGCGGGAAGGTGCCGCCTACGGTGATGGGTTCGCCGCCAAGGGTTACGGTTGCCATGTCGTTGTCTCCTGTCTCAATTTGTCATTCCGAGGCAGACCCGGAATGACGGTTGGGGGTGGTCGCGGTCACTTCTTGTAGGCACAGGGCGGGGCCTCGCGGCGCCGGCTCAAGATGCGTTCCAATTGTTGCGCATAGGCGTCGAGGTCGTCATCCGTCTTGGTCTCGGTGGCGCACACGAGGATGCAGTCCGCCAATTCAGGATAGTCCCCTCCCAGGGCGTAGCCGCCGAGGATGCCCTGCGCGCGCAGGGCGCGCAGCACCTCGTCGACCGGGCTGCCGAGGCGCAACACCACTTCGTGGAAATACGGGCTGGCGAACACCTGCTGCACGCTCTCGACGGCGGTGAGCTTCGCCACCAGGGCGCGCGTGTTGGCATGGCTGGCCAGCGCCACGTCCTTCAGGCCCTGGGGGCCCAGGAGCGACATGTGGATGGTGGCGGCGGTGACCAGCAGACCCTGGTTGGAGCAGATGTTGGAGGTGGCCTTGGCACGGCGGATGTGCTGCTCGCGCGCCTGCAGGGTGAGGGCGAAGCCGGGCTTGCCGTCCGCGTCGACGGTGCGGCCGACGATGCGGCCGGGCATCTGCCGCACCAGGGCCTGCCGGGCGGTGATGAAGCCGAAGTACGGGCCGCCGGAGGACAGCGGCACGCCCAGGGGCTGGCCATCGCCGACGCAGATGTCAGCACCCTTGCTTCCCCACTGCCCCGGCGGCTTGAGCAGCGCCAGCGCGAGCGGGTTGACCACGGCGATGGCCAGCATGTTGTGCGCGTGCGCCCAGTCGGTGAGGGCGTCCACCGGCTCCAGCACGCCGAAGAAGTTGGGCTGCGGGATCACCAGGGCGGCGGCGGGGTCGGCGGCGTACTTCTCCAGGCTCTCGGGGATGGTGTAGCCGCAGTCGGTGCACCACGGCAGGGTCACCAGCTCGATGCCCTGATTCTTCACCGTCGCCTCGGCCACGGCGCGGTAGCGCGGATGCAGGGTGGCGGGCACCAGCACGCGCCGCACACCGCCCTTGCTGGCGCGCACCGCCATGAGGATGGCCTCGGCCACCGCCGAGGCGCCGTCGTACAGGGAGGCGTTGGACACCTCCATGCCGGTCAGGCTCGCCATCATGGTCTGGTATTCGTACAGCAGTTGCAGCGTGCCCTGGCTCGCCTCCGCCTGGTAGGGCGTGTAGGCGGAGTAGTACTCGCCGCGCGTGACGATCTGCCAGACTGCGGCGGGGATGTGGTGCTCGTAGGCGCCGGCGCCGAGGAAGCTGCTGTAGAAGCCGTCCTGCTGCGCGCGCTGGTGCATCAGCCGGGTGACCGCCATCTCGGACAGGCCGGCCGGCACCTGGCTGAGGCCGCCACAGTTCAGCTCGGCGGGGATCTCGTCGAACAGGGCATCCAGCGACGGCGCACCGATGCTGGCGAGCATCTCGGCGACGTCGGATTCGGTGTGGGGAATAAAAGGCATCTTAGTTGGCAGTCATCAGTTGGCAGTTGGCAGGCGGGTCGGGGGGTGCTGCCGACTGAGCACTTGATTTAGTGGGCTTCCGATTCCACGTGCGCCTGGTAGGCGGCCGCGTCGAGCAGGCCGGACAGGTCGCCGGCGGGCTTCAACTTGAACATCCAGGCGCCGTAGGGGTCCTGGTTGATGCCCTCGGGGCTGGACTCGACGGCCTCGTTCACCGCCACCACCTCGCCCGCCACGGGGGCGTAGACGTCGGAGGCGGCCTTCACGGACTCGACCACGGCGCATTCCTCGCCGGCCGCCAGGGTGCGGCCGACGGTGGGGTTCTCGACGAACACCATGTCGCCCAGCAGTTCCTGGGCGTGGTCGGTGATGCCGACGCTGACGGTGCCGTCCGCTTCCTGGCGGACCCACTCATGGGATGGGGTGTATTTCAGATCGGCGGGGATGTTCATTTTCTTCTCCTTAAACCATTGCCTTGCCGTTGCGCACGAAGGGGTATTTCACCACAGCCGCGCGCAGGCGTTTGTCACGAATCTCGACTTCCACCGTATCGCCCACGTTCACGCCCACCGGCACGCGGGCCAGGGCGACGGAGACGTTGAGGGTGGGGGAAAAACTGCCGCTGGTGATCTCGCCCTCGCCCTGTTCGGCGAAGACCTTCTGGTGGCCGCGCAGCACGCCCTTGTCCAGGAGTTTGAGGCCGACCAGTTGCTTGTCCCGGGGCAGCCGCAGCAGCGAATCCTTGCCGATGAAGTCGCGCTCCGACTTCAGGTCCACGGTCCAGGCCAGGCCGGACTCCAGGGGGGTGGTCTTCTCGTCCATGTCCTGGCCGAACAGATTCATGCCGGCCTCCAGGCGCAGGGTGTCGCGCGCGCCCAGGCCGCAGGGCTTCACGCCCACGTCCAGCAAGGCCTGCCAGAAGAAGGCCGCGGCCTTGGCGGGCAGCATGATCTCGAAGCCGTCCTCGCCGGTGTAGCCGGTGCGGGCGACGAACATCTCGCCCACTACCACGGCGTTGAAGGGCTTGAGCGGCCCGGCGACGTCCTCCAGGCCGGGCATGGCCTGCCACAGCCTGGCCGGGGCCTGGGGGCCCTGCACGGCGATCATGGCGAGGTCGCGGCGCGGCGCGATCTGCACGCCGGGGGCGAGCTTGTCGCGCTGCGTCTCCATCCACGCCAGGTCCTTGTCGGCGCAGCCGGCGTTCACCACCAGGCGGAACCAGTCCTCGCGCATGAAGTAGATGATCAGGTCGTCCACCACGCCGCCGCCCTCGTGCAGCATGCAGGAGTAGAGCGCCTTGCCGGTGGTCTGCAGCTTGTCGACGTTGTTCGCCACCAGCTGGCGGAGGAAGGCGCGCACGCCCTCGCCCTTGAGGTCCACGGGCAGCATGTGCGAGACGTCGAACATGCCGGCGTCGCGCCGCACGATGTGGTGCTCCTCGATCTGCGAGCCGTAGTGGATGGGCATCTCCCAGCCGGAGAAGTCCACCAGCTTGGCGTTGGCCTCGCGGTGCTTGGCGTTGAGGGGGGTCTGCTTGAGTTCAGCCATGCGGGTTTCCTTGCTGTATCTCTTCGGCGTAGTAGGAAGAGCGCACCAGCGGCCCGGCCTTCACCCAGGCAAAGCCCATCTCGCGCGCGGCGGTCTCGTATTCGGCGAACGCCTCCGGCGGCACGTAGCTGGCCACCGGCAGGTTGTCCAGGGACGGGCGCAGGTACTGGCCCAGCGACAGGCGCTTCACGCCGGCGGCGCGCAGGTCGGCAAGCACCGCCAGCACCTCCTCGCGCGTCTCGCCCAGGCCCAGCATGAGCGCGGACTTGGCCTCGGTGCCGGGCTGGCGCGCGGCGAGGGCGAGCAGTTCAAGGGAGCGCTCGTATTTCGCGCCCTTGCGCGCCTCCTTGTACAGGCGCGGCACGGTCTCGACGTTGTGGCCCCAGATCAGGTCGCGGCGCGCGCCATCGGGGAGGGCGGCGAGCGTGGCGTTGAAGCGCTCGGCCGCCGCCTCCTGCACGAGGCGGAAGTCGGGGGTGAGGAACTCGACGCCCATGTCGGGTTTGCGCAGGCGCAGTTCACGCAGGGTGTCGGCAAAGCAGCCGGCACCGCCGTCGGGCAGGTCGTCGCGATTCACCGAGGTGAGGACGACGAAACTGAGGCCCATGTCGAGGCAGGATTCAGCGACGCGGCGCGGCTCGTCGGCGTCCGCCCAGGTGGGCCGCCCGGTCTTCACCGAGCAGAAGGCGCAGGCGCGGGTGCAGGTGTCGCCCAGCAGCATGAAGGTGGCGGTGCCGCGACTCCAGCACTCGCCGCGGTTGGGGCAACGCGCCTCCTCGCACACCGTGTGCAGGCCGCGCCCGTGCACCGCCTGCGCGGTGCCGCCGTAATGGCGCTCGCGCCCCAGGTTCTGGCGGATCCAGACGGGCATGCGCGCGGCATTGCGGGTTTCTGTATGCAAAACGGGCTCCGAAAAAGAAAAAGGGCGAACGCGCACGGTGTTCACGTTCACCCCTCTGTCCGGTTTACCTGAGAGATTTGCCCCATCGGTGGCCGCGTCGCGCGCGGCGCTCTCCAGAGTTGCCCATTCCTCGCGGTCCTTTTGCCTGAGCGGTTACGGGTCGATTGCGCCTTCGGCGGCCGGTTTGTCCGGCGCTCTCCCGCGAGAACGATAGCGGCTCGGACTATACCGGGCGGCCGGCGGGCGAACAAGCCGGACGGACGTATCAGTTCCGCACGGCCGTTCCGAAGGAACTGACCTCCCCCACGGGGGGATATGAGCGCAGCGAGTCAGGGGGCCGTTTCATCTCAGTTCCGCACGGCCGTTCCGAAGGAACCGCTCACCCGCGGGGGAAACGCGCGCAGCGGGCAAGGGGACTGTTCCATTTCAGGGGTAGGCGACGGCCAGGACGTAGCTGGCGGCCTCCAGGTTGCCGACGTCCAGTTCCACCCGCGCCTCCTGCTCGCTGCGCGCGGGGAAGCCGGCGCGCGGACTGACCGTGCGCGGCAGGTACATGTCGGGGGCGAAGGCCTTCTGCGCCACCGGCGCCTCGCGCACGTCGCTGAGGGTGAGGATGACGTGCGGCCAGGCCTGGGTCTGGCCGGTGCGGTTGGCGAGCAGGAAGGTGAGGCTCACGCGCGACTTCTGCTCCGGGTCGTGCTCCAGACTGGATGAAACGATGGCCTGGCGCGTCAGCTGGCGCGGCAGCGGCACGTCGCACCCCAGGGCGTCGCACGCGCCCTCCAGCAGCGGCCGCGCCTCGGGCACGGCGGCGGCGAGCTCGGCGCGCAGGAAGTAGGCCGCCTGACCAAGCAGGACCAGGAGCAGCAGGAGGGTGCCGAACAGATATAGGACGGTCTGCCACCAGGGCAGGCGGGCGCGGACCTGCCGCGTCGGCAGTTCGGAGAGGAGGATGGCGTCGGGGCTCTCGTCCAGCGACCTGAGGGGCTCGGGTTCGGGTTCCGTCACGGCTTGCGGCCAGGCCTCGGGCCTCTCCGCCTCCACCGCCTCGGCGGCCTCCGCGTAGGCGACCATGCCGGCTGCAAGGTCGATGCCCGCCTCGCGGTAGGCGGCCTGCAGGTCGGCCGGCGGCGTCTCGGCGGGTTCGAATGCCGCCGGCGCGAAGGGCAGCGACTCCTGCGCCGGCGCCTCGGCCTCCTCGGTCACCGAGGCCGGCGGGTTCTCCAGTTCCGGCAAGAGCGTGTCGTAGGCATTGAACACCGCGTTGCAGCTGCCGCAGCGCACCAAGCCGCGGCGCAGGCCGAGCTGTTCCTGGCTGACGCGGAAGGTGGTGCGGCATTCCGGGCAGCTGGTCTGCATTCAGCTCACCGCTTCACGCCGGCCAGGCACACCCAGCCGTCTTCCACGCGCCACACCGCCATGTCGAAGGCCTGGCCGTAGATCTCCAGGATCTCCTCCGCCTGCTCGGCGAGGATGCCGGACAGCGCCAGGCGCCCGCCCGGCCGCACGCGGCTGGCGAGCAGGGGCATGAGGGCCTTGAGCGGGTTGGTGAGGATGTTGGCGATGACGATGTCGTAACGACCGGGCGGCAGGGCGTCGGGCAGGTGGAAGGCGGCCGTCACGCCGTTGCGCGCGGCGTTGTCGCGCGAGGCGGTGACCGCCTGCGGGTCGAGGTCCACGCCCACGACCGGCGCGGCACCCAGGCGCGCGGCGGCGATCGCGAGGATGCCGGAGCCGCAGCCGTAGTCGAGCACGGACTCGCCGCGCGCGACGTGCGCCTCCAGCCAGGCCAGGCACAGGCGCGTGGTGGGGTGGCTGCCGGTGCCGAAGGCGAGGCCGGGGTCGAGCTCGATGCAGATGGCATCGGGGTCGGGCGGTTCGTGCCAGGAGGGCACGATCCACAGGCGTTCGGAGATGCGGATGGGGTCGAACTGGGACTGCGTCAGGCGTACCCAGTCCTGCTCCTCGACCGACTCGATCCGGTGCTCGTGGTCGGCGGCGAGGCCCAGCAGGCCCAGCAGGGCGGGGACGTCGGCATCGGCGTCGAGGAGGGCCACCACCCAGTTGCGGCTCCAGGCCTTGGGGTCTTCCAGGCCCGGCTCGCCGAACTGCGGCGCCTCCGCCTCGGTGCCGGCGTCGCGGTCCTCGATCGAGACCGAGAGGGCGCCGGCCTCCATCAGGCGGTCGGCGAGGGCCTCGGCCGCGTCCTGGCCGGCGGCGAGCTTCAGGGACAACCAAGACATGGGGTCAGCCCGTCACCCCGGCGCAGGCCGGGGCCCAGGTTGCTTCTGGATTCCGGCCTGCGCCGGAATGACGGCTCCGCAGGCTCAATGCTTGTTCAACCCCAGTTTCTTTTCCAGGTAGTGGATGCTCTGGCCGCCTTCCAGGAAGGCCTGGTCCACGAGCAAGTCCTGGTGCAGGGGGATGTTGGTCTTGATGCCCTCGACGATCATCTCCGAGAGGGCGATGCGCATGCGCGCGACCGCCTGCTCGCGCGTGGCGCCGTAGGTGATGAGCTTGCCGATCATCGAGTCGTAGTGCGGCGGCACGTAGTAGTTCTGGTACACGTGCGAGTCGACGCGCACGCCGGGGCCGCCGGGGGCGTGGTACAGGCTGATGCGGCCGGGCGAGGGCACGAAGTTCCTCGGGTCCTCGGCGTTGATGCGGCACTCCAGGGCATGGCCCTTGAGATGGATGTCCTTCTGCTTGTTGGCCAGCGGCAGGCCGGCGGCGATGCGGATGGACTCCTGGACGATGTCGACGCCGGTGACCAGCTCGGTCACGGGGTGCTCCACCTGCACACGGGTGTTCATCTCGATGAAGTAGAACTCGCCGTCCTCGTAGAGGAACTCGAACGTGCCGGCGCCGCGATAGCCGATCTGGCGGCAGGCCTCGGCGCAGCGCTCGCCGATCTTGTTGCGCAGCTTCGGGTCCAGGCCGGGGGCAGGCGCCTCCTCCAGGACCTTCTGGTGACGGCGCTGCATGGAGCAGTCGCGCTCGCCCAGGTGGATGGCGTTGCCGTGCGTGTCGGAGAGGACCTGGATCTCGATGTGGCGCGGATTGCCGAGGAACTTCTCCATGTACACCATGGGGTTGTTGAAGGCCGCGGCGGCCTCGCCCTGGGTCATCTGCACGGACTGGATCAGGTGCGCCTCGGTATGCACCACGCGCATGCCGCGCCCGCCGCCGCCGCCCGCGGCCTTGATGATGATGGGGTAGCCAATGTCGCGCGCCATGCGCACCCACTCGTCCGGGTCCTCGCCCAGGGCGCCCTCGGAACCGGGCACGCAGGGCACGCCGGCGGCCTTCATAGCGTCCTTGGCGGAGACCTTGTCGCCCATCAGGCGGATGGTGTCGGGGCGCGGGCCGATGAACACGAAGCCGGAGCTCTCGACGCGCTCGGCGAAGTTGGCGTTCTCGGACAGGAAACCATAGCCGGGGTGGATGGCCTCGGCATCGGTCACCTCGGCGGCAGCGATGATCGAGGGCACGTGCAGGTAGCTCTTGATCGACGGCGCCGGGCCGATGCACACGGACTCGTCGGCGAGGCGCACGTACTTGGCCTCGGCGTCCGCCTCGGAGTAGACCGCGACGGTCTTGATGCCCATCTCGCGGCAGGCGCGCTGGATGCGCAGGGCGATCTCGCCGCGGTTTGCGATCAGTACTTTTTCAAACATGACATACCTCGCGTGAGGCGTGAGGCGTGAGGCGGGGCGGTGGACGCACGCCGCTCGCCTCGCGCCGCACGAAATCAACCGATGATGAACAGGGGCTCGCCGTATTCCACCGGCTGGCCGTTCTCGATCAGGATGGCCTTGACCACCCCGGCCACGTCGGACTCGATCTCGTTCATGAGCTTCATGGCCTCGATGATGCAGAGGGTGTCGCCGACCTTGACGCTCTGGCCCACTTCCACGAAGGCCTTGGCGTTGGGCGCCGGGGTGCGGTAGAAGGTGCCGACCATGGGCGACTTGACGGTGTTGCCCTCGACCTGGGCCGGCTCGGCGGCCTCCGCGGCGGGGGCGGCAGCGGCCGGCGCGGTATGCACGACCGGCGCCGCCATCATCTGCGGCGCGGCATACACGGGCTGGCTGCCGGCCATGACGCTGGTGATGCGGACCTTTTCCTCGCCCTCGGTGATCTCCAGTTCGGCGATGCCCGAGTCCTGCACCAGGTCGATGAGTTTCTTCAGCTTGCGCAGATCCATTTGCTTCAATCCTCCAATGCGTGGAGGGCATAGCCCAGGGCGAACAGATACCCCATGGCGCCCAACCCCGAGATCACGCCGACCGCCTTGTCGGAAAAATACGAATGCTGGCGGAAGGCCTCGCGGGCATGGACGTTGGACAGATGCACCTCGATAAAGGGTATGGCGACCGCCGACAAGGCGTCGCGCAGGGCGACGCTGGTGTGCGTGAAGGCGGCGGGGTTGATGATGATGAAACCAACGTTCTCGTTCCTGGCAGCATGGACGCGCTCGACCAGGAGGTGTTCGGCGTTGCTCTGGAAGCATTCCACGGCCACGCCCACATCCTGGCCCTGCTGGACCAGGGCGGCGTCGATGTCGGCGAGGGTCTGATGGCCGTAGTGTTCCGGTTCGCGGGTGCCCAGGAGGTTGAGGTTGGGGCCGTGCAGGACCAGAATGCGCTTGCCCGGCTGTTCTGCCTGCCGCTCCGGGGCAGGAGAGGCCTTTGGCGATCGCTTGCGTGCCATCTTCGAGTCGGGCCGTTTGTTGGAATGGCGGCAAGTTTGCCGGAAATTACCTCCCAATGTCCATAAATCGGCGAAAATCGACTCAAGCCCAATTCGCCGGAAAAGCACCTCTTTTGCCCTAGATGTCCTCCAGTTCGCAGCCGTTTCTCACCATCTGGCGCCTCTCCGACGGCAAGCCCGGGCACGACAAGCAGAGCCTGGGCCTCTGCCACGCCCTGGCGCGCCTCACCCCCGCCCGATGCATCGACATCCGCGTGCACGGCGGCTGGAAGGCCCTCGTTCATTGGCTGGCGGGGCGCTTCCCCGAAGGGCGTCACCTGCCCCGGCCGCAGCTGCTGGTCGGCGCCGGCCACGCCACCCACCTGCCCCTGCTGGCGGCGCGCCGCGCCCGCGGCGGCAAGGCCGTGGTGGTGATGCGGCCAAGCCTGCCGCTCGGCCTGTTCGATCTGTGCCTGATCCCGGAACACGACCGCCCGCCCCGGCGCGGCAACGTCATCGCCACGCGCGGCGCGCTCAACGACGTGGTCCCCGGCACGGCGCGCGACGCGACGCGCGGCCTGATCCTGGTGGGCGGCCCCTCGCCGCACTTCCGCTGGGACGGCGACGCCGTGCTGCGCCAGGCGCGCGCCCTGGCCGCAGCCCGGCCGGAGCTGCACTGGACCCTCTCGACCTCGCGCCGCACCCCCGAGGGCTTCCTTGCGGGCCTCGTCGACAGCGGCATCGCCTGCGTCGACGCGGCGGCCACGCCGCCGGGCTGGCTGGAGGCGCAACTGGCCGGTGCCGGCGAGGCCTGGATCACGCCCGACAGCGTCTCCATGGTGTACGAGGCGCTCACCGCCGGCTGCCGCGTCGGCCTCTTCGACCTGACCGCCGTTCCCGGCTCGCGCGTCGCCGCCGGCATCGCCGCGCTGTCCGCGCATGGCTATGTCGCACCGACGCCGGATGTCCGCCCCGCCCCGCCGCCGCAACCGCTCGCCGAGGCCGAGCGGTGCGCGCGCCTGATCCTGGAAAGAGACCTCGCATGAAGAAACTCACCGTGGTGCAACTCCTGCCCGCCCTCGAATCCGGCGGCGTGGAGCGCGGCACCCTGGAGGTTGGCAGATACCTCGTCGAGCACGGCCACCGCTCCATCGTCATCTCCGCCGGCGGTCGACTGGTGTCGCAACTGGAGGCGGAAGGCAGCGAGCACGTGACCTGGGAGATCGGCCGCAAGTCGCTGCTCACCCCGCTCCGCTACGTCCGGCGCCTGCGCCGCCTCCTGCGCGACGAAGGCGTGGACATCCTGCACGTGCGCTCGCGCATGCCCGCCTGGGTGGGCTGGCTGGCGTGGAAGGGCATGGCGCCTGGCCGGCGGCCGCACCTCGTGACCACGGTGCATGGCATGTACTCGGTGAACGCCTACAGCGCGGTGATGACCAAGGGCGAGGTGGTGATCGCGGTCTCGCAGACGGTGCGGCGCTACATCCTCGACAACTACCCCTCGACACCCGAGGCAAACATCCGCGTCATCCCGCGCGGCATCGACCCCGCCACCTACCCCCCGGGCTTCCGCCCCTCGGCGGCATGGCTGGCGGCCTGGCAGGCCGAGTACCCGCAGCTCGCCGGACGCAGGGTGCTGACCCTGCCCGGCCGCATCACCCGCCTCAAGGGACACGAGGACTTCATCGCGCTGATCGCGCGTCTCAAGGCCGACGGCGAGCCGGTGCATGGCCTGATCGTCGGCGGCGCCGAGACGCGCAAGCAGCCCTATCTCGCCGAACTGCGCGCCAAGGTTGCGCAGGCCGGCCTCGCGAACGACATCACCTTCACCGGCCAGCGTGGCGACCTGCGCGAGATCATGGCGGTCTCCGACCTCGTGCTGTCGCTCTCCACCCAGCCGGAGTCATTCGGCCGCACGGTGCTGGAGGCCCTCAGCATGGGCGTGCCGGTGATCGGCTACGACCACGGCGGCGTCGGCGAACAGCTCGCCCTCCTGTACCCGCAGGGCCGCGTCGCCCTCGGCGACCGCGACGGCCTCGTGCGACAATGCCGCGCCACCGCCCATGCCACCCGTATCCAACTCAACGCCGCGCCACCCACCCTCCAGGACATGCTCGCCAGCACACTTGCCATCTATGAGAACGTCGTGCCGGCGCGCACAACCAATGGAATTTCAAGCACATGAAATCCTCGCTCAAACATCTCAGCCGCGTCCTGCGCCAACCCTTCAACGCCCGCTACGCCTTCCGGCGCCTCAAGGAATATCACGCCCGGCCCCATAGCCTGGAGGAGGTGGTGGACTGGGCCATGAACTTCGGCGGCAACGGCTACATGCGGGTCAAGACCCTGCAGATCCCGAATGAGATCACGCGCCTGGCCCAGGCCGTGCAGGCGATCAAGCCCAAGCTGATCCTCGAGATCGGCACCGCCAGCGGCGGCACCTCGCTGATCTGGTCCTATCTGGCAAGCGAACGCGTGATCACCTGCGACCTGAACCAGATGACTTTCCAGGCCCCCCTGTTCACGCGCTTTCCGCCGCCCGGCTCCAACTGCAAGGTCACCCTGCTCTCCGGCAACTCGCACAGCGCGGATTTCAAGGCGCGCGTGGCCAGGGAATTGAACGGCGCCAAGGTGGACTTCCTGTTCATCGATGGCGACCACACCGAGCCGGGCGTCACCGCCGACTACAACGATTACAAGGAATTCGTGCGTCCCGGCGGCCTCATCGCCTTCCACGATATCGTCGAGAACCAGCCGCTGGCGATCAACCAGGTCTACCACCTCTGGAAGCGCCTGAAGCTGGTGGGCCAGGTCGAGGAGTTCGTCAACGACGCGAACCAGTGCGGTTTCGGCATCGGCCTCCTGCACGTGCCGGAACAGGGTGCCCCCGACCTGCCCGCCTGAGCGACACGACACGATACGACGATGAGCGAACCCTGCGTCATCGCCCGCCTCGCCGGCGGCCTGGGCAACCAGTTGTTCATGTACGCCTTCAACCGCGCCATGGCGGAACGCAACGGCGTGCCGCTCAAGCTCGACGTGCGCGGCGGCTTCATCAACGACCGCACCTACAAGCGAACCCACCTGCTGGACCTGATCCTGCCGCCCGTGCCGCCCGCCAGCCGCTGGGAGAGCCGCCTGTTCCCACTCGGCCACACCCTGCGCAAGCTGGACCGAAAGTTCAACGCTCGCCTGCCCCTGGAGCGCCGCTACTACGTGCAGGAGCGGACCATGAGCTTCGACGCCGAGATCCGCGACCTGAAGATCGTCCGCCCCACGGTGTTCAACGGCTACTGGCAGGCGCCGCAGTACTTCGACGACCTGAATCCGGGCATGGCGGAGCTGATCCGCTTTCCCGAACAGCTGACCGCCCCCCTCGCCGATGAGCTGGCGGCGATCCGCGCCGCCCAGTCCCCGATCTGCCTCGCCATCCGCCGCTACGAGGAAGTACCCAGGCCAAAGCACCACATCCTGCAACTGGACTACTTCCAACAGGCCATGGCGCGGATCGAGCAAGAGGTCGAACGGCCACACTACTTCGTGTTCGCGCAGAACATGGACTGGGCGCGCGCCAACATCAAGAGCGAACACCCAATCACCTTCGCGCGAGAGAAGGACCTGCACGCCGGCGTGATCCAGGACCTCTACCTGATGACCCAGTGCCGGCATTTCATCCTCTCCAACAGTTCGCTGCACTGGTGGGCGGCGTGGTTGAACAAGAACCAGGACAAAACCGTAGTAGCGCCCGCCAAGGGATGGCCGAATGCGGACATGCCGCCCGCTGATTGGGTGCGGTTGCCATGATCCAGCGTTCTTCCTGCCGCTTTTCCCACCCGCCCTATTTGGCGTCGAACCCGTTCACATCATGAGCCCAAAGAAATTCTTCCGTTTCCTGCGTCACGCCCCCACCCTGCTGGGTGAACTGAGCGAGCTCAAGCGCCAGGCAAGACTCTCCGCGCACACGTTTCCTATCGCGCGCATCAACCCTTACCCGCACGAAAAGAAGCAGCAGAGCGGTACCGCGAAGGGACATTATTTCCACCAGGACCTATTGGTGGCCTGGCGCATCCATGAGAACCGGCCAGAGAAGCACGTCGACATCGGCTCGCGTGTCGACGGTTTCGTAGCGCACGTCGCCTCCTACAGGACCATCGAGGTCCTGGACATCCGGCCCATGGATTCCAGTGTCCGCAACATCCTGTTCAAGCAGGCCGACCTGATGTCGCCACCGCCGGAAATGGCCAACTATTGCGACTCGCTCTCCTGCCTGCACGCGATCGAGCACTTCGGACTCGGTCGCTACGGCGACCCCATCGATTTCGAAGGCCACATCAAGGGCCTGCATAGCCTGTACACCATCCTCAAGCCTGGCGGCACCCTGTATCTCTCCTGCCCGATCGGCCCGCAGCGCATCGAGTTCAACGCGCACCGCGTCTTTGCGGTGAAGTACCTGCTTTCGCTGCTAGCGGGAAAATTCGAACTGCTCAATTTTTCCTATGTGGACGACCGCGGCGACCTGCACGAGAACGTCGAACTGACAGATGGATTGCTGTCCAGCAATTGCGGTTGCCATTACGGCTGCGGCATCTTCGAGTTGAAAAAGGTCTAGGGAACCTCTGCACTACCCCGCCCACTCGTTCGTGGCGACGAGTTCAGGGTCAATATCGTTTCGTAGGATGGGATCGAAACAGATGCTGAACGGTTCTTGGGCTCCAGCAAGCCCCTTCGTGGG
>JBFMHC010000008.1:0-2420 GCA_040751755.1 Pseudomonadota bacterium
CCGGAATGAGGGGATCCGTGGATGGTATACTTCCGTGCATGTCCAGCAAACCCTCGAAAGCCCCTCCGAAGCTGCCCGGCACGCCGTATGGCGGGCATGTCCGTGCGCGTCTGTGGATCACCGGGGACCAGGGGGGCTACCTTGGCGTGGGCAAGGTTCAGCTGCTGGAGGCGATCGCCGAGAAAGGCTCGATCAGCCAGGCCGCGAAGGCCATCGGCATGTCCTACAAGCGCGCCTGGCAGCTGGTCGAGGAGCTGAACGGCCTGGGCGACTCCCCGATGGTGGTCACCGAGACCGGTGGTGCCCATGGCGGTGGCACGCGCCTGACCCCGCGCGGCGAGCATGCGATCAAGCTGTATCGGGAGTTCGAGGCCGAGTTCGCGGCCTTCGTGCGGAAATTCCCGCATCCCATGGATCTCTGAGCCTGTTTCGAGGTTTTCTTGTCCAACGTTCACGACGCGGCCCATGCCTGCCTGATGGAGTCTGACCCCGCGCGCAAGGCGGCCTGCGTGCGCCGCCTTGCGCAGGACTTTGCCGCGGGGCGGCTGGCCGTGGAACAGGGCGGCATGGCCATGCCGGTGCCCGACCCCGGCCGTCCTGCCAGGCCCGAACTGGTCGAGCGCAGGCTTCTGGCTCAGCGCCCGGTATCGGTACTGGAAGGCCGCTTGGCGCTGGCCCATGCCCTGGCCCACATCGAATTCAACGCCATCAACATTGGCCTGGACGCGGCCTACCGTTTCCGCGGCCTGCCTGAAGGGTTTTATGCCGACTGGATCCGCGTCGCGGTGGAGGAGGCCCATCACTTCGAACTCCTGCGCGCCTACCTGAACGATCAGGGGCGGGACTACGGCGACTACCCTGCGCACGATGGCCTGTGGGAGATGGTACGCCGCACCGACGACGATGCCCTGATTCGCATGGCCCTGGTGCCGCGCGTGTTGGAGGCGCGCGGCCTGGACGTCACTCCGGGGATGCAGGCTAGGTTGCGCGAGGTGGGGGACATGCGCCTGGTCGAGATCCTCGACGTGATCTACCGCGAGGAGATCGGCCATGTGGAGATCGGCACGCGCTGGTTCCGTTTTCTTTGCGCCGAGCGCGGTCTGGATGCGCGCGCGACCTTCCGCGCGTTGCTCTCCGAGTACATGGCCGGTCGCATCCGCGGGCCCTACGATGAGCTTGGCCGCATGCACGCGGGTTTCACCGCGGAGGAGATGGAGGACCTGCGGGTACTGGAGATGGAAACCATGGGACGCCTGTCATGACCGCCTTCGTCCATCTGCGTCTGCATACCGAATACTCGCTGGTCGATGGCCTGCTGCGCATCAAGCCGCTGATGAAGCAGGCTAAGGCGCTGGGTATCCCGGCCCTGGCGCTGACCGACCAGTGCAACCTGTTCGCCTTTGTGAAGTTCTACAAGGCGGCGCAGGAGAGCGGCATCAAACCCATCTTCGGCGTGGACGCCATCCTCAAGGGCCTGCCGGACAAGGAGCCTTCCCGCCTGGTGTTGCTGGCGCAGAACGAGGCGGGCTTCCGCAACCTGACCCGGCTGGTCTCGCGCGGCTACCTGGAGGGGCTCTCGGGCGGGGTGGCCATGCTCGAGCGCGACTGGCTGAGCCGTGCGTCCTGCGAGGGGATCATCGCCCTCTCCGGCGGGCGCGAGGGCGAGGTCGGCCAAGCCCTGCTCGGGGGCCAGCCCGGGCAGGCCGAGGGACTGCTTGCGCACTGGATGGATGTCTTCCCGGACTGCTTCTACCTCGAGGTCAGCCGCACCGGACGCCCCGGTGAGGAGGACGTGCTGCACAAGAGCGTGGACCTCGCTGCCGCCATGGGCGCACCCATCGTTGCCACCAACGACGTGCGTTTCCTCAGCCCGGAGGACTTCGAGGCCCACGAGGTGCGCGTCTGCATCCACGAGGGCCGCATTCTCGACGATCCCAAGCGCCCGCGCCGCTATTCCGAGCAGCAATACCTGCGCTCGCCCGAGGAGATGATCGAGCTGTTCGCCGATCTGCCGGAGGCCATCGAGAATACGGTCGAGATCGCCCGTCGCTGCTCGGTCGGCCTATCCCTGGGCAAGCCGGTCCTGCCGAAGTTCCCGATCCCCGAGGGGCTCAGCGAGGGCGAGTTCTTCACCCTTGAGGCGGAAAAGGGCCTCGAGGAACGCCTGGCGGTGATCGCCCCCGAAGGGGCACCGGGGGCCGAGCAGAAACGCGCCCTGTATTTCGAGCGCCTGAGGTTCGAACTGGGCACCATCTTGCAGATGGGCTTCCCCGGCTACTTCCTGATCGTGGCCGACTTCATCCAGTGGGCCAAGCGCAACGGCATCCCGGTCGGGCCGGGGCGGGGTTCGGGCGCGGGCTCACTGGTCGCCTACGCGCTGAAGATCACGGACCTTGACCCCATCCCCTACGACCTGCTGT
>JBFMHC010000009.1:0-162577 GCA_040751755.1 Pseudomonadota bacterium
GCGGCCGGACGCGGCGGCTTGCCGGCGCCGGGCCGTCCTTCGCCGCGCTGCGCGGGACGGGGCGCGGGTTTGGCTGCCTGCCTGCCCTCGCCCTCCTCGCGCCGAGCACTCTCGAAACGGCGGCCGGTGCCGGGGGGCTGGAAGCTGGGGATGAGGTGCTTCTTGCTGTTGCCGATCAGGTCCTCGCGCCCCATCTCCTTGAGCGCGTCGCGCAGCAGCGGCCAGTTCTCCGGGTCGTGGTAGCGCAGGAAGGCCTTGTGCAGGCGGCGCACGCGGCCCTGGGTGACCACGGGCACGTCCTTGCCGCCGGCCAGCACCTTCTTCAGCGGGTTCTTGCCGGTGTGGTACATGGCGGTGGCGATGGCCATGGGGGTGGGCAGGAAGGTCTGCACCTGGTCCAGGCGGAAGTTGTGCGCCTTCAGCCACAGCGCCAGGTTGAGCATGTCCTCGTCCGTGGTGCCGGGGTGGGCGGCAATGAAATAGGGGATGAGGTACTGCTCCTTGCCCGCCTCCTGCGAGTACTTCTCGAACAGCTGCTTGAAGCGCTCGTAGGTGCCGATGCCCGGCTTCATCATGTGGTTGAGCGGGCCTTCCTCGGTGTGCTCGGGGGCGATCTTGAGGTAGCCGCCGACGTGGTGGGTGACCAGCTCCTTCACGTATTCCGGCGACTTCACCGCCAGGTCGTAGCGCACGCCGGAGCCGATCAGCACCTTCTTGATGCCCGGCAGGCTGCGCGCCTTGCGGTAGAGCTGGATGAGCGGACCGTGGTCGGTGCTCATGTTCTCGCAGATGTCCGGGAACACGCAGGACAGGCGGCGGCAGGCGGCCTCGATCTTCTCGTCCTTGCAGGCCAGGCGGTACATGTTGGCGGTGGGGCCGCCCAGGTCGGAGATCACGCCGGTGAAGCCGGGCGTCTTGTCTCGGATGGCCTCGATCTCGTGGAGGATGGATTCCTCCGAGCGGCTCTGGATGATGCGGCCCTCGTGCTCGGTGATGGAGCAGAAGGTGCAGCCGCCGAAGCAGCCGCGCATGATGTTCACCGAGAAGCGGATCATCTCCCAGGCGGGGATCTTGGCCTCGCCGTAGGCCTGATGCGGGGCGCGGGCATAGGGCAGGCCGTAGACGTAGTCCATCTCCGCCGTGGTGAGCGGGATGGGCGGCGGGTTCAGCCACACGTCGCGCAGACCGGCGCCGTCGCCGTGCGCCTGCACCATGGCGCGCGCGTTGCCGGGGTTGGATTCCAGATGGAAGACGCGCGAGGCATGGGCGTACAGCACGTCGTTCTTCTCCACCTGCTCGAAGGCGGGCAGGCGCACCACGGTGTGGGCGCGGGCGGCGAGGATGGCGGCGCGGCGTTCTTCTTTTGTGATCAGACGGACGGGGAAAAGCCCACCCTCCCTTGCAGGGCGCGTTTCGGCCTGCATGCCGAAACCGCTCGATGGGCGCAGAGCATGCTCTGCGAATTCCCCATCTCGCCCCCTGCCCTCCCCCCTCGAGGGGGAGGGAGCCACCATCCCGCTGGAATCGGGCGCTTTTTCAGCCCCTCCCCCCTGGAGGGGGAGGGGTTGGGGAGAGGGGGACGCCGTTGCGTAGGGGTCCGGGTGCCGATCCACCCGCCCCGGCGTATCCATGGCCAGCGAGTCCAGCTCGTGCCACTCATCCGAGGGCTTCCAGCCGTGCGGCACCATGAAGGCGGTGCCGCGCAGGTCGCGGATCTCGTTGATCTTTTCCCCGGCGGCGAGGCGGTGGGTGAGCTCGACCAGGGCGCGCTCGGCGTTGCCGAACAGCAGCATGTCGGCCTTGGAGTCCGTCAGCACGGAACGGCGCACCTTGTCGGACCAGTAGTCGTAGTGGGCGATGCGGCGCAGGCTGCCTTCGATGCCGCCGATCACCACCGGCACGTCCTTGAACGCCTCGCGGCAGCGCTGCGCGTAGACGGTGAGCGCGCGGTCCGGGCGCTTGTGCGGCGCGGCGTCGGGGGTGTAGGCGTCGTCGGAGCGGATCTTCCGGTCCGAGGTGTAGCGGTTGACCATGGAATCCATGTTGCCCGCGGTCACGCCGAAGTACAGGTTGGGCCGGCCCAGGGCGCGGAACGGGTCGGCGGACTTCCAGTCCGGCTGCGCGATGATGCCGACGCGGAAGCCCTGCGCCTCCAGCAGGCGGCCCACCAGGGCCATGCCGAAGCTGGGGTGGTCGATGTAGGCGTCGCCGGTCACCAGGATGACGTCGCAGGAATCCCAGCCGAGCGCCTCCATCTCCCGGCGCGACATGGGCAGGAAGGGCGCGACGCCGAAGCGCTTGGCCCAATAGGGGCGATAGGACTGGAGGGGTTTGGCGGACTGCATGGAAGACGGCCGAACGGGCAAGGCGGGGAGGATAGCAGGCAGACAAGCGCCAGCCCATTCGGTTCACCCTCAAGTTCATGCCCGCGCTGCCGATACTGCGGCAACAAAAAACAGGCAGGCACCCATGTCTCTTCCCCTGGAACGCGAGGAAATCCAGCGCCTCACCGAGGAACTGGAGGTCATCATCGCCGCCCACATGGCGTGGTTCAAGCACATCAACCGTGCCCTGGTGCACGGCAACCCCGTGCAGAAGAGCGACCTCGCCGAGGATGCCCACCTGCGTTCCCCGTTCGGTCAGTGGTACTACGACCAGTCCCCCAACCCGCTGGACGAGAACGCCGAATTCACCGAGATGGGCGCCCTGCAGCAGGCCATGCACACCGCCGCGCGCCAGGCCCTGCTGGACGTGACGGAAGGGCGCCAGCCGCGTCCCGAGGTCTACGACCGCTGCATCGACCTGGCCCTGCGCCTCAACACCAGCCTGCGCCGCATGCAGCTCGACATCATCGGCGAGCTGCTCTCCACCGACAGCCTCACCGGCTGCGCCTCGCGTCGCGGCATGCTCGCCAAGCTGCGCGAGGAGCAGGAACGCGCCCAGCGCATCCAGCGCCCGTGCTCTGTCTGCCTGCTCGACTTCGACCGTTTCAAGAAGATCAACGACGAGCTCGGCCACCCGGCCGGCGACGCGGTGCTGCGCCAGGGCATGAAGTTCATCGCCAGCGCCCTGCGCAAGTACGACTCGGTGTACCGCTACGGCGGCGAGGAATTCCTGCTCTGCCTGCCCGGCACGCCGCTCAAGGACGCCGCCCTGGTGGTGGAACGCATCCGCGACGGCCTGGAGCGCCTGCCCATCCGCCTGCCCAGCGGCGATCTGTTCAGCGTCACCGCCTCCTTCGGCCTGGCCGAGATGCAACCGCGCCGCGAGGTGGAGGAGACCATCGCCAACGCCGACATGGCCCTGCTGCGCGCCAAGGAGAACGGCCGCAACCGCGTCGAGGTGTGGCAGAACGGCTGAGCCGCTCAGCCGCGCCTGAACGCCGCCTTCCTGCCGCGCCGCGCATCGACGCGCGTCAGCACCAGCAGCCCCAGCACGAAGTACGCGCCGGTGACGAGGATCGCCAGGCGATGGTCGCCCCCCGACAGCCAGGTGGTGAGACCGTAGCTCAGCGGCCCCAGCGCCGAGGCGAGCTTCACCGCCAGCCCCCACAGGCCGAAGAACTCCGCGCGCCGCGCCGGCGGGCTGAAGTAGCCCACCAGCGCCCGCCCCGCCGACTGCGCCGCGCCCATGCACACACCCGCCAGGTTGGCGGCGAGCCAGAAGCGGCCCGCGTCGCGGGCGCCCCAGGCGAGCAGGATGACGACGATCCAGCCGGCCAGGGTGAGGGCCAGGGTGCGCACGTGGCCCAGCCGGTCCTGCACGTGGCCGAACGCCAGGGCGCCGGCGGCGGCGCTCAGGTTCACCACCAGCACCAGGACGATGGTGTCGCGCGTGGTGAAGCCCAGCACCTGCTGCGCGTAGATCGCCGCCAGGGCGATCACGGTCTGGATGCCCGCCTGGTAGAACACCACGCAGAGCAGGAAGCGGTGCATGTCCGGGAAGCGCGCGGCGTGGCGCAGGCTGCTGCCCAGCCGCTCCCAGGCCAGGGCGAGCACGCCCTCGCCCGCCGGCAGGGCCTGCGGAACGGCGCGCTCGCGCAGGAACAGGAAGGTGGGCAGGGCCGCCACGGCGAACAGCGCGGCGGTGATGAGCAGGGTGGCGGGCACGAACTGCGCCGCGCCCTGCCCCCGCCCCTCCGCCCAGGCGATGTAGGCGAGGCACGCCCCCAGGCTGACGATGCCGCCGATGTAGCCCAGGCCCCAGCCCCAGCCGGACAGGCGCCCGAGGCCACGGCCGCGCGCCAGTTCGGGCAGGAAGGCGGCGATCAGGTTCTCGCCGCTGCCGAAGCAGAAGTTGGCGACGATCAGCAACCCAACCGCGAGCGCCAGGTCGCCCGGCCCGGCCAGCGCCAGACCGGCGGTGCCGGCGACGCAGCCGGCGGTGGTGAGCAGGAGCAGGCGTTTCTTGTCGGCGCGCGCGTCGGCATGCACGCCGAGGAAGGGCGCGGTGGCCAGGACCAGGCCATAGGAGACGGCAAGCGCCACGCTCCAGGCGAAGGTGGCCCACACCGCGTCGCCCGCCACCACGGCGACGAAATAGGCGTTGAACACGGCGGTGATCACCACCGTGGTGAAGCCCGAGTTGGCGAAGTCGTACATCGCCCAGGCCCAGGCCTCGCGCGGGCGCACGCCGGGCGCCAGCGTGCCCGCATTCGCCTTCACCGCGGCCCTCCCGCCGGGGCCATCGTCCAATCGCCTGTGCGCATCCCTGTCCTCCTGTGTGCCATGACGCCGCGGCATTGTGGGGGCAGGCGCCGGCGAAGAACAGGCGCGGGGGGCTTCGAGAGTAGAATCCGCGCGCACCGATCAGGACCACCACCATGTCAGCCACCCCGCCCAGCGGCGAAATCCCGCGCCAATCCCTGCCTGCCCTCGCCCTGGGCGCATTGGGCGTAGTGTTCGGCGACATCGGCACCAGCCCGCTGTACACCATGAAGGAGGTGTTCGTCGGCCCGCACCCGCTGGCGATCAGCCACGCCAACGTGCTGGGCATCCTGTCGCTGATCTTCTGGTCGCTGATCGTCGTGGTGTCGGTGAAGTACGTGATCTTCGTGATGCGCGCCGACAACCGCGGCGAGGGCGGCATCATGGCCATGATGGCCCTGGTGCAGCGCGCCGTGCACGACCGCCCCGGCCTGGCGCGCGCGCTCATGGCCCTGGGCATCTTCGGCGCCGCCCTGTTCTACGGCGACGGCATGATCACGCCGGCGATCTCGGTGCTCTCCGCCGTGGAGGGCCTGGAGGTCGCCACGCCGGCACTCCAGCCCGTGGTGGTGCCGGTCGCGGTCGGCATCCTGGTGGCCCTGTTCGCCATCCAGAAGAAGGGCACGGCACGCGTGGGCAACCTGTTCGGCCCGGTCATGACCCTGTGGTTCGCCACCCTCGCCTTCCTTGGCGTCGCCCACATCCTGCGCTTCCCCGAGGTGCTGGGGGCGGTGAACCCGCTGCACGCCCTGCACTTCTTCGCCGCCAACGGCGGCTACGGCTTCCTGGTGCTGGGCGCGGTGGTGCTGGCGGTGACCGGCGCGGAGGCGCTGTACGCGGACATGGGCCACTTCGGCAAGCGGCCGATCCGCCTCGCCTGGTTCTTCTTCGTGCTGCCGGCGCTGATGCTCAACTACTTCGGCCAGGGCGCGCTGCTGCTGCAGAACCCGAAGGCGGCGGAGAACCCGTTCTACATGCTGGCCCCGGAATGGGCGATCTACCCCATGGTCGGCCTGGCCACCGCCGCCACCATCATCGCCTCGCAGGCGGTGATCACCGGCGCCTTCTCGGTGACGCGCCAGGCGATCCAGCTCGGCTACCTGCCGCGCATGGTGATCCAGCACACCTCGGAGCGCGAGATCGGCCAGATCTACATCCCCTTCATCAACTGGTCGCTGCTCGCCGGCATCGTCGCCCTGGTGCTGGGCTTCCAGTCCTCCACCCACCTGGCGGCGGCCTACGGCATCGCCGTCACCGGCACCATGGCGATCGACAGCATCCTCGGCTTTGTCGTCGTCACCATCCTGTGGCGCTGGCACCCGGCGATCACCGTGGCCGGCCTGCTGGTGTTCCTCACCGTCGACCTCGCCTTCTTCGGCGCCAACGCCACCAAGATCCTGCACGGCGGCTGGTTCCCGCTGGCGGTGGGCGCGGTGGTGTTCGTGCTGCTGGCGACCTGGAAGCGCGGCCGGCTGGTACTGCTGGAACGCACCCAGTCCGGCTCCCTGCCGCTGCAGCCCTTCCTGGAAGGCCTGCTGGCGCACCCGCCGCAGCGCGTGCCGGGCACCGCGGTGTTCCTCAACGCCAACCTCGAGACGGTGCCGCGCTCGCTGCTGCACAACCTGGCGCACAACAAGGTGCTGCACGAGCGCAACGTGTTCGTCACCGTGATCACCGAGGACGTGCCCTACGTGCCGGCGGAACAGCGCGCCCAGGTCGAGGAGTTCGGCCCCAACCTGTTCCGCGTGCGCATCCACTACGGCTTCATGCAGACCCCGAACGTGCCCAAGGCGCTCGCCCGCTGCGCGATCTGCGGCCAGAGCTTCAACATGCTGGAGACCTCATTCTTCTTCAGCCGCGAGACCCTGATCGCCTCCAAGCTGCCCGGCATGGCGCTGTGGCGCGAGGCCCTGTTCGCCTGGATGGCGCGCAACGCGCAAAGCGCCATGGGCTTCTTCCGCATCCCGCCCAACCGCGTGATCGAGCTGGGCACGCAGGTCGAGCTCTGACACGCCTTCATCCCCACCGACATGAACCCCTACGCCCTGCTCCGCCCCCTGCTGTTCCGCCTCGACCCCGAGGCCGCGCACAACCTCACCCTCGCCGGCCTCCGGCGCCTGCACGGCCTGGGCCTGCTCAAGCCCTTCGTGCCAGTGGTGCCGCCCCTGCCGACGCGGGTCATGGGCCTGGACTTCCCCAACCCGGTGGGCCTGGCCGCCGGCCTGGACAAGAACGGCGAGGCGATCGACGCGCTCGCCGACCTGGGCTTCGGCTTCATCGAGGTGGGCGCGGTGACGCCGCGGCCGCAGCCGGGCAACCCCAGGCCGCGCGTGTTCCGCCTGCCCGCCGCGCAGGCCATCATCAATCGCATGGGCTTCAACAACCTGGGCGTCGACCACCTGCTCGCCAACCTGGCGCGCACGCGCTACCGCGGCATCCTCGGCGTGAACCTGGGCAAGAACTTCGACACGCCGATCGAGCGCGCCGCCGACGACTACCTGATCCTGCTCGACCGGCTGTACGGCAAGGTCAGCTTCGCCACCGTCAACATCTCCTCGCCCAACACCAAGAACCTGCGCGCCCTGCAGGGCGGCAGCGAGCTGGACGCCCTGCTCGGCGCGATCAAGGCGCGCCAGGCCGAGCTTTCAGACAAGCACGGCAAGTACATGCCGGTGGCGGTGAAGATCGCCCCCGACCTGGAGGACGAGCAGATCGCCGAGATGGCGGCGCTGTTCAAGAAGCACCGCATGGACGCGGTGATCGCCACCAACACCACGCTCGCGCGCGAGGGCGTGGCTGGCCTGCCGCACGGCGAGGAGACCGGCGGCCTGTCCGGCGCGCCGGTGCGTGAGAAGTCCACGCGCGTGCTCGCCGCGCTGCACGCGGCGCTGGGCGAAGAGGTGCCGCTGATCGGTGCCGGCGGCATCCTGGAAGGCCGCCACGCAGTCGAGAAGATGGCCGCCGGAGCGCGTCTGGTGCAGGTCTACACCGGCCTCATCTACCGCGGCCCGGAACTGGTCGCGGAGTGCGTGCGCAGCCTCGCCCGCCGCTGAGCCGGGACGCGGCCGGCCAGGCGCGGCCGGCAAGTTTGCCTTACCCCTGCGCGCTTCCTAGGATTGGAGTATCCGGGCAAAGGGGCCGCCGTGAACCGCCTGCTGATCAACCGCCGCTACTGGATCGTTCCGGTCCTGCTGTGGACAGTGCTTGTCGGCGGTTCGTATCTCTGGAACATCGACTCCCTGGACCGGCACGTCGAGGAACAGGTGCTCAGACAGAGCCGCTTCGTGTTCCAGATGATGGAGTCCGCACGCCTGTGGAATGCCCGCCACGGCGGCGTCTACGGACTGATGGACGCGGAGACGCCGGCCAATCCCTACCTGGAGGTCCTGGAACGCGACCTGGTCACGCCGCTCGGCAAGCGCCTGACCCTGCTCAATCCCGCCTACATGTCGCGCCAGCTGGCACGGATACTCGACGAGCGCATGGGGGTGCATGTCCATCTCACCAGCCTGGCCCCCCTGAACCCTGGCAACAAGGCCCTCGTCTGGGAGGCCGAGGCCCTGCTGCGCCTGGCCCGGGGGCAACGCGAATTCATCGAGATCCACGAGACGTCCACCGTTCCCCTGGTGCGCTACATGGCCCCCCTGTTCGTCGAACAACCCTGCCTGGAATGCCACCGCAAGCAGGGATACCGCGAGGGTGACATGCGCGGCGGCATCGGCGTCAGCTTCCCGCTCGACCAGGTCATGCCCGGCATCGCGCGACAGCAGGCGAACATCGGCATCGTGCACCTGGCGACCTGGCTGATCCTCTGCCTGCTCACCCTGTCCTTCCTCGATGCGCAGCGCCGGCGGGTGCTGGCCCTGCAGCGCACGATGGACGAGCAGGAACGGATCGTGCAGGACCGCACCGCCGCCCTGCGCAAGGAAGTGGACGAACGCCAGGCGGCCGAGGCGCGCATGCGCCTGCTGCTGAACTCCTCCGGCGAGGGCATCATCGGCCTCGACGCGGCGGGCCACTGCACCTTCTGCAACCCCATGGCACTGGAGCTGCTGGGCTACCGCGACAAGGGCGGCGTCGTCGGCCGCTCCTTCCACGCCCTGGTGCAGGCGCAGGACGGCCTGGGCGGCGCCGATCGCCAGCACTGGCTGCGCATCGAGGCCTGGCGCGCCGGCGAGCCGGTACACCAGGAGGACGCGGTGTTCCGGCGCGGCGACGGCAGCGACCTGGCAGTGGAGTTCCGCATCCACCCCATGCTCGCCGACGGCGTCGTGCAGGGCGCGGTGGTCAGCTTCGCCGACATCTCGGAACGCAAGGAGGCGCAGGAACGCATCTGGCGCCAGGCCAACTACGACCCGCTCACCGGCCTGCCCAACCGCCAGCTGCTGTTCGACCGCCTGGAGCAGGCCATCGCCCAGGCGCGGCGGCTCAAGGACCGGCTGTCGGTGCTGTTCATCGACCTCGACAGGTTCAAGCAGGTCAACGACCAGTACGGCCACGAACTCGGCGACCGCCTGCTGCAGGAGGTCGCCACACGCATGTCCTCCTGCATGCGCTCCATGGACACCCTGGCGCGCCTGGGTGGCGACGAGTTCATCATGCTCCTGCAGGGCCACAACGACCCGCAGGGCGCGGAACGGGTCGCGGAGAAGATCATCGCCTGCCTGTCCACCCCCTTCCTCATCGACGGCCACGCCCTGCAAATCGGCGCCTCGGTGGGGATCGCCTACTTCCCGGACCACGCGCAGACCGCCGCCGAGCTGGTACGCCACGCCGACCGCGCCATGTACGAGGTGAAGGAGGCCGGCCGCAACACCTACCGCGTCTACCAACCCCAGTGAGGCCAGCATGCGCATCGGCATCCCCAAGGAAATCAAGGACCACGAATACCGCGTGGCGATCACCCCGGCCGGTGTGAAGGCCCTGACCCAGGCCGGCCACAAGGCGGTGGTCGAATGCGGCGCCGGGCAGGCGGTGGGCCTGGAGGACGCCGACTACCGCGCGGCGGGCGCGGAATTGAGCGATGCCGCGGGCGTCTACGCGAGCGACATCGTGTTCAAGGTGAAGGAACCGCAGCCGGCCGAACTGGCACGCCTGCGCGCGCGACAGACCCTGTTCTGCTACCTGCACCTGGCGGCCGCGCCGGAGCTGGCGCGCGGACTGATGGATCGGGGCGTCACCGCGATCGCCTTCGAGACCGTGGTCGACGCCGCCGGGCGCACGCCGCTGCTCGCGCCCATGTCGCAGATCGCCGGCCGGCTCGCCCTGCAGATGGGCATGCAGGCCCTGGAGATGAAGCACGGCGGGCGCGGCGTGCTGCTCTCCGGCGTGCCCGGCGTGCCGCCGGCGCGCATCGTCATCCTCGGCGGCGGCGTGGTGGGCGCGAACGCGGCGCGCATCGCCGTCGGCCTGGGCGCCGACGTGACCCTGCTGGACCGCGACCCGGAGCGCCTGCGCACCTTCGACGACCAGTACCGCGGCCGCCTCAAGACGCGCTATTCCAGCGCCGGCGGCATCGAGGAACTGGCGCGCCATGCCGACCTGGTGGTGGGCGCGGCCTACGTGCACGGCCGCCGCGCGCCGCGCCTGCTGCCGCGCGAGCTGCTGCGCGCGATGCCGCGCGGCGCCGCCCTGGTGGACGTCGCCATCGACCAGGGCGGCATCGCCGAGACCTCGCGCCCCACCACGCACTCCCAGCCCTTCTACGTCGAGGAGGGCGTGGTGCACTACTGCGTCGCCAACATGCCGGGCGCGGTGGCCCGCACCAGCACCCTGGCGCTCGCCGAGGTGACCCTGCCCTACCTGCTGCGCCTCGCCGCCGACCCGCAGGGCGCGCTGCGCGACGACCCCGGCTTCGGCGCCGGCCTCAACATCGCCGACGGCCGCATCACCCATGCCGGCCTCGCCAGCGACCTGGGCCAGTTCCTGCAAGGCGGCGTGTGAGCGGCGACCGTCCATAATGGAAACACCCTGTCCCAACGAGAAGGAGTGCACCATGAACCGACGCACCTTCCTCTTCCTGCCGCTGGCCGCCCTGCTGCCCCTGCAGAGCGGCTGCGAGACCTACCCGCGCTACGGCGAGGTGCGGGTGCATGACCGCGACTACGACGTGCGGGTGGTGTTCACCGACCACGACCGCGTGCTGATCCGCGACTACTACGCCCCCCGCCACGCCCGCCTGCCGCCCGGCCTGGCCAAGCAGGGCAAGGTGCCGCCCGGCCACGCCTGGCGCATGCGGCGCGGCACGCCGATCCCGCAGGACTACCACTGGCACGCCATCCCCGCAGACCTGGACGGCCGCCTCTCGCGCCTGCCGGACGGCTATGTGCGGGTGATCGTCGGCGCCGACATCGGCATCATGAACGTGCGCACCCGCGTGGTGGTGGACCTGCTGGAAGACATCGCCGACTGACGTGGCGACGAACGCGGGCAGGTGGTCGGCGCGCGTGACGCGCGAAAGCAACGCCCTGGACCTCGAGCCCGGGGTGTTCACCTGGGACGACCCGGCGCGCATCGCCGCCTCGCTCAAGCGTTCCGCAGAGGCCAGCGCGCGCCGCAAGGCGGCGCCGTTCCGCTCCGCCATGTCGATGCTGGCGTTCTACATCAACCGCGCCGGCAGGCATCTGGACCCGCGCCAAAGGCGCATACTCGAAGAGGCGAAGGCGGAGTTGCGCCGCGCCTTCGGCAGGACGTGACGTATCCCATCATTCCACCGACAGAGACCGACTGAAATGTTCGAATCCGCGGAACTCGGCCACACCCTGGACAAGAAGACCTTCGACCAGGAACTCCCCGCGCTGCGCGCCGCCCTCCTGGATGCCCAGTACGAACTGGTGGAGAAGCGCGGCTTCCAGGTCGCCATCATCGTCAGCGGCGTGGACGGCGGCGGCCGCCGCGAGACCGTGCACAAGCTCAACGAATGGCTGGACCCGCGCCACATCGAGACCCACGGCATGGGCACGCCGTCAGACGAGGAGCGCGACCGGCCGGAGATGTGGCGCTTCTGGCGCGTCCTGCCGGCCAAGGGCAGGATCGGCATCTTCCAGGGCTCCTGGTACAGCGACCCGTTCATCCAGAAGGTCTACGGCGAGATCAAGACCGCCGCCCTGGAGGAGGCCATGGAGCGCAACGTGCGCTTCGAGAAGATGCTCGCCGACGAGGGCGCCCTGATCCTCAAGTTCTGGTTCCACCTCTCCAAGGACCGGCAGCGCGCGCGCCTCAAGGCCCTGGAGAAGGATCCCGTGACGCGCTGGCGCGTGACCGAGCGCGACTGGCGCCACTTCAAGCTCTACGAGCGCTTCTACCGCACCGCCGACGCCGCCCTGCGCATCACCAGCACCGCGCAGGCGCCGTGGTACATCATCGACGGCAGCGACGAGCGCTACCGCAGCATGACCATGGGCAAGATCCTGCTCGAGGCCCTGCGCCGCCGCCTCGACGCCAGCCCGCCGGCCCACTCCATCCCCGCCCTGCCGGCCCTGCCGCACGTCGACAAGACCAACATCCTGCGCGCCCTGGACCTGGGCAGGAAGGTGGGCAAGAAGAAGTACGAACGCGATCTGGAGGCCCTGCAGGGGCGCCTGGCCACCCTGATGCGCGACCCGCGCTTTCAGAAGCGCACCGTGGTGGCGGTGTTCGAGGGCCACGACGCGGCCGGCAAGGGCGGCGCGATCCGCCGCATCACCGGCGCGCTCGACGCCCGTTTCTACCAGGTCATCCCGGTCGCCGCGCCAACCGAGGAGGAACGCGCGCAGCCCTACCTGTGGCGCTTCTGGCGCCATGTCCCGCGGCGCGGGCGGCTGGCCATCTTCGACCGCTCCTGGTACGGCCGCGTGCTGGTCGAGCGGGTCGAGGGCTATTGCACGGAATACGACTGGCTGCGTGCCTACAACGAGATCAACGACTTCGAGGCGCAACTGCACGCGCACGACGTGATCGTCGTGAAGTTCTGGCTGTCGATCAGCCAGGAGGAGCAGCTCAAGCGCTTCCAGGCGCGCGAGCAGATCCCCTTCAAGCACTTCAAGATCACCGAGGAGGACTGGCGCAACCGCGACAAGTGGGACCAGTACGAGCAGGCGGTGTGCGACATGGTCGACCGCACCAGCACCGAGATCGCCCCCTGGGTGCTGGTGGAGGCGGAGGACAAGCACTACGCCCGCCTCAAGGTGCTGAACACCCTGTGCGACCGCATCGAGGCGAGCCTCGCCGCCAAGACGGGCTGAATTCATCGCGATTTCCCTGTAGCATCAATAGCCGACAGATTTTGTCGACTATTAACCGCACACATAAGGAAGATCGAAATGAGCGAACCCGTGGTGGCCGGCAAGGACCCGATCGAAGTGCAACTGGAGGCAGGCAAGAGCTATTGGTGGTGCGCCTGCGGCCGCTCGAAAACCCAGCCCTGGTGCGACGGCTCGCACGCCGGCACCGACATCGAGCCGCAGGAGTTCAAGGTGGAAAGCGCCGGCAGCTACTGGCTGTGCGCCTGCAAGCAGAGCGCCAACGCGCCGTTCTGCGACGGCGCGCACGAGCTGCTGGATTGACTTAACGCCCCCTTAAGCCTCCCGGTGCGGGTTGTGAGGCCGGCGCGCGGGAGGCGATAATCCCAGGATTCCAGCCGGAAGCCTCATGGAAGACTACCTCCTCATCATCGTCGGCACGGTGTTCGTGAACAACATCGTGATGTCCAAGATCCTTGGCCTGTGCCCCTTCATGGGCGTGTCCAGGAAGCTGGAGACCTCGCTCGGCATGGGCGCGGCGACGACCTTCGTGCTCACCCTGGCCTCCGGCGCCAGCTACCTGATCGACACCTATCTACTCGGCCAGGAACTCGCCTACCTGCGCACCCTCTCCTTCATCGTCGTGATCGCCGGCATCGTCGGCTTCACCGAGATGTTCATCAGGAAGACCTCGCCGGTGCTGTTCCGCGTGCTCGGCATCTACCTGCCGCTGATCACCACCAACTGCGCGGTGCTCGGCATCCCCCTGCTCAACGTGCAGGAGCAGCACGGCTTCGTGGAGTCGCTGCTGTTCGGCCTGGGCGGCGCGCTCGGCTTCTCCATGGTGCTGATCCTGTTCGCCGCCATGCGCGAGCGCCTGGAGGCGGCGGACGTGCCGCTGCCGTTCCGCGGCACCAGCATCGCCATGATCACCGCCGGGCTCATGAGCCTGGCCTTCATGGGCTTCGCGGGGTTGATCAAATGAATGTCGGCAGTCGGCAATCGGCGGTCGGCAGCAATGGCAAGCAGTTCCTCACGGCCCACTGTGAACTGGCGACTGGCTGCTTGAGGATGGCCGCATGATTTCGGCCATCCTGGTCATGGCCGCCATCGGCCTGGTGCTGGGCGGCGTGCTCGGCTGGGCGTCGATCCGCTTCCGCGTCCAGGAGGACCCGCTGGTGGACAAGATCGACGCCATCCTGCCGCAGACGCAATGCGGCCAGTGCGGCTTTCCCGGCTGCAAGCCCTACGCCGAGGCGATCGCCAAGGGCGAGGTGGCGATCAACAAGTGCCCGCCCGGCGGTACCGAAGGCATCAAGCGACTGGCCGAACTCCTGGGCGTGGAGCCCCCCTCCGCCGACGGCATGGAGATCAAGCCGAAGGCCATCGCCATCATCGACGAGAACACCTGCATCGGCTGCACCCTGTGCATCCAGGCCTGCCCGGTCGACGCCATCGTCGGCGCCGCCAAGCAGATGCACGTGATCATCGCCAGCCAGTGCACCGGCTGCGAGCTGTGCCTGCCACCCTGCCCGGTCGACTGCATCCGCATGGAGGTGGTCAAGGAGGACCTGGCCACATGGAAGTGGCGCTATCCCATCCACCGACTGCGCCAGGTGTCCTGATGCCGCGACGCCTCCATTCCTTCCCCGGCGGGGTGCATCCCGAGGATCACAAGGCGGAATCCAACGCCACGCCGATCCGCGCCATGCCGCTGCTGGCGCGCTACGTGGTACCGCTGCGCCAGCACATCGGCACCCCGGCGCACCCGGTGGTGCGCGTGGGCGAGCGGGTGTTGAAGGGACAGGTGATCGGCGCCGCCGAGGGCTACGTCTCGACCGCCGTGCACGCCCCCACCTCCGGCACGGTCGCCGCCATCGAGGCGCGCGCGGTGCCGCACCCCTCCGGCCTGTTCGACACCGCCATCGTCATCGACGCGGACGGCCTGGACGAGGCCGTCGAATGCCTGCCCCTGGACTGGCGGGGCATGGACCCCAGCGCCCTGCGCAACCGTCTGCGCGAGATGGGGCTGGCCGGCCTGGGCGGCGCCGTGTTCCCCAGCTACATCAAGCTCAACCCCGGGGCGGCGAAGGGGGGGACGGGCCAAATCCACACCCTCATCCTCAACGGCGCCGAGTGCGAGCCCTGGATCACCTGCGACGACCGCCTGATGCGTGAACGCGCGGCGGAGCTGATGCAGGGCGTGGCGGTGATGCGCCACATGCTCGGCGCGCGCGAGGTGCTGATCGGCATCGAGGACAACAAGCCCGAGGCGATCGCGGCGATGGCCGCCGCCGCGGACGGCGCCGCCGAGGTGGTGGCGGTGCCCACGCAATACCCGGGCGGTGGCGGCAAACAGCTGGCCTACACCCTCACCGGCGTGGAAGTGCCCGCGGGCGGCCTGACCACCGACCTCGGCATCCAGATGTTCAACGTCGGCACCGCCTACGGCCTGTACCGCGCGGTGATGCACGGAGAACCGCTGATCAGCCGCGTGGTCACGGTCACCGGCCACGTCGCCGCGCCCGGCAACTTCGAGGTGCGCCTGGGCACGCCGATCAGCGACCTGCTGGCGGCGGCGGGCGGCAGCCTCCCCGGCGGCAGCGGCGAACTGGTGGGCGGACCGATGATGGGCTTCGACCTCATGGACCTCGCCGCGCCGGTGACCAAGGCGGTGAACTGCATCATCGCCAAGTCGCCCGCGTTGTTCCCGGCCAGGCCCGCCGCCCTGCCGTGCATCCGCTGCGGCGCCTGCGCGCGCGCCTGCCCGGCGAGCCTGCAGCCGTTCGAGATGTACTGGTTCAGCCGCGCCAAGGACTTCGGCAAGGCGCAGGGCTACAAGCTGTTCGACTGCATCGAGTGCGGCTGCTGCTCCTACGTGTGCCCCAGCCACATCCCGCTGGTGGACTACTTCCGCTTCGCGAAGAGCGAGATCTGGGAGCGCGAGCGCGAGAAGCAGGCCTCCGACCAGGCGCGCACGCGTCACGAGTTCAAGACCTTCCGCCTGGAGCGGGAGAAACAGGAGAAGGCGGAGAAGTTCGCCAAGGCCGCCGCCGAGACCAAGGCCAAGGCCGCCGCGCCCGAAGCCGAGGCGGACCCGGACGCGGCGAAGAAGAAGGCCATCCTGGAGGCGGCCCTCGCGCGCGCGCAGAAGGCCAAGGCGGAGATGGCCGAGGCCGGCATCACGCCGAAGAACACCGATAACCTGCCGCCCGCCGTGCAGCGGGAGATCGCCGAGATCGAGGCGCGCCGCGAACACGCCGTCGAGGCCGCTGGGACCGGCCTGGACACCAAGGAGAACGGATGAACGGCTCCCCCTTCACCCTGCTGCAACGCAACTCGGTGTCCGCCGTGATGCTGAAGGTGATGGCCGCACTGATCCCCGGCACCCTCGCGCACGCCTGGTTCTTCGGCCCCGGCATCTGGGTCAGCCTGTTCGTCTGCGGCGTCCTCGCGGTCGGCTTCGAGACCCTCATGCTGCTGCTGCGCGGCCGTCCCCTCGGCCCCTTCCTCAAGGATGGCTCGGTACTGGTCACCGCCTGGCTGCTGGCCCTCTCCCTGCCGACACTGGCACCGTGGTGGCTGTACGCGGTGGCGGTGATCTTCGCCGTGGTGGTGGCCAAGCATCTGTACGGCGGGCTCGGCCAGAACCTGTTCAATCCCGCCATGGTCGGCTATGCGGTGCTGATCGTCAGCTTCCCCACCTACATGACGCAGTGGCCGGGACCGATCGGCGTGGCCATGCACGACATCAGCCTGGGCGAGGCCTTCGACCTGGTGTTCGCCGGCCAGGGCGCGATCAGTGCGGACGCCTACACCGCCGCCACCGCGCTCGACACCTGGAAGACGCAGGCGCGCCTGGGCAAGCCGGTGGCGGAGATCCTCGCCCTGCCCGCCTTCGGCTGGGCCGGCGGGCGCGGCCAGGAGCTGGTGGCCCTCATGTACCTGTTCGGCGGCCTGTTGCTCCTGAGCAACCGCCTCATCACCTGGCACATCCCCGCCGCCTTCCTCGGCGCCATCGCCGCCACCGCGGGCGTCCTGCAGCTGCTCGACCCCGCGCAGCACGCCGGGCCGCTGTTCCACCTGCTCTCCGGCGGCGCCATGCTGGGCGCCTTCTTCATCGCCACCGACCCGGTTACCGCCGCCTCCACGCCGCGCGGCAAGCTGATCTACGCCGGCCTCGCCGGCATGCTCACGGTGCTGATCCGCAACTTCGGCGGCTACCCGGACGGCGTGGCCTTCTCCATCCTGCTCATGAACGTGGCCGCGCCCTTCATCGACACCTACACCCAGCCGCGGGTGTTCGGCCATGCCCGCGCCGGCAGGGAGCGGCCATGACCCCGGCGCTGCGCGAGACCATCTCCACCTCGCTCACCCTGCTGGTGTTCTCGGTGGTGTGCGCAGGCCTGCTGGCCGGCTCCTTCGTCGCCACGCGGCCCAACATCGAGCGCAGCGAGCAACTGGAAAAGATGCGCCTGGTCGAGCAGGTGCTGCCCAAGGGGGGCTTCGACAACGACCCCATCGCCGCCGCCCGCCCCCTGCCCGCCGACGCCCTGCTGGGCCTGAAGCGCCCGGGCGTCGCCTACCTGGCCACGCAGGCCGGAGAGCCGGCGGCGGTGGTGCTGGAGGCAGTGGCGCCGGACGGCTACTCGGGCGAGATCCGCCTGCTCATCGGCATCCGCGCCGATGGCCGCGTCGCCGGCGTGCGCGTCACCGCGCACCGCGAGACGCCCGGCCTGGGCGACTACATCGAGGTCGCGAAGAGCAACTGGATCCGCCAGTTCGACGACAAGCGCCTCGATGCCCCAGCCGCCGAGGCCTGGAAGGTGCGCAAGGACGGCGGCCAGTTCGACTACGTGGCCGGCGCCACCATCACCCCGCGCGCGGTGGTGAAGGCGGTGCACAAGGCGCTGCGCTATTTTGAGATGCATCGGGACGCGCTGCTGCGTCCCGCCCCCTCGGGAGGAAGGCCATGATCTCCGCCGAATCACGCGACATCATCGTCAACGGCCTGTGGAAGCAGAACCCCGGCATCGTGCAGATCCTGGGTCTCTGCCCGCTGCTGGCGATCAGCAACAACGTGGTCAACGCCCTCTCCCTGGGCCTGGCCACCACCCTGGTGATGGCGCTCTCCAGCGGCTCGATCGCGGTGCTGCGCAACCTCATCCCGCACGAGATCCGCATCCCCGTGTTCGTGCTCATCATCGCCGCCCTGGTGACCATGGTGGAACTCGCCATGCACGCCTGGATGCTGCCGCTCTACGTGGTGCTGGGCGTGTTCCTGCCGCTCATCACCACCAACTGCATCGTCCTGGCGCGCGTCGAGGCCTTCGCCTCCAAGCGCTCGACGCTGCATTCCATGCTCGACGCCACCGCCATGGGCCTGGGCCTCACCGCCGTGCTGGTGACCCTGGGAACGATGCGCGAGATCGCCGGCAAGGGGACCCTGCTCTCCGGCATCGACCTGGCGCTGGGGCCGCAGGCCAAGGCCTGGGTGCTGCACGTGATCCCCGACTACCAGGGCTTCCTGCTCGCCATCCTGCCGCCCGGCGCCTTCATCGGCCTGGGCCTCTTGATCGCCCTGCGCAACGCCGGCGAGTCGCTGCGCGCCGAGCGCGCCGCCCGGTCCGTCCCGACGCCGCAGGCCGGCGAGGCCGCCGCCTGAGACGAGGGTCGGCGATGAACCCCGCGCGCCGCCGCGAGATCTTCCAGCGCCTGCGCGCGGCCAACCCCGCGCCCACCACCGAGCTGCACTACGCCACGCCATTCCAGCTCCTGGTGGCGGTGATCCTCTCCGCGCAGGCCACGGACAAGAGCGTCAACCTCGCCACCGCGGGCCTGTTCCGCGACGCCGGCACACCCGAGGCCATGCTGTCGCTGGGCGAGGACGGCCTGAAGGAATACATCAAGCGCATCGGCCTCTACCAGACCAAGGCGAAGAACGTCCTCGCCACCTGCCAGATCCTGCTCGACAAGCACGGCGGCGAGGTGCCGCGCGACCGCGCCGCGCTGGAGGCGCTGCCGGGGGTGGGGCGCAAGACCGCCAACGTCGTGCTCAACACCGCCTTCGGCGAGCCCACCATCGCCGTCGACACCCACATCTTCCGCGTCGCCAACCGCACCGGCCTGGCGCCCGGCAAGACCGTGCTGGAGGTGGAGATGAAACTGCTGAAGCACGTGCCCGCCGAGTTCAGGCACGACGCCCACCACTGGCTCATCCTGCACGGCCGCTACGTGTGCAAGGCGCGCAAGCCGGACTGCAGCACGTGCGCGATCCGCGACCTGTGCGACTTCAGGGAGAAGACCGCGTGAGGGTGGCCACCGGCCTGACGCAGGGACGCAGCGCCGATCCCGCGCTCGCCGCCGAGGCCGTGGGCGCGGCCATGGAACTGGCGGGGCTGCGCAACCCACAGGCGGTGCTGCTCTATCTCACATCCGACTTCGCCGCCAATCCGCATCCCGCCATCGCCGCCGCCGCGCGTGCCAGCGGCTGCCTGCAGGTGACCGGCTGCGTCGCCGCCGGGGTGTTCACCGAGGAGGACTGGGTGCTCGACGCCCCGGCCGCCGCCGCCATGGTGTTGGGCGACGGCCTGGCCCTGCACCCCGCCCCCGACGAGGACGAGGCGACGCTCACCCTCGCCGCGCCCAACGCCCTCGACCTGTACTGGCTCAACTCCGGCGGGCAGCGTTACGGCGGGGTGTCCGGCGACGCCACCGGCCAGGGCCCCTACTCCGTGTGGACGGGCGGCCGCCTCCAGGAGGCGGGGCGCTGCGAGCTGGCCCTGCGCGGCGCGGACCTGCGCGTCGGCGTCTCGCTGGGCATCCGCCCGCTCTCCCGCCCCGCCGAGCTGAGCCAGGTGCAGGGCCACGACGTGCGCGCCGTCGGCAACGACACGGCTCTCGGCAGCCTGGTCAAGGAGCTGCCGCTGAGCATGCGTGCGGTGGAGCGCATCCCCACCCACCTGCTGATGGCCGGCGTGACCTATGGCGCGCCGGCCAACGCGGTCGAGGAAGGCCGCTTCCACCTGCTGCCGGTGGTGGGCGTGGACGGCGAGGCGAAGTCGGTCACCGTGGCGGGCGAGCTGCCGCCGGGCGTCGACCTGTTCTGGGCGATGCGCCAGCCGCAGGCGGCGGAACACGACATGCGCGCGATGATCCGGCGCCTGGGCGGCGCCGGCTCGCCCCCCCCCGCCTTCGCCCTCATGTTTCCCTGCCTGGGGCGCGGCCCCTGGTTCTATGGCGGGCGCGACCGCGACATCGAGGTCCTCACCGGCATCTACCCCGACCTGCCGCTGCTCGGCTTCTACGGCAACGGCGAGATCGCCCACCTGGACGGCGCCAACCGACTGCTGCAGTACAGCGTGGTGCTGGGGCTGGGCTACGCGCCGCAGGCTTGAAATGAAACAGCCCCCTGACTCGCAAACTCGCGGAGGCCCGGCTGATATGCCGTGCCGTTCGATCGGCGCGGTGCAGTGCACCGCGAATTCCCGCCCTCACCCCCCCGAGGGGGAGGTCTGTTCCTTCGGGACGGCCGTGCGGAACTGACATGTTCAACCCCTCGCGCGACCAGGTTCGCGACTTCTTCTTCCAGGCCTGGGAACGGTTCAAGGCCGGCCAGCCGCTCAGCGGACTGGAGCGGATCGCCGTGGCGCACATCACGCGCCACCCGGAATACCATGCCGTGCTCGACCAGCCGGAACGCTACCGCGAACGCGAGTGGCTGCCCGAGCAGGGCGAGACCAACCCCTTCCTGCACCTGTCCATGCACGTCTCGATCGACGAGCAGTTGTCGATCGACCAGCCACCCGGCGTGAAGGCGCGCTATGAACGGCTGCTGGCCGGCCTGGGCGACGAGCACGCGGCCCAGCACGCGGTCATGGACTGCCTGGGGGAAATGCTCTGGCGCGCCCAGCGCGACCGCCTGCCGCCCGATGGTGCGGCCTACCTCGAATGTCTGGAAAAGAAATGTCCTGGCTGAAAATCCCGCGCCTCACCGACCTGCTGGGAAAGGACCGTTTCGGCGAATTCCTCGCCTGCAACCTGTGGGTCTACCAGTTCCTGCCCTTCCTGAAGTGGCAGCACCGGGTCGGCCGCGACACGCTCAGGGCCGACGGTATCGCCGGCCTCACCGGCGCGCTCATCGTCCTGCCGCAGGCGGTGGCCTTCGCCACCATCGCCGGCCTGCCGCCGGAATACGGCCTTTACGCAGCCATGGTGCCCGCCATCATCGCCGCCCTGTTCGGCTCCTCCTGGCACCTGGTCTCCGGCCCCACCACGGCGATCTCCATCGTCGTCTTCGCCTCCGTCTCGCCCTACGCGGAGCCGGGCACGCCGCAATACATCGAGATGGTGCTCACCCTCACCTTCCTCACCGGCCTGTTCCAGCTGATCATGGGTCTGGCGAAGATGGGCGCGCTGATCAACTTCATCTCGCACACCGTGGTGATCGGCTTCACCGCCGGCGCGGCGCTGCTGATCGCCGCCAGCCAGGTGAAGAACTTCTTCGGCCTGGACATCGCGCGCGGCACGCCGGCCTACGAGGTGGTGGGGCTGCTGCTCACGCACCTGCACGACCTCAATCCCTACGTCACCGGCGTCGCCGTGGTGTCGCTGCTCGCCGGCCTGCTGGCGCGCAGGTACCTGCCCAAGGTGCCCTACATGATCGTCGCCATGGTCGCCGGCGGCGTGGTCGCCGCCTGGCTCAACAACGGCTTCGGCGAGGAGGTGACGGGCATCCGCACGGTCGGCGCCCTGACGGCCAGCCTGCCGCCCCTGTCGATGCCGGACTTCTCGCTCGCCACCCTGAAGAACACCGTGTTCTCCGCCCTGGCGGTGACCGTGCTGGCGCTCACCGAGGCGGTGTCGATCTCACGCGCCATCGCCGTCAAGTCGGAACAGCACATCAACGGCAACCAGGAGTTCATCGGCCAGGGCCTGTCCAACCTCGCCGGCAGCTTCTTCTCCGGCTACGCCTCGTCCGGCTCCTTCAACCGCAGCGGCGTGAACTACGAGGCCGGCGCGCGCACCCCCCTGGCGGCGGTGTTCTCGGCCGCCTTCCTGCTGGTGATCCTGTTCCTGGTGGCGCCGCTCGCCGCCTACCTGCCGATCCCGGCGATGGCGGCGGTGCTGTTCCTGGTGGCCTGGAACCTGATCGACTTCCACCACATCGGCGCGATCCTCAAGGCGCACCGCAACGAGACGGTGGTCCTCGGCGTCACCTTCTTCGGCACCGTCATCGACCTGGAGAAGGGCATCTTCTTCGGCATCCTCGTGTCGTTGATCTTCTACCTCGCCAAGACCTCGCGCCCGGCGATCCGCTCGGTGGTGCCGGACGCACGCGACGCCGACAACCCGCGCCGCAAGTTCCTGGTGGAAAAGGGCGACGAGCCGGACTGCCCGCAGGTGAAGATGCTGCGCATCGAGGGTTCGATCTTCTTCGGCGCGGTGGACCACATCCAGCACGCCTTCGCCGCCGTGGACGAGCACGTGCCGACGCAGCGCCACCTGCTGCTGTTCTCCAAGGGCATCAACACCATCGACCTGGCCGGCGCGGAGCTGCTGGCGGGCGAGGCGAAGCGCCGGCGCAAGCTGGGCGGCGGTCTCTACCTGTGCGGCGTGCGCGATGCCACCTGCACCATGCTCAAGCGCGGCGGCTACGAGGCGGAGATCGGCGCCGACCACGTGTTCGCGCACAAGCCGGATGCCATCGCCGGCGTCTACCCGCGCCTCGACCCGGCGCTCTGCCGCTCCTGCACGGCGCGCATCTTCCGCGAATGCCAGGCCAGTCTGCCGAACGGCGAGGCGCGCGCGGACTACACCCCGCCGCCGGCGCCCGCGGAGGCCCCGGCGGAAAGCGGCGGCTTCATGCGCCTGACCGAGATCGTCACGCGCACCGGCGACGACGGCAGCACGGGCCTGGCCAACGGTACCCGCGTGCCGAAGAGCGACCCGCGCATCGAGGCGATCGGCGAGGTGGACGAACTCAACAGCCAGATCGGCACCCTCATGGCGGAGCCGCTGAACCCGGAGCTGCGCGCCCTGCTCGGCGACATCCAGCACGACCTGTTCAACCTCGGCGCCGAGCTGGCCTGGCCCGACCAACCCCAGATCACGCGCGAGCACGTGATGCGCCTGGACGAGGCGCTGGCGAACCTGAACCGGCAACTGCCGCCGCTCACCGAGTTCGTGCTGCCCGGCGGCACGCGCGCGGCGGGACTCGCCCACGTCTGTCGCACCGTGTGCCGGCGCGCGGAGCGCCACATGGTCCGCCTCGGCGAGGTGGACCTGATCTCGCCCAGGCTGGCGCAGTACCTGAACCGCCTCTCCGACCTGCTGTTCGTGCTGGCGCGGCGGATCAACCGAGCGGCGGGACAGGTTGAGCCGACCTGGCGCGGTCCGTCCGGCGGCTGAGCCCGGCCCCGCCGGCTGTTTCGCGAAGCCGGCCAAGGGCGCAGAATGGGCGGCCAATAAACAAGAGGAGACGCCCCCATGCTGACGACCCGAACCACCCTTGCCCTGCTGCTCGCCGGCGCCGCCGGTGCGGCTCTGGCCGCGGACAACGCGCCGCAGGCCACTGCGCAACCGCAGCCCGCCACCGTGGCCGCCCCCGCCACCGTGGCCGCCCCCGCCGCCGAGTCGGCAATGCCGACGAGCCACGAGGAATGGGTGCGCCACCTCTCGGACTTCACGCGCAACACGGACATGCTGGCGGACCCGAAGCGTTTCATCGGCGCCATCAGCCGGATCACCGAACCGGAGTTCGTCGGCGCCGCGCTGAACGCGGCCATGGACCCCAACCAGTACTCGCGCTCGCTGGCCAGCGCCATGGACCCCAGGGCCTACGCCAACTACCTGCGCCTCATGGACCCCGCGGTCGCCGGCACCTGGATGCAGGCCCTCGCCGACCCGCAATTCGTCAACGCGCTCTTCTACATCCTCAGCGACCCCGGCAAGCTGATGCGCTGGGGCATGCTGCCCATGGACCCCAAGGTGACCAGCGCCGCGCTCACCGCCCTGAATCCGAACAACCTGGCGCGCTGGGGCGCGGCAGGCACGGACCCGCGCCTCTGGAGCGCCATGCAGGCCCCCGTCAACCCTGCCTGGTACGGAGCCTGGGCGAACACCATGGCGAGCCCGCAGGCCTACGCGCCCGCCTGGGGCAACTGGATGGCCACGCCGTACGGCGCCATCCCCGTACCGATGCTCGTCCCCGGCGTCGCGCCGGCCAGGTGAGACAGGGGGGAGGCGAGGCGATGCAAAGTTACGTGGAAGAGCACTTCCCCCACCTGGTCCCGCAGCTGGTCGCCGTCTGGGGCAGGCCGGAGGCGTTCAAGGCCCTGGTCTCCGGCCTGCTCTTCGACACCCGCGGCGGCCGCGCCGGCTGGCCCCCCGAGGCCTGGGAGGAGATCGCCTTCCTGGAGGCCCTGCACGCGGCGATCCACCCGGAGGGGGGGGCGCACCCCGGAAGACGACGAACTGGACGACTCTGTGAAGTGGGTCAGCTAGGGACCCGCTGACTCATCGTCACCCCGGCAAGCCGGGGCCGACGAATCACCTGGCTGGATCCCCGCCTACGCGGGGACCGCGAATCGCCGATCGCTCAGAAGCTCTCCGCCTCGACCTCCAGGTAGGTCTTGTTGATGTTGCCGCCCATGTTCTGGTCGAACTCGTGCAGTTTCTTCCACTCCCTCAGGTCCAGCTTGGCGCGGATCTCGGAATCGGTCAGTCCGGCCTTGTAGCCCGCCAGCACGCCCTCGTACAGCCTGGCCATGCGCGCGTGCATGGCGGCGGCGTCGGCGACGCTCATGAGCGGGCCGTGGCCGGGGATGATCGCCTTCGCGGGCATCGCCTTCACCTCGGCCAGGGTCTCGACCCACTTCTTCACCAGGGCGTCGCGGAAGTTGGGGGTGATCTGGTTGACCAGGATGTCGCCGCCCACCAGCACCTTGTCGTCGGGCAGCCAGATCATCAGGTCGCCCAGGGTGTGCGCCGCCTCGGGCACCCACAGGGTCATCTTCACGCCGTCGATGACGATGTCGGTCCGGGTCTTGTTGGCGTAGACCTCGGTGGCCGGCACCGCCTTGGTGTTGGGGAACTTGCGCCCCACCGCACCCTCGATGATCGCCAGCCAGTCGGCCTCGCCCTTGAGCAGCAGGGTGCGGCACATCTCGGAGCTGATCACGCGCGCGCCCGGGAAGGCGACGTTGCCGAAGGAATGGTCGCCGTGGTGGTGCGTGTTGATCACCACCTTGACCGGCTTCTGGGTCAGCTTGGCGACCTCCTTGCGCAGGTGCGCACCGATCTCGTCGGTGAAGCCGGTGTCGACGATGATGGCACCGGTGTCGCCGATGATCAGGGTGCTGTTGACCATGTAGCCCTGGTTGGCCTTGTTGGGCAGGGCCATGGGGCCGAGCAGGGCATAGATGCGATCGTTGACCTTGACCACCTTGGTGGCCGGAATGGCGGCGAAGGCGGCTTGCACGGCCAGCAGCAGCGCAGCGGCAAACAAGAAGGAACGCTTCATGGGGACTCCCTAAGGATGGCGACGGATGCGACGCATTTTCGACAAGCTCGCAATGCGCTTCAAGCGGAAATCCATACCAGCCGGGGGCGTCCGGAGGCCGGCGCGGCGTGATGCCGTAATCCCCCCGGCGACGCGCGTGGGTATAATTTTGCGTTCACAAATAACAGCAGGGTATCGAGACATGGGCTTTCTCGCCGGCAAGAAGATCCTCATCACCGGGGTCATCAGCAACCGCTCCATCGCCTACGGCATCGCCAAGGCCTGCCACCGCGAAGGCGCCGAACTGGCCTTCACCTACCAGGGCGACAAGGTGCGCGAACGCGTCGAGGGCCTGGTCAAGGATTTCGGCGAGGCCTGCCCGGTGCTCCCCTGCGACGTCGCCAGCGACGCCGAGATCGACGCCCTGTTCCAGGAACTCGGCAAGGGCTGGGACGGGCTGGATGGCCTGGTCCACTCCATCGCCTTCTCGCCCAAGGAGGCCCTGGCCGGCAACTACCTGGACAACCTCAACCGCGAGAACTTCCGCATCGCCCACGACATCTCCAGCTACTCCTTCAGCGCCCTGGCGAAGGCCGCTCTGCCCATGATGGAGGGCCGCGCCGCCTCCATGCTCACCCTCTCCTACCTGGGCGCCGTGCGCTATGTGCCGCACTACAACGTCATGGGCCTGGCCAAGGCCAGCCTGGAGAGCAGCGTCTACTACCTGGCCGCCGGCCTGGGCCCGCGCGGCATCCGCGTCAACGGCCTGTCCGCCGGCCCCATCAAGACCCTCGCCGCCGCCGGCATCTCCGACTTCAGCAAGCTGCTCGCCTGGGGCGAAAAGAACTCGCCGCTGCGCCGCAACGTCACCATCGAGGAGGTCGGCAACACCGCCGCCTTCCTGCTCTCCGACCTGGCGAGCGGCATCACCGGCGAGATCACCTACGTCGACGCCGGCTTCAACTGCACCGCCGGCCTGGCGGTGGACGAGTAAGCCGCAACATCGGGCGGTAGCGCCCCCGCGGGGGGGCTTCACTGGCCGCCTGCCATGCAAGCCGCTGCGGGGTACTGAGGCAATACAAACGAAAAATTCCCAACGCATTTGAAGCGTTGGCCCCAGGGAGCCCAAGACCGTGCCTGATGCCACACAGCAAATGAACCTCGCGGGTGTCGTTGCCAGGCACTGGCAAGACGTACCGCCAAAACAGCTATGCCATGCCGGATTCGCCACGCGTCTCCTATGGTCTCAGCCCGACGGCCGCAGGGCGCTCATGTTCGAGATCGCGCCGGGCGCGGTCTATCCCGAGCTGGACGTCCATTCGCCGGGTCCGGAGGAGGTCTTCGTCGTCTCGGGGACGTTCTGCGATGGCGAGAACATCTACCCCGCTGGGACCTTCATCCACCACCCCGCCGGCACGTCGCATGTGCCGCAATCCCAAGAGGGCTGCGTGCTGTTCGTGTTCTTTCCGGAGGGATAGCGCGCTCCCCATGCAGGCAGCGATGACGCGACTACCCGCCCACAAAAAAGCCGACGCATGCGTCGGCTTTTTTGCATCTGGCGTCCGCGTTTATTGATCGTCGGGCTTCAGGGCATCCGGCTCGATCTTGATCTCGGCGCCGGCCTTGAGGAACTCAAGGTAGGCCCGCACCTCCTCCTGGGCCACCAGGCGGCGCACGTCGGTGCGGATCTGCTCGACCGGGCCGCCGGCGGCGGCGGTCACGCGGTTGATGCGGTAGATGCGGTAGCCGTCCGCGGTCTCCACGCCGACATAGGCCGGCAGCTTGGCGACATCGGCGCGGAACACGGCCTTCACCGCCTCGCGCGGCAGTTCCAGAGGCTGCATGCGCGACAGCGTCATGGCCGCGGACCAGCCGGCCGGCAACTGCCCGGCGCGCGCCGCCGCGAGGGCCTTCTGGCCGGCCTCGATGGCCAGCTTGCGGGCTGCGGCCGCCTCCAGCTTCTGGCGGATCTCCGGCGCCACGTCGGCGAACGGGCGCGTGCCGGCGGGACGGCTTTCCAGCACCCGGGCGGAGACGAGGGTGCTGGGGGCGACCTCGACGGCCTCGATGTTGTGGTGCTTGGTGAGGCTGTCCTCGGCGAACAGCGCCTCGGCGACGCGGGGGTTCGCCAGGAAGGCCGGGCTAGCCTGCTTTTCGTCGATCCAGCCGCTGGTCTCCAGCTTCAGGCCGAAGTCCTTGGCGACCGGCTCCAGGCTGTCCGGCTGCTCGTACACCATGTTGCTGAAGCGCTCGGCGGCCTCCGCGAAGCGGCGCTTCGCGGCCTCGCCGCGCAGCTGCTGCTGGATCTCGCCCTTCACCACCTCGAAGCCGACCTTGGCGCCGGGGATCACGCCGTCCAGACGGATGATGTGGTAGCCAAACTGCGATTCCACCAGGCCGCGGATCTCGCCCTGCTTCATGGACCAAGCCGCGTCGGCGAAGGGCTTCACCATCATGTCGCGGGTGAAGGCGCCGAGGTCGCCACCGCGCTGCGCGGAGCCGGGGTCGTCGGAAGACTGGCGCGCGATCTCCGCGAAACGCGCGGGGTTCTTGCGCAACTCGGCGAGGAGTTGTTCCGCCTTGGCCTTGGCGGCCTGGCGGGCCTTGGCGTCCTCCGGGGCCTTGACGAGGATGTGGCTGGCGCGGCGCTGTTCGGGTTCCTGATACTGCGCGGGGTTCGCCTCGTAGTACTGGCGCGCCTGCTCGTCGCTTACTTGCAGGCCCTGCTCCAGGCTGGCGGTCGAGAGCACCACGTACTGCACGCGCACCTGCCGGGGCGTGGCGTAGTCCGCCTTGCGAGCCTCGTATTCCGCCTTCACCGCATCTTCGGTGACCTTGGCCTGCTGCGCGAAGGCCTGCTGCGCGAAGCCGATCTCGTTGACCTCGCGCTGCTGCGCCAGGATGTCGGCAAGCCGCGCCACGGAGGGACGCGCAACCAGCGCGCCTTCGCCGAGACCGACCTGCAACTGGCGCAGAAGCTGGTCCTGCTGCAGCAACGCCATCAGTTCGCCCTGGCTCATGCTGCGGCTGCGCAACCAGGCATCCAGGCGCGCCTGCGAGAACTTGCCGTTTTCCTGGAACGCCTCCAGACCGGCAAGCATGGCGTGGAGCTGCGGCTCCAGAACGGTGTAGCCGTCCTTCAGGGCGGCATTGGTGAGGATGCGGGTGTTGACCAGCTGTTCCATGACGCTCTCGCGCAGGGCCTTCTCGTCGACCTTGCCGCCGAGGGCCTCCTTCTGGTCGCCCACGGCCTTGAGGAACTCACGCTGCGTGATCTCGTCGCCGTCGACGGTCGCAGCGGGCTTTTCCTTGCCGCCGCCGGAGAAGTAGGAGTCGATGCCCCAGAGGGCGAACGGGATGATCAACAACGCCAGGATCACCTTGGCGATCCAACCCTGGGCGCGTTCGCGAATGGCTTCTAACATGGCTTGGTGCGTGTCCGTGTTGATTGCGAGTCAAAAAACGCCGGCAAAAAAAAAGGCGAACTCGCGTTCGCCTTTGAGGTGTTGGCGGAGTGGACGGGACTCGAACCCGCGACCCCCGGCGTGACAGGCCGGTATTCTAACCGACTGAACTACCACTCCAAAAACCGTTTACTGCTCAATTTTCTGCGTCTTTGTCTGGTGGGTGCTGACGGGGTCGAACCGCCGACATTCGCCTTGTAAGGGCGACGCTCTACCAACTGAGCTAAGCACCCTACTGGCTGCACCGTTTAGCTTTGGCAACAGCAGAAAGACCGCCACTATACAGAAGACTCCCGCATTTTGCCAAGCAGAATTTAGGTTTTTTTACAGCCCCAATCAGTCCGGATCTCGCGGCACGCGCCGCGAGATCCGGCAGCACCGAATCAATGTTTGATCACGGCTGGGACATCGCCACCGGGCGCGGTCACGGCAGAGGCTTCCGCAGTGGCCGTTGCGTCGTCCTCGGCGAGGGGCTCGGGCACGCGCTCCAGGGCGGCCTCGAGGACCTGTTCGATCCACTTCACCGGCTGGATGTCGAGGCGATTCTTGATGTTGTCCGGGATCTCGGCGAGATCCTTGACGTTCTCCTGCGGGATCAGCACCTTCTTGATGCCGCCCCGGTGCGCCGCCAGCAGCTTCTCCTTGAGGCCGCCGATCGGCAGCACCTCGCCGCGCAGCGTGATCTCGCCGGTCATGGCGACGTCGCAGCGCACCGGAATGCCGGTCAGCGAGGACACCATGGCGGTGGTGATGGCGATGCCCGCGGAGGGGCCGTCCTTGGGCGTGGCGCCCTCCGGCATGTGGATGTGCATGTCGTGCTTGTCGAACATCTCGGCGGGGATGCCGAGCTTGCGCGCACGGCTGCGCACCACGGTGCGGGCGGCCTCGATGGACTCCTTCATCACGTCGCCCAGCTGGCCGGTGCGGGTGATGCCGCCCTTGCCGGGCATGGTGGTGGTCTCGATGGTGAGCAGTTCACCGCCCACCTCGGTCCACGCCAGGCCGGTGACCTGGCCCACCTGGTTCTCCTTCTCGGCGATGCCGTAGGAATAGCGGCGCACGCCCAGGTACTTTTCCAGGTTCTTCGGTGTGACGCTGATCTTGCCCTTGGCCTTCTTCAGCGCCTGCGCGGTGACGGCCTTGCGGCAGATCTTGGAGATCTCGCGCTCCAGGCCGCGCACGCCGGACTCGCGCGTGTAGTAGCGCAGGATGTCGCGCAGCGCGCCCTCGGACACGGCCAGCTCTTCTTCCTTGAGGCCGTTGTTCTTCATCTGCTTGGGCAGCAGGTAGCGCTGGGCGATGTTGACCTTCTCGTCCTCAGTGTAGCCGGACAGGCGAATCACCTCCATGCGGTCCAGCAGCGGCGCAGGGATGTTCATGGAGTTGGCAGTGGCCACGAACATCACGTCGGAGAGGTCGTAGTCCACCTCGACGTAGTGGTCCTGGAAGGTGTGGTTCTGTTCGGGGTCCAGCACCTCCAGCAGGGCAGAGGACGGGTCGCCGCGGAAGTCCTGGCCCATCTTGTCCACCTCGTCGAGGAGGAACAGGGGGTTCTTCACGCCGACCTTGGACAGGCTCTGCAGCACCTTGCCCGGCAGGGAGCCGATGTAGGTGCGGCGGTGGCCGCGGATCTCCGCCTCGTCGCGCACGCCGCCCAGGGCCATGCGCACGAACTTGCGGTTGGTGGCCTTGGCGATGGACTGGCCGAGCGAGGTCTTGCCCACGCCGGGCGGCCCGACCAGGCAGAGGATGGGGCCCTTGAGCTTGTCGACGCGCTGCTGCACGGCGAGGTACTCGACGATGCGTTCCTTGACCTTCTCCAGGCCATAGTGGTCGGTGTCCAGGGTCTCCTGGGCAAGCTCCAGGTCCTTGCTGATCTTGGTCTTCTTCCTCCAGGGCAGGTTGATCAGGGTGTCGATGTAGGTGCGCACCACGGTGGCCTCGGCCGACATGGGCGACATCATCTTCAGCTTCTTCAGCTCCGCCTCGGCCTTCTTGGTGGCCTCCTTGGACATGTGGGCGGCCTTGATCTTCTTCTCCAGCTCGTCCAGCTCGGCGCCTTCCTCGATCTCGCCCAGCTCCTTCTGGATCGCCTTCACCTGCTCGTTCAGGTAGTACTCGCGCTGGCTCTTCTCCATCTGGCGCTTGACGCGGCCGCGGATGCGTTTCTCCACCTGGAGGATGTCGATCTCGGTCTCCATGAAGCCCATCAGGTGGTCCAGGCGGGCCTTCAGGTCGGACATCTCGAGGATGGCCTGCTTCTGCTCCAGCTTCAGCGGCAGATGCGCGGCGATGGTGTCGGTGAGGCGCCCTGCATCGTCGATGCCTGCCAGGGAAGCGAGGATCTCCGGCGGGATCTTCTTGTTCAGCTTCACGTAGTTGTCGAACTGCGCGAGCAGGGCGCGGCGCATGGCCTCGATCTCGGAGTCCTCGCCCAGGTCTTCCGCCAGCGGCGTGGCGCTGCCGACGAAGTGCGTCTCCATGTCGACGAAGTCCTCGACGTGCACGCGCTGGTTGCCTTCCACCAGGACCTTCACCGTGCCGTCCGGCAGCTTCAGCATCTGCAGGATGCTGGCGATGGCCCCCACCTCGTAGAGGTCCTCGAAGCTGGGCTCGTCCTTGGCGGCGGACTTCTGCGCCACCAGCAGGATGTGCTTGCCGCCTTCCATGGCGGTCTCCAGGGCCTTGATGGACTTGGGACGCCCGACGAACAGCGGGATCACCATGTGGGGGAACACCACCACGTCGCGCAGCGGCAACAGCGGCAGGGATACGGGTTCGGTGAAGAGTGTGGTTTGGCTCATGGGTTTCTCCGGCGGGACCTGGGTCCCCAGGTAAGTCCTAGCTACTTGAAGCCACCGGCCTGGAATTCAAGCCGGTGGGACGGCCAAACGACAAATAAAGCGACTTGCTCAGCTGGCGGCCTTGGCCTGCTCGGCGTAGATCAGCAGGGGCTTGCCCTCGCCGGTGACGGCCTTCTCGTCGACCACCACCTTCTCGACGTCCTGCATGCCCGGCAGCTCGAACATGATGTCCAGCAGGGAATGCTCGATGATGGAGCGCAGGCCTCGCGCGCCGGTCTTGCGCTTGAGCGCGCGGCTGGCGATGGCGAGCAGGGCCTCCTCGCGGAATTCCAGGTCGGCGCCTTCCATCTTGAACAGCTTCTGGAACTGCTTGACCAGGGCGTTCTTGGGCTCGGTGAGGATCTTCACCAGGGCCTTCTCGTCGAGTTCCTCGAGGGTGGCGATGACCGGCAGGCGGCCGACGAACTCGGGGATCAGACCGTACTTGATCAGGTCCTCGGGCTCGACCATCTTGAACACCTCGCCCACGTCCTTGCGGTCGTCCTTGGACTTCACCTCCGCGCCGAAGCCGATGCCGGACTTCTCGGTGCGGTTGCGGATCACGCGGTCGAGGCCGCTGAAGGCGCCGCCGACGATGAACAGGATGTTGGTGGTGTCGACCTGGATGTATTCCTGGTTGGGGTGCTTGCGGCCACCCTGCGGCGGGATCGAGGCGACGGTGCCCTCGATCAGCTTCAGCAGGGCCTGCTGCACGCCCTCGCCCGAGACGTCGCGGGTGATCGAGGGGTTGTCCGACTTGCGCGAGATCTTGTCGATCTCGTCGATGTAGACGATGCCGTTCTTGGCCTTCTCCACGTCATAGTCGCACTTCTGCAGCAGCTTCTGGATGATGTTCTCGACGTCCTCGCCGACATAGCCCGCCTCGGTGAGGGTGGTGGCGTCGGTCATCACGAAGGGCACGTTGAGCAGGCGCGCCAGGGTCTGCGCGAGCAGGGTCTTGCCGGAGCCGGTGGGACCGATGAGCAGGATGTTGCTCTTCGCCAGTTCCACGTCGTCGCCCTTCACGCCGCCCGGCTGGCGCAGACGCTTGTAGTGGTTGTACACCGCCACCGCGAGCGCCTTCTTGGCCAGGAACTGGCCGATCACGTACTGGTCGAGGACGTCGCGGATCTCCTGCGGGGTCGGCAGCTTCTCGCCGGAGGCCTTCTCCGGGTCCTTGCTGATGTCCTCGCGGATGATGTCGTTGCACAGATCCACGCATTCGTCGCAGATGAACACCGACGGGCCGGCGATCAGCTTGCGTACCTCGTGCTGGCTCTTGCCGCAGAAGGAGCAATAAAGGAGTTTGTCGTCGCCCTGTTTCTCGGCCATGTTTCCGTCCTATGACAAATACTTGATGATTTCAGTCAAGTTTACGCCGCATCGGTCCGGCTGACCAGCACCTTGTCGGCCAGGCCGTAGGCCACCGCCGCCTCGGCGCTCATGAAGTTGTCGCGCTCGGTATCCCGCTCGATGGTCTCCATGGACTGGCCGGTGTGCTCCGCCAGCAGCGTGTTGAGGCGCTGCTTGAGGTAGAGGATCTCCTTGGCATGGATCTCGATATCCGTGGCCTGGCCCTGGAAGCCGCCCAGGGGCTGGTGGATCATGACGCGCGAGTTCGGCAGCACGAAGCGCTTGCCCTTGGTGCCGGCGGAGAGCAGGAAGGCGCCCATGCTGGCGGCCTGGCCCACGCACAGGGTGGTCACGTCCGGCTTGATGAAGCGCATGGTGTCGTAGATGCCCATGCCGGCGGTGATGGAGCCGCCGGGGGAGTTGATGTACAGGTGGATGTCCTTGTCCGGGTTCTCGGACTCCAGGAACAGCAGCTGCGCCACCACCAGGTTGGCGGTCATGTCGTTGACCGGGCCGACCATGAACACCACGCGCTCCTTGAGCAGGCGCGAGTAGATGTCGTAGGCGCGCTCACCGCGCCCGCTCTGCTCCACCACCATGGGGATGTACCCCAGGTCGGAGGGCTCCTGCGTCCAGCCGTTATGGTTCATAAAACCGCTCATCAGGCATTCCCCATCAGTTTTTCCAGCGTCGTCGCTTCGTCGGTGACCTGCGCCTTCTCCAGCACCCAGTTCACCACGTTCTCTTCCAGCACCAGGGCCTTCGCCTCCTGCAGGCGGGACGGGTCCTGGTAGTACCAGCCCACCACCTCGCTGGGGTCTTCATAGCTCTGCGCGAATTCGTCGACAAGGGCGCGCACCTGCTCGTCCTTGGCCACCAGGCCCTGGCTGCTGACGATGTGGTCCATGAGCAGGCCGAGGGAGACACGGCGCTTCGCCTGCGGCTCGAAGATGTCGTCGTTCATCTTGATGTCCGACTCCTTCATGCCACGCGCCTTCAGGTCGTTGACCGCCTTCTCGAGCAGGGCGCGGCGCTCCATGGCGACCAGGCCGGCGGGCACGTCGAACGGCGTGGTCTCGATCAGGCCGTTGAGCACCTGCTCCTTGACCTTGGAGGTGATGCGGCGCTTCGCCTCGCGGCTCAGGTTGCTGGCGATCTCCTCGCGCAGCTTCGCCACGCCGCCCTCGTGCACGCCCATGCTCTGCGCGAAGGCGTCGTCGATCTCCGGCAGCTTGGACTCGTGCACCGACTTCATGGTGGCCTCGAAGGTGGCGGTCTTGCCGGCCAGTTCCTTGGCAAAGTAGTCCTCGGGGAAGGCGACGTCGAAGGTCTTGGTCTCGCCGGCCTTCATGCCCACCAGGCTGCCCTCGAAGTCCTTGAGGGTGCGGCCCTCGCCGAGGATCACCGGGAAGTCCTTGGCCTCGCCGCCCTGGAAGGGCTCGCCGTCGATCTTGCCCAGGTAGTCGATGTGCACGCGGTCGCCGTCCTGCGCGGCGCGCTCGACGGCGTGGAACTGGATGCGCTGCTTCTTCAGCACGTCGAGGGTGCGGTCGACGTCGGCCTCGCCCACTGCCACCACGGGGCGGGTGACCTTGATCTGCGACAGGTCGCCGAGGGCGATCTCGGGGAACACCTCGAAGGTGGCGGTGAAGCTGCCCGCCTCGCCCTGCGCGAAGCGGGGGTAGCCGGCCACCGCCAGCTTGTTGGCGTTGATGGCGTCGCTGAAGGCGCCCTGCAGGGCATCGCTCAGCACCTCGCCGCGGATCTCGCCGCCGTAGCGCGCGGCGACGATGCTCATGGGGGCCTTGCCGGGACGGAAGCCATCCATGCGCACGGTCTTGGCCACGCGCGCCAGGCGCTTCTTCACCTCGGATTCCACCTGCTCCTGGTTCAGGCTCAGGTTCACGCGGCGGGTCAGGCCCTCCAGGGTTTCTACAGTTGCAGCAGTCATGAATCTTCCTTGTCCGTACGAATTCTTAGCAATGAGTGTGCCATGGTGCGGAAGACAGGACTCGAACCTGCACACCTCGCGGCGCTGGAACCTAAATCCAGTGCGTCTACCAATTCCGCCACTTCCGCCCGTAAAAGCCGGGGCATTTTATCACCTCCCATGGGCCCGATTTGCCTGGCGCGGACGGCCGGTGCCATGTCGGAAGTCATCCCGTCACCCCCCCTTTGCGCGGAACCGCACAAGCCTCTCCATGGCGAGATAGATCACCGGCGTGAGGTAGAGGGTGAGCAGCTGCGAGACCAGCAGCCCGCCCACCACCGCCAGACCCAGCGGCTGGCGGACCTCGCCGCCGGCGCCGTGGGCGATGGCGATGGGCAGGGTGCCGGCGAGCGCCGCCAGGGTGGTCATCATGATGGGGCGGAAACGCACCAGGCAGGCCTCATGGATCGCCGCCGCCGGATCCATGCCTTCCCCGCGCTGCCGCTCGAGGGCGAAGTCGATCATCATGATGGCGTTCTTCTTGACGATGCCGATGAGCATGATCACGCCGACGAAGGCGTACAGGCTGAGCGTCTGGTCGAACAGCATCAGGGTCGCCAGCGCCCCGAGACCGGCGGACGGCAGGCCGGAGAGGATGGTGAGGGGGTGGACGAAACTCTCGTACAGGACCCCCAGCACCAGGTAGACCACCAGCACCGCCACCAGCAGCAACAGGCCCAGGCCCTTCTGCGAGGCCTCGAAGGCCTGCGCCGCGCCCTGCATGCCGGTGTTGAGCGAGGCCGGCAGGCGCAGCTCGCGTTCCGACGCGCGGATGCGCTCCACCGCCTCGCCCAGCGACACGCCCGGCTTGAGGTTGAAGGACAGGGTCACGGCGGGCAGCTGGCCCAGGTGGTTGACGGTGAGCGCCTGCGAGCGGCGCGAGACGCGGGCGACCGTGTCGAGCGGCACCAGCCGCCCGGACGAGGCGCGCACATGCAGGCGCGACAGCACGTTGGGATCGGCCTGGAAGGCCGGCGCCAGCTCCAGGATCACCTGGTACTGGTTCGCCGTGCCGTAGATGGTGGAGACCTGGCGCGAGCTGAAGGCGGACTGCAGGGCATCCTCCACCTGCGCGTAGCTCAGGCCCAGCGCCGCCAGTCGGTCGCGGTCGATCTCCAGGGCAATGGCGGGACTCTTGTCGTTGAGGTTGCTGCTCACGTCCTCGAAGCCGGGCATGCGGCGCATGCGCTCCAGCATCACGCCCGCCCAGTGGTACAGCTCCGCCAGGTCGGTGGATTGCAGGGTGTACTGGTATTGCGCGGCGGTGATCTGCGCGGTGACGCGGATCGGCGGCGGGTTCTGCAGCGACACCTTGATCCCCGGCACGGCGTTGAGCTTCGGCCGCAGCTTCTCGATCAGCTCGTCCGGGGTGAGCGTGCGCTCGCCGCGCGGCCTGAGGGTGAACAGCATGATGCCGCTGTTGGCGGTGATGCGCGAACCGCCCGCCCCCACCACGGACATGAAGGAGGCGATGTCCGGCTCCCGCGCGGCGATCTCCGCCACCTGGCGCTGCCGCGCCACCATGGCGGCGAACGAGGCGTCCTGCGCCCCCTCCGTGTAGGCGAGGATGCGCCCGCTGTCGCCGCTGGGGATGAAGTCCTTGGGGATCTCGCGGTACAGCCACGCGCTCGCCGCCACGGTGGCGAAGAACACCGCCAGCATCAGGCCGCCGTGCGCGATGGCCCAGCCCAGGCTGACCCGGTAGGCCTCGCGCGCGCCCTCGAACACCCGCTCCAGTGCGCGATGGACCGCGCCGTGCCGCCGCCGCGCCTCCGGCCTGACGTAGCGGCTGGCCAGCATGGGGGTGAGGGTCAGCGAGACGAAACCGGAGACCAGGATGGCGGCGGAGATGGTCACCGCGAACTCGTGCAGCAGGCGGCCGATGACGCCGCCCATGAACATCACCGGTATGAACACCGCCACCATGGACAGGGTCATGGAGACGATGGTGAAGCCGATCTCGCGACTGCCTGCCAAAGCAGCCAGTCGCATGATGTTTTGGCTACGGCCGGTCGCTTCCGCGCCCTTAACATCGGCGCCGCCGATGTTAGCCTTCGCCGAAACGTCATTCGCCATCTCCTGATGGCGAATGATGTTTTCCAGCATGACGATGGCGTCGTCCACCACGAAGCCCACCGCCAGGGTCAGGGCAAGCAGGGAGATGTTGTCGAGGCTGTAGCCCAGCGCGTACATCACGGCGAAGGTGCCGACCACGGAGATGGGCAGCGCCACGGCGGGGATCAGGGTGGCGGAGAGGTTGCGCAGGAACAGCAGGATCACCAGCACCACCAGACAGCCCGCCAGCACGAGCGTGAACTGCACGTCGTTCACGGATTCGCGGATCGACACGCTGCGGTCGTACAGGACCTCCAGGCTCACCGAGGCCGGCAGCTTCTCCTGGAAGGCCGGCAGGATCGCCTTGATCGCCTCCACCGTCCGCACCGTGTTGGCGCCGGGCTGGCGCTGGATCGCGAGGATGATGGAAGGCTTGCTTCCCTCCCGGTTCCACAGCCAGTTGGCGCGCTTGTTGTCCTCGATGCCGTCGATCGCGGTCGCCACCTCCTGCAGGCGCACCGGCGCGCCGCCCCGCCAGGCGACGACCAATGGGCGGTAGGCGGCCGCCGTCTCCAGCTGGCCGTCGGTCTTGATGGCGATGCTCTGTTTAGGGCCGTCGAGGGCGCCGGTGGGCTGGTTCACGTTGCCCTGGGCGATGGCGGCACGCAGCTCGTCGATGCCGATGCCGCGCGCCGCCAGCAGGTCCGGGTCCGCCTGGATGCGCACCGCGTGCTTCTGCGCCCCATACACCTGCACCTGCGCCACCCCCGGGATGGTGGAGATGCGTTGCGCCAGCTGCGTCTCGGCGTACTCGTTGACCGCCTGCATGGGCAGGCCGGGGGAATGCATGGCGAGATAGAAGATCGGCTGGTCCGCCGGGTTCACCTTGCGGAACGACGGTGGCGTCGGCATGTCCGCCGGCAGCTTGCGCTGCGCCGCCGCGATCGCCGCCTGCACATCGAGCGCCGCCGCGTCGATGTCGCGGTCGAGGTTGAACTGCAGGGTGATGCTGGTGCTGCCCTGGGCGCTCACCGAGCTGATGCTGTCGACGCCGGCGATGGTGGCGAACTGCGCCTCCAGCGGCGTGGCCACCGCCGCCGCCATGGTCTCGGGCGAGGCACCGGGCAGGCTGGCGCTCACCGAGATGGTCGGGAAATCGACGTTGGGCAGCTCGGAGACCGGCAGGAAGCGGTAGGCGATGACGCCGAACACCAGGAACGCCGCCATCAGCAGCGTCGTCATCACCGGGCGGCGGATGCACAGCTCGGGCAGCTGCATGGCGTCAGCCCTTGGCGGGCCTGTCTCCCACCGGTTTGCCCGGGCCTGCCTTGGGATCGCGGATCTTCACCCTGGACTTCGGCGTCAGGCGCGAGTGGCCGTCCGTCACGACCATCTCGCCCGCCGCCAGGCCCGCGCCCAGCGCGGCAACGCCCTCGCGCGTGAGGGCGAGCCTCACCGGTCGCTGCCGCACGCCCTGGTCCGCCTGCACCACGTACACGAAACTGCCCTCCGGGCCCTGCTGCACCGCCTCCATGGGCACCGTCACCGCGCCCTTCAGGGTCTCCAGGACCAGGCTCACGTCGAGGAACTGGCCGGGCGCGAGGCGTTCGTCGCGGTTGGCCAGCACGGCCTTCATGAGGATGGTGCCGGTGGCGGCGTCCACCGCGTTGTCGAGGAAACGCACCTCGCCTTCCCCGGCGTCGCCGACCTCGCCGGGCACGCGCACCGCGACCTTGAGGGCGCCGCCGCGCAGCCGCGCACGCAGCCGGCCGAGGTATTTCTCCGGCACCGCGAAGCTCACGAACAAAGGCTGCACGCGGTTCACCACGGCGAGCGGGGTGTCGTTCAGCTTCACCGCCGCGCCCGGGTACACCAGGCGCGCGCCCACCACCCCGGCAAAGGGCGCGCGGATGACCGTGTAGCCGAGCTGCAGACGCGCGAGGTCGACCGCCGCCTGATCGGCCTTCACCGTCGCCTCGGCGGCGGCGAGGGCGGCGCGCACCTCCTCCACCTTCTCCGCGGAGACGAAGCCCTGGGCCTGCAGGGCGGCATAGCGCGCCACGTCGGAGCGGGCCTTCGCCTGGTTGGCCTGGTCGCGCGCGAGGTTGGCCTCCGCCTGGCGCAGGCGCGCGGCGAAGTCCGCCGGATCGAGGCGCAGCAACACCTGGCCGGCCCGCACCTGCTGCCCCTCGGCGAAGCCCACCTCCGCCACCTGGCCGTCGACGCGGGACTTCAGGGTCACGCTCTCGTAGGCCTCGGCGCGCCCGACCAGATCGAGGGTCACCGGCACGTCGCGCGCCTCGGCGCGCGCCACCAGGACGGGCACCGGCGGTTTTTCCTTGGACTTGGCCTCCTGCGGCGCGGCGGGCGGGCGCTGCATCCATGCATAGCCGGCCCCGCCCAGGACCAGGACCAGGAGGGCGCCTCCGAGCAGGCGTTTCGTCGCGGGCATCGCGTGAATCTCTAACCTCTTCTCAATCCCCGCATTCTGCCTCAGGCGGCCGGTAAACTACGCGCCATGAGCACGCCCACGCAGACCGTCGGCCACTACGAGAACTTCCCGGTGGCCTCCCTCGCCCTCCCCGCCCGCCTGCGCGCGCCGGTGCGGGCGATCTACGCCTTCGCGCGCAGCGCCGACGACTTCGCCGACGAAGGCGAGCACCCGGCCGAATGGCGCCTCGCCCGCCTCGCCGAATACCACGCCCACCTGCGCGCCCTGGAGCGCGGCGAGGCGGTGGACCACCCGATCTTCCGCGAGCTGGCGCCGCACATCCGCGCGCACGCCCTGCCCTACCCCCTGTTCCACGACCTGCTCGACGCCTTCGAGCAGGACTGCACCAAGACCCGCTACGCCGACTTCGGCGAGGTCATGCAGTACTGCCGCCGTTCCGCCAACCCGATCGGCCGTCTGCTGCTGGCCCTGTACGGCGACCGGGACGAGAAACACCTGGCCTGGTCGGACGGCGTGTGTTCGGCCTTGCAGCTCATCAACTTCCTGCAGGACGTCGCCGTGGACTGGCAAAAGGGCCGCGTCTATCTGCCGCAGGACGAGATGGAGAGATTCGGCATCAGCGAGCGGCAGGTCGCCGAGGGCCGCGCCGACGCCCTGTGGCAGCAGTTCATGAAGACGCAGATCGAGCGCGCGCGGCGCATGCTGCAGGCCGGCGCGCCCCTGGGCCGCGCCCTGCCCGGCCGCATCGGCCTGGAGATGCGCCTGATCATCCTCGGTGGCGCGCGCATCCTGGAAAAGCTGCACGACAGCCAGGGCGATGTATTCCACCATCGCCCCACCCTCGGCACTTGGGACTGGCTGGGCATGGCCTGGCAGGCCCTCAAACCGGCCCGGCGCGCGCGGCCAGCGGGCGGGTGCAGCGGCGGCAGCTGCGGTACGGGATGCAAAAACTGATGGACCCGCACCAGTACTGCGAAGACAAGGCCGCCGCCAGCGGCTCCAGCTTCTACTACGCCTTCCGCTTCCTGCCGCCGCCGCGACGCCGCGCCATCACCGCCTTCTATGCCTTCTGCCGCGAGGTGGACGACATCGCCGACGAATGCCGCGACCCGCAGGTGGCGCGCGCCAAGCTGTTCTGGTGGCGCGGCGAGATCCTCAAGCTGTACGACGGCACGCCCAGCCACCCGGTCACCCAGGCCCTCGTGGAGGCGGTCGCGGCCTACCGCCTGCCGCAGGAGGCCTTCGAGGCGGTGATCGACGGCATGGAGATGGATCTGGGCTACGTCCGCTACCCCGACTTCAAGCAGCTCAACCTCTACTGCCACCGCGTCGCCGGCGTGGTGGGCGAGGTGGCGGCGCAGATCTTCGGCGGCAACGACGCGCAACCCATCGATCGCGCCACGCTCAAGTACGCCAACCGCCTGGGCCTGGCCTTCCAGCTCACCAACATCATCCGCGACGTGGGCGAGGACGCGCGCCGCGGCCGCATCTACCTACCGCAGGACGAACTAGCGCGCTTCGGCGTGAGCGAGGCGGACCTCCTGCACGCCCGCTACGGCGACGGCTTCCGCCAACTCATGGAATTCCAGTGCCAGCGCGCCCTCGCCACCTACGACGAGGCCATGGCCCTGCTGCCCGCCGCCGACCGCAAGGCGCAGCGCCCCGGCCTGATCATGGCCGCCATCTACCGCACCCTGCTGGAGGAGATCCGCGCCGACGGCTGCCTGGTACTGGACCGGCGCTACGCCCTCACGCCGCTGCGCAAGCTATGGCTGGCCTGGCGCACCTGGATGCGCGGGTGAAGCCCGGCCGCGTCGCCGTGGTCGGCGGCGGCTGGGCCGGCCTGGCCTGCGCGGTGATCCTGGCCGACGCCGGCCTGCCGGTGAGCCTGTATGAGTCGGCGCGCCAGCTCGGCGGGCGCGCCCGTACCGTGGTGTGGGACGGCCTCGCGGTCGACAACGGCCAGCACCTCATGGTCGGTGCCTACCGCGAGACCCTCGCGCTGATGCGGCGCCTGGGCACCGCCGCCCTAATCGAACGCCACCCCCTGGACCTGCGCGTGCCGGGCTTCCGCCTGTGCCTGCCGCGCCTGCCCGCGCCCCTGCACCTGGCCACCGGCCTGCTCGGCTGCCGCGGCCTCGGCTGGGGCGAGAAGCTCGCAGCGGCGCGCTTCATGCAGCAACTCAAGGCCCGCGGCTTCCGCCTGGAACGCGACCATCCAGCCAGCGAGCTGCTCGCCGGCCAGCCCGCCGCGCTGGTGGACAAGCTCTGGGGCCCGATCTGCATCGCCGCGCTCAACACCCCGCTGCACCTGGCCTCCGCGCAGGTGTTCTGCAACGTGCTGCGCGACAGCCTGATGGGCACGCGCGCGGACAGCGACCTGGTGATGAACCGCGCCGACCTCGGCCGCCTGCTGCCCGAGGCGGCGGCGGCGCGGCTGCGCGAGGCCGGCGCCGAGGTGCATCTGAGCCGCCGCGTGGCGGGCGTGCGCGAGGACGGCGCGAGCCTTCGGCTGGAAGGGCCGGACGCGAGCTTCGGGCAGGTGGTGATTGCCACCCACCCCAGCCAGGTCGCATCCCTGACCGCAACGCTGCCGGCGCTCGCCGGCCTGCGCGAGGACCTGGCCGGCCTGGACTGGCAGCCCATCCTCACCCTCTGGCTGCGCTTCGAGCGCCCGCCCGCCCTGCCCTTCCCCATGCTCGGCCTGGGTCCGGGCCAGGCGCCGTGGGCGTTCGAGCGCAACGACCTGGCGCCGGGCGTGGTCGGCATGGTGGAGAGCGCGCACGGCCCGCACCTGGAGCTGGCACCCGAGGCCCTGCTGGCATCCTATCTGCGGCAGCTCGAAGCGGCCGTCGGCCCGCTGCCACGACTACTGGCCTGGAAGGCCATCACCGAGAAACGCGCCACCTTCACCTGCGCCCCCGGCATGCGTCGGCCGGACAACGCCACCGCCGTGCCGGGGCTTTACCTGGCGGGCGACTACACCGCCGACCCGGACCCCGCCGAGGCCTACCCCGCGACCCTCGAAGGCGCGGTGCGCAGCGGCGTAAAATGCGCGCACTCGATACTGGAACGCACATGAAAGACTACTCACCCGCCCCCGACCTCCTGCGCGACCGCGTCATCCTCGTCACCGGCGCCGGCCAGGGCCTCGGCCGCAGCGCCGCGCTGAGTTTCGCCAGGCACGGCGCCACCGTGGTGCTGCTGGGCCGCACGGTGAACAAGCTGGAGAAGGTCTACGACGAGATCATGGCGGCCGGCGGGCCGATGCCGGCGATCTTCCCCATGGACCTCGCCGCCGCCAGCGACGCCGCCTTCGAGAGCCTGGCGCAGGCCATCGCCTACCAGTTCGGCCGCCTCGACGGCGTCTGCCACTGCGCCACCGACTTCGAGGCCCTGCAGCCGCTGAAGCTGGAGAACCTGGCGGACTGGCTGGAGCTGTTCCGCGTCAACGCCGCCGCGCCCGCGGCGATCGACCGTGCCGTGGAGCCCTACCTGGAGAAGGCCGCGGACGCCTCGGTGATCCTGATCGGCGAGACCCACGGCCACGCACCCGCCGCCTACTGGGGCGGCTTCGCCGTCTCCAAGGCGGCGCTGGAGGCGTATTTCAAGATCCAGGCGGATGAGTGGTCGGAGGTGCCGCAGCGCATCAACCTGCTGATCCCCGGCCCCATCCACTCGCCGCAGCGCGCCAAGACGCACCCGGGCGAAGAGAAGACCGCCCTGCCCACCTGCGACGAGGTGGCGCGGACCCTGCTCTATCTGATGGGACCGGAGAGCCGCGCGGTGCGCGGGCAGGTCATCGACTACCGGGACGCGCGGTAAGGCGCCGCAACGGGCTGAACCCGAATCCGGCAATGCACGGCGACCTGTTCGGTCGCCGCCCTCTCCCCAACCTTTAGCCCTTCAGGGTGCTCCCCCGCTGGGGGAGGGGGTCTGCCGTCACGCCACGTTCAGGCCGCGTCGCCCTTGCACGACGAACAGAAGCGGTTTTCCAGATAGGCCTTGAACTCGTCCGCCACCTCCGGGTGCTTGAGGGCGTATTCCACGGTCGCCTCCAGATAGCCCAGCTTGGTGCCGCAGTCGTAGCGCGTGCCGGTGAATTCGTAGGCCAGGATCTGCTGCTCGTTCATGAGGGCGGCGATCGCGTCGGTGAGCTGCAACTCGCCGCCGGCACCGCGCTCGATGCGCTTGAGGTGGTGGAAGATGCGCGGCGTGAGCACGTAGCGGCCCACCACCGCGAGGTTGGAGGGGGCGTCCGCCGGTTTCGGCTTCTCGACGATGCGGGTGACGCGCGAGAGCCGTTCCGCCATGGGCGAGGCGGCGACGATGCCGTAGGACGCGGTGTCCTGCGGGTCCACGTGCTGCACGCCCACCAGGGAGCACTGGTAGTAGTTGTACAGGTCGCACATCTGCTTGGTGGCGCCCGGTTCGCCATCGATCAGGTCGTCGGCGAGGATCACCGCGAAGGGCTCGTCGTTCACCGCCGGCTGCGCGCACAGCACGGCATGGCCGAGGCCCAGGGCCTCGGCCTGGCGGATGTAGATGTAGTTGACGTTCACCGGCAGGGTGCCGCGCAGGTTCTCCAGCGCCTTCAGCTTGCCGCGCGTCTCCAGTTCCACCTCCAGCTCGTAGGCCTTGTCGAAGTGGTCGGCGATCGCGCGCTTGGTGCGGCCGATGATGAAGATCAGGTCGGTGATGCCGGCGGCGGCGGCCTCTTCCGCCGCGTATTGGATCAGCGGCTTGTCGACGATGGGCAGCATCTCCTTGGGGTTGGCCTTGGTCGCGGGCAGAAAGCGGGTGCCCATGCCGGCGGCTGGGAAAACAGCCTTCGTAACTCTCTTCATCACATCACTCCTCGAAGGCTGTTTCAGTGCAGGCTAACCTGCTCAGGCAGGTTAAGTCCGCCTTGCGGACGGCCGGAGCTAAAACTGCCTTGGTGACGCGTTTCATCGTTTCCATCTCCTGATTATTCAATGTCTGTGAAAGTGAAGCGGGCCAAGCATAACGCAGGCCCGTTTCAATGCGCTTGCACCGGCCTCACGACTTCTCCAGCATGGCCATCAACCCGGCCTCGTCGAGGATGGGGATGCCCAGTTCCTCGGCGCGCGCCAGTTTGCTGCCGGCCTCCGCGCCGGCCACCACGTAATCCGTCTTCTTCGACACGCTGCCCGCCGCCTTGCCGCCGGCCGCCTCGATCAGGGCCTTGGCCTGGTCGCGGCCGAGCGTGGGCAGGGTGCCGGTGAGCACCAGGGTCTTGCCGCTGAGCGGGCCCACCACGGCCAGCGGCCTGGCCTCGCCGTCCACCCAGGCGCGCGCCGCGCGCAGGGCCTCGATCACCGCGCGGTTATGCGGCTCGCGGAAGAAGGCGACGATGGAGGCGGCGACCACCGGGCCCACGTCCGGCACCGCCAGCAGGGCGGCCTCCTCCGCGTCCATGAGGGCGTCGAGGGCGCCGAAGTGGCGCGCCAGGTCCTTGGCGGTCTGTTCGCCGACGTGGCGGATGCCGAGGGCGAACACGAAGCGCGCCAGCTCGCGCCCGCGACTGGCGTCGATGGCGGCGATCAGGTTGGCGGCGGACTTCTCCGCCATGCGTTCCAGCCCCGCCGCCTGCTCGTGGGTCAGGCGGTAGAGGTCGGCGGGGGTGGCGACCAGGCCCTTGTCCACCAGTTGCTCCACCAGCTTGTCGCCCAGGCCGTCGACATCCATGGCGCGGCGCGAGGCGAAGTGGATCACCGCCTGCTTGCGTTGCGCGGGACAGGCCAGGCCATTGGTGCAGCGCGCTGCCGCCTCGCCCTCCAGGCGCAGCACCGGCGCGCCGCACTCGGGGCAGGTGGCGGGCATCTCGAACGGCGGATGGAGCGGCTCCACCAGGTCCTTCATCGGGCGGCGCTCCGGCAGGATGCCGACCACCTCGGGGATCACGTCGCCGGCGCGCCGCACGATCACGGTATCGCCGACGCGCACGTCCTTGCGCCGCACCTCGTCCTCGTTGTGCAGGGTGGCGTTGGTGACGGTGACGCCGCCCACGAACACCGGCTGCAGGCGGGCCACCGGGGTGAGCGCGCCGGTGCGGCCGACCTGGATGTCGATCGCCTCGACCGTGGTCAGCTCCTCCTGCGCCGGGTACTTGTGGGCGATGGCGAAGCGCGGCGCGCGCGCGACGAAACCGAGGGTCTCCTGGTCGGCGAGACGGTCGACCTTGTACACGGCGCCATCGATGTCGTAGGGCAGGGACTCGCGGCTCGCGCCCAGCTCGGTGAAGAAGGCCATCAGCCCGGCCACGCCGCGCGCCGTGCGGCGCTGCGCCGCGACCGGGAAGCGCAGGCCGGCCAGCCAGTCCATGACGGCGCCGTGGCGCTCCGGCAGGGCCGCGCCCTCCACCCGTCCCACGCCATAGGCGAAGAACGACAGGCGCCGCTGCGCGGTGATGCGCGAATCGAGCTGGCGCAGGCTGCCGGCGGCGGCGTTGCGCGGGTTGGCGAAGGTCTTCTCGCCGCGCTGCCGGGCCTGCTCGTTGAGGCGCTCGAAGTCGCGCCGCAGCATCAGCACCTCGCCGCGCACCTCCAGCAGGCCGGGGACCGCGTCGCCCGCCAGGCGCATGGGGATGGCGCGCACGGTGCGCAGGTTGGCGGTCACGTCCTCGCCGGTGTAGCCGTCGCCGCGCGTGGCGCCGCGCACGAACAGGCCGTCCTGATACAGCAGGGTGATCGCGAGGCCGTCGAACTTGGGCTCCACGGCGTATTCGACCTCCTCCTCGCGCCCCAGGCCCTCGCGCACGCGCCGGTCGAAGGCCGCCACCTCCTCTTCCGAGAAGGCGTTGTTGAGCGAGAGCATGGGCACCGCGTGGGTGACCTGGGAGAAGTCCTTGAGCGGCATCGCACCGACCTGCTGGGTGGGCGAGTCGGGGGTGACCAGCTCGGGGTGTGCGGCCTCGAGTCCCTGCAGCTCGCGCAGCAGGCGGTCGTACTCGCTGTCCGGGATGGTCGGGGCGTCGAGGACGTAGTAGCGGTAGTTGGCCTCGTCGATGAGGGCGCGAAGCTCGCCGGCGCGCCGCTCCGCCTCGTCCCTCACGCCCGACGCCTCAGACGAAGAGGCGCAGGGCGCGCTCGCCGCCGGCGGGGATGCCGCGCGCCTCCATGCGGCCGTAGAAGGAGGCGAGGCGGGAACGGTCGCGGTTGAGGTTCTCTTCCGTGACGGCGCGACCACTGTCGTCCACCAGGCGGCCCTCCAGGCGCCAGGCGAGGTCGAAGCCGAAGCGGGTCATGCGGTCGAACACCGCCAGGCCGTCGGCGACGCGCGGCACATCGAACAACAGGGTGACACCGTGCACGGTGAGGCCGCGCCCGTCCGCCGGGAAGGGGTGTTCCTCCTGGTTGGCGAGGGTGAACAGGACGTGGCCGAAGGCGTCGCGCGCCTGGTAGGTGCCGTCCGCCTGCAGCATCAGCTTGGCCTCCTCGGCCTGCTTGTGGATGGCCTCGCTGGTGAAGGGGCGGGCGTCGGAGGAGATGACGTTGAGGCCGATCAGCACGTCCACCTCCATGCACAGCATGTCCAGGGCCTTCGCCGCCTGCAGGGCATCCTGCTTGTCGGGGCAGCTCACCGCGCCGCCCTCCTCCGCCGAGAAGCCGTAGAGGGCGCGGCAAAAGGCGTCGAGCTGGTCGTGCGACACCGCGCCGTTGCGGTCCGCCAGCTGCAGGCCGATCTCGGCCTGGTCGTAGCTGGCACGCGGGTGGCTGGTAAGCGGTTCCCAGACGCCGTCCAGGCGCTTGCCGAAGGCGCGCACCGGCTTGCCGACGCGGCGCAGGGTGGCGAGCAGGGGGCCGAAGTTGGCGGCGCAGGGGGTGGCGAAGCGGAGACGGGCGATGTACTCGGTCTCCGCGTCGAGGCCGTTGCCGCGTGGTCCCTGCGCGGCCTCGTCGTGCTCGTCCTCCGCGAAGGCGGGGGGGATGGCCGCCGGGGGCTCGGCGCGCGGCGGGACGGGCGCGCGCGCGGGCGGCTCTGGAGACACCGGCGGTTCCTCTTCGGCGGCCGGTTCGGGCAGGGGCTCGGGGGACGGCGCGCGCAGATCGAAGGACGCCTCGTCGCGCGACGGTTCGGCAGCCTCGCGCATGAAGTCGGGGATGGTCGGTTCGCTTTCCGCCTCGGCGACGGCCTGGCGCACCTCGGGCCGCTCGGCCTCGCCGTCGTCCATGGTGAAGCGCGCCTTGAAACCCGCCTCCTCGCCCGTGGCACGCACCGACTCGCCGAGCATGATGTCGTCCTGCCGCTGCGCGAACATGCGGTCCGCCTCCTTGCGGAAGCGGCGTTCCTGGATCAGGTTGTAGACGACGATGGCGCCGATCAGGACGACGCCGACGATGGCCAGGACGATCTGGAGCGTGGTCATCATGGGTTTTTCACCTCTGCCCGGGGGATACCGCCGGGTTCCATGACATGGAAGAACACCTCGTCGGCGCGCACCATGCCCAACTCGTAGCGGGCGCGCTCCTCCAGGGCATCATAACCGGAGTGCAGGTCCTGCGCCTCGGCCGCGAGCTGGATGTTGCGCGTCTCCAGGGCCTGGTTGGCGGTCTTCTGCGCGGCGATGTCCCGCTCCAGCTCCCATACCCGGAGCCAGCTGCCCTTGCCTACCCATAACGGGTATTGCAGCAGGAGGATCAACGCCGCGAGCACCCAGGCCAGGCCCTTCATCTCATCGCAGCTGGTAGAAGGCCTCTTTGCCGGGGAAGCGGGCCAGGTCGGCCAGTTCTTCCTCGATGCGCAGCAGCTGGTTGTACTTGGCGATACGGTCGGAACGCGACAGCGAGCCGGTCTTGATCTGCAGGGCGTTGCTGCCCACCGCCAGGTCGGCGATGAAGGCGTCCTCGGTCTCGCCGGAACGGTGCGAGATCACCGAGGTCCAGCCGGCGCGCTTGGCGGTCTCGATGGCGTCGAAGGTCTCCGACAGGGTGCCGATCTGGTTCACCTTGATGAGGATGGAGTTGGCCACGTCCTTGGCGATGCCCTCGCGCAGGATCTTGGCGTTGGTGACGAACAGGTCGTCGCCCACCAGCTGCACCTTCTTGCCCAGCTTGGCGTTCTGCAGCGCCCAGCCATCCCAGTCGCCCTCGGCGCAGCCGTCCTCGATGCTGACGATGGGGTACTTGTCGACCCAGGCTGCGAGGTAGTCGATGAACTCGGCGGAGGTCAGCTGCAAGCCCTCGGACTCCAGCACGTAGCGGCCGTCCTTGTAGAACTCGGAAGAGGCGCAGTCCAGGCCGATCAGCACGTCGCTGCCGGGGGTGAAGCTGGCGGCGCCGATCGCCTCGACGATGAACTTCAGCGCTTCCTCATTCGATTTGAAGTTGGGCGCGAAGCCGCCCTCGTCGCCCACGGTGGTGGGGTGGCCGGCCTTGTCGAGCAGCTTCTTCAGGGTATGGAACACCTCGGCGCCCATGCGCAGGGCCTCGCGGAAGGACTTGGCGCCGGCGGGGATGATCATGAATTCCTGCATGTCGACGCTGTTGTTGGCGTGGGCGCCGCCGTTGACGATGTTCATCATCGGCACCGGCAGGTGCATGGGACCGGCGCCGCCCAGGTAGCGGTACAGCGGCAGGCGGGCATCCTCGGCGGCGGCGCGCGCACAGGCCAGGGACACGGCCAGCAGGGCGTTGGCGCCCAGGCGGGATTTGTTCTCGGTGCCGTCCAGATCGATCATGGTGGAGTCGATCAGGTGCTGCTCTTCCACGTCGAGGCCCAGGATGGCCTCGGCGATCTCGGTGTTCACGTTCTCGACGGCCTTCAGCACGCCCTTGCCCAGGTAGCGGGCCTTGTCGCCGTCGCGCAGTTCGATGGCCTCGCGGCTGCCGGTGGAGGCGCCGGAAGGCACGGCGGCGCGGCCCAGCACGCCGGATTCCAGAAGCACGTCGGCTTCAACGGTGGGGTTGCCGCGGGAGTCCAGGATCTCGCGGGCGATCACATCAACGATTGCGCTCAATTTCGACCTCTTTCTTTTCTACGGGACGGCTGTTGACCGTCGGTTACAGTCGGGCTTCGATAAAGCCCTTTTGCTTCACCAGGGCATCGATCTCCCTGAGTGTGAAGAGCAATTCCTTCATTAGATGCAGCGGCCAGGCATTGGGACCGTCGGACAGGGCCTTGGCCGGGTCCGGGTGGGTCTCGGCGAACAGGCCGGAGACGCCGGCCGCCACGGCGGCGCGCGCCAGCACCGGCACGAACTCGCGCTGCCCGCCCGAACAGGTGCCCTGGCCGCCGGGCTGCTGCACGGAGTGGGTGGCGTCGAACACCACCGGGCAGCCGGTCTCGCGCATGATGGCGAGCCCGCGCATGTCGGACACCAGGGTGTTGTAGCCGAACGAGACGCCGCGCTCGCACACCATGATCTGCTCGTTGCCGGTGGCCTTGGCCTTGTCGACCACGTTCTTCATGTCCCAGGGGGCGAGGAACTGGCCCTTCTTGATGTTGACCGGCCGGCCGGCGCGGGCGACGTTCTGGATGAAGTTGGTCTGCCGGCACAGGAAGGCCGGGGTCTGCAGCACGTCGACCACCTCGGCCACCTCGGCCAGCGGCGTGTCCTCGTGCACGTCGGTGAGCACGGGCACGCCGATCTGCCTCTTCACCTCGGCGAGGATGCGCAGCCCCTCTTCCATGCCGGGGCCGCGATAGGAGGTGCCGGAGGAGCGGTTGGCCTTGTCGAACGAGGACTTGTAGATGAACGGCACGCCCAGTTCGGCGCACATCGCCTTCAACTGGCCGGCGGTGTCCATGGCCAGTTGCTCGGATTCGATGACGCAGGGACCGGCGATCAGGAACAGGGGTTGATCGAGACCGACCTCGAAGCCGCAGAGATTCATGCCTGGCCCTCCTTCTGCTTGCGTTGCGCCAACGCCGCCTCGACGAAGGCCTTGAACAGGGGGTGGCCGTCGCGCGGGTTGGAGGTGAATTCGGGGTGGAACTGGCAGCCGACGAACCAGGGATGCACCTCGCGCGGCAGTTCCACCATCTCGCACAGGTCGGTGACCGGGGCGCGGCCGGAGACGACCAGGCCCTTCGCCTCCAGATCCCTGAGCAGGGTGTTGTTGACCTCGTAGCGATGGCGATGGCGCTCGGTGATCTCGGCACTGCCGTAGACCTGGCGCGCCAGCGAGCCCTCCTTCAACTGGCAGACCTGTCCGCCCAGGCGCATGGTGCCCCCCAGGTCGGATTTCTCGTCGCGCTTCTCCAGCCTGCCCGAGCGGTCCGCCCACTCGGTGATCAGGCCGATCACCGGGTAGGGCGTCTCCCGCTCGAACTCGGTGGAATGCGCGCCGGCCATGCCGGCCACGTCGCGCGCGTATTCCACCACGGCGAGCTGCATGCCCAGGCAGATGCCCAGGTAGGGCAGCTTGTGCTCGCGCGCGTAGCGGATGGCGCTGATCTTGCCCTCGGTGCCTCGCTTGCCGAAGCCGCCGGGCACCAGGATGGCATCCATCCTGGCGAGGCCGTCGCAGCCGTCGCGCTCCAGGGCCTCGGAGTCGACGTAATGGATCTTCACCTTGCTGCGCGTATGGATGCCCGCGTGGGTCAGGGCCTCGGTGAGCGACTTGTAGGACTCGGTGAGGTCGACGTACTTGCCGACGAAGGCGATGTCGACCGTGTGCTGCGGGTGCTCCAGGGCGTCGACCAGGTTCTTCCATACCGACAGGTCCGCCGCCTTGGCGAGCAGGCCCAGCTTGTGGCAGACGATCTCGTCCAGCATCTGGTCATGCAGCATGGCCGGGATCTTGTAGATGGAATCCGCGTCCAGGGCCTCGATCACCGCCTCCGGCATGACGTTGCAGAACAGCGCGATCTTGCGCCGCTCCTCCGCCGGGATGGAACGGTCGGCGCGGCACAGCAGCACGTCCGGCTGGATGCCGATCTCGCGCAGCTCCTTCACGGAATGCTGCGTCGGCTTGGTCTTCAGCTCGCCGGCGGTGGGGATGTAGGGCAGCAGGGTGAGGTGGATGAAGCAGGTGCCGTTCTTGCCCTCCTCGATCCCCATCTGGCGGATCGCCTCCAGGAAGGGCAGCGACTCGATGTCGCCCACCGTGCCGCCGATCTCCACCAGGGCCACGTCGGCGCCCTCGGCGCCGCGCTTGATCGAGGCCTTGATCTCGTCGGTGATGTGCGGGATGACCTGCACGGTCTTGCCGAGGTACTCGCCGCGCCGCTCCTTCTTGATCACCGACTCGTAGATCTGGCCGGTGGTGAAGTTGTTGCGCTTGCCCATCTTGGCGCGCGTGAAGCGCTCGTAATGGCCCAGGTCCAGGTCGGTCTCGGCGCCGTCCTCGGTGACGAACACCTCGCCGTGCTGGAACGGGCTCATGGTGCCGGGATCGACGTTGATGTAGGGATCGAGCTTGAGATGGGTGACGGTGAGGCCGCGGGACTCCAGGATGGCACCCAGCGAGGCGGCGGCGATGCCCTTGCCGAGCGAGGACACGACACCACCGGTAACGAAGACGTAGCGAGGCATAAATTTGGCTGATGCAGGGATGCGGAATGATACCGGAAGCGGCCACCCCATCCAAGGCAATGCCCCTCCAGCATGAGCAAAATCGCGCCGCCATTACGGTGCAGGCTGGCATATCCGCCCGCCGGCGCGCGGTGCTACCCTGCGCGCCACATGGACACGCCCCCCTTCACCCCCCCCGCCTTCATCGTCGGCGTGGGCCGCAGCGGCACCACCCTGCTGGCGAGCATCCTCAACCGCCACCCGCGCGTCGCCGTGACCTCGGAGACGCACTACTTCCGCCTGCTCGGCGAGGCCGGCGGCTGGGAGGCGGTGGCGCGCGCCTGGCCGGACTCCGCCGTCGCCTTCCTCCGCGGCCTGCACCAGTTCCACCTGCTGCAGATGGAGCCGCATGCGGTGGTCGAGCGCGTGCGGCAGCCGTCCGAGGCGGCGCTGTTCCAGGCCCTCGGCGACCGCTACGCGGAACAGGCGGGCAAGCCGTTGTGGATCGAGAAGACGCCCCTGCACCTGCGCCACCTGCCGCGCATCCGCCGCCTGTTCCCGCACGCCCGCGTCCTGCACATCCTGCGCGACGGCCGCGATGTGGCAGCCTCGCTGTGCAAGGTGCGCTGGGCGAGCGACGGCTACGTGCAGAACCTGCACCGCTGGCGGACCGAGCTGGCGCAGGCCGAGCCCTTCCTCGCGCAGGACCCGCACACCCTGACCCTGCGCTACGAGGACCTGCTCGCCGCGCCCGAGGCGACCGTCGCGCGCGCCTGCGAATTCCTGGGCGTGGAGTTCGTGCCCGCCATGCTCGTGCCGGACGGCTCGGAATGGCGCCTGTGCGGCCGCGACACGCGCGACAAGCGGAACATCGCCCTCCCCTTGCTCAGCGACAACAGCGGCAAGTGGGCGACGGCGCTCGACCCGGCGCTCGCGCTCGGGGCGCAGTGGCTGTTCCGCGCGGACCTGGAAAGGTGGGGCTATGAAGTCGTGTCCCCGCCCCCCGCCGGCCGGCTGCCGACGCCGCGCAGCGAACTGCTATGCGACGACCCGGACCACATCGCCGCCCTGCCCCTGGGCGATGCCTTCGTCGCAGCGGCGGCCGCCCGGGGCCTGGCGATCGAGCTGACGCCTTGAACGAACTCAGAGCGGCTCGAAACGCAGCCACTCGTCCAGGATCTCGATCACATCCCCGGCCCGCAGTGCCTGCGGCTCGTCGCCGATCGGCCTGCCGTTGAGTTCGGCGCGGCCCTTGCCCTCGACATGGGTGAGGAAATAGCCGTGCGGGCGCCGGTTGATCACCAGCAGCCGTTCGCCGGGGCGGCCGAAGGTGGCGAGGACCCGGTCCAGCACGACCGCCTCGCCCAGGCGGGCGCCGGACATGAACATCACCCGCGCCAGCGGGAAGGCGGCGGCGATCTGGCGCGCCGTGGCCACCGCCGTCGCCACCCCGGTCCCCGCGTCGGAACTGACCGCGCCCTTCAGGCTGGGGATGTAGAGCGTGCGGTCGGAGTCGACGCCCGCCACGGCCTTCACGCTGATGTACTTGAGCTGGTAGTCGCCGATGCCGACGACGTCGTTGTTGTGCAGGATGTGGCGCGTGGCCGGACGGCCGTTGACCAGGGTGCCGTTGGTGCTGCCCAGGTCCTCCAGGATGTCGTCGCTGCCGACCGAGGTGATGCGCGCGTGACGCTTGCTCACGCCCTCGCCCTCCAGGTGGAGCTGGTTGCCCTCGCCGCGGCCGATCTCCACCACGCCGGGCTCCAGGAACAGGCTGCTCACCAGTTCGCCGCCCAGGCTGACCACCAGTTTAGCCATGCCGCGCCCTCCCCATGCCGAACCAACCCAGCAACCGCCCCAGCAGGCCATCCGCCGCGGCGGGCTCGCCGACCTTGACGAGGATGACGGAGATGTTGTCGTGGCCGCCGTGGTCGTTGGCGATCATCACCAGTTGCCGCGCCGCCAGTTCGAGGTTGCCCTTGAGCGCGCCCAGCACCAGCTTGATGTCGGCGTTGTCCACCATGTCGTTGAGCCCGTCCGAGCACAGCAGGTAGAGGTCGCCCGGGCGCGGCTGCACGGTGCGCATGTCCGGCTCGATGTCCTCGTCCACGCCCAGTGCGCGCGTGACGAAGTTGCGGTTGTGCGAGACCTTGGCGTCCTCGCCGGAGATCAGGCCGTGCGAGACCTGCTCCTGCAGCAGGGAATGATCGAGCGTGAGTTGTTTAAGACGATCGTCGCGCAGCAGATACAGGCGCGCGTCGCCGACATGCGCCACCGTCGCCATGCCGGGCAGGAAGCGCATCGCCACCAGCGTCGCCCCCATGCCTGCGCAACGCCGATCGACCTGGGCGCGACCGTGGATGGCGCGGTTCGCCTTGCGCACGGCGGCGCGCATCTCGTGCTTGGCACGCGTCTCGTCGATGCGGCGGGGAGCGGGTCCGGCGAGTTCGGCGAGCACGGTCTCCGTCGCCATGCGGCTGGCGACATCGCCCGCCTGATGCCCGCCCATGCCGTCCGCCAGGACGACCACGCCCCACCGCTCGGAGACCGCGATGCAGTCGTCGTTATAGGCGCGCATGACACCGGGGTCCGAGCAACTGGCGATTTCCAAACTGGCGCGAGGAGCCATCCAAGCTGTCCATTTATAATCTTTTCGGTCGGGCATTCTTGCCCAGTGAAACTTCAATAAGCAAGCCAACGCGATGCCACTCCCAGACCTCTTCGCGATCGCCCCCCCAAGCGCCCACGCGGCGCGCGGCACCCCATGACGACCAGGAACCTCGGGCGCTACGAGATCACCGGCGAACTCGGCAGCGGCGAGATGGGCCAGGTCTACCGCGCCACCGATCCCATGCTGGATCGGACCGTCGCGATCAAGACCATCTCGCTCAAGCTCTCCAAGGCCGAGCTGGCGGACTTCGAGGAACGCTTCTACCGCGAGGCCAAGTCCGCCGGCCGCCTCAACCACCCCAACATCGTCACCATCCACGACGTCGGCGAGAGCGACGGCCTGGCCTACATCGCCATGGAGTTTCTCGACGGCCTGTCCCTGCGCGAGACCCTGGACAGCGGCGTGGTGATGCCCCAGCGACGGGCCGCCGAGATCGCCGCCCAGGTCGCCGAAGGCCTGGCCTACGCGCACCAGAACGGCGTCGTCCACCGCGACATCAAGCCGGCCAACATCTTCATCACGCGCGGCGGCCTGGCCAAGATCACCGACTTCGGCATCGCCCTCGTACCCACCGGCTCGCGCACCATTGCCGGCATGGTGCTCGGCTCACCCAACTACATGTCGCCGGAGCAGGTCCGGGGTGACGCCCTGGACGGGCGTTCGGACATCTTCTCGCTCGGTGCGGTGCTGTACGAAATGCTCACCGGCATCCAGCCCTTCGCCGCGGACAACGTCAGCGCCACCCTCTACCGCATCGTCCACGACGCCCCACGCCCCGCGCATGCGGTGAATGCCGGCATCCCCCTGGCGCTGGACAAGGTCGTCGCCCGGGCGATGGCGAAGCGGCCCGAGGACCGCTACCAGACGGCCGCCGAGTTCGCCGCCGAGCTGCGCGCCCTCGCCCTCACGGACGCACCCCACCAGACCATGCCGCCGGCACCGCGCGAATCCGACACGGCACGCGGCGAAGGCACCACCAATCCCTCCCGCGCCGCCGACGCCACCGTGGTGGTGCCGCGCCTGCATGCCACGCCGACCGACCAGGCCGAATCCGCGCCAGCGACGCCCCGCCGTTGGCGCGTGCCGGCCGCCCTTGCCGGCCTGGCCGCCCTGGTCCTGGCATCGGCGGGCATCCACCTGCGGCAGGATCAGGCGAAACGCGCACCCGAGGCGCCTGCCGTCGCGACGGCGAGCGCGGGGCCTGCCAGGCCGCCCGCGCCGATACCGGCCCCGCCCACCGTGCCGGACCCGGCCGCGCGGCACGAGCCCCCCAGGCTCGCAGCCGGTCCCAGCCCCGCGGCGCCCACCACGGACAAGCCCGCCAAGCCGGCCGCGGCCGAGGCCCCCGGCGAACTGTTGTTCGCCATCGCCCCCTGGGGCGAGGTCCACGTCGATGGCAAGCAGGTCGGCATCACCCCCCCGCTCAAGTCACTGAAACTGGCGCCCGGCCGGCACTCGGTTGAAATCCGTAACGCGACTATGCAACCCTATCGCACCCACATCGACCTGGCCCCCGGCCAGTCGGTGAAGGTCAAGTACAAGTTCAAGGGGTAAGCAACGTGCTGCATCGGATCTTGATCATCGCCATCGCGGCCCTGCTCGCCACGGGCTGCGCCACGGGGCCGTTCGGCCATGGCGGCGGCAAGGCGGAACAGGAACTCGCCGCGGCCATCCACCAATACGAGGACGGCGACTACAAGTCAGCCGCCAGGCGCTTCCAGGAGGCCCTGGACGAAGGCCTGCGCGCCAGGGCAGACAAGGTCACAGCGCACAAGTACCTCGCCTTCATCCACTGCGCGTCGAATCGGGAAAAGGCCTGCCGCGAGGAATTCCGCCTGGCCTTGGAACTCGATCCCGGTTTCGAGCTGAGCCAGGCCGAGCAGGGCCACCCGATCTGGGGGCCCGTCTACCGCAACGTGCGCGCCAGTCTGGGCGCCGGCAAGGCCCGCGGCCGCTAGGCGGCCTCCGCGCAATCGTCATTCCAGGGAAGCGAAGCCCCGGAATCCAAGTGGCCTGGAATCGACCGGGAGGGCTCCTCAGTCTTGCTGCCGGGGGAGTAGTCCAAGACCTTGCAGCTCGAAATCCGCGAGGCTGTGATAGAGGATCGTGGCCAGCATGAACAACACGAGCACCAGCACCACGAAGGCGGACAGATACGCCAAGGCAAGGCGCAGGTTCAGGCCGGCCTTGAAGTGGTGGTTGCAGGCCCTGCACCGATAAACCAGGAGCAACGACTTGCCCCCGCTGATGCGGGACAAACGCACGTCCCTGCTGCCGCAATGACGGCATTTGGCGCCGCCGATCGGCGGCATCAGCCTGCGAAGAGTCGAAGTGTTCACTGAAGATCGTCCAAGCCCGGTTGGACACATTTTCGTCACAATCAAGGATTTCTTTACTTGATCTTGACTTCGGGCGGGTGCCGATCGAATACCGGCCCGCAAGGGCCGGCCGCCTTACTTGCCGAGGCGGACGGTGAACCAGAAGGTACTGCCCTGGTCGAGGCGGCTCTCCAGGCCGATGCGGCCGCCCATCATCTCCACCAGATGCTTGCAGATCGACAGGCCGAGGCCGGCGCCGCCGTATTTGCGGGTGCTGGAGGTGTCCACCTGCCAGAAGCTCTGGAACAACTGGGCCTGGTCTTCCTGGGAGATGCCGATGCCGCTGTCCTGCACCTCGAAGCGCGCGAACAGTTCCTTCTCCCCCTCCTCCAGCAGGCGCGCGCGCAGGACGATGCCGCCCTGCGCGGTGAACTTGAGCGCGTTGTCGAGGAAGTTGTACAGCACCTGGCGCAGGCGTGCCATGTCGCCCCGCAGCATGACGCGCAGGCGAGGTTCGGTCTCGACCGCGAAACTCAGGCCCTTGGCCTCGATGGGCGCGCGGAACTGCGCGACCAGCTCGTCGAGCAACTGCCCCAGATGGAAGTCCGACGCTTCGATGCGCATGCGACCGGCCTCGATGTTGGAAAGGTCGAGCACGTCGGTGAGGATGCCCAGAAGGTGCTGGGCCGACTGGTCGATCAGGTTGAGCTTGTCGAGCAGGCCGGGCTCGGTGACCTTGTGCTGCAGCAGGTGGGTGAGGCCGAGGATGGCGTTCATGGGGGTGCGGAACTCGTGGCTCATGTTGGCCAGCAGGGCGCTCTTGGCGCGCGTCGCCGCCTCCGCCTCCTCGGCGCGCTGCGCCAGCGCGGCATTGAGCACGTCGATGCGCTTCTCGCACTCCCTGCGTTCCGTGTTGTCGTAGAGCGTCGTGCGCGAAAACAGATAGTTGCCCGCAGCGTCCCGCACCGCCGTGGCGCTGAGCACCACCGGCAGGATGCTGCCGTCCTTGCGCACCATGTCCAGTTCGAGGTCCTGCACATAGCCGGTCTGCTTGAAGCGCGGGAAGCTGGCGCTGAAGATCAGCTGGCTGGCCGGCGTGAGCAGGTCCGACAGGCGCATGCGCCCCACCACCTCGTCGCGACGGAGGCCGAGCCAGGCCAGCTCGGTGTCGTTGATGCGCACGATCAGGCCGTTCCCGTCCAACGAGTGGTAGCCGCAGGGCGCGTTGTTGTAGAGGTCGGCCACCTGCACGCTCTGCGCCTCGACGACGCGCTTGGCCTCCTCGATCTGGCGCGTGCGTTCCGCCACCAGCTCCTCCAGGTGCAGACGGTGGCGCGCCAGTTCCTCCTCCACCCGCTTGCGCTCGGTGATGTCCTCGAACACCGCGTAGACCTCCTCCACGCGCCCACCCTTGTGGACCGGCACGGCGTCGATCCTGACCCAAACATTGGCCTGGGTGCGCGGGTTGCGGACCCCCATGACCACGCCGCGCACCGGTTCGCCGCGTGCGAGGGCGAGCATGGACGGGTGTTCCTCGCCCGGGAAGGGCGAACCGTCCTCATGGATCGGCTGCCATTCCGTATCCAGCGAGGAGCGCGAGCGCATCTCCTCCGGGCTTACGCCGAGGATGCGCCCCGCCGCCGGATTGGCCAGGATGACGCGGCCCGTGCGGTCCTGGTAGACCACGCCCTGCGGCACCGTCTCGAAGAGGCCGCGGAAGGTCTCCTCGCTACGCGCCAGATCCGCGTTGACCCGCGCCGTCTCGCGCAATGCCGCGGCGATGCGCTGGCGGCTCGACACCAGCGACCAGAGCAGCGCCGACAGCAGGCCGCTGATCGCCACGCCGGCAAGCGCGATCAGGCGCGGTCGCTCGCCATGCAGACGCGCATCGAACGCAGGCGTGGAAATGGTCTCGATGGTCCAGCGATGCCCTGCGAAATCCAGTGGCGTGGCGAGGTGGAACGCGGCGCTGCGGGCGTCCACCGCCGGTCCGGCAATGCTCGTGTACATCAGCGACTCGTCCGACGGCGACTCGCCGTCGTAGACCCGCACCACCATGGACTTTTGCAGGGGCTGCAGCTCGCGAACCTGGAGCAGGGCATTCATCATGTCGCTCATGCGCAACGGCGAATAGGCCCAGCCCAACAGGCTGGCGCGTCGCTCCGCCACGTCGCGCGGCGACTCGCCATGGCGGTAGACCGGCACGTACAGCAGCAGCCCCGCCTGCACGCCGCTGCGCGTCTCCTGCACCAACTTGACCTTGCCGCTCATCGCCGCCTGACCCTTGTCGCGCGCCTGCTCCATCGCCTTGCGCCGCACCGGCTCGGAATACATGTCGAAACCGAAGGCGCGCTGGTTGCGCCAATCGAAGGGCTCCAGATAGATGATGGAAGAGTAGGTGTCGCGCGGCCCGGCCGGCTTGACCTGGTAATCGGGAAACCCCTCCTCCCGCACCGCCGCCTCATGACGGGCCAGGTCGGCAGGCGCGATGTGGCGGGCGAACCCCACTCCCTGGATGCCGGGATAGCGCATCTCCAGGTGCAGGGCGGTGACGTAATCGCGGTACTCCACGCGCGACACCTCCCTGGAGGCATTGAACAGGCCAGCGACGCCGCGCAGCACCTGCACGTTGGCGGTCAGGCGCGCGAGCACGGAGTCCTTCACATGGTTGGTGTGGAGCTGAAACTCAGTTGCCAGCAGGGCCGCATCCTTCTCGCGCGCATCGCGCCAGAGCGCGTGGGTCACGGCAAGGCCGAGCGCCAGCACCAGGAGGGGGAGCAGGGAATAGGCGAGCGCCCCGGCCGACAGTTGCGCCGTCCTGGCGCCTCCCGCCACGGGTTCCACTACGCCTTCCATCCTATCAAAGGCTTCCAGGATCGCATTTCCTCTCCCCGATTCCCGTTCTCCAGCAACGCAGTTTGAAACATGGCATGCCGATTGAGCAAGACACCCCCGAGGCCTCCCCTCGCAGCCAACCCCAACCGATCAGCAGCTTCGAACCCAAGGGGGCGGTGTCGCGCGGACATGAACGGCGCAGCGGTATTCGGCAGAGGATTTCTTCAGCCAATGGAGGTAACAGGAATCGTCCTCCTCGGCAAAGAAACACGATTCACGATTGACGCCGCGCGGGACCAGATGCTGAGGCAGGCCGGGGAGTTTGATTCTGGGACTGCAGGGGCATGCTTATCTGCTAAATTCAGAAATCAATTCGACACTGACCCTTTTCTCTCATCCAGCAAGCAAGGGCGGGCAAGCGCGGACTGGCCCATGTCTGACAACCGGCACAAACCATGGGGGAATGTTCCAAGGCAGGCTTTACCCCGGATGGCAACCGGAAAGCCCGCCCCATCCTAACCCTCAGGCGTTCCTCCCGGGCGCCCTGACTTGCGAATCGCAAGGATGGACACCGCGCCGAGCCACACCAAGGCAAGACTAGACGGCTCCGGGAGATGTCGAAGCGTTGCGAAATAATCTACGGCTATCCCGTTCGGCACGTAATCGCTCAACCACCAGCCAGTGGGACCGGTGCGAGCATAGAAATAGGGATCGAGCCCAGAGGTCAGCTGGTGTGCATCCTGATCGGAATCCGTGATGTCGATGCGTCCCAGGGTGTCGTCGTAGCCTTGGAAGGTGACCGCATGGTAGATGCTGCCGTGAATCACGATGCCCACTTCGCGGCCCCCCGCCAGAAAATCGGCGGCCATGTCGAACACGTTGTTCGGCCACGCGTTGGCCACGGAGCCGTCGCGACCGCTGTAAACCCCGAAATAACTCACCTCGTACATACCCCCCAGGGGGTGAGGTCGATTCACCAGGTACCAGTTCAGGGCCTCATGCTGCCAGCCACCATACTGCCAACCACCTAGATGCCACGGCGTGGACATGTTGTAGACCATGTCCCAATAGATGTCCTGCGCATTCCGAGCGCCAAATCCAGCGCTTGCGAGCATGTTGGCAGCGGAGGCGATCCAGCAGGACAGGTCGCTGGCTGAACGGGGATTGGCCCAATTCGCGTCGAGGCCATCACCCATGGGTTCGACGGTATCCCAGCGTCCGTTGCCGTTGACATCATCCCAGTAATTGACACCCCAGTTGTTCAAGTCGTGGAGCTTGTTAGCATCCGTCCACATGGGGTTCAGATAGGTGTTCTGCATCGGCACGGCCACGGCTGCCTGACTGACGCCGATCAGCAGCGCGGAGAGGAGTGCCGCCAATCCGGTTCCTGGTTTGAGTGTTTGCCCGTCGCGCATGGCACCACCTCACAAATAGTACAGGACATGAAGGTCGTTATAGCCAAGCATTGCCAGATTGGCACACACACGGGCGTTCAGCGCATCGAGTGTCGAAGGGGCGACGGGCGTGACGAGGGGCCAGGTTCAGGCGCACGAATTCGATCCTCGGACAGCGCTCCCAGACGGGGCCAACTCGGCAGGACTCAGCCGATCAGCAGCTTCAAGCCGATGGCGATGGTGGTGATCTCGAACGCCCGTTTGATCCAGACGTTGCCCTTGGTGATGGCGACGTGGCTGCCGAGGTAGCCGCCGATGATGGAGCCGAGCAGCAGCGCGGGCATCCAGCCCCAGGCGACGGTGCCGAGGATGCCGAGCACCACCGCGCCGGTGCCGTTCCAGAAGAAGCCGCACAGGATTAGGGTGTAGGCGACGGCGCGCTTGTAGTCGAGGCCGAAGTGGCGGATCAGCCAGATGGTGAGGAACAGGCCGGTGCCGGAGGTGATGGAACCATTGAGGAAGCCGACCGCGAACAGCCCCGCCATGCCGGTCCACAGGCCCCGGCCCTCGCGGTTGCGCGGTGCGTAGTCCATGCCCAGCCGGGGCTTGAACACGGAGTACAGGCCGAGGCCGAGGGTGAGCGCGCCCAGGGCCAGGGTGGCGGGGCGTTCCGGCACGTGCAGGATGGTGGAGGCCCCCAGCACCACGCCGGGCAGGCCGGCGCCCAGGATCACCAGGGAGAAGCGCCGCTCCAGGTGGCTCTCCTTGAGGTGGCGCACGGTGGCGCCGATGCCGAGGAAGACGCTGGCGACCTTGTGCGTCGCCAGCGCCACGCCGAACGGCAGGCCGAGGAAGATCAGCATGGGGAACTGGATCAGCCCGGCGCCGCCGCCGGAGAGGGCGGAGAACCAGTTGGCGACGAAGGAGGCGACGAAGAGGATGGCCTGGTCGGCAAGGTCCAGGGTCATGGGCTGGGCATCCGTCGGTGAGACGCGGCCTGATCGGCCGCCACCCTCTCCCCTGCCCCTCTCCCCTCGAGGGAGAGGGGTGCAAGTTCCCTGCCCCCTGGAGGGGGAGGGTTAGGGACCAGCCCGAAGGACGCAGGACGCAACTTTGTTGCGGTCCCGAGCATCGCGAGGGATGGGCCACAGGCCCACAGAGGGGGGGCCGGGCGGAGCCCGGCAAGCGATTTTGACAAGCTCACAGACCCAATCCACTCATTGGACCGGCCCGGTCACCCCCCACGCGCACCGGATAGGTGATGTACAACAGTTGCAGGCCGGCCGCGCCGACGCTCGCGATGAGCGTCTCGATCGTCTCGCGCGGGGCGAAGAACTCGACCGCCTCGGGCAGCTTGCCGGCCAGTTCGAAGAAGTGTTCCTCGCGCAAGCCGTGGCGACCGAAGCCGGCGGACGCGCGGAAGGCGGTGCCGCCGGGGATGCCCGCCGCCTTGGCCTGGGCGAACAGCCAGTCGCCGATGGCCTGGTGCTCGAAGCGCATCCCCTCCTCGACGTAGAAACGCACACACAACATGTCCATGGTCAGCCCCTTGCGATGGCGTAGGTCCACACCCCCAGCGCGGTCATCGCCAGCGAGCCGAGCAGGTGCAGGCCGGCGGCGAACAGGGCCCAGCCGAGCTGGCCGCGGCTGATGAGGGTGAAGACCTCGGCGGAGAAGGTGGAGAAGGTGGTGAGGCCGCCGAGGAAGCCCGTGATGGCGAACAGGCGCCACTCCGGCGGCAGGCCCGGGTGCTGGGCGAAGAAGGCGATGGCGACGCCGATCAGGTAGCCGCCGGCGAGGTTGGCGGCCAGGGTGCCCATGGGGATGGTGGCGAGCAGCGGGTTGAGCCACAGGCCCAGGCCCCAGCGCAGCCAGGCGCCGAGGGCGGCGCCGATGCCGATGGCAACAAATGCAGTCATCGGTGCGCAGTCGGCAGTACACAGCCACTGCTGACTGACGACTGCCCGCTGGACACTGGCCTCACAGCCACACCATCAGCCCCGTCTCGAACGGATGGGTGAGCAGCTCGTGGTAGGGGTAGACGCGCACCCGGTAGATGAGGCGGCCGCACAGCTCAGGCATCAGTTCCAGCTGGAACAGGCTCTCGGCGCCGTCCTGGCCCGCGGGCTGCAGGGGGAAGGACTGCAGTTCCTTCTCCTGCCCCGCCTTGGTGGCGCGTCCCACCAGGACCTCGACGCGCACGTCCTCGGGGGCGAGGCCGTTCAGGTGCGCGGCGACGGTGACGTTCATGGTCTCGCCGAAGGTCAGGCGCGCCCGCGGTTCGTCGACACGCCGCAGGGAAACCCCATGCCATGCCTGGCGCACCTTGGACTTCCAGGCGGCGAGCTGTTCGGAGGCGGCGAAGTTGTTATCCGAGTAGCGCCGCCACTGGCGCGAGGCCGGGGCGTAGAAGCGGTTCACGTACTCCATGACCATGCGCGTGGCGTTGAAGCGCGGCAGCAGGGTGGCGATGGAACGCTTGGCCATGTGCACCCACTCGGACGAGAAGCCGAGTTCGTGGCGCCGGTAATACATGGGGATGACCTGGTCCTGCAGCAGCTCGTAGAGGGTCTGGCTGTCCTCGCGGTTGCGGCGCGCGTCGTCGTAGTACTCCGGCGCGGGCTTGATCGCCCAGCCGTTCTCGCCGTCGTAGCCTTCCTCCCACCAGCCGTCGGTGACCGAGAGGTTGAGCACGCCGTTCATGGCCGCCTTCATGCCCGAGGTGCCGGAGGCCTCCAGGGGATAGATGGGGTTGTTGAGCCACACGTCGCAGCCGGACACGAGGCGGCGCGACAGGCCCAGGTCGTAGCCCTCGACCATCAGCAGCCGGCCCTCGAACTCGGGCCAGCGCGAGATCTCGTGGATGCGGCGGATCAGCTCCTGGCCGGGCTTGTCGGCCGGGTGGGCCTTGCCGGCGAAGATGAACAGCACCGGCCGGTCCGCGTCCTTGATGATCTGGCGCAGCCAGTCCATGTTCTCGAACATCAGGGTGGCGCGCTTGTAGGTGGCGAAGCGGCGCGCGAAACCGATGGTCAGCACGTTGGGGTCGAGCGGATTGGCGTACTTGAGCATGCGCTCCAGGTGCGCCGGCGAGCCGTGGTTGCGCAGGTGCTGCTGCGTCACGCGGTAGCGGATGGAGTGCAGCATCTGCGTCTTGATCGCCTGGTGCACAGACCAGAAGTGATGGTCCGGGATGCTCTCCACCTTCTGCCAGAACTCGATGTCGGTGAGACGGCGGCGCCATTCGTAGCCGAGCTTGCTGTCGAACAGGTCCTGCCACTCCTGCGACAGGAAGGTGGAGACGTGCACGCCGTTGGTGATGTACTCCATGGGCGACTCGGCGGGCGAGATCTGTGGCCACATGTCCGAGAGGATGCGCGAGGACACGCCGCCGTGGATGCGCGACACGCCGTTGTGGTGGCGCGAGCCGTTCAACGCCAGCTTGGTCATGTTGAAGTCCTGGCCGTGGCCGGCGCCGCCCAGGTGCATGAACTCCTCGCGGCTGATGCCCAGGTCGGTGCAGCAGCGGCCGAAGTAGTCCCAGATCATGTCCTCGGCGAAGTGGTCGTGGCCCGCCGGCACCGGGGTGTGGGTGGTGAACACGGTGGACGCGGCCACCGCCTCCAGGGCGGCGTGGAAGGACAGGCCCTGCATGACCTTGCGGCGCACCCGCTCCAGCACCAGGAAGGCGGCGTGGCCCTCGTTGATGTGGTAGGCGGTGGGCTTGATGCCCATCAGCTCCAGCGCGCGCATGCCGCCGATGCCCAGCACCATCTCCTGCTGGATGCGCGTGTGCTTGTCGCCGCCGTAGAGCTGGTGCGTGATGTAGCGGTCTTCCGGGCGGTTGTTCGGCAGGTCGGTGTCGAGCAGGCACAGGCGCACGTGGCCGATGCGCGCCTCCCACACCTTCACCTCCACGGTGCGCCCCGGCAGCTCCATCTCGATATGCACCTCATTGCCGTCCTCGGACAGCGCCGGGCGCATGGGCAGGTCGTCGAAATCGGAATCGGTGTAGGTGGCGATCTGGTTGCCGTCGTTGTCGATGCGCTGCGAGAAGTAGCCCTGGCGGTACAGCAGCCCCACGGCGACGAAGGGCAGGCGCATGTCGGAGGCGGACTTGCAATGGTCGCCGGCGAGGATGCCGAGGCCGCCTGAATACACCGGGAAGCTCTCGTGGAAGCCGAACTCGGCGCAGAAGTAGGCGACCAGGTCGCCCGGCTTCAGGTCGATGGGCATGTCGCGCCGCAGCGGCTCGCTCATGTAGGTGTCGAACGCGGACAGCACGCGGTTGTAGCTGCCGAGGAAGATGTGGTCCTCCGCCGCCTCGGTCAGGCGGTCCTCGTCGACGCGCTTCAGGAAGGCCTTGGGGTTGTGGTTCACCGCGTCCCACAGGCCGGGGTGCAGGCGCGCGAACAGGGTGCGCGTGGGGCGGTCCCAGGCGTAGGCCAGGTTCTCCGCCAGCTCGGACAGGCGCGCGAGGCGGCGGGGGATGCGCGGATTGACTTCCAGGACGAAGGGCGTGCCGGGTTTCATCTTTTTCTTCCCTGTTGCTGAACCAGTGGCCGTGGCGGAGCAAACATCACGCCAGGCGGATGAAGTGCTCGCGGTAGTACTTGAGTTCCTCGATGGATTCCATGATGTCCGCCAGCGCCGTGTGGTTGTTGGCCTTCTTGAAGCCGTCCTTCAGCTCCGGACGCCAGCGCGCGGCGAGTTCCTTGAGCGTGGAGACGTCGAGGTTGCGGTAGTGGAAATACGCCTCGAGCTGGGGCATGTGGCGCGCCAGGAAGCGGCGGTCCTGGCAGATGGAGTTGCCGCACATGGGCGAGACGCGCTTGCCGACGTGGCGCTGCATGAAGGCCAGCATCTGCTGTTCCACATGCGACTCGGCGAGCGGCGAGGCCTTGACCTTGTCGATCAGGCCGGACTTGCCGTGCGTGCCCTTGTTCCAGCTGTCCATGCCGTCGAGCACCGCGTCGGACTGGTGCACCACCAGCACGGGGCCTTCCTCGACGATGTTGAGGTCCTTGTCGGTGACCACCAGGGCCACCTCGATGATCTTGTCGTTGTCAGGGTCCAGACCGGTCATTTCCATGTCGATCCAGACCAGATGCGTAGCAACTTGCGCCATAAAAACCTTTTCGCGGAGCGGTAAAAAACGAGCAACCCATTGTGGCACAATCCCCCAGGCCACGCGCCCGCCGACGGTATCCCCTTCATTTGACGCGGGTTTTTCAGCGCCACGAACGCGCCGGTCGCGGGCACGATTTCCGGAATTTCTCATCCAACCGAGCATGCCCTCGTTCACCAACGTCTTCCTCGCCGCCCTGATCGTCACCTTCGGCCTCAAGCTGTGGCTGCTGCTGCGCCAGATGCGCCACGTCTGGACGCACCGCGACGCGCCGCCCGCGGCCTTCGCCGCCGCCATCCCGCTGGCCGAGCACCAGAAGGCGGCGTCCTACACCCTCGCCAAGGCGCGCCTGGGCCTGGCCCATCTGGCCGTCGAGGCCGGGCTGCTGCTCGCCTTCACCCTCGGCGGCGGCCTGCAGGCCCTGCATGATGGTCTGGCTGCCCATATCGACTCGCCCCTCCTCGCCGGCACCGCCCTGCTCGTCGGCATGGCGCTGATCAGCGGCGCGGTGGAGCTGCCCCTGGGCCTGTGGGGCCAGTTCCGCGTCGAGGCGCGCTTCGGCTTCAACCGCCAGACCCTGGGCGGCTTCGTCGCCGACCTGGCGAAGCAGCTGCTGCTCGGCCTCGTCATCGGCGCGCCGCTCATCCTGCTGGTGCTGTGGCTCATGGGCATCATGGGCGAGGCCTGGTGGCTGTGGGTGTGGGGCGTGTGGATGGGCTTCAACCTGCTGGTGCTGGCGCTCTACCCCACCGTGATCGCACCCCTGTTCAACAAGTTCACCCCCCTGCCCGACCAGGCCCTGCGCGCACGCATCGAGGCCCTGCTCGCGCGCGCCGGCTTCCAGTCCAGCGGCGTGTTCGTGATGGACGGCTCCAAGCGCTCCAGCCACGGCAACGCCTACTTCACCGGCCTGGGCAAATCGAAACGCATCGTCTTCTACGACACCCTGCTCAACCAGCTCTCGCCGGACCAGATCGAGGCGGTGCTGGCGCACGAGCTGGGCCACTTCCACCACCGCCACATCGTCAAGCGCATCGGCTTCATGTTCGTGTTCTCGCTCGGCCTGCTGGCGCTGCTGGCCTGGCTCAAGGGCGCGCCCTGGTTCCACCCGGCGCTGGGCGTGGCCGCGGCCACCGACGCCACCACCCTGGCCCTGTTCTTCCTCGTCCTGCCGGTGTTCCTGTTCCCGCTCACGCCGCTGATGAGCCTGTATTCGCGCAAGCACGAGTTCCAGGCCGACGCCTTCGCCGCGCGCCACAGCGCCCCGGCGCACCTGATCAGCGCCCTGGTGCGCCTGTACCGCGACAACGCCAGCACGCTCACGCCGGACCCGGTGTATTCGCTGTTCTACGACAGCCACCCCAAGGCGGTGGAGCGGATCGCCAAGCTGGACAGCTATAACCAGACAGCACCACAACCGGCCTGAAGGCCTTTCGAGAGGAGGTTCGACCATGAAGCACCGCATGCACACCCTCGCCCTGATGTTCGCGCTCGCCGCCGCCCCGGCCCTGGCCGCCCCCTTCGCCAGCGGCAAGGCCGCCGACGGCAAGGCCCTGCACGCGAAGAAATGCGCGGGCTGCCACGTCGGCCGCTTCGGCGGCGATGGCAGCAAGATCTACACGCGCGCCGACCGCCGCGTGAAGAACGCCTCCGCGCTGGCGCAGCAGATCACCACCTGCAATTCCATGCTCGGCAACGAGCTATTCCCCGAGGACGAGGCCAACCTGGGCGCCTACCTCAACCAGACCTACTACAAGTTCAAATGAACCCGTCGGGCAGCCGCCCGGCATCGCTTTAGATTTAGAGAGAGAGAGAGGAAAGCCATGTCCGAGACCTTCTGCGACCTCGCCAAGGGCAAGTGCAAGCCCTGCGAGGGCGGCATCCCCCCGCTCAGCGCCGACGAGATCACCGCGCTCATGCCCCGGCTGTCCAGGGACTGGAGCGTGGTGGACGGCAAGCTGCGGCGCGATTTCAAGTTCGCCGACCACTACGTCACCATGACCTTCGTCAACGCCGTCGCCTGGGTCTCGCACCAGCAGGGCCACCACCCGGACCTGGGCGTGGGCTACAACACCTGCCGGGTGGAATACATCACCCACGCCATCAACGGCCTGTCGGAGTCCGACTTCATCTGCGCCGCCAAGATCGACGCCCTGTTCGAGCTGTGATGCGGGGCCGCGCCTGATGCCGACCGGCCGCGTCATCGCCGCACACGGCCGCCACTTCCTGGTGGACGACGGCGCCTCGGTCACCGAGTGCGTGACGCGCGGCAAGAAGGGCGGCGTGGCGTGCGGCGATCGCGTCCGCTTCAGCCACACGCACCAGGACAGCGGCGTGATCGAGGCGGTCGAGCCCCGCCACAACCTGCTCTACCGCTCCGACGAATTCCGTTCCAAGCTCATCGCCGCCAACGTCGACCAGGTGCTGGTGGTGGTCGCCGCGGTACCGCTGTTCCGCGAGGAACTGCTGATCCGCTGCCTGGTGGCCTGCGAGGCGGCGGACATCCCCGCGCACATCGTCCTCAACAAGATCGACCTGCCCGAGACCGCCGCCCTGGCCGGGCATCTCAAGCACTACGAGGCGCTCGGCTACCCCGTCACCCGCGTCTCCGCCCTCGGCGACCTGGGCGCGCTGGAGGCGGACCTGGCGGGCAGGACCAGCGTGCTGGTGGGCGCCTCCGGCATGGGCAAGAGCAGCCTGCTCAACCGCCTGGTGCCCGAGGCGAACGCCGCGGTGGGCGAGATCTCGGTGGCGCTCGACGCCGGCCGCCACACCACCACGCACGCGCGCCTCTACCCGCTGGCCAACGGCGGCGCCCTCATCGACTCGCCCGGCATGCAGGAATTCGGCCTCAGGCACCTGAACCAGCACGAACTGATGGGCGCCTTTCCGGAGATCCGCGAACGCCTGGGGCAGTGCCGCTTCCACAACTGCCGCCATCTCAAGGAACCCGGCTGCGCGGTGCTGGCGGCGGCCGAGGCGGGCGAGATCCTGCCCAGCCGCCTGCGCGTCTATCACAGCCTGCTGAAAGGGCAGATGACGGATTGAGTGGGCGTCCCCTCCCCCGCCGGGAGGGGGGACCGCCTTACATTGACCCACATCAAGGTCGGCTACCGCCGGGGCGCTAGGATGCTCGCACCCTGTCTTCCGCCGTGCCCATGCCCCGCCTCTGGTCCACCCTCACCGCCGCGCCCCACCGTGCCACCTTCCTGCCTGGAGCGCTGATCAGCGTGCTCGCCGTCGCCTGGTGGCTGGCCGACATGGAAAGTCGCCGTCACGGCGGCGGCGGCCTGGCGCCCAACGCCCTGCCTGGGCCATTGCTGCATGGCTGGCTGATGCTCTACGGCCTCTTCCCTTTCTTCATCTTCGGCTTCCTCTTCACCGCCATGCCCAACTGGCTCAATGGCTCGAAGATCGCCCGTCCGTCCTATGCCGCCACCGCGCTGCTCATGGCCACCGGCACGCTGCTGGTGTTCCTCTCACCACCCCTGGGGCTGGCCCTGCACCTGGCGGGCTGGGCGACCGGCCTGGCGGCCCTGCTGCGCACCCTCGTCACGGCCGCGCCGCAGGACAAGCGCCACGCGGGCATCGCCTGCGCCGCGCTGGGCCTCGGCTGGCTGGGCGACGCGGCGCTGCTGGCCTGGCTCTTCGGCGACCTGCCGGACCTCCTGCCGTGGTCGACCGCCCTCGGCGTGTGGGGCTTCCTGACACCACTCTTCCTCGCCGTCTGCCACCGCATGGTGCCGTGGTTCACCAGCCGGGTGGTGCCCAACTACGTGGTGATCCGCCCCTACGGCGCGCTCTGGGCCATGCTCGCAGCCTGCCTGGCGCATGCCGGCCTGACGGCGACGGGCCACGCCGACCTCACCTGGCTGGCAGCCCTGCCGCTCGCGGCCATCGCCCTCTGGTTCAGCAGCCGCTGGGGCATCGCGCGCAGCTTCAAGGTGCGCCTGCTGGCGATGCTGCACATCGCCTTCGTCTGGGCCGGCATCGCCTTCCTGCTGTTCGCAGCGGACAGTCTTGCGCGGTTCACGGGCCTGGCATGGTCGGCCGGACTGGCGCCCCTGCACGCCCTCGGCATCGGCTTTTTCTCCACCATGCTGGTGGGCATGGCCTCACGCGTCAGCCTCGGCCACTCCGGACGGCCGCTGGAGGCGGACCGCGCCACCTGGTGGCTGTTCTGGCTGGTGCAGCTGGCCGCGTTGACGCGCATGCTGCCCGACCTGCTGCCCCTGCCGGACGCCCTGTTCACCGTCGCCGGCATCGTCTGGCTGCTCGCGTTCGGCGCCTGGGCGTGGAAATTCGCCCCCACCTACTGGCGCCCGAGGATCGACGGCCGGCCAGGCTGACGCGTATCGGCTATGCTGGGCGCATCACCCCAGCGGGAGCCCGACATGCGCGCCCTCATCGCCCTCCTCCTGACCGCCCTCTTCGGCCTTGCCCGCGCCGAGGCGACCTTCGTGCAGACCCCCTACGCCGCACCCAAGGTGGTGTTCGACTTCTATCTCGACGATCCGGCCAAGATGGGCGCCGCGCTGTACTGGATCCGCGCACTCGCCCTGCCGCTGTCGCAACCGCCCTATGAATTCAACCCGGAGACCATCAAGGTGGTGATCCACGGCACCGAGCTGGTGACCGTGGCGAAGAAGAACGAGGAGAAGTACAAGGACTTCGTCGACCGCATGCGCTACTACGCCGACCTCGGCGTCGAGTTCAAGGTCTGCCTGCTCGCCATGGGCGACTATGGCTACAGCCTCAAGGACCTGCAGGACTTCGTGCAGGCCGTGCCCTCCGCGCCGGCGGAACTGGTGCACTGGCAGCAGCAGGGCTACGCGGTGCTGACGCCGCAGATCATGGACAAGCGCTTCAGCATCGAGTCGATCCGCTGAACAAGCACGCGGCAGGGGCTCCAGCCGGGGCGCAACGCCCGATGTCGCGACGGCGTGTCATTTCCCTGAAAACAGCCGGGCGCAATATGGCGCGCGACCAACGCACCCAGGGAGCACCGCCATGTTTCTCAAGCCCATCAAGATCATGGCCTGCTGCGCCATCCTCGCGGCGCCGCTGTCCGCCAGCGCCGCAACCGACTACTACCTGAGCTTCGAGGGCATTGCCGGCGGCTCGGTGGACGAGAACCACAAAGGCGCCATCGACATCCGCAGCTTTTCCTGGGGCCTGAGCGTGACCGTCGACTCACGCGGCGGCACGGGCCTGCCGGGCTTCAGCGACTTCGCCTGGACGCAGGCCAGCGACATCGCCGTACCCACGCTGTTCGTCACCGCCGCCCAGGGCAAGCACATCCCCACCGCGGTGCTCGATCTGGTGGAGAGTTCCGGCGGCCGCAAGCCCTTTTCCTACCTCACCATGACCTTCGACGACGTGGTCCTCACCAACCTGACGCTGGGCGGCAACGCCGGCTCGGCGCCCAGCGTCTCCGGCAGTTTCTCGTACGGCAAGGTCGCGCTGAAGGTCACGCCACAGAAGGCCGACGGCACGCCGGGCACGCCCGTCACCGGCACATGGGACCTGGTGAAGCACAGCGGCGACCTGTTCAGCGGTTCACCGTTGCCGCTCATGCAGATCGCCAACCCGTACGCCCCGGTCGCCGCCCCCGTCCCGGAGCCGGAGACCTGGGCCATGTTCCTCGCCGGCCTCGGCATGCTGGGGCTGGTGGCGCGCCGCCACGCGCGGCAACCGCTGTTGCGCTGAAGCCCCCGCTCAGGCCGCCGGGCCGGCGACGAAACGCTCGAACTCCGTGCCCGGCATCGGCCGGGCATGCAGGTAGCCCTGCATCAGGGTGCAGCCCAGCTCCAGCAGGCGTGCCTGTTGCTCGGCGGTCTCTATCCCCTCGGCAATGACCTCCAGGCCCAGTGCCCTGGCCAGTCCCGCGACGGCGGCGGCGATCGCGAAATCGCCGGGATCGTCCAGGATGTCGCGCACGAAGGAACGGTCGATCTTGAGGTTGTCGATCGGCAGGCGCTTGAGATACGACAGCGAGGAATAGCCGGTGCCGAAGTCGTCGATGGCGACGCGGATGCCATGTTCGCGCAGCCGCGCCAGCACCCACGCGCAATGCTCGATGTCCGCCAGCAGGACTTTCTCGGTCAGCTCGATCTGCAGTTCCCCGCCACGGAGCCCGGTCTCGTCCAGCAAGGCGATCACGCGATCGGGAAAATCCGCTTGCGCCAGCTGTACCGCCGAGATGTTCACCGACACGTAGTCCAGCGCGAGGCCGGCATCGCGCCAGGCGCGCTGGCGCCGCATCGCCTCGGCGAGAACCCACTCGCCCAGCGGCACGATCAGGCGGATCTCCTCGGCGACCTGGATGAAACAGTCCGGGCTCCGCGCCCCCTCCGGGCCGGAAGGCCAGCGCACCAGGGCCTCGCTGGCCATGACGCGGCCGCGTGACACGTCGACGATGGGCTGGAAATGCAGCTCGAAGTCGGTCTCGCGCACGGCCGCGCGCAGGGCGTTCTCGAGCATCATCTTTTGCCGCACCGCCTCCGACAGCTCCGTGTTGTAGCGCACGTGAGCGGCACGCCCCGCCTGCTTGGCGCGGTACATGGCGGTATCCGCGTTCTTCAGCAGGCTCATGGCGTCGTCGCCGTCGTCCGGGAACAGGGTGATGCCGATGCTGCAGCCGACATGCATGTCGATCCCGCCGATGTGGAACGGCTCCTTGAAGGCGGCGATGATCTTGTCGGCCAGATGGCCCGCATCGGCGTGCGAGGACAGGCCCTCCATGAGGATGACGAACTCGTCGCCGCCGAGCCGGGCCAGTGTGTCGGCGCTGCGCAACAACGACTTGAAGCGCTGCGCGGCCTCCACCAACAGCTGGTCGCCGACGTGATGGCCGAGGGTGTCGTTGATGTTCTTGAAGTGGTCGAGGTCGATGAACAGCAGCGCCAGCCGCTCGCGGTCGCGCCGCGCGCGCTCTATCGCGTGCCGCAGGCGGTCATTGAACAGCAGGCGGTTGGGCAGTTCGGTGAGCGCGTCGTGATGGGCGAGGAAGTCGAGCCGCGTCTGCGTCTCCTTGAGCGAGGAGATATCGGTCATCAGGGCGATGTAATGCGTCGCCTCGCCGTTCGCGTCACGCACCACGCTGATGTTCTCGAGCAGTGGCACGACATCGCCGTCGCGCGTGCGGTCGTAGATCTCCCCCTGCCAGCTGCCCTCGACGCGCAAGGCCTCGTGCAGGGCCTCGTAGAAGGCTGGGGCATGCAGGCCGGACTTGAGCATGCCCGGCATCTCGCCGATCAGTTCCTCGCGACTGAAACCGGTGATGCGCAGTACCGCGTCGTTCACCTCGATGATGCGCTTCTCGGCGTCGGTGATCATGATCCCCTCGCCGACATACCGGAACACCTCGGAATACAGGCGCAGGTGCCGCTCGGTCTCCTTCTGCTGCGTGATGTCGCTGAACAGCATCACGGTCTTGGCGTGCCGGCCCGCCTCGTCGAGGATCTTCGAGGCGACGACCTGCAGGTCGCGCTCGTACATGCGCACGGCATGGCTGGTGCCATCGGCCCGGGCGCGCAGCTCGGCGTGGTCGTAGGCGCAGTGGCAGACCTCCGCGGCGGGACGGCCGATGATGCGAGCGCGATCCTCCCCCGCGAAGAACCACTCGCAGGCGCGGCGGTTGCAGTCCTCGATGCGGTCATCCAGATCGAACACCAGGACCGCCGCGCCCAGCGTGTCGAGGATGGCGCGGATCTCCGCGGTGGCGAGCGACAGGCGCGCGTTGGTCTCGTTGAGGTGCTCGAGCACCTGGCGGAACGACTCGGCGACGATGCCGATCGGGTCGAGGGCGATCAGGGTGTCGTCATCCAGCTCCTCCGGCCGCAACGGCAGGGTGCCCATGACCGTCAGCAACTGGTCGATCTTGGCGCGGATGTAGCGCAGGGTCTCGGCTTGCGTGATGGTGGGGGACATGGGGGGCTCAGCCTCCGCCGAAGATGCGGATGCGGTAGCCGTCGCCGGTGCGTTCCACCTCGCAGCGGTAGCCCATGCGTGCCGCGGTCGAGGGGATGGTCGCGGTGGCCTGCCGGTCGTCGGTCACCACCAGCACCTCGGTCTCGCCCGCGCGGATCGCGGCGCCGTGCTCGTTGAGCTGCTTGAGCGCGAGCAACAGGCAGGAGGGGCAGATCCGGCCACGGATATCGAGTTCGATGGTATTCAGCATAGTCTTAACGTACCACGAAGCGGGTGAGTAGGCGCGCGCCCAGCCAGGTCCCGGGCAGCAGACCGAGCAGGAAGAGCAGGCTCTGCATGGCGAGGATGGGCAGCCCCCCCACAGGTGCCAGACGTTGCATGAGGGCGCCATGCGCGCGGCCAGGCCGAGCAGCAGGCCGCCGACCAGCGCGGAGGCGAACTGCCGCCCCGGCAGGCGCCAGTGCCAGCGCCACTCGCCCAGGCGCGCTGCGGAAAACAGCGCGCCGCCGACGATCCCCAGCAGCAACGGGTACTGGATGGCGGCGATGGCGTCGAGTCCGGGTCCCGGCCCACCGCTGATCGCCTGCTCGGCGAACGGCGGCGTGTAGTTCAGGGGCTGCAGCTTGAAATAGGCCAGGCCGTCGACATGCGCCGGCGCGAACAGGGACTCGATGCCGGCGCCGATCTTGGCGTAGGTGGTGGTGATGCCCATGGGCATGCCGACCAGCACGTAGGAGACGAACCCCAGCAGGGCGAGGATCAGCGCGGCGCGCCAGGGCGCGAGGTGGCCGGCGGCGAAGGCGGGACGGTCCATGCGCCCGGCGCGGAACTCGCGATACAGCCAGAACGCCGCCGCCGCGACCAGCGGCGCAAGCAGGGCGGTCGGCGGCATATCGAGCCATTGCGGCAGCGTGACCTTGCCCGGCACCAGCACCGTGGCCTGGGCGAAGGTGCTCCATTGCGGGTGGAACTCGGCGTACAGCGCCGAGCCTGCGAGCATGCCCGCCACCGCCACCAGGCTCACGCTGCTGCCTGCGCCGAGCTTGTAGAGGCTGCCGCACACGCAACCGCCGGCGAGCACCATGCCGATGCCGAAGACGAAACCGCCGGCGAGGTTGCCGAGCGAGGGCGGGCCGAGCAGAGGAAAGGGGTGGAGGCCGATCAGCCCGCTCAGGCGACCGGCCTCGAACAGGGCCATGCTCGCCGCCACCAGGAGCAGCATCTGCCGCATCAGGAACAGGTCGCGGAACAGGAAGGCATCGCGAAAGCACGCCGTCACGCAGAAGTCCGAGCGGTGCATGACGAAGCCCGCCGCCAGGCCGATGGCGAGCGAGCTCAGGATGATGAGCGTATAGGGCTGGTCCAGGCCCATCTAGGCGCGATCGGAGACGACCGTCGGACCCGGCTTATTCCGGCCAGTTCTTGATGTAGCGCTTGAGCAGGGAATTCTGGAAGTTCGCGTCCCGCAGCGCCGCCTTGGCGACGTCGTGGAAGGAGATCACGCCGGTGAGGCGGTTGTCGTCCATGACGATGAGGTGGCTGATGCGGTGCTTGGTCATCACGTCGCGCGCGTAGTCGACGGTATCGTCGGAGCTGGCGACGATGGGCTCCTTCTCCATCAGGTCCGCCACCTTCACGCCTTCGACCTGGCAGCTGCGCGCCATCATGCCGCGCAGGATGTCGCGCTCGGTGAGGAAGCCCACCAGGGTCTGGTCGCGCAGCACCACCAGCGAGCCGATGTCGTGCTCGACCAGTTGCTTGACGGCATCGGAGATGGGCGCATCGGGGGCGACGCTGAGGGTCTCGCCACCGCCTTTCACGGTCAGGACATCGCGAATGTACATGTGTGTCTCCTCTGTTATCGGTCCGATTATGCCTCAGGTGCGCACCAGGCCCGCCTCCACCTGGTCGCGCCTGGCCTTGCCCGCCAGCAGCTCGACCAGCGCGAGGGCGAAGTCCATGGCCGTGCCGGGCCCGCGCGACGTCACCACCTTGCCGTCCACCACCACCGGCTGCTCCAGATAGGTGACGCCGGGCGGCGTCGCCTGGTCCAGGAAGCCGGGATAGCTGGTGGCGCGGTGCCCGCCCAGCAGCCCGGCCTGCGCGAGGGCGATGGGCGCGGCGCAGATGGCGGCGGTGTACTTGCCGGCCGCGGCGAGCCGTTGCAACAGGGCCTGCACGCGGGCGTCGTTCTTCAGGTGCTCGGCGCCCGGCATGCCGCCCGGCAGGGCGATCATGTCGAACGCCTGGTCCAGCACCTCGTCTAGCGCGGCGTCCGGCTGCACGCGCGTGCCGCGCGCGCCCTGCACCAGGCCGGCGTGCAGGCCGGCGGTGACGACCTCGACCCCGGCGCGGCGCAGCAGGTCGACGATGGTGACGGCCTCCAGGTCCTCGAACCCCGGGGCAAGCGGTACTAGCACGCGCGGCATGGCGATCTCCTCCTACAAGGCCAGCAGGCGCCCCGCCTCGCGCGCCGCGCGTTCCGCACAGTCGCCGAGCGAGAGCCCGTTCAGATAGTTGCCCACCAGGGCCAGGGGCTCGCGCGCCAGTTGCGCGTCCACCTCGGCGACGCGGCCCGGGTGCTCAACGCCCGGCGCGGGTAGGCGATTGATGGCCTCCGCGACATGCGCGAAGGCGGTGGCCGGCACGCCCAGCACGGCCGCGGCGCGCGCCAGCTTCGCCGCGCGATCGAGCCGGCCGGGGCGGAAATGGAAGGTGAAACCGCGATAGGCGGCGTGCGGCACCGGATCGCGCGTGACCACGGACCAGAAGTCGTCGTCGTCGCCGATCAGACCCGCGACCGGCTCCACGCGGCAGGCGTCGGCGGGCACGACCACGCCCAGCGCCTCGCTGCTGGACATCGGAAAACTCTGCAGGATGCGCGCCACCTCCGGGTAGGCGCCGGCCAGCAGGGCGGCGGCGGCGTCCACCGGCGTGGCGAGCACGAGCTGGCGGCACCGCAACGTCTCATCGCCCGCCTGAACCGCAAAGCCGGCCGCGTCGCGGGCGATACCGCGCACCGGGGTGCCGGTACGCAACTCGAACGGGGCATTCTCGGCGACGGCCTCCAGCAGGCCCTGCAGGCCGCCGGCGAAGGTGAACTTGCGCGGCGCCTCCTGCATGCGCGGCTTGCGCCGGAACAGCCACTCGGCGGGGAAGCTGTCCGCCGGCTGCGACAGCACGGCGGCGAAGGCCGGCGCCAGCAGGCGGCGATAGTTGCGTCGCCCGAGCAGGCGGCCGAACCATTCCGCGACGCTGCGCCCCGCCTTCGGCCGCCCCAGGCCGAACGGCAGGTGGAACGCCGCCTCCAGGAAACACAGGCGCTTCATGGGCGATTGCAGGGTGCCGTCGGCGAGCAGGAAACGGTAGCCCAGCTTCCCGCGCCGCAGCAGCTCGCCGATCCGGCCGCGCGCGGCGAGTGCCTCCAGCAGCGGGCCGTAGGAGTTGTAGGCGGTGTGCGCGCCCAGTTCGAGCCAGAAGCCCGCCTCCGGGCGCCAGGACTGCACGCAGCCGCCGACGCGCGGCGCGGCCTCCAGCACCAGCACGCGCCGTCCCGCCGCGCCGAGGATCGAGGCGCTCACCAGGCCGCTGGCGCCGGCGCCGATGACGATGCAGTCGTAGTCGTAGTCATTCATATGCGGGAACTTAACCGCCCTGCCCTGGGGCTGGCAATGCGGCTCACGGCGACTCGTTGAAGCGGTGCAGCAGGCGCCGGTCGCGCTTGGTGGGCCGGCCGTGGATGTGGCTGCCGGGGTCGACGGCCTGGCGGCGCTCGGCGATCCGGCGTTCGCGCGCGGCGACGCTCTCCGGCGCCTCCTCGTAGAGCCGGCGCGCCACCGGGGCGGGGCCGCGCTGGGCGGAGAGGCCGAGCACCGTCACCTGCCACTCCAGCTCGTCGACGCGAATGTGCAGGCGGTCGCCCAGGCGCAACTCGCGGCTGCACTTGCAGCGCTCGCCGTTGAGCCGCACCTTGCCGCCCTCCACGGCCTGCTGCGCCAGCGCCCGCGTCTTGAAGAAGCGCGCGGCCCACAGCCATTTGTCGATGCGCAGGGGGGCGGGGGAATCGGTGTCGCCACGGGTCTTCATTGCACGATCATAGCGCCAATAAACTTTTGCACATTCGTCGGCTCACAGCTTCACCGACCCCCAGGAGACCCGCATGACACGCGCCCTCGCCCCTTTCTTTTCCGTCCTCCTGCTCGGCCTTGCCGCGACCGGCTGCGCCGGCACGCCTGAGCGCGACCCGCCGGCCGGCCAGCTGCAACTGCTGACGCCCCTGGAGATTCCATCCGGCGCGGCCACCGTGCGCCTGCAGCACGGCCGCGTCACCGCCTTCAACGCGGTGCAGGAGCAGGACCCGTTCTGCGTGTTCGAGATCGACACCGTGAGCGAGCGGCCGCAGCCGCTCGAACCCGCGAGCTTCCCGATCACGCGCGTGTTCCGCAGCGTCGAGACCTTCGCCGGCATGCCGGTGCTGAACCTGCGCGTCGCCTTCGAGCGCGACGAGCGGCCCTCGCACATCTACTACAAGACCACCTTCCGCCTCGCCCCCAACCCGCAGAAGGCGCGTAGCCTCACCTGCATGAGCAACCAGCAGATGCCCGGCGTCACGATCATGCGCCACCTCACCCTGGCCGAGATGCGCGAGGCGCTGGGCGGGCACTTCGCGCTCGAAGCGAATGGCGCGCGCTGAGGCCGCACCCTGGCGCGGCGTCCACGACGCCCTGCTGGCCGCCTTCGGGCCGCAGCACTGGTGGCCGGGCGAGACGCCGTTCGAGGTGATGGTCGGCGCGGTGCTGACGCAGAACACCGCCTGGAGCAACGTGGAGAAGGCCATCGCCAACCTGAAGGCGGCGAAGGCCCTCTCGTGCCGGGCCATCCTCGCCCTGGCCGACGCCGACCTCGCCGCGCTGATCCGCCCCGCCGGCTACTTCAACGTCAAGGCCAGACGGCTCAAGGCCCTGTGCGCCTTCCTCGACGCCAGGGGCGTGGCCGACGCGCCGGAGCGCCTGGCCACGGTCGCGCCGCTGCCGCGCCTGCGCCACAAGCTGCTGGCGGTGCACGGCGTGGGCGAGGAGACGGCCGATTCGATCCTGCTCTACGCCCTCGGCCTGCCCAGCTTCGTGGTCGATGCCTACACGCGCCGCATCTTCGCGCGTCTGGGCCTGCTCACCGGCCAGGAACGCTACGGCGAGATCCAGGCCCTGTTCCTGGCCCACCTGCCGGCGGACGCCACGCTGTACAACGAATACCACGCCCTCATCGTCAGCCTCGGCAAGGACCATTGCCGGCCCAGGCCGCACTGCGCGGAATGCCCGCTGCGGGGGATTTGCCAGTATCACGGCGCGGCCTAGTAGGCCCGGTGGCTTACAATCGCCGACTCATGCAACCCGTTTCGAGCCCCACATGAGCAATCCCGACTATCTCGCCATCACCGCCTCCGGAGAAGACCAGGTCGGCCTGGTGGAGCGCTTCACCAGCCGCATCCTCGACGCGGGCTGCAACATCGAGGAATCCCGCATGGCGGTGCTGGGCGGCCAGTTCTCCATCCTCATGCTGGTGTCCGGCCCCTGGCACGCCCTCACCAAGCTGGAGGACAAGGCCGCGAGCATGGGCGAGGAGCTGGGCCTCACCATCATGCACAAGCGCACCAAGCGACAGGAGCGCGCCAAGCCGCTGGTGCCCTACCGCGTCAACGTGGTGGCCATGGACCACCCCGGCATCGTCCACAAGCTGGCGGAGTTCTTCGCGCGCCAGGGCATCAACATCGAGGAACTGGTGACCGAGACCTACCCCGCGCCGCACACCGGCACCCCCATGTTCTCGGTCAACATCACCATCGGTGTGCCCGCCGACATGCACCTGCCCACCCTGCGCGGCGACTTCTTCGACTACTGCGACAACCTCAATCTCGACGCGGTGATGGAGCCCGCGCGCGGCTGACCCCGCACGCCCTGACGCCGAGCCGGCGATGAGCGCCGCGACCGACCTGCAGGCCGACGACTTCCCGCGCCGCTTCGGCGGCGTGGGCAGGCTGTACGGCGCCGCCGCCCTGGAGCGCTTCCGCGCCGCGCACGTGTGCGTCATCGGCATCGGCGGCGTCGGCTCCTGGACCGTCGAGGCCCTGGCGCGCACCGCCATCGGCCGCCTCACCCTGATCGACCCGGACCACATCGCCGAATCCAACGTCAACCGCCAGATCCACGCCCTCAGCGGCGAGCTCGGCAAGGCCAAGGTGCAGGCCATGGCCGAGCGCATCGCCGCCATCAACGCCGAATGCCGGGTGCGCGGCATCGAGGACTTCCTCAGCGCGGACAACCTCCCCGACCTGATCCCCGGCGCTGTCGACCACGTCGTCGACGCCATCGACAGCGCGCGCGTCAAGGCCGCCCTGATCGCCCACTGCAAGCGGCAGCGCCTGCCCCTGGTGTGCGCCGGCGCCGCCGGCGGCCAGACCGACCCGGCGAAGATCCGCAGCGACGACCTCGCCCTCACCCAGCAGGACCCCCTGCTCGCCAAGACCCGCTCCCTGCTGCGCCGCCATTACGGCTACCCGCGCGGCGAGGGCAGGAAGTTCGGCGTCACCTGCGTGTATTCCACCGAGCAGCTGCGCTACCCCGAGGCACAGGGCGGCGCCTGCTACGAACGCCCGCCGGACGGCGGCGTGCACGGCTTGAACTGCGCCGGCTTCGGCTCGTCCGTGGTGATCACCGCCGGCTTCGGGCTGATGATGGCGGGGGTGGTCTTGAACCGGCTGGCGGCGCGGTAGCCAAGGCACCGGGCGAGCCCGCCCGGGCCGCGCCCCACAACCTGCGGCGCCGTTCAGTCACAGGCTGCCGCCGGGCCTCGCGCGGAAGGCATGAAGGGTGCATCGGCCCCGGACGGCGGCAGGGAAATGCCCCGCACACCCGGCTCGCCGGAAGGCACCTTCTGGCTGGCGGCCGGGGCGATGGTAGTTTCGGGTCTGGCGATGCGGGTGTTCTCCGAGGAGACTCTGCCCAGGCCCAACCCGGCGTCGGACTCAACACCCGCTGCCAACACGCAGTCGAGATGGAGTGATACATGGACGATCTACAGGCCGCCCTCGAAGTACTCAAACACGGTGGCGCCATCATCTACCCGCTGCTCGCCCTGGCCCTGGCCGCGCTGGTGGTGATGCTGGACAAGGCCATCGTCTACCGCCGCCACGCGCGCCTGCCGGAGTCGTTGCGCCAGCTGGTGGAGACCTACGGCTTCGGCTGGGACGAGCTCGACCGGCAGCTCACCGGCCTCGGGCCGCACCACTACTTCGGCCGCTTCTTCCGGGTCATCATGGACAACCGCGCCAAACCAGCCTGGTGGGTGGAATCCCGCGCCGGCGACGAGGCGCAGCAGATCGAGAAGGCCCTCGGGCGCGGGATGTGGGTGCTGGACACGGTGATCACCGCCGCGCCCCTGCTGGGCCTCCTGGGCACCATCTTCGGCATGATGCAGTCCTTCAAGCTGATCGGCCCTGCCGGCCTGGTGAACCCGGGGGGCGTGACCGCCGGGGTGGCGGAGGCCCTGATCGCCACGGCGGTGGGCCTGCTCATCGCCCTCGTCGCCCTGTTCGGCTTCAACTACCTGAACCGCCTGCAGGCCCAGACCCTGGACGAGATGGAGCGCCTGGGCACGCGGCTGCTGGACCATATCCGCCTGGACGCGGGGGCCGGCAATGAAACTGCGTAGAAGCCGCCAGCCCAAGCGGGGGCGCATCGAGATCATCCCCATGATCGACGTGATGTTCTTCCTGCTCGCCACCTTCATGCTGGCCTCCCTGGCCATGCAGAACCTGAACGCCGTCCAGATCAACCTGCCCAAGGGCACGGCTGCGCCGATGCCGAGGAAACCGCCGGTGACCCTGACGGTGACGCCGGACGGCAAGCTGTTCCTGGACAAGATGCCGGTGACCCTGGACCGCCTGGCGCCCACCCTGAAGACGATGTTGAACCCCGCCGACCCGAGCGTGATCGTCGCCGCCGACGATGCGGCCACCAACGGCGTCATCGTCCAGGCCATGATCAAGGCACGGGAGGCGGGGGCGCGGCATTTCCTGATCGCCGTCCAGCATGGCGGCTGAGGCCGGCTTCGACTGGCACCAGGACAGCCCATGGCGGCGCCTGCCCTGGACCCTGCCCGGCGCCCTCGTCATCGGCCTGCTCGGCCTCTGGGCCAGCTCGCTGTTCCTGCCGGGCGCCGGGCAGCCGCCGGCCGAGACACCCGAGTTCGACGCGCAACTGATCGAACTGCCGCCACCGCCGAAGGTCGTCGAGGCGCGCCGGCGCGCGCCGCCGCCCCGCCAGGCCGAACCCGCCGCCGCGCCGCCGCCGGCGAAGACGCCCGCGTCCCTGGCGGCGCCGCCCGCGCCCTCCGCCGAGGAATGGCGGCTCGCCTCCACGTACACGCTGAAGAACGGCAAGCGCTACCGCAACGCCTGGGGGCAGCAGGTGCGGAGCATGATGGGCACGGCCGTGGAAGGTCCGGATCAAGGGCAGGTGCGCTACCGCATCACCATCAACCCGGACGGCACCCTGGCGCAGGCCGAAGAACTCTGGTCCACCTCGGCGAAGGCATCGGAGCTTGCGCGAAAGGCGATCCGGGCCATGCCGCCGCTGCCGCCCACGCCCGGCGGCAAGCCCCTGGTGTTCGAGCAGACCATTTCCTTCCTGCCCTACGAGACGGGATGGCCACCGTCCTACAAATACGATTGTCTGCCGGACCCGCCCGCGTTCAAGAACCCCTTCGCCTGGGATGGTGCGTCACCCCAGCCACCCAGCCAGCCCATGCCGGTGCTCGAGGAACGCTCGCCGGACTGCCATCCCAGCGACATCACGGGCACGTTCGAGGAAGAAGACAGCGAGCTGGAGCGCCAGATCGAGCGCAACCGGTGGGGACGCTGATCGGCGCGCACGCGCGTCCGTTTGCTTCCCGGCCTTGACTTGACCGACCGGTCTATTATGATCCGATCATGAACGCCGAACCCGACACCCGCTCCCGCATCCTCGCCACCGCGCGCGAGATGTTCCATGGCCGCAGCTACGCGGACGTGGGCATCCAGGAGATCTGCGAGGCCGCGCGGGTGCAGAAGGGCAGCTTCTATCACTTCTTCCCCTCCAAGCGCGACCTGGCGCTGGCGGTGATCGACGACATGGCGCACGACTGGGCGCATGGCTTCGTCGCCGAGGCCTTCGACCAGGCCCTGCCGCCGGTGGAACGCCTGGAATACATGATCGACGCGGCCTACTACTGGCAGAAGGCCACGGTCGACCATGAGGGGCGCATGCGCGGCTGCCTGTTCGGCAACCTGGCCCTGGAGATGAGCACGCGCGACGACGTGATGCGCGCCAAGCTCAACTACGTGTTCGACAAGGCACGCGACCGCTTCCGCGCCACCCTGGACGAGGCGGTGGCGAGCGGCGCGCTGGCGGCCATGGATACCGAGGCGACGGCGAGCGCCATGCTGGCCTACCTGGAAGGCATCATCCTGCTCGCCAAGACCCGCAACGAGCCGGAGGTGATCCAGCGCCTGGGGCCGGCGATCAAGACCCTGAGGATCGAGCTGAGCCATTGAACCGATGTACTTCGACCTTGCCCGTTCGGGCTTTTTTTTGACCGGTCACTTGACCGACCGGTCTATTTGCGGCCCCGCCGCGCAACCTTGAAAGGAGAAGCACCATGGACGCCAAGCAAACCCTGGACGCACGCGGACTCAACTGCCCCCTGCCGATCCTGCGCACCAAGAAGAGCCTGAACGGCATGCAGTCCGGAGACACGCTCAAGGTGGTGGCCACCGACCCCGGCTCGCTCAAGGACATGCAGGCCTTCTGCAGCCAGACCGGCAACACCCTGCTGGCCTCGCAGCAGAGCGGCGAGGACTACGAGTTCCTGATCCGCAAGGCCTGAGGAGCGCGCCATGAACGTCGCCAAACTGCACGCGGCCGAGGGCCGCCAACCGGCCATGCCCGCCGACCTGGCGAGCCTGGAGGCCTGGTTCGACCAACGCCTGGACGAGAAGCTGGCGGAGCGCGAGGCCGCGAAGGTCCCCTCCCTTGCGATCATCGCCACCAAGGGCACCATGGACATGGCCTACCCGCCCTTCATCCTCGCCTCCACGGCGGCGGCCCTGGGCTGGGAGAGTTCGATCTTCTTCACCTTCTACGGCCTGGAGCTGCTGAAGAAGGACCTCGACCTCAAGGTCTCGCCCCTGGGCAACCCGGCCATGCCGATGAAGATGCCGTTCGGCCCGCAATGGCTGCAGCGCGTCAACATGCCCATCCCCAACCTGGTCGCCGGCAACCTGCCCGGCTTCGAGAGCCTCGCCACCCGCATGATGGAGCAGACCGTGAAGGCCAAGGGCGTGCCCGGCATCCAGGAGCTGCGCGACGTCTGCATCGAGTCCGAGGTGAAGCTGGTGGCCTGCCAGATGACCGTCGACCTGTTCAACTACCGGCAGGACGAGTTCATCCCGGAGATCGCCGAGTGGATCGGCGCCACCAGCTACCTGGGCGAGGCGCGCAAGGCGGACGTCTGCCTGTTCATCTGAGCAAGTGGCCCGCCCCCGGCGCGGGGCGGACTTGGAGACGAGACATGACGACCATCCTGATCACCGGCGCCACCGGCTTCGTCGGCGGCCACGCCCTGGAGGCGCTGGCGCGCCGGCCGGGGCTGCGCCTCATCGCCGCCTGCCGCGACGCCACGCGCCTGCCGCCCGGCCTGCACGTCGAGACACGCGTCGGCGACCTGCGCGACGCGGCCTACCGGGAACGCCTGCTGGACGGCGTCGACGTGGTGTGCCACGCCATGGCCTGGACCTCGCTGTTCGGCGAGGGGGCACGCAGCCGCGACCTCTACCTGGAGCCCACCCTGGCCCTGCTGGAGGCGGCGGTGGCGCGCGGCGTGACGCGCTTCGTCAACGTCAGCACCACCTCGGCGGCGGCGCCCCAGGCCGCCGCCGATCCCATGAGCCGCGGCATCGCGCGCACCTTCTGGCCGCACCTGTGCAGCGTGGTGGCGATCGAGGACGCGATGCGCGCCCGAGCGGACTCGGGCACCGCCATGGTCAACCTGCGCTTCGGCATCTTCGCGGGCCGGCGCTACGGCCTCGGCATCCTGCCCATCCTGGTGCCGCGCCTGCGGACGCATCTGGTGCCCTGGGTGGCGGGCGGGCGCACCGGTCTGCCGATCACCGCCGGCGAGGACATCGGCGAGGCCATGGCCCTGGCCGCCACGGCACCCGGCCTTGCCGGCTACGAGGGCTTCAACGTGGTCGGCCCGGAGGTGCCGACGACGCGCCAGGTGATCCGCTTCCTGCATGAGGAATACGGCCTGCCACAACCTCATTTCTCGGTGCCCTTTGCGCTCGCCTACCCATTCGCCTGGCTCATGGAACGGCTCGACCCGGTGGTGCCATGGGACGCGCTGGTGACGCGCAGCATCGTCCACCTGCTGGAGGAGACGCACGCCGATAACCGGCGCGCCGAGGCTCGGCTTGGCTACCGACCGCGCGTCGGCTGGCGCGAGGCGATCCGGTCACAGATGACGGAGATGGCCGCGAAGGCGGACCGCCGCATGCGCATGCACCGGCCCCTGCCGGAACGCTGAGACGCGGCGCGGCCACATGGCCGCACGCCTCGACCTTACGAATCAATCTACTAGGACACTCGGACGAAATCGCCATTGACCGCGGCGGCGTACCCCGGAGATATTACGAAAGTTATAGTTTTATTTCGGGTTCGTTTGTCCTTGATGAAGCGCCGCGCATTCCTGTCCCGCCTGCTCGGCCTGGGCCTCGTGCCCGCCGCGCCAGCCCTGGCGAAACACGCCGATGCCGTCTCGCGCGGCACCTCGGCCCCCTTCCGCGTCGGCACCCTCTACTGGTCCATGAACATTCCCGGCCAGGTGGCGATGCGGCGCGGCATCGAGGCGGAGGCGGCGCGCATCAACCGCGATGCCGCCGGCAGCGGCGCGCGCGGCGTGGAACTGCTGCCCGAGGTGGCGGGCGACGGCAGTGCCGGCATCGAGCGCCAGATCGCGCAGATGCACGCCATGGTGGCACGCCGGCCGGACGTCATCGTCGTGCAGCCGACGGACAACGCCGCCCTGGCCGGGCCGCTGCGCGCCGCCAACCGCGCCGGCATCCCGGTGGTGGCCTACGACCAGTACATCAGCGGCGGCCGCCTGGCCGCCTTCGTCACCTCGGACAACCGCCAGGCCGGCTACCTCGACGGCGAGTACATCGCCTCGCTGTTCCCCCGCGACCACACCCTGCGCCTGGTCCTGGTGGAATACCCTCTGGTCTCCTCCACCGTGGAACGCCTCAACGGCTTCCTCGACGCGCTGCACGACCAGGGCGCGCGCTACCGCGTGCTGAAGGGCTACAAGGCCGTCGAGCCGGTCTCCGGCCGCAAGGCCGGCGAGGCCATCCTGCGCGACTTCCCGCAGCCGGGCAGCATCGATGCCGTCTTCACCGTGAACGACGGCGGCGGCCTTGCGGTGGTGGACGTGCTGGCGAGGGTGGGACGCGACGAGATCGCGGTCGCCGGCATCGACGGCGATCCGGCCTCGGTGGAGAACATCCGCGCCGGCCGTCTCACCCGCATCGACGCGGCGCAGTTCTGCGGCCCGCTCGGTGCCGAGGCGATGCGCGTGGCCTATGCCGTGGCGCGCGGCCAGCGCGTGCCACGGCAAGTCCTGATCCCGGTGTTCCCGATCACCCGCGAGACCCTGGCCAGCTACCCGGGCTGGGATGGCCCCATCCCTGCGTCCTTCAGGAAACCCTGGCCGTCTCGCATGCCGATCTGGCGCAACCGGGCGCAAGACCTGTGACGCGGCAGAAACCCGACACCGTGGCCGTTCTGCGTGAGGACGACCATGGCCTCGCCGACGTCGACCGCCGCCTGGCGCTTGCCTTCGGCGGCCTCATCCTCGCCCTCATGACCCTGGTGATGCTGGCCGGCGGCTGGTACCTGCGCGGCATCATGGAGCGCGAGGAGGACAAGCTCTCGACCCTGCTGACCGAGGTGCTGGCGAATTCGGTCAGCCGCGTCAGCTTCTCCGGCAAGTACCACGCCCGCCTCCTGCTGGAGGACATCCAGGCCGCGCAGCCCGGCATCCGCTACCTGCGCCTGATCGACCCGCGCGGCAGGGTGGTGGCGCACAGCGACGCGCGGCACAACGACGTGCAGGTCGACGCGACCGCGCTCGCGATCGTCGCGCGGGTGCTCGCCGACACGCGGGGCCAGCACGTGCGCCACCTGGAACTGAATGGCGAACCCATCCGCGAGATCAGCCTCTCCTACCGCGGCGGTTACGACAACACGGTGCAGGGCGTCATCCAGGTTGGCCTCTCGGAACGGGAGAGCCGCCAGGCCATGTGGAACGGCGTGAGCTTCATGTTCGCCGTCGTCATCCTGCTGCTGATCGCCGGCATCCTGGCGACACGCCGGCTGAGCGCGCGCTTCGGCCACCCGGTGAGGCAGCTGGCGAGCGACCTCGCCGCCACCCTGCAGGCGGTGCCGGACCTGCTGTTCGAACTGGACCAGGACGGACGCTACCACCAGGTGCTGGCGCATCGTAACGAGCTGCTCGCCGCCCCACGCGCGGAGCTGCTGGGCCGCACCGTCGACGAGGTCCTGCCGCGGCATGCGGCGCGCACCGTGATGGCGGCGTTGGCCGAAGCGGCGGCGCAGGGCGATTCGCACGGGCACCAGATCATGCTGCCGATGCCCGGCGGCGACTTCTGGTTCGAACTCTCGGTGGCGCGCAAATCCGCCGCCCGCGACGGCTCGATGCGCTTCATCGTCCTCTCGCGCGACATCACCGAGCGCCTGCACTCGCAGGCGCAGCTGCAGCTCGCCGCCTCGGTGTTCGACAACAGCCGCGAGGGCATCCTCATCACCGACCCGCAGGAGCACATCCTGCGCGCCAACCCCGCGTTCTGCCGGCTCACCGGCTACGAGGAGGCGGAGATCCGCGGCAAGACGCCGAAGTTCCTGCAGTCCGGCCACCACCCGCGCGAGTTCTACGAGGACATGCGCGAGAGCCTCGCCAGGACCGGGCAATGGCAGGGCGAGATGCTGGACCGCCGCAAGGACGGCGAGATCATCCCCATCCTGCTGTCGATCAGCACGGTCAAGGACATCGTCGGCAACGTGCAGAGCTACGTCGCCGTGCATTCGGACATCTCGCAGATCAAGCGCTCCGAGGCGCTGCTGGAGTACCAGGCGCGGCACGACCCGCTGACCGGGCTTTCCAACCGCCTGATGCTGCACCTGCGTACCGAGCACGCCCTGGAGCGGGCGCGCCGCGAGCGGCGCATGGTCGCCCTGCTGATGCTCGACCTCGACCGCTTCAAGGACATCAATGACAGCTTCGGCCACCTCATGGGCGACGCCCTCCTGCGCGAGGTGGCGGAACGCCTGACCCACCGCGTGCGCCACGCCGACACGGTGAGCCGCCTGGGCGGCGACGAGTTCACCGTGCTGCTGGAGCACGTCGCCAGCCCGAACGAGGCGGCGCATCTGGCGCAGGACCTGATCGCGGTGCTGAGTGAACCGTTCTGCCTGCCCAACGGCAGCGAGGTGGTGGTGGGCGCCACCGTCGGCATCGCCCTCTTCCCCGAGCACGGCGAGACCGAGGAGGCCCTGCTGCAGGGCGCCGACGCGGCCCTGTACCAGGCGAAGGCGGAGGGACGCGGACGCTACCGCTTCTATTCCGACGTGCTCACCCTGGCGGCGCGCGAGCGCATCGCCATGGAGACGCGCCTGCGCCGTGCCGTCGCGCAGAACGAGCTGCGCATCCACTTCCAGCCGCAGGTCGACATCCGCAGCGACACGATCGTCGGCGCCGAGGCGCTGGTGCGCTGGCAGAGCCCGGACGAGGGCATGGTGCCGCCGGGCCGCTTCATCCCGATCGCCGAGCAGACCGGCCTGATCGAGTCCATCGGCCACTGGGTGTTGCTGGAGACCTGCCGCCAGGGCAAGCGATGGCTCGACGCCGGCCTGCCGCCGCTGACCCTGGCGGTGAACGTCTCGCCGCGCCAGGTCATGCACGGCGACCTCGCCGAGACGGTGGCGCAGATCCTGCGCGAGACCGGCTTCCCGGCCCAGCGCCTGGAGCTGGAGATGACCGAGAGCGCCCTCATGGAGGCGCAGGAACACGTGCTGGACGTGCTCCGCCGCCTGCGCGCCCTGGGCGTGCGCATCGCCATCGACGACTTCGGCACCGGCTACTCCTCGCTGGCCTACCTGAAGCGCTTCCCGATCGACGTGCTGAAGGTGGACAAGTCCTTCGTCGACGACATCCCGCGCCTCTCCGACGACATGGAGATCACCGCCACCATCATCGCCATGGCGCATTCCCTGCGCCTCAAGGTGATGGCCGAGGGGGTCGAGACCACCGCCCAGCTGGACTTCCTCAAGGCGCACGGCTGCGACTTCTACCAGGGCTACCTGAAGAGCCGGCCGTTGCCGGCGGAACAGTTCACCGCCCTCCTCGCCCCTGCCGCGGCCGCCGCATGAAAAACGCCGCCCGCGGGCGGCGTGATCCGGAACGCCGGACGGCGGATCAGGCCTTGCGGCGGCGCGCCGCCCAGCCGACCAGGCCGAGCCCGGCAAGCAGCATCGCGTAAGTCTCCGGCTCCGGCACCGCCGCCACCTGGAACTGGCTGACCACCTGCGGCGAGAGGCCGGCGACCACGTCCGGGTGGGCGTTGGCGAAGGTCTCGTCGTAATACGGCACGCCGTAGGTGGTGACCTTCAGGGCATGGCTGACCGGATCGATCTCGAACTCGCTCCAGCCGTAGGTGCTGGCGGCGGTCCAGCTGCCCTGCAACAGGGTGGCGGGGATGCCGGAGCCGTCCAGGCCCAGCGGGTCGTAGCCGTAGGTGGTGATGAGGCCGCTGAGGATGCCCTGGAACATCAGGTTCTGCGTCGCCACGTCCGCCGCCAGGAAGGCAGAGAAGATGGCGTTGTCGATCAGGCCCATCTGCGCCGCCATGTACAGCACGGTCTGCGCCATGGGCGCGTCGTAGCCGACCGAACCGGTGGAGATCTCCCAGGCCTGGGTGGGCTTCTGCGCCTGGAAGGGGCCGTCCTGGTAGGTGAGGTTGTTGACCACCGTGCCGTGGATGTCGGCGGTGACGAACACGATGTTGTCGATGTGCAGGTCGCTCACGAACTTGAGGATCTCGGCGCGCTCGGCGGCATAGCCCTCGAAGCGGTCGCTGGCGGCCAGGGGGCCGAAGTTCTGGATCGGCTCCGGCAGCATGACGAACTTCCAGGTGGTGCCGTCGGCCTGCGCGGCGAGCAGGTCGGCCTTCAGCTGGGCCTTCTGCGCCTGGCCCAGCATGGTGCGGCCGGGGTCGAAGGCCGCGGCCATGAAGGCGCCGACCTGCGCCGGGTCGGTGATGTCGGCGACCTCCGGCAGTTCGGCGTCGCGGAAGGAGCGGGCGTCGAGGATGAACATCGCCGCGTCGTCGCCGAAGCGCTGGCTGCGGTACAGCTTGGGCGCGCCGTCGAAGCGCGCGTCGCCGGTGCCCGACCAGGTCTGGGCCTGGATCGGCATGTACTCGCCGAAGGCCTGCAGGCCGTTGCGGTACAGCTGGGTCTGGTTGATGAAGCTGCCCGTGTTGTCGAAACGCGCGTCCGTCGCCGGATGCGCGCCGCCGGCGAAGTCGTTGGTCACCTCGTGGTCGTCGATGGTCGCGTACACGGCGGTGCTGGCGCGCGCGTCCTTCCAGGCGTTGAGGCCGGCGGTGGGGCTCAGCACCTCGTTGTGCTTGGCGCGGTAGTCGGCGAGGCTGGTGGCCTGGCCGGCGACCGCGGGCGAGCCGACGTCGCCGTAGATGGTGTCGCCGAGCAGGACCATGAAGTCGAGGTTGCGGGCGGGGATGTTCTTGATCGCCGGGAAGGGCATCACGTCGCCGCGCCAGTCGCCGGTGACGGCAAAGCGCAGGCCGTTGGCGCCGCCCGCGTGCGGGGTGCGGAAGCTGCCCGCCTCGCTCGCACCAAGGCTGTCGGTGGCGCGGTAGAAATACTGCGTGCCGGCGTTCAGGCCGCTCGCCAGGGCCTTGACCGGCTGCATGGCGTCGCCGACGCCGGCCCCGTAGCTGGCGACGACGTTGGTGAAGCCGGGGTCGGTGGCGACCTCGAAGTTGAGCGCGCCGACGGCGTCGCTGCGCGCCCACAGCACGGCGCTGTCCTGCGTCACGTCGCCGGCGGCGACGCCGTTGGGCAGGGCGGCCTGCGCGGCGGCGGGCAGGCAGAGGGAAAGGGCGAGGGCGAGACGGGTGCGGCGCATGGTGGCGCTCCTGTGGTCGGTTGGCGGTCCGCCGAACTTACCGGATGCGCATGATCGCCAGATGACCCCGCCGGCCCCGTCCATGAGCAGAACGGCTCATGCCGGCGCCGGGCGGGTGCAACCAATCCCCGCCTCACGCCTCCGCGTCGAGGCCGAACAGCTCGCGCAGGACCGCCGGACGTTCCTCCGGCGGCACCTGGCGCACCGTCGTCCGGCCCTGCTCCACCGTCTTCAGGCGCTCGTCCATCAGCATCACCCGGCCCTGCGGGGTCTGGCGCAACACCAGCAGATGCCTGGTGAACAGGGTCTCGGGGTGCGTGGAGTTGAGCCAGTTGGCGGGCAGGAAGTCGACCCACTCGTGATGCGCCAGGTCGAAGCCGTACTGGTCCGCCCAGGCGCCTTCCACCCAGGCGCGGAACACGTACTCGCGCCCGTCCGCGAGGCCGAGCTGGAAGGTATCGTGCCCCTGCTGGACCTCGCCATCGTCGCGCAGGCGCATGGGTGCGCGCATGCCGTAGCTGCCGAAGCCCACGTCGCACAGCCATTCCTCGCCGTCCAGCTCGGCGAGCAGGGCCATGTGGGTGCGGGGACGGCGCGCGGGATAGGTCATGGGGCGGCAGCCGACGAAGCGATAGGGCACGCCCAGGGCCGTCAGCGCCATGGCGAACAGGCCGTTCACCTCGTAGCAGTATCCGCCGCGGCGACGCCGCACGATCTTGTCGACGATCTCCTCCGGCACCAGCGAGACCGGCCTGCCGGCCTGCACATCGAGGTTCTCGAACGGGATCGTCTCCAGGTGGTGGCGCATGATCGCGCGCACCGTCGCCAGGTCCGCGCGGGCCTCGCCGGCGTAGCCGATGCGCGCGAAGTAGTCGGCGAGCCGGAAATTGTCTGCCTGCATGTCCCTGCCTCCCTGTGAGTTCGCCATGGCCGAATCATATCCGCCCACGGCTGAGGACCAGGCCGGACAGCACCGGCCACTGGTGCAGGGTGAGGCCCAGGCCGATCAGGGCCGTGCCGCCCCAGACCTGCGCGCTCACCGCCTCGCCGTTGAACAGGCTGCCCAGCAGCAGCGCCAGCACCGGCGTGATGAGGGTGATCAGCGACACCTTGCCGGTCTCCATGTGCTTGATCACGTAGTAGTAGAGCGCGAAGCCCAGCACCGAGCCGAACACGCCCAGGTAGACGATGGCGGCACCGGCGCGCGCCGGCACGTCGCCGGGCACGTGGCCGTCCGTCACGCCCCACACCAGGCAGAACCAAGGCAGGGCCACCGCCAGGGTGCCCGTGGTGGTGGCCAGGGGCGGACTGTCGTCGCCGATGCGCTTGACCCAGACCAGGCTGGCGGAATAGATGGCCACCGCCGCCAGCAGCGCCGCCACCCCGGCGGCCGCGTGCGCGCCGCCCATCTCGCCACTGTCGCCGAAGATCACGGCGAGGCCGGCCAGGCCCAGCAGCATGCCGGCGATCCTGGACGGCGTCAGTGCGCGTTCGCCCAGCCAGACCATGGCCATCACGCCGGTGACCAGCGGCGACAGGCCGAACAGCACCGACACCAGGCCGGAATGGATGAACTGCGCGCCCCAGTAGGTCAGGGTCATGGCGCCGAACAGGCCGAGGCCGCCGGCGAGATAGCTTTGCCGGGCGCGGCGGTGCAGCGGCAGGCCGACACGCCATATGGCGAGCAGCAGCGCGGCGACGGCGAGGCCGATGGCCATGCGCGAGGCGACGGCGAAGGCGAAGCCGGTGCCCTGGGCGCTCCACTTGATGGCGAGCGGCGTGGTGGACCAGATGAGGATGACGGTGAGATAGGCGATCGGCACGGACATGGCGGTTTCCTGGGTAAAGAAACGAAAAAGGCCGCGGACCTTGTGGGTCGGCGGCCTTGTCGGGGGTGGAGTGTTCGCTTAGCGACGCACCCCGGTCTTGCCCGCCCTGTCCGCCGCCCGGCCAGGCACGATTCGCCATGCGCGCAGGGCGCGGCGATCGGCCATCGGGACGGGGGGCAGGAGCAGCTTGGGCATGGGTCGATTGTCCGGGTGGTGTCGGCGCGGTGTCAATGCGTCGCGGGTCAGCGCGGCAGCGTGGCCCGCCATTCCTGTTCGAAGCCGCGCGCGGCGGCGATCTGCTCGGGCCGCAGTTCCTGGTCGAGACCGCGCAGCATGTCGCCCGCCAGCTTGTGCCCGCCCTGCTGCGCCAGTTCGTACCAGGCGTAGGCGCGCACCGGGTCCTTGGCGACGCTGATGCCGCGCCGGTACATGTCGGCGAGCGCGAAATAGGCGTCCGCGATGCCCTGTTTGGCGGCATTCATGTACCAGTTGAAGGCGACGTCGACGTCGGGCGCGGTGCCCTGCCCCTGCTCGGTCATGATGCCCACCATGTACTGCGACAGGCCGTGGCCCTGGTCGGCATAGGTCTTGAACATGCCCAGGGCCTTCTGGTAGTCGACGCAGCTGTAGGCCTGCAGGGCCTTGTCGTAGCCCTCGTGGGCCTGCACGGCGAGGGACATGGAGAACATCAGGGCGGCGGCGAGGGCGGTCTTCATGGCGGTCTCCTGCATCCTTGTAATGTGTGCTTCACATTCTCGCCACGGCCGGTTTGGCCGGCAAGCCCGCCGGCTCAGGCCAGGAACAGCTTGTAGGCGGGATTGCGGCTCTCGTTCCAGTAGCGGTAGCCGAGGCCGTCGAGGAAGCTCTGGAACGCCTTCTTGTCCTTCGCCGGCACCTGGATGCCCGCGAGCACCCGGCCGTAGTCGGCGCCGTGGTTGCGGTAGTGGAACAGGCTGATGTTCCAGGAGTGGCTCATGCTGTTGAGGAACTTCATCAGCGCGCCCGGGCGCTCGGGGAACTCGAAGCGGTACAGCACCTCGTTCGCGACCTGCGGCGCGTGGCCGCCCACGAGGTGGCGGATGTGCAGCTTGGCCATCTCGTTGTCGGACAGGTCCAGGACCGGCAGCTCGTGCTTCTTCAGTGCCTCGATCAGCTTGTCCACCTCGGCGCGGTTGTGCACCTGGATGCCGACGTAGACGTGCGCCACCTTCGGGTCGTCGTAGCGGTAGTTGAACTCGGTGATGACGCGCCCGCCGATCAGCGAGCAGAACTTCTTGAAGCTGCCCGGCTTCTCCGGGATCGACACCGCCAGCACCGCCTCGCGCTTCTCGCCCAGCTCCGCGCGCTCGGCGACGAAGCGCAGGCGGTCGAAGTTCATGTTGGCGCCGGAGGCGATCGCCACCAGGTTCTTGTTCTTCGCCTTCTCGCGCGCGGCCCACACCTTCAGGCCCGCCACGCCGAGGGCGCCGGCGGGCTCGAGGATGGAGCGGGTGTCCTCGAACACGTCCTTGATGGCGGCGCAGATGGCGTCGTTGCCGACGCGGATCACCTCGTCCACGTACAGCTGGCAGAGACGGAAGGTCTCCTCGCCCACCTGCTTCACCGCCACGCCGTCGGCGAAGATGCCGACCTGCGGCAGGGTGATGCGCTCCTTCTTGCACAGCGAGCGCGCCATGGCGTCGGCGTCCTCGGGCTCCACGCCGATGATCTTGATCTCCGGGCGCAGGCGCTTGAGGTAGGCGCCGATGCCGGCGATCAGGCCGCCGCCGCCCACCGGCACGAACACCGCGTCGATCGGCGTGCGCGACTGGCGCATGAGCTCCATGCCGATGGTGCCCTGGCCGGCGATCACCTCGGGGTCGTCGTAGGGGTGGACGAAGGTCATCTTCGCCTCCTTGGCGATACCCTTGGCGTGGTGGTAGGCGTCGTCGTAGGAGTCGCCGAACAGCACCACGTCGGCACCGCGCTTGGCCACCGCGTCCACCTTGATGGCCGGCGTGGTGGCCGGCATGACGATGATTGCCTGGCAGCCCAGCACCTGCGCCGAGAGGGCCACGCCCTGCGCGTGGTTGCCGGCCGAGGCCGCCACCACGCCGCGCTTCAGCTGCGCCTTGGTGAGGCCGGCCATCTTGTTGTAGGCGCCGCGCAGCTTGAAGGAGAACACCGGCTGCATGTCCTCGCGTTTCAACAGGACCCGGTTGTTGAGGCGGCGCGACAGGTTGCTCGCCTCGTCCAGGGGGGTTTCGTGCGCCACGTCGTAGACGCGGGCGAGGAGGATGCGCTCCAGGTAATCAGTCATCTTGCTTAGCCGAGGTTTGAATAGCCACGTGAAGGCCGTTATTCTCGCGGGCTAGACCCGAAACGACAAAGAGATTCCGATCATGATGACGCAAGACGAAATGAAGCAGGCCACGGCCCGTGCCGCCATCGAATACGTTCCCGCCGGCATCATCGGCGTGGGCACCGGCTCCACCGCGAACTTCTTCATCGACGCCCTGGCGGACATCAAGGGCCGCATCGACGGCGCCGTCGCCTCCAGCGTCGCCACCGCCGAACGCCTGAAGAAGCATGGCATCCGCGTCATCGACCTGAACGAGGCGGGCGAGATGGAGGTGTACGTCGACGGCGCCGACGAGATCACGCGCCACATGGCCATGGTCAAGGGCGGCGGCGGCGCCCTGACGCGCGAGAAGATCGTCGCCGCCTGCGCCAAGAAGTTCGTCTGCATCGTCGACCAGAGCAAGCTGGTGGACGTGCTGGGCAAGTTCCCCCTGCCGGTCGAGGTGATCCCCATGGCCCGCTCCTACGTGGCGCGCCAGCTGGTGAAGCTCGGCGGCAACCCGGTGCTGCGCCAGGGCTTCACCACCGACAACGGCAACGTCATCCTCGACGTGCACGGCATGGCGATCCTCGACCCGGTGGCCCTGGAGACCGAGATCAACCAGATCGTCGGCGTCGTCACCAACGGCCTGTTCGCACGCCGCGGCGCCGACGTCTGCCTGATGGGCACGCCCGAAGGGGTGCAGACCCTGACGCGCTGAGCCGCGCCGGCGGCCCCGGCCGCCACCCCGCCCCATGACCTGGGACCTCTTCTGCAGCGTCATCGACAACTTCGGCGACATCGGCGTCACCTGGCGCCTGGCGCGCCAGCTCGCCGCCGAACATGGGCAATCCGTGCGCCTCTGGGTGGACGACCTCGCCACCTTCCGGCGCATCCGCCCGGAGATCGACCCGGAGCTCGACACGCAGCACCTGGCCGGCGTGGAGGTGCGGCGCTGGACCTCGCCCCTGCCTGACGTCGAACCGGGCGAGGTGGTGATCGAGGCCCTCGCCTGCGAGTTGCCCGAGACCTTCGTGCTGCGCATGGCGGCGAAGACGCCGCGGCCACTGTGGCTGAACCTGGAATACCTCACCGCCGAGGCGTGGGCTCAGGGCGTGCACGGACTGCCCTCGCCGCACCCGCGCCTGCCGCTGACCAAGTATTTCTTCATGCCCGGCTTCACTCCGCACTCCGGCGGCCTGACCCGCGAGGCCTGGCTGACCGCCGCGCGCGACGTCTTCCAGGCCGATGCCCACGCGCAGGCCAGGTTCTGGGCCGGGCTGGCGATACCGCCGCACGACACCGACGAGCTGCGCGTCTCCCTGTTCAGCTACGAGAACCGCGCCCTGCCCAGCCTGCTGCATGCCTGGTCGCACGGGCCGCGCGAGGTGCGCGCCCTGGTGCCGCAGGGCAAGGCGCTGCCGCAGATCGCCACGTGGTTCGGCAGCGACCTGCCCGCGCCCGGCGAGGCGCTGCAACGCGGCCGGCTCACCCTGCACGTGCTGCCCATGCTCGACCAGGACGGCTACGACCGCCTCCTGTGGGCCTGCGACCTGAACTTCGTGCGCGGCGAGGACTCGCTGCTGCGCGCCCAGTATGCCGCCCGCCCCATGGCCTGGCAGGCTTATCCGCAGGCGGAGCGGGCGCACTTCGCGAAGCTGGACGCCTTCCTGTCTTTGTACCGGCAGGACATGCCCGCCGGGCCGGCTCAGACCACGCACGCGTTCTGGCACGGCTGGAACGAGGAGGCGGACGTGGGCGCGCACTGGCATGACTGGCTCGCCCACCTCGACGAGCACGCGGCACATGCGCGCCGCTGGGACGCGCGCCTGGCGGAACAGCCGGACCTTGCGTCCAAGCTGCTGATTTTTTGCGAAAAATTAATGGAAAAAAGCTAGAATGTCGGGCTTTCTCGTTATCTCCTCAGGACAACCCCGATGAAGACCGCTCAAGAACTCCGCGCCGGCAACGTGATCATGGTGGGCAAAGACCCCCTGGTGGTCCAGAAAGCCGAATTCTCCAAATCCGGCCGCAACGCCTCCGTGGTGAAGATGAAGCTGAAGAACCTGCTCACCGGCGCCGCCTCCGAGACGGTCTACAAGGCCGACGAGAAGTTCGACACCGTCACCCTGGAGCGCCGGGACTGCACCTACTCCTACTTCGCCGACCCGATGTACGTGTTCATGGACGGCGAGTACAACCAGTACGAGGTCGAGGCCGACAACATGGCTGCCGCCCTGCCCTACCTGGAGGACGCGATGCCCGTGGAAGTGGTGTTCTACGAGGGCAAGGCCATCTCCATCAACATGCCCACCACCGTGGTGCGCGAAGTCGAATACACCGAGCCCGCGGTCAAGGGCGACACCTCCGGCAAGGTCATGAAGCCCTGCCGCATCAAGCCCACCGGCCATGAGGTCCAGGTGCCGGCCTTCGTCGAGATCGGCGACAAGATCGAGATCGACACCGCCACCAACGAGTACAAGAACCGCGTGAAATAAGGCCTTCCAGCCTCATGAAAAGGCGCCCTCGCGGCGCCTTTTTTGTTGCCTGCGCGGCGCGCCTGCGAGGGCCATCCAGGCGACCTGTCGCCATAAAAAAGATTTTTATATTTGAATATTCTAATTTCCGTATGGCGTGCTATACATTCGTACAACCCTTCTGCTGACGTTTGTACTAGTCCGGACGGAGGGGTGTGATAACGGATGGAGAGAATCATGAACTGCTCACACAACTCAGAGGCAGTCGTTCCCGGCACGCCTCAGCGGATCGCGTTTCAGCAGCACACTTCCGAGGGCCTCCTTCCTAGCCGCGCCATCTTGAGCGGCTGACGCCCTTTCAGCACCCGCCTTTTCCTGACCCGGCCCACATGCGGGCGGGGAAGGCACACCCATCGACCATCAACCCTGCCTCGACTCATGGAGGATGACCATGATTAGGAAGCACGCCCTTGCCATTGCCTGTTGCGCCGTGGCCCCGTTCTGCGGCAACGCCCTCGCGGCGGACACCCCCCCCCAGACCTGCCTGATCGCGGGCTGGGAGAACCCCGCCAGCATCTGCGAGACCCACAACCGCACCCTCGCCTCCACCTGCTTCAACTGCCACGGCCCCAACGGCGTGAGCAACAGCGCCATCCCCGGCCTCGCCGGCCAGGACAAGGCCTACATCGTCGAGGCCATGAAGGCCTTCCGCAAGGGTGAGCGCGAATCGACGGTGATGAAGAAATACGCCCTTGGCTACACCGATGCCGAATACGAGGCCCTGGCCGCGCTGTTCGCAACCATGCAGATCAACCTCGCCGACGCCAAGGAGGGCCAGAAATGAACATGCCACGCCGAGATTTCCTGAAGGTCTCCGCCGCCGGCCTGAGCACGGGCCTGGCCGGTCTGGCCATGCCCAAGGTCGCGCATGCCACGGCGGCGCGCGCCGCGCCCAAGGTCGTGGTCGTGGGCGCCGGCTACGGCGGCGCCACCTGCGCCAAGTACCTGCGCGTCTGGGACCCGTCCATCGAGGTCACGCTCATCGACCCGAGCCCGCACATGGTGTCCTGCCCGATGTCCAACTGGGTGCTGGCCGGCCTGCGCGAGATGTCGGACCTCAACAAGTCCTACGCGCCGCTTGCCCGTTACGGCGTGAAGCAGGTGCAGGACAGCGTGGTCGGCATCGATGCCGCGAAGCGTACGGTGCGCACCCAGGGCGGAAAGACCTACGCCTACGATCGCCTGGTGCTTGCCCCCGGCGTGGAGTTCATGACCGGTTCGGTCGAGGGCTACGACGCGGCGGCGAAGGCGGAGAAGGTCACGCACGCCTTCAAGGCCGGGCCCGAGACCGCCCTGCTGCGCCGGCAGTTGCAGGCCATGCCGGACGGCGGCGTAGTCGTGATCGCCAGCCCGCCGCCCCCCGGGCGCTGCGTGTCCGGCCCCTACGAGCGCGCCTGCATGGTGGCCCACTACTTCAAGCAGCATAAGCCCAGGTCCAAGATCATCATGCTGGACGGCCACTTCCAGATCGTCTCCAAGGGGCCGATGTTCCAGAAGGCCTTCAACAAGTTCTATCCGGGCATGATCGAGCACCGGCCGAGCAATATGGTCACCTCGATCGACCACAGGACCATGACCGTCTCCAGCGACTGGGACTCGGTGAAGGCGGACGTCATCAACGTCGTGCCCGCGCAGCGCGCCGGCAAGGTGTGCGAGATGGCCGGCGCGCGCTGCGACAGCGCGAAACGCTGGTGTCCGGTGGACTTTGCCAGCTACGAGTCGAAGGGCGTGCCCAATGTCCACGTGATCGGCGACTCGGTGCTCTCGAACATGCCCAAGTCGGCGCACGTCTCGAACAACCAGGGCAAGATCGCCGCCGCCGCCATCGTCGAACTGCTCAACGGCCGCCAGCCCGATCCCCTGCCGGTGATCGGCAGCACCAGCTACTCCGCCACTTCGGACCACACCTCCGGCCCCATCGCCGTGGTGATGCGCTACGACCCCGGCGAGGAGGTGTACGTGCGCCAGCCCGGCGGCGGCGCGGACGAGGACAGCGACGAGCTGAACTTCCAGTACAACCTGGCCTGGTTCGACAACATGTGGGCCGACACCCTGGGCTGAGACCCCGGGATTCCCGACCTGATGGCGCGGGGCCGGCATGACCGGCCCGGCCGCGGCATTGCCGCGCATTTCTTGAGGAGACTGAAAATGATCTGCAAGAACCTGCACGAAAAATACAGCCCCATGTACCACCTCGCCGCGCTCGGCGCGGGTGGCCTGGGCATCTCGTTCTTCCTGTACCTGAACTTCCTGCTGCCGCACGAGAGCGGGATCATCTCCTTCGACCAGCTCTGGCCCATCGTCACCGGCGAGCCCAGCCTGAAGGCGTTGTGGGTCGCGCTCTGCCTGGTCATGGCCCTGGGACTGCTCGCCACCCATTTCGCGCTGATGGCCTGGAACACGCGTGAATTCGCGCTGTTCAAGCGCACCGAGGCCTACACCGCGCTACGCAACTCCAGCGGCGAGATCAGCCTCATGGTGGTACCGCTGACCATGGCCATGACGGTGAACGCGTGCTTCGTCGCCGGCTCGCTGCTGATCCCGGGGCTGTGGGAACACATCGAATACCTGTTCCCGGCCGCGATCCTCGCCTTCCTCGCCATCGGCGTGTACGCCATGCGCCTGCTCGGCGACTACTTCGCGCGCATGATCCTGCACAAGGGCTACAGCTTCGAGCAGAACAACAGCCTCGCGCCCATGGTCGCCATCTTCGCCCTCTCCATGATCGCGGTCGGCCTGGCCGCGCCGGTGGCGATGAGCCAGACGCGCGAGACGGTGGTCGTGGCGCTGGCGCTGTCGTCCTTCTTCGCCACCTCCGCCGCGCTGTTGATGCTGGTGATGCTGGTGATCGGCTTCAACACCATGCTCGCGCACGGCGTCAACAAGGTGGCCGCGCCCAGCCTGTGGCTGATGATTCCCATCACCACCCTGCTGGGCATCACCTTCATGCGCATCTCGCACGGCCTGCACGAGACCTTCGACCTGCACACCAGCCCCTCGCTGAACCTGGTGGTGATGCTCGCCATCTTCTCCATCCAGGTCGCCTTCGGCCTGCTCGGCCTGGCGGTGATGCGGCGCCTGAACTACTTCCGCGAATACGTCCATGGCGACAAGTGCCACGCCAACACCTTCGCCCTGGTCTGCCCCGGCGTCGCCCTGCCGGTGTTCGGCATGTTCGTGGTCAAGTTCGGCCTGCTCGGCAATGGCCTGATCTACATGTGGACGCCGGCGCACTACCTGTTCCTGCTGCCCTTCCTGCTGATCCAGCTGAAGACCCTGCAGGTGTTCCTGATCCTGCTGCGCCGGCTGTTCGTCATGCCGCGGCCGCCCGTGCTCGCCGGACCGAGCGCGCTGGGTGCCTGAACGAACCCCAACCCCGGGCGGGCCGCCTGGCCTGCCCCGATTCACCGGGCGCGGCGGCATCGCCCATCCCATGCCGCTCCAACCTTGAGGAGACCCACCATGAAACAACTGCTTCTGCTCTCCCTGCTCGTGATGTCCGGGGCCGTCCAGGCGGACAGCCGCCTCAGCGTCGCGCAGCTCAAGACCCTGATCCCCGGCAATTCGGTGAGCGGCTTCGCCGACGCCCTGGGCAAGAACTACACCGCCTACTACTCGCCCGACGGCCGGCTGATCCAGGTCCTGGAAGGCAAGCTGAAACGCCAGGGCAGCTGGAAGATCACCGACGACGGGCACTTCTGCACCCAGTTCCCCACCGAGAAGGAGAAATGCACCTTCATCGTCGCCGCCGACGGCGTGCACCAGCGGATCAAGGACGACGGCATGGTCACCAACACCATGAAGGTCTTCTCCAAGGGCAACGTCTACAAGTACTGAACCCGGCCACGGACACGTCCCGTCCCCGCCGGCTCAAGTTGGTGGCAGTATCTGCCGAAACAGCAGGCTCACCCGTGCTCAGGTGGGGCCGCCAATGCCACGGCACTGGCGGCCCCACCGGGCAGACCGGCGCAGACCGACTTGGAGGTAGGAATGGACGCGGATGTGAACATCCTGGCGGTGGACGACCAGCCGGACAACCTGATCATCCTGGAGGACCTGCTCGCAGGCGAGTATCGCGTGCATACGCTCGACCACGGGCAGGCGGCGCTCGACTACCTGGCGAACGGCGGGCGCGCCGACCTGATCCTGATGGACGTGATGATGCCCGGCGTGGACGGCTTCCAGGCCTGCAGGCAGATCAAGTCCAATCCCATGACGCGCGACATCCCGGTCCTGTTCCTCACCAGCCTGGAGAGCGCCGCCGACGAGGCGCACGGCCTGTCGCTGGGCGCCGGCGATTTCATCCACAAACCCTTCTCGCCGCCGGTGGTCCTGGCGCGGGTACGCAACCACCTGCAGCTCGCCCAGGCCAAGCGCCACCTGCAGAGCCGCAACGAGGACCTCGAACAGATGGTCGCCGAACGCACACGCCAGATCCTCGCGCAGTCCGAGGAGCTGATGCGACACAGGCAACAACTGATCGCCGCGCAGGGGGCGACCATCACCGCCTTCTGCTCCCTCGCCGAGGCGCGCGACAACGAGACCGGCAACCACATCCGCCGCACCCAGCACTACGTGCAGGCGCTGGCGAAGCGGGTGCAGGGCCACCCGCGCTTCCGTGCCGAGCTCAGCGAGGAGAACATCCACCAGCTCTTCAAGTCCGCCCCCCTGCACGACGTGGGCAAGGTCGCCATCCCGGATGCGATCCTGCTCAAGCCGGGCAAGTTGACGCCCGAGGAATGGACGGTGATGCAGCGTCATTGCGAGTTCGGCCGCGACGCCATCATCCAGGCCGAGAACGAGCTGGGCGAGGCGACCGGTTCCTTCCTGCGCTATGCGCGCGAGATCGCCTACGGCCACCACGAAAAGTGGAACGGCAGCGGCTATCCGCAAGGCCTGATAGGCGACGCGATCCCGCTCTCGGCGCGCCTCATGGCGGTGGCCGACGTCTACGACGCCCTGATCTCGAAGCGCGTCTACAAGCCGGCCTTCTCGCACGAACAGGCGATGGGCATGATCCTCGAAGGCAAGGGCAGCCACTTCGACCCGGACCTGACCGATGCCGTGCTGGCCATCGCCGACGAGTTCCATGGCATCGCCCGTCGATTCAGCGACCCGGAATGACCCCCTACAACGCCTGCGGAGACAGACAGCATGGATGACACCCCCCCCTTCCGGATCTTCGTCGTCGACGACGACCCCGTGTCGCGCATGGTCACGTGCGGCGCGCTCGAAGGGTCGTGGTACGCGGTGCAGGAGCTGGACGACGGCCAGGCCTGCCTGGACGCCATGGGCGAGGCGCCCGACCTGATCCTGATGGACGTGGAGATGCCGGGCATGAACGGCATCTCCACCTGCAAGGCGCTGCGCGAGGCCGGCCACGACGAGCCCCAGGTCCTGTTCATCTCCGCCCATGACAACCTGGAGACCCGCCTCGCCGCCTATAACGCCGGCGGCAACGACTTCATCACCAAGCCCTTCCTCGCGGAGGAACTGGCGGGCAAGGTGCGCGTCGCCGAACTCGCCATCGCGAAGCGCCGCGACATCGCCCAACAGGCGCACTACGCCCAGCAGACGGCGTTCTCCGCCATGTCCTCGATGGGCGAGATGGGCGTGGTCCTGCAGTTCCTGCGCGCATCCTTCACCTGCAACACCCCCGACGAACTCGCCGCCACCCTGTTCGAAAGCCTGGCGCAATACGGCCTGGTTGGCATGCTGGAACTGCGTCAGGGCGGGACGCGGGCCTGCCATTCCTCGCAAGGCGAATGTTCCCCCCTGGAACACTCCATCCTCGGCCATGCCCGCGACATGGGCCGCGTCTTCCAGTTCCGCGACCGCCTCGCCATCAACTACCCACACATCACCCTGCTGCTGCCCAACCTGCCCATGGACTCCCCGGACAAGGTGGGGCGGCTGCGCGACCACCTCGCCATCATCGCCGAAGGCGCGGAGGCACGCCTGGAGGCCCTGGAAAACGCGGAACGACGACTACGCCAGGCCGACGCCATCGTCACGACCGTCACCGAACTCGGCCAGGTGCTCGCCGAGATCGAGCGCCAGCAGCAGGACAACCGCATGCAGACCCTGGAGATCGGCTACGAATACATGCAGCAGTTGAACGAGGCCTTCATCCACCTGGGCCTGAACGACGGCCAGGAGACGGAACTGGTCAACATGGCACAGGCGACCAACGAGCGGATCTCCGGGCTGCTGGAGGCCGACAAGTCCCTGGGCGAGCGCCTGCGCAAGGTCACCGAGAGCCTGCGCACCCTACAGGGGTGACGAGGCAGCCGGCCGGCCAGTCTGCCCCCTGCGTGCCGCCATGCGCCGAACGACAGGCGCAAGGCGCCCGCGCATCACTGGGCAGGACAGGTATCGAGCCGCCCCTCCTGCCAGCACAGCTTGCGCGGGACGAGTTGCCTGCCCGCGGGCCGCTTGGACGCCGGGCGCGCCGTGGCTGAGGCCGCGGGTTTCGCCGGCGCGGCTTTCTTCGCCTGCGGCCGCTTCTTCGCGGCGGAGACCGGCGTGGCGGACTTTCGCGCCACCGGCACCGGCGGCATCTCCGTCGACGGATATTTCGCCTGTTCCGCCCCCAGCCTGGTCAGGTCCGCGATGCGCCGGGCAAGCCTGAGGACGGCGGCATCGTCCCCCTCCCTCGCCGCCTCGCGGGCCGCATCGAGCGCCGTCTCCGCCGGCACCCAGAGGGTGAAGGCGGCGCGCGCCGCCTGCACGGCCGCTTCCGCCTGCGCCAGCGCCTGAGCGGCCTCCTCGCTCAGCACGGGCTTCGCGACCACGTCATGCGCGGCAGGTACCGCCGCGGGTGCAGGTACCGCCGCGGGTGCGGGTACCGCCACGGGTGCAGGCGCCGCCACGGGTGCAGGAGACTGGAATTGTGGGAACAGGGCGAAAGGCCACGGGATGACCGGGAATGTCCTCGGCACCTGCAGGGGCTGCAGGTAGGGGTTCTGTGCCGGGGCGACGTAACCCGGCGCCGGGATGACGAACGCCGGCAAGACCGGCTGGGGATACACGGCATAAGGCCACGGCGGTACCGGATAGTCCGCGGCCACGGCCGCGCAGGCCGGCCCCAACAAGGCAAAAACGATCGAGAGCGTGAAGCGCATTTGATTTTCCCGTTGCGTGAGATGACCAACCCGCCCCCTGTCCTTGCCGGGCGGCCTCCGAAATATTCTTCTCGTCCGACGACACACGACCTGCCATGTCGCGGAAGGCGTAGCCATTTTGCCGCAAATCCCCGCGCATGGCGCACGGTCCGGGAACACGGGCATCAGGGCCCGTCTGGGCAGGCAGCACCCCCGAGCGGGGGGCCATCCAGGTCCGGTGGCCTATCGTTCCGGCCACCGGACCGGCAGAGTCACACCGCCTCCGCCTCGATCACCCGCTCGAACGCGATCCGCCCGTCGGCCATGTCGACGTGGATGACGTCCTTGGGCGCGAAGTGCCCGGCGAGGATCTCCTTCGCAAGCGGATTCTCGATCTGCTGCTGGATCGCGCGCTTGAGCGGGCGGGCACCGTAGAGCGGGTCGAAGCCCTCGCGGGCGAGCTCGTGCAACACCGCGTCGCCCACCTCCAGCTTCATGTCCATCTGCGCCACGCGCTTTTCCAGATATTGCAACTGGATGCGCGCGATGTTGGCGATGTGTTCCTCGGCCAGGCTATGGAACACCACCACCTCGTCGATGCGGTTGATGAACTCGGGCCGGAAGTAGCCCTTCACCTCCGCCATCACCGCCAGCTTGATCACCTGGTAGTCGTCGCCGGCCATGCTCTGGATCATCTGGCTGCCCAGGTTGCTGGTCATGACGATGACGGTGTTCTTGAAGTCCACGGTGCGGCCCTGGCCGTCGGTCATGCGGCCGTCGTCCAGCACCTGCAAGAGCACGTTGAACACGTCCGGGTGCGCCTTCTCCACCTCGTCGAGCAGGATCACCGAGTAGGGCTTGCGGCGCACCGCCTCGGTCAGGTAGCCGCCCTCCTCGTAGCCAACGTAGCCGGGCGGCGCGCCGATCAGGCGGGCGACGGAGTGCTTCTCCATGAACTCGCTCATGTCGACGCGGATCAGGTGCTCCTGGCTGTCAAACAGGAACTCGGCCAGGGCCTTGCACAGCTCGGTCTTGCCCACGCCGGTGGGGCCCAGGAACAGGAAGGAGCCGTAGGGCCGGTTGGGGTCGCTCAAACCCGCGCGCGAGCGGCGGATGGCGTCGGACACCAGGCGCACGGCCTCGTCCTGGCCCACCACGCGCTGGTGGATGCGCGCCTCCATGGCCAGCAGCTTGTCGCGCTCGCCCTGCACCAGCTTGGCGACCGGGATGCCGGTAGCACGGGACACCACCTCGGCAATCTCCTCCGCGCCCACCTGGGTGCGCAGCAGCTTGAACTCCTGGGCCTTCCCCTCACCCGCCTCGGCCTGCTTGAGCCGCGCCTCCAGGGCCGGCAGCTTGCCGTACTGGATCTCCGCGACCTTGTCGAACTGGCCCTTGCGCTGCAGTTCGGCCATCTCGGCTCGCAGGTGGTCGATCTCCTCCTTCACGTGCGCGGAGCCCTGCACCGTGGCCTTCTCGGCCTTCCACACCTCCTCCAGGTCGGCGTATTCCTTCTCCAGCTTGCGGATCTCGTCCTCGATCAGCGCCAGGCGCTTACGGCTGGCCTCGTCCTTCTCGCGCTTCACCGCCTCGCGCTCGATCTTGAGCTGGATCAGGCGGCGGTCGAGCTTGTCCATGACCTCGGGCTTGGAGTCGATCTCCATCTTGATGCGGCTGGCCGCCTCGTCGATCAGGTCGATGGCCTTGTCCGGCAGGAAGCGGTCGGTGATGTAACGGTGGCTCAACTCGGCGGCGGCGACGATGGCCGGGTCGGTGATGTCGACGCCGTGGTGCAGCTCGTACTTCTCCTGCAGGCCGCGCAGGATGGCGATGGTGGCCTCCACCGAAGGCTCGTCCACCAGCACCTTCTGGAAACGGCGCTCCAGGGCGGCGTCCTTCTCGATGTACTTGCGGTATTCGTCCAGGGTGGTGGCGCCGATGCAATGCAGCTCGCCGCGCGCCAGCGCTGGCTTCAGCATGTTGCCGGCGTCCATGGCGCCCTCGGCCTTGCCGGCGCCGACCATGGTGTGCAGCTCGTCGATGAACAGGATGATGCGGCCCTCGTCCTGACCCACCTCCTTGAGCACCGCCTTAAGCCGTTCCTCAAACTCGCCGCGGTACTTGGCCCCGGCGAGCAGGCCGGCCATGTCCAGCACCAGCACGCGCTTGCCCTTCAGGGTCTCCGGCACCTCGCCGTTGACGATGCGCTGCGCCAGGCCCTCGACGATCGCGGTCTTGCCCACGCCCGGCTCGCCGATCAGCACCGGGTTGTTCTTGGTGCGGCGCTGCAGGACCTGGATGGCGCGGCGGATCTCGTCGTCGCGGCCGATCACCGGGTCCAGCTTGCCCTGGCGCGCCCGCTCGGTGAGATCCAGTGTGTACTTGCCAAGGGCCTGGCGCTGGCCTTCCGCCTCCTGGCTGTCCACGCCCGCGCCGCCACGCACCTCCTCGATCGCCGCCTCCAGGGCCTTGCGGCTGGCGCCGTTCTCCTTCAGCTGGCGCCCGGCCTCACCCTTGTCGTCCACCGCTGCGAGCAGGAACAGCTCGCTGGCGATGTACTGGTCACCGCGCTTGCTCGCCTCCTTGTCGGTGAGGTTGAACAGGTTGATCAGCTCCTTGGAGGGCTGGATCTCGCCACCCGTGCCCTCCACCTTGGGCAGGCGGTTCATCGCCGCCTGCAGGCCGGCGACCAGGGACGGCAGGCGCACCCCGGCCTTCTGCAGGATGGGCCGCGCCGAGCCGCCCTCCTGGTTGATCAGGGCGGCGAGCAGGTGTACCGGCTCGATGTAGGCGTTGTCGTTTCCCAGGGCGAGGCTCTGGGCGTCCTGGATGGCGGACTGGAACGGCGTGGTGAGTTTGTCGAAGCGCATGGCGGACTCCAGATTCGGTTGATTGGCTCGAAGGTGGGGAGGACCGGGGGGATTTCAATGCCCCTACCGTGGCGCGGGTCAGTCGGGGTTTCGTTAGGCCTGTCGAGAAATCCATCAAACGCGCGCCGCGCGCCGGCGCCGGCGCGGCCGTTATGCACCCAACGACAGGCATGGGAATTGCTATCCAACCGAGACTTCCAATACGAGCCGACCGCATGCACGCAAAACGACTCACCCCCCTGCTGTTTCTCGCCACACTGGGCTGCGGCCCGGCCGGTGCCACCGTGCTCGGCCCCCTGACCGCGGACCCGGGCGCCAGCCAGATCGCCATGGGCAATTTCACGTTCGCGGACAGCGCCATGCCGGACGTCCTGCGCTCGCATACCCTGGAGTCCGGCGACCTGCAGGGCCCCGGCATCCTGCAGGCCCTCGCCGACGACAGGCTCACCAGCTACATCGACCCGGACTACCTCGACGACTACGTGGTGCTCGGCTTCACCGACAATGCCATCCGCAACGGCAGCGGCTACGACCTGGCGATCTTCGAGCTGTGGGCGCCGGAGGCGATCCGCATCTCGCTGTCGGCCGCCGATCCCGGCATCTGGATCACCCCCGTCTACACCGGCTACAAGACCACCTTCAGCAACGGCTCGACCGGCAAGGTGAACATCGCCTGGCTCGACCTGAGCGTGCTGGGGGTGGGCAACGATGCATTGGTCACGGAACTGCTCATCGGCGCCACCGGCAGCCTCGCGACCGACGTCAACAACTCGGTGTCCTCGCCCGAGATCGCCGCCGTCGCCGCCATCAACAATGTACCGGTCGTCGAGACCGTCGCCACGGTACCGGAGCCATCCTCGCTGGGGCTGCTCGGCATCGGCCTCGCCGGTCTGTTGCTGGGGGCCGCGCGCCGTCCGGCCACGCGCGGCTGAAGCCTCAGAGATTTTCCTCGTGCGCCACCCTGGAGGTCTTCCAGGGGTTCCAGGCATCCAGATAGGAGGCCTTGAACAGCCACTCCATGAGATAGGCGTAGGTACGCACGATGCGCAGGAAATACCCCGTGTAGATCGGCACCAGCGGCAACAGCCAGACCAGGGCGATCTCCTGCCGGCGCGCGGTATGCCCGTACAAGGCCAGCGAGAGCAGGAACTGGATGCTCGCGGAGGTCAGGTAGAGCAGGAAATTCACCAGCAGGATCAGCTTCAGGTGCGCGGTCATGAACAGGCCGATCTGCACGATGTAGATCCACCACTTCAGGTCCAGCACGACGTTGAAGAAGATGTTCTCGAACGAGGACACGAAGTTGCGCAGGCGGAAGTTGCGGTCCGGCACCAGGAAATCCACGTGGCGGCGGGTGCGGAAGCGGATCAGCGAACGGTCCCGGCGGTAGCGCTGGCGCGCCAGGCGGGCGAAGCTCACCGGCACGTTGGTGTAGCAGATCGCCTCCGGCTCGAACGCCACGTCCAGGTGCAGCTTGCGGATCTTCATGGTGAGGTCGCCGTCCAGGCCCGGCCCCACGTCCCAGCCGCCCAGGCGCACCAGCAGGTCGCGGCGGAAGGCGCCGAAGGCGCCGGAGACGATGCGCAGGGTGCCGAGCATGGAATGCACGGTGCGGCCCACGGAGATGCCCTTCATGTACTCGATGGCCTGCAGGCCGCTCGCCAGCGAAGTCTTGAGGTTGGCCACTCGCACGTCGCCGGCCACCGCGCCGACGCGCTCGGAGATAAAGAAGGGCAGGAGGATCTTTTCCACCGCGTCCTCGGCCAGGTGCGTGTCGGCGTCCAGGTGGATGACGTACTCGCCCTTGCTGTAGCGCAGCGCCAGGTTGGCGGCGGAGGCCTTGCCGCCGCGCACGCCGTTGCGGAAGAAGCCCTGGATCCTGCCCTGGGCGAGCAGGTCGCGGCAGATCGCCGGCGTGTCGTCGGTGGAACCGTCGTCCACCACGATCAATTCCACGTGGCGATAGGTCTGGCGCGCCAGCGATTCCACCAGGGCGGGGATGTGCGCGCCCTCGTTCTTGCCCGGCGCCATCACCGTCACCAGGGGCCGCTGCGCGAACAGGCGCTGCCGCGCCACCACCCGCTCCCTGCCGCGCCTGCCGTGACGCGTGATGAAGTAGGAGATCAGGGCCAGGTCGAGCAACAGGTAGCGGGTGAAGTCGAAGAGGATGAAGTACCAGAAGTACCTGAGCAGCTCCAGCGCGTCCTTCTGCGCGATGAAGCCGACGACCTCGTCGATCAGGGTCATGCCGGGGCCAGGTGCCTGCCGAGCAGGCGCTCGATCAGGCCATCGCCGCCTCCCTCGCCGTCGAGCGCCAGGTGGTCGGCGACGATGTCCGCGGGGTGCGCGAAGTTGCCGCGCACCAGCGCGTCCAGCCGCTCCGTGATGCGCGCCGCCATGCCCGCCGCGCCCTCAGCGGCGGTCTCGGTGGCCAGCACCAGGAACAGCGAGTCGTTGAAGGCGGTGATCACGTCGCTCGGGCGCAGCGCCGCGCGCAGGATGCGGCCGAACTCGCCGAAGATCTCCTTGGCGCGCGGCCCCGCCTCCATGTAGATGCGGTCGAGGTCGCGCACGTGCAGCATCACCAGGCTGCTGTGGCTCAGCTTGTAGCGCCGCGTGCGTTCGATCTCCACCTGCAGGAAGCGCTTGAACACGCCCAGGGGCAGGATCTCCAGCTCGCCCTCCAGGATGCCGCGGAACAGGTTGTCGAGGCCGTACAGCGCGGCGTTCTGCGCCAGTGCGGTGAGGCCGTAGGACTTGATGGTGCGCTGCCCCAGCCGCTCCGGCGCGGCGACGCTGCCGCACTGGTAGCAGAGGGTGGAGGTCTCCGGGTCCTGCGTGGTGTGGCGGCAGTCGCTGCAGATGTACACCGACGAGGGCTTGTCGTAGTCGACGCCGATCTGCCGCAACTCGCGCTCGCACTTCGGGCAGCGCAGGCCGCCACCCTGCTGGAAGTCCTCCATGGGCGCGACGTGCGCGCAGCGGAAGTGGTGGATCAGGTCCTCGACCTGCAGGTTGGCGCTGTGGCACTGCGGGCAGGACTCGCGGAAGTTGAGGAAGGCCGAGCCGCAGTGGCCGCAATGGTGGCTGCGGTCGACGAACTCGCCGGCGAGCAGGCGCTGCCCTTCGAGAAAGCCGAGGACGTCGAACACGTTGTCGTCCGGCCGCCCCAGCATCAGGTCCAGTTCCGGGTAGTGGTAGCCGTGCGGCGAGACCACGTCGTGCATGGGCTGCAGCCGCGCCTCGCGCACGTGCAGGTAGCGCAGGACCTTGAGCGCGAGGTTGGTGTCCTGCGCCTGGGCGACGTTTTCCAGCAGGGCGATGCGGCTACGGATCGCGGCGATGCGCGCCGCGAACGACTGGTAGTACAGCGTCGCGAAGGCGGACTGCGCGGCCACCCCGTCCACCGCCCGCGCCAAATGCCTCGGCAAGGTACCCGCCTCGGGCTCCAGCAATAGGATGGGGACGAGATAGACGGACGGGCGGGCGTCGCGGCGGATGCGGTGGCAGACCTCGCGCGCCATATCGGCGTCCGCGGCATCGACGATCACCGCGGCGGCGCCCGCGGCGCGCGTGGGGTCGAAGCCGTCCGGCATCACCTGTTCGGTGCGAAAACCTTCCAGCGACAGCGGCCGCGCGCCGACCAGCAGGAAGCTCGCGGTGTCAGGGTTTGCGTGTTGCGTCATGCATGCCTTCCTTGTCTCGGCCTCAGTCCCAGCTGTGGAAGCGGACCTTCACGTCCAGCTGGTTGTAGCTGCGCCAGTCGATGTCGGCCGGCCGTGCGTCGGGGCGGATCTGCACCCGCACCAGGGCCTCCAGCGGCTCGTAGCCGCGTGCCAGCCGTTCCTCGTGGTCCAGGGTTGCGGAGTCGATGCGCTCGATCTCGCCCATGTGCGTCTGGCCGTCGGGCAGCAGGATCTCCAGGCGGCGCCCGGGCTTGAGGCTGGGCAGGTCCTCCAGGGCGAAGTAGGCGACGACCCGCACCTCGCGCGCATCCTCCAGCACGATGACGGTGTCGCCCTTGTGCGCGAACTCGTGCTCGCCCTTCTCCAGGCGGTAGACGAAACCGTCGAACGGCGAGGCGTAGGTCATGGCGGCGATCTGCCGGCGGTACACACCCTGCCCCCGCACACCGCCCAGATAGCCCTGCAGGGCGGCGATCTCCTCGGCCAGGCCCGCCGCCTTGATGCGGTCGGCCGCCAGTTCCTGCGCCAGCGCCGCGTATTCGCGCTGGCGCAGGCGGTCCAGCTCCAGCAGCCTGAGCTGCGCGAGCTGGTCCAGGCGCGCCTGCCTGTCCGCGATCTCCGTGCGCAACGCGGCCAGCGCGGCGCGCTTGAGGCCGATCTCGCGCCGCACCTTGAGGTCTTCCCACACGGCCTGGTCGCGCCGGTCCTCCACCACCTCCTGCTCGATGCGGAACAGCGGCTGCCCGCGCCGCACCGCCTCGCCCACGCGCAGCGTCAGGCCACGCAGGATGCCCTCACGATCGGTCTGCAGCAGGTGCCGCTGCATCGCCACGTGGCCGCGCGCCTCGACGTAGAGCATGCGCTCCCAGGCATAGGCCAGCAGGTAGGCGAGAAAGGCGAGCAGCGCGCCGAAGTACAGCAGGCGCACCAGCGACATCGCCGGTTTGCGCGGCGGCTTGCCCTCGGGCAGGGTGGTGAGGTGGCTCTTGCGGTTTCTCAGTCTCACTGGCTTCGCTCGATCATGGTCTGGAATTGGGCGAGGTCGTGCACGGCGAAGCGGCGGATCGGGCTCTCGCGGACCACCGCCTGGATGAAGGCTTCCAGCTCCAGCTCGCCGGCGAAATCCGTGGGCCGCAGCGCCAGCACCAGGCGCTCCGCCGGCACTGTGCGGAAGCGCTGCAGGCGCCGCAGCACCGTCTCCGGCTTGTCGCTGCCGTAGGCCATCACGTAGATGCGATCCGCATGCGCCGCGAGGGCCTTCGCCTCGGCCTCGTCCAGCAGCGTGGGCAGGGCGACGGACAGGGTCTGGCCCGGCTGCCGGGCCTGGGCCAGGCGCCGCAGCAGGCGCTCGAACGCGCCCAGGTAGGCCGCGCGCCGCTCCTTGAAGTCGGCCAGGGCGTGCGGCTCAACGTCCAGGTGCAGGTGCGGCGCCCGCGCCCACAGCGCCTGTGCCTGCGCGAACGCCTTGTCGGCCTGCTCGGGCCGCGCCCAATCGTTGTCGCTCGCCATCAGCTCGACGCGCACGCCGGCCTCGCCCGCCAGGCGCAGGAACTCGTCCAGCTTGTCGCGCCGCGTCTTGTGCCCGGCGGAGACGACGACGCCGGAGAAGGCCTTGGTCTTGAGCAGGTGCAGCAGCACCGGGTTGGAGAAGCGGTTGAACGCGTCCGACCAGACGTACAGGGCGCGTTCGCCCTCGCGGCCGCGCGTGACCAGAGGCGTCTGCCCGACCTCGGCGACGAACTCCGGGCGGTAGCCCTGGCCGCTGCGCGCGAACAGCTGCAGCAGGCGCACGTGCAGGTTCTGCTTCACGTCCAGCATCTCCAGCTGCGTGTCGAGCAGGTCGCGCACCCCCTGCAGCATCTCCGCCAAGCCGCCGCGCTGCGCCGGCGGCAGGTCGTTCTCGGCGAAGGCGCGGCGCAGCCGCTCCAGGATCAGGGCGCGCTGGTAGTGCAGCTTGATGGCGTCGTCCAGGCGGTACTTGTATTCGTGGTAGAGGCGCAGGGTCTCGTCGGCATCGCCCGCCTGCGCCTCGGCCTGACGCAGCGCCGGCAGGACCCGCTCGGCGTCGCGCACCGCGTCCCGCCCTTCCGCGAGCGGCATGCTGAAGCTCACCCCGGCGACCAGATCCGCCCCCGTGTTGAAGTCGGTGTCCCACTTCAGGCGCGGGTGGACGTAGAAGCGCAGGCGCTTGTCGCGACGCGGGTCCAGGCGCTGCTCGACGATCTCGCGTTCCAGGCTGGCGACGGCCGGGTAGACGGGGTCCGTGCGGATCGCCGCGAGCAGGGCGTCGATCCGCACGTCGAGCAGGGGCGGCTCGTCCTGGAAGGCGGCAGCGAGGGCGTCGGCGGCGTCGCCGAGGCCGCGGTTGAATTCGCGGTAGCCGGCCATGAAGTGGCGCGTGCGCTCCAGGTCGCGCTCCAGGCCGATCACCTCGTCGAGGTTCACGAAGCCGAGGAAGTAGGCCTGGCGATACACCCCAAGCAGGGCGCCAAGCAGTCTTTCACGCTCGCCCAGCAGCCCGAGCTTGAGCGTGTTGAAGCCGGCGATCAGCCGGCTGTGGCGGCACCCCAGGTTGGCGCCCGCCTCGGCGCGCGCCTGACGCGCGTCCAGCAGCGCCCGTTGCAGGCGGTAGCGCCGCGACTCCAGGCGCGCGTCCCACATGCCGTCACGGTAGACCTCCCAGGACAGGCCGGCATAGGCGGAATGTCCGCCGGAATCGACATCGCCGGTATCCGGGTCGTAGCGTGCCCCCGCCTCGAAGTTCACGCCCCGGTCCCGTTCCAGGGTCTCGCCCTTGACATCGAGCAGGCGCCGCTGCGCCGCCTCGCCGCCGGCATCCGCGCATTGCAGCCCCGCCAGGGCGGAGAACAGCGGGCCGGATTGCGCCGTCCGCGGCCCCTGCGCCAGCTCGCGGTAGATTTGCACCAGCTGCCCCGCGAGCCCCGGGTCCAGGCGCTCGGCCAGCGCCGGCTCGTTGAGCCAGGGCAGCGCCGGCGCCGGCAGGGCGCGAGTGGCCGCCTCACCCGCCCACGCGGGAAGGGTTGCCAGGATCAGGGAAAGACGGCACAACGGTCTGGACAGGAAACGCGCCCTGGCAGCGGGCCGACCGGCCTCAAAGGCGCGGGACAAGCGGGGCATCGGGTAGATAATTCACAACTCGCAACATATCCGTCATATCGGCCCGAAGGGCTATTACTTTAGATATATCGACCATGCGCCCCGAGCTTGCCCACGCCATCCGTGAAAACGTCGATTCCGCCCTGCGCGAAGACCTGGGCGGTGGCGGTCCCGCCGCCGACCTGACCGCGCGACTGATCCCCGCCGGCACCCCGGCGCGCGCGCGCGTCATCACCCGCGAGGACGCCGTGCTGTGCGGCACCGCCTGGTTCGACGCCTGCTTCCTCGCGCTCGACCCGACAACGCGCATCACCTGGCACGCCGCGGACGGCGCCCGCGTCGAGGCCGGGCAGGCGCTGTGTGAGATCGAGGGCGACGCGCGCGCCCTGCTCACCGCCGAGCGCCCCGCCCTCAACTTCCTGCAGACCCTCTCCGGCGTGGCCAGCGCGACGCGCCGCCACGTCGACGCCATCGCCGGCACGCGCGCGCGCATCTACGACACGCGCAAGACCCTGCCGGGCCTGCGCCAGGCGCTGAAATACGCGGTGAAGTGCGGCGGCGGCGAGAACCAGCGCATCGGCCTGTACGACGGCATCCTCATCAAGGAAAACCACATCGCCGCCGCCGGCGGCATCCGCCCCGCCCTGGAGGCGGCGTTCAGGCTCGCCACACCGGGGGTGACGGTGCAGATCGAGGTGGAGAACCTGGCGCAGCTGGAGGAGGCCCTGCAAGCCGGCGCGCGGCTGATCCTGCTCGACAACTTCACGCCGGAGCGGATGCGCGCCGCGGTGGAACTGAGCGCCGGGCGCGCGCAACTGGAGGCCTCCGGCGGCATCGACCTCGACACCCTGCGCGCCATCGCCGAAACCGGCGTCGACCGCATCTCCATCGGCGCCCTCACCAAACACGTGCGCGCGCTGGACCTGTCGATGCGGTTTCTGTAAGGCCGGGGAAGATCGCCCGACGCGGCCGTGATCAACGCCGCCGGCGCGCCCACCAGCCCATGGCGGCAAGCAGGCCGCCGCCCAGCAGCGCGAGCGCCCACGGGGGCAGGGGCACGTCGCCGCCCCCCGCCTCCGGTGCTGGGGTGAGACCGCAGGCGTTGCCCCAGATGCGCGACACGAATTCCGGATGGTCGACGAAGGGGTTGCGGTTGCCCTGCCAGCTGTGGATCACGGCATTGCGCTGCCGTTCCGCGGCCGAGACGGGGTCGCCCTGGTGCCAGGCCATGAGGTCGCACAGGTCGCCGAAATAGGGCTCGCCGTTGTTGGTGAGCCGATCCACCAGCTCCAGGTCGGGGGTGCCGCCGTCCACGCCGCTGCCGCCGGCGTAACGCACGGCCATGTACATCATCGCCCGGGCGATGTCGCCCTTCACCACGTCCGGCGCCTCCCAGGTCTCCAGGGCGGCGTCCTCCTTGCAGGCAGTGCATTCGGGATTGGGCGTGCCGCCATAGGCGAAGTCGTCGTTGGCGCGGTCGGCGTTCACCGATTTGTCCGCGGCGAACAGGTGGTGCCCGTCCGTGTAGGCGTGGTAGCCGCTGCTGGGAAAGCCGTGCGAGTTGGCCCAGACGTGCTCGCGGTTCCAGGCGTCCGGCGTGTTGCCGCCGTAGTCCCGCTCGGCCTTGGGGATGGAGCGGCGGGTGTAGATGTCGATCACGTTGGCCGGGTTCGCCGGGTCCTGGTCCGCCTCCATGAGCATGTCCCAGACGCAGGCGTAGCTCTGGTAGACGTGCCCCTTGATGATGCCGTGCAGGGCGTCGCGCAGCGCGCTGCCGGTCTTGTCCGCGGCGGGGGCGTAATACGCCGCGTCGTCGAAGACGGGCACGGCCGGCTTGGCGCAGGCGGCCAGGGCCGTGCCCGGCGGGATGGCCAGCAGCAGGACCGTCAGCCTGACTGCCGGGCCGGGCGAGAAAAGGCACGAAAAGAACCGGGTCATGGACATCGAGAAGGGGAACGCATAAAAAAACCGCCGCCGTCTGCACGGCGGCGGCCGGCGGCGAGGCGCGTCGCTCAGCCCTTGCGGCGACGCGCGGCGAAGCCCAGCAGGCCGAGGCCGGCCAGCATCATGGCATAGACATCGGCCTCCGGCACCGGTGCGGCAACGACGCCGTTGAGCTGGAGATTGGTGTAGTTGATGCCGTCGGCATACTCGGCGACGCGGAAGGTGCCGGCGGAGCCCGTGGTGCCGCCATTTGCCGAGGCCGTGCCGATCTGCGCGATGCGGAATTCCACCTGGCCGGTCAGGTCCTGCAGGGCGCCGAGATCGACGATGGTGTTGACGTAGTTGCCGCCGGGCGCCTGGTTGAAGGTGTACAGCGCGCTGGAGAAACCGTTGCCGCTGTAGAACAGGCCCATGGCGCCGGGGCCGGTGCCGGACGAACGCGTGGCGATCACCAGGCTGCCCAGGTCCACCTGGTAACCCGCGCCCACGCTGAAGCCGAAGCTGAAATAGTCGGTGGCCTCGCCCGTCCAGCCCGATGCGTTGAGGGCGTTGGCGCCGGTGCTGCCGGTGAGCCCCGCGCCGCGCAGGAGATCGTTGCCGGTGAGGCCGGCGGCGAAGCTGTTGGCGGCCCTCGCGGCCTCGTTGCCGACCAGGTCGGTGAGGTCCCAGTCGACCAGGACATCGGCGCTGGCAAAGGTGGAGATGGACATCGCCAGGATGGCGGCCGAAAGGGTGCTGATCTGCTTGTTCATTTGCTCTCTCCCAGGAATATGAATGGCCCAGGCTGCGGCCTGGTGCCCTGTCGGATGGTGGGAGCGGGCTATTACGGTTTCAGCGCCCGCGCACGGGGCGATGCATGAGCCGAATGGCTTAGGCGCCCGACGACCAGGCCCTGCAGTCCCGCCGCCGCGAAGGCGGCGGCGACGCACAGTGCGAAGCGCCCCCCACCGTCCAGCACGCGGACCCAGTCGATCAGTCTGGAGGCCTGGTCCGCGGCGGGATTGAGGCTGTAGCTCAGCAGGTCGTGGATGGAACTGGCGAACACCAGCGGCGTATCCAGGCATTCCAGCACGACCAGGAAGGGCAGGCTGAGGCCAAGCCGCAACAGGCGGTGCGGCGGGGCCAGGCCGGGCCAGGCCAGGGCGGCGGCGCACAGCACGATGGGATGGATGAGGACCGTGAACAGGGGCGTATGGCTGTCCACCGTGAGACCGGCGGGCAGGGCCCGGCCTTGCACGACGATCATCCGTTCGGCGATCACCTGGGTCTTGAAGACCAGTTCCTGGGCATGTCCGATCTCCAGGCTGAGCACGCCGAAGTCGGGCAGTGCCAGGTCCAGCACCACGCGGTAGAGCGGCAGGAAGAACTGCCCATAATCCTGGCCCCAGGCCCATGCCGCCCAGAACAGCGGCGGCAGGCAGAGCAGCAGGCGCAGCCCCATGCCCCGCGCCTCACGCGGGCCGAGGCTCATGGCGGGCGAGGAAAGCGAGGAAGAACAGCAGGCAGATCGCCACCAGCGCCAGCGGCAGCACGGTGCCGTGCAGCAGGCCGAACAGGGCGCGGTCATGCAGGAAGGCATGCCAGAGGGCGACGATGCGGCCCTGATTGAGCGCGAACACCAGCAGCGCGCCGAGGCCGATGCCGATGAGGCGCGCGCGCCAGGCGAAGGGATAGGCGACGAAGGCGGCGACCAGCAGAAACAGGGTCTCCAGGCCTTCGCAGCCGTTGAGGATGTTGAGGCGCGCCTGGCTGGAGACGAGGCGGTTGTCGACCGCCCGCACCGCCTGCTCGGGCCAGGCCTGGCCGATCACCCAGGCGGCCGGGCGGGCGGTGAGGTCGTGGATGACGAGGCGTTCCAGCCCCGTGCCGCGGCCCATCTCCCAGGCGTACTGCAGGGCGAAGAAGGTCGCCAGGAACAGGAGCAGGAGGCGCCAGGGGCCGCGGCGGCGCGCGGCGGCGCGCGCCTCTTCCTGCAACAGCTCCCCGTAGCTGATATCGCCCATCGCCGCCCTTCCCTGTGTGTTATCGCAGGCGTTCAGTCGCCTTTGTCGGGCACGTCGTCATCCTCGTTCGCCCGGCCGCCCTGCTCCGCCTTTTCCAGGTCCTTGAGCCGTTCCTGCAGCCGCTTGTCCGGCACCACCCGCTGCTTGAACGCGGGCGTGCGCACCGCCTTCGCCACCGGGTTGCGGGGCCGGCGCGGCGGGCCGGAGGCGCGTTTGCCGGTGCCCATCGCTCAGGCGCGCTTGTAGATGTCCTCGAAGCGCACGATGTCGTCCTCGCCCAGGTAGCTGCCGGACTGCACCTCGATCAGGTGCAGCGGCAGCTTGCCGGGGTTGTCGAGGCGGTGCGTGGCGCCGAGCGGGATGTAGGTGGACTGGTTCTCCGAGAGGATCGTCACCTTGTCGTCGCAGGTCACGCGCGCGGTGCCTGAGACGACGATCCAGTGCTCGGCGCGGTGGTGGTGCATCTGCAGCGACAGCCTCTCGCCCGGCTTGACCATGATGCGCTTGACCTGGAAGCGCTCGCCCGCGTCGATGCCCTCGTACCAGCCCCAGGGCCGATAGACGCGGGTGTGGAACTCGTGCTCGCTGCGGCCGTTGGCCTTGAGGTGCTCCACCACCTTCTTCACGTCCTGCGCGCGCGCGCGGTTGGCCACCAGCACCGCGTCCGGGGTCTCGACGATGACCAGGTCGTCGACGCCGATCGCCGCGACCATGCGCGACTCGGCGCGCACCAGGCTGTTCCGCACGCCGTCCAGGTAGACGTCGCCGCGCGTGACGTTGTCCGCGCCATCCTTCTCGCCCACGTCCCACAGGGCGGACCAGGCGCCGATGTCGTTCCAGCCGATCTCGGCCGGCACCACGGCGGCGCGCTCGGTGCGTTCCATCACCGCGTAGTCGATGGAGTCGGACGGACAGGCGTCGAACTCCGCCTTGCCGAGGCGGCAGAAGTCCAGGTCCTGCCCCCCCGCCGCGAGGGCCTGTTCGCAGGCGGCGACGATCTCGGGACGGTGCGCCTGAAGCTCGTCCAGGTATTGGCCGCAGCGGAACAGGAACATGCCGCTGTTCCAGTAGTAGTCGCCGCTGGCGAGGAAGGCCTCGGCCTTGTCGCGGCTGGGTTTCTCGACGAAGCGCGCGACCTGGCGCGCCTTGCTGCTGGCGAGCGGCTCGCCGTGCTGGATGTAGCCGTAGCCGGTCTCCGCCATGTCGGGGACGATGCCGAAGGTGACCAGGTAGCCTGCGTCCACCGCCTTCATGCCCTCGGCGATGGTGGCGTGGAAGGCGGCGACGTCGCGGATCAGGTGGTCGGCGGGCAGCAGCAGCATCACCGCGTCCGGGTCGCGCTTCCTCAGGTACATGGCGGCGACGGCGGCGGCGGGCGCGGTGTTGCGGCCCACCGGCTCGAGGAAGATGCCCTGCGGCGTGACGCCGATCTCGCGCATCTGCTCGGCGATCAGGAAGCGGTGGTCGTTGTTGCACACCACCAGGGGCGCGCCGATGTCCGGCACGCCGGCCAGACGCAGCACGGTCTCCTGCACCATGGTGCGCTCGCCCGCCAGGGGCAGGAGCTGCTTCGGCAGGGCGGCGCGCGACATCGGCCACAGGCGGGTGCCGGACCCACCGGAAAGGATGACGGGATGGAGGCTCATGCGGGTTTGTCTCTCCAGGTCAGGATTTATCGAGGCAAAGCTTGAGGGCATCGCGCCACTCCGGCAAGCGAACGCCGAACACCCGCGCCAGCTTGCCGTTGTCGAGGCGCGAATTGAGCGGGCGGCGCGCCGGCGTGGGGTAATCGCTGCTGGGGATGGGCAGCAGGCGCGGCGGGGTCTCCATGCCTTCGAGATCGAGGATGGCCTGGGCGAAGCCGTGCCAGGAGGTCTCGCCACCGTTGCTCATGTGGTAGACGCCCCAGGGTTCGGGCTTGTCGGCGCCGCGCGCCGGCGAGGCGACCTGAGCGAGGACCTGCGCCGTGGCGTCGGCGAGGCCGCGGCACCAGGTGGGGGCGCCGATCTGGTCGTCGACGATCTTCAGCTCAGGCCGCTCGCGCATCAGGCGGCGCATGGTGATCAGGAAGTTGGCGCCACGCGCGCCGTACACCCAGGAGGTGCGGAAGATCAGGTGGCGGCATCCGCTCGCGGCGATCGCCTCCTCCCCCGCCAGCTTGGTGGCGCCGTAGACGTTGAGCGGCCCCTTGGCGTCGTCCTCGCGCCAAGCCTGCGCGCCCCCGCCGTCGAACACGTAGTCGGTGGAGTAGTGCACCAGCAGGGCGCCGCCTTGCACCGCCAGTTCGGCGAGCAATGCGGGGGCCTCGGCGTTGACGGCGCGCGCGCGCGCCGCCTCGCCCTCCGCCTTGTCGACGGCCGTGTAGGCGGCGGGATTGACGATGAGGGCGGGCCGCACCTCGCCGACGACACGACGGATGGCAGCCGGGTCGGCGAGGTCCATCTCCCGCGAGTCGACGGCGACCACCCGGCCGAGGGGGGCGAGGCTGCGCCGCAATTCCCAGCCGACCTGGCCGTTCGCACCGGTCAGCAGGATGTTCATGCGTACACCTCGGCGTCACGCAGCAGCGGTTGGGCCTGGTCCTTGGCGGAGAGCTGCGGCGGGGCGTCCAGCGGCCATTGCACGCCGATCTGCGGATCGTCCCAGCGCACGCCGCGGTCCCACTCCGGGGCGTAGTAGGCGGTGGTCTTGTAGAGGAAATCGGCGGTCTCGGAGAGCACCTGGAAGGCGTGGCCGAAGCCGGGAGGGATCCACAGCATGCGGTGGTTCTCGGCGGAGAGCTCGAACCCCACCCACTTGCCGAAGTGCGGCGAGGCGCGGCGCAGGTCCACCGCCACGTCGAATACCGCGCCGCTCACCACGCGCACCAGCTTGCCCTGCGGCGCGTTGAGCTGGTAGTGGATGCCGCGCAGCACGCCCCTGGAGGAGCGGGAATGGTTGTCCTGCACGAAGTCGAGGTCCAGGCCGAGGTCGGCGAAGGTCTTGCGGTTCCAGCTCTCCAGAAAGAAGCCGCGCGCATCGCCGAACACCCTGGGTTCCAGCAGCAGCACATCGGGAAGATCGGTTTGAATCACGTTCACGCTAAGTCCTCTTGGTTGGCCCCGCCACCCCGCAGGGGGAGGGGGTGGGGAGAGGGGGCAAATTCAGAACACCCGCTCGTCCAGCATGTTGAGGAGGTACTGCCCATAGGCGTTCTTTTTCAGAGGCTCCGCCAGCCTGCGCACCTGCTCTGCATCGATATAACCCTGGCGGTAGGCGATCTCCTCCGGGCAGGCGATCTTCAGGCCCTGGCGTTTCTCGATGGTCTCGATGAACAGGCTGGCCTCCAGCATCGATTCGTGCGTGCCGGTGTCCAGCCAGGCATGGCCGCGCCCCATGATGGAAACGTTGAGCGCGCCCCAGTCCAGGTACTGCCGGTTGACGTCGGTGATCTCCAGTTCGCCGCGCGGCGAGGGCTTCAGGGCCTTGGCGATCTCCACCACGCGGCTGTCGTAGAAGTACAGGCCGGTGACGGCGTAATGGGACTTGGGCTGGGCAGGCTTCTCTTCCAGGCTGACGGCGCGGCCCTGCGCGTCGAACTCGACCACGCCATAGCGCTCCGGGTCGTGCACGCGGTAGGCGAACACGGTGGCGCCCTCGGCTCGGGCGCTGGCGGCGCGCAGGTCCTGCGCCATCTCGTGGCCATAGAAGATGTTGTCGCCCAGCACCAGGGCGGAGGGCGCGTCGCCGACGAACCCCGCGCCGATGATGAAGGCCTGCGCGAGGCCGTCCGGGCTGGCCTGCACGGCGTATTGCAGGCTGATGCCCCACTGGCTGCCGTCGCCCAGGAGTTGCGCGAAGCGCGGCGTATCCTGCGGCGTGGAGATGATGAGGATGTCGCGTATCCCCGCCAGCATCAGCGTGGTCAGGGGGTGGTAGATCATCGGTTTGTCGTAGATCGGCAGCAGCTGCTTCGACACCGCCAGGGTCGCGGGATAGAGGCGGGTGCCGGAGCCGCCGGCGAGGATGATGCCCTTGCGCGTCATGCCGTGCCCCTCGTCTGGTAGTTGGTGTCGATCCATTTGCGGTATTCGCCGCTCGCCACGTTTTCCACCCAGGTCATGTTGTCGAGATACCACCGCACCGTCTTGCGGATGCCGGTGGCGAAGGTCTCCGCCGGCTTCCAGCCCAGTTCGCGATGGATCTTGGTGGCGTCGATGGCGTAGCGCCGGTCGTGGCCGGGGCGATCCTGCACATAGGTGATCAGGCGCTTGTAGGGGCCGTCCGCGCTGGGCCGCATCTCGTCGAGCAACTCGCACACGGTATGGACGATGTCGAGGTTGGGCATCTCGTTCCAGCCGCCCACGTTGTATGTCTCCCCCACCCTGCCCCGTGCCAGGACCGCGCGGATCGCGGTGCAATGGTCGGTGACGTAGAGCCAGTCGCGCACGTTCATACCGTCGCCGTAGATGGGCAAGGGCTTGTCCCGGGTGGCGTTGAGGATCATCAGCGGGATCAGTTTCTCCGGGAACTGGTAGGGGCCGTAGTTGTTGGAGCAGTTGGTGGTCAGGGTCGGCAGGCCGTAGGTGTGGTGGTAGGCGCGCACCAGGTGGTCGCTGGAGGCCTTGCTCGCGGAATAGGGGCTGTTGGGGGCGAACGGGGTCTCCTCGGTGAACGGCGCATCCGTCGGCCCCAGAGAGCCATACACCTCATCGGTGGAGACGTGCAGGAAGCGAAACGCCGCCCTGCCCGCCTCGTCCAGACCCAACCAATGCGCGCGCGCCTCCTCCAGCAGGTGGAAGGTGCCGACCACGTTGGTCTGGATGAAGTCCTCGGGGCCGTGGATGGAACGGTCGACGTGCGACTCGGCGGCAAAGTTGACGATGGCGCGCGGCCGGTGTTCCGCCAGCAGCCGGCCCACGAGGGCACGGTCACCGATGTCGCCCTGCACGAAGACGTGGCGCGCATCGCCCTTGAGCGAGTCCAGGTTCTCCAGGTTGCCAGCGTAGGTGAGCTTGTCGAGGTTGATGACGGGCTCGTCCGTCGCCTTGAGCCAGTCGAGGACGAAATTCGCGCCAATGAAGCCGGCGCCGCCGGTGACCAGGATCATGTCTGCTACTCCGTTTTGAAGCCGTTCGGGTTCATGGACTGCCAGCGCCAGGTGTCGGCGCACATCGCCTCCAGGCCCTTTTCCGCGCGCCATCCCAGCTCCGCCTCGGCCCTCGCTGGGTCTGCCCAGCACTGCGCGACATCGCCGGCGCGGCGCGGAGCGAAGCGGTAGGGCACCGGCCGACCGGAAGCCTGCTCGAATGCCTTGGCCATGTCCAGCACGCTGTAACCCTGGCCGGTGCCCAGGTTCCAGATCCCCACGCCGGGCGCCAGCCTGTCCACCGCCTTGACGTGCCCCTTGGCGAGGTCGACGACGTGGATGTAGTCGCGCACCCCCGTGCCGTCCGGCGTGGGGTAGTCGTTGCCGAACACGTTGAGGAATTCGCGCCGGCCCACCGCCACCTGGGCGATGTAGGGCATGAGGTTGTTGGGGATGCCGCGCGGGTCCTCGCCGATCAGGCCGCTCTCGTGCGCGCCCACCGGGTTGAAGTAGCGCAGCAGGGCGATGCCCCAGGCCGGGTCAGAGACGGCCAGGTCCTGCAGGATCTGCTCGATGATCAGCTTGCTGCGGCCGTAGGGGTTGGTGGTGGCGCCGACCGGAAAGTCCTCGCGGATCGGCACGCTGGCGGGGTCGCCGTACACGGTGGCGGAGGAACTGAAGACGATGCGCTTCACGCCCGCCGTCTGCATGGCCTCGAACAGGGTGACGCTGCCGGCGATGTTGTTGTCGTAGTAGAGCAAGGGCTTTTCCACCGACTCGCCTACCGCCTTGAGGCCGGCGAAGTGCACCACGGTGTCGATGTCGTGGCGGCGGAACAGGGCATCCAGGGCGGCGCGGTCGCGGATGTCGCCCTGCACGAAGGCCACCTCCGCGCCGGTGATGCGGCGCACCCGGTTCAGAGACTCGGCGCTGCTGTTGCACAGGTTGTCGTACACCACGACGTCATAACCGGCCTGCAAGAACTCCACGCAGGCATGCGAGCCGATGTAGCCGGCGCCGCCGGTAAGCAGGATGGTCTTCATGATTTGTCGTTTCGCTTGGGTTGGCGGGTATTTTGCAGGCTGAAGCCTACTTCGTCATGACACAGGCGCGATGGACGCGGGCCGGAGCCCGCGCCAGGCAGGAGGGGTCAGAATCCCCCCAGCCAGTTGAACAGCCCCTTGCGGGGACCCAATCGCTTCATTTCCAGGTTCGCGAAATGGTATTCGGTGAAGTTGGAGACATTGAGGTCGAGCACCTTCTCGAAGTACTCCCGGGCCTGTGCGCGCTCGCCCTCGGCCAGCAGCTTCTGGCCGAGGTAGAAATAGGCCTCGCAACGCTGGTCCCGTTCGATGCCCTTGTCCTCGGAGGACGCCCGCTCCAACAGCTGGCCGGCGCTGATCTGCCCCAGGAGCATCTCGCCGATCGCGTGCGGCCATTCCTCCCTGGAGATCGACTGCATCCTTTCTGACAGGCCGGAGGCAATCGCCCCCTTCGAATTCAGCGCCACGATGTGTTGCCACAACCCCGCATAGATGCCGGTAAGCGTGTCGCCCGCGCTGGCCGCCTGCTCCAACTTGGCGACGGCCTCCCGGACACGACCGAGGTAGAAATAGGTGATCCCCATCGACTTCCAGTCGCCCGCCTTCATCTCCTGCGCCTGGCCGGCACCCTCGACCCGCTCGAACAGCCGTGCCGCCGCATCGAACTCCCCCATGCCCGCGAGGATGCGCGCCTTATCTAGGAGGAAGCCAGCATTCTCGGGTTCAAGTTTCAGCGCCTCGTCAATCTCGCGTATCGCCTGTTGGGGATCACCGATGTCGTCCCAGTGCAGCGCCAGATCCTCGTGGGCGGACGCGAGCTGCTTGTCGGTGAGCTTGCCCGAAGCGATGTCATAGCCGATCTGATGCACCATGATGTGAGCGTTGACCTGCCCCTTCAGGGCCTCGGACTTGCTCCTGCCGTACCGGTCGAACTGGCTGAGCTTGCGGGACAAGACTTCACGAACGCTCCGCGGCAACTCAGCCACGGGCAGGTTCATGTGCATCCCGGCCTTCTGGCGCAGCCGCTTGGTGTCCTCGACAAAGGACTGCATATCCCGCGCCGGCACGTGGTCCTTCAGGCTGCTCAACACGGACTCCCGCCTGACTCCCTTGGCATCGCTCAGGTAGCTGGTCTTCAACTGCCAGTAGCCCACCCGTTCGGTGTCGGCCGATGGGACATCCCGGATCGGGTTGTCCGGCAGATCGAACTGGATGGTATGCCGCACCTCCACGGGGTAGGGCAGTTCATACGGCGTGCTTCGCTGGGGGATCTCCGGCAGCTTCAGGAACTCCAGCAGCGGCAGGGCGGCCGTCTCCACCTGCAACTTGCCGGGGGTGTACTTGAACAGCTCGGGCAGTTGGTAGCGTGCACGCAGGGTAAGCTGGTTGCCTTCCCGGTCATCGACTACCTCGAGGTCGCCAAGGAGGGTGGCCATCGGGAACAGCCGCTGCGTATCCGCCGTCATGAAGCGGCTGAACTCATCTTTCTGCAACCGGGAATGGATCCAGCGCATGCGCTCCGCAGCCGCCCCGTTCAACTCGCTTTGCTGCGTGAGGGTAACCGGCTCGCGGAAGGACTTCACCTCATACCGGTCCAGCCCGACCACCCGCACCTGATAGCCCGGGGGATACCCCGCGGCCTCGAGCTTGCCCGCATCACCCCCAAGGACCAGGGCCAGACCGTAATCGTGAGCGCCGATCTGCGGCAGGTCACCGAACTGGGGGGGCAAGGTGGGGTCCAGCCAGTAGACGCGGCCATCCACAACGGCGCGCACGATGGCGTGATCGAAGACGGTGGGGGCCGGCAGCATGCCGTTGACGGCACGATTGCGCGCAACGGAGACCAGGCCGACGTCGGACTCCACGCCGACGGCCCTGAGCAGGGTGGCCAGGAGCAGGCTCTTGTCCTTGCAATCCCCGTAGCGCCGTTCGAAGGTGGTGTTCGGATCGGCGGGCTGGTGCGAGTTCACGCCGATCTCGACGCCGAAATAGCGGATTTCGCCCTGTACCCAGCGCAGTATCTCCGCGACCTGCCTGGAACGCGACCAGCCTGCGTCCCGCCAGCCCGCAAGGAGCCGTTGCAGGGAGGGAGAGAGGGTGCCGGGCGCCTGGAAAAGCCGGTTCGCCCAGTCCTCCACATCGGCCCAGTCGCGGAACTCGCTAACCTCGACCCATGACCCCGGATCGGCCCAGTTCGGCCGGTCCCGATCGTCCGATACCGGCTTGACCGCACGCAGCGCCAGACTGCGTGTCACCACACCGCCTCCGCGGGTTTCGGCCACGGCCCCTGCCCACGCAGGGGCGCGCACCTGGATGCCGCGCTCCGCGCCATGCACCAAGCGGAAACCGAATTCATCGACCGGCTCGCGCAGCGCGATGGGGAACTGGTCGGAAAAGCGGTTACCGAAGATCGGATTGGCACCGGATACCGTGTATTCCAACTCGATCGAATCGCCGACGCGGATGTCGGGCAGGATGCCGACCGCCGTGACCCGACCTTCATACACCTGGTTTTCCAGATTCTGCTCCCGGCGCAGCAGGTCCAGCTTCACCTGCCGGGTCAGGTCGGTCACCTTGCCCGCGCGGGTCACGCGGATGCCGTGCAGCATCAACTTCTGGTAGTCCGGGCTGAACGAGATCGTGACCTGGGACACCTTCTGCACCGACTGGCTATCCAGGGGGCTCACCACCAGCCTTTGATATTCCAGGGGTTCCGGGCCGAGCAGGGAGACCTGGAAATCGACCAGGGCAAACCAGGTATCGCCTACCTGCCCGACCCGCGGCTGTCGGCCCGCGGACACGGCACGCCGTTCCACGAAAGGGGGTACGGACGCGATCGAATAGCTGAAATTCGTGCCACGAACGACCTCTACTGCGACGTCGGCCAATGCGGGCGCGGCCCAGGCGGCCAGGAGCATGACGACAGACGCGAACCAGGCCCGCGCCCAGCCCCACCACCCCATCCGTGCCGTCACTCGGCACACCCATACCTTCAGCTCCATCGACGGCCCTCCCAGGCAGGTTATTGGTCTAGCTCGCCGGGTCTTCCCGGCCTTCCGGTTCAGTCAAATACCACGGTCTTGTTGCCGTACACCAGGATACGGTTGTCGATGTGCCACTTCACCGCGCGCGACAGCACCACCTTCTCCAGGTCCGCGCCCTTCTGCACCAGGTCCTCCAGGTCGTCGCGGTGGCTGATGCGGGTGACGTCCTGCTCGATGATGGGGCCGTCGTCCAGCACCTCGGTGACGTAGTGGCTGGTCGCGCCGATCAGCTTCACGCCACGCTCGAAGGCGCGCTGGTAGGGCTTGGCGCCGTGGAAGGCGGGCAGGAAGGAGTGGTGGATGTTGATGATGCGCTTGGGGTAGTGGGCGATGAACTCGGGCGAGAGCACCTGCATGTAGCGCGCCAGGACGATGAAGTCGACGTGGTGCGCGGCGAGCAGGGCGCGCTGCTGCGCCTCCGCCTCGGGCTTGTTGTCCTTGCTCACGTGGATGTGCTGGAACGGCACCTTGTAGGCCTCCGCCAGCCAGTGGGTGTCCGGGTGGTTGCTGATGATGAGGGGGATGTCGCAATACAGCTCGCCGGCGTGGTGGCGGTAGAGCAGGTCGGCCAGGCAGTGGTCGAACCTGGAAACGAAGATAGCCATGCGCGGCTTCACGCTGGACAGCGAGAGGCGCCAGTCCATGTGGTGCTCGGCGGCGATCGGCGCGAAGGCCTCCTCGAAGCGGTGGATGCCCAGATCGAACCCGTCCAGGGCCCATTCCACGCGCATCAGAAACAGGCCGGCGGCGCCGTCCTGATGCTGGTCGGCGTGCAGGATGTTGGCGTTATGCCTGAGCAGGAAATTGGCGATGGCGGCGACCAGGCCCTTCTTGTCGGGGCAGGCAACCAGGAGGACGGCGGTGTTGCGCATGGCGTGGCGGGTTCGGGACGGAAGCCGCAATCATAACCGCAGCCCCGTGACCGACCCAGCCGGGGCGCGCGCCCTTCCAGGCAGCGTTCAGACCTTCACGTACACCCACCCCTGCTGCATGCGGTCGAGGATCTCGCTGATCGCGGACCTGACCACGTGCACCTGCGGCAGCAGGTCGACCAGCACCCCCTCCTTGTTGAGGCGCGCGACGCTCTGCCCACAGGCGACGAAGTCCAGGTTGCGGTGGCGCGAGGCCATCTGGCCGATGCGCTCGCGGTACGGGCTGGTCTCCTGTCGCAACAGGTTGAGGCCGTAGCTGTTGACGACGATCTCCACATGCCCCTTCTCGCCGCGGCGCGCCAGCAATTGCTCGGCCAGGTCGAGCACGGCGGTGAGGCGCGTGGGATCGTTGTTGTCGAGGTGCAGGACGATCTTGTTGGGGTCCACCTTGCCAGCGAGCGTGACCGGCTGATACCCCTCGGGCAGGCCGGCGAGCCGCTCGGTCGCGGCCTTCTTGCCACTCTGATCGTGCGCCAGCCAGCCGCAGCTCACGCCCACCACCAGCAGCACGCTGGCGGCCAGGGCCTGCCACCAGCCGGGGCGCGGCAGCGAGGTGCCGCCACGCGCGGGCATCGGCGGCAGATCCGCATAGGCGCCCTTCACGCGGTCCTTCAGGCCGCGCACCTCGCAGGCCTTGCCCCTGAACTCGCTGTCGGCATCGAGCAGGCGCAGGGCATGCTCGCTCTCGTCCGCCGTCAGTTCGCCATCCAGGAAGGCATTCAGGAACTCGTCCGAAGCAGTGCCATTCATCCCTGGGCCGTTCATTTCACCCTCCTCAATTGCGGTCGCTCGTGTGCCCGCCCATCATGCAGGCTGTCACGGGCAAGGTCCTTCTTCAACGCTTGGCGCGCGCGCGACAGGCGGCTCATCACGGTGCCCACAGGCACGTCCAGTACCTGCGCCACCTGGGCGTAGCTGCATTCCTCGATGTCCACCAGGGTGATCACCTGCCTCTGCGCCAGCGGCAGTGCGGCAATCGCGTCACGCACGCGCAGGGTCGACTGGCGCTTCGCATACAGCCGTTCCGGACTCTCGTCATGCGCGAAGACCAGTTCATCGAGTTCCTCGACGTCGACATACTCGCGGCGTGCGCGCAGATGGTCACGCCAGCAGTTGTTCAGGATGGCGAACAGCCACCCTTCCAGGGTCGCCTCGTCACGCAGTTGCTCTGACCGACCCAGCGCCTTCGCCAGGGTCTCCTGGGCCAGATCGTCCGCCAGACTGGCATCGTGGCACCAGGCATAGGCCAGGCGATAGAGGCGCGGGCGCATGGCCTCCAGCCGGCGCCTGCCGGAGAAATCAAAACAGGAAAACAGATGCTGCACGAGACGCCCCTTCATGTTGGCAGTATCCGTAAGACGATGGAGACGGCGGGATTATTCCATGCCCAAAGACATGCGCCATCCATGGAATAAATCGCATCCCCAGCCGTCTTATCTCCACATGGCCGGAGCAATGGCATCCGGACAGACCCGAAAAACCGTTACTGGATGGAGAAGACCATGAGACACACCGCCCTGTTGGCCGCATTGCTTGCCATACTCGCGACGCCCCCCGCAAATGCCGCGCCGCCCTCACCCGCCGCCCACACCGCGAGCGCGCAATCCCAGGAGAAGGTGGTCTACCACATCAACGATGCCAGCGTGGCGCGCGTCGCCATGCGCAACGTCGAGAACCACCTCAACGCCAGCCCGGACGCCAGGATCGTGGTCGTCACGCACGGCAAGGGCATCGACTTCCTGCTCAACGACGCGAAGGACGACAAAGGTGCCTATGCACCGCAGGTCGCCGGCCTCAAGGAAAAGGGGGTGGAGTTCCGCGTCTGCCGAAACACCCTCAAGGGCCGCAAGCTGGACGACGAGGCCGTGATCATGGAGGCGCAGGTGGTGCCGTCCGGCGTCGCCGAGATCGGCCGTCTGCAGGCGCGCGAGGGCTTCGTCTACCTCAAGCCCTGAGCACCAGGTTCTTATCAGGTCGCGGCGAATTGCCGCATTTTTCCGGCTCAATGCCGGATTTTTTTCGTCTTTTCGACGAAATTACCTGCAAACAGATGGAATAAACCGTCCCCACCTCCCGTCTTACACACAGACCCTGCGGTTGTCCGCACGCCGGCGTCGGCAACGGTCTTTCCCCCTCCACGGGGACCTGCAAGCACATGACACCTCTAGACGAAGATGGAGACGTATCGATGAGTAAATTCCTGCACTTTCTCGCTGTGGCATTCACCTCCCTGCTGCTCATGGCGTCCCCCCAGACAGGCCGTGCCGCGGACGGCGGCGGCCTGGCCGACTACAAGTACGTGCTGCACATCAGCGAAGGCAGCGAGGAAAAGCAGACCCTGATCCTCAACAACGCCAGCAATCTCCTGGAGGCCTATCCCCCCGGCGCGGTGGACATCGAGGTCGTGGCCTACGGCCCCGGCCTGCGACTGATGTTCGCCGACAACGTCAACGCACAACGCCTGGACAGCCTGTCGCAGAGCGGCGTGCGCTTCTCCGCATGCGGCAACACCCTCAAGGGCATGGCCAAGCAGCTGGGCTACACCCCCGAACTGAACAAGGTCGCCAAGGTGGTGCCCGGCGGCATCGTCCGCATCGGCGAGCTGGCCAAGCAGGGCTACATCTACGTGAAGCCCTGACCAACCAAGGACGCCCCCGTTTCCCGCCCCCCCACCCATAGCGGCCCCAGGTCGCAGTTTCACCCTGCCCGGGCAAAGCGCTCGGGCAAACAACCATCGACATACAAGGAGACAACACCGATGAATGCGACAACTTTGTCCAAACGCCGCCGGCTCGGCACCGCATGCGCCCTCGCACTCGCCACCCTGGCAGGGCAGGCGCATGCGGCCAACTGGCTGATGCTGCAAGGCACCGAGCCGGCAGGCACCACTGCGCGCGCCGAGGTCTGGGGCTTCATCCAGGCCGACTACCAACAGGATTTCAGCGACCCGAACTCATCGGGCCAATATATCTCGCCCAAGGTGTTGGGCCCCGACCTGGACTCCCAGTCCGGCTTCAATGTCAGCCGCGCGCGCCTTGGCGTGCGTGGCACCGGCTTCCCGCTGGACAGCAAGATCAACTACTTCCTGCTGGCGGAATTGGGCAACAACGGCATCACCGCCGGGCAAAGCGCGTTCGCCAAGCTCACCGATGCCAGCGTCACCCTCAACCACATCCAGGGCGCGCGGGTGCGCGCCGGCCTGTTCAAGTATCCGGGCGCCGAGGAGGCGCTGCAGGCCATCCATGTGTTCGACTACATCAACTTCACCGAGGCCACCAACGGCCTGCTGCTGGAGCGCTTCCCCAATTCGGCCTTCACCAACCCGACCGGGGTCGCCACCAACACCGGCAACGTCGGCCCCTTTACCGAGGCCCAGCTGCAGGGCGGCTCCAACCTGAACCAGTTCACCAGCCCGGTCGGCGCGTTCCGCGATGTCGGCGTGCAGGTGTTCGACGCCTTCGACGTCGGCAAGGACTGGGAGCTCTCCTACGCGGCGATGGTCGGCAACGGCAGCGGCCTCGAGTTCGGCAACAGCGACGGCGAGTACGACAAGTACGCCTACCTCTCCGCCGAGAAGAAATACGGCGGCAAGGGGCCGAAGGCGGCGGGCCTGAAGTTCTTCGCCTGGGGCCAGTGGGGCAAGCGCCTGCTCGACATCACCGACGACTCCACCGCCAACCTGGTGAAGTACGAGCGCAACCGTACCGGCCTGGGCGTGAAGTACATGAAGCAGCCGTACCGTTTCACCGCCGAGTACATCAATGCCGACGGCATGATCTGGGAAGGGCCGGACAAGCCCAACTTCTACTTCACCAGCGTGGCGAACGGCAACGGCGCCACCGCCAAGGGCAGCGGCTGGTACGTGGAGGGCGGCTGGTACATCCCGAAGACGAAGTGGGAGCTGGACCTGCGCTTCGACACCATGACGCGCAACGAAGGCCGCGCGGACGAGCACCAGTTCGACAAGTGGACCTTCGGCGTGCAGTACCACTTCAACCCGAAGACCCGCGTCACCGTGAACTACGAGATGCGTGACTTCTCGTCCAGATTCGCCGCCGCCAACAACAACCTGAAGGACGTGGGCGACAAGATCGGCGTGCAGCTGACCGCGATCTTCTGACCCCCCGCAGAAGGCCGACGAACCCGCCGCGACCGGCGGGTTTTTTTTCGCCCCGCCGCGCGCGTCACCCCCCAGGACGCGGCTGGATCTTGCGCACGCAGGGCAGCTCGCAGGCGAGCACCGCCTGACGGATCGCCTCGATGGCGCGCGGCCTGGGGAAGTTCCTGCGCCAGGCGATCACCACCTGCCGGCTCGGCGCGGTCCCCTTGAACGGCCGCATGGCGATCAGGTCGTCGCTGGCGCTGTGCGAGCGCGCGGCGGTGCAGGGCAGCACGGTCACGCCCACGCCGCTCGCCACCATCTGGCGGATCGTCTCCAGGGAGCTGCTCTCCAGGGTCTTGGCGAGCCCGCTGGCGGAACGGTTGAGCGCCGGGCAGGCCTGCAGGACCTGGTCGCGGAAGCAATGGCCGCTGCCCAGCAGCAGCAGGTTTTCCTGGTCCATCTCGTCGCTGGCGATCTGTTTCTTCTTGCGCCATGGATGCTCGGCCGGCAGCGCCACCAGGAAGGGTTCGTCGTAGAGCGGCAGGGCAAGCAGGCCGGGTTCCTCCACCGGCGTGGCGATGATCATGGCGTCCAGTTCGCCCTTGCGCATCTTCTCGGTGAGCACGCGCGTGTAGTTCTCCTCCAGCAACAGCGGCATCTGCGGCGCCATGGCATGCAGGCGCGTGATCAGGCCGGGCAGGAGGTAGGGCGCGATGGTGTAGATCGCCCCCAGGCGCAAGGGACCGGCCAGGTCGTCGCGCGCGCCGGCGGCCACCTCCCGGATGCCGTCGACCAGTTCGAAGATGCGCGAGGCCTGTTCAGCCACCCGCTCGCCGGACGGCGTCACGGTCACCTCGCCACCGCCGCCGCGCTCGAACAGCAGCACCCCCAGCTCCTCCTCCAGCTTCTTGATCGCCACCGAGAGCGTCGGCTGGGCGACGTGGCAGGCCTCGGCGGCGCGGCCGAAATGACGCAGACGCACGACGGCGAGGACGTAGCGGAGTTCAGTCAGGGTCATGAATAGGCTCCCACTATGGTTATTTAAAACACAATCGATTGGATCAATTCTAGGCCTTGCCCGGCGATGACGACAGCCCCTGAGCGGCACGCTGCCCGATGCGGGCGTCCATACCCTTGGGGATGGACTATTTTTATATCCCGGAGCGGTTACGCGCCGGTTTCGAGGCAATGCAAGGGAGGCGATGCATGCAAGACATCTCCTGTTCCGGGAACGGCACCTGGCCGGGCGGCCGGCAAGCGTCCCCGCCGGCCGCGCTGCGGGCGCTGGTCGAGGCGGCGGGCGTGCGTTTCAACGGTGATGCCCCCTGGGACATCCGGGTGCACGACCCCGTGGTCTACCGGCGCATCCTCGCGCACGGCTCGCTCGGCTTCGGCGAGGCCTACATGGACGGCCAGTGGGATGCCTATCAGCTCGACGATCTGTTCCACCGTCTGCTCGGCGTCGACGTGGACGAGCATCTGGTCGGCGGCGCGCGCCTGCGCCTGCTGCTTTCGGGACTGCGCCACCGCCTGTTCAACCTGCAGACGGTGCGTCGCGCCTTCCATGTCGGCGAACGCCACTACGACATCGGCAACGACGTGTTCGAGGCCATGCTCGATCCGGGCATGAACTATTCCTGCGCCTACTGGGCGCGCGCCGACGACCTGGGGCGGGCCCAGGAGGACAAGCTCGAACTGATCTGCCGCAAGCTGGAGCTCGAGCCGGGCGAGCACCTCCTGGAGATCGGCTGCGGTTGGGGCGGGCTTGCCCGGCACGCCGCGAGCCGCCATGGCGTGCGGGTGACCGGCATCACCGTCTCGAAGGCGCAGCGCGAGCTGGCCGTCGAACGCTGCCGCGGCCTGCCGGTCGAGATCGAGCTGATGGACTACCGCGCCCTTGCGGGCCGCTACGACAAGGTCGTCTCGGTCGGCATGTTCGAGCACGTCGGGCCGAAGAACTACCCGGCCTACTTCGACACGGTGCGGCGGGTGATGAAGCCGGACGGCCTGTTCCTGCTGCACACCATCGGCAACCACGTCACCGCCCCCTACTCCGACCCGTGGACCGAGCGCTACATCTTCCCCAACGGCAAGCTGCCCTCCGCGCGGCAGCTCGCGGCGGTGCTGGAGGGCCGCTTCCTGGTGCAGGACTGGCACAACTTCGGCCCCGATTACGACCGCACCCTGATGGCCTGGTGGGCCAACTTCGACGCCGCCTGGCCGAGTCTGGCGGCGAAGTACGGCGAACGCTTCCATCGCATGTGGAAGTACTACCTGCACAGCTGCGCCGGCTACTTCCGCGCGCGTCAGGGGCAGCTCTGGCAACTCGTGCTGAGCCGGCGCGAACGGCCCGGTGTCTACCGTTCGGTACGCTGACTTGATACTTAAAAACTATCGAATATCTAGTTATTTTTCATTTCACCTATTTCCATGCTGCGTCTCTAATACCCACAAGCCCGCCACGGCGGATCGGCAGACCACACAGGAGAAGCATCATGACCTTGAGCCTCTACAGCACCTACAAGGCCTGGAAACGCGAAAACGCGCGCGAACGCGAGATGCAGGCACAGTCCGAGGCCGCGTCGGCCGCGACCGGCCGCGGCCCCTCCGCCGTCTACGCGGCCCTCGCCGCCATGGGCTGCGGCCTGGGCGGCATGGCCTGCGCGGATGGCATCGAAGCCCACAAGCCCTAGCGAGGTGCCCGCATGGACATCGCCTCCACCGCCCGCCCCGCGCCCACCTGGCGCGCCGCCTGGCTGGCCCAGGCGCAGCAGCACCCCCTGAGCGCCCTGGGCCTGGGCGCGGCCGGCCTGGCCATGGCCTGGCTGCTGCTGGGCAGCGGCTGGCAGGTGTTCCGGGGCGAGGCGGACGACGCCATGCGGCTGGGGCTGCTGGGCGGCCTCGCGGGCCTCGCCGCCACCGCACTGGGGGCCCTGCCGGGCATCGCCCTCAAGGGCCTCTCGCAACGCCTGGAGGACAGCATGCTCGGCCTGGCGGCGGGCATGATGCTGGCCGGCAGCGCCGGCCTGGGCGCCGCCGCCGTGGTGGCGGGCATGGCGCTGGGGGTGATGCTGATGCTCGGCCTGGACCGCTTCACGCCGCACGAACACGCCCACGGCGGCCCCTGCGGCGCGGGCCACGAGCGCTGCGGCCGGGTCTGGCTGTTCGTCTTCGCCATCGCCCTGCACAACCTGCCGGAAGGCATGGCGATCGGCGTCAGCTTCGCGCGCGGCGACCTCGGCGTGGGCCTGCCGCTCACCACCGCGATCGCCCTGCAGGACATCCCGGAAGGCCTGGCGGTGGCGATGTCCTTGCGCGCCATCGGCCTCGCCCCGCTGCGCGCGGTGACGATCGCCGGCGCGACGGGGCTCATGGAACCCCTCGGCGCCGTGCTCGGCATCGGCCTCTCCAGCGGCCTGGCGCTGGCCTATCCGGTCGGCCTGGGCCTGGCGGCGGGGGCGATGATCTTCGTGGTTTCGCACGAGGTGATCCCGGAGACCCACCGCAACGGCCACCAGACCCCGGCGACGCTCGGGCTGATGGCGGGCTTCGCGACCATGATGGTGCTGGACACCACGCTCGGCTAGGCACGCCGCGGCAGCGTCAGCCCAGGTCGAAGGCGAGGATCGCGGAGGCCAGGATGATGATGCCCAGACCGAGGAGGAACAGACGTTCCGCCCAGTTCTCCAGGCGTGCCGAACATCGCCGCCGGCGCAGCGAGGCATAGGACAGCACGACGCTGACCAGGAACACCAGGCCTGCACTCGCCAGCAGTTCGTCGACGCCGTCCGACCAGCCCGCGCGCGGCAGCATCTTCACCAGGGAAAGCGCCATGAATGACACGCCCACCAGGTTCGCCGCATTGGGCAGGATATGGCTGGAAAGCCCGGCCTCCTGCGCCACATCGCCCTGACCGCCCGCCGCGGACTTGCCGCCCCTTGCATGAAAAGGGCGGCGGGGCACGGTTTGGAGTCGGCCCCGCCGCGTCATGCCGCCCGCCTTAGCCAAGGCTGAGCGGAATGAACAACTTGGCGTCGTCGCGCTGCACCAGCAGCGCCAGGTGCCTGCCCGCCTTGGCGACGAGCCCGCGCAGCTCCTCGACGCCGCGCACCGGCGTGCCGTTGAGGGCGAGGATCACGTCGCCGTCCTGGATGCCGGCGCGCGCCGCCGGGCCGCTCACCTCGAGCACCAGCAGGCCGCCCTGGAGCCCCGCCATGCGCCGTTCCTCGCGGCTCAGCGGGCGCACCGCCAGCCCCAGCCGGCCGCCCTCGGCCGGCGCGGCGGCGACGGTCGTCTCCTGCGCCAGCTCGCCCAGACGGACGCTGAACTTGTGTGCCGCGCCGCCGCGCCAGGCCTCCAGCACCACCTCGGCCCCCGGCCTCAGGGCCGCGATCAGGGGCGGCAGGTCGCCGGCGGCCTGGATGGGCGTGCCGTCGACCGCGAGGATCACGTCGCCCGGCCGCAGGCCGCCGCGCTGCGCGGCACTGCCCGGCTCGACCTGGTTGACCAGCGCGCCGGCGGGTTGCTTGAGGCCGAAGGACTGCGCCAGGGCCTGGTTCACGTCCTGGATCGCCACGCCGAGGCGGCCGCGCGTGACCTTGCCGTCGTGCAGGATCTGCTCCTTCACCTTGAGCGCCACGTCGATGGGGATGGCGAAGGAGAGCCCCTGGTAGCCGCCGGTCTGGCTGTAGATCTGCGAGTTGATGCCCACCACCTCGCCGCGCAGGTTGAACAGCGGTCCGCCGGAATTGCCCGGGTTCACCGCCACGTCGGTCTGGATGAAGGGCACATAGGCCTCGTCCGGCAGGGCACGCGACTTGGCGGAGACGATGCCGGCGGTGGCGCTGTTCTCGAAGCCGAACGGCGAGCCGATCGCCAGCACCCACTCGCCCACCCGCAGCGGCGCCGAGGCGCCCAGGCGCACCACCGGCAGGCCGCGCGCGTCGATGCGCAGCACCGCGACGTCGCTGGGCCTGTCCACCCCCACCACCCGCGCCTTCATCTCGCGCCGGTCGGTGAGCTTGACCCTCACCTCGCTGGCGCCGTCCACCACGTGGGCATTGGTGAGGATCACGCCATCCGGGCTGACGATGAAGCCGGAACCCTCGGCCTGGCGCGGCACCGTCTGGCGTGGCGGGGGCATGCCGAAGCGGCGGAAGAATCGGTACAAGGGCTCGTCGAGCTCGCCGTCCGGGGCGGACGCGGCACTGTCATCCGTGGTGACCTGGATGTTCACCACCGCGGGCCCGGACCTGCGGATGATGGGGGTGAAGTCCGGCAGGCCGCCCGTCGCCTCGCGCAGATCCAGGGCGGGGGCCGCCTGCGCGGCCGGCGACTGGCCGTGCCCGGCGTGCCACCAGCCGTACCCGGCCACCGCCATGGCGGCGAGGGACATCGCCACCACGCCGGCGGCGAAGCGGCGATCCTCGATAAGCCTCAACCATCCGCTTGCTGGTCCAGAATGCTCCATGACACCTCCTGAAGACGTCTGGCGGACGACGCCGTCCGCGTCGTTCCAGCTTAGGGATGGGGGCTTAAACCAGGCTTAGAGCCCTTGGTGGCCAGGTTAAGCCCCGCCTAAGGCTCGCGGCATAGAGTGGACCGCACGGTTCGGGAATGCCCCCGCCGCGTAGGTCCCTTCAACGACTGATGGAGTGAACATGAACAAGCTGCTTTCTTCTCTGATCTTCGCCACCACCGCCGGCTGCGCCATGCAGGGCTTCGCCGCCGACGCCCCCGCCAACGATGCGACGAAGGCCGAGAGCGCCGCGCACCCCGCCGCCAAGACCAGGCACGCCGCCGGCGCGACCAAGCACCACAAGGTCGCGAAGCACAAGAAGACCCACAAGGAAGCGGTGGGCAACAAGAGCGAGGCCGCCCCCGCCAAGTAAGCCACCGCACGCGTGGCGCCGGCCGCGTGCAAGGCGGGGCCGGCGCCATGTCATGGGCGTTCCGGAAACGCCACCTCCACCTTCAGGCCCCGCCCGCCGGGGCCATCGAGCAACGACAGGCGCGCCGCGTGCCGCTCGCAGACGCGCCGCGCGATCGCCAGGCCGAGGCCGCTGCCGCCCGCCTCCGTGTCGGCGAGGCGATAGAAGCGGTCGCACACCCGCTGCCGCTCCGCCTCCGGGATGCCGGGGCCGCTATCGACCACCTCCAGACGCACCCCCTCGCCCGCCGCATGCGCCACCCGCACGTCCACGCGGCCGCCCTGCGGGGTGTAGCGCACCGCATTGCCGATCAGGTTCGCCAGCAGGATGCGTAGCGCCGCGGCATCGCCGGACAGCTCGACGCGCCCTGCTTCGCCCGCCATGCCGAGGTCGATGTCCTTGGCCTGCGCCAGCGGCGCCAGCTCGGCGACCGCCTGCGCCGCGAGGGCATGCAGGTCGACGGCGGCAAACTCGCCCGCCGCGCCTTCCTGGCGCGCCAGGGTGAGCAACTGTTCCACCATGTGGGTGGCGCGCTGCAGCCCCGCCTTGAGGCGGAGCACCGCCTGTTGCCGCTCCGCCTCGTCGCGGCTGCGTTCCAGCAGCTGCACCTGCAGCTGCAACGCGGCCAGGGGGGTGCGCAGCTCGTGCGCGGCGTCGGCGGTGAAGGCCTTCTGCACCTCCAGGGCCTCGCCCAGGCGCACCAGCAGCCCGTCGAGCGCCGCGACCAGGGGCCGCAACTCGTCGGGCACGCGCGCCAGGCGCAGCGGTGTCAGGCTGCCCGGGCTGCGCCGCGCCACCGCGCCGGCGACCTCGGCGAGCGGCGCGAGGCCGCGGCCGATCGCCAGCCATACCAGCAGCCCGAGGGCGGGGATCAGCACCAGGAAGGGCGTCAGCACGCGCAGGGCCATGCCGGCGGCGAGCCGTTCCCGCACCGCGAGTGGCTGCGCCACCTGCACGACGTTGCCGCGGGTCTGCATGCTGAAGACGCGCCAACCGCCATCCGCCTCGGCCACGGTGGCGAAGCCCAGCTGCGCGAACCCGGGCAGGTCGCTGTGCGGGTGCGACTGGTAGAGGCGCACGCCGGATTCGTCCCAGACGCGCACCACCAGGTCGAAGCGCGCCTCCTCGCCGGCATCGAGCGGCGGCAGGTCGCCGCCGAAACGTTGCGCGCCGAGCGACAGGGCGACCTGGCGCAGGTGGTAATCGAGGATCTCGTCGGACTCGCGCAGCACCGCGCGGTAGGTGAGGAAACCGGCCAGCAGCGCGGCCAGCAGCGCGCCCCCGAGCAGGTAGACCAGCAACTGGCGGCGCAGCGAGGTCATGCAAGGCTCATGGCGCGGGCGGCTGCTTCGGCACGTAGTAGCCGACACCGCGCAGATTCAGGATCCAGGCCGCGCCGAGCTTCTTGCGCAGGGCGTGGATGTGCACCTCCACCGCGTTGCTGTCGATCTCCTCCTTCCAGCTGTACACCCGCTGTTCCAGCTGCGCGCGCGACAGGGGCATGCCCGGACGTTCGAGCAGGGCATGCAGGATGGCGAACTCCCTGGCCGAGAGCAGTACCGGCTCGCCGCCCAGGGCGGCCGCGTTGCGCGCCGGGTCGAGGCTGAGCGCGCCGTGCCGGAGCAGCGGGTCGGCGCGTCCGGCGCGGCGGCGGCCGAGGGCACGGACGCGCGCCGCCAGCTCGTCGAGGTCGAAGGGCTTGACCAGGTAGTCGTCCGCCCCGGCATCCAGGCCGGCGACCCGGTCCGCCACCGCGTCGCGCGCGGTGAGGATGAGCACCGGCAGGTCGTCGCCGCGCGCGCGCAGCCCGCCCAGCACGCCCAGGCCGTCCTTCCTGGGCAGGCCCAGGTCGAGGAGCATCAGGTCGTAGGCCTCGCTGCCCAGTGCCGACTCGGCGGCCTCGCCGTTCTTCACCCAGTCGACGGCATGCCCCTCCTGGCCGAGGCCGAGGTGCACGCTTTCGCCGATCATGGGGTCGTCTTCGACCAGCAGCAGGCGCATGTTCGCGAGGAATCGGGGATGCAGATGCCAGGAAGATAACGCGAATCCACCGTCCGCGCCGAACCCCCTGGGCATCGCCTGACGAACGCGGTGACGAGGACGGCGGCGCGGCGCTAGAGCGCGATCCAGTGGTTGTCGAGGCGGATCTCGGGCACCTGGCCCTGGATCGGCGAACCCGCCCCCGGAGAGACGGCCATCAGCCGCCCGCTCCCCCCCGCCCATAGACGTCCATGCGCGCTCGCCAGGGGACAGGCGTCCTCCAGGCCGAGCAGGGCGCGGAAACCCTCGGCGCCGAAGACCGCCACCCCCCGGGCGCGCGGACAACCGATGGCGAAGCCCGCCGCGAAGGGGGCGATGGAACCGCCGTAGCCGGCCAGGGGCCGAGGCGCATCCACGGTGCGCAGGCCCTGGCCGTCGAACAGGGCCAGCACGGGGGCCTTGTGCCTGGCCTCCGCGGCATCGTGCTCGGCCTGCAGGGCGATGCCCAGGCGCGCGCCGTTCCAGGCCAGATGCCGCAGGGACAGGCGCGGGTCGGCGAGGCGCCACTGGCCCAGGAGCGCCCCGCCGCGAGCATCCAGGCGCACCAGGGAGGAATCCATGCGTTCCAGGTCCCGCTTCATCCGCCCCGTTTCCGGCTGGGTGGGCACGCCGCCGTTGGCGACGATCAGCGCGCCGGGGTGCAGTTCATCCCAGGCGAGCATGTGCGGATCGAGGCCGTGGGTGGGCCATTCGGCCCGCTTCTCCAGGGTCGCGCCGTCGCGCACGCCGATCAGGCCGGCGCCGCTCTCCAGGTCGATCTCCGCGGTGTAGAGGGTGGCGCCGTCGGCGCTGGCCAGGGCGTGGCCGGCGAAGGCCCGGCCCGGTTCGATCCAGCGCCAGGCCGTCGCCCCGCCCTTGCCGGGGCCTTCCGTCCCTCCCCAGCGCAGCAGCCAATCGCCCGGCCGCCGGGCCACCGCCAGCAGGCCGCCGCCCGGCAATCGCAGCAGGCCGTGGGCCCGTGTGGGCACATCCAGGGCGGCGGCGATGCGGGTCGCACCCGCGCCATCCACTTCCAGCACGCCGACCCGATAGGCCTGTCCGGTCTGCCAGGCGGCGGCCAGGCGCAGCGGCTCGCCCTGCCGCGCGGCGGCACGGGCCAGGGCGGGCGCCCCCAGCAAGGCGGCCATGCCGATGAGGAATTCACGACGTCGAGGCATGGCTCAATCCCCGTCCGCGTCCGAAAAACCGATGTTCACCCCCAGGGCGGGCGCCACGCGGGACTCCACCAGCGCCTTCAGGCCTGCCAGGGACTTGGCGGCGGCGAGGATGCGCGTCCCCTCCCCCGTCGTCAGCCCGCCCATGGCGGCATCCGCCGCGGCCACGGCCTGGGCCAGGGCTGCCGCCGCCTCGGTCTGGCCGCGCGACTCCAGGGCCGCGCGCAGGGACCCCTCCCCTTCCAGGGCCAGGCCGCGCAGGGCGCGCCACTGGGCCGACCAGGCCAGGGGCGCGGCATGGCTGTCGCGGCGGGGGAAGTCCGGCACGGCGGCCGGAACGGACGTCATGGCCACCCGCAGGGGCATTTCCATGCCCGGCCAGCGCAGGCGCTCGACGCCGCCCACCCACTGGTTGACCAGCTCGGCGAGGAAGGCGGTGTCGTCCTGGGTGGCGGGGCGGGCCGCCGCCAGGGCCGCGGCCTCGGCGCGGATCTCCTCGGCCACCCGCACGGCATAGCGGCAGCCCGGCGTGCCCGGTTGCACCGGCCTGGACCACAGCAGCCACTCCAGCGCCGGCAGGCCCTTGGCCGGGGTGCCGACGAGCTCCATGTCGGCGGGGCCCTTCGGTTCGGCACGGATGGCCTTCTCGATCATGCGCGGGCGGGTGGGCGTGAAGTCGATGCGGCGTTGCGCGCGGCGCTCCAGCACGGGGCCCACGGCCACGCCGGCCAGGGTTTCCCAGCTCGACAGGGCACGCAACCAGTGTTCGCGCGCCTGGGCGAGGTCCGCCTCCGCCCGCTCCGGCGTGGCCGCGCACAGGGTCTCCAGCGCCGGCACCAGGGCCGCGCCGTCGCGCACGAAATCGGCGGCACGAGGACCGAGCCAGTCCCGCTGCACCGCCTCGACGAAGGGGCCGGCGGCGGCCTGGCCGGCGAACAGGGACATCAGCAGGGCAAAGGTGCGCAGATGCATCACAGGGACTCCACGAATTTCACCAGGGCCGCCCGCTGCGCCTTGTCCATCTTCAGCACGCGATCGCGGCTTGCCTCCGCCTCGCCACCGTGCCAGAGGATGGCCTCCAGCACGCCGTTGGCGCGGCCGTCGTGCAACAGGCGGGTGTGGCCGTTCACGTCCTTGATGAGACCCACGCCCCACAGGGGCGGGGTCTTCCACTGCCGGCCGTTGGCCTGGCCATCCGGGCGGCCGTCCGCCAGGCCCTCGCCCATGTCGTGCAGCAGCAGGTCCGTGTAGGGGTGGATGCGCTGGCCGTTGAGCGCCGGGCTGCTGAACCGGGGATTGGGGCCGGCCGTGGTCACGTAGTCGGGGCGGTGGCAGGTGGCGCACTGGGCCTGGGCGAACAGTTGCCTGCCCTGGCGCACCCGGGGGTCGTCCACGTTACGCCGCGCGGGCGGGGCCAGGGTGGCCTGGTAGAACACCACGTCGCCCAGCGTCCTGGCGTCGATCTCCGGCTCCCGGCCCGGCGCGCCTTGCCTTTGATCGCCGCTCGGCGCGGCCAGGCAGTCCCGCTGCGCGGCGGTGCAGGCCTCGTCCGGGAACACGCCGGAGGTGATGCCGATGTCGCCGTTGAAGGCGCCGGCGGTCTGGTGGGCGATGGTGGCCACGTTCGCCTTCCAGCCGAAGCGGCCCAGCATCATCCTGCCCGAAGGCGCATCCCAGACCCGGTTGGGCACGCCCCTGACCGGCCCGCCGGCGACCGCCTGCTCCCTGGCGTTGGCGAGGATGTCGGTCTCGGCGATGGCCTCCAGCAGGCCCACGCCGATGATCTGCGGCGCCACCCGCGGGCTCACCAGCACATCCCGGGCCATGGGACCGTAGCCCAGGTCGGCGAAGGCGTAGCGGGGCTGCTTCAGGGTGTAGGGCGTGCCGTCGGCGAAACGGCCCTTCACCTCGACATGCGTGATCACCACCCTGCCCTCGGGCTTCACCTTCTGCACCGCGAAGTTGTCGAACTGGTCGCCATAGGTGGGCTCGGGCACCACGCCACCGTGCGCGCCCACGCCGGGTACGGAGAGGCGCAGCAGCAGGGAGACGGGCTGGTCGCCCGGCTTCGGCGGTTCGCCGCGGCCGTCGCTCACATGGCAGCCACCGCAGGAACGGGCGATGAAGTGGGGCCCCAGGCCGTCCCGCGCCGTGGTGGAGGACGGGGCCTCCACCCAGTTGCGCTTGAAGAAGGAGTTGCCGATGACGAAACGGGTGCGCTCCGCGTCCGTCAGGTTGGCCGCGGGAAAGGAAAAGGCGTTGCGGCCGGTGGCGAATACGGTGGCCTCGCCGCCGCTCTTCTCGCCTTCGGGGTCGTCAATGGGCGCGGCGGAGAGGCCCGCCGCGGAGAGCAGGAGGGCAAGGGCCAGGGGTTTGTGGGCTTGCATGATGGCTGACTTTCGAATGGCTGGCTGGAGGGGAGAAGGTGAGGATCAGGGCTGCACCAGGGTCAGCTTGCTGACACCGACGGCGTTGGCGGCGGCCACCAGGTCCTTGCTTTGCAGCACCAGGCTGTCGATGGTGGCTTGCACGCGGCCCCGGCCGGGGGCGTCCTTGCCGCCGACGACCTCGCGGTCGAAAGGCGCCTGGATGGCATGGGCATTGGCCACGGACTGGGCGATCCGCCGGCTGGTCTGGTCCGCCAGGGCGGCATCCCTGGTTGCCACAAGGTCCTTCAGCGAGGGGCCCTGCAGCAGGCTGCCGTCGGCGCGCCGGTAGCGGCCCAGCCAGACGTTCTCGATGCCCAGGGCGTTGTTGACCACGTCGCGGTGGGTGTTGTCGGAGAAGCAGGAGTGCTCGTCCTCCTGGTCCTGGCTCGCCAGCGCCACTTCCATGCGTTCGCCCGCGAGTTCGCCACGCGACAGCGAGCCGAGGCCGACGAACACCTGGCGCAGGGATTCCAGGCCGCCCTTCTCGAAGCGGGCGCGGTAGTTGAATGGACGCCCCGGCTTCCATTCCTTGGCCACCTGGGTCAGGTCGTCCACCAGCAGGTCGGTGATCACCTTCAGATACTGGCGCCGGCGGTCGGCGTGGGGGGCGGTGGTGAAGTCGGTGTAGGGGCGCGCGCCGGCACCGTCCGCGTTCAGGTCCTGGCCCCAGAGCAGGAACTCGATGGCATGCCAGCCGCTGGCGATGTTCTCCTCGCCGCCGCGTTCGTTCTGGGCGATGACGTTGTCGCGGTTGATGACGAAGCGCGGGTCGTTGATCAGCCCCGCCTCCGGCCGGCCCTGCACGCCGTCCACATAGGACTCGTCCATGGGCCAGGCGTTGATGCGCGGCTCGGGTCCCTGTTCGCCGTCGATGGGGCCGCCGTAGAAGCGGAAGGCCTCGGTCTGGCCGTAGAACTCCCGCGCCACCCGCCAGGCCTTCCGTGCCGCTTCCTGGGTCTCGGCCGAGGGATGGGCGAGGAAGGCGTCGATCGCCCTCTGCAAGCCCCTGGCGCCACTCACGGCATCCACGTAGTTGGCGTACACCAGCCCGGCATAGTGGCGCAACACAGGCCCCACGTCGTGGTCCGCGGCGAGGGCGGGCTGGGCGGACAGGGTGGTGGAGATGGCCAGGGCAAGAATCAATTTCTTCATTGAAGGTCCTTTCGGGATTTAAAAAATGGGGGGGTTCAGGCGGTGAGGATCAATTTGCCGGCGCGGGTGATGCACAGCCGGTACTCCCGCCCTTCGTGGACGATGCGCACCACCTTGCCGCCCTGGAACAGCTCGCGGCTCTGGTAGGTGGGCGCGGGCTTCGCGGCGTCGGCATCCTTTTTCTCGGCATTCATGCCTGGCTCCGGCTGTCGATGGGGTCACGCATGCCCGCCTCCGTACCCCGCCTCCAGGGCCTCGCACATCCTTCCGCAGAGCAGTCGCGTCTCGCGGTCCACGTCGGCCCGTTCCGACAAGACCTCCAGCAGGCGGGATGCCTGATGCGCCGCGTGCGCGCAGCCGGTGAGCGCGTGGCGCATGAGCTGGTCCAGGGCGCCCGTCAGGAGCGCGGTATTGCTGTCCATGGTGACCTCCGAAAAAAGATGGCGGCGGGGCGGTTCAGAAGGCGGCCTTGGCGCGCAAGCCCAGGATGGAGACATCCCTGGCGCCGGCGTCGCCGCCGGGGCGGCCGATCCACTGCCAACTCGGCGTGAGCTGGAAGGTGTCGTTGACCTGCCAGGCATAGAACAGCTCCAGCGTCCGCTCGGCCCCGTCGGGACTGAAGCCGAAGTCCGGGTTGCCGTCGGCGTCGGCATCCACGCCGGGGGCGGCGGCCTTGAACGCGGCGCTGGGATCGAGCCAGGCGAAGGCCAGGCCGACGCGGTCGTTCTGGCGGCCCCAGGCATAGCCGCCCAGCTGCCCGCCCAGGGTGAGGGCGCGCTCGATCTTGACCCGGCCGGCGGTGGACTGGCCGTAGCGGGCGAAGAGGTTCAGGTGCCGGGCCACTTCCTGGTCCACGGAGAGGCCCCAGCCGGAATGCCGCTCCTCGGTGGTGTCGAATTCGTTGGCGTAGGGCGTGGCGCGCCCGTTGGTCCAGGCATAGAGACGGTAGTTGCCGGGCCGGTCGCGCAGGACCCGGCCGCCGTATTCCGCCTGGGCGATGGCCAGGGGCTTGCTGAAACTGGTCTGGAAGCCGGCCCCCGCCCCCGTGCCGAACAGGCCGAGGGACAGCTTCCAGCGGTTCACGCTGTTGACGTCGCTGGTGTAGCCCAGGATCAGGCCCGGCGCGAAGCCGTAGCTGTCGGCGCCGATGTCGCCGCCGGAATCCAGCAGCGGGTTGTGCACGAAGGCGTTGTTCATGAAGCCCTCGGATTCGTCGTCGGCCACGTCGTTCTGGTCGAAGAAGCCGAACAGGTCGATCTTGCCCAGGGTGGCCTCGACGCGCGGCAGGGCGCCGGAGGCGCGCGGGCTCAGGGAGGTGCCCAGCTGGTACCAGGCCTGGGCGAGGATGGGCGAGGCATCCTCGGCATTGGTGAGGTAGAAGGCCGTGGAGTTGGGCGTGGCGCTGAGGGTGGGGCCGATCTCGTGGCCCGGCTCCAGGCCGGCCCCCTGGCCCGCCCGCAGATGCACGAAGAATCGGCTGTCGCCGAAGCCGGCCAGCCGGCCCAGGGTGTCGCCCGGCACATCCACCTCCAGGTCGGCGCGGTAGCTCAACTGGCCCTTTTCCACGCCGCTGGCCGCACCGCTCGTGGCCCGCTGCCCCACCATGGTCAGGGCGCCGCCCACGGAGATGCCCTCCAGGGCCTGCTCCACCTTGCCGGGTTTCTTCAGCACCAGGACCTGGTTTTCCATGTCCTCCACGCGGTCGGACAGCTCCGCCATCCGGTCCCCTTCCGGTCCGCCTGCGGTCTTGTCCAAAGCGGCCTCCAGCTGGGCCACGCGCTCCGCCAGCCGGCGCACCTCCTGCATCAGGGCGTCATCCGCGGTGGCCCAGGCGGGCGTGGTCAGTAGGCTGGCAAGCGCCAGGGTCAGGGTCTTCTGCTTGAACATAAGCGTTTCCTCAGTACCAGGATTGATGTTGCTGGCTGGCTACTGGGGCGCACGCCCGTTTGCTTGCTGGTGTTTCGCCTCCTGCCCGGTGCTACTTGGTCAGGATCAGTTTTTCATTCCGGGTGAGACGCAACTCGTATCGCTCACCGCGATGTTCGATCACGACGGTCCTCGCGGCCCCCAGGAGTTCGGACGCCGGAATCGCCCGCACATGCCGCACATCCGGCCTTGGCCAATCGGGCTTGATCGGTGGCTTCGTCGTGTCCATGGATCGCATCTTATTGAGAACAATTCTCGAATGCAATAGCTATTGCGAATTATTCTCATCTTTGATGTAATGGCGGCACACCCTGATCAACCGACACGGAGAGAAGCATGCGCAAGTCATTCCTGGCCGCTCTGGCCCTGACCGCGATCGCCACGGCCGCCCCGGCCGCCGAGGTGGTGGTCTATTCCGCCCGCAACGAGCAACTGATCAAGCCCCTGTTCGACGCCTATACGAAGGAGACGGGCGTGCAGGTGAAGTTCGTCACCGACAAGGAAGGGCCGCTCATGGCGCGCCTGAAGGCGGAGGGCCGCAACACCCCGGCCGACCTGTTCATGACCGTGGATGCCGGCAACCTCTGGCAAGCCGCCGAGGAGGGGCTGCTGAAGCCGGTGAGCTCGAAGACGCTGGCCGCCAACGTGCCCGCGCACCTGCGCGACCCGGACAACGAATGGTTCGGCCTCTCGGTGCGCGCGCGCACCGTGGTGTACAACCCGAACCGGGTGAAGCCGGGCGAGCTCTCCACCTACGAAGACCTGGCCAACCCGAAGTGGAAGGGCCGCCTGTGCCTGCGCACCTCGAAGAAGGTCTACAACCAGTCGCTGGTGGCCATGATGATCTGGGAGCACGGCGAGGAGAAGACCGAGGCCACGGTGCGCGGCTGGGTGAAAAACCTCGCCACCGATCCGCTGCCGGACGACACCAAGGCCATGGAGGCGGTGGCCGCCGGCCTGTGCGACGCCACCGTGGTGAACACCTATTACTACGGCCGCCTGAAGGACAAGAAGCCGGGGCTGCCGCTGGCGATCTTCTGGCCCAACCAGAACCTGCAGAACAAGGCCGCCGGCGTGCACGTCAACGTCTCCGGCGCCGGCGTGACGCGCCACGCCAAGCACGAGAAGGAGGCGGTGCGCCTGCTGGAATGGCTGTCCTCCGAGAAGGCGCAGAACCTGTACGCCGACGTGAACATGGAATACCCGGCCAACCCCCGCGTGAAGGCGGACCCGGCGGTCGCGGCCTGGGGCGGCTTCAAGCAGAACCTGATCAACGTCGCCGAGGCGGGCAAGCTGCAGGCCAAGGCGGTGATGCTGATGGACCGCGCCGGCTACAAGTGAGATGCCGGGCCTGATCGCCTCCGGCCGCCTCGCCCCCTGGCTGGCGGCCGCGCCCATCGCCCTGCTCACGGCCGTGCCGGTGCTGGTGGTGCTGTCCGCCCTCGCCCACCCCGACCAGGAGATCTGGGACCACCTGTGGCGCTTCGTGCTGCCGGAGTTGCTGGTCAACACCCTCTGGCTGGTGCTGGGGGTGGGTCTGGGCGTCACCCTGCTCGGCGTCTCCCTGGCCTGGCTGACCGCCGCCTGCGAGTATCCGGGGCGGCGCTTCTTCGCCTGGGCCCTGCTGCTGCCGCTGGCCCTGCCCGCCTACGTCACCGCCTTCGTCTGGCTCGGCCTGTTCGACTTCACCGGGCCGCTCGCCACCTGGCTGCGCGAAGGCCACGGCATCATGCAGCTGCCGCCGATCCGCTCGCGCGGCGGCGTCATCCTGGTGATGTCCCTGGCCCTCTACCCCTACGTCTACCTCACCGCGCGCGCCGCCTTCCAAGGCCAGGGGCGGCGCCTGCTGGAGGCGGCGCAGTCGCTCGGCGAATCGCCCTGGCGCGCGTTCTGGCGCGTCGCCCTGCCGATGGCGCGGCCCGGCATCGCCGCCGGCCTGCTGCTGGCGATCATGGAAACCCTGGCGGACTTCGGCACCGTCTCGGTGTTCAACTACAACACCTTCACCACCGCCATCTACAAGGCCTGGTTCTCGCTCTTCTCCCTGCCCGCCGCCGCGCAGCTCGCCTCGGTGCTGATCTTCTTCGTGTTCGTGGTGGCGCTGCTGGAATACCAGTTGCGCGCCAGCCGCAACTACGCCGCCTCAACCCGCGCCGCCGCCACGCCCACGCGCATCCGCCTCGGCGGCTGGGGCGCCGCGCTCGCGACAGGCTGGAGCGCGCTGGTGTTCGGCCTCGCCTTCGCCCTGCCCATGTGGCAGATCCTCGACTGGGCGGCCGGGGTGTTCGCCAGCGACTTCGACGCCCGCTACCTGGAATTCGCCTGGCACACCCTGCTGCTCGCCGGCCTCGGCGCGGTGCTGGTGGGGGGGCTCGCCCTCGTCCTCGGCTACGCACAGCGCCTGCGGCCCGGCGCCGCCATGCGCGTCACCGCGCGCGTCGCCACCCTGGGCTACGCCCTGCCGGGCGCGGTGCTGGCGGTGGGCATCTTCATCCCCGTGGCCTGGCTGGACAACCAGCTGATCGAGCGCCTCTCGCTTGACGGCCAGGTGCTCGGCGGCACCCTGCTGGTGATGCTGCTGGCCTATTGCGCGCGCTTCCTCGCGGTGAGCCACGGCCCGGTGGATGCGGGCCTGGCGCGCATCTCGCGCGGCATCGACGAGGCGTCGCAGTCGCTCGGGGTGGCAGGCGCGCGCCGCCTGTGGCGCGTGCACCTGCCGATGCTGCGCGTCTCCCTGCTCGGCGCCGCCGCGCTCACCTTCGTGGACATCATGAAGGAGCTGCCCATCACCCTGATGACCCGGCCGTTCGGCTGGGACACCCTGGCGGTGCGGGTGTTCGAGATGACCTCGGAGGGGGAATGGGAGCGCGCCGCCCTGCCCGCCGCCGCCATCGCCATCGTCGGGCTGCTGCCCGTGTTCCTGCTGATCCGCCACGCAGACCATCATGCTCATACTTGAAAACGTCGCCCAGTCCTACGGCACCAAGCAGGTGCTGAAGGGCGTGAACCTGCAACTCAAGGCCGGCCAGATCGGCTGCCTGCTCGGCCCCTCCGGCTGCGGCAAGACCACCGCGCTGCGCCTGATCGCCGGCTTCGAGCGCCTGCGCGAGGGCACCATCTTCCTCGACGGCGAGACGGTGGCCGGCGCCGGCGCGCACCTGCCGCCGGAGCGCCGCCGCGTCGGCCTGGTGTTCCAGGACTTCGCCCTGTTCCCGCACCTCGACGTCGCCGCCAACGTCGGCTTCGGCCTGCGCCACCTGAAGGGGGCGGACCTGCGCCAGCGCGTGCGCGAGATGCTCGACCTGGTGGGCCTGGCCGGCGAGGCGGGCGCCTTCCCGCACCAGCTCTCCGGCGGCCAGCAGCAGCGCGTCGCCCTGGCGCGCGCCCTGGCGCCGCGCCCGCGCCTGCTGCTGCTCGACGAGCCGTTCTCCAGCCTGGACGTGGAGCTGCGCGAGAAGCTGTCGCTGGAGGTGCGCGACATCCTCAACCAGGAGGGCATCACCGCCCTCTTGGTGACGCACGACCAGCACGAGGCCTTCGCCATGGCCGACCGCGTCGGCATCATGAACCAGGGCGTGATCCAGCAGTGGGACACGCCCTACAACCTCTATCACCAGCCGGCCAACCGCTTCGTCGCCGACTTCGTCGGCCAGGGCGTGCTATTGCCGGGCAAGGTGATCAACAGCCGCCAGGTGGAGATCGAGCTGGGCGTGCTGGAGGGCCGCATCCCCGGCGAGTGCGACGCCGAAGGCGGCTGCGCGAAATGCGACAAGGGCTGCATGGTCGACGTGCTGATCCGCCCGGACGACATCCTGCACGACGACGCCAGCCCCCTGCTGGCGACCGTGGAGCGCAAGGCCTTCCGCGGCGCCGAGTTCCTCTACACCCTGCGCCTGCCTCAGGGCGGACGGGTGCAGGTGCTGGTGCCCTCGCACCACAACCACGCCATCGGCGAAGGCATCGGCATCCGCCTCGACGTCGACCACGTGGTGGCGTTCCGCAGGTAGGTCCTGCTCCCAGGAAAACGAAGGGCCGCCCCAGGTTTTCCTGCCCCCCGGGGGCGGGCTGTGCGCAGCCCGGCCCCGGGGGCTCTCAGGCCATGCCGCCGGCGACGTGGCGGCGGATCGCCGCGACCAGATCGTCGGCGTCGAAGGGCTTGGTCACGTGTTCCACCATGCCGGCGGCGAGGCACTTGTCGCGCTCCTCGGCGAGCGCGTGCGCGGTGAGGCCGATCACCGGCAGGGCGGGCGCCAGCTCGTGGATGCGGCGGGTCGCCTCGTAGCCGTCCATCTCCGGCATCTGCACGTCCATCAGCACCACGTCGAAGGCGGCCACGCCCAGCTCGTCCAGGCGCTCCAGGGCCTGGCGGCCGTTCTCGGCGAACACCGTCTCCGCCCCCTCGTACGCCAGCATGTCCTCGAGGATGAGGCGGTTCACCTCCACGTCCTCCGCCGCCAGCACGCGCAGGTGCGCGAGGCGCGGGCCTTCCGTGTCCACCGCGCGCTCGACGTGGGCGTGCGGGTCCTCGGCCGCCAGCAGGGGCAGGCGCAGGGTAAACGTGCTGCCTTCACCCGGCCGGCTCTGCACCGAGATGTCGCCGCCCATGAGCTGCGCCAGGTTGCGGCTGATCGCCAGGCCCAGGCCGGTGCCGCCGAACTTGCGCGAGGCCGAGCTGTCGGCCTGCTCGAACGGGTTGAAGAGGCGCGCGAGCTGCCCCGCGTCCATGCCGATGCCGCTGTCGCGCACCGAGAAGCAGGCCTTCTCGCCCTCCCAAGAGAGAACCAGCCTCACCTCGCCCTCGGTGGTGAACTTGACCGCGTTGGAGAGCAGGTTGACGAGGATCTGCCGCAGGCGCAGGGAGTCGCCACGCACCCAGTGCGGCAGGCCCCGGCCCCAGTCGACCTCGACGCGCAGGCCCTTCTCGCGCGCCCGCTCGGCGACCAGGTCGAGTGCGGCCTGCACGGTGGCGTCGAGCTGGAAGTCGTGCGACTCGATGCCGAACTTGCCTGCCTCGATCTTGGAGAAATCCAGCACGTCGTTGATCACGTCCAGCAGGTGCCGGCCGGCCGCGAGGATGCGCTGGAAGTTGCCGCCCGCGGGCCCGTCCGCGGCATCGCGCGCGCCGATCTGCGCCAGGCCGAGGACGGCGTTGAGCGGGGTGCGGATCTCGTGGCTCATGTTGGCGAGGAACTCGCTCTTCACGCGCGCCAGGCGTTCCGCCTCGGTGAGTGCCTTCTGCGTGGCCAGCTGCGCCGCCTTGATGGCGCTGATGTCCTGTATCGAGCCATGGCCGACGACAGGACGCATCGACGCGTCGAACTCGAGCTCCACCTGCTCGCGCACCCACTTGACCTCGCCACGGACGACGATGCGGTGCTCGATGTCGAAGGCATGGCCCGCGAGGGCGGCCTTCCAGGCGGCCAGGACACGGGGCCGGTCCTCCTCGTGCGCGTGGGCCATGAACTCCTGCCGCGTGATCGCGGTGCCCGGCTCGATGCCGTACAGGCGGTAGGTCTCCTCCGAGCAGGTCAATTCGTTGCTGGCGATGTCCAGGCGCCAGCTGCCCATGTGCGCGATCGCCTGCGCGTGCGCCAGGTCGGCCTCGCGTTCGCGCAGGGCGTCCTCCATGCGCTTGCGTTCGGTGATGTCGATGGAATAGCCGACCATGCCGCTGGGCGCGCCCGCGTCGTCGTACAGCAGGCTCAGCGACAGATGGGCGAAGAAGGGTGTGCCATCCGCGCGCCGCATGCGCACGTCCACCTCGTGCATGCCCTTCTCCCGCAGGGGCTGGATCACCTGATCGCGCAGGAAGCCGTGTTCCTCGGGCGGATAGAGGATATCGATGTGCCGCCCCAGCGCCGCGTGCGCGGCGAGGCCGACCAGGCGTTCCGCGCCCTTGTTCCAGCTGGTGATGATGCCGGCCATGTCGGTGGTGACGATGGAGTCGTGGCTCTGGTCGATGATGCGCGCCTGCTGCCGCACCTGCGCGGTGCGCTCCGCCACCATGTCCTCCAGCTGGTGCTTGTGGCGTTCCAGCGCCGCCTCCGCCGCCTTGCGCTCGCTGATGTCGCGCACGAACACGAAGAAGCGCCCGCCATCGTACGGCCAGTAGTTGGCGTTGACCTCCGCCGGCCAGAGCCGCCCTCCCCTGCCGCGGTGCTGGGTCTCGAACAGGTCCCAGCCCTGGCTGACGATGCGGGCGAGATGGGCGTCGGTCTCCTCCGGGTTTTCCCGTGCCTCCAGGTCGCGGACGCGCATGCCCTGCAGCGCCTGGCGGTCGTAGCCGGACATGCGCGCGTAGGCCGCGTTGACGTCCAGCAGGGTGCCCGCCGCGTCGAGCAGACAGAAGCCGTCCGTCGAGGACTCCACCACGCTGCGATACAGATTCTCGCGTTCGCGGATCGTCTCCTCGTCCTGCTTGCGCCTGATGAAGCCGGCGATGATGTCCGCCGCCGAGGCGAGGAACTGCTCCTTGCCCGGATCGGGTTGGAAGTCCGTGGGCAGATAGAGCACCAGCACCCCCAGCACCTTGCCGTCCGAGACCAGGGGCAGGCTGTAGTGGCCGTGGTCCTGCATGCCGGGATAGGTGTTCTCGTGCCGCTCGTCCACGCAGTGGGCGTACTGCATCCGGCGGCTTGCCGCGGCGCGGCCGCACAGGCACCGGCCGAAGGCGATGTCGGCGCACATCGCGCGGATCTCCGGCGCGAGGTTGCGCTGCGCCACGAGGCGCAGCCGGCCGGCCGCCTCGTCGGCGAGGAACACGCCGCCCTTCGGCAGCAGGGCCAGCCAGGACACGGACATGAGGGTGGACAGGCAGCCCTCCAGGGTCTCGTTCAGCGAGCGGCCGCCGAGCGTCGCCTCCAGCAGCACCCTCAGGGTGGCCTGCTGTTCGCGGTCCTGGCGGATCATGGCCTCCTGCGCACGCGACTCGCTGACGTCGTAGCCGAGCGCAACCACGTGGCTGACCTGGCCGATGGCGTCGCGCAACACGGTGTTGCGCCAGCTCAGCTGGCGGCGCGAGCCGTCCTTCAACAGCCACTCGTTCTCGAAAAAACCGATGATGCGGTCATGCATCAGGTTGTCGAACACGCCGCGCACCTTGGCACGCACCTCCGGGGGGATCAGGTATTCCCAGATCGGCTGGCCGCGCAGCTCCTCGAAACGGTAGCCGGTGAGGGCCTCGGCGGCCTGGTTGAAGCGCACGACGCGACCGCCGCGGTCCAGCACGACGATGACGTTGCCGGCCGCCTCCACCACGGCGTGCACGAAGTCGCGCTCCTCGCGCAGCTGGTTCTGGTTCTCCAGCAGCTGCCGCTCCGCCAGTTTGCGCGCGGTGATGTCGCGCAGGGTGGTGACGATGTGCTGCGTGCCGCCGATCATGATCGGCGTGAGGCTGGCCTCGCAGGGGAATTCGCTGCCGTCCTTGCGGCGGCCGACCAGGGGCGCATCCACCCCATGGTCGCGCACCTCGCGGTGGACGGGCTGCGCCATGTAGGCCTCGCGCCGCATCACGTGCAGCAGACGGAAACGCTCCGGCACCAGCAACTCGCCCATCTGCCCGAGCAGCTCGCCGGCGGCATAGCCGAACAGCCGCTCGGCGCTGGGGTTGACCCGCACGATGCGGCCTTCGGCGTTGGTGACGAGGATGGCGTCCGGCGAGGCATCGATGATCAGGCGCGCCTGCTCCTCGCTCTCTCGCAGTCGCCGCTGCAAGGCCTTGCGCTCGCTGACGTCGATGTGGCAGCAGACCAGGCGCGCGGGCTTGTCGAAGGCGTTGCGCAACAGGAAGGCGCGCGCCAGCACGTCCATCCAGTGACCGTCGCGATGGCGCATGCGCAGCTCGACCTCGAACCCCTGCCGCCCGCCTTCGACGCATTCGCGGATCAGGCCGCGCGTGCGCGCGAGGTCGGCCGGATCGAGCAGGCGCTCCCAGGTCCCGATCACCGCGTCGGGGTGGGCATCCAGGTAGCCGAACATCTCGCGCCAGCGCGGCGAGAAGTTGACCGCCTCGCTACCGAGGTCCCAATCCCAGACGCCATCCTGCTCGAAGGAGGACGGCAGGGACGCGCCCGCGTCCCTGCCCGGAATTCCGTTCGACTGGTTCATGGGGGCGGCACCGCCTTTCAGTTCACCTGCATTTGGCATGAATTCGGCATCCCGGCGGCGGGCGCGACCTCACGCATCGACACGGCGGTCCACCGATCCAGGTGTACCCCGTAGCCTGTGGACAAGTCCCACGTCTGGCGCGCCACGAGCCGTGTGCGCGAGTCTGCGGCATGGTCCCGCCTGTAGACAACCCTGTGGATAGGTTGTGCATCGCCTGTGCACAAAAAAAGCCGTTGACGGGCGAGGATCGCACACTAGAATTAGCGCTCAACATGGATGGCAGACACTATATTTAGCGTTTGCTAATAAACCACCGAAAGCCCGAAAAACAGGGCGATCCCTCATCCAGGAGACGCAACGATGCAGATTCCCGCCGAGATTCAGCCCGCCAGCCCCGCTGTTTCCATGCCCGGCCTCGCCGATCCCGCCGCAACCGGTTTCACCTCCACCCCCGCTGCCGCCGCCGACCTCTCCGGCCACAAGCTGATCCGCCGCAACGGCGCCGTGGTGGCCTTCGAGCCCAACAAGATCGCCGTCGCCCTGTCCAAGGCCTTCATCGCCGTGCACGGCGGCCAGGCCGCCGGCTCCGCGCGCATCCGCGAGACCGTCGAGGCCCTGACCCGCTCCGTGGTGGACAACCTGCTGCGCCGCAAGCCGGCCGGCGGCACCTGCCACATCGAAGACGTGCAGGACCAGGTGGAACTGGCGCTGATGCGCTCCGGCGAGCATGAAGTCGCCCGCGCCTACGTGCTGTACCGCGAGCGCCGCGCCGAGGAACGCGCCAAGCAGAAGCAGCAGCAGGTCCAGGACCACGCCCTGTTCTGCACCGAGGACGGCGTGAAGAAGCCGCTCGACCTGGAGGCCCTGGCCGCCCTGGTCACCGCCGCCTGCGAGGGCCTGCCGGAGACCAACCCGCAGGCCATCCTGCAGGCCACGGTGCGCGACATCTACGACGGCGTGCCCATGGAGGAGGTGCGCAAGTCGCTGATCCTGTCCGCCCGCTCCATGATCGAAAAGGACCCGGACTACACCTACGTCACCGCCCGCCTGCTGCTCAACGGCATCCGCAAGGAGGTGCTGGGCGAGGAGGTATCGCAGGCCGAGATGGCGACCCGCTACGCCGAGTACTTCCCGCAGTTCATCAAGGAAGGCGTGGAGGCGGAACTGCTGGACGAGCGCCTGCTGCAGTTCGACCTGCCGCGCCTGGCCGCCGTGCTCGACGCCAAGCGCGACAACCAGTTCCAGTACCTGGGCCTGCAGACCCTGTACGACCGCTACTTCCTGCACATCCAGGAGCGCCGCATCGAGCTGCCGCAGGCCTTCTTCATGCGCGTGGCGATGGGCCTGTCGCTCAACGAGATCGACCGCGAGGCGCGCGCCATCGAGTTCTACGACGTGCTCTCCAGCTTCGACTACATGAGCAGCACGCCCACCCTGTTCAACTCCGGCACGCGCCACAGCCAGCTCTCCAGCTGCTACCTCACCACCATCCCGGACGACCTGGACGGCATCTACCAGGGCATCAAGGAGAACGCCCTGCTGCAGAAGTACGCCGGCGGCATCGGCAACGACTGGACCCGCGTGCGTTCGCTGGGCGCCTACATCAAGGGCACCAACGGCAAGAGCCAGGGCGTGGTGCCCTTCCTCAAGGTGGCCAACGACACCGCCGTGGCGGTGAACCAGGGCGGCAAGCGCAAGGGCGCGGTGTGCGCCTTCCTGGAGACCTGGCACATGGACATCGAGGAGTTCCTGGAGCTGCGCAAGAACACCGGCGACGACCGCCGCCGCACGCACGACATGAACACCGCCAACTGGGTGCCTGACCTGTTCATGAAGCGCGTCATGGAGAACGCCGAGTGGACCCTGTTCTCCCCCTCCGACGTGCCCGACCTGCACGACAAGTACGGCAAGGACTTCGAGGCCGCCTACCTGGCCTACGAGGACAAGGCCGCGCGCGGCGAGCTGAAGAACCACAAGAAGGTCGCCGCCGTGGGCCTGTGGCGCAAGATGCTCTCCATGCTGTTCGAGACCGGCCATCCCTGGATCACCTTCAAGGATGCCTGCAACGTGCGCTACACCAACCAGCACGTCGGCATCGTCCACTCCAGCAACCTGTGCACCGAGATCACCCTGCACACCAACGACAACGAGATCGCGGTGTGCAACCTGGGCTCGGTGAACCTGGTGAACCACCTGAAGGACGGCGGCCTGGACATGGAGAAGCTGCACCGCACCGTGCACACCGCCATGCGCATGCTCGACAACGTCATCGACATCAACTTCTACAACGTGCACAAGGCGCGCAACTCCAACCTCAAGCACCGCCCGGTGGGCCTGGGCGTGATGGGCTTCCAGGACGCCCTGCACAAGCTGCGCATCCCCTACGCCAGCGGCGAGGCCGTGGAATTCGCCGACCGCGCCATGGAGGCCGTGGCCTACAACGCCTACTGGGCCTCCACCGACCTCGCCGAGGAGCGCGGCCGCTACTCCAGCTTCAACGGCTCGCTGTGGAGCAAGGGCATCCTGCCGCAGGACTCGCTCAAGCTGCTGGCCGAGGAGCGCGGCGGCTACCTGGAGGCCGACCTGACCGAACGCCTGGACTGGGCCGCCCTGCGCAGCCGCATCATGAGCGTGGGCATGCGCAACTCCAACTGCCTGGCCATCGCCCCCACCGCCACCATCGCCAACATCGTCGGCGTGTCGGCGAGCATCGAGCCCACCTATCAGAACCTGTTCGTCAAATCCAACCTGTCGGGCGAGTTCACCGTGGTCAACCAGTACCTGGTGCGCGACCTCAAGGCCATGAACCTGTGGGACGAGGTGATGGTGGGCGACATCAAGTATTTCGACGGCTCGCTCGCCAAGATCGACCGCGTGCCGCATGAACTGCGCAGCCTCTACGCCACCGCCTTCGAGGTCGACCCGGTGTGGCTGATCGAGGCCGGCAGCCGCCGCCAGAAGTGGATCGACCAGGCGCAGAGCCTCAACCTCTACTTCCACGGCGCCACCGGCAAGAAGCTGGACGAGACCTACAAGCTCGCCTGGCTGCGCGGCCTGAAGACCACCTACTACCTGCGCGCCCTGGGCGCCACCCACGCCGAGAAGTCCACCGGCAAGGGCGGCGAGCTCAACGCCGTGTCAGCCAGCGGCGGCAGCGGCAGCTTCGCCACCAACATGACCTCCAGCCCGGCCGCCGCGCCGGTCCTGCCGGAGCCCGAGGTGGTCGGCAAGGCGTGCACCCTGCGCCCCGGCGACCCCGGCTTCGAGGAGTGCGAGGCCTGCCAGTAAACGGCGACCCCAGAGGGAGCGCATGGCATGACGCCCGAGTCGCTGGCCGCGGAGGTCTCCAGCCTCTTCACCCTGCCGGAGCTGGCGCTGCGCGCCTGCGCGGTAATGGACGCCCCCGCCGCCACCGCGCACGACCTGATCGAGGTGATCGAGCTGGACGCCAACCTGGCGGCGCGCGTGCTGAGGCTGGCCAACTCCGCGCTGTACGGCCAGCGCGGGCGGGTCGACACGCTCTCGCAGGCGATCGCCCTGATCGGCCACAAGGCGGTGCGCGACCTGGTGCTCGCCACCTCGGCGGCGCGCGCCTTCCACGACATCCCCGCGGAGTTCGTGGACATGGACACCTTCTGGGACAACAGCACAACCTGCGCGGTGTTCGCCCGCCTGACCGCGCACTACCTGCGCATGAGGGACGCCGAGACCCTGTTCCTCGCCGGTCTGCTGCACAGCGTCGGCCGCCTGGTGTTCTACGCGCGCCGGCCCGCCGAATACCGCGAGGTGCTGCGCCTGACCCAGGACGAGGGCCTGGACCTGAACGCGGGCGAGCGCAAGGTGTTCGGCTTCGACCACAGCGCCCTCGGCGCCGCCCTGCTGCAGGGCTGGCAACTGCCGGAGCGTCTGCACACCGCGGTGCGCTGCCAGCTCGACCCGACCGCCGCGCCGGCCGACTACGCGCGCGACGTCGCGGTCGTCCATCTGGCCGCCGCGCAGGCCTCGAACATCGCCCCCTGCCTCAAGACCCGCCAGGAGCCGACCCAATTCATCCCTGACAGCGCGGCGCTGCGCAGCATGCAATGGCTGGAGCTCACGCCCGCCGCGCTCCAAGAAATCCGCCTCGAAACCCTGGCCGCCAGCCTGGAGGTGATCGAGATCATCAACCCTGGCACCAGCATCATCTACTGAACACCCCCACGGAGGAGACGACCCCCATGCTCAGCTTCGAAGACGACATCACCCCGCCCGCCCGCCCCATGGCCCCCGCCCCCGCGATGCCCCCCATCCCGCATCTGCAACCCGGCAACCTGGGCCTGAACTTCGCCGGCGGCGGCGTCGCCGAACCGCAATGGGACACCCCCAAGCCCGCCATGCCGCAGCAGGCCGAGGCCAGCCAGAAACACCGCCGCGTGCGCCTGGAGGACAAGCGCATCATCAACGCCACCGCCGACGTCAACCAGCTCGTCCCCTTCAAGTACAAGTGGGCCTGGGAGAAGTACATCGCCGCCTGCGCCAACCACTGGATGCCGCAGGAGATCAACATGAACCGCGACATCGCCACCTGGAAGGACCCCAACGGCCTCACCGAGGACGAGCGGCTCATCATCAAGCGCAACCTCGGCTTCTTCGTCACCGCCGACAGCCTCGCCGCCAACAACATCGTGCTCGGCACCTACCGCCAGATCACCGCCCCCGAGTGCCGCCAGTACCTGCTGCGCCAGGCCTTCGAGGAGGCCATCCACACCCACGCCTACCAGTACATCGTCGAGAGCCTGGGCCTGGACGAGGGCGAGGTGTTCAACGCCTACCACGAGGTGAGCAGCATCCGCGCCAAGGACGAGTTCCTGCTGCCCTTCATCGACGTGCTCTCCGACCCCAACTTCAAGACCGGCACCCTGGAGAGCGACCAGGCCTTCCTCAAGAGCCTGATCGCCTTCGCCTGCATCATGGAAGGCCTGTTCTTCTACGTCGGCTTCGTGCAGATCCTCGCCATGGGCCGCCAGAACAAGATGACCGGCGCCGCCGAGCAGTACCAGTACATCCTGCGCGACGAGTCCATGCACTGCAATTTCGGCATCGACATGATCAACCAGATCAAGCTGGAAGAGCCCTACCTGTGGACCAGCGAGTTCAAGGCCGAGCTGAAGACCATGTTCATGAAGGCCGTGGAACTGGAATACCAGTACGCCGAAGACACCATGCCGCGCGGCGTGCTCGGCCTCAACGCCCCCATGTTCAAGGAATACCTGCGCTTCATCGCCAACCGCCGCGCCACCCAGATCGGCCTGGACGAACTCTTCCCCGGCGCCAACAACCCCTTCCCCTGGATGGCCGAGATGATCGACCTGAAGAAGGAGAAGAACTTCTTCGAGACCCGCGTCATCGAGTACCAGACCGGCGGCGCGCTGGCCTGGGACTGACCATCTCCTCCCCTTCCCCGCGAGCGGGGGAGGGGCCAGGGGAAAGGGTCAGGAAGATGGACATACAGCGGTAAATACCAAGGCAGCACCCACCACGGAGGTCATTGATGCGTACCCTGCAAGCCCACGAAGCCAAAGCCCGTTTCGCCACCTATCTCGCGAAGCTCAAGGCCAGCAAAGTGGCCGAGGCTGCCTACGACAAGGACATGGAACAGGTGGTTGCCACCTCCATCCGGTATCGACGGGCGGCTGGTCAGGAACAGCGGGTCTGACCACCTGGACCGGGCCATAGAGTCCGGCCATGACATGAACAAATACGAGGGAGGAGGGGCATTCACAGGCCGTTGAATGCGCCACTATTAATTAGTACCATGAAACAGAAACACCGCCGCACCCTGGAGGCCATCTACGCACGGCCAACGCCCGCCAACATCCAGTGGCGGGACATCCAGGCCCTGTTCGTGGAACTCGGCGCCGAGATCTGCGAACGGGAAGGCTCCCGGGTCGGCGTGTTTCTGTTCGGCGAGGTACGGGTATTCCACCGCCCCCACCCCAGCCCGGACACGGACAAGGGCGCGGTGGCCAGCATCCGACGCTGGCTGGAAATGCACGGAGTAACGCCATGAACGTCATGGAGATCAACGGCTACAAGGCGGTCATCGCCTATGACCCGGACATCAACCTGTTCCGGGGGGAATTCATCGAGCTCAACGGCGGCGCGGACTTCTATGGCGCCGACGTGGACACCCTGCGCAAGGAGGGCGAGACCTCGCTGCGGGTGTTCCTGGAGATGTGCCGGGAGAAAGGCATCGAACCGCGCCGCAGCTTCTCCGGGAAGTTCAACGTGCGCATCCCGCCGGAATTGCATGCCAAGTTGGCGCTGGAAGCGGCCTCAGAGGGAAAAAGCCTGAATGCGGTGGTGGCGGAGAAGCTGGCGGCGTGAACCCAAAAGAAATCGAGCCTGACCCTTTTAATTCGGCGCATGACCTTCCGGTTCGAAGGCCAGGATGCGGAGCTGGTTGATTATCAGGACTACCACTAGGGAACCTCTGCACTACCCCGCCCACTCGTTCGTGGCGACGAGTTCAGGGTCAATATCGTTTCGTAGGATGGGATCGAAACAGATGCTGAACGGTTCTTGGGCTCCAGCAAGCCCCTTCGTG